>JBDVKF010000063.1:0-83564 GCA_039960995.1 Paracoccaceae bacterium | reverse complement strand
CTGATGCTGGCCTAGAACCCAGCGTCGGAACCGTCGGAGACAGTTATGATAACGCGCTGGCTGAGACCATGATCGGCCTGTTCAAAGCAGAAGTCATCCACAGACTGGGGCCGTGGAAATCCGCCGACGCGGTCGAGTGGGTATAAATCGTTGGGTAGAACCGAGAAATGTCTGTCTTGATTAGCCAATCTGATGTCGCCTCCAGATAGCTCGTCTTGGCTCTGTGAATGGGAAAGTTTATCCCTTTGATGGCCCTCTCATATCGGTCCGAAACATGGATTTCGTCTTCAGAGTACCTTTGTTTTGAAAGCCATTTTTGAACTTTCGCCCAGTTCTCTGCCAGCTCTCGCGTTAGCAACGCTTGTGGAATTGGGTGGGTCACATGGATGTTTCGGCGTTCATACAGTTTCTTCGGTTTCGAAATTACTTCTGGATCAGCAGACGGAATTTTCTTGTAGCTGTACTTCGACCGGAATTTCTTTCCGCCGACCTTACCAAAGTCCTTAGCCCTCTTGATCTCAAAAACCTTCGCTGCATGCCAGTCTTGTAAGATTGCATCTGCATGAGAGCCGAAGTCTTCTGTCGTAAAAACAGGTGGGAGTTCCTTCGGAAAGTACCCATTTGATAACAGTGCTTTAAGGATCAAATCCCGCAACTTATCCACAACCGAAAGCCCCTGCTTTTTCCTGTCGTTCCCTCATGATCACGTCATAGTTCGCTTCAAAGAAGCCCCTTGAGGATCGTATTGGTAGCCGGATATCGTGCCGTCCTTGATCCGCTCGACTGCTTCCTTGATCACAAAGAGCGGCACGAGAAACCACTCGCGAGGAACGACCGGTCGCCCGAAGCGATCCATGATCTCGATCTCAAGCCTTGCGGGTTCAAAGATGCGGTGGATCAGGTTTTCAAGCTTTGTCCGGTTAATGTTGTAGAGCTCGTAGGTCGCAACGATCTCGACATTGGCCATCAAGAATGTCGGCTGAAGGTGAGCCCCCGCAATGCGCTTTTCCACGGTCATGTTGGTCACGCCGATCTTGTGCACCAGCTCACGGTTCTCTGCGACGAGGGGATGATCGGCCTTGCTGCGCAACACGTAGATCGTTCCGCTTGCTTCATCCCCGTCGATCGTCTGATCGGAAAACAAGGGCCCGGCGGTCGGCTCCGTGATCCGTCGGCCCGCCTCGTCCTTGTTCAGAGAACGCTGAAGCGATCGCATGAGCATGTTGCTCTCAGTCCCGTTATCGAAGATCACGCGCAAACGTGCATCTGTGCGCCCTTGGTCATTGATTGTCGTCTCGCCCTTATCTGCAACATAGGCTTTCTGGCCTCCGACGATGAAGAAGCGCCCTTTCTCTATCTCAGCCTTCATCTCGAAAGGTCGAGTGTCGCGCAGGCCGCTATCCAACTCTTTCTGCACCTGTTCAAAGAGCGGCTTGAAGGTGTCGAAGTCTTCACATTTGTCGCGGCTGGCCACCTCTTCAGCGACCTTCTTCTCGGCAGTCGATCGAACGTGCTTCAGCTCCGTGATCGGGGGAGCTTCGACCTCAACCCCCAGCTCGGCGAGAAGCGCATCATCGTCGAGCTCTTCTGCGCCAGCAAATTGCACTTCGACTGCACCTGTCAAAAGCCCCGACTCGTCCAAAGGCTCGGCCAGATCGCGGCATTCCTGAAGCTCGCGGATGCGGTCTAGCCTGACGGCGTAAAGGCGTTCAAAAATGTCACGATCTTCGCCGTGCTGTGGAGCGGAACCAGTTTCCTCAGCAAAGCGCTGAATCTCTTCAAACCCTGCAATGATGCGTTCTTCGCGAGGTGTGTGCGTAACAGCTTTCTTTGTCTCAACCTCGACGCCAAGCTCAGCCAGAAGCGCATCGTCTTCTTGAGTGAATTCTTTAGCCATTGGCGGCCTCCTGCTTCATGCGCACAAGATAAGCCACGCCCTCAGCCATCTTCTTTTCCCAAGAATCCGCAGAAGTGATATCTGGCAAGCGTCCACGCTCTTGCTTGAACTTAGCAGCGCGGCGGGCCAGATCGCGCGCCTCTTCAGGAGAGAACTGGACCTTTTTCGCTGAGATCACCGCCTGCACTTGCTTAAGACTTTCTTCGCTCATGGTCTTGGCTAGGATCGCATAGGCTTCGCCAAACGGGTTGATCCGGTCAATCAGGTCAATGTCCAACTCGCGCACATCCATCGCAAACTTCCGTACCCCGTCAATCAATGCAGTATTGCTGCTGGCTTGCTCATCATCAGGCGTCGAAAGCGCAATCTCCTTGGCTTTCTGAGTCAGGTTCAGAGCGGCGACTGCATGCTGACGCACTGCCTCCTGATCTTCGGCATCCAGCTCGGGGAATTTCGCCCCGACGATCTTGCCCATGCGCACCTGCGTCAGCTCTTCAGGCACAAGCTCTTCGTCAAACAACCCGCGTTCGATCGTCGTCTTGTCCTGAACAAAAGCGGTGATCACCTCGTTCAAATCCTCCTGGCAAATGCGCTCAGCTTCTTTGCTCTTGGGCTCTGCCAGCCCCTTAATCTCGATTTGGAACTGACCGCTTGCCTCATTGAAACCAACATTCTCCTTGGCTGGGTCATAGCCGCCTTCGCCATAGTCGAAGCCTTCGACCGGCCCGCTCTTCGGGCTCTTGGGCGAGAAGTTGAAACGTGGCGCGAGAACCTGTTCCATGAGCAAGCTGGCGGCAATCGCTTTCAGCGTATCATTCACCGCTTCTGTGACGGCTGCCTCGGCTGCGTCAGGCTCAGCGATCAGGTTAGTGAACTTAGCGCGAGCCTTTCCTTCGGCGTCACGGGTCGCGCGGCCAATGATTTGTACGATCTCGGTTAGGCTCGCGCGATAGCCGACGGTCAGTGCATGCTCGCACCAAATCCAGTCAAAGCCTTCCTTGGCCATCCCCAGGGCGATGATGATATCCACATGGTCGCGGTCGTTCTTATGCGCAGGGTCCTTCAGCGCACTGGCTACCTTATCACGCTTGGCCGCCTCATCATCGACCAAATCGGCGATGCGCAACACGCGACCCTCTGCCGTCTCGACCAGCTGAAACCCGGTTTCAGGATCAAGCCCCTTCCACTCACCCAGGCTGTCGATGATGTGCTCGACCTCCTTGTGCTTGTCCTTGGTGCTTTCGCGAGAATTCACGTTCGGGATGTGCAGAATGGTTTTCTCGTTTGGGTCCAGAACCTCCAAAATGCTGTCAGCATAGGATCCGGTGTAAAAGAAATAGCCGATATCGAGCGTCTTCAGATGTTCATAGCCATTGAGCTGCTCGTAGTAGGTGTAGGTAACCGTCTCGAACCGAGCTTCATCCTCGGGGGACAAGACTGCTTCGGCATCGCCGCGGAAGTAGGACCCCGTCATCGCGACCAAATGCACCTTATCGCGGGCAATGAATGTGCCCAGATGCGCACCCAGCTTGTTGTCGGGATTGGCAGAAACGTGGTGGAATTCGTCTACGGCAATCACCCGATCGTCAAAGACCTCGATCCCGAACTTGTCGACAGCGAAGCGGAATGTCGCGTGGGTGCAGACCAGCACCTGATCATCGCTTTCAAGGAACCGCCCTACTGCGCCAACCTTACCGTCATCTCCACCTGGCGCGTTACAAAGGTTCCATTGCGGCTCGACGTGCCAATCGGCCCAAAAGCCGAACTTGCTCAGCGGCTCATCGTTGAAGCTTGACCCGATGGATTTTTCAGGCACCACCACGATAGCCTGTTTAAGGCCCTGATTGTGTAGCTTATCGAGCGCGATGAACATCAGCGCCCGCGATTTCCCCGAGGCAGGCGGGGATTTGATCAGCAGATATTGCTCACCGCGCATCTCATAGGCGCGCTCTTGCATCTTACGCATGCCCAGCTCGTTCGAGGTGGTCAAACTGCGGTTCTGCGCGTAGGTAACGGAAACGGAGGGAACTGATTTGGTCATGGCAATAGTTTCGCTCACTTAATTTTCATCCAGATTAAAACGAATGGATTGTTCATTATTGAAAACAACATTGAGTTCAAAATCCGCGTCTTTCCCTCCGAGATCGCCCTTACAGTTTAAACCTGATAGGGTTTCCGGACTAACGGAGTATCCTTGCGGCAGTTGTGCCTTTGGATCGACGATGTATGTAATCTCGACGTTTTTATCTCCTCTAATCAATGTCGGGGAGCTATTATAGAAGCGAAATGAGCCAACGTCCAAGGTTGCGACCGCACCAAACGGTTCGCAATAAAAAACGAATGGAAGCACTCTGTCGAGTTCGTTCAGGTTTTCGACCTTTAAATCAAGCTGGACCCAATCATTGGAGAGCTCGCCAAAAACATAAAGGCTCGGCTCTGGATCACCTCGGAAAACTTGGGCAACACGCTCGGCAGTAGTCCCAATCACCGCAATGAGCGCAACAAGAAGAGAAAGTACCGTATTCGACAGGTTCAACTTGCGTCGAAACTTGCCCTGCCAATTAGAACAATTAGTGCAATAGCGCTGCCTCTCTTTCAGGCCAGTCCCGCAAGCCCAGCAGGTCGGAACTGCGGTATTGGACTGAGCATTTTCATCACTTGTCGTTTGCTCTTGCTCGGTAGTCATTAGTTAGAAACTTTCGTTGTCATCTTGGTGTACATCTCAAAGAGTTTTTCCAGCCGTTCGGTGTCGTTGCGGAAGCGGCGACCTAGGTAGATGCGTTCTAGGACTTCGTCGTTACGCTCGTGGGCGGCGCGGAGGTTTTCGGGCATGGCGTCGGGTTTATAGAGGTCGGCGATGGTGGCGGGGAAATGCGCCTCGCGGGCCAGCAGAATGTCCTCGGCGCAGCGGGTCAGGTCCGCTTTGTTTTTCTCGGTCAGTTTGGGGACGGGAAAGGTGTTCCAGCCGAGGGTGTTGGAATAGCGAAAATCGGTTTTCATCTTGCCGCAGACCGTGGCGATCCAGACCAGATGGATGCGCGAGGCGATCAACGCCATGTTCCAGAGTGGGGCGTCGTAGAGGGCGAAGGCTTGATCTTGAACGATGCTATCACCTGAGAGCAGGCCGACAGGTAAATATGCTCGAGTTTCAGAGCTGACACGAGGAACGGCGAGGATGTGTGACCTCGCGGTTGTTTGGTCTCGAAACCGATAGGGAGTCTCAGCTAACTTTTGGGCTGCTTTGTCCTTAGAAGCAGATTGCCTAGCGGCTCTTACACTATCGAACTTGACGCGAAATTCGGCAATCTTTGAAGCTTTTTCAATTCCACTTTCTTCGACCCAAAGACAGGCCCTTGGTGCTCCGGAAATAAACTCTTTTGCACCATACAATGGCCTGATGAACCCACCCGCTTCGGGATTAAGAGAAAGCAAACCTCGCCCCTCTTCATGAGAAAAAATGAGAGCGCTTCCGTAATAAGGATGATTACCGAATTGCATTTTTGCACGATCGTCGAGCGGGGCGCTACGCGTTTTGATCTCTACATTGTCAGATGAAACTAGATAGGCATTGATGTTCTCCACCTCTTTCATCTCCGCGGCCCCCACAGCGTTCAAGCTGTAGAGCCTGCGTGATTGGTTCGACATGTTCGAAATTGCAATAATGGCTACAGTCACGCCCGCGTTGTGGCTGGCAAGGTTGGCCCATTTGAACGAGGTATGGGCAAAACTAATATGATGCCCGCTGGCAAAAATCGCGGGCCAGAGGATCGGCACCTGCTGCCCCTGACAGATCGAATTGGTCGATACGAAAGCAGCAGTGCAATCGGTGTGCTGACCAAAATCAGCGGCTTTCATGAACCAACCCGCCACATAATCAAGCGACTTCCAGCTTTTGACCCGCCCGTCAAAGATCGCCTTCAGGTCTTCCTTCTGTTCCGCGCTTTGCCATTTGGAACCAAGGTACGGCGGGTTGCCGCAGATATAGGTCTCGCCGCCCTCGTTCTTGAAATCAATCTGGGCCTTTTCCAGCGGAGACATAAACAGATCTTCGCCGCGCATCTCCACGGCCTTCGACGTGGGCGGGCAGACGGTGAGCCAATCGAGGCGCAGGGCGTTGCCTTGGGTGATCCAGTTCTCGGCGTCCAGCGGCAAAAACGCGGCCAGCGCGTCCTTGTGCCCGCGATAGGTCACGTCGCATTGGTATTCTGCGATGATCAACGCAAGACGGGCGATCTCGGCCGGAAAATCGCGCAGCTCGATGCCGCGAAAGTTGGTCAGTGGAATATCCGTGCGCCGATCAGGTTCACCTGCAAAAGCGTTGATCTTGGCTTCAAGGGCGCGCATTTCCTTATAGGCGATGACAAGGAAGTTGCCCGAGCCACAAGCCGGATCAAAGACGCGGATTTTCGACATGCGTTTGCGCAGGTTGTCGAGCTTCTTCTTGCTGTCCCCTGCGGCGCTTAGCTTTTCATTTAGATCATCAAGGAAGAGCGGGTTCAGTACCTTCAGGATGTTGGGCACAGAGGTGTAGTGCATCCCCAACGCGCCGCGTTCTTCATCATCAGCAACCGCTTGGATCATGGAGCCGAAGATATCAGGGTTGATCTTGGTCCAATCAAGGTTGCCAATGTGCAGGAGATAGCTGCGTGCGATCTTGGAGAACTTGGGCACCTCTGTGCTACCCGAAAACAGCCCACCGTTCACATAGGGGAAGGTATCGGCCCAACGGGGCAGGTTCGCGGAGGCGCGGTCGTCGATCTTGGTATTCATGGCGCGGAAAAGTTCCGAGATCACCCAATGGGTGTTCGAGCTGTCCCTGTCCGACATCTGGGTGACAGTAGCGGTGAACAAGTCTTCGCCGTTCAGGATTGAGGTGTCTTCAGCGAAAAACAGGAAGATCAGCCGCGCCATGAAATGGTTCATGTCATGGCGGCGTTCAGCCGTGCCCCAGTCAGGGTTGGTTTTCAAGAGTTCAACGTAGAGGCGGTTGAGACGGCCCGTGGCTTTGATGTCAAACGAGCTCTCGCGGATCTGCTTGACGGTGCTAATACCCGCGAGCGGCAGGAAGAACCCAAAGTGATCGGGAAAGTCAGTGAAAGCGCAGGCGATCGTCTCGCCTGTGTTCAGGTCTTCGGCCTCAAGCGCTGCTCCATCGGTGGCAAGGATGAATTTCGCCTTGGCCTTCGTCGTGGCTGGGCTGGCTTTCAGCTGCGCCAGAGCCGCCGTGACCCCACCCGGCGGGCAAGTCTTGATGTGAATGTTGTTGGTTTGAAGCACGCCATCCAGATCGGATTTGTTGGACGAGCCACTGCGCAGGCGTTTAATCGTGGTCTGTTTGTTCCCAAATGCTTCCAAGAAGGCGAATGGGAACTCTTCCGCAAGAAATGGCTGTTCGGCCAGAACCGATATTGCCTCTTCGATCTCTACGGCATTCATTTATCAGCCGCCTTACTGTCATCGTCGTCTTCAAACGGACAGTCTTCAGCAACAATCCTCTCCCACTCAGCCATATCGCGGTCATAGCCCTCTTGATCATCTCCGTAATCTTCCCAGTACGGCGGTGCGGGCAACTCATCTTGATGATATTTGTATCGGGTCACAGATTTGACAGCGTCGACAATATCGTCTGGCCGCGCCCTTTCTCCACTGCGCTGCCATTTGAACATCTGGTCTAAGACATCCCGTTTGGTCGTCATCGGCATATCTTTATAATTGTTGCCCAAAAAACAGAGCGCTTTTATGGCTTCATCAACCACAAACCTGATCTCATCCTGCTTCGGAGCTTTAGAACCGCCCAAAAGGACTTCGTTCAAGTCCGCACCGGTGAATGCTTCCAATTGGACAAGAGCACTTGAGGGGATTGGTCGTTTGCCCGTTTCGTACATGTAGTAACTTCGCGCTGATACACCCATCATCTCGGCCATTTCTGCCTTTTTGAATTTTCGCTTCTTGCGAAACGCCTCTAAGTTCTCATGAACCCTTACGCTCAGAGCCTCAGCGAGCGTTTGGTCATCGATCATTGCCTGCATCGCCGTTTGTTCATCCGCGTGCTGTTGCTCGGGTGAGCGATCATCAGGGGGTAGCTTAAAGCTCATCGCAAAATCGGTCCTATAGTTCCGGTTTTTGAACATTGATCAGATTCAGCTTGTTTGTAAAGTGGACCCGCGCATAAATGTAAGAAGTTGCAAGGAATGGAGAAAATCAGTGTCCGAATTGCTTAGTCTAGGCCAAACGCCCGAGGAGTGGAGCAAGCATCTGGCGGGACATGGAGTTCATGTGTCGCCTCGCCTTATTCGCTCCAAGGCACGTGCCACCGGGAACTACCGCCAGCTTGGGCATTTGATGCTGCTTTTGCCGTCACATATCGAAGCACTCACCGAACCAGGTACGCCCGAAACTGATCAGAAAGAAGGGCCAGCGGTCCAGACCAAGATTATTGGCGAGGAAGGCTAAAGAATGAAGCATGCGCGCACAAACACGGATTGGGGTGCCGCATTGCGCCGCGCCGAAGCTGCGCGGTATTGCGGTCATTCCGCCGGTCATTTCGACAAGCTTGTGAAGAATGGTACTTATCCACCGGGGCGCGATGCGGACGGTGTTGCTGTCTGGCTGCGTTGGGAACTTGATAGCGCCCTTGCGGAACTTCCGACCGTATCGGGTTCAGACTGGAACCCAACAAACAGCTGTGATGAGGCATTTGGGTGTACATAAAGTTGAAACATCTCAATCCGTCCGGGCGCTTTCCAAGCGGCAATGTTCGGTACTATTATCGCCCCAAAGGTCAGAAGGGCATTGCCATGCCCGATTTGCCTCCGGATGATCAGCGTTTTCTTGACGCCTACACGGCGGCTTCAGGTGGCGAGGCACCAAATAATCCTCGGGCAAGGCAAGGCAGTCTCGCGCTAGCTGTCCCCAGATACCTTGCGTCCGACAGCTTTGCGGCTCTCTCTGATGAAACTCGGTCCTCCCGACGTCGAATGTTGGATGAAATTCGCCGAAACCATGGAACAGGACTGGTTCGAGACCTCCGGACCAAACATGTCGAGGCAGCACTCAGCAAATTTTCTGGGCATGCAAGAAATAACCGTCTCAAAGTCTGGCGCGCTTTTGGCAAGTGGCTTGAAGACGTCTACAAAATTGAAGACCCCGCTCAGAATGTGAAGAAATCACCGGTACCCAAGTCAGGCGGCCATGTTCCCTGGTCCAAAGGAGAGGTTGAGAAGTTCCGCGAGTTCTGGCCCATCGGAACCTCAGAACGTCTCGCATTCGAGGTTATTTTCTTCACGGGTGCGCGAATTTCGGACGCCTTCCGGCTCGGTCAGGGCAATGTCGATCAAGAAGGCTGGCTGGTGTTCAATCAACAGAAGACTGGCGGCGAAGTCGCGATTCCATTTTGCCGACCTCTTCCAGATTTCGCCTCGGACATGCAAAGCGATCTTCAGTTTCTTCGTGCGGCGTTGGATGCGCGGTCTGACAAACACATTACCTGGATCACCACTGCCTTCGGGACCTCGCGAAGCGTGAAGGCTGCCGGACAGTGGTTTGCAGCCAAAGCGCGGGCGGCTGGCATCCAGGGTCGGACGGCACATGGTTTGAGAAAGAGCCGGTCGCAGGCCTTGGCCGAAGCAGGCGGAAACTCTGTCCAAATCGGCGCATGGACAGGGCACGAAAGCCTCTCCGAGATTGAACGCTACATTCGCGGCCTCAACAAAAGAAAGGTACTCAGCGGCACGGAAACGGAACAGAAAGTTCCAACTCAATCAGAAAAGACAGGAGAATCAAATGCTTGAAAAAGCGCTGGCGACCCCGGCAGGATTCGATATTCAATCCTTGGCGATGCTTCGATAGATTTGAAAAAGCGCCAAGAAGGGATCAATGCCGGCAAAAGCAATTCGATTGTGCGACGCACCGTAATCTCCGGCTCTGCGATAGAAATGGATCACAGGATAGCCGGTGGGTCTTAACTGATGGTTGCGCCAAACGACGATGTTGCGTTTATCCTTTCGCGATTTCGGAGGCGGCGGCCTCAAGAGCGCCAGCGCCAATCGGGATATCCAACGCCCGAAGCCCGGTTTCAATGCCCCCCAACATCCCCATGATCATATGGCCTGAGACATGCCCCATGTGGCCAAGCCTGAAAAATCCGTGCCATGCCGGATCATTTGGTTCGGCCATGCCAAGACCGATCCCAAGCGTCAGACCAAGATTTTCAGAGACCCAATTGCGCAGATCTGTCCCGAAGGGCGCGCCGATGCGCAAGGCCGTCACCGCGTGGCTGCGCGTGGCTTCATCCGCAACATTCAATTCCAACGGACCATCACTGGCCCAATGCGCGCAAGCCGCCCAGACGGCCCGCGCAAGCACGGCGTGTCTGGCCCATATATTTTCGATGCCTTCAGCGTGGATCATATCAAGCGACGCACGCAGACCGTAAATATGCTGAGTAGGGGCAGTCCCGGCCCAATATTGATAGAATTCTTGCGGATTGGCGCGTGGGGACCAATCCCAATACCCGCTAACGCGCGTCAGCCCAAGGCGTTTTTCCTGCGCTTTGTCGTTAAAAAAGACAAAGGAGATACCTGGTGGAACCATCAACCCTTTTTGGCAGGCCGTCACCATGACATCGACGCCCCATGCGTCCATTTCGAATACATCACAGCCCAAGGACGCGATACAATCGGCCATAAGAAGCGCGGGGTGATTTTCGGCATCCAGCAGCGCGCGCATTGCTTTTATGTCGTTACGAACGCTGGTGGAGGTGTCGACATGAACAGCAAGAACAGCTTTGATTTCGTGTGCCGTATCCGCGCGCAAAACATCTGCAATCTGTTCCAGATTGACCGTCGAACGTTTTCCAAAATCTAAAATTTGGGGATCAGCACCGAGGTTTTTGGCCATTTCAGCCCATCCATGCGCAAAACGGCCTGTGGCGGGAACCAGAACTTTGTCACCCGGCGCCAAAGTGTTGGCGAGCGCTGCTTCCCATGCTGCATGTCCGTTGCCGATATAGATAGCGACATGACCATCCGTACGCGCAACCCGTCGTAGATCTGGAATAAGACTTGCCGATATATCAATAAGTTCGCCTGCATAGATGTTTGGCGCAGGGCGGTGCATTGCAGACAAAACGGCATCCGGCATAACGGATGGTCCTGGGATGGCAAGATATTCGCGACCAAATGCTGCAATGGGACGTTTGGACATTTTAATGGACCTCAATACTTTAAGCAGAGAATCGTACGCTATCTAAGTCCGTGGCGGCGTCAATCGCTCTTACGCTTGCTCATGACCGGTCATCTGGTTAAACGATGTCTCTAGTCCGAATAAAGGAGACCCGTAACAGAAGCGGGGCGTCCAAAACCTATTGTGAACGAAACTCCTAAATCCACCGAGGAAGCAGCCGACAGCCGTGTTCTGTTTAAATGGTTGTGGAACGATTACCTTCGAGAACATCTGCCGCTGCTTAGTCTGGCCTTACTCTTTATGGCTCTCGAAGCATCGATGCTTGGAGCTGTCAGTTATTTGATGCAGCCGATGTTCGACGATGTCTTTGTGTCGGGCAATTGGACCATGTTGTATGTCGTTGGCGCTGCTGTGATTGGCATCTTTGTCGTTCGGGCTGTTTCGAGTGTTATGCGGTCGGTCATTTTGACGACAATATCGCTGCGATCATCGTCAAAACTGCGCATTAATCTGTTGAATCGGCTTATGCTTCAGGACGGAGCATTTCATCAGGCACATCCGCCGGGATATCTTATTCAGAGAGTGCAAGGTGATGTGGCGTCAATTGGAACAATCTGGCAGTCCATTGTTGTTGGCGCTGGTCGCGATTTCATCGGTTTGTTGGTGTTGCTGGGTGTAGCGATCAGCGTGGATCCCATTTGGGCGATGTTGACCTGTGTCGGCGTACCATTGCTTATTTTTCCCGCCTTGGCCGCACAGAAATTCGTGCGCCGCATGGCGAAACGATCGCGAGATTTGGGCGCAACACTGGCAACGCGACTGGACGAAGTTTTCCATGGAATTGTGCAGGTTAAGCTGAACGCCTTGGAGAAGTATCAAGCGCAGCAGTACAAAGCGATCACGGACGAGTTCATAAAAACGCAGCAACGAACTGCGTTTGGAACGGCAGCATTGCCCGCGATGATTGATGTTATTTCCGGGCTCGGATTTATGGCTGTCATTCTATATGGCGGCAGCGAGATTATTTCCGGCGAAAAATCTATCGGTCAATTCATGACGTTTTTTACTGCCATGGGGTTTGCCTTTGATCCTTTGCGCCGATTGGGTGCTGTTACCGGGTTGTGGCAGCAAGCTGCGGCTTCGATCGAGCGCCTCAAAGAACTGATGGAAATGCCGCTAAGTCAGGTGAGCGCGCCAAATCCCAAACCGGCTCCGGAAGGTGTCCCATTGATTGAAATGGAAGACGTATTTTTGAGTTACGGTGAAGCCGAAGTTGTACGGGGACTTGGATTTCGGGCGGAACCTGGCCAGATGACAGCTTTGGTTGGGGCTTCAGGTGCTGGGAAATCCACGGTCTTCAACTTGCTGACACGGTTGATCGACCCGCACAAAGGCCGGGTTTTGATTGGCGGGGTTCCGACGACTGATTTGGCCTTGGAAGAGCTGCGCGCGATCTATTCGGTTGTGACACAAGAAGCGCTTTTGTTTGATGAAACATTGCGCGAGAACGTGGTTCTGGGGCGAACGGGTGTCACCGATGAACAGCTAAAAGATGTTCTGGACGCAGCCAACGTGAGTGACTTTTTGGAAAAGCTTCCGGACGGTTTGGAAACACGTGTCGGCCCGCGGGGGTCCGCGTTGTCAGGGGGGCAACGTCAGCGTGTCGTGATCGCGCGTGCACTGCTGCGCAACACACCAGTCCTGCTGCTGGATGAAGCGACGTCAGCATTGGATGCGGCATCTGAACATGTGGTGCAAACGGCTTTGGATCGTCTTGCAAAAGGGCGTACAACATTGGTGATTGCGCATCGTCTGTCGACCATTCGCGAAGCTGACAAAATAATCGTGATGGATCGCGGGCAGGCCGTTGACCAAGGAACGCATGACGAACTGCTTGAGCGCGGCGGTATTTATGCGGATCTTTATCGCCTGCAATTCCAAGGCGGTAAAACAGTAGTGGACGAGGGCGCTTCGGCCGCGCTTGAAGGCACGCTGGATATGGGGACCAAAGACGGGCGGCGCGGATTGCTTGGCCGGTTGGCTCGTTTGTTTAACCCTTAGCGTTATTGCCGGTTGTATCTGCGCGCCAGATCATGCGGAGATACTCCGGCGAAGTATCGAACTAGCGTCCAAAAGTTGCGTGCGCTGCGTTTGATCCAACCTTGTTTGCGATATCGCTCCGCGCTCGTAAGCGCGATGGCCGGAAACTCTGTCAATTTCCCCTTTAAGGCGCGTGCCAAGGCGACGTCTTCCATCAACGGAATATCGGAAAATCCGCCAACCTCATTGTAAAGACTGGCAGGAAGCAGCAATCCCTGATCACCGTAAGGTAGACCCCAACGCGAACGAATGTTCGCCCACGCAGCTATGGCGCGACCACCTTTATCAAAACGTAGCCGAAACCAGCCTGCTTTGTTGGTACTAAAGTGAGATTGAACTTTGTCCGACCACCCTTCGCTAAGGACCGTGTCGGCGTGCAGGATCAAAAACCAATCCCCTTTTGCGGCCTCACAGCCCCGTCGCAATTGCCCTCCTCGGGAAGGTGGACCCGACACAACAGTTGCGCCCCATGCATCGGCCAAGGCAAGTGTTTCATCTTCTGATCCGCCGTCGCTGATGACCAGCTCGCGGATAAGGCCCGCATCCAAAGCCTCGACCAATGCAGCCAAGCATGCAGGCAAACTGTTGGCCGCGTTTAGGGTGGGTATGACAACTGATATTGGTGCGCGCATGGTTTGGCTCTTGTCTCTTGCTGCGATCCCTATATCTCGGTGCAAGCGATAAAGGACAGAACAATGATCACGAGCGGACGAACGATCCTGCGATTAAGTGGCCCTGACGCCCGCGATTTTCTACAAGGGTTGGTGACCAATGATGTGGGCAAAGTGGATCAAGGCCTGGTCTACTCTGCGATGTTGACCCCGCAGGGCAAATATCTGGCCGATTTCTTTTTGTTTTCTGATGCGGACGATGTCTTGCTTGATGTGTGTGACAGCCTTGGCGACATGCTGTCCCAACGTCTTAACATGTACAAACTGCGCGCCGACGTGGCCTTGTCGCAGGTTGCGCTACACTTACATCGTGGGCTGGGTTCGGTTCCCGAAGATGGGTATCCTGACCCGCGCTCTCAATCGCTGGGGTGGCGTGCGTATCGCGAAACACCGCAGGACGGGGACAACAGCGATTGGGCTGCGTTGCGCGTTGCTGATCTGATTCCGGAAACCGGCGAAGAACTGCATCCTGACACGTTTATCCTTGAGGCAGGCTTTGAACGCTTGGCTGGCATCGATTTTCGCAAAGGCTGTTATGTCGGCCAAGAGGTGACGGCGCGCATGAAGCACAAAACAGAACTGCGCAAAGGTTTGGCCCGCGTGCGACTGTCCAAACCCGTTCCCGTCGGGACTGAAGTGACGTCTGATGGCAAACCAGTTGGGCGTTTGCACACAGTTGCCGCGAATGAGGCAATTGCCTATCTGCGATTTGACCGCGCCGGCGGAGAAATGACAGCAGGCGAGGCAACGGTCGAATTGATCGAACGTCCGTGACTCGAGTTAGGTGCCTTTTGGTTCGTCAGGTCGGGTCAGCACAAACAAAGCAGCCCCGCCAAGGCAAATCGCTTGAATTGCGATCACCACGAAAGACAGGCCCATAAGTAGGCTCAAACCCAGCGTGGCGGCCATCAAAGTGACTGCGACGCGTTTGGCCCGCTTTGGGATGGCGCCGTGCTGTTCCCAGTTCGAAATGATCGGTCCGAATTTTGGGTGCGCCGTAATCCACTGTCTCAAGCGCGGCGATCCTTTGGCAAAGCAAAAAGCCGAAAGCAGAATAAACGGCGTCGTAGGTAGGATCGGCAACGGAATACCAATTAACCCAAGTGCGAGAGCCACGAGCCCCCCAACTGTCCAAAGCGTTGCCATAAGGATGATGTAGGGACTGGATGCGGGAACGTCACCCTTAATTTTCCCTAACGTTGTGCTGGACGGCGTCCCGCACTTGGGCTTTGTTGGATTGAGCATTAGGAGAGCCCAATGGACCGTGTCAGTGTTGAGATCGAAAACCACATCGCGTATGTGCGCCTGATGCGTGCCGATAAGATGAACGCGGTTGATCAGGCCATGATCGATGCGATCATTGCTGCAGGCGAACAAGTCGCGGCCTCAGACGCTCGGGTCTGTGTGATTTCGGGCGAAGGTAAAGCCTTTTGCGCAGGGATAGATATCACGGGCCTGTCGGGCATGATTGGCAAAGACCCCAACGATCTGCTGATGCCGCGCACCCACGGAGAGGGCACCACCAACCAATGGCAAGACGTGGCCATGGTCTGGACACGTGTTCCTGTGCCAGTCATCGCAGCGGTTCATGGCGTTTGCTATGGGGCAGGAATGCAACTTGCTTTGGGGGCTGACATCCGAATTGCCGCGCCTGACGCACAATTTGCGGTGATGGAGATGAAGTGGGGCATCGTTCCCGACATGGGGGGTATGGTTTTGTTGCCGCGTCTTGTGCGTTCGGATGTTTTGCGAAAACTCACCTATACCGCAGCACCTATTCCGGCAGATCAAGCGGAACGTTGGGGCCTTGTCACAGAACTTGCGCAGGACCCACTGGCCGCAGCGATGGAGCTAGCCGAAACGATATCGAACAAATCCCCCTCGGCCATTCGCGCCGCCAAGCGTTTGATTGCAATTGCGGAATCACAGCCTGAAAACGAGGTGCTGCTTGCTGAAAGCAGCGAACAGGCGGGCTTGATCGGTGGTGCGGACCAGATGGAGGTTGTAGCCGCCACATTCCAGAAACGCGCTCCGTTTTTTAAATAACGCTCAGTCCAAGTTGTACCTGTTGAAAAGGCCCGGTCGAGCGCGGCGCGAAGGGACTCCCACATCGACCGGACGGATCACTTTTTTCAGGGCGCTCAGGCGGTCAGTCGAGTTCCAGAACCGCCGAACCCGCGCGTCAACCCAATTCGCTGAGCCGGGCAAGCGCTTCGTTCAACTTGGCTTCTTCCTCTTCGCGCGCAGCGAGGTTGGCCTTGGTTTCTTCAACCACCTCGGCGGGCGCGCTTTCTGCGAATTTGGGGTTTTTCAACCGCCCGCGCAAGCCACCCAATTCTTTGGCCAATTTGCCCAGTGTTTTTTCCAAACGTGCCTTTTCTGCGTCGACGTCAATCACATCTGCCAATGGCAGGCCAAACGTTCCGCCGGGCAAGCCAAGGCTGACGGTCCCTTTCGGGAAAGCATCAACTTCGGAAAGAGTTTCGATACGCGCCATGCGTTTGATCAACGCTTCGTTTGCAGTGAAGGCAGCGCGTGCGCGGTCGGTGAACCCGGTGACAACCATTGGAACGTAAGCGCCTGCGGGCACATGCATTTGCGCGCGCGCGGAGCGGGTGTCTTCGATGATGCGAATGGTCCAACCCAGTTCTGCATCCGCAGCCTCGTCCACCAGATCAGCAGCCGTATATGTGGGCCATTCGGCGTGCACCAACATCGATGGGCGCTCTTTCTTGCCCCAAAGTTCTTCGGTGATGAATGGCATGATCGGATGCAGCAGGATCAGACATTGATCCAACGCCCATGCATATGTCGCCTGTGTTTCCGCTTTTGCGGCCTGATCATCGCCGTCAAAGATCGGTTTGGTGAATTCCAAATACCAATCGCAGAACGTGTTCCAGACAAACCCATAAAGCGCGTTTGCCGCATCATTAAAGCGGAACGCCTCTAATGCTTCGTCTACAGTTTCGCGTGTCTTGGCGATTTCG
Source organism: Paracoccaceae bacterium (assembly GCA_039960995.1). Classification (GTDB taxonomy): domain Bacteria; phylum Pseudomonadota; class Alphaproteobacteria; order Rhodobacterales; family Rhodobacteraceae; genus JABSSA01. The sequence goes on along the minus strand of JBDVKF010000063.1, from coordinate 66,726 downwards.
CCTTTGATCCAGCGGTTCAAGGGCAGGGTGGTGGCCGGGGGCGTGTCGCTGTGCGGAATGTCAGAAATGCCCTTCATGTCACCATAACTGGTGGCATTCCAAAGCTTTGTTCCGAAATTGCGATATCCTTTGATCCGTTCCATATCGAGCTTGAGAACACCGCCCAAGGCCGCCATCGCCGCCGAAGAAAACCGCAACGCGTCTGCGCCGAATTCGTCGATGACTTCGAGCGGATCAACGACGTTGCCGGTCGATTTCGACATCTTCTTGCCTTTGGAGTCGCGGACAAGGCCGTGCAGATAGACCGTGTCAAAAGGGATTTCATCAACCACGGCAAGCTGCATCATCATCATACGTGCGACCCAGAAGAACAGGATGTCTTGGCCCGTAATCAGCGTGGAGGTTGGGAAGTACTTTTCGAGCTCGTCTGTATCCTCGGGCCAGCCGAGTGTGCCGATGGGCCAGAGGCCAGAAGAGAACCACGTGTCGAGGACGTCGGGATCGCGGTAGATTGGAAAGTCAGCTGTGCGCCTATTGTCTGCGAAGAACCAGTCTCGCAATTTCTCATGAAATATGTTTTCGTCTTCCACGACGACAATGCTCAAAGCACCGTCGTAGTAGTCCTTCGCCTTGCTGATCGCTGCCTCAGCATCTTCACTGCAAAATGCCTCCAAGCCATGTGGAATTCGAATTGAACCGGGTCCGGCTTCTGGCGTTAGCCATTCGACGAAATCGAGTTCGAAAGGCGCTCCGCCTTCAAGTCGTTCGACCTTAGGCCCATACCAAACCGGTATCTGATGCCCCCACCAGAGTTGGCGCGAGATGCACCACGGCTCGATGTTTTCGAGCCAGTGATAATAGACCTTTTCACCGCTTTCAGGCATGATTTTAACAGTGCCGTCTTTCACCGCATCTAGTGCAGGGCCGACAATCTTGGCGGTGTCCACAAACCATTGATCGGTCAACAGCGGTTCGATGACAACTTTTGAGCGGTCGCCAAAGGGCTGCATAATCGGTTTGTTTTCGACCATGGGCCGAGTTTCAGAAACCTCGTTACCGTCTTCGTCCTTTGAGGTGATCGTTTCTGTCACGGCCAACCCTTCGGACGTGATGTCCGCGACCACGCGTTTGCGCGCCTCGAACCGATCCAAGCCGCGATATTCTTCGGGGACCATGTTCATGGCAGCGATCATCGCCTCGTCGAATTCCTGATCTCCGTTGGCAATCGCTTGGGCTATGGCGGCCTCTTGGGCGTAGGGCTTGCCATCGGCGCGCATGGCGGCCTTGGTGTCCATGAGATTGTACATCGGGATGCCGCCACGCTTGGCAACTTGGTAGTCGTTGAAGTCATGTGCGCCGGTGATCTTGACCGCACCAGAGCCGAAATCCTTGTCTGGATATTCGTCAGTGATGATCGGAATCAGGCGGCGGTGTTCTTTTGGGCCAACAGGGATTTCACATAGTTTGCCAATGATTGGTGCGTATCGTTCATCTGCTGGGTGAACTGCAACAGCTCCGTCACCCAGCATGGTTTCGGGGCGTGTCGTTGCGATTGAGATGTAATCGCGCGTCTCTTCCAGCGTGACGTTGCCGTCCTCGTCTTTTTCGACATAGGTATAGGTTTCGCCACTGGCCAATGGGTATTTGAAATGCCACATGTGACCGGGTGTTTCGACATTTTCGACCTCAAGATCGGAAATCGCAGTTTCAAAATGCGGGTCCCAATTGACCAGTCGTTTGCCGCGATAGATCAGGCCTTTGTTGTACATTTCAACGAAGACTTTGATGACGGCGTCGTGGAAATTTCCTTTGGCGACATCGTCGGGGGCACCTGGGGCTCCGGACATGGTGAAGGCTTCGCGTGACCAATCGCATGACGCGCCAAGGCGTTTGAGTTGCGACACGATGGTGCCACCACTTTCGGCCTTCCAGTCCCAGATTTCTGCGGTGAACGCTTCGCGGCCCAGTTCGGTGCGGGAAGGTTGCTTGTTTTCGGCCAAACGCCGTTCGACCACCATTTGGGTCGCGATGCCTGCGTGGTCCGTGCCGGGCTGCCATAGCGTGTCAAAGCCTTGCATGCGTTTCCAGCGGATCAGGATGTCTTGCAATGTGTTGTTGAACGCGTGACCAATATGCAAAACCCCGGTGACGTTTGGGGGTGGGATCATGATGCAATAGGTTGACGCCCCGGGTTTTGCGTTGGCGCCAGCCACAAAACATCCGGCCTTTTCCCACATGTCATAGATGCGTGGTTCGGCTTCGTGTGCGTCGAATTTTCCAAGTGCCATGGCTCATATCCCAATTGCGTTGTGGCTCACATACCCAGAGCAAACGAAAAGGAAAAGTGCCTTGGTCGCCGTTGAGGCGGTTAGGCCGACAAATCCGGTGAATTTGATGTTCTTGGTTGGAAGGTCGGCGCACCGTTTGGTTCGTGGTGTTGGGATGGTCTGTTTGTGCGTTCCGCACAAAGACGCCCACCCACCACCCCATTTCTGTTGGGCCATTGTTCTAAGTGCATTGATCAACACACGACATGTCGATTTTTCTTGGTGCGGGCTGCAGGCAATTTCATTGATGCAAATTGCGATGTTTTTTGGCTCGCTCATGAGCGTTTGCCATCCTATAAGGCGGCGACAAGCCGAGGAGTCGCAGATGACTGGTGAACTTTCCCCCATCGACCAAGCCAAGTTCGTGGCAGCCAAGCGCGCGACGGATTTTGTCAAAGACGGTATGCGCGTGGGGCTTGGAACAGGAAGTACAGCAGCCTGGCTTGTGCGGTGCTTGGGCGAGATGGTGCGTGATCAGGGCTTGAACATAAAAGCTGTACCCACATCGACGCGCACGGCGGTTTTGGCACGGGACGAAGGTATAGACGTTGTCAGCCTTGATGAGGTGAAATGGTTGGACCTTACAATTGACGGCGCTGACGAATTTGACGGCGATTTGAACCTGATCAAAGGTGGTGGCGGCGCGTTGTTACAAGAAAAGATTGTGGCAACTGCTTCCGATCAGATGATTGTGATTGCAGATGCCGGAAAAGAGGTTGAGAATCTCGGGGCATTTCCTTTGCCCGTTGAAGTGATCCCATTTGGGTGGGAAACGACGCGCGCTTTGGTCGAAGAATCGCTCATCTCAATGGATGTGCTGGGGCGGTCATCAAGTTTGCGTATGAACGGTGATAAGCCATTCATGACGGACGAGGGAAATCATATTCTGGATCTTCATCTCAAGCGAATCGGTCATCCGCGTCAAATGGCTTTGGTGATGAACCAAATGCCGGGCGTGGTTGAAAATGGCCTTTTTATTGATATTTGTGATAGCGTCATTGTTGGGTATGGTGACGGCCGCGTAGAGACCCGAGACATCAATGAGGGGACGGTAGAAACAGATCGGATCGACTTTTTGGAGACGGACAATTTGTTTACGGACCTCGCAGACTAGAAGGCAAACCCATGAGTGAGTATGACTATGACCTCTTCGTTATCGGAGGAGGTTCGGGCGGCGTTCGCGCAGCTCGCGTTGCAGCAGGCGAAGCAAATGCGCGTGTCGCGTTGGCCGAAGAGGACAGATATGGCGGGACATGTGTGATCCGTGGCTGTGTTCCGAAAAAGCTAATGGTGTTTGCGTCGGAATTTTCTCAGATGCCGGGTTTGGGACGTGAATACGGCTGGGATATTCCGGACGGAACGTTCGACTGGACCGCATTCCGTGGAAAGCTGAACGCAGAGCTCGATCGTCTGGAAGGCATTTACCGCAAGTTGCTTGCCAATTCGGGTGTTGAGACTTTTGATGCGCGCGCGTCACTTGTAGATGCACACACAATTTCCCTGTCCTCAGGCGAAACGAAAACGGCAAAGACAATCTTGATTGCAACGGGTGGACGTCCGGTTCGCCCTGATATTCCGAATGCGGATCTGGGCATTGTCAGCGATGACATTTTCCATTGGGACACGCTGCCCAAGTCGATTTTGATTGTCGGTGGTGGGTATATCGCTTGTGAATTTGCCTGCATATTGAATGGCTTGGGCGTTGAGGTCACTCAGTATTACCGCGGCACTCAGATTCTCAGAGGATTTGACGACGAGGCACGTGGTCTCATTTCGGATCAAATGATCGAGCAAGGTGTGAAGTTGCACTTGGGCCGCAACATTTCTGAAATGACCAAGGTTGACGGTGGTGTTCACGTAAAGCCAACTGAAGGTGATGAGCAGGTGTTTGATCAGGTTCTGTTTGCAACCGGACGTGATCCAAACTCTCGTGATATCGGGTTGGAAGCCGTTGGAATTGATGCCGGGCGCCGTGGCGAGATTTTAGTAAATGAGCTGTCGCAGACATCGGTTCCATCGGTCTATGCCATTGGGGACGTGACTGACCGGGTCAATCTTACACCTGTCGCAATTCGCGAGGGTATGGCGTTTGTTCAGACAGTCTTTTACGACAATCCAACGCCAGTCGATCATGAATTGATCCCGTCGGCTGTATTTACTCAGCCAGAAATGGGAACCGTTGGTTTAAGCGAAGAAGCGGCACGCGAGCAAGAAGCGATCGAAGTTTATTCAACATCCTTCCGCCCGATGCGTACGTCATTTGCCGATAACAATGAGCGTGTTTTGATGAAATTGGTCGTGAGCAAATCAAATCGCAAGGTTCTAGGGTGCCATATCGTGGCACCGGGAGCTGGCGAAATGATTCAACTGGCTGGGGTCGCAATTAAGATGGGTGCGACCAAAGAAGATTTTGATCGGACGGTTGCAGTGCACCCCACGATGAGCGAAGAGATTGTAACTATGCGCAATCCGGTGCGAACTTCTTGATTTTTCAAGTAAGACGCACAGGTAAGAACAAACGCGAAAGCGCGCGCAACAAAGAGAGGAATGAAGTTTAATGGCTGGCAATTCGGGCGGCCCCTGGGGGGGCGGCGGAAATTCGGGCGGGAACGGTGGCGGACGAGATCCGCAGGATCCAAATAAAGGTGGCCGTCGTCCAAACGAAGAGGGGCCTTCCGTGCCCGAAATCGACGAGCTGGTCAAAAAAGGTCAGGAACAGTTGCGCGTTCTTATGGGCGGTGGCGGCGGCGGTGGCCGGCGTAACGGAACCGGTGGAGGCACCGGCGGACCACAGCTGACACGCGGCACAATTGGTTTGGCTGTTCTGGGTGCGATAGCGCTTTGGATGTTTGCGAGCTTTTACACGGTGCGCCCTGAAGAAAAATCTGTCGAATTGTTTTTGGGCAAATTTTCTTCTGTCGGTGAGCCCGGTTTGAATTTCGCGCCATGGCCGGTAGTGACGAAAGAAGTCATTGCAGTCACACGAGAGCAGACTGAAGAAATTGGTGTCGGTGGTCGCGGCGGAGACGCTGGTTTGATGCTGACCCGTGACGAAAACATCGTTGATATCGATTTTCAGGTTGTTTGGAATATTACCGAGCCTGACAAATTCCTGTTTAATCTGCGGGATGCTCGGCCCACTATTCGAGCTGTGTCAGAATCTGCGATGCGTGAAATTATTGCCCAAAGCGAATTGGCGCCGATTCTGAACAGAGACCGGGGCGCAATTGCTGACAGGCTTTTGGATCTCATCCAGCTGACACTAGATAGCTATGATTCAGGCGTTAACATCGTGCGTGTGAACTTTGACAAAGCTGATCCGCCTCAGTCCGTGATCGATGCATTCCGTGATGTTCAGGCTGCTGAGCAGGAACGTGACCGTTTGCAAAACGTGGCGGACGCCTATGCCAACCGAGTTTTGGCCGAAGCACGTGGTGAAGCGGCGCAAATGCTGGAACAAGCCGAAGCTTATCGCGCGCAGGTCGTGAACGAAGCCGAAGGTGAAGCTAGCCGGTTTACTGCGGTTCTTGGGGAATATGAAAAAGCCCCAGAAGTCACACGCAAACGCTTGTATCTAGAAACAATGGAACAAGTTCTGGGCCGGGTCGACAAGATCATTCTTGATGACAATGCCGGGGGCGGTGGACAGGGCGTCGTGCCTTACCTGCCCTTGAATGAATTGCGTCGCGGAACCAACACCGGAGGATCGAACTGATGCGTAAAACAGGTTATCTGATCCCCGCCGCTTTTGTCGTCGTCGTGATTTTGCTAAGCTCGGTGTTCATTGTTGATGAACGTGAAAAAGCACTGGTTTTGCAATTTGGTCGTGTTGTCGCGGTCAAAGAAGACCCTGGTTTGGCATTTAAAATGCCGCTTATCCAAGAAGTCGTGCGCTATGATGACCGCATCCTAAGCCGGGATGTGGAACCAATCGAAGTCACGCCGCTGGATGATCGTCGTTTGGTCGTCGACGCCTTTGCGAGGTACCGTATCGTTGATGTAAATCAATTCCGGCAAGCTGTTGGTACCGGCGGTGAAGCAAGTGGTGAAAACCGCCTGGACGGTATTTTGCGGAACGAATTGCGTGAAGTGTTGGGTTCTGTCAGTTCAAACGACATTCTCAGTTCGGATCGTGCCGCTTTGATGCTGCGTATCCGGAACGGTGCGATTGCCGAAGCCAGAAGCCTTGGCCTTGAGGTGATTGATGTGCGTTTGAAGCGGACGGATCTGCCGACTGAAAACCTTGATGCGACCTTTGAACGGATGCGCGCCGAACGTGAGCGTGAAGCGACGGATGAACGCGCACGAGGTAACGAGGCGGCGCAACGCGTTCGTGCGCAAGCTGATAGAACAGTTGTAGAACTGGTTTCAGATGCGCAGCGTCAAGCGGAAATCGCCCGTGGTGAAGCGGATGCTCAACGGAACGCAATTTTTGCGAATGCGTTTGGCGAAGATCCAGAGTTCTTTGAATTCTACCGCTCGCTCACTGCGTATCAGCGCGCATTGCAAGGCAATAACTCGACGCTTGTTTTGAGCCCCGACAGCGAGTTCTTCAATTACTTGAAGTCGCCTACGGGTGCAGCCTTGCCGGAGTAGTGGCCTGGTGATCGCTTGGATAATACTGGCCCTTGGGTTGGTTATGATTGTTGAGGGGCTGGCCTATGCGCTGGCCCCTTCGCTTATTGAAGAGATGTTGCAGCTGTTGCGTAGCCTACCTTTGGAAACGCGGCGCCAGATTGGGGTGTTGTTATTGGTGATGGGGGTCCTGCTGGCATGGGGCGGGCATGCTTTGTTGCAAGCCAGTAATGGCGGCGTCGCACCTTTTTGATGCGTCTATGGAGAACTCAAATGTGTTTCCTTGGGTTGCTTTGACGGGTATGAAGATCAAGATCGAACCTGTTTTCGCCTCAGCAGCGAAAATTGGGGCCGCGAACGAAGCCAAATGCGTAGCAAAGTTCACGGTTTGGTAACCATATGTTGAAAGGTTAACAGAACGGCCCATCTTTTCTGTTGCATGACAACAACCCTACATGCAGCTTGTGCTCAATGGCACTGGCAATGTGCAGATCGGCCGAATGGCCGCAATCGAAGCGAGGAGGCGAGGAATGCGCCCTAAAGCGGTGGCTCTATCGAGAACCCAGAGTTCTTTTAATTATTTACGTGCCCTGATGTTTGGTGCGCTGATTGCAGCATTGACGCTGTTACAAGCGCTATCAGCATCCGCGCGCCCTGAAAGCCTGTCCCCATTGGTGGACCAAATCAGCGCGTCCGTTGTGAATATCACAACGTCGACTGTGGTTGCTGGTCGCACCGGGCCACAAGGGATTGTTCCAGAAGGATCGCCTTTCGAGGACTTTTTTCGGGAATTTCAGGATCGCAACAACAATGACCAAGGCGACCGCCCACGTCGGTCTTCTGCGTTGGGGTCTGGCTTTGTCATCTCTGAGGACGGGTTTGTCGTTACAAACAACCACGTTATCGAAGGGGCTGATGAAATCCTGATCGAGTTCTTTGATGGCAAAGAATTGAAAGCGGAAGTCGTCGGCACAGACCCAAACACCGATATCGCTGTTTTGAAAGTTGTGCATGATGAGCCGTTGCCATTTGTTGGCTTTGGCGACAGCAACACGGCCAAAGTCGGCGATTGGGTGATTGCGATGGGTAACCCACTGGGGCAGGGCTTTTCTGTTTCCGCGGGGATTATTTCTGCACGCAACCGGGCGCTTAGCGGATCGTATGACGATTTCATCCAAACGGATGCGGCCATCAACCGAGGCAACTCGGGTGGTCCTTTGTTCAACATGGACGGCGAAGTCGTTGGCGTGAACACGGCGATCTTGTCACCCAATGGTGGATCAATCGGCATCGGTTTTTCAATGGCATCAAACGTGGTGACGCGTGTTGTTGATCAACTGCAAGAATACGGTGAAACCCGCCGTGGCTGGTTGGGCGTTCGCATTCAGGATGTCACGCCCGACATCGCCGAAGCGATGGGCCTTGAAAAGGAAAGCGGCGCGTTGGTGACTTCGGTACCTGAAGGCCCGGCCAAAGAAGGCGGTATGCAAGACGGTGATGTCATCCTCAGCTTTGACGGTGTTGATGTGCCTGATACGCGTGGCCTTGTTCGCCAGGTTGGCAACAGCCCAGTTGGTGCGACTGTTCGTGTTGTTGTCTTCCGTGAAGGCGAGACTGTGACGCTACGGATCGTTTTGGGTCGCCGGGAAGAAGCTGAAAGCGCTGTTCCAGCGGCCGCTGCCGCTCCGGAAGAGCCTGAAGAACCTAAGGAAGTTGAAGTCCTTGGTCTAACGTTGTCGCCGTTAACCGAAGATTTGCGTGAACAATTGGGCGCGAGCAAAGAACAAATCGGTTTGGCCGTCACAAACGTGGACGAAACCTCGGAAGCCTATGAAAAGGGTTTGCGCGCAGGTGACATCATTACGGAAGCTGGTCAGCAACCGGTTGCGACGATTGCCGAATTTGAAGAACGTTTGAAAGACGTGAAGGAAGCAGGACGCAAGTCTTTGTTGCTCTTGGTGCGTCGGGCAGGCGATCCACGTTTTGTGGCGCTTGGCCTTCAATAGGTTCAAGAAACACTAGAATTGGGAAGGGGCGCATATCGATTGCGCCCTTTTTCGTGAAAGATGACCAAACTGTTTCAGGTTTCTGGACATTTCGGGTTCAATATCCAACAGTATCTAAGCGCGTAACGCGCGACTGGACACTGGCGGTTCAACCGCTAGGCTCTGTTTAAACCTTCGCCCAGAAAGTGGATTCCGCCCAATGGAAAAATTTGGAAAAAGCCAGCCTGTCACGCGTGTCGAAGACCAACGGTTCCTGACAGGTGCAGGGCGATACGTAGACGATATCGCTCCGACAGAGGCTTTGGTTGCATTTGTGTTTCGCAGTCCCGTTGCACATGCGTTGATTACGAATTTGGATGTAACGGGAGCAAAGGCCGCTCAAGGCGTTGCTGCGGTCTATACCCTCGCAGATCTTGTGGACGCTGGTTTCAATGTCGCAATGGACTTTGTGACGGTGGACAATCGCGACGGAACCAAAGGGGCTGCGCCTGAGCGTCCGATATTGGCACGCGAGCGCGTAAGGTTTGTGGGTGAAGCGATTGCTGTTGTTTTTGCGGAAACGATGGAATTGGCGCGAGACGCTGCTGAATTGATCGAGCTCGACTATGATGAGCTGCCAGCAAAATTGGATGTCCATTCGGGTGGCGCAACTGTGCATGACGAAGCACCCGACAATTGTGCATTTGATTGGGGACTCGGAGATGAAGAGGCGACAAAGAATGCGTTTGAGGCAGCAGCACACGTTGTGAGCCTTGAGGTGGACGACAACCGCGTGATCGTCAATTCAATGGAACCTCGCGGTTGTTATGCCGAAATGGAGGGCAATCGTCTGCATGTGGCCAATAACGGCCAAGGTGTCTGGGCGATCAAGGATCAATTGGCCAAAGCGCTGAACATTGACGCAGAGCTGTTGCGCGTGACCAACCCGGATGTGGGCGGTGGATTTGGCATGAAAGCCATGATGTATCCCGAGCCCTTTGTTGTTGCCCACGCAGCCCGGACGTTGGGACGTCCAGTGCGCTGGATGAGTGACCGAACCGAAGCGATGTTGTCGGACAATGGTGGACGGGATCTGATCAGTGTTGCAGAGCTTGCTTTTGACTCCGACCACAAGATCACCGCTTATCGTGTCACAACACGCTGTAACCTTGGGGCTTATAACAGCCAATTCGCGCAACCTATTCAAACGCAGCTGTTCAGCCGCGTTTTGATGGGTGTCTATGATGTCCAAACGACATGGTTGCAGGTGGAAGGATATTTCACCAACACAGCGCAGGTGGATGCCTATCGAGGAGCTGGACGCCCTGAAGCGATATATGTGTTAGAACGCGTTATGGACCGCGCTGCGCGCGAATTGGGCGTCGATCCTTTGGCCCTGCGTCGCAAGAATTTCATCAAGGCAGCTCAGTTTCCATACAAGACCGCCACAAACGAAACCTATGACGTTGGTGATTTCGAAAAAGTGCTGCGTCGCACGGAAGAAGAAGCAGATTTGGCTGGGTTCGAAGCGCGCAAAGCAAAAGACGCTGCCGCCGGACTGCTGCGGGGGCTTGGGATATGTTACTATATCGAAAGTATTTTGGGTGATCCTTCGGAAACGACGCGTGTTGAATTTGAAGATGACGGAACCGTTTCTATTTACGTAGGTACACAGTCAAACGGGCAGGGCCACGAAACTGTCTATGCTCAGTTCCTGAGCGATCAGACAGGCATTCCGGCTAACCTTATACGCGTCGTACAAGGGGATAGTGATCTTATCAAACAAGGTGGCGGCACTGGTGGGTCTCGATCCGTGACTGTGCAGAACAATGCGACCTTGTCGACAGTGACGACCATGGTCGAAGCGTTCAGCGTGTTCTTGTCGGAAGAAGAAGGCGTTGATGTCGCTGCAATTTCATTTGACGATTCACAGTTTCGAATCGAGGGCTCCAACCTCGCGCCCACAATGCTTGAGGTCGCCGAACTGGCCCGCGACAAAGGAAGTGACACGCTGTTGGTTCACGAAGCACGCGCAACGTTAGACGCGCGCAGTTTTCCCAATGGCTGCCATGTTGCCGAGGTTGTGATCGACAAATCCACAGGGGTGACGCAAGTCGATCGCTATACTGTGGTTGATGATTTCGGTAATCTAATCAATCCTCTATTGGCTGAGGGTCAAGTGCATGGTGGTGTTGTGCAAGGGATCGGTCAAGCCATCACCGAGCATGTTGTTTTCGATGAAACGGGTCAATTGCTCACAGCAAGTTTCATGGACTATGCCTTGCCCCGAGCCGCCGACGTACCCATGATTGAGTTTACGTCTGAACCAGTGCCGTCGACAGCCAACATCATGGGCATGAAAGGCTGTGGCGAAGCTGGCACCGTCGGAGCGCTTGCGGCAGTCGCGAATGCAGCTCAAGATGCTCTTTGGCCATTGGGTGTGCGGCAGGTCGATATGCCATTTACGCCTTACAAAGTATGGGAACTGATCAAGGATGCTCAGATCGCCGCTGAATAGACGGATTGCGCGTTGGCTGCAGAACCGCTTTGGAAGCGGAGAAGCACAGGTCGCGCCACGTGCCGCTCGTGGTCCGGTTGTTCATGTGGTCATTATTGATGGCACAATGTCATCCCTTCACCCTGACTGTATAGGCAACGCAGGTCTGGCCTATAGATTGCTTCAGGAAATGGGGGGTGGGGTGTCATTGTATTACGTTCCGGGTCTCCAGTGGTCCCATTGGCGCCGGGCTGGCGACGTTATTGCCGGCCGGGGCATCAACAGACAAATCAAACAAGCCTATTCATGGCTTGCGTCCCGATACCGTCCCGGTGACAAAATTTATTTCTTGGGATATTCACGCGGAGGCTATGCCGTTCGATCATTGGCAGGCATCATTGACAGGGTCGGATTGTTGCGCACGGATGCCGCGACGGAAAGGAATGTTCGCGACATTTACCGGTTCTACCGACACGCGCCCGACAGCGATGCTGCCAAAGCGTTTGCCCGGGTGAATTGCCATGAGAACATTGAAATAGAAATGGTGGGCGTGTGGGATACTGTCAAATCGCTGGGGATTAATTTGCCGTGGCTGTGGCGCTTGAGCGTTCCCAAACACGCCTTTCACAACCACGCCTTAGGGCCGTCCGTTAAACGCGGATATCAAGCACTGGCGCGCAACGAAACCCGCGTCGCGTATAGCCCGATAATGTGGGAAACGCGAAATGATTGGGAAGGCCATCTTGTCCAGATGTGGTTTCGCGGAACCCATGGCGACATCGGTGGTCAATTGGGGGGATATGAACCGTCACGGCCGCTGGCAAACATTCCGCTAATCTGGATGCTGGAACAGGCTGAAAGCTGTGGATTGCCCTTACCGCCCAGCTGGGTGGACCGGTTTCCGACTGATCCGATGGCGCCGTCTCTTGGCCCCTTTCGGGGGGCAGGTCGCTGGTTGATATCGCGCAAACAAAGGCGCGTGGGGCTTGATCCAAGCGAGCGCGTGCATATCAGTGTCGCCGAAGCGCGCGATGTAGAAGCAACTCGATTGCCGTTACCAGCATTTTTGAAACGATCTTAGGATCAATCCATTTTCATGATGATGCAGGTCGTTGATCCTGTTGCATAAAGCTTGCCGTCTTCAACACCGCGGATTTCACCTGTCGCAACTCCGGTTGACCGACCGGAATGACTGACCGTCCCAATGCAGTCGATTTCGGTGCCCAATGGAAGGGCGCGAGTAATATTTATTTTGTATTCCAAAGTTGTATAAACGCTGCCTTTTGGAACTTTGGTCATAACAGCACAGGCCATCGAGCTGTCCAATAACGTGCCGTACCAACCGCCATGCAACGTTCCCATCGGGTTGGCACAATCGAACGATGGCGTACCTCGAAACACCACGCGGCCATCTTCGACCAAATGTAACTTATACCCCAAAGTTTCCGCAATTGGGGGACCGGGCAAACGACCCTCAAGAATGCCGGTCATAAAGTCCAGACCGGACATGGAAACCAATTCCTGTGGGCTAAGCAGTTGATCCAGTGAGGTCGCAATTTGGGTCATGAAAAGCTCCGCTTGATGAAGATCAAAGCGTAAAAAGCAGAGCCGCCATGTACCAGATTTACGCTACGTTACGTACGTTGGTTTCTGTGCCCAGATCCAAAACCCGACATACTTTACGCGTGAGCTTGGCACGGTTCAGCGTGTAAAAGTGCAGACGTTCAACGCCTTCGGTCATCAATGTGTCGCACAATTCTGTGGCGTGAACCAAAGCAAACAAATCGCCGCGTTCGTCGCGAGAAGCCCGCTCAAATGATTGCGCCAAGTCTGGTGCAATCTGGGTACCACAACGTGCTGCAAAACGTTTCGTGCTTGCCCAGTTGGTGACCGGCAAAATGCCTGGAGTGAGGCGTGTTGTATCGATTCCCGCTTTGTCACATGCATCGCGAAACCGCAGGAATGTTTCTGGTTCAAAGAAGAACTGAGTGATGGCTTCGGTCGCGCCAGCCTCGAACTTTGCCTTGAGCCACGCGATGTTTTGCGCATCGCTTTCCGCGTCCGGGTGGCTTTCTGGATAGGCGCCCACACGGATGGAAAAACAGTCCATATCCGCCAGTGATTCAATCAATTCGCAACTATTCCGAAACCCATCGGGGTGCGCTTTGAACGCTTCGCTGCCATCAACGGGATCACCGCGCAAAGCCACAATGTCACGCACGCCTGCTTCTTTGAACGCCCGCGCAGTATTCAAAACTTCGGTTCGTGTGGCGCCCGCGCAAGTGAGGTGCGCGGCGACAGGAAGGCCGGATTGACGTCGCAGGGTTTTGGCCGCTTCTTGCGTCAGTTCCCGCGTGCTGCCGCCAGCACCATATGTGACCGAGAAAAACCGAGGACCCAAAGGCGCCAATTGCGAGACCGTATCCCAAAGTTGGAATGATGCATCAAGGTTGCGCGGCGGAAATACTTCAAAAGAAAGATCGGTCATCTGGGACTCCGGTATGGGTAGACACTCTTATGACGGACCTCGTATATTGAAGCAAATTCATAATTTTCAATAAAAACATGAGGCGCGTATGCATATCGAATTTCGACATTTGCGGACGATCAAAGCCATCCACGAGGCGGGTGGCCTCGCGAGGGCGGCTGATTTGTTGCATATTACGCAGTCCGCGCTGAGCCATCAGGTCAAAGGACTTGAAGATCAAGCTGGCGTCGAATTGTTTGTACGCCGCTCTAAGCCATTGAAATTATCAGCCGCAGGAATGCGCCTTTTGCGTTTGGCGGAACAGGTCTTGCCACAAGTCGAAGCCCTTGCGTCTGAGTTCACGGCACTGCGCGAAGGGGCCACAGGCCGGATGCACATCGCGATTGAATGTCATGCGTGTTTTGAATGGCTGTTTCCAGTGTTGGAACATTTCCGAAAGGATTGGCCAGACGTTGATGTCGATATTCGTCCGGGCTTAGCTTTTGACGCGTTACCTGCCTTGATGAAAGAAGAAGTCGATCTGGTCGTGTCCTCTGACCCCGAGGAATTGGCAGGCGTGGAATTTGTTGAACTATTTGATTACGCGCCTGTTTTTGTGGCTGCACGCCAACATCCTCTGGCGCAGAAAGATTGGATTGATGCCGAGGATTTTCGAGGACAAACCCTGATCACTTATCCGGTAGAACGGACCCGTTTGGACGTCTTTAGTCAGCTTTTGATCCCAGCCAAAGTGGAACCCGCCAGCGTGCGACAAGCCGAGCTGACGGCAATAATATTGTTGTTGGTCGCCTCGAACCGGGGCGTATCGGTATTGCCGGATTGGGTGGTGCGCGAGGTTAAGTATTCAAGCGACTACGTCACGCGGCCTTTGACGAAAAACGGGCTGACGCGTCGACTTTATGCTGCAGTTCGAGAAGACGACCGAGACAAACCCTATATGGAGCGCCTGATCGAATTGGCCCGCGTCGAAGCACGCAGGCTACAAGAGGCTTAAGCGGTTCTGTCACCAAAGTATTGCAGCATATATGACGTTTAAGCCTGTGATATGGCGTATGGATGATGACAGGGAAAGTACCTCCCAATCATCATCCACCGCCAAATTCAGATCAATTTGACGACTTGCTTGCCCATGTTTTTACCCTGCAACAAACCCATAAAGGCCGTAGGAGCATTTTCGATACCCTCGGCAATGTCTTCCAAATAGCTGATGTCACCTGCGGCGACTTGCGGGGCAACTTCTTTCAGAAACTCAGGATAGCGATCCCAATGATTGAAGATGATGAAGCCATTTACGGATAGGAACTTGACGAGGATAGAACGCCAAATCGCCGGAGCTGCCATTGGCGCATTTGCTCCGGCGCCCAAACCACCAGCATTATACCACGCGATCATTCCACAAATTGGGATACGGCCAAAATTGTTCATCAGGGGCATGACGGCTTCGAGCACTTTGCCGCCGACGTTTTCGAAATAGATGTCTATGCCATCCGGTGCGGCGTCTGCCAAGGCGGCCCGAAGCGATTTGGCATCGTCATAAGCACGGTGATCCAAGCATGCATCGAACCCAAATTTCTCGACTGCTTGTTTACATTTTTCCGACCCACCGGCGACACCGATGACGCGTAAACCTTTTGCCTTGGCCAATTGACCAACCATTGAACCAACAGGCCCGGTCGCGGCCGCAACGACAAGAGTTTCGCCAGCCTTGGGTCGTCCAAATTCGTTTAAGCCAACCCAACCGGTAAATCCGGGCATTCCCAGAACCCCCAATGCCGCAGTTGGTGGAACGCCCGCGGGCAGTTTGCGCAGAGTGTTTCCCGGGGCCACTGCATGTGTTGTCCAGCCAAACATGCCAACAACCATGTCACCTTGTGCGAAATTGGGATCGTTGGATGTCAAAACTTCTCCGACGCCACCGGCTTCCATGGTTCCACCTATGTCGACAGGGGCAGAATAAGATTTGGCGTCATCCATGCGACCCCGCATATACGGATCAAGAGACATGTAATGAACACGGACAAGAACTTCGCCGTCAGATGGTGCCGGAATGGCCGCAGTTTCAAGGCTGAAATTCTCCGGCACCGGCGAGCCGACTGGGCGGCTGGCAAGCGTGATCTTCTGCAATTGGTTCGACATGAGTTTCTCCATCAATGGTTGTTGGTATTGGTGACGCGAGCTTGCAAGGTTTGCAAGGCGGGTTCCGCTTGGCTTCTGTGCGTGCTTGGGCTATGCCGCGCGTCTGTCAGACAGGAGCCCGACGATGCAAGGCAGCGCTAACCTTAACATCATGATCAAAGCCGCCCGAAAAGCGGGACGTAGTCTCGTGAAAGATTTCCGAGAGGTCGAGAACCTTCAGGTGTCGATGAAGGGGGCCGGGGATTTTGTATCAAAGGCCGATATCGCAGCAGAAGAAATTCTGCGCGAGGAGCTGATGGGCGCGCGCCCGACATATGGATGGTTGGGTGAAGAAAGCGGCGGAGCCGATGGCGAAGACCCTACACGACGCTGGATCGTTGATCCGCTAGATGGCACGACAAACTTTCTGCACGGGATGCCGCATTGGGCCGTGTCTGTCGCGCTGGAACACAAAAACCAGATCGTGGCGGGCGTCGTTTATGACGCGGCCAAGGATGAATTGTTTTTCGCCGAAAAAGGTGAGGGGGCGTGGATGAACAACACGCGCCTGCGCGTGTCTGGCCGAAACAGGATGATTGAAGCTGTGTTTTCGACGGGCTTGCCATTTGGTGGTCGTGCAGATTTGCCTGACACACTGAAAGAACTAGCGCGAATATTACCGCTGACAGCTGGCGTGCGTCGCTGGGGATCCGCGGCGTTGGATTTGGCCTATGTCGCGGCTGGTCGGTATGACGGATATTGGGAACGCAAACTGAATGCGTGGGATATCGCAGCGGGCACATTGATTGTGCGCGAAGCGGGCGGGTTCATCGAAACATTAGATGGCGAAGGTCCGGTCCATGACAGTGGGTCGGTCATTTGTTCAAACGAAGCCATATTTGATCAGTTTACAAAAGCGATCCGCGGTTAAGTCTGCGGGCGGCTCTCTTTGCACGATGCGCAAATTCGCCCACCCGCCGACCCAAGCGATGGGATGTCAAAGCGTTGTGTTGTTTGGCATCGGTGGGGCTGCACCGCTGAATCTGAGAATTAGACGAAGTTATTGGGAATTAGACGAAGTTATTGGTCCGTAGGGTGATTTATACCATCAACCCAAGCAAGTGGTTCGTAATCTGCAGGCAAAGCACCTTCTATACAGTACAGATTGATCCCGACTTGGGTTGGATCTGAACGGCGGCGGTGATGGGTGTAGATGCCGCAAATTGAGCAAAAATAATGTTCGGCCGTGTGCGTGCCAAAGGAATAACAACGTATTGTTTCCTGGCCTTCCAAGACGCGTAAGCTCGCCCAATGTGCCGATACATTTGCAGCTTGTCGTCGGCGACAAAAGGAACAATCACACCGGGCTGCCGAGATGAGATCAGATGTGAGTTCCGCTTGGATTTCGATTGCGCCGCAATGACAAGTTGCTGTGATTTTCATTTTTGGCGTACTTTGGGAATGCGTGATTGCGCATATTGAGCTTCGGGATGCGGTGGGGCGCCATGGTGCGTCGACCAAAAACGCATAGCCCCACTGCGAAGCCAAAGCGGAACGGTCAACAGCAGTCCTGCGATGAAGCCACCCGCATGCGCCCAGTACGCGACACCACCTTGTTGGGTGTCCGAGCCCAGTACGCCAACAAATTGCATCGCGAACCAGAGCACAAGCATAATCCAAGCAGGAATCGGAAAGACGCGAAAAAAGATGACCAAGATCAGCAGGATATCAACGCGCGCCTTAGGAAACATCAACAGATATCCGCCCATAACACCCGCGATTGCGCCAGATGCGCCGACGGTTGGGATGGGCGATGTTGGGTCAGCTAAAACTTGCAGCATGCTCGCCGCCAAGCCGCATGAGATATAAAAGATCAAATAGGAAAAGTGACCCATTTCGTCTTCGATGTTGTCGCCAAAGATATAGAGAAAAAGCATATTGCCGGCCAGATGCATCCACCCCGCATGCAAAAACATGGAACTAAAAAGAGTGTGCGACGCCTTGCCTGCTGCGATTTCTTTTGGGAGCATGGCCCAATTTTCGTAAATCGCATTGATGTATTGGATGTCCGAAAGCGACCCTGCGTAGCTCAGAAAAACAAGAATATTGGCGACCATCAATGCCCAAGTGACATAAGGTGTGCTGCCGGACGGGTTGTGATCTCGGATTGGAAACATGAACGCAGGGTTGATCCGAGTTTGCTCTGACGTCAAGAGGTGTATCATTTGCTGTGTGAGGCAAATACACTTTGGTCGCCGAGAGCGGGCGTCTTATTGTTGGAAAAGTTGACTTACATCGCGGCCCCAAGAAGCGCTGCATTTCCGCCCGATGCAGTTGTGTCGACACAAAGATGGTGTTCTTGGGTGACGTGCGCGCGATCTGGGTATGTCGTGATCAGCGGGAGTATAGGGCCTGATCGTTTTGACAGTGCTATTTCCAAACGACGCGCAGTTTCCGCATCGCCCCACCAGATGACACCGGCATATCCGGGCCCAGATATCAGATCGTCTGGTTCGATGATTGACGTCGCGGCGATTGCATGCCCCCCCATTGCGCGAACGGCCTCTGCTTGCTCTTGTGCAACCTCTGCTCCCGGCCCAAGGCACAGCAAAGGTGCGCGCGTCCAATGTTCAAGGCGATTAAGTTCACCTGTCGGGCCCGGCAATGTCGCTTCTGAACGACGTTGTGGATCGGGATTAGAGATTCCTGGCAAAGCACTGATTACCTGATCAGCAGGGGTGGCCGCCAATGGTGCAGGTTTGGGCGCGCGAAATCTTAGAAGATAATCGGGTCCACCAGCTTTTGGTCCGGTCCCAGACATTCCAGTTCCGCCAAACGGTTGACTGCCAACAATCGCGCTGATCTGATTTCGGTTGACGTACACATTGCCCGCCATGATGTGATCGGTAACGTGTTGAACGCGATCATCAATCCGCGTGTGCAAGCCAAAGGTCAGACCAAATCCAGTTTGATTGATATCGGTAATGATCTGATCAAGATCCTGCGCGTGAAAGGTTGCCAAGTGCAGCACAGGACCAAATACTTCGTGGGTCAGGTCTTTGATGCCATCAACACGCAACAAGGTCGGCGAAATGAAAGTACCGTCGCTTGGAACGGGGCATGTGTGCATCACGCGACCATCGTCATGTGCCAAACCCAAGTAATCGTTGATATCCGATTGGGCTTTTCCATCGATGACAGGCCCGACATCTGTGTCCAAGACCCAAGGATTGCCCGCAGACAAGGCATCCATCGCGCCTGTCAGCATTTCGACAAATGGTTTGGCGATGTCTTCTTGCACATAGAGACAGCGCAATGCTGAACAGCGCTGACCAGCAGACTGAAAGGCGCTTTCGATCACGGATCGGACGGCCTGTTCAGGCAGCGCTGTGGAATCGACGATCATAGCGTTCAGGCCGCCAGTCTCGGCAATCAACGGTGTACCGGGTTTTGCAAATTGAGCCAACGCTTTGCGGATATGCAACGCGGTCTGGGTGGACCCTGTAAAGGCTACTCCGTTTACGCCAGGATTGCGCGTTAGAGCGGCACCAATTTCGCCACCACCGGGCAAAAGCTGCAGCGCGGTTTTGGGTACGCCAGCATCATGCAGCATGCGAATGGCGGCATCTGCAATCAATGGAGTTTGTTCCGCGGGTTTGGCCAAAACGCCATTCCCGCACACCAGAGCACCAGCAATTTGTCCGGTGAAAATTGCTAGCGGAAAATTCCAAGGTGAAATGCACACAAATTTCCCGGCCGCTGGTTCGTCTGAGGCTTGGGTCGCGTAATACCGCAAGAAATCCACGGCCTCGCGCAGTTCTGCGACCGCATCAGGTTGGGTTTTCCCTGCTTCGCGCGCAAGCAAAGCAAAGAGCAAACCATAATTCTCTTCGTACAGATCTGCTGCCCTACTTAACGCCCTTGCGCGTTCGCTCGAGGATGCGCCCCAAGGTTCCGCTGCGTCGAATGCGGTCTGAACGTCGGCTTGTGTCGTAATTTTCACAGTGCCAACCAGATCGGTCGGGTCTGCTGGGTTGCGGATATCTATTGTTTCGCCATCATTATTGGTCGCTTGGGCAAGCAATGGCGCGGCAGTCCAATTCGCTTCTGCGAACGGTGCGCGCCCCTTTTCAATGCGATCGAGGGTTGGGCTGTGCCACAAATCAAACCCGATTGAATTTGGTCGCTCCGGCAGAAATAGATCTGGCCCACGAGAGATGTTCGGAGCAGGTTCCAAAAGCGTGTCAAACGGATCCGCCGCGACAGTCTCGGGGGGGACGTCTTCGTCGACGATCTGATTCACAAAACTGGAATTGGCTCCATTTTCCAACAACCGCCTGACGAGATAGGCTAGCAGATCGCGATGTGCGCCGACCGGTGCGTAAATTCGGCAACGTGTTTTTTCGCCGCGCAACACGAGATCATGCAAGACATCGCCCATGCCATGTAAGCGTTGAAATTCGTAGGATTGTCCTTTGGCCAGGTGTAAGATTGCAGCAACGGTATGCGCATTGTGGGTCGCAAATTGCGGGTAAATTCGATCTGTCATGCTCAACAACTTGCGGGCATTCGCAATGTAGCTGACATCCGTCGCAGCCTTTTGCGTGAACACGGGAAACCCGTCTGCACCGGCAACTTGGGCGGCTTTTACTTCGGTATCCCAATACGCGCCTTTGACCAATCGAACCATGATGCGTCGGTCATAGCGTTGCGCCATGTCGTACACTTCGTCGATGACAAGGCCGGCCCGTGGTCCATAGGCTTGGACGACAATTCCAAACCCGTCCCATCCTGCCAACGCTGGTTCAGACAATACTGCATCTATGACTTGCAAAGACAGGGATAGGCGGTCCGCTTCTTCCGCATCAACATTCAGCCCCATGCCTGCCGATTTCGCAATCAAAGCCAGTGAGCGCAAGCTTGGCACCAAATCCCGCATCACCGCGGCCTCTTGGGCGCGCTCGTATCGTGGATGCAGGGCGGAAAGTTTGACAGAAATGCCGGGGTTTTCGCGAATGTCTGACGCGTTGCACGCTTTGGCGATGGCGCTGATGGCGCGGGAATATGACAGATGATAACGCCGTGCATCGTCTTCTGTCAGAGCCGCTTCGCCCAACATGTCATAGCTGTAGGTGTAGCCCTGCTTTTCCGCGTCTTCTGCGCGTGAGATCGCGTCTTCGATGGATTCGCCCAGTACAAATTGGCGACCCATTTCTTTCATGGCCCGGCCAACAGCCGTCCGGATCACGGGTTCTCCCAATCTTTTGATCGCACCTCGTAAATGCCCAATAGGGCCGGGCTGTGACGGCTCTAAGACGCGCCCTGTCAGCATAAGGGCCCAGGTTGAGGCATTCACAAGCGATGATGTCGAACGTCCCAGATGGCGTTGCCAGTCAGACGGTGCAATTTTGTCTTCGATCAATGCGTCAATTGTATCCGCATCCGGCACCCGCAAAAGCGCCTCTGCCAAGCACATCAAGGACACGCCTTCGTCAGTCGAAAGGCCGTATTCAGCAAGGAAGACCTCCATCATTCCGGGCTGTCCAGAATTGCGAATGTCACGCACCAATCGAATGGCGTGTTCAACGATTTGATTACGATCGTCGGTTGACAGTGCTGCAGTGTCTAAAAGGGATTTCAACACATTGCTTTGATCTGCGTATGTGGCGGTATCGATCCTGTGCGCAATGTTTGTCACGTCATATCCCCTTGTTTTTTTCCTATTGTAAACGTTAAGGGTCAAAGAATGTTTCCTATTTTGGAGTTTTAGAAGTGAAAGAGACTGAAATAAGCCCAGCTGACGGGAAGAATGGTTATATAGACTTGGATCGCTTTGATCATGCGATTCTGCGAGGGCTCGCAGAAGATGGACGGATGTCGATCACTGACTTGGCCGTGCGCATCGGGTTGTCAAAATCTCCAACTCAGTCGCGCTTGCGCCGACTTGAGGCAAACGGAGTGATCCGAGGCTATTGCGCGCTTGTGGACCCAATTTCATTGGGGCTGGATCATGTCGCTTTTGTCGAAGTAAAATTGTCCGACACTCGAGAATCTGCCCTGGACGCATTTAATGCTGCGGTTGTGAAAGTGCCCGAAGTTGAACAGGCTCACATGATTGCCGGCAACTTTGATTATCTCCTCAAGATCAGAACGCAGAATATGCAACAATATCGTGCAGTATTGGGGGATGTTGTTTCGGCGTTGCCACATGTGGCCGCGACATCGACCTACGTTGTTATGGAGGCGGTGAAAGAAGTGGTTTTGGCCGAAGTCACTTGACCTGTCAGTTCTGTGTGCCACCATTTGACGATGCGTAAACTCTTTTTGATTACTTGCCTTGCAAGTCCTGCCGCTGCCGAATTCTGTCCTGACGTCGCGGACCATTCTGCCGAGATACGAAGTCTCTTTGAAGAGGCACGCGGGGCTGCGAATGAAAACGAAGGCCGGATTGTATCAAACAAGATGTGGGAAGTGTGGTTGCGTGCACCGGATGAAGCCGCCCAACAGGTTTTAGACAGCGGTATGTCCAAACGACGCAGTTTCAATTTTGCGGGGGCATTTGAGGACTTTGCGTCCTTGGTGGATTACTGTCCCAACTATGCCGAAGGATATAACCAACGCGCTTTCGTTAGTTTTCTTCGCGAAGATTTTCCTCAAGCGTTGATCGATCTCGATAAAGCGTTGGCATTGCTGCCAAATCACGTCGCCGCTCAATCAGGGCGCGCGTTGACCCTAATGAATCTAGGACGACTGGAAGAAGCGCGTGAACAATTGCTTGCCGCTGTAAAGAACAATCCTTGGCTGTCTGAACGTGCATTGCTGGAAAAAGGTGCGCCCTTAGGTCCCATAGGCGAAGATATCTGAGCCAGCGATACGCTTAGGGGCTTGAGCGTCGGGGCACAGATGCTTAGGACAAGAGTATTGCGCGTGCGGGCGTGATGGAATGGTAGACATACCAGACTTAAAATCTGGAGGGCGTATGCCCGTGTGGGTTCGAGTCCCACCGCCCGCACCAAAAATCTTCTTTAAGATACTGAATGTAAGAAATAATTAGTAATTTACGCGAATATTATCCACCCTTAGAGCGACGCTGGTTCGCTGTTCTTCTGATTCCTAAGCACGTGAGCTTACTTTGGGTAAAAGTTGGTAATACAACGGCTGCATCGATGGAGAAGGTCCGTTCTGAATTGTTTCCTGAGCGACCGGTACTATTTACCTCACGAAAGCATGGTCAAAGCATTACTAAATTGATCGACATCCGCGAAAGAGCTTTAGATATCGTTGCTAAGGTCATTGTTGATCTACGAATGGAAGAAATTGCGCCTCTTACGCGTAGGCAAAAAGCAAAAGCAGTCGCATACTCACCAGACCTCTCGGTGAATGAAAAGTCTTGACCGAAAAGTACAGCAACGTAACTCTCCAGAACTAAACTCATAGATTGCCCAGAAGCGCTTGTACGCTGCCGCTCGTAGTTAGGCAGTTGGCACGCACGATTGAGTTTATATCGCGCGCCCGCCAATTGTTATTGGCTTTATTGGAACGTGCTCGACATCAGAAGGCGTGGAAGCCACAAAGCGATTTCAGGGAACAGAATGACCATCAGCAGGATAAGCAGCATTGGCAAAAGGATGATCGCAACGTCGCGCATCACTTGCACAACGTTGACGCCTCCGATGGCCGCCGAAATCAGCAAACACAGACCATATGGGGGAGTTACAAGGCCAAAAGCTAGCGAGATGATACCGATAATCGCGAAAACGGTTGGATGAATGTCCGCGGCCTGCGCGACAGGCAACAGAACGGTTCCCAAAATAATGATTGTCGGGATCGCATCAATGAATAGCCCAAAGAACAAAAAGAGCCCTGCGATGATCAATGCTGTTCCAAAAGATCCCAATTGCAGATCGACAATCAGACCAACGATCAAAGCCGGGACTTTGTAAAAGGCCAGCAGCCACCCAAAGGCCGAAGCCGTTCCAATCGCGAAAAGCGAGATCGAGGCAAATCGGCCTGTGTCGTAAAAGATGTGTCTCAAATCGCGAACCGTCACCGTACGATAGACAAACATTCCCAAGATCAGCGAATACCCAGCCGCAATGATTGCGCTTTCGGTCGGCGTGACGATACCGCCAACAATGCCACCGACAACCAAGACGGGGGTCAGCAGCGCGAGGAATGCGCTTTTGAAGGCGTTCCAAAGATCGCAAAGCGTCGGTGTCCCGATGGTCGGGTATCCATACACTTTGGCATACCCATAAACGGTCCCCATCAAAGCAAGTCCGATCATGATGCCCGGTGTGGCACCGGCAAGGAACAACGCCCCAACAGAGGTTTGCATGACGCCACCCCAGACGATCATCAGGATCGAGGGGGGAATGATGACACCCATAACCGATGAACATGCTGTAATAGCGACGGCAAACCGCGTGTCATACCCTTCCTTCACCATGGCAGGGATTAAGATCTTGCCGCACCCGGCTGCATCCGCAGTGGACGAGCCAGAGATGCCAGCAAACAGCATCGAAACAGCGACGTTGACGTGTCCAAGCCCGCCGGGCATCCATCCGGTAAGGACGCGCGCGAGTTCAATCAGCTTGTCGGTAATCTTGCCCGAATTCATCAAATTTGCGGCCAGCAAAAAGAAAGGAACCGCGAGCAGAATGAATGAGCTGTAGGATTGGAACATCCGATCCAGAACAATGAATGGGGTCAGACGTATATCCATGACAACAATCGGTATTGTTGCAAGACCAAGGGCAAAAGCGACTGGAATCCGGAGGACGACCAGCAAAATGAATGCACCGACAAGAATGGTGCAGGCGAGACCAGTAGATACAATCATGACGCCTCTTTCAACGT
Source organism: Paracoccaceae bacterium (assembly GCA_039960995.1). GTDB lineage: Bacteria > Pseudomonadota > Alphaproteobacteria > Rhodobacterales > Rhodobacteraceae > JABSSA01. The sequence goes on along the minus strand of JBDVKF010000063.1, from coordinate 41,880 downwards.
TGTGCGGTAAGTGACGAACGATTGGTAAAGGCGGAACCCAGCAAAGAGGGTCCAAAGCGCGCCTGCAATTGGTACCGATACATGGGTAATTAGCATATTAGCGCGCATCATAGGAGAGTTCTGGATGTAACCAAATTTGGCGTATTCGATGCCATAAATTGCAAAAATAGCTGCAAATCCTGTGATCATCACCAGAACAAAACCATTTTGAAGGAATTTCAATAAGGGGCGTTTCGCATCGGGTATAACGCGCACATCAAAATGCGTCCCTTCCCAAACAGCGACGGTCGCGCCGACCATGACGGCCCAGACAAAGATGAAGGTCGCCAACTCTTCGGTCCACAAATAGACGGGGATAATTCCGGTATAGCGGGCAAGGACTTGCATACCAACCGGGATGGCGAGAACCGCGATCAGAGTGCCCAACAGCAAGCGCAGTCCGTTGCAGAAAGTCTCGAGGATACGTTCAAACATTGTAATGCGCCGATACGGTGAGCATCCACCGGCACAAAATTTGCGCCGGTGGACGAAGTTTCAAAAGGCCTTACTTGGCGCGGATTGCTTCAAGAAGTTCAGACGCGCCCAGTTCAGCAGCGTATGCGTCTTGCACTGGGATCACCATCTCAAGCAGTTTTTCACGACCAGCAAATTCCTGCACTTGGACCTGACCTGCGTCGATCATTTCCTGCATTTTTTCACCGTCTTGGCTGCTTTCAAGATCGCGACCAAACGCACCTGCATCTTTACCTGCGGCAAGAATTGCAGTCTGCAAGTCTGCTGGCAGTTTGCTGAACGTTTTTTCCGCCATCACAATCGGACGCACAGTGATTGCGTGCTTAGTCAATGTGATATGTGGTGCAACTTCATAGAACTTGAGGTTCTGGATAGACGCAGCTTCGTTTTCAAAGCCAGCGATAACACCAGTTTGGATCGCGTTATAGACTTCGTTATACGCAATCGCGGAAGGAGCGGCCTGAAGTGCGTTGAAGATTTGCGCTTGGATTGGCGCGCCCATCACCCGCATTTTGTGACCTGTCAGCTCGTCGATGTTACCAATCGGCTCTGCTGATGCGAGGTTACGAACACCGCCACCTGCATAACCAATGACGCGGATGCTTGCTTTTTCGAGAAGCTCAGCTTCAAGCGGGGCCATCACGCCGCTGGACAATGCTGTATTCCAATGCTCCAGATCGCGGAACAAGAATGGCATGTCCATCAGTGGGATCGATGGTGCGAAAACGGCCATGTTTGACGGCGCCATGATGGCATAGTCAATCGCAACGCCTTGCTGCAAGAACGTGACAAAGTCACTTTCGTCGCCAAGTTCGCCATTCAGGCTGATTTCGAACGAAACGTTTCCGTCGTAGTTTGCGCCAACAAGCTCTTCAAATTTCCGCAGTGTTTTTGTGTAAGCATGTTCTTCGTCAAACAAGCTAGCGCCACGCAATGCGATGTCTTGTGCATAAGCCGCAGTCATTGAAATTGCGCTGATACCAGCAATCAGCGCCAAGCTTTTTGTCAGGTGGGCTGCCTTTTTCGCAGTGGTGTTAAAAATTGTCATAGTAGTCCTCCCAATTTGTCGTTTCGCGCCCGTCGATAAGTCAGGGCGGTCAGATTCCATGCAAATCTGGTTCGAGATAAACCGGGTTAATCGTGTTCGTCAAGACAAATGCTGACTAGTATGGTACGCGAATCTGTGTATTGCTTGTTGCTAACCAATATGTCTGTAATTTTTCTGCGCGAGTTCTACTTTTGATGGACTAACGCAGCAGTAATCGAAGTCGGATCAGTCAGGTATCGGAAAAAGAATGATCGCACTCCAAAGAGCTGTAGACCCAAAGCGGATGACGACAGCGGAAGAAATTTTCCGCAAGTTGAATGCTGATATAATCTCAATGCGGTTGCTGCCTGGTTCGAAAATTTCGGAAGTTGAAGTTGCGAAAGCCTGTAACGTTTCGCGCCAGCCTGTGCGCGAAGCCTTTATGCGGCTGGGTGACTTGGACTTGCTTGAAATTCGGCCGCAAAGGGCAACGCGCGTCCGGAAAATATCCCATGCAGGGCTGCGCAATACGCGTTTCATCAGAGCTGCAGTGGAAGTGGAGATTGTCCGCGTCGCCTGCAAAAATGCGACGCAAGAGCATTTTGACCTCATTCAAGATAACCTGAACCAGCAACAGTTGGCGTTAGATGCTTTGAATGCGGAATTGATGAAATCTTTGGATTATGAGTTTCACAAGTTGATCTGTATAGCGGCCGATCGCTTGTATGCGTTCAAGACAATTTCTGAAAACAAGGCCCACACCGATCGCGCCTGTACCCTTGAACTGGCCGACGCTACGGGAATGTTAGAAGTCCTTGAAGGCCATAGTGGAATATTCGAGTCTATTCGCAACGGTGACGAAGAAAAGGCCGTTCAACGAACACGAATTCACCTTCAACATCTTGACGCAACACTGGCCACAGCTTCCCAAAATTACCCAGACTTCTTTGAAGATTAAAGCCGGTTGGAACCTTTGTGTTCTTTTCTCAAAGCTGTATTTTTTGGCTACCGCTCAGATTTGTACAAGTCTTCTTTTTGTCAAAGCTTGGGCGTCGGGGCAGTGAAAGTTAATGCCTCTGCATGGATATTTCAAACCTCTAAGCTGAACGGATACATGCGCAGATTTTTGCGTTACAACCGGCAAGAAAATGTTTCACGCTTGGGTGTCAATGTTTCGCCCTGCATCAATTTAACCATCGACGGTTTCATGAAATCCAGCGGGCCTTGCTTGTATTTCGGTGCACCAAACGCGCGCAGATTGTCCAACTGAGCCTTAATCATTTCTTGATCTTGTCGAATGATCTGATCATGGAACATCACCATTGCACGCCCCTTTAGCCATGCGGGTAATCGCCCTTTGGGTGTGGAAAATATTGCAAATGCCTGCACGTCATCCAAGGTTTGTGGCGAATAGACTGCCGTAATGAACAGTTTTGGGCCGTCTTTGCCGATGAAGCCCAATTGACATGTTGTCGGACCGAAAAACCGACCAACCCCCTGAAGCCTTTGCCCTTCAAGCAATGCAGGCAGCCATCCACGCCGACGCTCAGCCTCGTGATAGGTGCATTCGACATAGGTTTCGTGAATAACGCGTTCCACTTCGACACGGACCCGCGTTGGATTGCGACCAACGATGCGTGGGTGCATCAAGTGAGGATGGGCGGGGTCAAGCAAGTTTTCCATGCCATCAATCAGACTGCCACGGTATTGAGTCGGCCAAACATGGTGATCAAAGTCAGCGTCATTTGCAGGGGAGGGCAAGGGAATGAAATCACGCGGTGATGATCCAATATTTGTGAACACCAGACCATTTTCGATCCGCACAGGCAAAGCCTGAGCACAATGCTCCGCCGTCGGTTCTGATCCGGGCAATGCGCTGCAGGTTCCGTCAGCTTGGAAGGCCCATCCGTGATAGGGGCAGACAATCGCGCCGTCTTGAACAAATCCATTGGACAGAGGCACGTTCCGATGCGGGCAGCGATCTTGCAATACCGCTGGTCCATCCTTGCTGTTAAAGATAACCAAGGGATGGCCATGCAACAGGCGCCGGATAGGCTTGCGCCGCAATTGATTGACCGCGCATATGGGAAGCCACGCATTATGGATCGGTTGAGGATAAGAGATCAAAGCTGATACCTCTTGAGAAGTGGAATTGCGATCTTGTTACCGATCAAACGCAGCACAGCAAAAGGTGCGCGACGATGGAATGGAAGATGGCGAATGTAGAACGCCGTAAATTCCATTTCAGCTGTGGCACCGCGGGTCATTTTGTACTGTGCGGCACCAGATGACATATTGAATTCCAATCCATGACGGGCGGCATAAAGACTGCCTGCGTGACACACCAATCGATATAGTCCCAGCGATCGTTCCATATGTGTGTTGTAACCAATCAGCGGCATTGTCCCGTGGCGTCCATTCTGATGCATCCCACCAAACCCCTGAATTTGACCGTCTTTGTCTCGCAAAACGAGGTATCGGATCATTCCAATTGAATGCGTGAGCTTCACAAATCGCGGCGTGTACACCGGATTGATGCGTGAATATTTGTCGAGGTATAACAGTTCATACAGGTCCGCGATGCGTTGCGTGTCGGCATCGGTCAGTTGGGAAGGCTCTTCATAATCGAAGGCACTAAGTTGCCACAGCTTTTCATCATTTTGGGCATCTCTGCGGGATAAACTGTCTTTGGCGACGTTCGGGACCAGAAACACCTGACGACTTGGCAACATGATCCATCCCGCGACCTCCAACGCATCCATTAATGGGGTGCTATGCTGACGCGTTAAAGATCGTATTGCCAATAGATGTTGTGGAAACGCATTCGTCAATTCGTGGGTCTGCGCCGAGGTCAGGCTGGGGTCAAGATCAACGGGCAAGTTGGTGGACATCATCCAATTGTTGATGTGAACAATTCGGTCTACGTTGGAAGGCGACAGCATAAGTCCGACGGTGCTGACCAATATGTGTAAGGCAGGCACGAGAAATCGATTTGGAAATCGGGCCAGCTCTTCCTTTGTATATTCAATATAGGCGACGCGCGGGGAACACGTGAACGTCGACCCGCTGATACCATTATTGATGGTCATTGGGACAAGGTGCTTGCCCCATTTGTGTTGCGAAACCTTGGTCTCCAAATTCTGGATAAACGGCTTCGGTCCGTCATTTGCAAAGGCTGTGACGTACAGTTGGACGATCTGATTGCGAGCAGACATTGTCTTCAATTCAATGGCTCGATTGTGCCTGCGCGGACGCGATAAATCACTGCTTTGTCTGTGGCCGTTAACCGTTTGGACATCTCGATGTCTTCTTTGATCACTGGGTAGGGGAGATAAAGATCGTTCATGAAAATCCGCTCGCAGTAACGGGCACCGGGCGCTGCGGATGCAATTATTCCGGTCCAACAGGCGGCGTAAATGTCTGGGCCGGTATAGGAGCCAAAATCAGACAAGGAAAAGCCGTCGACCTCCTTTATGCCCAGGGTGCCAAGATCTGCGAGCCCACCTTCAACGACGCGGATTTTTGACAGACGTTCACGCACAATGTTGTAATTCTCCGGTCGTAAATGAGTCGGTAAAGCGTGGACAGGGTCGATACGGCCGCGAAAAATGAGTGTCGCGAAATCGCTGTCGCGGAACAGAAAACTTGTCGAAGACCTTTCAAAATCTTGCGCCAAACGAAGCCCGACAGTTTTGGGTCCGGGCAAAAACTCTCCCGCAGGTTCGCGCATGACCCATCGCCATACCCACTTTCGTCCAATCATTTCGATCGCGGTTTGCAAGTGACTGTCATTAAATTTCAGGGCCCAAATGCTGGCTTGCTCATCAAGGGTGTTGGCATTCAAAAGGGCATCGATCGACCGTCCGCGAAACAATTTCAAGAACCGCGCGTTCCAAAGTAGCAGTTTTTCCCATTTGCCTGCATACCATACGCCTGAGGCGATAAGCCGTTGTTTTTGATCCCAATACTCCTGCATTTCCGGTGCGAGCCGATGGCGAAACTGGCGATACGTCTCAATGCGTTTTTTGCTTTGCGCGATCCCGATAAATGCGAGAAATTGAGAACGCTCCAAGACCTCGATCGCGGCCAATTTCAGACAAAGCAGCGCATTCTGTGATGGATTGACGTCCAGCGCGATGACTTCGTCAGCATCTGACATCAGCATGTCCAATGGCCGTGTTCCAGAGCCTGTCAGGCAAACAATGCGCGATGCGTCCGCCAAAGCGCTGAGCTCTGTGTCGCCGTCCTCGTTCGAAGACGAAAAGTTCAAATTCTGAAAAAAACTCAACGTGAATGCCCCGTTTAATGCAGTGATCGCAGTTTCTTAAAAGCACCTAAAAATTTTACGTTAATGAAAGAGGGCCACATAGGGAATAGTTGGAAAATCAAGGGAATGTGCCTGGGATGTCGCGGGTTGCTTGACGTTTTCGTATGATCAGACAGCAATGCGGGCCCCAGTTGGTGAGACTTGTAATGAAATAGCAGGCGCAATACCGTGTGCGCTACATAGACGTAACCTGGTGCGCCCGTCGAAAAAGGTTGAATGGCAAATGAGTGATGCTTGATCGAAATAGTACTGTCGGATGACGCGGGATCATTCAAAGTATCTGGCGCTGACAGGGTCACAGGCAATCCCCAAACGCCAATTATCACCATTGGAAATGCTTGGCTGGCAGCCGTTCTTTAGCCAACAGATAGATCTTGAAACGAACGCAAACCAATCTCCGGTGCGCGTGATCGAGGTTCATCGCAATGGGTTGCATGTGGTTGGGGACGGTACCGACGCACTCATTCCGTCTGGGCCAGTGGCGACCGTAGGGGATTGGATGCTGTATGATCCGCAAAGTCCCAGCAACAGCACCGTTTTGGATCGAAAGAGTGTATTTGAACGGCGCGCACCGGGTACAGAACGCAGACGTCAGTTGATTGCCGCGAATGTGGACACGGTTTTCATTGTGTCGTCATGCAACCAAGATTTCAATATCGCTCGGCTTGAACGGTTTGTGGTTCTGGCGTTCGAGGCGGACGTCACACCAGTTATATTGTTGACCAAAGCCGATTTGTGTGAGGATCCAACCAGTTTTGTTCAAACCGCGAGCACCATTTCCGACCGGGTGGTTGTCGAAGCATTGAACGCATTAAGTGATGAGCCGATCGAAAAGCTCGCTCCGTGGTGCAAGCCTGGTCAAACCGTCGCGTTTTTGGGGTCTTCGGGGGTTGGGAAATCCACCCTGGTGAATGCCCTGTTTAGGGATGGAGTGGCTGAGACGGCATCCATTCGGGAAAATGATGGCAAAGGTCGTCACACGACGACCACGCGTCAGTTGCATTTTACCACCGACGGATGCGCCGTGTTGGACACGCCCGGCATGCGAGAGCTGCAATTGACGGATGTCGAAGCAGGGATTGCGGACGTCTTTTCCGACCTCACCGAGTTGGCGCACCAATGCAAATTTCGCGATTGTCGTCACGATTCCGAACCTGGATGTGCCATAAAAGCAGCGGTGGCGGCCGGCGAGATTGACCCTACACGGCTTGCTCGTTGGACCAAGTTGACCCTTGAAGAGCGCTTAAATTCTATGTCTTTGTCCGACCGAAAAGCGGGCGACAGATCTTTGCATAAAGTTATCAAGACTATTCAGAGAAATAACCGAAAGTGATGTTGTTCGTTTCGGAACTGTCCCATGATTTTGCGCGATGAGATAAACCAGACGATTAAAATGACCTTAGAATTCGCCGTTTGCCTAAAGTGTTTGGCTTGCAGTGGAGACTGTTTCAAGTATCAGTTTTTATTATGAAAATTGTAAATGAAGTTGCAAGCGTTTAAGGCCGCTTAAGACATTTAGCATACCCGCTCGTATCCGGAGACGTGCCGGCTTCCTAAAAAAATACAACGAAAATTTAGCATTGTCCTGAAAGGCTGCCGGGGCAAATTTACACAGCATTTGAGCCGCGAGGGTTTGTGCGGTGATGTTAATCGGCTGTCAAGACTGTCGCGCTAATCCACTGACAATTGAGTGCCTGCGCACACCAGATTTTGCCGTGCGCGAAAAACGATGAGGAACTGAACGATGCAATCTGCCGATTTAGTCAAACCCAAGGGGCTAAGGCTCAACAGTCTGTTGGCGAAATGCACTGTTTTTTGCGGGGTCATCGTCCTGGCAGTCGTCTTGGTTATTGAATATCGAGCGGGACAGACCAAAACTGCAATGGTGTCAGAGGCGATAACAGCCAGGGCGATTGATACCACAAACCTGATTGCGTTGCAGGTTGGTGGGTCAATTAAATTTGGCAACCAACTTGCTGTTCAAGATCTCGTCACCGGATTTCTTGATAACGCGAAACCCGATGCCGAAGCAGTTCTAGTCTTGAATTCCGATATGAACTCCGTGTTTCAAACTGAGGGTGATTTGCTGCAGTTGGATACTGCAAATGCTATAGCAAAACGGGCTTTAGAGGCAGGTGGCACCGTGCAGTCGGATGACGGTTTGATGATCGCGTCGCCTGCGATGTTTGGACAGGAAGGTGATGCTGCCGGTGTCGTCGTGACGCAATGGACCGCAAAATACAAGATTGCGAAAATGCTCATAGATGAAGAAACGACGCTCCTTATTGCAGCAATCGTTTTTGTCGTCGCACTTGCTGGTTTGATGACCTTCCTTTGGCGATCAATGTCCAATCCGCTTGTACGCATCGAAGCCGCCATGGGAAGGATATCCGGCGACGATTTCGATACGCCTGTACCTTACACCAACCGCGGTGATGAGGTCGGAGAAATGGCAAGACGGCTTGACCTTTTTCGCACTCAGCTTTCAGAAGCTAGAAGTTCGCAGTTAGAAGCGGCGTTCAAGGGCGCGGCATTCGAAGGATCGACTGCACCAATGATGATTATCGATGAAGAGCTTGTGGTTTCGTTTCTCAATCCTTCATGCTCCGACATGCTGAGTGAGATGGAAACAGACTTATTAAAGCTGTGGCCCCGCAGCGATAAAGCACAGTGGATTGGTGCGAATTTCGATCAATTGCGACCTCTGGCGGCGGCAATCGACAGTATCCAACTGTCTGCTTCAAGCGCATTCCCGATCTCAGAGATTGTGCGGATTGGTGAAAAACATATCCAGGTCAAAATGAACGCTGCACTGGACAGTACGGGAAAAATGATTGGCGCAGTTGTTCAATTCAGCGACCGAACCGAAGCCCAAAGAAATTCTGCTCTGCTTGCCAGTTTGGACGATAACCAAGTGCGGATCGACTTTGAAACAAACGGATCGTGTACCGCAGTGAACGAAAACGCTGTACGTCTCTTTGGATCGGCTGCAAACATTAACCTTGGATCCTTTTTGTCGGAAAAAGAAGATCCGGACAGAGTCAAACGCGCCGTCTTGAGTGGCGAGTCCGAAGCAGGAAAGTATGATGTCGGCTCGGAAGATGGCGTCGTCGTGCTGGAAGGTGGATTTGCGTCGGTAACGGGACCTGATGGTGCAATTGAACGGGTTATTTTTCTTGGAAATGACGTCACGCAGGCCGAGACCACAAAAAGAGAAGCGCGCGCCGTTCAGGCAAAAGTTGCAGAAGAGCAGGCGAAGGTGGTCGATGGGTTGGGAACAGCATTGCAGAAACTTGCTACAGGGAATCTGGATGCTGAAATATGTGAAGAGTTTCCAGTTGATTATGAGATGTTGCGCAAAGATTTCAACGCAGCGGTCTTATCCTTGACAGATGCCATCGCCGCGGTCAGCCACAATGCTGAGTCAATTCGAGGAGAAACTACGGAAATTTCAAGCGCAGCAGACGACCTGTCACGTCGCACCGAAAAACAAGCGGCAACACTCGAGGAGACAGCGGCTGCCCTAGACGAACTCACTACATCTGTTCGCTCAGGTTCTTCTGGCGCTGACGCTGCTTCCGAAATGGCGGGAGAGGCTCAATCAAAGGCGGAAGAAGGTGGCTCTGTTGCCCGCGAAGCGGTGGATGCCATGGACAGCATCAAGACGTCGTCACAAGAAATCTCTAAGATTACCTCGGTCTTTGATGACATCGCATTCCAAACTAATTTACTTGCCTTGAACGCTGGTGTTGAAGCCGCACGTGCAGGGGAAGCAGGGCGGGGGTTCGCGGTTGTGGCAACTGAGGTACGCGCCTTGGCGCAACGATCCTCTGACACGGCACGTGAAATCAACCAACTGATCTCAACCAGTGGCGACCAAGTCCGCGAAGGCGTGGATTTGGTGGATCGTACAGGAGCGGCGCTGTCAGCCATTGTGACTGCGGTTGCAGATATCACTGATCGTGTCGGTGAAATTGCGACATCTGCTCGTGAGCAAGCTGCGGGCCTGCAGCAAATAAACGAAGCCATGAACGAACTGGATACGGTGACGCAGCAAAACGCCGCAATGTTTGAAGAAACGACTGCCGCAAGCCATGCCTTGACGGGGGAAGCTGATGCTCTTGGGCGCGCAATTGCACGATTTGAATTGCCCAACTCGACGCAACCGAATGTAAGCGAAAACTTAAAAGCACCGGCCGAACAAATCGAAGCCGCGATGCCAGCATCTGCTTCCAAAGTTGCGACATCGCCTGCGTCGTCAGTGCCACGCAGTGTCGGTAATGCCGCGCTTGCCATGGACACCGAATTCGATAACGACACGGGGTGGGAAGAGTTCTAATCTCAAATACTCAGATCAAAAGAACCAATCGGATCGCAGAAATTCTGGTCAAGCATCGTCACCATTTTTGTGATTGCCGCTTGACCGATTAATTACTGCCGATGACCTGCAAAAAGCTCGGACCATTCACCCCTTTGTTCGTCACTAATCTTTGCAAACAGGTTGTCAGGAACAGTAAATCCACGTCCTGCAGTCATCTCGGATAAAGCGGATGCGGCGTCTTCGGGTAAATCCAGAGTTGCGAGGCCCAGAGTTGATTGCAGTTGCGCCGCAGCCGTTGGGATGAACGGTGCTGATAAACGCGCATATAATGCTGTCAAATTCAACGCCAAACGGATTTGTGCAGCTGCTTGCTCTTGATCTTCCTTGATTGTTGTCCAAGGTGCCTGCGCTTGAAGATATTCGTTTCCAGCCACCCAGATGCCGCGCAACTCCTGCGCAGACTTACGAATTTCCATATTCTCCATCAGTGAATAGTAAGTTGCCACCCGTTTGTTTAAAGTTTCGATCAATTCCGTTTCCGCGGGGCCATAAGAGCCGCCTTCGGGAACGTTTTCCCCAAATTTCGAACGACAGAATTTTGTGACGCGGCTTACAAAGTTGCCAAGTACGTCTGCCAAATCCTTATTCACGCCTTGCTGGAACTGCTCCCAGGTGAACTCTGAATCCGAGCTTTCAGGACAATTCGACAAAAGCCACCAACGCCAATAATCGGCGGGCAATACGTCCAGAGCCTGATCCATAAAGACGCCGCGCCCTTGGCTGGTGGAAAATTGACCACCATCATAATTTAGGTAGTTAAAGGATTTCAGATGATCCACCATTTTCCAAGGCTCGCCGGATCCAAGGATCGTGGCGGGAAAGCTTAGCGTGTGGAAGGGAACGTTATCTTTGCCCATGAACTGGGTATAATGGACATCTGAGGCACCAGCGTCTGTGCGCCACCAACGCTGCCAATCTTTGCCTTTTCCAGCATCGACCCATTCAACAGCGCAAGCAATATATTCGATCGGAGCATCGAACCAGACATAAAAAACCTTGTCCTCCATGCCGGGCCAGTCGTCGTCACCTCGCTTAACCGGGACACCCCAATCTAGATCACGTGTTATTCCGCGATCTTGCAATCCATCACCGTCATGCAACCATTTCTTGGCAATGGATGTTGTCAACACTGGCCAGTTAGTTTTGGAGTCAATCCATGTGTCGAGATCGTCCTTAAGCGCGGATTGACGCAAATAAAGGTGCTTTGTCTCGCGAACTTCAAGGTCGGTCGAGCCCGAGATTGCAGAGCGGGGATCGATCAAGTCAGTTGGGTCAAGCTGTTTGGTGCAGTTTTCACATTGGTCACCACGCGCGCGATCATATCCACAATTTGGACATGTCCCCTCGATATAACGATCTGGCAAGAACCGACCGTCGGCGTGCGAATACACCTGTTTTTCGGAAACTTCGCGGATTAATCCCGCATCAGCCAATCGCCCAGCAAAATGTTGCGTAAGTTTGCGGTTCTGGAGAGAAGATGAGCGCCCAAAGTGATCGAATGACAGCCCAAACCCGTCTGCAATTTTTGACTGGATGTCATGCATTTCGGCACAGTAATCTGCGACGTCTTTTCCGGCTTTGGCTGCAGCCAACTCTGCGGGCGTTCCGTGCTCATCGGTGGCGCACAGGAACAGCACTTCGTTTCCGCGAGCGCGCTGAAATCGCGCGTAAAGATCCGCCGGCAATTGCGAGCCGACAAGGTTTCCAAGGTGTTTGATCCCGTTGATGTATGGGATCGCTGACGTAATGAGATGGCGTGCCATGTTCGTCTATCTGTTTGATCACATTTCAGGCGATGTAACCTGTCTGATCAGTGAGGACCATGGTCAATTGTGATCTTGGCGTTTTTCGTCACGAGATCGCGCGGTGATCTTACCGATTTGGAAGCTGGAGCGGGGGTCAGGTGGGCTCGAATTCAACGTTCTTCGTGTCGTGTTCTGGCTTAGGTAACTTCGCGCACATTTACGGTGATATCTAATCTCACGTTGTCTGCGACGATCTTGGGATACCCCGTTGCCCCAAACGCAGCGCGGCTGAGTTGCCCCGCCAGTTTTACGGTTAGATTGGACAAATCTTGCGCGGCTGACCCTGGTGCGCGAAACACATCGGCGGCAAGGCTGATAGGCCTTGTTTGTCCGCGTAACGTCAGATCGCCTTCTATCCTTGCGCCACCTGATAGTCGGCCGTTTGGCCCCAAACGGACTTTGCGTGATGTGAAGCTGGCAAGTGGGAAACGTTTTGCGTTTAAAACCGAGGCTGATTTCAAGGCGTCCGTTGCAAAGATAAGTCCTGTTCGTGCGCGGCGTATGTCTGCAGTTACACTTGCTGTGCTGTTGCCGAGGTCGTTGGGGTCGATCAGAACCTTGGCGCTTTCGAGGGGAACAACGCCTTTGACGGGCTTATCGTTTAGTAGGAACGTGTATGTGATATTTGCTTTGCGGGTATCCAGTTCATAGCGACGTTGCGCGGCGAATACTGGATTTGCCAACAATGCAAGGCTGATTGCGATCAGGCTGCGGCGGGTGATCGTGTGTTCCATGTTCTAAACGTAGTGGCTTCAGGCTATTTTCCAAAATTCTATCACGTGAAGGTGACTGTATTGGTAAGGCGTGGTGGGGAACCCGGATCGGATTGTTCCAGAAACCAATGCGCTTGTGGGGCCGTGCGGGCACGCAGGCGATCAAGGCGCCATTGTCCGGCGCGGGTGGCATGATCCGGACTAAGGTGCCAACGTGTTTCCACGCCAGGTGCGCCTTTGTTGTCGGATGTTAAAAGCAACCCAATTGGCGAAACACCGATGCCTTCGCGTGCACCCGTTTCAGCAGCAAGATGCATACGGCGGATTTGCGTTAGGCTGGGCAAGCTGGGTACATCGGCGACAGCCAATGCAACGGCGCCGACGCGTAGGATTTCTTCCATGCACCATAAGATGTCCTCGGGCCGACGGGGGGCAACACGGATCAAACGAGACGGATGGATCAGATGGCTGAGACCGCAGGGATTGAGTGTATTGCGCCCCCATTCCGGAGCGATCCAAATCACCGGGCCAGTGGTTTGTGCCGCAACCCAAACGGCAAATCGAGCCCGCGCTGCGCCACAAACCTCGTGAACGCGGGCAAGTGGCAGGCGCAATTCCGGCGCATCCGGGAAAAGCAACAGAGCCGGGGCTGCACGGGCTGGGGCACGTTTCAGTAATGGATTGGGCGATGACATGGATAAATAGTATCTTGTTCTCTTTTTGTTCTCAAGGGATGAATTGGAAATTAACTTGCACGTCATGTCTTCAAAGCTAATGTCCAGCAAAAGCAGACCAGAGGGAAAAGAATGGAATTTAAGAAACTCGGTCGGACGGACATCGAAGTCTCGACGTTGTGCCTTGGGTCGATGACTTGGGGAAGCCAGAACAGTGCCGAAGAAGGGCATGCGCAAATCGACACGGCGCTTGATGCTGGTGTGAACTTTATCGATACGGCGGAAATGTATCCGGTCAATCCTATTCGCCAGGAAACGATCGGACGAACAGAACGCATTATCGGATTGTGGATCGAAGACCGCGGCCACCGGGATGATGTGGTCATCGCGACAAAACATTCGGGCGAAGGGATGCAGTATGTGCGCGAAGGCGCGCCCATTACAGCAGAAACCATTCCGCAGCAGGTCGAAGATTCCTTGCGCCGAATGAAGACGGATTATATCGATCTTTATCAATTCCACTGGCCCAATCGCGGAAGCTATATGTTTCGCAAAAACTGGGAATACGACCCAACTGGTGGATCCAAGGCAGAGATTATCCAAAACATGGAAGACTGTTTGGGGGCGTTGCAGAACGAAGTAACACGGGGAACGATCCGTGCCTTTGGACTGTCTAACGAAAGCGCGTGGGGCACCGCCCAATGGTTGGCCGCAGCGGAACGAACAGGTGGATTGCGCGTCGCAACTGTGCAGAACGAATATTCGTTGCTTTGTCGTCACTACGACACGGATATGGCAGAGCTAAGCGTGCTTGAAGACGTGGGCCTATTGGCGTTTTCCCCACTGGGGGCTGGATTTTTGACCGGAAAGTATCAGAACGGAAAGATACCAGCCGGCAGCCGCATGGACTTGAACGCAGAAATGGGCGGGCGAAAGACGTCTCGTGTCTTTGATGCTGTGACTGGATATCTTAATGTCGCGGCGAAACACGGTTTGGACCCTGTGCAAATGTCTCTGGCATGGTGCCTGACGCGTCCGTTTATGTGTTCCGCAATCTTTGGTTCAACAAACATGGAACAGCTTGAATTGGCACTGGGCGCTGCTGAATTGACGTTGTCCGATGAAGTGCTGAGCGACTTAAATAAAATGCACCGGGCGAACCCAATGCCTTATTGATCGCAAGACGGTCGTTTTCGCACTACCAAATGGCTGATTTCCGGTGTTCTCTGCCCAAATCAAAGAGGAATCAGCCATGCCGCTCACCATGAACCGCGATGTCTTTATTACATGTGCCGTAACTGGGTCAGGGGGCACGCAAGATCGCAGCCCCAAAGTCCCCAGATCGCCCGAGCAAATTGCCGACAGTGCAATTGCTGCGGGCAAGGCGGGTGCGGCTGTGGTGCATTGCCATGTGCGCGACCCCGAAACGGGCGCGCCAAGCCGTGATCTGGGTTATTATCGCGAAGTCACCGACCGGATACGCGAAGCTGATGTTGATGTGGTACTGAACCTGACCGCAGGTATGGGCGGCGACATGGTGTTTGGTGGTACCGAACACCCACTGCCTTTAACAGATGGTACGGATATGGTTGGCGCGGCGGAACGTGTCGCACATATTGCCGAGTGTTTGCCCGAAATCTGTACATTGGATTGCGGCACAATGAATTTCGCCGAGGCAGATTACGTGATGACAAATACGCCGGGCATGCTGCAGTCTATGGGCCGTATGATGACGGAACTTGGTGTTAAACCTGAAATCGAAGCATTCGATACCGGTCACTTGTGGTATGCTAAACAGCTGGTCGCGGACGGAGTATTGGAAAGCCCGGCATTGGTGCAACTTTGCATGGGGGTTCCTTGGGGCGCACCTGATGATCTGAATACGTTCATGGCGATGGTGAACAATGTACCCAGTGATTGGAACTTTAGTGCATTCGCATTGGGGCGCAACCAGATGGCTTACGTGGCGGCCGCCGTTCTGGCCGGTGGCAATGTGCGTGTCGGGTTGGAAGACAATCTGTGGCTCGACAAAGGTGTGTTGGCTGAAAACTGGCAACTGGTCGAACGGGCAAAAGGCATCATTGAAGGTATGGGCGCACGTGTCATTGGTCCTGACGAAGTGCGCAGGAAACTGGGATTGACCAAACGCGCACCCGTTTGATTGCAGGAAAGGACGAGCCAATGCGAATTCTTGTGTATGGCGATAGCAACACGTTTGGGACGGGCCCTATGGCAACCTTGTCTGACGACCCGATTTTTTCAAAGTCAGAACGATGGGCAGGCGTTATGGCCGACCAGTTGGGCACAGATATCGACTTGGTCGTCGAGGGATTGCCGGGTCGCACAACGGTATTTGATGACCCAATAGAAGGTGCATATCTTAATGGTTTGGGCACACTTACGGCCACTTTGCTGTCGCATCGTCCCATCGACTTGCTGATCTTGAAACTTGGGACCAATGACACGCAACAACGCTATAATCTTGGGCCGCAAGACATCGCATTGGGCTGTGCACGTTTGGTGAGGGAAGCTGCGCAGCTGGATGTCGTTGGTCGAATTCTGGTGATTTGTCCCGCACCAGTGCGTGAACGAGGTGATTTGGCTGAGATTTTCAAAGGCGCTGAGCAACGCTGTGTCGGGATGTCAGAACAGATGGCACGGTTTGCTTCAGAAAACGGAGCGGAATTTCTGGACGCTGGAGCTTACGTGAGTGTGGACGACATTGATGGCGTGCATCTGAGCGCAGAAAGCCATCAAATTCTGGGTCGTGCCGTCGCTCAAAAAGTGCAGGAGATTATGCAATGAAGACAGCGGCGATTATTGGTGGAGGCGTGATCGGGGGCGGTTGGGCTGCGAGGTTTTTGCTGAATGGATGGAACGTGCACGTGTTTGATCCTGATCCGCAAGCTCCAGAAATTCTGGACGACGTAATTGGGCGGGCGCGGGCGGCTTTGCCTGGTTTGCTGGATGTCGCGTTGCCTGAAGAAGGGTCGCTGAGTTTTAAGTCGTCGATGCGAGAGGCCGTTGAAGGGGTACATTGGGTTCAGGAAAGCGTTCCCGAGCGGTTGGAACTAAAGCATAAGGTCTATGCGGATGTAATTGATGCGATGCCCGAAACCGCAATTTTGGCGTCATCCACATCTGGGTTCAAGCCGTCTCAATTGAATAAGGACAACGCACGAGTCATCGTCGCGCACCCGTTCAACCCGGTTTATTTGATGCCTTTGGTCGAGCTTGTCGGGGATGCCGATCAGTGCGATTCTGCTGCAGAATTTTTGACGGAACTTGGGATGTATCCGTTGACGGTTCGTAAGGAAATCGACGCACATATTGCCGACAGATTTCTTGAAGCAGTTTGGCGTGAAGCTTTGTGGTTGGTCAAAGATGGCATAGCCACAACCGAAGAGATCGATGAATCTATCCGCATGGGTTTTGGCATTCGTTGGGCACAGATGGGATTATTTGAAACCTATCGCACCGCTGGTGGAACTGCGGGTATGCGCCATTTCATGGAGCAGTTCGGCCCTGCATTGCAATGGCCATGGACCAAATTGATGGACGTTCCGGAATTTACCGACGAGTTGGTGGATTTGATTGCGGCACAATCTGATGCGCAATCCGGTCATTTGAGCATTTCTGAGCTGTTGGATACGCGGGACAAAAACCTTGTGGCATTGTTGCGCGCTCTCAAATACCGGGATTTCGGCGCGGGAGCCGTATTGAACAAACAGGAAAAACAATTGCGGTCCGGGCATGTGTTGGGTGCCAAGGCGGCTGACCTTAAAGATGTCGGTGCTCCGATCTTGACCTATCGGCGCGCGATCCCATTGGATTGGACCGATTACAATGGGCATATGAATGAAGCTAAGTACCTGCAGGCGTTTGGCGATGCGACGGACCGTTTCATGGAAATGGTTGGGTGTGATGCAGAATATATTTCAAAAGGCGGCAGTTATTTCACGGCAGAAACGCATATCCGCCATGTAGATGAAGTTCATGCAGGGGCAATTATTGAGGTGCGCACGCAGGTTCTGCAGGGGCAGGGCAAGAAGATGCATGTTTATCATGAGATGCGATCGGAGGATCGAATTTTGGCAACGGGCGAGCATTTCCTTTTGCATGTGAGTCTTGAAACCCGCCGTCCTTCTGATCCGTCACCTGCGATTTGTAGCGCCTTGGAAGGCATTGCATCGGCGCATGCCAAATTACCTTATCCGGAAGGTGCAGGGCGCGCTGTTGGTCAGCGGCCATAAATCGGGGCGGCATGTGCGGGTCTGTTTGGCTTTAAAAAGCCAAATGCGCCCGCCCGCCGACCCCGCCTAATTTCCCGGACTCTCTTTGATGACAGGTTTGGTACTGGATAATTTGGGATTGTTTGTCCAGCTTGGTTGTGACCAAGCAGCGCGGGTGAGAATGTCGGCTATCTTTTTTAAGTGATGAAAGATACGATGACGGGATTATAATCCCCTAACAATGTTCAACCTCCGTCCTAAGTGGCTGGATGATTGACGACAAAACTAACCCTTAACCTCGGACCCTAATTTGGAACCTAATTCGAAACCGTCGCAGCGGGTGCTCTTTGAAAATCCAAACCGTATCGAATGGCCAACTTTGCTGTTGTGGTGTGGGGTAACTGTGATTTGGTTTCTGTCGCTGTATTTGGCTTATGACGTCAGCCCTTTTCTGGCCGGATTAATTTGCACCTTTGCGATGGTTTTGCATTCATCTTTGTCCCATGAAGTTTTGCATGGTCATCCGTTTCGTTCTTCGTGGGCTTCGCAGGCGTTGGTCGTGGTCAGTCCAGGGTTGTTTATTCCTTATTTCAGGTTTCGCGATACGCATCTTGCGCATCATCAGGATGCAAGGCTGACGGACCCTTACGATGATCCAGAATCCAATTATTTGGATCCAGCCGTCTGGTCAAATTTACCGGGTTGGCAACGTTTCGTGCTTCGATCGAATAACCTTTTACTAGGGCGCATGCTGATCGGGCCGTTGATCGCGCTCATTTCGTTTATGAAAGCCGATTTCAAAGCGATCCGAGCGAAAGACGTCAAAGTAATGCGCGCATGGTTATGGCACGTTCCCGGGGTCGTCTTGGTGTTGTGGATCGTATGGAACAGCGCAATGCCGGTTTGGGTCTATTTGGTTTGCGCCTATTGTGCGCTCTCCATTTTGAAAATCCGCACGTTTCTTGAACACCAAGCGCATGAGAAAGTCGGTGGACGAACCGTGATCATCGAAGATCGAGGGCTTTTGGCATTTTTGTTTTTGAACAACAACTTGCATGTCGTGCACCACATGCATCCTCAAGCGCCATGGTTCCGTTTGCCGCGCTTGTATCGAAGCAATCCCGACCGCTTCCAATCGCGCAATGGCGGATATGTGTATCGCAGTTATGGTCAAATTTTCCGGGCTCATTTGTTCCGTGCCAAGGACACCGTCCCGCATCCTCTCTGGCCATCTCAATAGCCACCTGCGATAGGGGGGGATGAGCCTCTGGATCGCCCTGTCATTAGCCGCCGCATGCTTTCAAACGATGCGGTTTATGTTGCAACGGCAATTGTCCTTAAACACTTTGTCCGCAAGTGGCACGACATTTGCGCGGTTTTTGTATTCCGCGCCAATCGTTGCAGTTTTGCTTGCGATTTTCCTGAGCACCTCTGAGCAGTCACTTCCAAATTTGGGCCTTAATTTCTGGATTCACGGCGCTGTTGGCGGGCTGGCGCAAATCTTGGCGACGGTCGCCTTGGTTTTGGTATTCAAAGCGCGCAATTTTGCTGTTGGGGTCACATTTGCAAAGACCGAAGTGATGTTGTCGGTTTTGACCGGGTTGGTGTTGCTTGGCGATGTGGTCGGCGGCATCGGATTTGTCGCGATTGGGATTGGCCTTTGGGGGGTCTTGCTGCTGTCTGTTCCACCTGACGCAGGACGGTTTCGTTTAAAAGACATGCTGAACCGCGCAGCCGTTCTCGGGCTATCGTCCGGAGCATTGTTTGCCGTGTCGGCTGTCATGTACCGGGGGGCAACGCTTGCCGTTGATCTGGATGATCCACTTGCACGGGCCGGGGTGACATTGTCTGCGGTGACAGCCATGCAAATGACTGGGATGGCGGTGTGGTTGAAATTACGCGAACCCGGGCAAATCTGTGCGGTGTGGGACGCTCGGAAGGTGGCGCTTTGGGTCGGGTTGTTGTCGATGGCGGGGTCATTTTGTTGGTTCACGGCATTCACATTGCAAAACGTAGCCTATGTAAAAGCAGTTGGGCAGGTAGAGTTGATCCTGAGCCTTATGGCGTCGTTGATCGTGTTTCGCGAACGAATTTCGCGCCGTGAATGGATTGGAATGGGGATTTTGCTGGTTTCAATCCTGACCTTGATCTTGACGATACAGGGTTAATCATCGGGCTGCGGTGCTCCGTAAAGACGCAAGAACAGGTTCGCTTCGTCCGTGTTCTTGAAATAGGGGACAGATGACGGCGCGGTTGGATCTGTGACGCGCACTTCAATTTCGGCCAGAACGACTTCGGTAATGAAAGGCATATCGAAACTGCGCGCCTTGGTCAGCGGAACCCATTGAAGATGGCTAAGTTCATCCTCGGCCTGGGAAAAGTCATCGGGATCAGAAGCTAGGTCATCGGCGTCCACCAGAAAGAAACGCGCATCAAATCGACGGGGTCGTCCAGGTGGAGTGAGCGCACGAAACACATACTGCAATCCAGAGGGATCTGGTTGCAGGCCTGATTGCGCAAAGCTGTGCCAACTTCCGGTCGGGGGCGAAGACCATTTCCGTTTCGTGCCAAGAACTTGACCCGTTTCTTCAAATAGCTCGCGTATTGCAGCGACAGCCAACGCGTGTGGTGTTATGGCGGGTGCTTCTGGATTGATGTCCTCAAGAAGACGAATGTCGCAAGGTGCGGGTATTGGGGCAGCCAAAGGAACATCTGCGTCACTGGCATCGACCGCACCGCCGGGAAAGACAAATTTGTTGGGCATGAACGCGGCCTTTGCCCCACGTTGCCCCATCAGGATCTGCGGATTGCTGTGGCGGTCTCTAAGGACAATCACTGTCGCCGCATTCCGGATAGCCGTTTTGTCAACGTTGGTCATTCAGGCCTTTTCCTGCTGGCGAAGCCGAACAATGGCAATTTTAAAAGCCGTGCATACCACGCGCCCATTGGAATCCAATCACAGCCCCCTTCAGACGAGGCAGAAGGTAAAGCGAGAGTGCCACAGAGCCAACCGCAAAGATTGTAAACAAGACAAGCGGCTCGGGGCGCCATGTCACAAACGCATAATGCAACACAGGAATAATTAAGTGACCGACAAGTAAAATAGTCAGATATGCAGGTCCATCATCCGCGCGGTGGTGGTGAAATTCCTGACGACACACCGGACAATCATCGCGTACTTTTAGATAGCCGCGCAGCAACGGTCCTTGTCCACATTTGGGACAACGTCGACGCCACCCATTAAACAGCGCGCGCTTCAGCGGTCTTTCATTTGTGTCCGCATCTTCTAACGGGCTGTCTGCGGTTGAATCTGACATGACAACAACATCTCTCTGCTCGGCGACGCGTTATCACGGCGCTTGATTAATATGGGACAGGCACTCCACTTGAGTAAGGGTACGGATTGTCCTTGCGGCGGGATGTCACGGTTTGTCGAAAAAAAAGCCGACGGAAAATTTTGAATGCCCCGTATCAGAGGCATCGAAATGACAAGTTATGAAAATAAATGAGGAGAGCGTAATGCTAAGCAAGGACTTTATGAGCACGACGACACTGATTGTAGCGATCAGCTTGGGCGGACTGGCACAGGCACAGGAAAACAAAGGTGATCGGCCTGATCGTCCCGACCGTGCCGAAATCTTTAAGTCGCTTGATGCGGACGGAAGTGGTGAAATCACGCAAGAAGAGTTGGCGACCCGTGGAGCAGACCGTTTCACAAGAATAGATGCAAATGGAGACGGTCTACTTAGCGCCGAAGAAATCATAGCTGATCGTCAAAAACAGACGGAACAACGCACAAATCGTATGATCGAACGTCTTGATGCAAATAACGACGGCCAATTGAGCCAAGCTGAAGTCCAAGGACGCCGTGACCCGACCAAAGTGTTTGCCAGGTTGGACACGGACAACAGCGGTGGGATTTCGCAAGAGGAATTCGAAAAGGCCCGCCATCGCCGTGGCAACGGCAAGAAACGGGGCGAATAAGTACCGCGAGCGGTACTTACGGCGTGTCGGGCTTGAACTGCTCGGCGCGCCGCGGCAATTACTGGGGAATGTCGATGCCCTATGATACTGTTTCGAATGCGCCGGATGATGTCTTGTTGCAACGTTATGCGGCAGGCGATCGTTCCGCAGCGCGCATGCTGACGGCGCGATTGACTCCCGTTGTGTTTGCGCAGGCCTATCGTGGATTGGGCAATCAAGCCGATGCAGAAGACGTCACGCAAGACGCTTTGATGCGGTTATGGCGTCATGCTCCGGATTGGCGCATGGGAGAGGCGAAAGTGACCACGTGGCTCTATCGCGTGACGGCGAATTTATGCACGGATAAACTACGAAAAAGGATACGATCCGGCCCATCCTTGGATGAAATCGCGGAACCCGCTGATCCAACACCAAGTGTCGAAACAACGCTGCAAAATGTATCACGGCAAAAAGCCTTGGAAGACGCGTTGGATGAGTTGCCGGAACGGCAGCGTGAAGCGGTCGTGTTGCGTCATATCGAAGGGCTGAACAATCCGGATATCGCCAATCGTCTAGACGTCAGTGTTGAGGCGGTCGAAAGTTTACTCGCGCGTGGAAAACGTGCGTTGAAATCTGCATTGGCAGGCAAGAAAGATGCATTGGGGTATGAAAATGGCTGAAAGTGATGATGAATTGGACGCCCTGTTGTCTGGGATGAACGTTCCTGAACCGTCTTCAGACCTGATGACTCGTGTATTGGCGAATGCGTATGAAATGCAACCGGTTCCGGCGATCACCATGGTTCAGCCGCAACTAAGTCACTGGCAAAGCTTTATCGGAGTATTTGGTGGCTGGTGCGGACTGGGGGGATTGGCGTTTGCAACAAGCGTTGGATTTGTGGTTGGATTGTCGCCGCCCGACTTGCTGACAACACCGTTGGACATCGTTTTGGGACCAGATTTGACGGAGTCCCATGAAGACACATCAGACAGCATTGGCTTTGGCTGGGCGTTTGAAGAAGGGTAATTACAATGGTTGATACAACAAAAGATACACCAAAAGAGGCCAAGCCACGCACAGCGAGATGGGTCAAAGTGCTGCTTGGTGTGTCCTTGGCATCGAACCTTGCGATTATCGGTTTGGTTGCTGGTGCGTTATCTCGGTCTCCGCGCCATTCAGATGGCGGGGGCGCTGCCCGATATGCGATGCCTTATGTGATTGCCCTGACCAGAGAAGATCGGCGCAGCGTGTTCCAAGCAATGCGTAACGGTGCAAGTGAGGGACAACTTCCGGCCCGCGAGGAACGACGCAAACTGTATGAAGAGATGCTGAGTGTGATCGAGACTGAGCCGCTGGATTTGGAAAAGGTTCAATCCATTTTGGAACGCCAAACTCAAACGGCCCTTTTCGCGCAGGAAGCGGCGCAGACCGCTTGGCTAGACCTAATTTCGACATTCGATCCAGCCGAACGCGAGGTCTACGCGGATCGTGTCAGAAACGTATTAACGCGTGGTCCGCGTCGCAAAGGCGAGAAGAATTAATTTCTCCAACGATGAGTTGATCAAAAAGCGTTAGACGTTGTCATTTCGCTGTGGTTTCAGGCCGCCGGTCGGGCAAGACGCACACGGTTCCGCCCTTTTTCTTTTGCGCAATACAAAGCTTCGTCGGCGCGCGCGATCAATCGATTTGGCGAGATTGGATCGGTGTTTTCGAATTCTTTGGACTTTGGGTCGTAAACTGTCAGACCAATCGAAATACTGACATTGATCCGTTCGCCGCCACCAGGAAGATCATAGGGCGTGCCATGGATCAATGAGCACAAGCGCTTGGCCGCTTTACGCGCATTTGGCAAAGTGGCGTTGGGGAGCACGACCAAAAATTCCTCGCCGCCGATCCGCGCGACCAGATCGACCGCCCGCAAATTCTCTCGCAAGCGGTGCGCTGTTTCGACCAGGACAACATCACCAGCTGCGTGTCCATATTGGTCGTTTATCCGCTTGAAAAAATCCATATCGGCCAGCATGACGGCCAATGGCTTTCCAGCTCGTTCCGCACGTTCAACCAAGCGCGCTAGATGTGGCAGCGCGTATCGACGGTTGTGCAATCCTGTCAGGGGATCGGACACAGCCGCTTCGAGCCCGGATTGCAATGTTGTGCGCAGCTGATCTGCTTGCCTTTTGCGTTTGAGCAAGGCTTCCAACCGAAGGCAGGTTTCTTCGATGGGTGTGTTCAACATGATCAGATCATTCGCCCCCATATCAAGAGCGTGTGAAGCTAGGTCAGGATCTGGATCTGCTTGCATGACAAAAATGGCTGCATTGCGGGATGCGCGGTGGCACCGCAACGCGGACATCAAACGCAACATGTCTGGAACGCCTGATTTGCCGAATACGAAAATGTACGCATCCGTATTGTGCTCTTCAGATTGAACGGAATCTCCCCTTTGTCCGATTTGCACATTCACGTTGCGCAGGCCGGCGCGCAATTTTTTCGATAATGCAGTAAGTGCGCGGTGTTCCAGGCCCATAATTGAAACCGTTTGTGGACCTTCAAAGGTCGTGGAGGCTTCTGCGAACCCCAACGCTCGTGTTGTGTCGTCATGCAGTTGCCATTCTGAATCTGAAGTTGCTGCACGAACCAGCGTTCTGATGCGGGCTAACAATAAGGTTTCATCAATTGGTCTGCATACGACATCTTCTGCACCGGCTTTCAGTATTTCAATACGCTCGCGTTTTGTGTTTGAGTCGCAAATCACCATAACGGGCGGGCGCGAAGAGCCTTTGCTTTTATCAAGCGCCGAAATCAACTCGATTGCGTCGCCGTCAGGCAGGCAAGAGGCACATAAAATCAATTCGGGACATTCGTTGGACATCATTTGTACGGCTTCGGCATAACTTGCCGCTTGTTTGACAACGAATTGGGCTGCACCAAGTTTGGCACGTAGGGCGATGCGGTTAGTGACAATCTGATCAACGATCAAGATTTTACCGAGCATGCGCCATTCCTTTCAGCTTGAACAATATGCATGGTTTTGCTTTTGCGCCTTGTAAGGTTAACAAAGGGTTTCCGGATTCTGGAGATTTGATCACATCATGAAGATGACGCAAAATTCCGCCGAAGTGCTCGGTTTGACGGCACTTAGCTGGCTTGCTGGAAATGATGAATTATGCCCGGTTTTCTTAGGGGCAAGTGGCGCTACTCAAGATGATTTGCGCGCCAATGCCGCCGATCCGGTTTTCTTGGGCCATGTCTTGGATTTCATAATGATGGATGATGCTTGGGTCGTACAATTTTGTGACTCTAATGGACTGTCGTACACGGACCCCATGATGGCGCGGCAAATGTTACCCGGTGGAGGAGCGGTGCATTGGACCTGAACGTACGTGGCATTGTCTTCGATAAAGACGGGACGCTTTTTGAATTCGGGGCGACCTGGGAAGCGTGGGCAAATAGCTTTTTGATGCGAGCCACAAATGGGGATCGTGTACGGGCCATAGATGCCGGGAAATCCGTGGGCTTCGATTTGGCTGCGCAGCGGTTTTTACCGTCGTCTATCGTAGTCGCAGGCACCGTCGGGGAAGTCGCCGAAGCGTTTGCGCCTCATTTTCCGGAGTACGACCAGATCGAAATTCTAAAAATGCTAAACGCCGAAGCAGAGCACGCCCCTCAAGTCGAAGCCGTGCCACTTGACCCTTTTCTGTCAAACTTGACCGGACGCGGTATCAAACTGGGTATTGCAACCAACGACGGTATAAATCCTGCGATGGCGCATCTGAAATCCGCAGGGATCATCGGGCATTTCAAATTTATTGCGGGATATGACAGTGGCCATGGTGGGAAACCTGATCCGGGCCAATTGTTGGCATTTTGCAAACATACAAAACTTGCGCCAAAGGAATGTGTGATGGTCGGTGACAGTTTGCACGATCTATGCGCAGGGCAGGCCGCAGGAATGCGCACCATTGGCGTTCTAACTGGAGTCGCAGGAGCCGATGATCTTGAACCCTATGCGGATGTGGTCATGCCCGACGTCGGGCACATCCTTGCTTGG
The DNA here is from genome assembly GCA_039960995.1 of Paracoccaceae bacterium. Taxonomy (GTDB): domain Bacteria; phylum Pseudomonadota; class Alphaproteobacteria; order Rhodobacterales; family Rhodobacteraceae; genus JABSSA01. Next base: position 16,194 of record JBDVKF010000063.1, on the reverse strand, counting down.
TTAGATGCAAATGCGACCGGCGAAGGTTAGAAAAAACGACGTTTGTTGTCGCAAACGAACAGGCGATAGAATTGCTGCGCGTGTGTTCTTGGTTGAACAGCCAAGAGGTACACCATGGCAGACACGTCGAGAAAGCGTAGAACCCGCGGAGGGGGGCGCGCAGGAGCTGCCGAACGTCGGGGATCTGCAATCATTGAACAGATGCCTTGGTCTCCTCCGATCAATATTGACGCGCCGATTGAGCCCCTGCACCAAGACGGTGTTCACGCCATTCACAACGGTGCAATGCACATCCTTGAGAATATCGGGATAGAATTTCTAAACCCTGAAGCCTTAAAAATACTGATGGCAGCAGGTTGTACGGTGAATGGCGAAAACGTGCGCATGGGGCGCGATTTTGTAATGGAGATGGTTGGTAAGGCTCCGTCTAAGTTTACGATCACGCCACGAAACGAGGATCGAAAAATCACGATCGGTGGACGTCATGTCACCTTTGGCAATGTGTCTTCGCCGCCAAATTACTGGGACATGGAGATCGGAAAGAAGGTCGCTGGCACGCGCGACATGTGCGCGAATTTGATCAAGTTAAGCCAGTACTTTAACTGTATTCACTTTGTGGGTGGGTATCCAGTCGAACCCGTAGATATTCATGCCAGCGTGCGCCACCTCGACGTGCTTTATGATAAACTTCTTTTGACCGACAAAGTTGTGCATGCGTATTCCTTGGGGGCAGAGCGCGTTGAAGATGTCATGGAAATGGTACGCATTGCCGGCGGGTTAAGCCATGAGGACTTCGAAGCCACGCCTCGCATGTATACAAACATCAATTCGACGTCCCCTCTTAAGCATGATTTCCCGATGATGGATGGCTGGTTGCGCTTGGCGCGCAGAAACCAGGGTTTGGTTGTGACACCGTTTACATTGGCAGGGGCCATGGCGCCGGTGACGATGGCGGGAGCAGTCGCGCAATCGATTGCCGAAGCGTTGTGTGCTGTGGTTTTGGCCCAATTGGTGCGTCCGGGTGCGTCTGTGGCCATCGGAACATTTACATCGAACGTGGACATGAAATCTGGGGCCCCGGCTTTTGGTACACCTGAATACATGCGTGCCACGCAAATGACGGGACAAATGGCGCGTTTTTATGACCTGCCAATGCGAGCGTCGGGTGTTTGCGCGGCAAATGTCCCGGATGGTCAGGCCATGTGGGAAACGTCAAATTCATTGTGGTCTGCGATGCAATCTGGCGCGCATATGATTTACCACGCGGCCGGCTGGTTAGAGGGCGGTTTGATCGCCAGCCCGGAAAAATTCATCATGGATTGTGAATTACTTCAACAAATTCAGCGTTATATGGATCCATCCATATGTGCCACCGGACCCAAAGAAATCGCGCTGGATGCCATAGAAGAAGTCGGAAGCGGCGGGCATTTTTTTGGCACTCAGCATACGCAGGACCGCTATACGACTGCGTTTTATCAACCATTCTTGAGCGACTGGAAGAATTTTGAGGCGTGGGAAGTCGCTGGCAGTATTTGGACACCGGAACGCGCGCATTTGATGTTCAAGGAAATCATTGCTAAATTTGAGGCCCCTCCCATGGATGATGCGATCCACGAAGAATTGAGAGATTTTGTCGAAAGGCGCAAAGCAGAAGGCGGTGCTCCGACCGATTTCTGAACAGGAATTTGGTCGCCGTTTGTGCTTCCTTAACATTAATTTGGGCAATGTGTGAGTGAAGGGGCGCAAGGAAACGCATGCACGGATTAATTAACTGCGCGATCCAAAGTTTCGTTAGCGATACATACGGTGCGCAAAAATGGTTGGAAGTCACGCGCGAAGCTGACCTCGATTTTGTCGAATTTGAAGCCATGCTTATGTATGATGACCAATTGACCGATACCATACTGGACGCATCAGCAAAGCTCTTGGAACGCCCTCGGATTGACGTGATGGAAGATATTGGAACGTATCTTGTTAGCAATCCAAAGGTTGAATCTCTGCGACGTTTACTGAGGTTTGGCGGCGTCAATTTCACTGATTTCCTGCACTCACTGGACGAATTGCCGGACCGCGCACGTCTTGCTGTTTCTGATTTGAATCTTCCTAGATTAGAAGTGCGAGAACAAAATTGCAGCCATTTCACTTTGGATTGTGAAAGTCCAATCGAAGGTTGCGGATATGTTTTGATGGGTGTGTTGAGAACGATGGCTGATGATTACGGGGCCTTGGCATTGTTAGAATATCGTGGTGGAGGTTTGGGGCGAGAAACGATTGATATTATGCTTGTAGAAACTGAGTTTGCGGCAGGTAGAAGTTTCGAACTCGGAGTTCCTCAGTCATGACAAAGGGCCAAAAGTTGACGGAAGTGTTGGATGTTTTTTGCCCGATGCACTTGGTTCTAAGTAAGTCAGGTCACATTATTCACTGTGGTCCCACCTTGGCAAAGCTACGCGACAAGCCTCTGATTGGACTGCGGTTTTTAGAGGTGTTCTCGCTAAAGAGCCCGCGTGGAGTATCGTCTGTTCAAGAGCTGATGAATAACCGCGGCGCTAAATTGAAACTTCAGTTCCATGACAATCCGAAAACGGAACTGAAGGGCGTCCCGATGCAAGGATTGCGGGATGGAGAACTATTTATCAATTTGTCGTTCGGCATTTCGATCGTGGATGGTGTGCGGGATTACGCATTGACCAGCGCTGATTTCGCCGCCACCGATCTAACAGTTGAGATGCTTTATCTGATTGAGGCCAAATCTGCAGCGATGGAAGCGTCTCGCAAGTTGAATTTGCGGTTGCAAGGCGCAAAGATTGCAGCCGAAGAGCAAGCGTTTACCGACACGTTGACCGGGTTGAAAAACAGACGTGCAATGGACCATATCCTGAATAGGCACTCCCAATGGGATACAAGCTTTTCGGTTATGCAGGTTGATCTGGATTGGTTCAAAGCGGTCAATGACACATTGGGACATGCCGCCGGCGATCACGTTTTGCAAACGGTTGCGCGAATTATGGTCGAAGAAACGCGTGAAAATGACACTGTTGTTCGCACCGGCGGAGACGAGTTTTCGATCATTTTGCCGGAAACGCATGATACCAAAATCTTAACCCGTATTTCGGAGCGAATAATCAACCGACTGTCGACGCCCATCCCTTTTCAAGGTGAAACCTGTCGAATCTCGGCCAGTGTCGGAATCGCTTTATTTGACCCAGATTTGAATGACACAATCGAAACAGTTTTAGAAAATGCAGATGTCGCTCTGTACGCGTCGAAGCATTCGGGGCGTGCACAAACGACTTTCTATGATCCTTCTTTACGACAAACAGAAGAGTTTTTAGAGCCCCCCGTCGGGCGCGCGATGCCAAACTGATGATGAATTCCCTCTTGCTTACCTTAAGGGGGGCTAATGAATCTTGGCCTTTGTCCGAAGAATTGCGGTTGCAGAGGATTTTAACACGAATTGAGAAACGCGAAAAAATCCGAACTCGTTGTTGTCCTGTCTAAACTATTGAAACATGCGTTGAATTTTGTGAAGGCTTAGCTCATCGGCATCAATTGTTTGACAAGAGGCGCAAGGACGTTTGAATTTGACGAGATCTCTTCTTCCGTGACAGTAACTTTGTGCTTCGGTCAGAGTACATGGAATACCGAAAAAACTTTTCTATCCCTTTGTTTATTGCGATGGGGACAACTTGGGCGCTTTTGGTTAAATCGATGCCTTCCGCGTACGTATAAAGGGAAACCTACGTATCATTGCTCCAACTGGTATTTGGACGGTAAAACATGCTCATGGGGTCATCCTAGACTTTCGGCGCAATTGACGCGTTCAAGTGCAGTGGTGTCAATTGGACGAGCGGGGAGCAAAACCTGCTGCCCAAGGCCACAGAAAAGCTGAGAGATAATGAGTAAAGGATACGCACCAACGATACCTTTCCTGTCGCTTTTGATGTTTTCGGGAGGACAATTCATGAAGCGAAATACCTGTGATTACCTCGGTCGTGCCGGGAAAGTAGACCCGTCAGGTGTTTATAAAAGTATGGGGGCGACGGGCGAAACCGTCGTGAAACCAGAATTACCTACCGGGGCTCGCGGATTCTCAGCCGTGCTTTCGACCCGGGATCAAGCGCCCGCATCTGAAACCACCCAATCGCATCGATTAAGCCGCAGATATTATAGTTGTTCCAAAAGAGCTCTGTTTTCGCGGGTTGTTTGGCACGGGGATGTACCGATTACAGCAGGCTTGTACAGGCAATGGCTGATGCGATTGTCGCTGGTTGCGAGAAGAACACCGATGAAATTTGGCGCAATCTACGGGCCTAACTTTGCAAAGCAAGCCTTGCGCTTGTGACGACACATTGGGCCCCCTGATCGTACAATCGCGGGGTCTCCATTCTCACTATATTCGGGCCGCATCAAAATGCATTTCAGACGGATAATAGCGAAAAGCTCGTCTGAAGATAAGCAATCAACTTGGAGGACTAAAATGAAAAGACTTCTTTCAGCAACAGCTTGCCTTGCGCTTTCTGCCGGTTTTGCAGTGGGGCAAAGCGTCAATGTGCCAGATAACCTAGATAAATTGTCTTCGTTTCAGACGACTGGCGTGACAGATTTCACATTTGTCGAACAAGGTGGGGATTACGCAGCTGGGATCAAAGCGACACTGGAAAAGATCAGTTTGCCCGCAGGTTTTAAAATTGGTCTCTATGCTGTGGTTCCAGATGCACGTCACATGGCTGTGGGTCCACAGGGTATCGTGACGTTCGTTGGAACACGAAAAGACAAGGTTTGGTCTGTCACGGACCGCAACAAAGATCGCGTCGCGGATGAAGTGAAAGATTTTGCGCCGTCCTTGACCTTTGCTATTCCGAACGGGCCATGTTTTTCAAACGATGGTTTCCTCTACATCGCGGAGCAAAACCGCGTTCTTTTGTTCCCTGCAGCCGAGTTTTTCTATGAAAGTCCGGATGTTGCGGCCTTCAACCTTGTCGCGCAGGGGGACCTGATCCCGGTCGAGGAGGAGAGTTTTAATCATACTGCGCGGGTTTGCAAAATTGGTCCGGATAAAAAAATCTATATCTCGCTTGGTCAGCCTTTCAACGTCGCACCGCCAGAAAAACTGCCGTTGTACAACGAAGTTGGTATTGGCGGCATCATTCGGTTGAATCTGGATGGTACCGGGCGCGAAGTTTATACGCGCGGCGTTCGAAATTCTGTTGGGCATGATTTCCACCCCGAAACAGGCGAGCTGTGGTGGACTGACAACCAGGTCGACGGCATGGGTGATGACATTCCTCCGGGTGAGATCAATCGTCAGACGGCTGCTGGTCAGAACTTTGGTGCGCCTTGGTTTGGCGGAGGTGATGTTCGGGTGAAAGATTTTGATTACGACAAGGAAGAAGTCCCTGCGGATGTCGTTATGCCCGCAGTCGAAACTGTCGCACATGCTGCCGATCTTGGTATGTCGTTCTATTCTGGAAATATGTTCCCGGCCAAATACAAGAACGCAATCTTTTCGGCGCAACATGGGTCTTGGAACCGGACGACTCCTGTTGGAGCGCGGGTCATGGTGACCTTCATCGATGATGAAGGCAATGCCTCGATAGAACCCTTTGCGGAAGGCTGGATTGACGAGAATGGCGAATACTTGGGTCGACCGGTCGATGTAGCACAGTTGCGCGATGGGTCGATCCTTGTCTCGGACGATTTGGCCGGAGCGATTTATCGCATCTGGTACGAAGGATGAACCACCTCACCTTCATTCTGTGTCTCGGCGGGATCATTCTCGCCGGGGCAAGCCAAGCGCAAGACGCAGAAGCGGGGCGCAAGGTGGCGGGAATGTGTAGAACATGCCATGGGCTTGATGGCGTGGCACGCATTCCAATCGCGCCACATATTGGTGGAGAAGCCGCACAATACCTGTCTCGGCAACTGACGGCCTTTCGCGACGGCACCCGTGAGCACGAAATGATGAGCATCGTGGCGCGTTCCCTGACGGACCTTCAAATTGGTGATGTGTCTGCATGGTATGCCAGTCACGAGGCAACGGCCGAAGTAACAGAAGACATCGCAAACGCGCCGGAAGCCTGTTCGGCGTGCCACGGGACGGATGGGATCGCAACCATGGAGGATGCACCCAATTTGGCTGGTGAAACCAATATCTACATTGACACGCAACTCAAGGCGTTTCGGTCGGGAAAACGCACGCACGACATAATGAGCGAAATTGCAGCCAATATGAGCGACGCCGAAATTCGATCCGTCGCAGATTGGTATGATGGTATCAATCTATCTGTGACAGCGTCCGAATAGGATCGTCGGGCAGGGGTTATTGGAATGTATCGCTGGCACGCGAATGCCATTACTTCTGATTTTTGCCTTCCGTTCAATCCCCTTTGGTGCGGAAAATGCTATCAAGAGAATAGCTAGCATTGTGTTCGAATGGAAAAGCTCCAAGTTGAGCGACATTTTTCAAAACTAATTTTGTCACAGAACTACGTTAGTCAAAAAATTGCAGCCTGAGGCCGACAAATGACCTGGCTGCAATCCGTTTCAAACGACTGGCACTACTTAGCGCAACAATCTGCTATTGGGTTTGGTAACGTCCTGCCAAATTACCGCCAATCCAGTCGTCTAGTGCACGCGCTTGCAATTCCGCACTCAGCTCTGTCCAAGCGGCGGCGACATCTTGGCCTCGTGCTTCAAATCTACCTTCGATTTCACGCTTAAGGGAGGATGCACCAATGTCACCCGCAGCTTCGGCAAGTAAAGAAAAGTAATAGGCCTGTGCATACGAGCGGGTGGCATTAGACCCGGTAAAATGTGCAAGAGCCAAGGCCCGCAAGTGTCGTGGATCATTGCCATCACCAATAGCATCTAGAACGTCTACCGAGTTACCAAGTGCGGTGATGTTTTCGGCCTGCGCTTTCAGGACGTCCGTGGTTGGCATTTGGTTTTCCAACCGGTCCATCAAAGATACAGCACCACGAACACCGCCTGCGGCGGCAATTAACGCGTAACGGTAGGACGCTTTTGGATCGCTGTTTTGCAAGGCTGCAGCAATCAATTCAGCGGCTTCAGCACCAACATTCGGATCGCCCACCAGAGGTTCTAACATGTCAGGCACCAAAGCTGGCGTCTGGGGCACACCTGCGCCATCCAACAATGCACGTCCTAACTCCAACCGACGGGCTGGAGTTAAATTGGTGGGGTTGGAAAGGGCGACGAGATCTTCGTTGTTAAGAATAAGTGCTCTTGCAAGGGGTGAAACACGTGCTTCAAGTGCCAAGGCAGCGATCAGGGCTTGGGGTTCGGTGCTATAAGTTTCTGGTTCTACCAAAATACCGTTTTCAGGCAGCTTCGCCTCTATGGTGATCTCGCCCGGGTCTGAAACAAAATCTTCGACTCGTGCCATTAATGCGTCGACAAAATTCCTTTCCACGGCAGTGACCTGCCTCAAGCCATCATTGGAAAGGGCTTGCGTGACGACTTCAGTGCCAATTTCGCTAATAGTTGCCGGATTGCGGAATGCAGGCGGCAAAACCGCGCTGATTTTTGACCAGCCCCCCTTGTCTTTCAGGCTCGCGACACTGCGCATCACGCGGATGGCGGGTTCGTTAACCGATCTAGGTATGATCATTCCGCTGGTCGAAATGTCGAGCGACGCAAAGTCGTTGACAGCTAGTGCCACGTCCATTGAGGTTTCCCCCGTTGTATAAACGTAGGCCGCGCGAATTTTGAATTGATCTAAGTCAATCTCGCGGATGCCCGCCGAACGCAATCCTAAGGCGACTTCACGGGGAAGGCAGGCAGCGCTGGCCTTAGCTCCGATTAGGTTTACGTTCATTTCTGAAGCGATCTCAAAAGTCTTCGCTACATCAGTATTTAAAACGGCCCGGTTAATGGTAACCACACATTGGCGCGCTTGATCATAGGGCAATTGAGGCCGCGCTATTATGCCGGAAATCGCGACTGACCCGCGTGTCAAATCAGTTGAAAGGTACTCGTATTCCAGCTCCATCTGGGTACGCAGAGCGGCAATGGCCGTATTGGCAACAAAGGTCCCGATGCGATTGGGTGAAACGAATTCCAGCAAATTCGGTTGGGGGTCAGGTTCAGCAACAAGTGGCGTGGCGACTAGAGCAGCAACAAGAACGGAATGGGCAATACGAGGCATGAAATTTCCTATTTGATTTCAAGACAAGGTAAGGACCCCGAATTTAATTGCAAGGTTTGGAAATCCCGACATTATTTGTGCGGATGCTATTTCAAAGTTGTTGGCAACGGGATTTTAAACGCCGTCATCTTATCAATCTATCAAAGGCAGTGAGGTCGAGACCAAGAAAGCGCCAGAGAAAATCTAGATTGCGCATGAAAAGGGTTGAGTGTTTGAGGGAATATTCGTTCAAGCGGTGATTTAAAGAATGGCACGGGTTGTATCTGTGCCCGTTCGGGACAGGATAAGTCAAATCGCGCTCGCGACAGCCAACCGATCCGAAAAGGAGCCAAGTGCGATGCACGATGATTGAGTTCAAATAGTTTGACGTCAGCGGCCGTTCAGCAGAAAGATTGTCTCTGCGGTTGTCGAATGGCGGCCAAGCTCTAAACCAACGCAACCCATTCAAATTTAATGCATTGCTTTGGTATAGTGGTAGCCCGTAGGGGAATCGAACCCCTCTTTCCAGGTTGAAAACCTGGCGTCCTAACCGATAGACGAACGGGCCATGCCGAAGCGTGAGCCGTTAGCTAGGCAAAAGTGGCGCGGGACGCAAGAGGCTTTTTGCGAAATTTTACGCTTTCTTTGCGATTTTTTTTGACACGCTTAGTCTGTCAGTGCGGCGTCCTCCAAACGCAGTTGAACAGTTTGTTTTCCGCGCCACGAATTCACCTCGAGTCGACCGGCAAGATGGAAGGGTTGGCTGCCCGCATCCATCAATGTCGGTCCAAGCGCGCTGTCAAATGCGTTAAACGCAATCGCATCAATACGAGCGCCACCACGTTCGCCAATTGTCAGCTTGAGATGACGTTCACCTACTTTTCTCGCATTGAGAATTTGGGCAGAGGCCAAGGCAAATTTTGGCGCAGCCGCTCCAGCACCGTATGGCCCCGCAGTTTCCAGTTTTTCAATGAGTTCAAGCGTGGCAGCGGACGGCATGAGCATACCGTCTAGCCGCAAATCCGCAGGGCCCAATGAATCTGCGCCCTGTTTGGCGAGCAAGGCGCTTAGGCGTTCCATCGCAGCTTCGATCTTGTTCTCATCGACAGTTAGGCCTGCAGCCATACGGTGACCACCCCCCTTGGTCAGGGTGCCTTCAAGCGCGAGCCGCTGAATAGGGGCACCCAGATCAATGCCGGACACGCTGCGTCCTGATCCTTTACCAACCCCATTTTCGGTGCCAATTACGATAGCGGGTCTATTCGCGGCCTCTTTCAAACGAGACGCAACAATCCCGACAACACCGGGATGCCAGCCTTCGCCGGCAGCCCACACAAGAGGGGCGTCAAAGCCGCGTTCTTCCGCTTGGGACAGGGCGGCCGCGCGCACTTCTTCTTCTATGGCGCGTCTATCTGCGTTCAATTGTTCCAGTCGTTCCGCCACTGCGTCGGCTTCGTGGCGATCTGACGTCGATAACAAGCGCGCGCCCAGATCGGCTTGACCAATCCGGCCGCCTGCGTTGATGCGAGGGCCCAGAACGTAGCCCAGATGATAAGAGGTTGGCGCGGTATCCAGGCGGGCAATATCTGACAATGCGACAAGACCGGGATGTTCACGAAGCGCCATGACTTTCAATCCCTGTCGCACAAACGCACGGTTCAGGCCATGCAAGGGGGCAACGTCGGCGACCGTGGCCAAAGCGACAAGGTCCAGCAGCGACATCAAGTCTGGGGTTTTCTTTCCTGAGTCCCTGAGTTGCCGGCCACATTCCACTAGTAAAAGGAACACAACGCCTGCGGCACATAGATGCCCAAGGTCCCCAGCTTCATCTTGTCGGTTCGGATTTACGACCGCCAGGGCAGGGGGAAGTGTTTCGCCGGCGAGGTGGTGATCCAAGACAATAACGTCCGCTCCTTGTGCGGCCGCAATAGGTCCGTGGGAGAGCGTACCGCAATCGACGCATACAATCAGATCGTGGGCACTGGCGAGGCGCGCCATGGCTTCGTCATTTGGTCCGTAACCTTCGTCAATTCGGTCAGGTACGTACAATGTTGGTTTAAGCCCAAAATGGCGCAGCCAAATTATCAACTGGGCTGCTGACGCACCACCATCAACATCATAATCTGCAAAAACAGCGATTTTTTCGCCTCCAGTCGCGGCAGAAATCAATCTGCCCGCTGCGTTTTCCATATCACGAAGGCTGCGTGGGTCAGGCATCAACTCGCGAAGTGTGGGGGCCAAAAAGCCGTCGACTTGTTCCGAAGATACGGCCAATCGCGCCAATACATGGCATAGGGCCAACGGAAGGTCATTTTGTTGGAAGAGAGTTTCGGCGGATCTGACAACTTCAACTGACGGGCCGATCCAACGGCGCTGGGTCAGTGAAGATTCGACACCAAGAAAACCCGGTTCACCCGGAAAATGCGTCATCCTACCCCCAACGCGAAGCTGTTACGGGGTAGGAGACTATAGAAGTGCGAAGACGTGCGAAAGAGCCCTTAGGACGCTTTGCGTGATTTACGCCCGCGCATCCCCAACAATGCAAGACCTGTACCAAGCAGAACTGCGCCCGCAGGAAGCGGCACTGGTGCAGGTGCTGTTTGGCTGGAGTTTGCTGGGTCGGCAGCTGATGCGGCGAATACCGAAGAGCCTTTCGATCTTGGCTTGAATGTAAGGAAGCCGAGTGCAACTTCCTTGAAGTCTTCTGCCGTCAATCCACTTGCTGTTGTTGTCAAAATTTCGAACGAACTACCGTTGCGCAACTTGGTATAGTACTTCGTGCCTTTTTGTACCCCAAGCGCTTTTGCAAATCGCTTGTTGCTGTAAGACATGATCGCACCAGTGGTTTCAAAAACATCTGCTTTAATACCGTTGAAAAACACTGCGGTGACTTTGTTCGCAGTATCAAGATTGCTCACAATGATACTAACCTGACCAGAGGCCGTGTCAGAAACGGTTGCTGAGAACGAATCGCTTGCAGTGACAGATACACCATTGAAGCGAACGTCCGCTGGTGTGTCGTTGAAGTCATACGACATAGTTGCTGCGAAAGACTGAGTCGCAGCCAACGTTGCCGCCGCTAAATATAAGGAAAGTCGCTTCATTTTGCCTACCTTTTACAAAAAATCAGGTGGCCAGCGACCACCAATGACTACAAACACCTAAGCTCTCTTTAGCTCAATCGAATTGTGGTTGCAATGGGGAATATTTGCGGCAAAGTATCAATGAAATTAACAACCTACGGGTGTTTGGGGGTGACGAAAATGTCAACTATCCATGGGTGTTTTGTACGTCATTCGGCGTACAGATCCAGTTTTTGAACGCATAAGTAGTGTTTCGCACGTGAGCCAGCCTGGCTCGCGCTTGACGGACGTCAAAAGTGACCCGCTGGTGACGCCTGTCGCCGCAAAAATGACATCTTCGGTGACCATTTCATCGCGTGAATAGACGCGATCGAAGTCTGTGATTCCGGCTTTTGTTGCGCGGGCTTTTTCGTCGCCGTTGCGGAACAAAAGGCGGCCAAAGATTTGACCTCCCATGCACTTAAGAGCTGCTGCGGCCAAAACACCTTCTGGTGCTCCGCCTGCGCCCATATACATATCAATTCCTGTCGATGGGTCCGCGCAATGCATAACGCCGGCGACGTCACCATCCGTAATCAGGCGAATTGAGGCGCCTGTGGATCTGATGTCGTCGATGATTGCGTCATGGCGCGGGCGTTCAAGAACACAAACTGTGATGTCTTGGGTCGAACATACCTTTGCCTTGGCCAAAGCTTGCACACGCTCAGCAGGCGACATGTCCAAAGTGACAACACCCTCGTCAAAACCCGGGCCAATTGCCAATTTGTCCATATAGACATCTGGCGCATGCAGCATTGAACCACGCGGTCCCATCGCAATGACCGTCAACGCATTTGGCATATCTTTTGCCGTCAGTGTCGTGCCCTCTAACGGGTCCAATGCAATATCTACGCCGGGGCCGTTGCCAGTTCCGACTTCTTCACCGATGAACAACATAGGTGCTTCATCGCGTTCGCCTTCACCAATTACGACGACGCCAGCAATATCCAAAAGATTGAGTTGCTCACGCATCGCGTTGACGGCCGCTTGATCCGCTGCTTTCTCATCACCGCGTCCAACAAGGCGGGCCGAAGCAAGAGCGGCAGCTTCCGAAACACGCGCGAGGCCGAGCGAAAGCAATCGGTCTTGAAACTGAGCTGAGCGGTCCATGAACTAATCTCCAAGTGCTAAATTCACAGGCCTGTTATCGGCGCACTTACTGGGTGGCAAGCGGATTGCACTCGGAAATCAATTGATAGCGCTCACACTGCTTCGATACGCAATGCAACGGGCTTGCTGGCCATGACTCCGGTCTCTGGCAACGCGCCAAGTGCGATATCCAAAGCTGTTCGCGTGCATTTATGTGTGACGATTAGAACGGGCGCGGTGTCCGGTTCAGAATCATGTGCATATTGGCGCATACGATCAATGCTGATGCCTGAGTCCCCTAATACGGTTGCGACTTTAGCCAGCGCTCCGGGTTTGTCTTGAAGAGCCATTCGCAAATAATAGGGCGCGGGTAAATCCGAGACCGCACGCTGTGCTTTTTGCAAGCTTTTCGCGGGTTGACCAAAGACCGGTAGGATGAGGCCGCGAGCAATGTCGCAAACATCGCCTAAGACAGCACTTGCAGTTGGACCTTCGCCAGCACCGGGTCCGCGCAAAGTGATTTGTTCAACGGCGTCACCTTCAACGACCACCATATTGGTTCCACCTTCCAGTTGGCCAAGAGGCGAAGTGGCGGGGACAAGACATGGCATCATGCGTTGTTCAAGTCCGCGGCCCGATTTTTGGGTCACGCCCAGCAATTTGATACGATATCCCATATCTGAGGCTGCGCGAATGTCCTCAATGCTAACGCGTTCGATGCCTTCCAGCTCAATTCCGTCAAAGTCGGGCTGAGTGCCAAACGCTAAGGCGGACAGCAAAGCCAATTTATGTGCCGCATCTATCCCGCCAACATCCAACTTTGGATCAGCTTCGAGATATCCAAGACCATCCGCTTCGGCGAACACCTCTTCATAGGTCAGCCCAGCACTTTCCATGCGTGTCAGGATGTAATTGCAAGATCCATTCATTACCCCCATCACGCGGGTGATTTCGTTTCCTGCAAGTCCTTCGCAGAGGGCCTTGATAATTGGGATACCTCCGGCCACGGCGGCTTCGTAGCGCAAAGCCAAACCGGCATCCTCTGCTTGCTCGGCCAGCGATTGGCCATGCATGGCAAGCATCGCCTTATTGGCGGTCACAACATGCTTGCCCGCTGCCAACGCAGCTTGGGTCGCTTCTTTTGCCGGGCCATCTTCGCCGCCCATCAATTCGATGAAGACATCCACATCATCGCGCGTTGCCAGACTCGTTGGATCGGTTTCCCACGCATAATCAGACAAAGACACACCTCGGTCTTTGTTGTGACTGCGCGCTGAAACTGCCGAGATGACCAACGGTCGTCCAGTGCGTGCCTCAAGCAGGGCGGCATGTTTGCGAAGGATGCGGACGACGCCCACACCAACCGTACCAAGGCCTGCAATGCCAAGGCGAAGGGGCTTTGCCATATGGTGATCCTTTGTTTGCGGGTCTGTTTGGCGGTCGAATAGCGGGTTCGCGATTGGTCTGCAATCGGCCAGTGGCCTAGATCGGTGATTCAGCGAGCCGCGCGCGTGATGCTCGATCAAGAACGGGTCCGCGTAAACGCGCAGCACGTGCGCGCAGAGATGCCAATCGTCCCTCAAGTGTTTTGACGGTTTCTTGTGGATTTGTGCCTGTACCGGCATTTTGTGCCAGTAATGGCTCAAGGGGAACCAGTGCCGGAAAATCCGCAGTCCGCGCCGCAGGGCTAAAGGACGAGTCCAGCTCGGGGAAGGTCGCGCATGAAGCAAGACCACAAATCAGCGTCAAAGAACAAAGCAAACGATGCATGTCACAGGGATGCACCAGTCATCGGCGCGTTGCAAGCGCGGCTTGGTTTTGAACAAGTGTTCAGTTAAAACCGAGCCATGGCGCGCACGGCAGGATCACATTCGGATATCACCGGTCCTCGGATCAAAGAGGCTGCCGTCACGCTTTTTGCACAACATGGATATGCAGCGGTTTCGATGCGTCAAATTGCAAAGGAAGTCGGCGTTCAGGCCGGAGCTTTGTACAATTACACGCCGGACAAACAGACGTTGCTATTTGAGGCAATGCGCAGTCATCTTGTTGAGTTGCTAGAGGCATGCCCCGCAGGCACAAATGCACCCTTTGCAGATTTGGAAAGTTTTGTGCGATTCCACATCGCGTTTCACCGGGAACGACCAGATGAAGTGTTCATAGCGTACATGGAATTGCGCAATCTAAATGATGCAAATTTTGCACAGATCGAAACACTACGGCGTTCCTATGAAGCACGATTGGAAATGATCTTGAACGCAGGAGTGCAATTCGGCGCATTTAGCGTTCAAGACACCCGAATAATGACGCGTGCGTTGATCGCAATGCTCAACGGGGTCAACACGTGGTTCCGCACAGGTGGGGCGTTAACATTGGATGATGTGCTGGCCATTTATTGGGACATGGTGCGTAAGTCTGTATCGGCTTGATTGAAGGATCGACCTTCACAATTAAACGTCCTAAGCGAGTGCATTGGCTGAAACCTGCAATCAGTGTTTTGGTTGAATAAAGGTCCCATTTCGCAACTGACGCATGGCTTCCATCAATTCGTCTTGCGTGTTCATGACGATGGGGCCGTGCCATGCCACTGGTTCGTCAATCGGTGCGCCTGATATCAGCAAAAACCTCATACCCTCTGGCCCTGCCTGAACGGTTACTTCGTCGCCTGTCCCAAATCGCACAAGGGTGCGGTCCCCTGACAGATCACGGATATTGACCTCTTGTCCCGCCACTTCTTTTTCCAGCAGCACTCCAGACGGATCGCTTGCGTCTGCGAACGCTCCAGCACCTTCAAACACATAGGCAAATGCACGGCGATAGGTGTCTATCTTGAACGTTTTCCTGACACCTGCGGGCACATAGATATCCAGGTATTGAGGGTCAGCGGCAATCCCATCGACGGGGCCACGTTTGCCCCAGAATTCGCCCGTTATAACTTTGATATGTGTGCCATCATCATCCGTTACTGTCGGAATATCTGTCGCCGTAACATCTTGATAGCGCGGCGCAGTCATCTTCTGGCTTGAGGGCAGATTGCCCCAAAGCTGAAAGCCATGCATTTGGCCTTGTGCGTTACCGCTTGGCATTTCTTGATGTAAAATCCCGGATCCCGCCGTCATCCACTGCACGTCTCCTGCGCCAAGCGTGCCGTCATTGCCAAGGCTGTCGCCATGCTCCACGGACCCCGCAAGAACATAAGTGATTGTCTCGATGCCCCGGTGTGGATGCCATGGAAATCCCCTTTGGTAATCTTCGGGACGTTCATTGCGGAAATCATCAAACAACAGAAAGGGATCCAGCTCGCTTGGATCTTGAAACCCAAACGCGCGGTGCAATTTCACACCTGCACCTTCCATCGTCGGCTGCGCTTGGCGTGTTTCAAGTGTTGGCCTGAGGGACATGGCAACCTCTTTCTGTTCTGGCTGAACTACAGATAGAGGTCCTGCAATTATCCGACAATCTGAAATCGCGCACCGGGCATGTGCGAAAGTGGCGGGAACCACCGCAAACGTGAGGTTCTCTCATTCCCGAGGACCTGTATGTACAGGTGGGTGCCAGGTAACCGAACCAAGGCCCGGACAGAGCCAGCTCCCTCGGAATTGCTTAAGGCCACCGGAATGCAACCTTCCACAAAAAGGGCAGAACCCGCCACCGACCTAGGTAGGCCGGGAAGGGCTCCGGGACAAGAGGCAAGTGGACCTGTCGCGCTTTTGTGCCGCTCCAAGTGCTCGTTTAAGCCACCTTACGCTCGAATGCGACGGGGCTTTTCCAACCCAGTGCTGAGTGGCGGCGACGCGGGTTGTAGAAGCCATTGATGTATTCGAAGATGGCCAT
>JBDVKF010000062.1:0-39201 GCA_039960995.1 Paracoccaceae bacterium | reverse complement strand
TGCGTTGGCAGCGGCATAGAGAGTTGCACGAACATCTCGATCTCCTGCCTTTGATATTCGGCCAGGATTGTCATGCTCCCCAGATTGAAAGCGTCTTGGCGTCAGGCCAAAGTGCGCAGCAACTGTGCGCGAACGCTTGAAGCGGCTCGGATCGTCAACTGCGGCCTTGAATGTAAGTGCTGCAATTGGCCCAACACCAGGGACGGTCATCATCCGCATGCAAACCTTGTCTTGAGACGCGGCACGTTTCACGCGTCGATCCAGCTCGAGGTAGTGTTGGAACAAGACAACCCGCGCGTCGAGCAATGGAATGATTGCATGCGCAAGGATACCTCAAGTTGGGAATTAGGTTGCGTCTATCCCAGCATCAGAATTGGAGTTTGGTCGACCCGCGGCAATCCAATAGCCAACGCCCATGATCCCGGCACCGGCGACTGCGTTTCCAAGGCTGACATAAGCCAAATTGCGCAGGGCACCAGTGAGACTGATGCTGTCGGGATGTTCTGACAGGAGAGCAACAGAAAACACGGTCATGTTGGCCACGGAGTGTTCAAAACCCGCGGCAATGAAAGCATAGAGGCAAAACCAAATTAGGGCGATCTTAGCCATATCACTTTCGGCGCGCGATGCCGTCCAGATCGCCAGGCAGACAAGCCAATTGCACAATATTCCATTCAGAAATAGCGCCAGCCCGTCGCCAGACATCTTCTTAGCCGCAACATTGTGGATCAGGTTGTCGTCCTCGGCGCCAAGCACCAACCCACCGCCTCCGTATACGAACAAGACTGCAAGAGAGGCAGCCCCAATCAAGTTGCCCCCCCAACTGACGAGCCAGCATTTAACGAGGTCACCAAAGCCAGTACGCCCCGTCAAAAGGCCGATAGTCATATACATTGTGTGCCCTGTGAATAACTCGGAGCCTGCAAAGATGACGAGCATCAGCGCGATGCCGAAACTAGCCCCCATGACGATCGGCCTGAAACCTGGGTCCACCCCTTGTCCGACCGAGAAGATCAACAAAATGCCCAGCCCCACATAAGCCCCGGCCATCATGGCAAGGGTGAAAAAGCCCAGTGGGTCAGAACGCAAGTGACGGCGTTTGGCCAATGCGGTCTCAGAAAAGCCCCTAACCGTGTCCAGAAAGGTCATGAGTATACTCTTTTTGTGAAGAAATAGGGCTTCCAAGGAAAACCGGAACGATCCAGCACAGGGTCAGCCCGATGGCGGCATAGACAAATCCCATTCCAAGGCGTTGTTGATCGTCAATCAGGTAGGAATTGCAGATACGGATCGGGGCATGAGTATAAAGAAACCCGAGAAAAAGGAGCATCGAGACAAGTTGTGCCTTGATGAATCCGCGCAATATTGGGCCGATATGCGGCCAGCTGAGCGACAGAGCGAAACCAATGCCCAGTGGTATCGTCACGAATTTGGCGAGATGCCATGTGGTCGAGGATAATGCAGCATCCACCGACCGGGGCAGCATCCAGATCGCGAGGGTCACGAAAGCCAGCACCAAAACTGGCCCCAAGCCTGAACGTGGCAAGATGAAACGATGTGGTAAGGCGTAACCTGCGGCGGCCAAAAGCGGCATTTGCACGAGCACATGAATGACTGGATCGCCTGCGACCCAAACCTGCGCCAGACAGCCAAGCGCGAAAAGCACACAGGAGAGGGCAAGCCAGATCACAATGCGTTTTCGACGGCTGTTGCAACATCCGCAAAAGCACGCGTATCAAAAATGCCCGCAAATCGACCGTTGCCGTCGATCAACAAAACAGCAACATTGTGTTCATACCCGCCCCAAATGTCTGCAATAACTGTTACACGGAACGTGTCGAGCAGGTTTTGCAGGTCTTCCGGGTCAGGCCGCGCAACAGTCCACGGCTTTCCTGTTGCAGTGTGAATACCGGCGTAGTTCCTGAGTGCTTGGAGGTCATCCCTAGCTGGATCGAAACTGATCGAGATCATGGGAACCTGTAAATTCTCTACCGCAAGATAATCGCGCAATTCCGCAAAATCGCCTCCGGATGCCTGACAGATCGTGGGACAGGTTGTGTAGATGAACTCAATAAGTGTTGGTCTGCCATCTACGAGGTCTCGAAAATCACCCGTCATGGTTTCCAATACGACTGATGGAACCAATTCCGGCGACTGGGAAATAGCAACCCGTCTCGCTCCTTCTGCGGTGATCGCCTGTAGCCCGTCGGTTGCATGCCACAGGGCGGCCCCGCCCAAAAGGGCCGCAGCGATGGTATAAAAGGTGCCGTACATTACGACTTCCGCATCAAGCCGAGTGCATAGCGGATCATCAGCCCAGTGGTTGCAAGAACGACCACCAATGCAAACATGCTGGCAAGCTGGCTTTGCAATTGCCATTCCTCGTAGTGCACGGCCCAACGGCGAGGAATAGAGCTTGCACCGGACCAAAGAAAGATCAGGACAAAACCGACACCACCCGCCACATAGGCGCGAAACACCAGCTTATCGAGGCCAGACATCACCTTTTGCGAATGGTCTTTGACCAACCAAGTGGCAAAGCCAAAAGCCATCGCAACCTCGCCCAGCAACAGGTAGATATGGAAGTGACCTGGCACCCATTGCGTATTGTGCATCAGCTTGTTGACCGCCAGCATCCCATCGATGATCGCCGGGATAGACCCAATGCCCCACCCAACGGTACCAAGCACAAGCAGGCTGATGGGTAAGTCCCATTTCAGACCGGATCCTTTGACGTACAGCACCAGTGAAAACACCGTAACGCCGATTAGTGGAACGCCAGAGGCATAGGAAACGATCTGACCTAATGCCAAAGTCCAAGCCGGCATGTTTACGTCCTGCAACAAATGGTGAAAATAAACCGCCTGCACAAAGATCACGACGGCGGCCCATGCACCTACAAACAGCTTTGTGGTTTTCCATGGACGCCCGGTATAATCGGGCAGCAGTTCATAGACGGCGACAACGGCCATGTAGATCGACGCATTGATAAAGACGTGGCCGAAGAAATAGGTCGCGTTCTTGGCAAGCAGTGGATCGACGGCAAATCCCGGGAACAACAGGTTCACGATGCTCGCGGCGATCACCGCAGCTCCGAAAACGATCCCAATTGTGTTGAACACCAGAACCGAAGAGGCCGCCACGATTGTCGGCGGCGGCAGATCGTCGGAAGCGCCTCCGAACAGATATCGCCAGCCAAGACCACCTAGAAGCCCTCGATATCGGGCTGAAATCTTCAACCCGATTTCCAAATAAAACAGCAGAAACCCGACGCCGATAAGCAGGTAGCCTAGGATGAAAAACACCGCGGCAACAGGCTCCCACGCTCCGCCTGAATTTGCAGGTAGAGGAAACAGGAACGTCCAAGCGCCTCCATATTGTCCAATGAAAATCGAGCCAAGGATCAGAACTACGCCCAGTAAGAACAGCCCCAAGAAAGTGAGGTAAATGCCGCCGCGCAACTCGATGTGCCGCGCGCAAAAGTACCAAAGGATGGCCGCCCCGGACAAGGCGGCCGATCCGACCATTCCAGCGCCATGGGCAGTAAGCAAAAGGTAGAACAGCGCCGGGTCCAGGTCGATCAAGCCCCCTTGGGCAGCACGCATCAACAACCCAAAGACCATCATCAACAGGAAGACGACACCACCAAGCAACATGGTGAGTTTGATTATGGTGGTATGTGGGTTTGCCACGGCCATCTGATCGTTCGTATTAGCCATGCTCATGAATTTCCCTCCAACACTTCAAACTCGGAAACCATGTCGTGATGGGCGATGCCACAGAACTCCATGCAGAGAATTCTATAGGTTCCTGGGGTCTCGAATGTATGCACAATCTTGTTCGTGTAGGTTGGCATCGCCTGGACTTGAACCACCAAACGCATGTCTTTATCGTAGATGCCCAAACCGTGGTTGACGTCCTCTGAAGTCACGCGGAACTCAACCTGCTGGCCCATGGGGATCTCGGTTGTATCGGTATCCCACCACCATTGGCCGCTGGTGATGTTCACCACAATGGCGTCTCCGCCTGCGCTGATATGTGGCCATTCGCGCAGCGAGGCCACCGACACGATCACACCAAACACGATCATCGCCCAGATTAGGCGAATACGCGTTTTGGGCGCGCTTTCAGACGGCGGTGGCCCATCAGTCGCCAAGAGTGCGCGCAAGATCACGGCCAATGTGCCCGCCATAAGCACAAGCGTTATCAGCAAAATTGTGGTTTGCATCCCCATCTCCCAGAAAAAGGTTCAGGGGAATTCATATAATATGCATTTTAAATGTCAATTTAAATACGCAATTGGAATGCAGTATTTCTTCGTGTTAAAGATGCGCTATGCAGTTATCAAAGTTCTCTGACTATGCACTCCGCGTTTTGATGCACCTCGCAGCGTCGCCCGACAATCTGTTGTCGACCCGCCAAATCGCGGAAATACACGGGGTCAAATACAACCACCTGACGAAGGTGACAGCATGGCTTGTTAGCGAGGGATATGCGGCTTCTTCTCGGGGGCGTGGCGGTGGTTTGAAACTAGCAATGGACGCAACCGAAATTAATTTGGGAAAGCTGATCAGATCCTTGGAGGCCGACCGACCGTTGGTTGAATGCCACGCGGGGGGTGGGGGAACATGCTCATTGATGGCCTGCTGTGGTCTGTCGTCGGTTCTGCAGGACGCTCAGGAAGCGTTCTTTCAGGAACTTGAGAAGTATTCGATCAAGGATACTCTACGCGTGTTCCCGAGCATGAGACAAATCCTCACTGAATTGAACGACAACATCGGGAATTAATTGACCTAAAAAGGGTGTTTTGCGAGCATTTCACCAATCGGTGGCATCAAACACAGCGAGTTTTGAAAGGGCATTGAGTGCGTTCGCGCCAAGGTTGAAATACCGATGTTCTTTTAATGCGCATCTTAAATGTATATTATTAATCTGTTTCGAACTTTGCAGCAGGAATGACCTATGGCCGCATCTTTGGAAGCCAAGCGTTTGGTGCTTGTCGGGTTGAGCTATGGCAGTTGGATTGCCACAAGTTTTGCCACGCGCCACAGCGACAAACTGACGGGTTTGGTTCTGTCGGGTGGCTGCACAGGCATGTCAGAGGCCGACCCGCGTGAGCGTGAAACCTTTCGTGTCAGCCGAGAAGTGCCCTTGGATGCGGGCCAAACACCATCCGATTTTGCACCTGCTGTGGTGGAAATCATCGCAGGTCCAAACGCGACAGCCGCACAACGCGCCGAGATGCAGGCCTCGATGGCGGCTATTTCAAGCGCCACCTACCGCGACGCATTGCAGTGCTTTGCCAATCCTTTGGAGCGTTTCGATTTCGCCAAAATCAACTGCTCGGTTCTGATGTTGACCGGGGAACATGATAAGCTGGGACCACCAGCCGAAATCCGGCGTGTGTCAGAGCGTATCATGGAAGCGCGCACGTCCATGGGCTGTAAGGCCGACGTGCAATTCGAGGTGGTCGCAGATGCAGGCCATGTCTGCAATCTTGAAGCCCCAGAACAGACCAACGCGCTGTTGCATCGGTTTCTGTCGCGCCTTCCCGGTGTTGCGCGGGACTACAAAGCCAGCTTGCCGGAGCGTCAGCGCGAAAAGCGCTCGCGCATTCTTTGGACCGCGCGCGCAGAGTTCTGCGAAAACGGCTATGATGGCGCATCCATGGATCGGATTGCCTTTCGCGCGGATGTGTCCAAACCGACAGTTTATCAGTATTTTGGCGGCAAAGACGTGTTGCTTGACGCTGTTCTGGACGCGGGGCGCACCCAAATCGTGTCTCCGTTGATGGCAAGCGATGGCTCGCTTGTTGAACGCCTTCGGCGGTTTTCTTGGGTTTACGCCGAATTCGTCTTGAGCCCCGACATGTTGTCGCTGGCCCGCTTGATACTGGGGGAGGCGTCCCGCCGCCCAGACACTGCGATCACCTATCACAAGAACGGCCCCGGTCGTGCCTTCGAGGGATTGGTAGAATTTGTCCAAGAGGCGGTTGCATCGGGCGAAATAGAAGTCGACGCGCCAGATTTGGCCGCACAGGACCTTTGGTCGCTGATCCTGTCCGGCCCAAGAGATTACTATCTGCATTACGCCAATCATCGCCCCTCTGCGAGCGAAATGCTGCGCAGTATTGGCCACGGCTTGCGCGTCTTTCTAAAGGCCTATGGCAATGATCCAGACGCCCAAATTGCAGAACTAAACACGCATATTTCGGCAAAGACCGAAAGATTGAAGAAGACGGGGAATAACGCATGACTGATGCAACGAATGATCGTTTCGCGACTGTCGCGGTAACGGATACCAATGGGCTTTTGCGCGGTCAAAAGATTGCAGCAAGCCGCATCGCGGGTCTCATGAAAACGGTATGGGTATGGCACCGGCCCAACTGGCGCTTGATCCCACAGACGAAATTCTGGACCTGCCAGGCGTCACCGACGAAAGCGGCGATTTCCACGATGCGATGTTGCAGATCGACCCATCCAGCCGCTGTGACATGCCGTGGGAAAAGCCCGAGGACGCTGGCTTGTATCTTGCGGAATTTACAGGCGACGCGGCCCAGTTCTGCCCACGCAATGTCTTGCGCCGGGTGATGGAGCGGGCTGAGACGATGGGTGATTTCCCGAAATACGGCTATGAACAGTAGTTCACGCTGTTTAATGAAGACACGGCAAGTCTGCGGGCCAAAGATTTTGACAATCTGGAAACCGCTACACCGCATCCCAGCTACGATCTGTTGATTTATCAGTCGCTCCAATCCGAATTCTATGCCGAGATTGCTGATATTTGCGAACCGCTTGGTGTGAATTTGGGGAAGATGCACGAAGAAATCGGCGGCGGCTCCATGGAGGCCTGCATCGGGGCAGGGCAGGGGCTTGCGCCTGCCGATCAGGCCGTCTTGCTCAAGAATTTTATCCGTGTCGCCGCCATGCGTCGTGGCCAATCGGTCTGCTACATGCCGCGTTGGTCGCTTGAGGCTGACAGCCAGTCGACCCATTTGCACATCTCGCTGTTGGATGGCGACGGTGCTCCATTGTTCTGGGATGACCGCGCCACCGAAAAGATGAGCGGCATGTTCCGCCATTTCCTTGGCGGTTTGCAGACCTTCTTGCCGCCAATGATGCTGATCATGGCCCCAACAGTGAACAGCTGGCGGCGATATGCCGAAGGCACCTTTGCGCCACCGGCCTATACGTGGGGGATTGAAAACCGCACCTGTGCCTTCCGTGTCGTTGGGCATGATCCCAAATCGCTGCGGTTGAAAACCGTCTTCCCGGTGCGGATACCAACCCATATCTGACGATGGCAGCAAGCCTGTCTGCGGGTTTGGCGGGGATCGCAGGACAGATCGAACCAACAGAACCAACGACCGGCAACGGCTATGTGCCCGGTGTGGGGAATGGGGCGGCATTGATCGACACAATGCAAGGCGCTATCGACGCATTAAAAGCATCCGATCATGCTACTGAATGGTTGTCACCCCGCTTTGTCCAAGCATATTCATCGACCCGTGCCACGCAACTGGCCGCGTTTGAGGGCGATGATCTTATCGCCGAACGCCGCCGTTTCTTTGAGTTGGGATAAGAGGATGAAAGACGCGTTTCTCCAAGCCATGTCGCGCGCGGCCAATTCAATCTGCGTTGTGACAACCGACGGTGCCGCAGGTCGTGCGGGCGTGACCGTGTCTGCCATGAAGTCGGTGTCGGTTGATACCCCCAACCCTTCGCTTCTGGTCTGTGTCCATAACCTGTCACCTGCTTGTGACGCCATTCAACGCAATCGCGTATTCTGTGCCGACCTGCCGACCTGCCGACCTGCCGACCTGCCGACCTGCCGACCTGCCGACCTGCTGAGCAGTCATCAGGCATCAGGCAGACGTTTCAAACAGTTTCGCAGGCCGCACCGAGGCAAAGGGCGTCGACAAGTTCAACGCAGCCAGTTGGACAACCGCCGAAACCGGCGCTCCGCTTTTGGACGGCGTTTTGGCCAGTTTCGATTGCAAGGTCATGCATGACGTTTTGGTTGGAACGCACCGAGTTTTTGTGGGTGAAGCCCTTGCCGTGGCATCCCAGGCTGAAGGCTTGCCATTGCTCTATTTTGCCCGTGACTATGCGGAACCGGGAACCTTGTCCGCATGAGTGTTGTTGGTTTAAAATGCTGGGCGAACCGGCTTGAGTGGCTACGAAAGCGCGACGGTTTCGTCCATGCCATTCCTCAACCCCAGGCCGAGGCCTTCTGATGAACCCACACGCGAAATCCGCCACCTTTGTTTTGCGCTGCTGTTCGTGTTGGCGTCGGTGTTGCTGCTGTCGCAGCTGGGAACGCAAACGATTTGGTCGTCTGGCAAACACCTGACGGCACAACCGCGGTTCTGGCCGTCCATCGGGTTGATGATGATGCTTGGCTTTGGCGGTTTGCACCTTTGGCAATCCCGATCCACCCCCCGTGCGGGATCCCTTGGCGAAGTGATCTGATGGTTGCGCGGACTTGAATATGTCGCTTGGTTCATTGGCTACGTGTTTCTGGTCCCGATCCTGGGATATCTGCCCGCTTCAATTCTGATCGCTGTCGCGCTGGTTTTGCGCCTCGGGTTTTGGAGCCTGCGTTGGATCGGCTTAGCCATCCTTTTGGCCTTCGCGATCGTCGTCGTCTTTCGCGTGTTGCTGCGGGTGAATGTTCCGGGCGGCGCTTTCTATCATTGGCTGCCTTCGGGGTTGTCCAATTTCATGCTGACGTATTTCTAGGGGGGTGGAATGGTCGATCTTCTTTCAGCCCTTTCGATGATTTCCGACCCTCGGGTTATTCTGGCGCTGCTCATCGGTTCTATCGGTGGGGTCATTATCGGCGCAATCCCCGGTGTCGGCGCACCGGTCGCAATTGCGATCATCCTGCCGGCAACATTCTCAATGGACCCGTTGATCGGGCTGTCGGCAATGCTGGGGATATATGGATCGTCCATGTATGGCGGCGCATTGCCCGCAATCCTGATCAACACCCCCGGCACAGCCGTGAACGCGCTCACCACGTTTGACGGGTATCCAATGACAAAACAGGGCCGCGCACGCGAGGCTTTGATCCTCGCCTATACGGCAAGCTTTGTTGGCGGAGTCGTCGGCGTAATCGCTTTGATGCTGCTGTCACCAGTGCTTGCGGCGGTCGCCCCTAGTTTCGGATCGCGCGAGATTTTTCTTGTGGCCCTCTTGGGCATGATCCTTGTCATTATGGTCCACAAGGGCCAAGTGGCCGCCGCGGGGATGTTATCGGGGCTGGGGATATTTCTTGGCACCGTGGGGCTTGACCGGTCGACCTATTCAAAGCGCTTTACGTTTGACCAAAGCTGGCTTGCTTCTGGCTTTGACCTCATCGTGGTTGTTTTGGGTCTGTTCGGGATCAGTCAGGTATTCGTCCTTTTACTTGAGCCAAACAACAGCCCCAAGGTCGAACGTGTTCAGGGCAAACTTTGGACGGGTCTGGGCGCTGTTTTCAAACATATCCGTGTGGCCTTGGTCGGCAGTGGGGCGGGCGTATCCATGGGCATCATCCCCGGTGTGAGTGAGTTCACCGCACAGTTCTTATCCTACAGCTATGCGCGGCGCACATCGAAGACACCCGAACAATTTGGCAAGGGATCACCCGAAGGGTCGGTCGCCGCGGAATCGGCAAATAACGCCGTTCCGGGGGCCGCGCTTGTTCCATTGCTGGCGCTTGGCATTCCGGGCGAGGCGCTGACCGCGATGATGCTGTCGGTGTTTTACGTCCATGGGGTGATACCGGGGCCAAAGCTGTTCGCGGATGATCTGGACTTTGTACTGGCGCTTTATATCGCACTGTTGACCATGAACGTCCTTGTCCTGGTCTTTCTAATTTTTGCGACCAACAGCCTGACGCGACTGATCCGTATCCCAACCCGGTTTCTGGGGCTGGCCATTCTACTGCTGTCTTTCATTGGTGTTTATTCCTTGCGCAACTCTATGACAGACTGCGCGATTGCCGCAGGCTTCGGCCTGTTTGGCATGATCTTGCGGCGTCTCGATCTGCCTATCGTTCCCATCATCCTTGGCATCGTTCTGGGCGGAATAATGGAGCAAAAACTCAAGGTCGCCGCAGTCCGGATCAACAGCCCGCTGGATCTGTTCGATCGCCCGGTTTCAGCCGTGTTGATCGTTTTGATCTTCGGATTGCTCGCATC
This sequence comes from Paracoccaceae bacterium, assembly GCA_039960995.1. Classification (GTDB taxonomy): domain Bacteria; phylum Pseudomonadota; class Alphaproteobacteria; order Rhodobacterales; family Rhodobacteraceae; genus JABSSA01. The sequence continues at coordinate 29,015 of JBDVKF010000062.1, read as the reverse complement.
CGCGTTTTGGACCCGTTTCAACCCAAATCAAAAAACCAAAATCCAACCAACTGGAGAGAAAAAATGAACAAACTACTTTGTACGGCCGCAACGGTCTTGGCCGCGACGACGGCCACGATGGCATTGGCGGAATACCCGGAACGACCTGTCACCTTTGTCGTGCCATTCCCACCTGGTGATCTGGAAGACATCCTACGCGCATGATCGCCGAAGACTTCGTAGCCGAATACGGTGTGCAGGCGGCAGTTGTGAACAAGCCCGGCGGTGGCGGTGGCCCATTCCCCGGCGCGATTGAAACAGCAGCAGAAGCGGCTGACGGCTACACTGTCGGATCGTTTGTGATGGACGTGCCCCTTGTCGGACCCCTGATCGGTATTCCGGAACTGAACCCGTTCCCGTTCGAACCATTGGGCATTTTTGTAACCTATCCGATGGTTCTCGCGACACCAAAAGATGCGCCCTATGACACGATCGAAGAACTGGCAGCCTATAGCCAAGACAACTCTGTGGTTGTCGCTCATTTCGGCCCCGAACTGACGCCGACCCAGCAAACCCTGTCATTGGCTGCCAAAACCGGCGTGACATTCGCCGCTGATGTTGGCGTTGATGCCGTCGACTGCAATGTCTTCGCGGCTGGCGATGCGGATGTTGGCAACACCACGTTGCCCTTGGTCTTGCCCTGCCTTGATGACCTAAAGGTGCTGGTGTCCTTCACCGAAGACTGTATTCCGCTGGTCGATTGCGCGCCCTCCGTAGGTGAACTGGTCCCCGAATTGGAAATGGGTCTTTGGAACGGCCTGTTCGTGCATGCGGACACACCCGCCGACGTGCGTGCCAAAATCGTAACTGTCGCAGAAAAGACGATGGCGTCCGAGCGTGCGCAGGAACTGGCCGCACAAACCGGTGGGTTCGTCTACTGGAAAGGCGCGGATGAAGCTGTCGCCCAAATGGAAGCAGACATGGTCGTCATGGGTCTGATGGCTGAAACGCTTCAATAGATCTAAGTGTAGGAGCCCGTTATTGGGCTCTTACAGCGCCATGTGCAGAGTGCCGTCAGTCTTTTGACGCCTACTGCGGACACTGAGGATTGTTGCCGGGCCCGGACCTTAGCCGTCGCTGTTTGATCTTTGGACAGGGTTGAGAACGTTCAGAGAAACGATGTTAAAATTGAACAGAATTCGACTTGCTCATCCGAGAGCCGATCCTCAATTTTGAATGGCTATTCCAATCGGTGCGGCACCGTCGCCAGCAACCCCAAAATTCCTCAGGCGTTTTGCCGGACGTGCCACGTTACTTTTACCTCAGCAACAGTGTCGCCTTGCTCGTCTTGGATGTCGACATTGACATCAAAAACGACTTTTCCCTCTGCATTCAATTCCGCAAGGATCTCTGATCCAGGCCGAGACGTCTTTGCCGAAGCTGTCAGCGTACCTTTGGCGATCTTTTTGAACGAAATCTCGGCGTCTTTCGCCACTGGTCTGCAATTCAGCAAAACCGGCGCGATCGCACCCGCCAAAGCAGACCCAGACGCGGCTTCTCCCAATGTGAACATAGCACCAGCATGGATCGATTGAATATGGTTCGACGTCTCAGGCCGTTGCGTCAGAGTTGCTGTGGCTTCTCCATCAGAAATAGGCCCCAACTCGACGCCAACTTCATTGGCAAATGGCACCATTTTCGACAATTGAGCACGAATGAGTTCATATGGATTGGTCATAAAAAAGCCCCCTAAATTTCAACGCCAAGCCTAGATTTCTTTTTAACACAAAATTTAGACACCGGTTTCCCAAATCAATCGATTGTCTTTCGTATCGCGTTCAGTGTTGCAAGTTAATTGACTGGCCTGACGCCTCGAAAGATATGGTTTTTCTAGGCATCCGAACGGTCTGAAACCAAGTGTAAGTTTCTTGCTAAACACGAAATAGTGACCCGAAAAGGTTGTGTCTTTATACAAATTATGAAATGAAAACTTACACTTACAATTTTTAGGCGGTATTGTTCATGCATCCCCGTCAATCTCAACCTCGGAGCTCTGTTTAATGAAAAAAACGAAACTATTGTCTGGTAGCGTAATTGCGGTGTTATCGCATATCCCAGTTATGAGCCATGCAGCGACATGTACTGCGCTAAGCACTGGATTTGTATGTGGCGCGCTGGACAGCGCCCCGATCTCATCTGATGCAAACAACATCTCAGTCACGGTTGATGCAGGGGCTTCAATCGTCAGCGATGATGAAGATGACACGCCAATTTCGCTCGGGGGCGACAATGTTGCGATCACCAACAACGGGACGATCACACAATCCGATGACAACAATGGCGGTAACGCGATAACGACATCCGGCAATGGTGTGACCATTGTGAACTCGGGCGCGATCCAAAGCGGTGACCGCGCGATCGAGACGGACGGTGGTTCTAATGTAAGCGTGACCAATGAGGCTGGCGCAACCATCGAGGCGCGCAGACAAGCTGTTCGGGCCGGAACAGATACTCCGGGTGCGTCTGTGGTAAATGACGGCACGATCATTTCGACAGAAGGGCGCGCATTGCAACTTCGGTCTTTCGGGGCAAGCGTCATCAATCGTGGCGATTTGATCGGAGCAGAAGAAGTCGTCGAAGCACGTGGCGACTTTTTCTTGGAAAACCACGGCACAATCAGACTGATCGATCCGTCAATCACTGACGAAGACGGTGTTCAGTTGTCTGGCGGCGAAGTTCAAAACTTTGGATTTATCAGCGGCTCCGACGACGGCGTCGATCTTGATGAAGGGCTTATCGTCAACCACGCGGGTGCTACGATCCTGTCGACTGCACCGGACACAAACGACAACGGTGGCATCGATATTGATGAGATTTACGATGATGACGTTTCTCCTGAACGCGCACCGACCGGTGTGACGATTGTGAATGACGGAACCATCGAAGGACCAAACGCGATCAACACCGATGTTGCGGCGATGTCGTCCTTGACCCTCACCAACCGTGGTGTGCTGCGCGGACGTGGCGGTACAGCCATCAATTTGGCCCCAGATATGGGTGACAGCATTCTGAACCTAGAAGGCACCAGCGAAGTGTTTGGGGATGTCCTTTTTGGCAGCGGTGACGACACGGTCAGCGTGACAAACATATCCTCAGGATTCCTAAGCACCGGCTTTTTTGACGGCAACCTTGGCTTTGACACTGCCGCCTTCGCATCCACGCTCGCTGATTTCCAGGAATTCACGGTTTCGGGCACTCAAGTTGATCTGTCATTCCTGTCAAACGGGGATCTCATTTCAGCGACTTTCCTCAACTTTGAAAGCTGGTTTGTTGGCGGAACAACCTACACAACCGCAGCCTTCGAAGAGGCGGTCAACGCTGTGCCTTTGCCTGCATCCTTGCCCTTGTTGCTTGCTGGTTTTGGCGGCCTTGGCCTGATGCGCCGCAATGCGAAAAAGCGCGCATAAGAAAGCCTAATCTCTGGCGACATATGTTGGGGACATAATAAAACCTGGTGCTGCAAGCATTTGCCTTGCAGCACCTAATCTAAGGCGACTGCGCTTGGCCAAGACCGCGACGCCACGTCCGATCTGGGGCAATATGCGAAACACGACAGTACAGACGCAATTTTCATGATGTAGTGTTACGGCAAAGAATACAGCCTTTGCCCAGCGTCGGCTTAACAGCCTCCGCCGCACCCACCGCCCCCACATCCACCGCCCCCACATCCAGCGCCAGATGATCCTCTCAGGCTTAGGGGTTCACTAAAGGCAGCAAAGCACAGGCCACCAAAAAAAAGAACCGCAGCTGTCGAAAACCGAAATGTCATTCCCTCTTCACCCAACGCAATGCCCCAGACGCCAATAATCAAACCAACCACTGCAATCGCAGAACCCGCCCAAACGCGTTTCCAAACCGCCTTTGTTGGCCACTCTTTGGAAGGAGGTGCTTGATTAAATTCCCGCCTATAAAGATCCAAGGTCGCCGCGTATTGCGCGTTATACCGAGGCATGCTTGCGAGGCTCTCGCACGGATCATGATGGAGCTCTCGTTCAAGAACCAGCGGGCAGAAGTTCTCCCAATAATCTCGTGTATAACTGAGGTGCAAATGCCAAACGCGATCAATTTGCTCGGAAGGTGTCACTTCGTTTGGTGAAATCGCCGCCAAATAGATAAACCGACGGTATTCTTCACACAGCGCGTGAGCTATGTTCTTCCACCCCCCAAATTGCGCAGCCAGCTTTTCTTCAAATCCTTGCGGAAAATCATAGTCGTTTATCCGTTCCCACAAATCCGGGTCTTGCATGCGTGCTCCATTGTTGCCGCCCTAAGTATATAGCAAAATGACCGAATTGGCAAAATTACGGCCGCTTCTATTGCCGTCCAAGGCAACGGGTTCATCCGGTTTCGCTCACTTGCCGCTTTAGATGAACGTTGACCAGTTACGGCAAGCGGGTTAGAATTTGCCCATTGGTCTTTATAAGTAAGGTTTTTTCGATGCGTTTTATAAGTACAGCATTCTCCGCAATTTTCCTCGCAGCCAGCGTTAGTCACGTGCAAGCAGCCCCAGTGGATTGGGTGTTTTCTGACGTCGTTCTGGCAGATGGGGGACAGATCACAGGTGGGTTTACCTTTGATGCCGCGACCACGTCCTACACCGACATATTGATTGAACGCAGCATAGGCTCCACGCAAGAAGCGCAAACGTTCACGGCCTTGACGCCAGCGGCGTCTGTGACCCCACGCGCGGATTTTGTCATTTTCGTCAGCGACGCTGCGGATTTGACAGGAAGCCTGTTCTTGCAGCTGATCTTGGATGCAGAGCTAAGTGAGCCGGGCGTCCCAACCGGTATTTTCACCGGAGGAAGCGGCACAGGACGATGCGCCACCAGCGATTGCAGCTTGGTCGTTCCGACCGGGGCCGCTTTTGTGACAGCCGGTCAGCTCGCGCCTTTGGCCCCAGTGCCACTGCCCGCATCCGGTGTTTTGTTTTTCGCCGCATTGGCAGGTTTGTTTGGGTTCAAAGGCCGCAACAAGACTGCCTAAGTGAATGTGACATTGATCCAAAGCAGTGCGGAGAGCGCCTCCGCACTGCTTTGGGGGACTTGAGACCATCAAAAGCCCCCCTGAACCGCTGCTTAAGCCTGAACTTTAGCCCATTCGTCGATCACAACACGACGGTCCCCCTCACTCTGACATCGCCATTTTCGAACCGCATCCGCATCGTGAAATACGTCTGAGATATGTTTGCGAAACGTTGATCTCTTCTTGAGGCTCCCAAGCGCGAATATGTACTGCTGCCAAGGCCAATCCACGTTGCCGGGCGGCAGTTCCGGTCGGGTTTTCCCAAAGCTTTGCCATGGACGCTTTGCAAGGCGCCACGCTCTGACATACTCGGACGGGTCCAGCCAAACCAAAGCGTCAGCTTGACCAATGGCACGGTGCAAAAGGCTAGGGCCCCCTTCAAGGATCCATGCGTCCTTTTCGATCTCATTTGTCAGAGCGACCTCAATCTCCTCACGTGGTCGCTGCTGCCAGCCCGTCTCAAGCTTGATCGCGTCGAAAGAAACCGGTGGAATTTCGGGCCGGGCACGAGCCAATTCGCGCGCGAAGTGGCTTTTCCCAACGCCGTTTGCCCCTGTGATGATGATCTTTTTCAAGTGCAACTCGCTGTTATGCGTTTCAGGAACGAAGGTCATCAGGACGGAACAAGCCAACCAACGGTCTCTTGGACCTCGGTTCTGAATTCCATGACGTTACCACAAGGCCTATAGCTGAAGGTGAATGTGATCATCATGACGGGCCGCTCTGCATCCTTGAAACCTGATCTTTGGACTTTTGGCTTGGAAGCGCGATTTCAAATGCGGTTCAATGAATATTTTTCCGACACGTTCGTCATTGCTGAGCAATCGTAAAGCGGCAGCCATGCGTCGCGGTTCTAAATGATAATGCGGCCAGAGTTTTTGCAACCAAGCCATATCCCATCTTAACGTCAGCGCGTTCTGGGGGCAGGTGGTCGGGCCATCCTCAAATGCAAAATACCCGATTGGTGATCGCGTTACGCCCGGCAAGAACCCCGTATCGTCCTTGTAATAGAACGCGATATCAACTTTGCGACCATCGTCATGCGACAAGTGGGGCAGTAATGGAAATCCCGTCAAAAAGGGAAAGTTTGCGTCCAAGACAAGCGTTTGCGTTTGCGGGAATGCTTGTTCCATTTGTGTTGAAAAGTCCTGCAGAACGGTCTTGAGTTCAGGCGTGACGTATTGTCGATTCAAGGCGCAATATAACGCGGACTTCATTCTAAAATTGCCGTCCGACAGACAGGAAATTGGTTCGCGCCCAAATGTCGGGGCGGTCATGATGGCCCCAACCGAAAGCGCCACATAGGCCGCAACAAACACAAGAACCCGCCGCCGAAAGCAAAGGGCGAAAAGCCATGCCAACCCCCCAAGCTGCGTGAGCAGCGTAAGGACGACAAAAATAACCGAATGCATAGCGGCTCGAACCATGCAGTGTTTTTGCCGCAAAAACCCGCGTGGCGACAGCGGAAACCGAACGACGGTTTCGCCCTGCACTGACGCCTTGCGTACACATTGCAACGCTGTTCCGACAAGGGTCAGCATTTCGGGACGATCAGGTGAATTAACGCTGACGCTCAGCCACCCCGCGCAGCAACTCTTCCACCGTGGGCGCCGTTGCCTGTGCGATTTTCAATGTCCTGCGTTCCAATTTGCCAGGGTTTTTGATCCGTCCGCCCCAAAATCCATTTTTGCCGGCAACCGGGGTTGGGGTTTGTGCCGTGGCCATCACCTCACCTGAACCGGTATGATAAAGATTAACATCGGCCGACCCGTTCGAAGGATGTATCCGAACCACCAACAAGTAATTGAACCTCTGATCCCGCGCTTTGTCGACCAAGGTACGTTTGTCGTTCCATGAGGCACTCGCCTGATCGGTGATCAAAGGCGCAAAGTTACCAAGTTGTGCAGCCCGACCCGTCACGTCGGTCCAAAGCGCGGCTTCTTCAGGCCCCGCTGGTTCGACCTTGCCATACACAATGCGGGCATATGCAAACCGAGCGTGTAATTCAAAATGATCTGGGGCTTTGGAAACGGTGTGAATGGGCGGCGCGTCCCCGACAAAATGCGGGGTACAAGCGCTGAGAAGGGCGGTAATGCATGCGAAAATTACCTGTTTCATTGATGTGCTCCAGTTCAGTGCATCGAGGTTGAAAGTTATATGTGTAAAATGCACATCTCACTTTTCATGTTGCGCTGTCAATAAAAATGTGCAAAATACACATATGCTCTGGCTGGACCCAATTCTGCGCCCCATCGCCCGACTGGCCGTCCGAAAAGGATGGCTGTTTCCACTCGTCGAAAACCGCTTGCGGCATGCGTATGTTGAGGTTGCTCAGACCCTTGCCGATGGTGGCGGGACAGATAGCAAGATCAGCATCATGACCGGCTTGCAAAGACGCGACATCGCGCGACTGCGCAAGGACACGGCTGCGCCACAGACCCAACGCCAACCCTTGGCCGAAATCATTGCACTGTGGTGGGACGATCCGGACTATGATCCACAAGGACTTCCCGTGCAGGGCGATGGCGCAAGCTTTTCCAGCCTCGCACGCCGCGTCCGCCAAGACGTACACCCCCGCACGTTTTTGGACATTCTCATTGAAAATGGCGCAGTCAAAGAAGTTGAGGACCAAGTCATCCTGAACACCCGCAGTTACCAACCGCTTGCTGGATCAGATGATCAATTGACCTATCTAGCTCATAACGTTGGTGATCATCTTACCACGGCCGTTTCAAATGTTGTGGACGGGGCGCAAAACTATGACATGGGGGTCCATTATAACGGTCTGTCTGAAAGCGCGATAAAACAACTAGACGCTCATTTTCGCGCTCGAATGAAGCAAACACTTCAAGAGATGGACACAATGGCCCGCGCGTTCCCAGACAGCGAAGACGGCCCCCATCGTTTCCGGGCCGGCGGGTATTTTTCCGATGATTTAGACAGCAAGGCCAAGTGAAATGATCCGAAAGACAATTGCGCTCATCGCTTTGATTCTGGTCACCGCGTGCTCCGCCCCTAATGTACCTGCAAAGGACTGTCCGCGCGAAGGCGGGATCGGTGGTACGGGGGATTGCCCAAACGAACAGGGCACCTTCTACCGTGATGGCGCACGAACCCATGCTCGATCAATTGTATCAAAAAGCCTGATCGCCCCGACTGGCGGCTTTGCAAACGCCTGCCCCCATTTTCCCGGTGGCACAACCGCGATGTCTCGGGATAGGGTCGCGCTGATCTGAGGAGTCTCCCATGCCAGCCCTAAAACCCACAACTTTCGAAGCGCAAATAACGTGGTTGGGCAGTCTGACCACTAAGGATCGCACCGAATTGCGCAGTGAGACCGCGCAAGCGCTGGATCTCACTTTTGAAGGGGTCGCCGGGTCGGTGCATGGCGGGCATACGCGCGCCTCATGTGTGCGGGTCAGGTCGCAATATCCCGAAGGCACGTCCATTCGCAATGAACGGCAATTGTCGATCATCAGCGACGAAGAGCTGCAACAGATCGCCGCCACCATCGGCGTGGACCAGATTGACCCGGCGCGTTTGGGGGCCTCGATTGTGCTGCGCGGCATCCCGAACTTTACGCATGTGCCGCCCTCATCGCGCCTGCAAGCGCCCTCTGGGGCGACCATTTGCGTTGATATGGAAAACCGACCCTGTCAATTCCCGGCCCGCAGCATCGAAGCGGCGGACCCCGGACACGGCAAGGCGTTTAAATCCGCGGCCAAGGACATTCGCGGCGTGACCGCGTGGGTGGCCGCAGAAGGTCGCATTGCCATCGGGGACACACTGCGCCTGCACATACCGGATCAACCCGTGTGGGCCCATCTGGATGCTGCGCGCGCCTAGACCCCCCAACAGGCTGCAACTTTGTTTTGCATAGGCGCGTCGCGTTTCCAAAGCGAAACGATTGCGTCCAAACCCGCCGCATCAACATGCATTTATGTCGGAAATGCGCCTCACGCTCGGGCAAATGCCCGAGTATGCAGGTGGGACCAACGTCGCCCATCTGCCAACGGAGAGTATAATGGCCTATAAGAGTGATATTCAGATTGCCCGCGAAGCCTCCAAAAAGCCCATTCAAGAAATTGGCGATAAACTGGGCATTCCCACCGAACATTTGCTGCCCTATGGCCATGACAAAGCAAAAGTCGGTCAGGACTTTATCAATTCGGTTCAAGACCGCAAAGATGGCAAACTGGTTCTGGTCACGGCGATCAACCCGACACCGGCTGGCGAAGGCAAAACGACAACAACCGTAGGGTTGGGCGACGGCCTGAACCATATCGGCAAAAAGGCGATGATCTGCATCCGCGAAGCCTCGCTTGGGCCGAATTTTGGCATGAAAGGCGGGGCCGCAGGGGGCGGTTACGCGCAAGTCATTCCGATGGAAGAAATGAACCTTCATTTTACTGGGGATTTTCACGCCATCACATCAGCCCATTCGCTGTTATCCGCGATGATCGACAATCACATCTATTGGGGCAATGAACAGGAAATCGATGTGCGCCGTGTGCAATGGCGCCGCGTGGTGGATATGAACGACCGCGCCCTGCGTCAGATCACCTGTTCTTTGGGCGGCGTGGCAAATGGATTTCCGCGTGAAGGCGGGTTTGATATTACTGTCGCTTCCGAGGTCATGGCGATCCTGTGTTTGGCCAACAACCTAGAAGACCTGCAAACGCGTCTGGGGGATATGATCGTGGCCTATCGCCGTGATCGCAGTCCGGTCTTTTGCCGCGATATCAAAGCCGATGGCGCAATGACGGTATTGCTCAAGGACGCGATGCAACCCAACCTCGTGCAAACGCTTGAAAACAATCCAGCATTTGTGCATGGCGGCCCCTTTGCCAATATCGCGCATGGCTGTAATTCGGTGATTGCGACGACGACCGCTTTGAAACTGGCGGATTATGTCGTCACCGAAGCAGGCTTTGGTGCCGACCTTGGCGCTGAAAAATTCATGAACATCAAATGCCGCAAAGCCGGTCTTGCGCCGTCTGTCGTCGTGGTCGTGGCGACCGTACGGGCGATGAAAATGAACGGCGGAGTGGCCAAAGCGGACCTTGGCGCGGAAAACGTGGATGCCGTGAAAGCCGGTTGCCCGAATTTGGGCCGCCATATCGAAAACGTGAAGTCTTTTGGCGTGCCGGTTGTTGTCGCGATCAATCACTTTGTCACCGACACAGACGCCGAGGTGCTGGCCGTCAAAGATTTCGTCGCTGAACAAGGGGCCGAGGCGATCTTGTCACGTCATTGGGAACTGGGTTCAGAAGGCTCTGCCGCGCTGGCAACAAAGGTCGCAGAGCTGGCGGATGCGGATACCGCAAACTTTGCGCCGATCTATCCAGATGATATGTCACTCTTTGAAAAGATTGAAACAATTGCCAAACGCATCTATCGCGCCGACGAAGTATTGGCCGACAAAAAGATCCGCGATCAGCTGAAATTGTGGGAAGACCAAGGGTATGGCCATCTGCCCGTTTGCATGGCGAAAACGCAATACAGTTTCAGCACCGATTCCAACTTACGCGGAGCGCCAACGGGCCATTCCGTCCCAGTACGCGAGGTGCGATTGTCAGCCGGTGCCGGATTTGTCGTTGTCGTCTGCGGGGAAATAATGACCATGCCGGGCTTGCCACGGGTGCCGTCAGCTGAAAATATCCACCTCAACGAAGCGGGCCAGATCGAAGGCCTGTTCTAAAAAAGGCAGGGGATGTTCCCCTTCCACTTACAGGGGAAAACTCAGTATGTTCAGACTATTGGTCATCGCGTTGTGCTTTGTGGCAACATCAGTCGCCGCAGAAGATAAATACGTTGGTTACTACTATCCACAAGTCAACTCGACCGAGGTCTTTGACCGCCAAATCCGGGATGCAGGTGCCGCCAACAAACGGGTGCGTGTGGACTTTCTGACAAACCTGACCAAAGCGCAGCTTGCCGCACCAGAAAGCCCGCGCTTTGTGTTTTTTGCCAAAGGCGAAAGCTCCAGCGAACTGATCCTTGTCGGGTTGGATGACGACGTGTTCAGCTCGATTTACCGCGCCCGCGCTGTGATGGCTCAAATGACATCGAATATTCGCCAAAGCCCGATTTTTGTGGACCAAGGTTTGCAGTTCGTCGCGACATTCTATGACCTGCTGCAAATGCTGGAATTTGACTCATTGGTCATTTCCGACGGTGAATCGTGGGCTCATAAGGTCGAATTCAAACGCAACTGAACGCAACTGACGGAGACATCATAACGGCCCACTTCTTTGACGATTATCGCTTTGCGACATTGATGTGGGCCGAAATCGGGGGCAAAAGCGCCCGCGCTGGCTGCATTTCTAATGCATGCCAGCTTTTTTGTGGTTCCCTTTCGCCCGAATTTGCCTAAAGGAACGCTGGAACAGCGTCACATGCCCAACCCACACGAATGACGGAGACGATTGCATGACAGCCAAACGGATCGACGGAAAAGCCTTTGCCGCCAATGTGCGTGACCAGATCGCCGCACATGTCACGCGCCTAAAGGATCAGCACGGCGTCACACCCGGGCTTGCCGTCGTGCTGGTTGGGGAAGACCCAGCAAGCGAAGTCTACGTCGCCGCCAAGCACAAACAAACCGTCGAAACCGGCATGGCGTCCTTCGAACATAGATTGCCCGCAGACGTCTCAGAAGCGGATCTGTTCGCGTTAATCGACACGCTCAACGCCGATCCAACCGTCCACGGCATCTTGTGCCAATTCCCGGTGCCCGATCACCTAAATGAACGCGCCGTCGTCGCGCGGATTGATCCCGCCAAAGACGTTGATGGCCTCAGCGTGGTCAATGCGGGCCTGCTGGCGAGTGGCGAACAAGGGCTGGTGTCGTGCACACCTTTGGGCTGCCTCATGCTGTTGCGCGCAGAATTGGGCGATCTGACGGGCTTGAATGCTGTGGTGATTGGCCGCTCGAACCTGTTTGGCAAACCGATGGGTCAATTGCTGTTGCGCGACAATTGTACGGTCACGATTGCCCATTCCCGCACCAAAGACTTGGCCGATGTGTGCAGCCGCGCCGACATCCTTGTCGCCGCCGTCGGGCGCGCCGAAATGGTCAAAGCCGATTGGGTCAAACCCGGCGCAACCGTGATCGACGTTGGCATCACCCGCATCCCGCATCCTGACAAACCCGGCAAAACCAAACTGCTGGGCGATGTGGATTTTGCCGCCGCCTCAACCAAAGTCAATGCAATCACGCCAGTTCCGGGCGGCGTCGGGCCGATGACCATCGCCTGCCTTCTCGCCAACACGCTCACCGCCTGTTGCCGCGCCAATGGCTTAGACGAACCCACAGACCTGACCGCCTAGAGCGTTTCGTCTTTTACCTGAGACGCCGTGCATCACCTGACGCGTTGAAATCTTTGATTTCAGGCAGCGTCAGGTGATTCAAGTTAAAGGCGCAACGCTTTAACGCGGCATCGCCACCATGACCGGATGCGCCCCCGTCACGATCGCGCGCGCCTCTGGCCCCATCAACCCGGCCAAGACCGGATCATCACTGCGCAGCCCCCCGGTATACGTGCCATAAGCGGGCAAAATGATGCGCACGTCATCCACCAACACCGCAGGGCGCGATATCACACGTGCCCGCGTCGGCACCTGCACTTTGGGATGATAATGCCCCGACACTTCGCCCCGCGCACCAGCTTGCGCAATATGGCGAAAGGTCAGCGCCCCAAGCCCCATCTCGGCCAGATGCGCGCCACCCAGATCAATTGGCCCCGGATCGTGATTGCCCTCAATCCAAACCCACCGCCGCCCAGCCTGCAACCGCGTAATCCACAACCGCGCCTCTTCGGGCAACGCCGCCGCTGCGGCCAGATCATCAAAACTGTCACCCAGACACACAACCACCCGCGCTTGCGTCGCCGCGATGTCATCCTCAAGCCGCGACAGGGTGTCGTGAACCTCATAAGGCGGGGCAGGGATGCCACTGCGCCGCGACATCCGCTCGGATTTGCCCAAATGCAGATCCGACACACACAGCATCGACTGCTCGGCCCACCAAACCGCCCCCGAGCCCAAGGCATGCAGGGCGATGCCCTGAAACTGAAACGCACACGAGTTCATGCTTTGTCCATGCCCGCCTTTACGGCCACTGACAACCCCAGCCATTTGGGGTACGGATCGCAGTTCAAGGCAATTGGCGACATTTTAAAGACATCCATAATATACCCAAGAATACCATTTGGCGCTGGCGTTATTCGACCATGCCGCGAATTTTTCTTGCAATACCAATCACATTGCTACATAGTGGTCGGCCTATTTAATTTGTTTGGGTATGCCGAAGAAAGGTAAGTCGTGTTAAAATTGTATGTTGGTTTATTTTTCTTTTGGTTTTCTGGCGCATTGGCGGCGCAAACGTCAAATCCCTCGAAGGTTGCCGTTTACGAATTTGATACCGGAATGCAAACCTACGAGGTAACGTGTTGGATTTTTGAAGGGCTTTACCCGACAGAGGAAAGAGCAAATCAAGCAGACAATTATTATGCAAGGCGTTTCGTTCAGCTCATGGATGAAGAGACACAACACCATATAGACGCGGCGCGCGCACGAGGTGAGGATTTTGACCCTGGTGATGAGTCGACATATGATAAAGGGCGAACACTGCAATTGGCCGATAACCTTCACGAAGAAATCCGACAAAAATACGGTTGCGAACTTTTCACACATTCATCTGACGGATAATTCTTTGACGAAATTCCGCATTTTGGAAATGTTGGATCATCTGCTAATGTCGAAAGTGCAATTCAGACGGCCCCAAACTTTGAAAAACCGTTAAAGCGTTTTGTGGGCCTCTTGCTCCCGTTTTCTGGGCGAAGTTGAATTTGGCGCGCATTTAAATCGGTGTTACCCTCTGATAAGGTGATTTCGAAAGAACTGTTGCCAAATGAATTGCGGCGAATGCTACCGATCCGTTTTCTTTGATTTAGAAAGTTGGGCCATTGCCCTCTTTTTCATGGCAGTCTCTTTTCTACTTTGGAAATTGAGCAAGAGGGGACTCGCTTTGGCCTGCCTCTGCCCTGGCTTAGCATTGGCTGCATCTTGGTCTTACATTTATTACGAGCTGAATTGTGTTGAACTCCGTGGTTAACAAAGGTTTAAGCTCCGGCCGATCCTTAAGTTTTACATTTTATCAGCACTAGACCGCGAACGTGGATGTTGTTCTCTAAACACGTGAACACGCGCCACTGACCCAAGCAATCATGCCTAAATAGTAAATGTAGGGTGAACGGCAATCTGAAAAGGTTAACGCAAATAATTATGCGCAACGCTTTGGACGAACGTGCCTTTTGTGAAAGCTGTCTTTGGGCGCTGAAAGCTGGCTTTCAGGTCATGACCGCCCAAACAGGCCGATTTGGGCGCGAGTCAAAGCTGGCTTTCGGGCTTGAACGCTGTCTTTGGGCGCAATTCACCACCGTACGCTGCGTTCATATATGTGGCGCCAGTCGTAGTCAGGTCGCTGTTTTCAGCGTCTCAGCCATCAGCCGCGCAGCCTCTTCGGCCAGCAATCGTTCCTCGGCCATCCCCTTGATCGGCACACGCCCCATTTCCAGAAACAAGGGCGCGGCCAGCGGTGTGATCCGGTCAAGGATCATGTGGTCGATACGACCACCCACACGCGTCATCATCTCTTCTATGCGGCCAAAATCAACCAATCCGCGCAGGGCCTCTTCGCGGGTGATTTGCAGCATCAGATGGTCAGGATCGTATTTGGCCAGCGTGTCATACAAGATGTCAGACGAGAACGTCGCCTGCCTCCCGGTTTTACGCGCTTGCGGCAGGTTGCGTTCGATCAAACCTGCAATGGTGGCAGAGGCGCGAAAGGTGCGTTTCATCACCGCATTCCCGGCCAGCCAAGTGTCTAAACCATCGCGTAACGCATTGATATCAAACAAAGGGGCAGGGTCGGTGATGCTATCCAACCCCCAGATCAACGTGGCATAATCCGTGGCCACAAATGCCAATGGATTGAGGCCCAGCTCTTCCAGCCGTTTGGTCAGCAACAACCCCAGCGTCTGCTGCGCGTTGCGTCCTGCAAAGCCATACATAACGGTATGGTGGCGCGCGTCGTGGGGAAAACTCTCGATCAACAAGCGGCCCGGTTCGGGCAGTTTGGATCGGCTGCGTTGCAAGGCCAACCATTCGGCGGTGTGGCTGGGCAGCTCGGGCCAGCTATCCTGCTGAAACATCTCAACAATGCGAGTGGACAGCTGTGTGGATGTGGCGAATTTAGTGCCGGAAAACGTCGCGATTTTGGGTTTCTTGTCTGCGCGTCTTGAAACTTCGACCGTCATTTCGCGCAGACCTTCATAGCGCACGATTTGCCCCCCGATCAGGAACGTATCACCAGCCGTCAAAGACGCCGCAAATCCTTCCTCGACTTCGCCCAACGGCTTTCCACCTCGGCGGTTTTTGAGCCTGACTTTCAACGTGTCTGTGTCTTGGATCGTGCCGATATTCATCCGAATTCGTTGCGCACGCCGCGGGTCACGCAATTGCCATAACCCGTCGGGCCGATGCAATAATCGCTGCCATTGATCATAGGCCCGCAGCGCATATCCCCCCGTCGCGCAAAAGCTCAGACACGCGTCAAATTCGTCTCGGGTAAGCGTGGCGTAAGCACCAACGCTAGTGACCTCGTCAAACAACGCATTAGCGTCAAACGGCCCCGCACAAGCGGTCAGCAGAATGTGTTGGCACAGCACATCCCGTGGCCCGCGCCCGCGTGGTTCACCGTCAAGAGCGCCTTCGCGTACAGCGTCCAATGCGGCGACGCATTCGACCACTTCGAACCGATTGGCGGGTACTAACAATGCCTTAGACGGCGCGTTGTATCGATGGTTGGCGCGTCCAATGCGTTGCACCAACCGCTTGACGTTCTTGGGCGCACCGATTTGGATCACCAGATCAACGTCGCCCCAATCGATCCCTAGATCAAGCGAGCCGGTGCACACGATGGCTCGCAATTGCCCTAGCACCATGGCATTTTCGACCTTTTCACGTTGCTGGCGATCCAGCGAACCGTGATGAATTCCGATGGGCAAGGCGTCGTCATTGGCCAGCCAAATGTTGTGAAAAAACAGCTCGGCTTGCGCGCGGGTATTGTGAAAGATCAGCGTGGTTTTATGTTGACGGACCTGATCCAAAACCGTCGGGATAGCGTATTTGGCCCCTCCACCTGACCATGGGGGCGGTTCATCCGTCACAAGCATTGATATATCGGGCGCAGGGCCAGGATCTGCATGCAAAATCGCGCATGGACCGGGATGTCGGGTCAAGGTGTTGGCAATGGCGGCAGGGTCTTCGACTGTGGCCGACAAACCGACGCGCTTTAACTCCGGACAAATGTTTTGAAGCCGACCAAGTGCAAGCATCAATTGATCACCCCGTTTGGACTCTGCCAAGGCGTGAATTTCATCCACAATCACCCGCTTCAGACCCGCAAACATTCGAGGCGCATCCTCGTAACTTGTCAACAATGCTAGACTTTCAGGCGTCGTTAGCAGGATGTGGGGCGGGTCGGCACGCTGGCGTTTCTTTTGCGTCGCGGACGTGTCGCCCG
Source organism: Paracoccaceae bacterium (assembly GCA_039960995.1). Taxonomy (GTDB): domain Bacteria; phylum Pseudomonadota; class Alphaproteobacteria; order Rhodobacterales; family Rhodobacteraceae; genus JABSSA01. The sequence continues at coordinate 12,361 of JBDVKF010000062.1, read as the reverse complement.
TTCGATCTTCGATCCGAATATCAAGCTGCATGTCGTCCACAGGCGTGCGCAGATTTCGTTTGATGTCAGCAGCCAACGCCTTGAGCGGGGACACATAAAGCGTGTGCAGACCTGTATGTGGGGCCTTGGACAAATCAACCAAAGTTGGCAGAAAGCCCGCAAGTGTTTTGCCACCGCCTGTCGGGGCAATCAAAAGCAATGCAGGGTCGTCGGCCCGATCAAGCATGTCTTGTTGGTGCGGGTGTATATGCCACCCACGGTCCGCAAACCATTGTTCAAAAAGTGAGGGAAGCGCCTGCATATGACTGTGGTATCGCAGAGAGCGACCATGTCAAACACTCAAGGCCAGGGTTTGGGATTTCTCGAGAATTTCGAAGCCGGTTGCATCTGTACCGGCTTCCAATACAGCTTCAAGCAGGGATGCGCCTAATTGGCCACATCCCGCAATGCCGATCATTTCACGATATGTTCGTCCTTCACGAACATGTTCGCCCACGCCCGATCAATCAGTTCGGGCGACATTTGGTTCGGGATACCTTCGAATTCGCAAATGGCGATCATCTGATCAATCAAGAAAATAGGTTGATAGTTCGCATAGACGTTGTCGATCGTTGGATACTTGACCTTTAACAGATGGACCAACGCAGCTTCGTCCAGCGGCATTCCACGTTTCTTGGCAACCATTGCGAAAATCTTCAGAAAGTTCTCTTGGCTTGGACCATCGATTTTGATTTTGAAGAAAATCCGGCGCAACGCAGCAGTATCGAAGATCTCATTCGGGTGGAAGTTGGTGGAAAAGATAACAAGCGTATCAAAAGGAACTTCGAACTTTTCACCAGATTGCAGGGCCAGAATATCTTTGGATTCTTCAAGCGGAACAATCCAACGGTTGACCAGTTTCTGCGGTGGTTCTGCCTGACGTCCAAGGTCATCCACGATAAAGATGCCGCCGGTGGACTTCAGCTGCAAAGGCGCCTGATAAGTCCGGGCTGTCGGGTTATAGACAAGGTCAAGCATGTCCAATGAAAGCTCACCACCGGTGATCACCGTGGGACGTTCACATTTTACATATCTTTGATCATGGGGCACGACACGGCGCAACGCGGTTGCATCCTGTTCTTCGGCTTCGCGTGCGTTATGTACAATAGGGTCAAAGACTGTGATCACCTGGCCAGAATATTCAATGGCATGAGGCACATAGACACTATCGCCCAAAGCGTCACGGATGCCGTTGGAAATAGAAGACTTACCGTTTCCGGGTGGTCCGTACATCAGAACGGATCGGCCAGCACTGACTGCAGGTCCAAGGTGGCCCAAAAGACTGTCTGGCAAAATGAGGTGCCCCATCGCCGAAACCAGTTGTGCGCGGGTGACCTGAATGTTCCGAATGGACTGGCGTTTCACCTGCTCAGAATAGACAGGCAAGGGGACTGGCATTGGCCCAAAATATTCGGACTGCGCCAACGCATCCAGCGCCCGAGATTTCCCCGCATCCGTAAGCTGGTATCCCATTTCGTTGCCATTATTGGCATTCAACGTACCAGTTGCTTCCATCAGACGTTGGTCACGACACATATCAACCAATTCCTGAACAACAGGGATTGGGATGCACAAGGCTGCAGACAAGTCGGAAACCATTTCAAGACTTTTGCGGAACATAGTCTTTAGAAGAATGTCACGCATCATCACTACGGGAACCTGCATCTCTTCAAGACGCTTAGGGGCCTTGGGTGCAACGATGGTCGTGGTTTGCATATTCATTAGGTCTGCCTCAGTCTGGACTGCTCGTACGCACGCGGTAGTTACCAAGATTTTTAGGCATCAATGTGGCTGTAAAGTGGCCCAGAGCGATTCATCCACCGGATGGAAAGTAATTTTCTGTTCAAGTAACCGCGCCAAGGAACAGTCCTAAACCGAGATAAACGGATAAACTGAACCCTAGCATCAATCCCATTGGAAACTTTGATCGTTCCCAACTGATCCAATGAGGTGCGACCTTCCTAAGAGGAGAAAGCTTGACGCCTCGATGCGTAAAGAATGCGCCAAGCAGAGCGGCTGAGAGCAAACCCATCAAAAGGCGCAGATCACCCAACGCGATGTAGGGTGAAGCGGCTGCAATGAATTTGGAATCCCCAGCCCCCATAGCGCCTGCAGCATTGAGGATCATGCCTGCGATCAAGACGATGACCATATTCATCAGCCGCCACAAATATACATCAAAGGGCAGCGCAATTGGCCCAATAACGACAAAAACCAATGCCAGTAGGACGACCGCCTGATTGGTGATGCGCATCTCGCGCAAGTCAGTAAAGATCACATGAAAGCAAATTGGCAGCACAAATGGTAAAAACCAAAGTGCTGCCACATAAGTCAAAGACATGACGGATTAACCGCTCGTCACGTTGGCTTCTAGCGCATCAAGAGCAGATACCGCAGCTTCGAAATGCTGAGGATGCGTCTCAATCGCATCGCGCAACAACCCTTTTCCGGTTTCTACGTCACCCTTTTTGATGGCCGACAGGGCCAATGTGTGAAGCAATTGCGCGCGTTCAGATTGGTCCATCGGAATGACGGGCAACGAGTATTCGCGGCGTGCTCCACGGGCGAGCACCAAGTTATTCTTTGCGGTGAACGATTTGGGGTCTTGGCGGACGGCATCGGCCAACAAGGCTTCCGCTTCTTTATATTGTCCGCGTGACATTTTCGAATAGCCCCAGTTGTTCAGAACACCTGCCGGACGAGTGGTCAAACCAATAGCCGTTTCATAAAAGCTGTCTGCCTTGTCCCATTCTTTATTGCTGTCCGCGATCATCGCTTCCAAACGGTAGCGTTTGAACGTTTCATGTGTTGGGGAAATTCCGTCCAACGTCTGTTCAGCCAAGGCCCAATCGCCCGAGCGAATCAATGCATCCGCAAAGTCCACATTGTCGTCTTGGGTCGCGCCTTCCATTTCGACAACCTTGCTGAAAACAGAAACAGCTTCGGTATAGCGTTTTGCCCGCACCAAACTTACTGCCAACCCGCGATGTACATCGACGCGATCAGGGTTGTCTCGTGTTGTGCGTTGGAAATATGTAACGGCCTCATTTGGATCGGCGACCGTTAGCATTACATCGTTCAGATTGCTCTCATCGATGACGTTTACATCCTGAAAAGCACGTTCAACTGTCGCCTCTGCGGATTCTTGTCCACATGCCGAAAGAAATAGCATCCCCGCGATACAGGTGCCTGATAGAAACGAATGGCGCATTTTTGCGTCCTTCTACTGCCTTGCCTCGTTAGGTCGCTGGTCGCAGTAAAAAGTCGTTCGAACCGCGCCGGACCAGTTTATAAGCATTATTATTAGGTTCGACGATATCAGAGTTTTCTGATTTTGCGAGTGCTAGTCGTAAATTATCCCTGATAAGTGTGCTTTCTCCGTCATCAAGTGCGAAAGCGCGGCGGAAAATTTGAACAGCTTCTGCCGTTTTTCCTCGCTCCATCAGAACAACGCCGAGGTTATTCCAGATTTCTGGCCATGCCTCAAAGTCTTCTGTTGCGCGGCGCAAAATCGTTTCTGCTTGATTGAGGCGGCCCAATCCCAAGTTGGCAGAGCCAATGCCAGAAAGGATTTCGGCGTCAACAGTATTTCGTTCAATTGCGGCGCGATTAAACGCGCGAATGGCCAGTTCGTATTCACCTGACGCAAGAAGGCGATGGCCAACGTCGATGCTTTCGACCCCTTGTGCATCTAGATCAACGCCTGGAGCAAAAGGACCGGTTGGACCAACATCGATCCGGTTTGGACCATCACATGCGGCCAAGATTGCAGAAAGGAAAAGGGCGGTCATTAACCGCCCAATCTGTTTTAACATATCCACCCATTCGTCATCGAGTACCCAATTGTGTGATACCGTGTACCGATGGACCCACAAGGATGATCAGCAACGGCGGCACCGTGAGCATCATTGTGGCAAGCGTCATCTTCGTTGGCAACTTGTTTGCGGCTTCTTCTGCCCGCATGACCCTTTTATCGCGCATTTCGCTTGCATAAACACGCAAAGCTTCCGCGATAGAGGTACCAAAAGCCGTCGATTGCACAAGAACCGTGACAAAACTGGAGACATCCATAACGCCACATCTTTCGCCCATGTCGTTCAAAACGGTAACCTTGTCTTTACCGGCCTTCATCTCATAGCTCACGACTTGGAATTCTTCAGCCAGCGAAGGGTAGGATGCATGCAGTTCATTCGCGACACGTGTGATTGCCTGGTCAAGTGATTGCCCCGCTTCGACACATACCAACAACATATCCAGAGAGTCTGGGAAACCTTGTGTGATCTGTTCTTTGCGTTCTTCGACACGACGCGTGACCCAATATACAGGCAAATAATATCCAATGCCGCCGGGTAAAATTGTATAGATGATCTGTTTTTGCGAGCTCAGACCTTCGCCACCGCCGAGGAAGTTGATATAGACAATACCACCAATAAGCCCGATTAGACCCAGGCTAAATTGAGCAGCGTGAAAAATTCGAACGGAGTCTTTGGATTGATATCCAGCTTGGCGCAGGGTCAGTTGCCGTTTGGAAAGTTCAGCGACATCCTTGGGTTCAAGAAACTCAGAGAATTTTTCCAATTGCTGGTTGCGACCGCCGGAACGCAGCTTTTCGCGCCGTTCCACACCCACGGGGCTGTCTTGAGCAGCACGCTTAAGCTTGGTCAGGGGATCTTCAGGCTCGCGCAACATCATGATGACGACCAGAACGATCATCACAACACCAAGTACGCCCGCCAGGATAATTGGACCTAGTGGACCGAGGTATTCTTCAATTAGGGTAATGATTTCCATGTCTCGGCTCCTTATACTTTAATGTCAGTCAAGACGCGCATGACGAACAAGTTGATGGCAAGCATGATGCCAACAACAAAGCAGGCCGGGATAAACAGCTCATGGTCGCGCACTTCGTCGTAATAATTGGGATCGCCGACGTTGATGACGACCAATGCAACCAGAGGAAATGCGGACAGGAATTTACCTGACCATTGCGCTTCGGCCGTGATCGCTTTAACCCGGCGAAACAATCGAAAGCGTGCGCGGATAACTTTGGCCAAACCCGCAAGAATTTCGGCAAGGTTACCGCCTGATTGCTGTTGAATTGTCACCGCCACCGAAAGAAAGCGTAAATCCTGCATATCAAGGCGTTCCGCCATATCTTTCAACGCTTCACCAACTTCGCGACCATACGCGCTTTCGTCCGCAATCACCCCAAATTCAGAGGCGAGAGGATCTGGTACTTCGTTGGCGACGATTGAGATCGCGGACGAAAACGGGTGACCGACGCGTAAGCTTCGAACCATCAGTTCAACGGCGTCGGGCAATTGTTCTTCGATCATACCCAAACGCTTCTTAGCCTTTGAACTAACCCAGAAAAACACAGCCCCCACGCCGATGACGACAGCCAATAGGGCACGTACCGGGACTTCTGTCTCGGTTCCGATCGTCAGTCCGAGAAACGCCACCCCGGCCACCCCGATCATCAGCAAGATCAGTTGTTGTGGCGTAAAGGCGATGGCTGCCTTTTGAGCTTTGTCAGCCAGGATTGAATATACTGGAATCCCGCGCACATTCATGTGCTGGTCCATCTCTTTACGAAGACGGTCTAATACTTCTTCGCGCTGTTCGCCTTTGTTTAGCATATCCAGGCGGCGGTTGACCCGACTGTTTAGGCTAATCGACTTACCAAACGTGACAAGGTAGATGCCTTCGACAAGGGCGAGGACCCCAACAAAGATAAGGCCGTAAATAATAATCTCAGCGGACATGGGTCTGCTCCTTATTCCGCAGCAAATGGTTCATAGATGGAGGCGGGCAGATCATAACCCCACAGACGGAAACGCTCGGAAAAGTGAGAACGCACACCGGTTGCGGTGAAGTGACCAATGATTTTGTTGTCGGCTGTTAGGCCAACACGTTGAAATCTAAAGATTTCTTGCATTGATATGACATCGCCTTCCATCCCGGTGATTTCCGTGATGGAGGTCATGCGGCGCGAACCATCCTGCAAACGAGACGCCTGCACGATCAAGTTCACAGCGGACGAGACCTGAGACCGAACCGCTTTGAGTGGCATCTCGATACCAGCCATCGCAATCATGTTCTCAAGTCGTGAAATCCCGTCGCGAGCAGAGTTGGCGTGAATTGTCGTCATCGAACCATCGTGGCCTGTGTTCATGGCTTGCAACATATCGATAACTTCTTCGCCACGAGTCTCACCCACGATGATACGGTCGGGACGCATCCGCAGAGCGTTTTTGAGACAATCGCGTGGACTGACTTCGCCTTTGCCTTCCACGTTTGGTGGTCGACTTTCCATGCGGCCCACGTGAATTTGCTGCAGTTGAAGTTCGGCCGTATCCTCGATGGTCAGGATGCGTTCATCGTTGTCGATAAAGGAAGACAACGCGTTGAGTGTGGTTGTTTTACCAGAACCAGTACCACCCGATACGATCACATTCAGACGTGTGGCAACGGCGGCTTGCAAAAAAGCGGCCATCTCTTCGGTAAAGGCGCCAAAACGAACAAGATCGTCAATGCCAAGCTTGTCCTTTTTAAATTTCCGAATGGAGACCAGCGACCCGTCAACCGCAACAGGGGGAACCATTGCGTTGAAACGTGATCCGTCTTTCAATCGGGCATCAACATACGGGTTGGATTCATCCACACGTCGTCCAACCGCAGAAACGATCTTGTCAATGATCCGCAGTAGGTGGCGTTCGTCTTTAAACGTAACGTCCGTAAGTTCCAGCTGACCTGCACGTTCAACAAAAATCTGTTGAGGGCCGTTGACCAGAATATCGTTGACGGTTTCGTCCTTTAGAAGCGTTTCCAAAGGACCAAGGCCGGTCACTTCGTCATACAATTCCTGGTTCAGATTGAGGCGCTCTTCGCGGGGAAGTACGATCGCTTTGTCCTGAAGATATTCGGACGCTATCGAATTGATTTCCTGACGTAAATCCTGTTCGGACGCGTGTTCTAGCGCGGACAAATTAAGGTTGTCGAGCAAGGTGCGGTGCAGCTCGAGTTTGATCTCCTGCATCCGCTGTTTCTTTTTGCGCTCTTTGTCCATCGGCGTGACTTGAGCGGCTTGCATCGGAGCTGTCTTGCGCGTCACTTTCGCGGGCGCGTCGGACAGTTCTTTTATTTCGGCTGTTGGTTTGGCTTTCGCCTTCTCAACTGCAGCACCTTTAGGCTCTGCGCCGGATTTTTTATATTTAGAAAACATTGGAACCCCCTAGTGTGGTCAAGCGGCTTGGGCCTGCCCTTTGGCAAGGTCGTGAATGGACGTCGCGAGTTTAGCAATTTCGCGCCGCAACGGGTTTTTCGGTGCGCTGGTCGCCAAGGGAAGCCCGTGGTCGCCAGCTTGCATGATCTGTTTTCCACCGTCCGGCATCTGCACATCGATAGAAATATCGAGGCTTTCTGCCAATCGTTTGACACGGCTCTTGCCGTTCAGATCAGTGAATTTAGGCGCTCTATTCAATACAAAACGCAGTTTTTCTACAGGGAGTTCTTCCGCTTGCAGGGCACGTTTGAAACGCAACGCGTTTTGGGCGGATCGCATGTCGAGCTCTAGAGGACAGAAATAGATGTGTGCTTCGTTCAAAATCGTTTCGGTCCAACCTACAAGTGTCGAAGGCATGTCTATGACGACGTATTCAAAATGTGCCCGAGCCATTGAAATGATACGGGAAATATCTTCGGAGGATACGATGTCCAAAGGAATCATGTCTGTGGGAGCAGTCAAAACTTGCAACGTTTCCTGACAGTCTACCAAGGATTGACCAAACACTTCTTCATCCATGTTTTCCGTGTCTGAAAGCATTTCAAACACGGCCTCGCGTCGTGCTAGGTCAAGGTAGGTTGCGACTGTCCCAAATTGCATGTCAAAATCAAGAAGACATACCGACGGGCTTTCTTCTTTGTCGACGGTCGCTAGTTCCCAAGCGAGATTAACGGCAAGTGTCGTTGCACCGGTTCCGCCAGCCATTCCGTGACACACAAGTACGGCACCTTGTTTGTCTTCACCTGTTTTCAACTGAGGTTTTGAACCGTCTGAAGCTTGCGCTTGGGCTTGAGGTTGAGCCTGAGGCACTGGTACTTTTTTCAACCGTTCGACAGCCGCCATCAATTCGCCCTCGGGAAGAGGGTAGGGGACAAATTCGTCGGCTCCTTGGCGCAACAATTGGTGCAGGGCGGTCGGCGTTACGTCTTCGGCAATTAATATGACTTTGATGTTTTGCGACTTTGCTAAGGTTATGATTTCACCAATTAAAACAAGGTCGTCTTCGTCTTCGCTGTTGATAGCCAACGCGATGAATTCTAAAGCTGCCGCTTCCGGCTGATCCATAAAAGCGAGCGCTTCGGAAAAACCGAGATCGCCCCAGCTTTCTCCTAAGGAGTTTTCCATATCTTCAATCAGAAGATCGAACACCTGAACATCGCGGCTGACTGTACACGCGACAATCGAGGCGGCTTCGGTTTGTGGCGATGTACTGCTCATAGCCAATTCTCGTCCTTTTCTCTGACCGTCCCATTTGAGCCGGGCGCGGCGGTGCCGATAGTCCGGACACATTTATCCTTGTGTGGACCATCGCAGTGAAATCGGGCGAGATTTGGGCCAAAAAGTTCCAATTGTTTGGTAATATGGAACGATGCGCCTTGACCGGGGCGATTGTTCGACGCGCAAGGGGGCGCGTCGAACGTTATTGTGTCAATTTGTTACTCGCTTGTTGCCAATTCGGCACCAGTGATACTGTCCAGACCGCTACGTGCTTCAGCACTTTGGACATAATCGCGATAGATAATCTGAGCATACTTACCATCTAGCACACTTTGGTGTGACTGGATAAAGCCAGAAACCTCAGTCACCGTCCGACGATTGCGACGTTCACGGTTTTGCGTTGAAACCAGTGGTTGTGTTTCGCCGAAAGAGGCGACCGCTTCGAGACGACCACGGCTGACGCCTTGGCTTACTAAGTAACTAACAACCGTATTAGCGCGACGTTTGCCAAGACGGCGGTTATAGTTTGACGAACCTACAAGGTCAGTATGCCCGTAAACGCGGAAGCGCACTTCGGGGAACTGTTTGATCCAAGCAGCTTGTTCACGCAGAGTGTCACGCGAACTTTCGTCCAGATTTGAACTGTTGAATGCAAAGTTGACGTTAGTTGCAACTTCACCGGCAAACCGGTTCGCCAAATCATGGACGAACTGTCGCTGACCTGATTGTACCAGTGAATTGTTCAGCGTCGAGTTGCCAAAGCCACCAGTGTCAACAAGCGAACCAGCTTCGCGATGGAATTGCGTCAGTACCAAGTCATCAGATTGGGTGCAGGCCGAGAGGCCTAGGGCACCTATTAGACTTGTGATTAAGATCTTTTTCATTTTAGCTCCCTCCGCCTCTTTTAATCCAGCACGTAACCGTAGGAGCCGCCGAAATCTTGTTTGGCAACTTCACTCGCTGCACCCGAACGAAGTTTGACCGGAGTGCTGGACGATACACGTCCGTAGAGGAAGAAGTCTTTTTCAGACGGCGGTTTAACGCGATCGGTCGGCAGGGCGAGAAGTTCACCCCGTGTTGGTGTGACCAAATGCGTAGTGATGATGATTACCAGTTCGGTTTGGCTGCGTTGATAGCTGGCTGACCGGAAGAGGGCACCAAGAACGGGTACATCTCCGAGCCAAGGTAATTGGCTGTTGTCATCCACAAAGTCATCACGCAACAAACCTGCGATCGCAAAACTCTCACCATCGCGAAGTTCAACAGTTGTTGAAGTTTCGCGGCGGGTAAAGGCGTCGATCTCAAAACCATCGATCTGAAAGCCATTGGTCGGGTCGATGTCCGACACAGCCGCTTCCAACTCTAGGTTAATCAAGTCACCGTCAACAACCCTTGGAATAAAGCTCAGCTCCACACCAAATGGTTTGAATTCAACGGAAATTGTATCCTCGTCTTGAGCGACCGGTACCGGATATTCGCCACCGGCCAGAAAACGCGCTTCTTGTCCTGATAGAGCGACAAGATTCGGTTCTGCCAATGTTCGAACAACACCTTTGGCTTCCAATGCTTCCAACAGAATACCAACTTGCGTATTACCGGCGTTGAAACCGAACAAAAGCGCACCGTTGTTGGTGTTCGTGCCTGGAATGTTTCCAGTCAGTGAGTTTACCAAAGCACCGCTGGTATTGTTGGTGCCGTTACCGCCACTGACGCCAACATCGCCTGAAAACAGGGAACCGTTGAGGGCCAGGGAAGAACTAAGTGCTTTTGATACTGTCCGCTGCATTTCCGCAAACCGGACCTTCAGCATCACTTGTTGGATGCCGCCGACGCTCATCAGGTTTGAAACGCGGCCTTCTGCATAGCGTTCTGCCAAATCAAGCGCACGTTGTAGGCGCGCTGATGACGACACAACGCCTGAAAGCACGATGCCATCATTTGCAGTGCGCACTTCGATCTTTTCTCCAGGGAGAATTTGACGAAGACGCTCTTTAAACTCGGTTACATCAGCCGCCACACGCACATCTACGTTCGTGATCAGGTTTCCTGCTGCATCCAAGATCGTCAAAGTTGTTAGACCGGGCGATTTACCCAGTACATAAATCGTGCGATCGCTCAACGAGTTGATGTCTGCGATTGCTGGATTTGCGATAGATAGTTCTGAGAAAGGTGTTTCGCTTTCCACGACGACCGCACGGTTCATTGGAACCGATAAGACCGTAGAAGCGCCTCGCTTCAGTACAGTGATTGTTTCTGCTTGCGCACTAGATAGAAACGCAAGCGGGCTCATAGCCAAGGTTGCGCCCAAGAGGGCGGCTTTCATAAAGTGTTTCATGCTCGTGTGACCTGCCTTTTTGGATCACGTTATAAGGTCGGGTCTTAGTGCCCGTGATTGAACTAACAATGTGACGGCCAAATTATTATTGCAAGAATCAATAGCTTCAGAGGCGTTTTTTATGTGGATAAGTTGTAAGTGCGACCCAAACGCAACGATGCCGCACCCAAGGCGCGGCATCTGGCATTCAATTCAGGCTGGAAATTCAGTCGCGGCAGGGAATAATCTTTTCGACCACTCCCTCGGAATTTCGCGCGATGACTTTGCAGACTTTCTCCTCTTTTTCTTCGACGGCGGCTTGCTCTTCTGGCAATCCAAGAAGCGATTTCTGGTTGACCTCTACAGCTTCGGCAATCGTATCGTCATCTGCACCAACAAGAGAAAGGGATAGACGACCTGTTGCTTGCGCTTGTGCAAGTGCGCCAACTCGATCTGGTCGTGCACTGACTGTAACAGTCCGAGCGACTGTCGCCCCGTACACGTCACCGGTCGCCGTTTGGTCAATTGCGATCAACTGAACACCGGCTTCGATCAGTTTAGTGACTTCCGAACGGTCTTGGTTGCTGCCTTGAATTCGTCCGGTCCAATAAACATCGACGCGATCGCCAGGACGCAAGAAACCTGACACACCTGAAGCGACGTCAACTTCGATTGCAAAAGCACGCATGCCGCGCTCAATCCGCGATGTCAGACCCGCCTCTTCGCCAGGCTCGGTCACTTTGATCGCCAGTACAGCTTCATCTTTTTCCATTGCGCGTAAAACATAGCGAGGGCGTGTTTCGCCGTCTTGGAAAAGAATGTTGTCAGCTGTGAAGGCACCTTCTGGGATTGCGTCTTCTGGCCAAGATACCTGACGCACATCTTCAGATGTTATCGATTCTCCATATTTTAACGAACGTTCGACGACAAAGACGGGAACAGTTCTTACCATTTTCTGACGTGCTGCCCGTTCTTTGGCGAGAGCTGTCTGATATTGCCCGATGTAGTTTTTGGCCATGTAGACCGCACCACCAGCCAATGCGAGACCGGCGAGGAGTACCAATCCAAAAATCATGCGCATTACGAAAACCCCAATTTGCTATTATTTTGCCCCGATAAAGCAGGCCCATATAGGCTGTATGACAGACAAATGTGGCGAATTGTGGGAAGAAGATTGGAATGGTTACGACAGTTGGGGGAGGCGCGCCCGGTTTTTTGATTAAAGCTGAGCTACTGGCTTAGGCACACAGGCCAACTGCACGCAGACCCTACAGCCCAAGATGTCGAAATTCTTGGCAAACGCTGTTTGTTCGTTTTAGTATCCACTTGTTGGTCTAAACCCCCCGTCTTTCAGACGGGATAGCTTTAGTATCCACTTGTTGGTCTAAACCCCCCGTCTTTCAGACGGGATAGCTTTAGCCCGAAGAATCGTCCTATGATCGTATCCTCCAGAAAATGAACCGCCGCAGTTCTTAAGGTTCATTTTCTGGAGGATACGATCATGC
>JBDVKF010000061.1:0-22613 GCA_039960995.1 Paracoccaceae bacterium | reverse complement strand
TGGAGTTGGAAAACTGATTTTGCCAAATCCACGCCAATCATTGTATCCTTCATTTTGCCGTCCTCTCTCTTGTTGATCATCTAAACAATCAACATGGCACATTGCGATGCCGTTTCGGGAGGGCGGCAACCATCCCATCTCTTCGAGCTCAAGGGCTCATGATGGGGTTGGCTGGGTGTGGATCGGCAAGGTTGAAACCGCGATCAGATTGATAGCCTGCTCTGTCGCTACAGAATCGGCGTCGTGTTCCACGCCCTCCCTCGGGCGTTTTCCCGTGTGGGAACTGTGATTTAGGAATCCTCGTTGTTGTCGTTCTGGCAATTCTTACGCGATCTGGAAGTCGGTCTGATCTCGCATCATGGCATGCAAGATGATCGCGAGGCGTCTTGCCAGCGCCACACGCGCTTTTCGCATTGTCGAGCGTTGCCCAATGGCGAGCGCCCACGATTTCAATTTCAGCGGTGTTGCATATCGCGTGAGCATCACATTTGCGGCTTCGTAAAGCAGCGTTCTGACACGAACGTCGCCACGTTTTGAGATGCTGCCGATGTAATCCACTTCGCCGGATTGATGGCGTTTGGGAACCAGCCCGAGATAGGGTCCCACATCTCGCGAATGCTTAAAGCGTGCCGGATCATCTATGGCCGCTGCAAAAGCCAATGCGGTTATCGGGCCAACGCCCGGCACGGTCATCAGGCGGGTGCAGACCTCTGATTTGCGGGTCATTGCTTTGATATCGCTGTCGATGGCAGACACCGCAATCAATATTGCCTCGCGTGCCGCAAACAGGCCGCGCAACGCGGCATGCAGACCGGGAACACCATCGCTGACTTTCAGAGCCGCGGCCTTGAAGGCGGGCGACAGAGCGCGAGGCACACCAAACACGACGACCAGCCCCCGGATTTGATTGTCGATGGTCACGCGCTGTCCAACCAGCTTCTTGCGGGCGGCGATCAGCGACCGGATCGCATGCGCCGACAGCGATTTAACATGTGTCGGTTTGTAGAACCCCGTCCGCGCCAAATGTGCTAGGCCTCGCGCATCATTGCGGTCAGTTTTGTGCCCAGCCAGCGATTTCAGTGCCTGATAGGCCTGACGGCTTTCAGTGCAAACAACCGGAACGCCAAGCTCTGTAAGGCCATGAAAAAGCATGGGGGCCATACGTCCTGTCTCAAAAACAACCTTGGCGCAAATTGGGCCGTCGGCGAGAAACGCGGCAATCGCCTTCGGCGTCGAGGACGCTTTTCCTTCGCGGATCAATAGGCCTTCTCGGTCGAGAAGGCAGATGTGCGTCTCTTCCATCGACACATCCAAGCCAGCAAAATAATCCATCGGTCGGTCTCCTTTCCAATGACAAGTGCATCCTGAATAACAGGCGCGGTGGAACGCTGGTCCTGATTACGCCATGTTGAAAAACTCTTTACTGCGACTGCAAATTTTCTGAAACTGGAACGTTGTTCGTCTGACCAAGCGCTACACATTGGGCTTTTCGGCGATAGCGTTTAGCGCGGTCCTCAATGTTGTACAGGTTGGCGTAGGCTATACTTTATTTAAGCCCTTCGGTCAGGCAGCGCAGGCAAATGCTGAGCTCGGGGCCATCTCTTTCTCAGTCGTTGTCTTCGGTTTCTTTATCTATAATGCAGCAAAAATTCTGCTTGGTCTGGCTGCCGTGGTTTTTGGTGTCGCGCATTCAAATCAAGGTCGCAAGGAGCTGGGCGGTATCACAGCATTGGTGGGTGCAGTGGCAATTGTTGCCAACGCCATAGTTTTGATGCTTGGCATCAAAGGGGCTTTCCCGTCCCCAATCGCTGGTGGATCTGGCGTGGCCGCAACTCTGTTGCTCGCTATTTGCTTGCTCAGCTTAAACCAGGATGACTGAATTCAGTGTTCAGATCGCGCAATAGATAAAATGAGATAGCTTTGACCAGGTTCCCATCATTGGGATCTGGTCGATTTTCAAAAATTGGGTCAGGTGTTGGCGTAAAGGCCAAAGTCATTTGACGTGCAACATCCCGTGTTTTCTCAGGCATCCTCGTGTCGTTTCGGAATGTAGTTTAGACGGCTAGAGCTGATTTGAGGCCCAGCGGTTGACGATCAATCTGGCCGTCGGATTTGACGCCCCAAAGCTCACCAGATTTATGTCCAAGCCGCTGCGGGAAACCAGACGGAGTGCTCTTAGAATGGCATCGACGATCCATTCTGGTTTGTTGCCAAATGCACCGCCTCCAAGCAAGGTCAGGAACACTCGGTTGTTTCCGGTCTTGGCGGAATTTTCCACTGCAGCAAGCAAGGTTGCTTCGTAGGCGGCTTCTAAAACCAGTTGCGATATTTCTGTCCAGCTGCTGATCGGGCCTGATCCGTAGGACACTGGCATAGCGCTGCAATAGAGTTGCGTGACCTTGTGGCCAGCGTTCTGAAAGGTGACTTCGGTGTCTGAGTGTACGCCGATCCGAAGTCGTCCACGCAGACTGTTTTTGTCGATTTCGGACATGCTGCTTAGGATAGTGTTGAGCCGATCCAATCCGTCTTTTGTTGGTAAAGCATAGCCATTTTGCATGATCCAATAGAGATTGGAGTCGTTGTTCAGGGCTTTGCCGACGTCTGTGAGGCAGTCGATCTGCATGGATTCGGTTTGGCCTATGCCGGTCCCGACAGGCACAAAGTAATTCCGGTAGATCGTGCCAGCCCCGCAGGCAATCGCGCAGGCCGGCCCTTGTGTGAGATCGGTCTCGTACCCGCCGACACCATGTTCAGGGGTAATGGTAGGCCCGACCATTTCAAGCAGGTTGAACTGAGAGGCCACTTGAAACGTTGCTCCGGCATTGGCCGGCAATGTATGTAAAGTTTGCGCGTCCGCTATCAATTCTTGGACGGAAACGGGCCCGCGATCGGGGGTGTCGCCCAGGCGGAGGTCAGACAGCGATGGGGTGGTTAACGTACCAACGTCAAAGCGCCGCGCATTTATCGTTGAAATGAGGGTGGTGCCCTCGAGTTTGAGAAATTGTCGCACGGATTGAGGGGATTCAGGTTCGATCCCCGTGAGATTTGAAAACCAGGACATTTATCGCTGGTACACCAAACCAAGATCGGTCGCTAGGGCCGCGCATCGAGCATAGTTATCGGACATGGGGTCGACCGCATTGCCCCCCTGACGGTTAAACGCGGCGCTCTGTGGGGCGGCTTTCTAAGAGGGTTTTGTTGTTCTTCTGGTGTCGTCCAACGAGTTTTTTCTGCAGTTTCCCTGATGGGATAAAAGCGGCGGATGTTGGTGTATAGGTCAGCGACTGCAATTCCGGAAAGAGTTCCATCAGTTCGGCGCGCGCTGCGTGTGGAACTGACTTTAGTGCTTCGGGGCCGGTGAACAGGCTTTCACAGGCGACGTTCTCTGCCCAGAGAATTTGGTGTTTGTCAAAAAGGATGTGGAAGTATTCAACTTCTTCCACAGTGTCATCGACATATATTCCGGGCAATTCGGTTAATCTGATTGCAGAAAGAAGCACGTCAAAGGCCCCGAACATGCGTTTGGCGACTTTTGAGGTGGCCAAGATCCGGTGTTGACGAGAGACAAGCAAATCCCGTGTTGGTAATCCACAGCCCAAGGCGCCAGCGGTAATTCGGACTGGGTACAGATTTGGCATGTGCTGCAAATCGCGGCGGCGCTGTTTGGTGGAGCTGATCCAACGGATGGGCACGGTATCCCCGTTAAGAACCGGGATTTCATCGCCTATGCAAAGCGCTTCGACTGGCTTTTGGCCCATTGCGGTTTCGATAAGAGTGTCACGCGTGAAACACAAAATCTCTTGGGTGTTGCCAAAGAGTGTGAGCACCTCGGCAGGGGTGATATTTGGGTTGCTTGTGCCAGAGTAAAAGTCCAGCGGAATTGTCGAGTAGAATACATTTCCCGCCCCGACAGGATATGTAAACGCAACAATATGCGTTGGATCAGACGTTGTCAGAAGTGGCGTCGCACCAGGGGGCAAAGTGCTGAGTTCGACAAAGCCATGGTTGGACAGATTCCCGCCATCAAACGTGTTATCGTCGATTGTTCCGTTCGGGCCATTGACGAAATCATTGGGTGCGCCTGCAGCCACATTGACGTCTGCGCCGCTGTCGAAGTCGCGCACAGCCGTGATCCCAGCGCCCCCTGGCAGGTTCGTTTGGGCATTGGTCACGGCGCGATCAAAGATGATCAAGTTCATTCCGCCATTTACCGCCGCAGTGATGTCGCCTAAATTTGCGATGTATTCAGCGCCGAAATCGCCATTGCTGGGATTGACAACGTAAAGCGAGTCAAGCGCGCTGAGCTGCGCCGCATTTGGCACCGTCACGTTAACGGCTGTGTCGCCGTTCTTTGGATTGAATGTCAGCGTCAAATATCGACAGGCAATGGTCCGGAGACTTTAAGTTGCCGCAGGATGAAGGTCGTTGTTGTCGTCCGGACAACTTTTAACCCGAGCAAGCTGCGCAGGATAAATTGCTCGAGGTTCTCAGGATCGGTTGCTGCGACTTTCAGGATATAGTCGAAGTCGCCCGTTATGGACGAACATTCCAACACTTGTTCGTTCGTGTCCACAAAGGCTTGGAACTTTTCAATCGAGGCTTCTTCGTGGTCGACAAGAGAGACCTGAACATGGGCGAGGGCATGAAGGCCAAGCTTTTTGCGATTTAAGATCGCGGTATAGCGGTCGATATAACCGTCTTCTTCCAAGCGTTTCACACGGCGCCAACAGGGGGACGGAGAAAGGCCCACGGCGTCGGAAAGCGTTTGCGTGCTGGCGCGTCCATCGCGTTGCAGGACCTGCAAAATCAGTTTTTCAAAGGCATCGAGCAAAGATTCACCTGTATTTCACAATAAAGAGAAATTATTTGTCTTGATTACCTCAAAATAGATCAAATGAGAAGATTTTTCATACCAAATAGGTCTTATTCTTCTGCATATCTTTTGGAATCTGCAGACATTCGCTTAAGAGGTTGTGCACATGAGCCTTCAAAACCACGTTTATCAATCCATCGCGCGCGCTACCAAAGACCACGGCACCACAACGATGTTTGGGCTTATGGGGGATGCCAACCTGTTCATGGTGGACAGCTTTGTGCGCGAATTTGGGGGGCATTTTGTTCCGGCCGCGCATGAAGGCAGCACAATTTTGATGGCATCGGCTTATGCGCATGTGTCCGGTAAAGTTGGTGTGGCAACGGTCACCCATGGGCCTGCTTTATCCAACTGCGTCACTGCGCTGACCGAGGTCGTGCGTGGCCATGTTCCAATCGTGGTTCTGGCTGGGGATACGCCTGCGGACAATCCGCGCCATTTGCAAAGCACGGATCAAAGAGAGCTTGTCACTGTCACAGGTGCGGGTTTTGAACAATTGCGGACACCTGACACGGCTGGCGAAGACGTGGCGCGGGCGTTTTACCGGGCGCAGGTCGAACGACGACCAATTGTTCTGAACATGCCTGCCGATTTTATGTGGCAGGAGGCGGAGTATGATATCCAAGTTCTTGATGTGTTCACCAAACCCGGCGGCGTGGCGGAGGGCGAGATCCTCGACAATGCGATTGGGATGATTGCCTCGGCGCGGCGTCCTTTGATCTTGGCCGGTGGGGGCGCTGTTCCGGCGCGGGATCAGTTGATTCAGTTGGCGGATCGGTTGGAAGCGCCTTTGGCGACCACTTTGCGTGCCAAAGGGTTGTTCAAGGATCACCCCTATAACATTGATATTTTCGGCACCCTGTCCACGCCTGCCGCTTATGATCTGATTGCGCAATCTGATTGCATTGTCTGTTTTGGCACTGCGTTGCATGATTTCACAACGGACCGTGGCAAGCTGATGAAAGACAAGCGGATCATCCAGATTGACACCGACCCAAAAGCGATTGGCGGTGGCTTACATCCTGACGCTGCGTTGGTCGCGGATGCGGGGCCGGCGGCGGAAACAATATTGTATTGGCTAGACGAGGCCGAAATCCAACCAAGTGGATTTACCCGCGAATTGGATGTTGCAACCTTGACCGCGCATGCGCCCGGATCACGCAAGACGGCGGATGGGTTTGTCAATTACGTGTACGCGCTGGAGCGTTTGGAAGACGCCTTGCCCGACGACCGCATCTTGGTCACGGATGGCGGGCGCTTCATGACAGAGGTGTGGTGCCGTCTTTCTGTGCCGGACCCGCAAAGCTTTGTCAGCACTGTAAATTACGGTGCCATTGGATTGGGTTTGCAAGAAGCCATTGGTGCCGGGGTTGGGGCGCCGGGGCGACCGATTGTGTTGTTCAGTGGTGATGGGGGGTTCATGATGGGAGGCATCAATGAATTCAACACAGCTGTGCGCCTTGGGCTTGATCTGATCGTCATCATCGCCAACGATTCCGCCTATGGGGCGGAGCACATCCAATTTATGGATCGCAAAATGGACCCCAGCCTGACGGAATTTCAGTGGCCGTCCTTTGCGGATATCGCAAAATCCCTTGGCGGAGATGGGATCGAAGTGCGTTCACGTGACCAGCTGGAAACGGCTCTTGAGGCCGTCAAAACGCGCACTGGTCCGTTTCTAATCGAGCTGCGTTTGGATCCCGTCGACGTCCCCCGCATGCGTATCTGAATGGTGTGAAACACACGATACACGGACTGGTCAAAAAGCGCGGCGAGAAAGCAGGCCAGCACAAGGGTGCGCTTAAGGCGGCTGACGACCACAAGGCTGATCTGGACACCATAGACCTCGCACTGGTGCTGTGTGGCTATCAGGACGATCCCAAAAGCAAAGCCCCGCGCGGGAAGTACAAACAGCTATTCGAACGCAATGAGTTGCAACTGACGATCATTAACATGCTGCGGGAAGCGCCTGCGGATGATGAAGCGATTGCGGAAGCGATTCTTGAAGCCAAACCTTGGTGCGTTTGATGCATAAGGCCGTCTATGTGGGACTTTCCGGACCTTGGCTGCAAGGGTATCAATTTCCGGTTTGGCGAACCGTTCAACAAACGATGCAGACTGTGTAGAAACTCGCCGCTGCTTGGAAAAGCAGAGGCATGATCGTCATTTTGACCTGATTGAGGATTCCTCTGAAGGCCGTAAAAATGGTATCCTTTTGGATGCAACAGATCCAAGGAACTCCTCGTTCACAAACGTTTCTTTTGCCTTCGTGCGTGGATGATTATGTCGGTCCAGATAACGTGGTTCGGTTTATTGAAGCCTTTGTCGACAGCCTTGATCTCGCGGCAGCAGGTTTTGAGCGGACCCTGCCCAAGGCCACTGGTAGGCCGGGTTATAATCCTGGTGATCTGCTGAAGCCTTACATTTATGGCTATTTGAACCGGGTGCGTTCTAGTCGTCGTCTTGAAACGGAAACACACCGCAATCTGAAAATGATCTGGTTGATGCGGCAGTTGCAGCCGGATTTTAAGACCATCGCTGATTCTCGACGTGAGAACAAAACGGCTTTTCGGCAGGTGTTCCGTGATTTTGTGGTTCTGTGGCGTAGCCTTGATCTGTTTGGCCGCGCGTTGATTGCTGTCGATGGGACGCGACTAAAGGCGGTAAACAGCAGTCAGCGCAACTTTACCAAGAGCAAGTTGGCCAAGGCCATGGCTGAAAGTGACGAACGACTTAATCGCTACCTCAAGCAACTGGATGAAGCGGACAAAGACGGCGCTACGCCATCGGTGCGGGTGGACAATCTGGAAGAAAAGATAACCGCCATCAAAGACCGGCGCGCAGGTCTCGAGGAGCATCGCACAGAACTGGAAGCCAGCGGCGAGGAGCAGATATCATTGACGGATCCGGATGCGCGCGCCATGCATTCATCGAGCCGTATTGGGGTTGATTACAACATCCAGATCGCCGTCGATACAAAGCACAAACTTATTGCGGAGCAACAGGTTCATAACAATGTCAGCGACTTGGGGTTGCTGACTGAGACAGCCAATGGCGCGCGGGAAAACCTAGGCGTTGATCATATCGATGTCGTTGCTGATCGGGGTTACTACAAGATTGAAGACATCGAAGATACCCTATGTTCCAAAGCCGCTACGCGGCTCTGCCGTTAAGAATGGGATCTTCACAAAACAACAGTTCCATTATGAGGTTGACGCAGGCGTTTTGATCTGTCCAGGTGGCGAAAATCTGGAACCGAAATACAAGAGCAAGGTTCGCGACAATGACACCGTCGTCTTTGTGAACACCAAAGCCTGCAAGGTCTGCGATCTACGGGCGCGATGCACAAATGCGGCCTTTCGAAAGGTTATGCGATACGCGAATGTGGCCATTCTGGATCGGATGGCGGCCCGGCTTGCCGCAAACCCAGAAGTTCTGGATCAGCGTCGAGAGAGAGTTGTACACCCGTTTGGGTCAATCAAGCAATGGATGGGGCAAAGGAACTTTCTCATGCGCCGCATTGAAAATGTAAGGGCCGAGTTCAGTCTGACAGCACTGGCCTATAACATCCGGCGCGCCTTAACCCTTGTGGGTGTCACGGGCCTCATGCAGGCGATAAAGCTTAATGGGGGGCTCTTGTCTGCTTAATCGACCTCATAATCACGCATGGCAGCCATTGTCCGGAGTTAAGGTCGCTCAAAAGCTGTAACTGGGCCAAAATACAAATGGCCAACCCGGGTTTCTATTCCACACCATGAAGCAGCGAGTTTCCACACAGTCTGGACCGTTTTTGGGAGGGCGACCTATCAGGCCTTATCGGTTTTCTAGGGTCAGGACCCATTGAATTCAACGGAGTTGCGTGATTCACGGTTAGAAAGCTGAGCGGTGAGCATGTCTGATCTATTCTGGTTGACAGACGCGCAGATGGCGCGTCTTGAGCCTTTCTTCCCGAAGTCCCATGGTAAGCCACGTGTCGATGATCGGCGCGTTGTGTCTGGGATTATCTTCATCAATCGTAATGGCTTAAGGTGGCGAGATGCCCCGGCTGCCTACGGACCTCGCAATACGCTCTACAACCGCTGGAAGCGTTGGAGTGATAAGGGCGTCTTCGCTCAGATGATGGTAGGTCTAGCTGCAGAGCACGGCGAACAGAAGACCGTGATGATCGACGCGACTTACCTCAAAGCGCACCGGACAGCGACCAGTTTGGGCGTTAAAAAGGGGGGCGTGGACGCCTGATCGGCCGCACGAAGGACGGCATGAACACGAAGCTTCATGCCATCTGCGACAGCCAGGGACGCCCGCTGAACCTGTTTGTGACCTCCGGTCAGGTCAGCGACTATATCGGCGCGCGGGCTTTGCTGAGCGGCCTGCCTAAGGTCGATTGGCCACTTGGTGATCGTGGTTATGACGCCGATTGGTTCAGAGAAGCGTTGAAAGACAAAGGGATACGCGCATGCATCCCGGGTCGAAAACAGCGCAAGAAGACCGTGAAAAACGACAAGCGCCGTTGTAAAAGTCGCAACAGGACCAAGATCATGTTCGGCAGATTGAAGGACTGGCGTCGCGTCGCCACTCGATACGACAGGTGCCCAAAGGTCTTCCTCTCAGCAATTGCCCTCGCAGCAACCGTCATCTATTGGCTATGAGCCCTGACCCTAAAGTTCCTTTGGATGAAGGTCATCGATCTATCTGCAAACAATCACCACTTACGCATCAAATGACCGATAAGTTCTTGATGTTCATACGATGTACTGACATTGATTTCGACCAACGAGTTGATCAACGAAGCCGCAACTAAACTGCTTGGATAACAATCATCATGAGACAATTAATCTACCAAGTTTCTTTGATGCTATTTGGTTCAGTCGCGTCCGCAGGCAGTCTGGAAATTGACAGGTCTTATACATATTCGGATGATGACTTTGCAGTCAAAGATGTCGCCTGCATAAATGCTGTCGAGCAGCATATCGCTCCAAACTTCAGAGGCTTACGCGCCCTGACCATCCAGTCTGGCAATATTTTCGATACCAGCAGCGGCGCGGCAGCCATCTATCCAGAGGTCATCTTTGCTGGAGACTATGGCGATGTGCGGGGCTCTATCAACTGTCTGTTTGACCTAGACACCAACGGGATTACTGATGTTGCGGTGACCTTCAAAGGTCTCGGTCTAGGTGGCTTTGAGCCGCGTGGCAGAACAAGCCCTTCGAGCGATCCTGCAGATTGGAAAGTGACCAGTTTTTCGAGTCAGTTAGACTAGTAAAATCAGTCCTCTGGGCTCACAGCCGACATTCACCGCATAGCACGCCATGGTCCGCGGTGCGGGACAAAGCGCCACTTCGCTGCGGCTGCGCCAAGGCCGGGTTAGAGGCCTGTTACTCGCGAAAAGAGATGGCCCCGATGTCACGATCAACGGACACACTGAGACCGCAGGCCGGCCGTGGATCAATCAAACTCAAATTGGATCGGACCGGTTACAATCGATCAGCCCGACGACATGTAAAACAATTTCATGCCTGACCACAGACGTATCACAACCTACTGGGATGCCAACCATCCCGGATAAGGCCTTCTGCCAGACAACCCGAATTAACATGCTGATGACAAAGCATTTTCTATCAAACAACTTAGTTGCGCCAACACATTGATTTCAAAAATCGCTGTTATTTCTGCTGACTTGCGAACGGCAAGCTCTGGGAAACCATTGTGGGGCACTAGCCTTGCGGTAGTCTGTGCACCTCAAAGTTGATGAGAGGAAACTAGACAAACGCAAAACGAAAGGATCATCAAGATGCCATTCACGAACCCAGACAGACCATTCCACTTTGCGGGTACGGAAAATCCCGACTTCGCGATTTTTCCAGCACATTTCGCCCAGATACTCTGGGTAACAATACCATACCCATTGTCAGTATCATTCTCCGCGTGGATGGGCGGAAGCAACGACTATGTCAGTATGCCGGTCCATCAGGGATACGTTCATGGTGGTAGCGGAACTGACATACTCAACTTCCTTCCAAGTTACGGGGGCCTCGTTCTCGATCTTGATCAAGAAGTTGCAGTCAAAAGCGAACTTTATGACCCGAACGCTAACGTGACGGCAGAACTGCCCAGCCTCCAGTACAGCGAGTTTGAGCAGATCTTCACAACAAATCATGACGACGTCGTTTTAGGGACCAACACTCCTTCGAGAACACCTGACATACTTTTCTTGGCTGGTGGAAACGACGAGTTCAGAGGCGGTGATACGGATGACTTCGTGTTCGGTGGAAATGACCTTGACCGTCTTTTTGGCGGTGAGGGAAACGATACGCTAATGGGTGACAGCGGCAACGATACGATTTTCGGTGGCGCGCATGGCGATGACATCGACGGTGGGGCCGATAGAGATCATCTTCACGGCGAAAGCGGAAACGATGTCATCAACGGAGGTTCCGGGAACGACTTTATCGACGGAGGTGAAGGCGTAGATGAGCTACAAGGCGGTGCCGATGCAGATCAGTTCGTATTTTTGAGCCGTGACACGGGAGATTTTTTTAACGGATTTGCGGATGCAATCCTAGATTTCGAGGTCAGTGACACGATCAGAATTCCGTCTGGCCTCACCGAAGTGGCGGCAACACTATCACCAGGTCTAAACGAGTTCTCTGTCACTGATCAGGGCGATCATTTCCTCGTGACATGGCGCGATAACGATCTGAACTTCCATGATGTTATCGTTCACGGTGATGACCCTTCAGGTCACATAATCGCGGATTGGTCGCTCATCATTTAAACTCGACAAACACATCTACCCAAATAAAAGGGCTTTGGTTAACCGCACAGCAAGACAACCGTCGAGCTGTGCGGTTTGCGCCAACGACGTGACGGTTTGGCTCAGATGATCCGCGAAGAGCAGAACTGGCTGTAACCTGACGTCCGTGCAAGTCGCAGCATTCAGTACTTTGGGCTCACAGCCGCCATTCGCTGCGTGACGCATCAATGTCTGCTTTGTTGGTCCGGTTGCATTTGCTTGTCGAACGTTGCTCTTAAACTCTGCCGGTTTCCTCCGTTCATGGGTGATGATTTAGATACCGTTCAGCAATCAATCCAACGCGCCATTGTCTGGAGTGTTGGGAATGCCCGTTCTAATCGTCTCGTCCGGGTTCGGAGGGGTCGCTGGAAAACAGCGCTATTTTATTGCCCTGAGGGTCGCGCAGATAGCTGACATAGAAATGTGGTCCGTAAGATGCGCGAAACCCCGGCTGGCCCTCGTCAGATCCACCAGCGGCAAGGGCGGCGGCGTGCAGGGTGCGCACTTGGCTTTGGCTGCTTGCCTCGAAGGCGACCATCGTGCCGTTTCCGGCGCTAGCGGGATGCTCGTCAAAGGTCGGTTTCACATAGAAATCCGGCAGCACAGGCGACTGACCGGGCGGGACGGGCAGGGCAAAGCTGAGGCCTTCGGCGCCTTCTTTGAGGCCGTACCCAAGAGCGGGCAGGAACGCCGTGTAAAACCGTTTTGCGCGCGCGATATCATCCGCACCGACGGTGACATAAGCAATCATACAATATGGTCCTTTCGCGGGTTACGTATGGTGATAGATCAACGGTTTCATCGCGCGATCAAGAACGCATGTTTCGAACCTAAAGTACAATTTATTGAACTTTGCGCCGCAGTCAGTTTCATCCCTAGGTATTGAAAGCACAATCAACGATACACCGAGACCAAAGATGCCGCTGTTTAAGCGAATTTTGAAAGGGGCAATGACCGCAATTGGCGCGGCTGCATTGGTTTTGACGGCCTGCCTTGGCTTGTTCTTGGACGTATATCACCGGGCTCAGGTCAAGTATGACCAAATAGCCAAGGGGGATCTGCGCGCTGATGTTGACGACAGAAGAGGCCTTTTTTATGCGCGGCAAGTCAATCCAACGTTCATGGGCGGTTTCAGATTTGTGGACCCGTTTAAGGGCCTCATTGCCGATCCTGACAACACACTCGTGGGCTACACCCTTTTTGGATTTGGTTTTACGGTCATCTATGATAAAGACGGCAAGGTATTGATCAAAATTGACAATTTACTGGATGGGTAATTGGTTTTCTCGACACTTGGAGTTTATGTCAGGGTCGCCATTGCCAAAGCGCCGATAATTTTTGACGAACAGCGCGACCTTTTGAGTTTCCAAAGAAAGATGACAAGAACTGGACGGCAAGTAGCAGACTGAAAATCGCAAGAACGGCCCGGTTTGGGCTTTGCGCCAACAATTGAAGCTCCCGAGCATTTTGGTAGGCCAGTGAATGATCGGAACTTACCTGCCGGTGATTTTCCAAGAAAACCTCAACCTCGGCAGCCAATCGTTCACTTTCTATGCCTTTCGAAAAGTCCTGATACCAAAATATTGCCGCACCAAACAGAAAGAACATCGCGAGTACGAGCGGAAGAAAACTGTCTTTCATTTCAAATCCTGCAGTCAGGTTTCAAGTCTGCAACTGCCGCACTGCTTAGGAAAAATAGTGCGAAGATAGTACGGTCAGTTTGGATGATCTTTATTCAGAACAATCTGAAATTGCTTTGCTGATGATTGATCGTCAACCTGTTTTTTGGGATTTCGACGCCTTTCCAAGCAGCAGATGTCGTGTTTGATTTCGCGTCGCGATTCAATTTGGAATGGTGCAATCGAACATTATTGATTGTTAAATATTTAAACAGCAACATGCATAAAGATGAAAAACACTTTGGCATCTGAATCAAACACGTTGGGCGAAGCGCTCGCGCGCGATAGACGCTTGAAGCCGCGGATAAAAATCGGGCCATGGCGTGCGGCGTTAAAACTGGTGAATATCAGCCTTTCGGTTTGCCTTCCTGCGTTGGCTATATGGGCGCTCTTGGGGTGGCCGGATGTCGACCGGGGTTCGGTCTTTGTCCTGTTTGGATCACTCATTTTGTGTGGTTGGTTTGTTCTTCTTATCATCGGACGATTTGCCCCACGGGGCAGTCAGGCGACAAAACGGAACTTTTTGCTGATCAATGATCGTCAAGGTTTCATGCGTGATCTGGAACTGAATGCGAAAACCGCCGTCTTTGATGGCAGCAATATCTACCACCTTGGGCACAAGAACGGGATGGATGCCCAGCCCCTTGGTGAGGTTGCGGACCTGCTGCGGTCACAAGGATACCGCATCATCAGTTTCTTTGACGCCAATATCTTTTTTACATTGGTCGACCACGGGGCGTTCCAAAAGAATGAACGCCATTCACCAGCGATGCTCAGCGATGTGTTTGGGCTGAATGACGACGAAATCTATGTGGTGCCAAGCGGGGTTCAGGCAGACAGATACATTTTGGAATGCCTCAAACATTTGCCAATTTCCTTTGCCGTGACCAATGATAAATATCGCGACTATGCCGACCAATATCCAACCGTGATGGAGGATAGCCTGTGGCGTAAGGGGGTGAAAATTTCAGACGGTGAAATCACATTGCTTGGGCATAGCTTATGAGCGGCGTGCAAAGTGGCCAAGTTTTGGGACAACCTCTTGCACATGGCCATAGAGGGGTTGCGTATTTTTGACATGCCGCGCGGCCATCTTGCGCACCTTTTTCCCCGACGCAAAAAACCATTTTGTGCGATAATCGATATCGAGAAACTGCTGACGCGTTGTCTGGAAAATCCGGCAAATTTCATCCAGCGCATCGGGGTGTAGGCTTTTCAAGGCTTCGGGCCCTAAAAACAAGCTTTCTGCCGGGATGCCATTGGCCAAAACCACTTCATGTGTCTCAAAAAGAATGTGGAAATAGGTTATCGCCGCGCAGTCATCCACCAGCCGGACGCCTTCAATGTCCAACAAATCCTTTGCCGGAACCAACACCTCATGGTGATCAAACATACGTTCCGCGATGTTTGAGCTGACCATTAGCCGGTGATGCTGGGACACGCGCACGTCCCGATTTGGAACACCTGCACCAAAGGCGTTGCGCTTGATCTCGACAGGCCACAATTTGCTGTCTTGGCGCAGATCACTGGCCGTTCGACGTTGGGCCCATATCCATTTGACCGGAATGAACCGACCGTCATGCGTTTTGATCATGTCGCCCGGTCGAATGCGTTCGATCGCGGCGGACCCTTGTGCCGTTTCAAACAAGGTTCCAGCCGTGAAACAGATATTTACAGTACCGGGAGTTGGCGTTTCATCATTGATGAACACGTTATCATCAAGCACGCTCCTTTGGATGGAACTGCCATCATTATCCGACCCAAAGTCTTCGCCACTGCCCGATCGCGTCGCGGTTGGTGAAGGAAACCCGGAATAGTTTGTCGGGTCATCAAGTGAATCGCCATTATAGGTAGCTGAAATATATTGATCTGAACCGGGATCAAAAAGGACAACATTTTCGGCCCCATTGTTGATAACCGCAGACCCTCTTTCAGCGTAAAAGAACAAATCCCCTGGCGCGCCGGTTAACGCTGTACCCTCAAAGCCGGTCATAACCATCGCATGTGCACCAGCTTGCAAACTTGTGCCTAAAGGGAAGGTGAACCAGTTGCCTTGGCCTGCGTCCCAAAGTTGAAAACCGCCGATATCAATGGCTGCACCAGAGATATTTCTTATTTCGACAAATTCGTCTTCGTTATCAAAGGAACCGTCCTGGTTGGTGTCAAAACCCGACGTGCCCGACGTGTTAGGGTCAGCCAAGATCTCATTAATTATGATGCCGCCAAGAAGTGTATCAGCCATGAAACCTCTGAAATCCCTGATTGTTAATAAAGTGTAAATATCGAAATTTTTCAATGAATTTTCACGATTATCGGCCGTTCTATGTTGTAGCATCGCCACTTTTTGGGCCTGTTAGGTGTCACTCTGGCAGGCAGAACGAGGCTCTGCTTCGGGCATGGAACGTGTATCAAACGGGTGATAGGATCGGGTCATTAAGCTTGAGCCGTTAATGGTCGGCTTTTCGCTTTTCAGAAAGGGCAGGGGATGAAACTGGCGGTTTTGGATTTGTGTATCTGGATGCCCGAATATCAAAGCGGGCAGGCCAAGTTTGGCGAGGTGCTGGCCAATTGGACAGCGCGGGGGCTGCCGGATGCAGACATCACCATTATCGACGTGCACGAGGGGGAACCCTTGCCGGATATCGACGCATTTGATGGGTATGTTTTGTCCGGGTCAGAATTGGGGGTCTATGATGATGCCCCTTGGATGCCCCCCTTGCGCGATTTTCTGACAGCGGCGCGTCAGGCACAAAAACCGTTGTTTGGGGTCTGTTTCGGGCATCAGATCATGGCTGATGTGTTTGGTGGCAAGGCTGAAAAAGTGGGCGACCCAGAGGTCGGCGTGCGCGCTTTTGACATTGATGGCATTCAACAAACGGGGCAGGTCTGGCATCAGGATCAAGTCACGCGCGTTCCACCCGGTGCCGCCGTCATTGCCAGTGCCGATTATTGCCCGGTTGGCGCGCTTGCTTATGATTTCCCGGCCATGTCGGTGCAGTTTCACCCGGAATACCCTGCGGATTACATTGCTACGTTTTTACGGCGCAGCCGGGGGAATGTGTTAAGTGCCGCGCAAGGGGATGCGGCGGTGGCGCAATTGGATCAAAGCGATGTTTCAGCGGATTTGTTTGCCAAGCAGATGGGTGATTTCTTTCGCGCCCATCAGAGATAAGTTTGCATCGACCCCTTTTGTCGTGTATATACGATAATGTATACGAACGAGGCCACCATGATCGAAACCAAAATCCGCAAAGTCGGCAATTCCGCCGTAATGACATTGTCCACAGAAATGCTGACGATGCTGGATGCCAAAGAAGGCGACACGTTGTTTGTCGTGCGCGGTGATGATGGATCGTTGAAGGTTCTGGCCCATGACCCAAGCGTGGCGGATGCATTGGCCGCCGCGGAAGCGGTGATGGACGACAACAGGGATCTGCTTCAGGCCTTGGCGTGACCCGGATTTGGGTGCCGTTATCCGTTATTGTCACCGTTCATGATCGCCAAATCTCGCGTCACGGTGGGGCATCTGGATTGCGGGATCGCGCTTTGTTGGAATCGGGTGCCGCACGGGCGTTGAACCGCGCGGCCCATGACCAAGAGGCCACGCATTTTGATATCGCAGCGGCTTATGCTTTTGGCATTGCCAAGGCCCATGCCTTTGTCGATGGCAACAAGCGCACCGCCTTTGTGACGGCGGTGACCTATCTGCGCCTGAATGGGTACGCGTTTCGACCAGACACGATCAAAGGTGTTCAGGTTATGGAAGGGCTGGCCGATAGCAGCATCAGCGAAGCCCAATTCGCCCAATGGCTCAGCGACGGGTCAACGCCGCTGGCACGCGCCTAAGTCGCGCGATCTGCCACAGATTGGCACAGACGCCAAACATTTGCACGGCCTTCCAGTTGCAGCGCCCAGTCCAATGGTACGCCCGTGTCGGACCCGACCCTATGACACGCGCCCATGACAGCCCCTAAAAACACAGAGCGACCCGCATTGTCACCGCCTGCCAGATTGTTGCGTTCAATCGCTTCGGCAAAGCTGTTAGACCGCGCCAGAATATGAAACATCAAAGGCCCCGCCATAGGCAGGTGACAGGCCCGTCCGGTTTGACCGGCATAAACGGTGGAATCCATCTCGTTTGTGGTCAATGCTTGCGACAGCACATCCCGGATATCGGAATGCGCCGCTGCGGCCGCTGCGTTTAAGGCTTCCGGCAGGGTTTCACCGGACAACACACGGGTCAGCACATCTGAACATACGTCGCCATATTGCACCGCGATGTCATTCACATTGGTGACCTCCATCGCCGCCAGACGCAGATCGTCCACATCCGATGACCCGACATAGCGCGCTAAGATCGCAGGCAGGGTCGCAAGGGCCGGCAATTGATCGTCGTCAATCCCAGAGGGGGATTCCCGTGCTTCGATCCGGGCCAAAGCGCCGCGTGTCGGGCGATCGATATAGCCATGATACGAACCACCCGCCCCAAAATGGGCCGTAAACGCCGCCTGATAGGCTGCCACATCAAACGCACCTTCGCGGTCAATCACCTGCAGCGCCAAATGCAACACTTCGCCATATTGGGTTTGCTGACCGTTCTTGCGCGCCGCATGGGCAAAATAACCTTTGGTGTCGGCGTAATTGGCAGCGTCCACAGGCGTAAACGCCGTGCGTCCGTTTTGCGCCGTTGCAATGTCGGCGATACGTTCAGGGTCATACAACCAATGCACACCCAATGTGGCTGCATCTGCGATCAGGGCACCAAATAGCATCTCGGCGGTTTTGCGTGTCATTGTCTGCGATCTCCTCTTGCGCGTGGCAACACTATGGGGCGGGACGCGGCGAACAACCAGAGGGGGTTTCTATTCAGATCTGAAGTACGGGCCGCACAACGCCCGTGTAAAAACTGTGGCTTTTTCCGCGGTAAGACATGCAGTTAGGGCCAATATGCAACATTTTCTGCCTATGGGCGAATGATCAACGGACCTCTTTCAATGCACCTGCTGATCGGGTTACGTTAACGTCATGATCATTGAAATTACGTCGACACCCCCCGGTGAATCCCCCGAATGGGTCCGTGCCGCTTGGGTAGGGGTAAAAGTCGAAGCATTAGACAGCAAGCCCGTAACCGTTCCGACAGTCAGTTCAGTTGGTGGGCCCCGGTCCATTCCTGCTCAGATCTGGCACCATTTGCGCGGCAAGACGATTATGCGCAAAGGTTATTTGGTGAATGCGCGCGACGCGGTTGGTCTGTTGGCCTTGCAAAACGAAGATGCGGCCCGCTGGTGTATCGAAAACGCGCCGCAAATGTTGAACCCGGATCAGAACTTTATGTTCGAAGAGACCTGTTGCCGACCTTTATACGTTCATTAAATACGGGCACTGATTACGGGGACTAATTATCCCAATGGCATGCGTCTTTCGGCGATGCGCGCCATAATTGATGCGCCAACGGGCAGAATTTCGGGATCAAGGAAAAACCCCGAATTGTGCAATGGCAGATACCCTGAATGCCCCACCGTGCAATAGGATCCGGGGATCGTTTTCAGCATATCCGCAAAATCTTCGGATCCTGTGGCTGGATCAACCTGATCGGTCACATTCTCGGCCCCGACAATGTCCGCCGCCGCATCGAGATAGGCATCCGACAAATCGACATCATTCATCAAGACATCAAAAACATTTCGCATATCCAGCTTGATTTCGACGTCATACGCTTTGGCAAACCCGTCGCATAACTCCTGCATCCGTTGTTCGGCCAAGGCGTACACTTCGTCTTTGAAATAGCGCACCGTGCCCGACAAAGTCGCCTCTTCGGGCACCACATTATAGGCCGCACCGGAATGGATTTGCGTCACCGACACCACACAGGTGTCCAAGGGGGCCACATTGCGCGACAGGATCGTCTGAATTTGCCCAACCAAAGCGGATGCGACGATCACCGGGTCTTTGGATTCATGTGGCATCGCGGCGTGACTGCCCACACCTTTGATATGCACATCAAAGAACGACGCACCCGCCATCGAGGCACCTTTACAAACACTGACTTTGCCGGGTTGTCGGTCTGGGTAGTTGTGAATTCCATAGAGTTCGTCACAGGGAAACCGATCAAACAACCCATCCGCTATCATACCGCGCGCACCGCCCAGACCTTCTTCGGCGGGTTGAAAGATCAAGATCGCCGTTCCGTCAAAATCGCGCGTGTTCACAAGGTGTTTGGCCGCGCCCAGCAACATCGTCGTATGCCCATCGTGACCGCAAGCATGCATGACGCCCGGATTTTTAGACGAATAGGGCAGGTTGGTTTCTTCGTGGATCGGCAACGCATCCATATCAGCGCGCAACCCGACGCGCCGCGCGCTGTCGCCTTTGCCCTTGATCACGCCCACAACACCGGTTTTGCCGATGCCTGTATGCACTTCGTCCACACCCATATCGCGCAGCTTTTGCGCCACGATCCCAGCGGTCCGCGTTTCCAAGAACCCGATTTCAGGATGCGCATGCAAATCCTTGAAAATCTCGGTCAACTCGTCTGTGCACTCTTGGATGATGGGCAGGATGTTCATATTCAATTCGCTTTCTTTTGGGCGCGCTCAATGTCAAAATTCATGTGTGGACCACACCCCGCCTTGCACAAAGCTCGCGTCACATACAGCATGGTCAAACTATATCGGTCGCGGATATCGCCGCACAGGTCAAGCATTTGTACCCGAACGCAGCGACATACAAGCAGGCCCACCTTTAAGATGGAAGTTGAAATGTCGAACAACGTCTTGATGCCAGCAGAGGCACGCGCGTCTGCCGCTTTGATCAAAGTGGCGCCGGGCCGTGTGTCTGGCAACCATGTGTTCCTGACCGGAATGACCGGCAGCCTAGCGGATGGAACAATGCCAGACACGCTGGACGCCCAATTCCATCAGGCGTTTGCCAAAATCGGAGCAGTCTTGGCCGAAGCTGACCTGTCCTTTGACGCCATCGTTGAGATGACAAGTTACCACGTCGGATTGCGTGAACATTTTGACCAGTTCAACACCGTGCGCTTGGGCTATGTCCAAGATCCATTTCCTGCATGGACTGCGGTCGAAGTCGCTGGATTGCGCCGCGAAGGGGCTGTGGTTGAAATAAAAGTCGTTGCAGAGATAGGCATCGAATGACGCCTATCACAGACGCTGTTTGCCAGTTTTAACCGCGATCCGCAGTTTTAACGCGGGTCTTTTTGAGGCCGCCATGACGGTCCAGAACGACATACCCGATTGTGGCCAGCTTGCTTGTGATCTCTTTCAATGCCGCCGCGATTTCGATGTAATGATCGCTGCATTCCAAAGCGGTCGCATTACACATGCGAATTTCTTCGAAATGGTCGCGCCTGTTGGTCTGTTCCAATGCGGTCATCTCTTGCTTCATCTGGATCAATTGACGGGCCCCGGATTGATCTTCTTTCCAAAACACATGCTGGGCCAGAACCGTTGCCTTTTTCAGGTCCGCCACTTGGGTTTTGATGGCCTTGGACCCTTGCGGTGTCAGGGTGAAATAACCTTTTTCTTCTTCCAGTCGGATGCGGATATACTTGCTGGACAGAATGTCAGCGCTGCGTTCGATCCGGATCGCGAAATCCAGCATGTCTTGCACTTGCTCAAGGATCTCTTCGGGCAGGTCAGGCAATCGCGCAAATTGCTTGCGCAACTCGGTCAGGTTTTGGTTGGTCTGTGCCTCGCCTTCGATCAGGGCCGCGCGGTCGGGAACCTTTGCCGTTACGGCGCTGATCATGACCCCCAAAGTCTCGAGCATCCCATTCACGCGCCGTTTGAATTCGGCCAAAACCAATTCCGGGGATTCCTGCAATTGCGACGATTTCAGCTGAACTTGCGGAGCTGCGGTTTTTTGTGGGGTGAAAAAGCGGTTGATCGGGCGGACACAAGGCGTGCC
This sequence comes from Paracoccaceae bacterium, assembly GCA_039960995.1. GTDB lineage: Bacteria > Pseudomonadota > Alphaproteobacteria > Rhodobacterales > Rhodobacteraceae > JABSSA01. Next base: position 1,342 of record JBDVKF010000061.1, on the reverse strand, counting down.
GACAAGCAGCGCCAGATTGAATGCCAAATGCCCATAGAGCAAGATATCGACGGGGGCCGCCTGATGCAGGAAGGTCATTCCATCTGATCCCACGACGATCAAAACCAGCAACAACACCACAGCAAGCCCGGACCGCATCGCCGCAACACTGCGCGCGACGGTTTTGGTGACTTGGTCCGCACCGCGCAACAACCAAAGGGGCAAGACAGCGCTGCCCATATTACAGCCCAGCACAAACCCAATCACGATGACCGGTGGCAAGGCCGAATGCCCCAGAAATGCGGCCGCCGTCAGCAAAGCGACAAGGCTGGAATGCATCAAAAAGCTGAGTGCGATGCCCAGCAACACTGCATTCACTGGATCGCTGCCAATCAGGTCCAGCGCACCCGCCATATGGGGCGACCCTTGCAACGGCGAAACCGCTGCGCGGATCAACGACAGAGCCAGGAATATCAGGCCAAGACCCAAGATAATCCGCCCGGTTTCTCTGGTTTTTGAGGTTTCAGCGCAGTTCAGGAACAGCCAACCGCCGACCAAAATCAACAACGGCCCAAGAAGCGCGGGGCTCAGATGCAGCACGTTGACGGCAAGCGCTGATCCGACCTCGGCTCCGATGCCCAATATCGCCGCCGAGGCGACAGACAATGTCCCGCTCGATGCCATGGCCGCGGCCATCAGCAACACAACCGTGCCCCCTTGCATGGCAAACCCAAGCACCCCGCCTTTGCCCGCCAAACCCAAAGCGGAACTGTCACGATCCAGCGCGCGCCTGACCCACCCGCCAAGCCGCGCTTCGATGCCGATGCGCATGACGTGCACGGCAAACAAAAGCATCGTCGCCCCGCTCATCACATGAATTATAAAGCTAAGTATCGTCACGTCTTGGATCCTGCGGCATTGGCTTTTCACCGAAGTGATGCCAGAAAAATTTCCAGTTAGCGAGCCATTGCTGACGTCAATACCGTTCCTGCGTTATAACTGCTCAATTTCTGACGTCGGCCTTGAGTGTCGCGTCATCGGACCTGACGAAAATAACGGCCCCTCAAAATTCTGCCGACTTACGGCGTTGGATGTCAGCAAATACAAGCTGTTGTGTCTGATTTATTATCTGCGCTGCACTCTATATTCTTGCACTTCTCGTTTGGCTCAGGCCACTGGTGGTTGCAATGCGCGCAGCATCACGACGAAACTCATCTGTGTCTGCCGTTGGACAAGGTCGTGCAGCTTCCAATCGATGCGTTGTTGGATCGGACTGAGGTGATCGCCAGTCGTGATCAAAAACCGGACAGGCTGCAGGCCGCAGCAGTTTTGGGGACAAAGCAGCCTCCGGTGTTGACTGTTA
>JBDVKF010000060.1:0-8280 GCA_039960995.1 Paracoccaceae bacterium | reverse complement strand
GACCACGCTTGCCAGTCGGGGGTGGCCGCCAAGTCATCTCGGGATCGAGCCAAACCGTCAACGATCCGCGCTGCTTCAGTGCATCATTGTAAGCCGGCCAGTTCGTGGTTTTGTACTTTGTAGGGTGCCAACTGCTCATGCACCCCAGCTATCATGCTGGATTCATACAGTGAATCCCCGAAGTGATTTGTGCAACAAAGCCTTTGGGCGCGACAAAGCCATTCTGCGGGAAAGGAAAAGGATCAAGAAACGGACAATCAGACAACGCCGTTTGCAACATCAAAAACAAGCCGTATAATTAATCACACAAACGAACCAGAGCCGCCATTGCTCAAGCCGCTTTGATGTCCTGCTTTATATGACGACGGACAGTCTTGATATAAATGTATCCGAGAGAGAAAATGTATAATGTATGACGTTGAATTTTGGACTGACGCCCGTCGACGTGTACTCTCGATAAGCCGGATTGACGCCAAAAATGAGCTGCTGTTCTTCAGCGCATCACATAAGTATGCAATCTTTCCCCCAGTGTCTGAAAAGCGGCTTTCTACCTTTGAGCTGCGGAATGACGTCGAAATTCCACAAGATTATCGTTCATTTTTAGCCACATTTGGCGCGGGTGGTGTTGGTCCCGGTCATGGCATTTATGACTTTACCGAGCTAGAATCTGAAAGTGTCAAAGATAGTTTTCACCTTACGGCTTCGCGCGAGTGGTCCGATGACGATGACGATGACGATGACGATCCTATTTGGGGGTTCCCTGGCCTACTTACTATATGCACATCGGGTTGTGCCATAGATTGGTTGATCGAAATCAATGGACCGCAACCTGGCACGATGTGGGTCGTAAATGACGCCGAACTAAGACGTTGTCAAAATTTTGGCGCATGGTACGCGGAATGGCTTGATCGCATTGAGCTAGGCCTTCAAAAATACAATGCTATTTTGGATATGATAGCTTTTGGCGCACAAATACCTCAGATATTATCAGATTGTAGGTTTGAAGTGGTTGAATATAAATGCGGCAACGAGACATATACAGGATTTAAAGGGGTTCCTGGCAGGTTTCGAAAAAATGGCGCTGATCTCGTGCTCGCTGATGTCGGCTCAGCATGGATTGAATAACTGACACTTTCTTCGATATGATCTGTATTTTGGGATGGCATGCAAACTGCTACTCAGAAAGCACCATACATGGGTATGTCAGATAGATACTGGATTTGGACGCGCCATGATTCTTGCTACTGATGTTCAATATCATAAAAACAGTGTCGCATTTGCTGCTGGCGGTTTATTTTCTGAATGGGAAAGTCATTCGTTTTCTAAAACATTTGCCTGCGACGCCGGAAAAGTACCAGCGTATGAATCAGGTTCGTTTTTCAAGCGTGAACTACCAGCAATTATAAGATTGTTAAAAGAAATCGATACGAAGCCAAGCGCTATTATTGTTGATGGATACTGCACCTTAGGAAGCACAAATCGGAAGGGGTTGGGTGCTCACCTTTTTGATGTACTAGGAGGTGCTATTCCAGTAATAGGGGTAGCCAAAAATCGTTTTAAAGACCAACCTAAAGCTTGCGAACTGTATCGCGGAAAGAGTAAGAACCCGTTATTCGTGACGGCAGCGGGTTTTAGCCTGACTGACGCCAAACGAAACGTTGCATTGATGCATGGAGCGTACCGAAAGCCAACACTTCTTAAAGAAGTAGATCGTTTGTGCCGTTGTCAGATAATGTAGGACGGTATAGCCAAGTTGTCTAAAAACTAGGTTTTCTTTTCCCGAAACTCCCAATTGGAGAAGCAACCATGACAACTGGCGCTCAATGCTACGCCGGCAGCCCGCACAGCGGACCTTTACAGCAAACGCAAAATAGGTAAGTGTTAGATAGACCTGTCGCGTTTTATGATGTTTTTATGTCTCTGTCTCGAGTGAAAGCAGATGCTTTGACAACCCTTTCCAAACCTGAACTTTGGAAGAAAATTCAGGCTCACTTGCTTGATGACCCAAAGGGAACGGCTCCTTTTTCAGTGAAATTGGCACGCCAAGAGCGGTGGAGCAAGACGTACACCCAAGAGGTCATAGAAGAGTACAAGCGCTTCGTTTATCTGACGCAGATCACCAAAGCGCAAGTAACGCCATCGAAGACCATAGACCGAGCTTGGCACCATCATCTGACCTATACCAGAGATTATTGGGACACGTTCGTTCCGGATGTTCTTCTGCGTCCACTGCATCACGAACCCTGCACGGGCGACGAAGATATGCCGCGTTATCGTAAGCAATTTCTTAAAACACAGGCGCTATATGAAAAGGAATTTGGCGTCAGCCCTCCGAGTAGGATTTGGGGCGAAAGGCGGACCAATTGGCCCGTTATGGTCACCATTTCCGTAATGGTCATTTTGGTTGCCATAATAGCTTGGTCACTCATCACAGAGCAAGACTCACGCTACTGGTACGCATTTGTGCTATTGCCTGGAACTTTGTTTATCGGGTGGTTGATCTTGAAGGATTTGAAGAATCCGAAGAAAAAATCTAAGAGCGGATCTTCAGGCTGTGGAGGTGACAACGGCGGATGCGGCGGGTGTGGCGGTTGCGGGGGATAGCCAAAATACCGACGGCTGTTCACATGACCGCCTGTTGTTAACGTTTCAACTCTGACCTGTGATCGGTTAGACCGTGTTGCACAGATCATCGGCGAGTCGGAATCCTCCAAAATAGGATCGGATACGCGCCAGTATGCTCGCATCGTTGAAGGCTGGGTTACGTCGATAGACTTGCCGCGATCCTCTTATGCTACGCATTCGATGCGCCGCACTAAAGCTACCCTTATTTATCGTAAGACTGGAAACCTTCGCGCACTTCAGTTAGCTATGAACTAACATTCAAACCGGACCAATCAGATAGGGCCAGCCGTGAGTGCAGTTCTATATAGATATATGTGCAATTCGTGTGGCACCAGTTTTGATGCTTCTGGAGTGCCTGAGATGAGTTACGGAGAATTTATTTTAAGATCAGAATCAAGTGAAGAAGTGTTTTTAGAAGCTATAACAAATCAAGCGTTTAACGATGTCTGTAAAATAGTTGATGACTACATGGCAAATTCAAATATTGATCCAAATTCATCGGAAGATATAGTTCAAAAAGTATTTGGCTCTATTTGTGATTATGGGGAGAAAGGTGAGCAATTTCATATAGGATTAATGCCTGTTTGTCCTAATTGTTTATCCCGTGATATGGCCTCATGGAAAATGATAAACCCCGTTCAGTTAAGTAAGATCGAGAATGCAACACAAACGAAATGGGCATCTTTAAATGACGCCCAAAGAAAAGCTCTTATTTATGAAAAAATAAGAATTTGTTCGGCTCAAAAACCAATTTAAAGGCGGCGCTGGCATCACAGACAACATGCCGCATATTATAGCTTAAGTGACGCAGAGAGCGATCTTAGTCCGAGTGGCTAGCAAAAGAAGATGATAGCGGTGTTCAGCGTCACTATGGCAACAACGATAGTTGCAGTATTTGTGTTGTGGTTGGCTTGACAAGATTGCCACCGTCGACCCCAAATTTGATCAAAAGGGTAAGCGCTCGTTGAACCCGTCCTAACGGTACTTTGTACGGTTGTTTAAGTGTCCGTCTAGATAAGTGGAAAAGGCTTACGCAGCTTGGCTCACAGTTCTGGAATGGCCCCAAAGCGCGATGCGCGGCGTCGCGGATATTGGCATAAGACTTTGCATAAATCAGCACCGTGGACTTCTCCGCCGTTCTATCCGTCATCAGCAACCGCTGCTATTACGCTTGGAAAGTTACCAGGAAGACGTCAAAAAGAGACATGGATATCAGCATTATCATAATTGTGATTGCCGTTGGCCTATTTATTGTTCGTGAGGTGGCTGAGAAGTTAGATTGGACTTAGAGGACCAAGCGGCAGCAAACTCCGACGGTGGACATGAATACCGCTAGGGCCGGGATCATCGAAAACTCCCATCCGGAAGTCAAACAAGCTTCTAGCACCCGACAGGCAATAGAAAATCCCGTTCCTCAACCAAATATCGAACGATTAAAGCACGGCGAAGACGGCTACGAAAATGGGGTCGAAGTTCGGTGGGGAAGACGAACGGATACGCAAGACGACCCTATTTCTATCTCAGAATCGCATCTGATCACTTTTCTCGAAGCGCATCGCGATTATGCACTTTGGTATCAGATCGTGCACTTTGATTTGACTAGCGGGATGCTTGAATGGATCGTGTCGCAGCCGGATTGCCCTAACGTCGTCGCCACAGCGTTCTTAAAGGCGGTGGGTGCGTATGACATTTACGGACTAACCGAAAAACCTAAACATAGCGATTATCTGTATCGAGCTTTGAAAGTAATCTCTGAAAGAGACGATCAAGAAGGTTTCCCTGCCACAACAATGCGTGATCCTGAACCCGGCGAAGGGTGGTTTTTTAGGCATATCGAACCGGTCGATCACGAGGCCATCTTGCAGAAATGTGAAACCGCCGCTCGGGTTCAATTGGATGCGGGCAACATCCCTATATATGCAATACCCCGAAATCTTCTTTCTGTTATACCCACAGGACCGAGTCTTAGAACTGAATACCACGTGGATGACGGTACTGTCGCCTAAAGTGCGATTGGTTGCCAAACCTGGAGTGTCGCATTCAAAGTAAGCATCAAGGCTGGCATTGATCAGTAAGCGATATCAGTCATTCTGTTTTAAGTTCCAGGGCATGAGTTCGTCGATGCGTGCGGCGGGGTGGCATTTGGCGATGGCTTCAAGTGTTGCCTTGAGATAGGCGTATGGCTCAACGTTGTTGAGCTTGCAGGTCTCGATGAGAGAGGCAATCCGCGCCCATGTTCTGCCGCCTTCATCATGCCCCGCAAATAACGCGTTTTTGCGGTTCAGAGCAATTGGGCGGATCGCGCGCTCGACGACATTGCTGTCCATCTCGACGGTGCCATCCTCAAGGAACAGTTTGAGGCCGTCCATGTGTTTGGCGATGTAGCTCAGCTTCTCGCCAAGGCGTGACTTAGCGGAGATGCGGGCGCGGACCGTTTTAAGCCAGGCCTCGAAGTCTTCCATCAAGGGCTTGGTTTGTTCCTGCCGTGCCGTTTTGCGTTGATCAGCCGATTGCCCCCTGATCGCGGCTTCAATCTTGTAGAACTTGGCAATGCGCTTGAGGCCGTCGGCGGCAATGGGTGAACCATCGCGGTCGTGGATTTCCTTGAGTTTACGCCGCGCGTGCGCCCAGCAATAGGCCAGTTTGACAGGGCCATCAGCGCGCGCGGGTTGCCGACCACAAGATCAACAGGATTGATGAGCTGCTCCCGTGGAACTATGAAGGATGAAAGCGGCGCTTACTAACATTTTCAAGACAGACAGGAACGTCAGCATGAAACATTTAAATCTTCGAGCTTCAATTTTAGCTGTTACTGTAAGTGGGATCATTGCGTCGGTAGGCACCTCTGCCGACGCTTGGACCTATGAGCGTTCAATTGTCGAAGGTTGGATGGCCGTTGAATTAAAATCAGAAGATCATGACATTACCTTTTCTTGCGTGGGTCCTATCCCCGAACAGGGCTCACGAGTGCAGCCTGATACCTTCTCACACTTAAAGTTTCCAACGTTGATTGAAGGCATCTACTTGACGCTAGGCCCTGATGCACTACCGATCACCGCACGCGCGATTTATGATGTGTCAATTACGGTCGCGGAAAGGGAAATCCCGATTCCAAGGATGGAGCATATTGAACGCAATAACGTTTATTGGACGGTTTTAGATGAGGAGGTGGTGGACCTTATTTTATCTGACGCTTCCTCTGATCTTATCGTACAACGAAGCCGTCTTTTGGGCTTTGGCACGAAAATAGAGTCTCAAATTCCGATTTTGAACGCTGCTGTACTTTACGACGAACTCGCTAAAGATTGCGCAGCGATTTTGAATAGAGAACGGCTTTAGTTTGTCTGACGTTGGCACTTAAAGGCCTTATCGCAATCAGTGTCGCACGTCTGTTGATCACAGACTTGAAAGGTGGGTTTTGAGAATGCAAATCGGCAAGATGGAAACGAAGATTCATCAATGGCTAGGAAAGCGTTGGCTGCTGCCTGCGGAAAAGGCACAAGCAATCGAGGTGGAGCTAAATGCAATCGGCCCCGAGCGAGTGAAGAAGCTACAGAATTCGTCCGTGCTGATTGCGTTGCCTGCCATGCTGGGGCTCTTAGCCCTCTTGAGTTTTCCTTTTTACCAATCGCGGCTGACTATTTTCGCTAAGGTCGGGGATTTGGTGTTAACAATACCAAGCGGCGTTGAGGGGCAGCACAGCTTTTTACTTAACGAAGCCGCCATTCGTAGATAGCGCAGCATCCGACACTAATGGGATGTACCGGCTACTTCTCCTATGTGCAGTATAGGCCAAGCCTAGCCAAGCGCATTATCCGCTCATTAGCCGAAGGGGAAATGGCTCGTCGCGGCATCTATAGCAGAGATGTTTGGCCTTGCTTGAAAGTAGCAAGTCGCGCTTTCCCAACACACACCGCACTGCAGACCGACATTGCTGAACAGGCCATTTTTCCTTCGGGTATACATCAAGAACGTTAATGCCGCGATCGCGACATCTCACAGCACTTCCGCGTTTTGTTCTACATCACGCCAGTGCTTGTTCTCGGGTAGCGTTTTCGCGCGATGTTCGATTTCTCGGATCGTAATCGGGACATAGCCCCAGACATCGACGCCAACGTTGACTGCATTGCGGCTGCCCATCCATTGGTCGTGGACGTGACCAAAGAGATGGAGCGCGCCTTTCCGGGCACGATGCCACGTGATCATCGGATAGTGACAAAGGGCCGTTTGTCGATATTGGCGCGTGCCCGATGTAGACTTGCTGCGACGCATCGGATGACCGGAACGAACCCAAGTTACCGAATGCTGCGCTGCCATTGATGGCTTGATGGCTTGATGTCAGAGGCATAGGCTGACCTCATGAAGCTCTACTATTCCCAAAACTCTCCTTATGCTCGAATTGCGAGAGTCATCGCCCGTGAATTGAAACAGTTAGATTCAATCGAGGAAGTGCTGGCCAGAAATCGTGAGCCGGACAACCCAGTCTTGAGTTATAGCCCTGTTGGTAGGGTTCCAACGATTACTGACGGTATCTTGGTCATTACCGAAGTTGGGAACGTCGCGCGCTTTCTTGCTTCCAGGTCTACATCGCAGGTTGCGATGTCCGTAACATCGGACGAGTGGACAGAAATAATGCAAGAAGGGCAGATACTTGGATTTGTTGAAGGTCTCGCCTTCTGGGTTCGTGAAAATAGACGAGAACCAACAGATCGTTCAGTTCATCTGCTTTCTGTGGAGCGCGACCGCGCTGAACGATGCCTTGTGTACCTTGAAGGAGAAGCGCAAGCTGGTCATCTGGGGGAGTTTCCTTCGCTTCGTTTTGTAGCACTCGCAGTGGGTCTTTCGCTGGCAGACCACTACGGTCTTCTCACTGGATGGAAAGACAAATTCCCAAATCTAGCGGCATGGTTTCATGACAAGCCGGAGCGAACGTCTATGAAGCAAACCGAGCCGATCTAGAAAGGCAACTTCGTTCGCGTCTCGCCTGTTCATGCCGCATGGAGCGATGGTCGTTTCATACCAGACCTGTCCCTAGTGCAAGTCGAGGCAAGGGTTTCAGGAGAGCCCAAATTGCCGAATTTCTGCGCAATGGCGAATGTCGGCTATAGCGTAAGTCGGCGTCCTGATTTGGTCAAAACGTATTTGCCGAGGTTAGTTTGGATGTGACATGCTAGTCCACTCTTCATCCATCTGCATAGCGTTTCAGACGCTCTTCCAGCGTACCGCTGTGCAACTCGAACATGTGGTTGTCGTCGTCGTAGAAATATATTGAGCGGCCCTCACCCTCGACGCGGGCACGGCCTTCCCTGACTTCCAAGCCGAGCGCGCGGATTCGTGCCAGTCTGTCGTCATATTCATCGCCTGCCATTTTGAAGGCCACATGATTGTAGGTCTTAGACGGCAAAGGATCACCCTCCATGGTAGCAACCCAAACGCCTCCAATGTCAAAGAAGCGCTCTTTGGAGAGCGAAAACGTGTTTTCCCCGCTGTCATATATCTTTTTGGCATCCAGAAGGCTTTGTTGCACAAATCGGATGAGGTACGGACTTCCCCTTTCCCCAGACGGATTTAGCCTACGGGCTCTGTGACGGGTATGCCAAGAGCGGTGTAGCGATTGAGGACCGCAATGCGGATCTGGATCTCCGCGACCTGCCT
>JBDVKF010000059.1:0-18788 GCA_039960995.1 Paracoccaceae bacterium | reverse complement strand
GTTGAAAGACCGTTGCCGATCTATCCTTGACGTCGAACCTCTGCACATCGTCCCATTGTTCAAATGGGACAGTCTTCTGTTTGTTGTGCTTCCGGTTTTCATAAGAAAACTAGAAACCCTACAAACAGTGAAGCTGACACTAGATTATCGAGCCGAAACCCTACTAGCGCGATATGAAGAGGTTGATCCATCGAATGAACCAAACCGCCCACATATCTCTTCAGTATCCATCAATGTCAAAAAACGTAGAGACAAAACTTAACGAGATGCGCCCTTTTCTCTTGGCGCGCCCCGCCTCACTTACCTCTGATATTATCGTCGCCTCGTCGCTTCGGATCGTAACCCTCCGCCCGTCTGGCGCTACCAACCAGCGCCTCAGCGCCGCCGGTGAAGGGGGTTCTAGAGTTACTACCGAAAACCCGCAACCCCTTTTTTGATAACTTACGCACTTTTTTTGAATTAATTTTCCAAGCTTCAAAAAAGCTATGTTTTACAGGAATTTTCGCCACCAACATTCTATGAAGAGTATCAAAGGGCGCGCCGACTTTGTCCGAAATCCCCCTACTCTTCCGCCTAGAGATAAGGATCATGTCTTTGGCGATCAGATTGAGACGAGTCGCTCTCTGATTCACGGTGTCAAAACGATCCCGACTGCCCTGCCCCAAGGACAGATGTCCGCTGTGTGATACGCCGTTAACGTGTGCAGATGCCGCGGTAACAAACCATCATCGGCATGGCTGACCTTAAACCTTGTGTCCCGATGATCGCCGTCGCAGTGCCCAGACTCTTAGGTCAGCGAACACTTTGGCGGTGGCCACTATGACCAATACACAAAGCACCGCTTTTGAGATTGGTTCCATTGTTCCTTCGATCAACCATGCATGCAAAGTGCTGGCGACAGCTATGATTGCGGCCAACACAGTATGTGCAACACGCCAGACGCGTGGACGAATACGCAAGCGCATACGTAAGACCGCCAATAGTGCGGCACCAAACACCGCCCACATGGCGATCGCCCCCCAAAGGGCAAACGGCGTGGGTGATACAAAGAGAAGGACGTCGATGACATCCGGTGGACTGGTGATCCAAAGTGCGGCCACATGGATAACGACAGCGACCACCAAAGCAGCACCGACAAAGCGATGCGTGCGCCGACCGCGCGTGCCAGATAATCCGGGCAACTTACCCCCGGCCAATAGCGGCTGAAGCAGTAACAACGCCATGCCAAGGACGCCCGCAAAACCCGCAAGAATATAGATAGGGTCACGCCAAGCCAGCAAAGGGCTGAAGGCGGCCGCAGATATCGGTACAGCAAGTGCTATTATAACGCCGATCCAAATAAGAAACGATCGGACAGTTTTCGTCTGCTTCTGTGTCACGCCAATCAGGCGGGTTGCAGGACGAATTCTACGTTTAGGCTTGTGTCGCTGGCGCTTGCCATAATCGGACGCAGAAAGACTGTTTCAAATGCTTCATCATCATATGCAAGATGAGCGTGCGGTTGACCAAATGCGGGAACGATCTGAGGCATCTCAAGACGGAACATACCGTTCTCATCTGTTAGCGTCGCCCCATGGCTTTGAGGGTCGCGTTCATGACCTTCTGTTGTATGCGCCCACATTTGAATACGCTGGCCCGGCAACGCAGCCCCGTCACCGGCGCGACGCACGGATCCAGTCATCCAAAACCCGCCCTGCCCGATCCGATCCACAATTGGTGCACCCGGACGGTAATTGTTGGACCCACCCCGCATGGTCGTGGTTGGCGCCAATCCAGCTGCGCTGGCCGGTCTCAAAAGACCCGAAGCGCCGGTGGCTGCAACGGCCCCCCCTGCAACAAGGAATTTCCGGCGGGCGATAAGGGCGTCAGTCATGAATGAGTCTCCTACTCGAATCTGTAAAAGTTCAAGCGATGCAACGGATCGCAGATGGTCTTTGCGTTTATATAACATGCTCTTTGTCGAATCCGAGTGAAACAGTTGGTAAAATTCAACCAGAGCGCCTCACGCTTGTGTGAGCATCAGTGATCGATGCTGCGAATGTTGGGTTCAATCGTCATGTGCCAATAGAGGCTTGGAACCAGTGCATATCATCGCAACCATAACGAGATATGACAGGCACTTGTAGAAAACCGGGATGGCTGGTGCCACAGGCCGCGTCTTGTTCAGGGCCCGCAAAATAGTGATTTAATGCAGGAAATTAGACGTCAAACAGGTTGGGCCTGCCTGCAACACACAGCCAAGGCCAACATTGCCTTGCTGCTATACAGATCGCCGCGACGGCGCATGGATTCATTGCCGAAAATAAGCGTCAGTTTACGCGACAAAACGCGGCCAACCCGTTCTGCATACCATCGTCGACTTAACGTAGACCTCCTTGATAAATTTGGGTATTGCGGCTTTCGAACACAGAATTTCAGAGGAAAACGAAGATAAATGGAAAATCCCGACATCGTATACACTAAGGTCGACGAAGCCCCTGAACTGGCATCTGCGTCATTGCTGCCAATTATTCAGCGTTTCACAGCTGCTGCTGGCGTGAGTGTTGGCACTCGGGATATTTCACTGGCCGGGCGCATTATCGCGACATTCCCTGAAAACCTGACCGATGCGCAAAAGCAGACAGATGATTTGGCGTTCTTGGGCGAGTTGGTGAAAACGCCCGAAGCAAACGTAATCAAGTTGCCCAATATTTCAGCCTCTGTTCCGCAATTGGTTGCCGCCGTGTCCGAGCTGCAGTCCAAAGGCTATGATCTCCCTGACTATCCCGAAGCACCGAAAACCGATGCCGAAAAAGCCGTTCGTGCGCGTTACGATGCAATCAAAGGGTCAGCGGTGAACCCTGTCCTGCGCGAGGGCAACTCAGATCGTCGTTCAGCCGTTGCCGTCAAAAAATTCGCGCAATCCAACCCGCATCGCATGGGAAAATGGTCCGCGGATAGTAAGACAAGTGTTTCGACGATGTCTGGCAATGATTTCCGGTCGAATGAAACATCGGCAACGCTGACCCAAGCTGGAACGGCCCGGATTGAATTGGTCGCTGAAGATGGGACCGTCACAGTTCTAAAAGATAGCGTCAGTTATCCAGCCGGGACAGTTGTCGATGCGACCTTCATGTCGGTTAAGGCCTTGGCCGCCTTCCTTGAGGAACAGGTTGCCGCGACCAAAGCATCGGGTGTGTTGTTCTCAATCCACCTAAAAGCCACCATGATGAAGGTTTCGGACCCGATCCTGTTTGGATACGCGGTCAAAGCGTTCTTGAAGCCAGTGTTCGAAAAATACGGCGATGATCTGGCCGCCGCCGGTGCAAACCCCAATTCGGGCTTGGGAACCATGTTGGACGTTATCGCGTCATCGCCAAAGGGTGATGAAATCCTGGCCGCCATTGAAACCGTGATGGCAGGCAATCCGCCCCTTTACATGGTGAACTCGGATACAGGCATTACGAACCTGCACGTCCCTTCTGATGTGATCATCGACGCCTCGATCCCCGCGCTCATCCGCGCAGGTGGTAAAGGTTGGGGCCCAGACGGCGCAGAAGCAGACACCAATTGCATCATTCCAGACAGCTCATATGCGGCGGTCTACGATGAGGCGATCAACGATTGCAAAAAGCACGGCGCATTGGACCCGGCCACAGCTGGCACCGTTCAAAACGTTGGCTTGATGGCGCAAAAAGCCGAGGAATACGGATCGCACCCAACCACGTTTGAAATGCCTGCAAACGGCGTCGTTCGGATGGTCATGGACAATGGCGACGTGCTGCATTCCCACACAGTCGAGGCTGGCGACATCTGGCGTTCAGCGTCTTCGCGTCAGGCCCCTATCGAGGATTGGGTGCAATTGGCGATTGATCGTCAGGCATTGGAAAACTGCGAAGCCATCTTCTGGCTGGACGAAACCCGCGCCCATGACGCGGAATTGCTCAAATACGTGCGCCCCTTGCTGGAAAAAGCAGGTGTGACGGACAAATTCAAAATCCTCGCCCCTCGCGAAGCAACGGCTGTGTCGTTCGACACAATCCGCGCAGGTGGCACATCCATCGCGGTCACAGGCAACGTTTTGCGCGATTACCTGACAGATCTGTTCCCGATCCTGGAATTGGGCACGTCGGCCAAGATGTTGTCGATCGTGAAGCTGATGCAAGGTGGCGGTTTGTTCGAAACAGGTGCTGGTGGGTCCGCCCCCAAACACGTGCAGCAATTGATGGAAGAAAATCACCTGCGTTGGGATTCTCTTGGCGAATTCTGCGCATTGGGCGAAAGCTTGAAATACCTCGCGCAAGTCAAAGGCAATGCCAAAGCCAAAGTGCTTGGTGACGCCGTCGACGCCGCAACCCAAGGCATTTTGGACAACGACCGCTCACCTGGTCGCAAAGCCGGTCAACCCGACAACCGCGACAGCCATTTCTATTTCGCGCTGTATTGGGCCCAAGCCTTGGCGGCGCAGACAGATGATGCGGAACTGGCAACCGAATTTGAACCGTTGGCCAAAGCCCTTGCGGATAACGAGGACAAAATCGTCGCCGATCTGGCCGCAGCGCAAGGCGGTGCTGCCGATACTGGCGGATATTTCCGCACTGACGCCAGCAAGACGACGGCAATTATGCGCCCGTCAGCGACGTTGCTCAGCATCATCGGATAACAAAATACGCCCCCTGCCAAAGACATTTGGCGGGGGGTTTTTCCTCGATAAACTCGGCGCTTGTTTGGCTCGCGCACTGAGTCATCAATGACAGCGGCCAAGACCATGGTTATTTCGCACAGCGAAACGGACCACACCGAACCTCCCCCTATCTAGAATTGCATTTGATTGATCTGGCCCGTGTCTCTGGCTATCAAGTGACGCACTCATTCTGACTTGAAAGCCGCCAAATGACTGATTTCGTTATCTCTCCCCCTGCCCTCGCAACCATTCCTGTGGCCGGTGGCGATGCATTCCCTGTCCGTCGGGTGTATTGCATCGGACGCAACTATGCGGCCCACGCCGTCGAAATGGGCCATGACCCTGATCGCGAACCCCCGTTCTTTTTCCAGAAAAACCCCAACAATCTGGATGCAAGCGGACAGTTCCCATACCCAACACAAAGCGGCAACGTTCACCACGAGGTCGAATTGCTTGTCGCGTTGAAATCAGGCGGCACGCACATCAACCAGGACGACGCGCTTGATCATGTATGGGGCTATGCGCCCTCGCTCGATATGACGCGTCGCGATTTGCAAGGCATTGCCAAAGAAGCAGGCCGCCCGTGGGAAATTGGAAAAGCCTTTGAACGCTCCGGCCCCGTTGGTCATCTGCAATCCGCCACAGATGTTGGACATCTGAACAGCGGCAAGATCGAACTTTTGGTCAACGGAGACGTCCGCCAGACCGGTGACCTAAACCAAATGATCTGGAAAGTGCCGGAAATGATCGCTTACCTGTCAGAGTATTTCGAATTGGCCGCCGGAGACGTCATCATGTCAGGCACCCCATCCGGCGTCGGCCCAGTCGAACGCGGTGACACATTGGTCGCCTCAATACAGGGCCTGAACGACCTGAGTGTTAATGTTATTTGATGGGTATGCGCACCCGAAGCTGGAAGATAAGTTTCAGCGCGACTTTCAGACACATCCTTCAGCGTAAACCAGAAAAGGCTGGCCAGTATTGCAACATCTGCCAGGAGATGAAAAAGGGTCACACCCGTTGCTTCTCGAACCTGATATGTAGATCGCAAGGTCAACATCGATGCCTTGTCGACGAAGTTTTCGAACTGATGAAACAAACAAGGTTCGTCGGTTTGAAGAAGTCGCTAATGGGCAAGGCGCTCGCATATGCCCTTACGCTTGAAGACGGGCTACGTCTGTTCTTGAATGATGGACTATTGGAAGTCTCAAACAACTCAATCGAAAACATCATTCGACATGTTGCCATTGTCCAAAAAAAAACGCTGTTTGCCGGGTCCGAAGCGGGCGGGGAGAATTGGGCAATCGCACAGTCGATCTATTGCGACTTGCAAGCTCAACGACCTCAATCCCGAGGAATACTTGAAGTGGGTATTCGACCAAATGGAAGCGAAGCTACCACGCTGTCAATATCATAAGCTTCTTCCTTGGAACTGCCCGCTTCGGAGAAATGAACCCGAGAAATAGGAACGCTCTGTCTTTCCAGTTTTCCGAATTCAACGTAAGCGTTGCAAAGGGTACCTCCTTTACCGGCTAATCAGGTGACCGGTAGCCTGTTACTTTCCCCCAAAAGGAAAGCATCATGACGCAGCGTACGATCTGGGGGTTTGAGGTTGAGACCTCGCCCAAAGGTAAAAATACCTGGCCATACGACCTCAAACGGGTGAGGTGCATTGCGCTGTTCAAGGATAAACTAGTTCTTTAGAAATGTTCCATTCCAATTTGGGTGTATGCGGAAATGACCTCACATAAAGACGAACGAATTGCGCATTTGGTCCGGCTGTTAGAACGCCAGTTTCGCCGTAACTTGCAAGCCAAGCTGAAACAGCACGATGTGATGTTTGGCCATTGGGAATTTCTGAGGATCCTTTGGGACGAAGAAGGTCTTTCACAAAAAGAACTGGCAGATCGGGCTGGGCTTACGGGGCCGACCGCGCATACGGCGCTTTCTAAGATGGAGGTGAAGGGGTTGATCGAAAAAGAGGTTCCAAAAGGCGGGCAAAGCCGACCTGTGATTAACCTGAGCCCCTTGGGCCGATCCTTGCGCCTTAAACTTGAGCCGCTTGCCATCGACACGAACGACACTGCATCACAAGGTTTAGCAGCAGAAGAGATATCACAATTCCGTAGACTTCTTATCAAGATGACGCAAAATCTTGACGAGGATAGCGACGTTCAAGGAGCCAGAGACATGCAAGAAAGTTAGATATCTATTTTTCTTGCATGTTTGCGCGAACCGCCTAAAATTAGATATCTAATTTAGGGAGAGAACCATGAAGCCACTGTTAGGGAAACTCATTGGGCCGGTGATGGCAGCTGGATTGCTTGCGACACCTGCATTCGCCGCTGATGACTATGTGATCGACAGCGCCCACACATTGGTCGCATTTGAGCTGAACCACCTTGGGTTCTCAAAGAGCATAGGCTGGATGGGCGATGTATCAGGCACGATTTCTTATGATGCAGGTGATATCGCCAAAAGCGTCGTGTCGGTCACCATGGCCGTATCTTCAGTGAATACTAACCACCCAGAGCGTGATGGCTGGATCAAATCAGACAAAGCTTTGAACGTGGCTGCGAACCCAGAGATTACTTTTGCATCCACTGGCATCGAAGTTACGTCCGAGACCACAGGCAAGATCATGGGCGACTTGACCATGAATGGCGTAAGCAAGCCAGTCGTCTTGGATGCCGTGTTCAATGGCTCTGGTCCCAACCCTTTGTCCAAAAAAGAGACCATCGGTGTGAGTGCGACGACCAGCATCATGCGCTCTGATTGGGGTGTGTCGGCTTTTGTCGGCCCCTTAGGCGATGAGATCGCAATTCAGATTGAGCTTGAAGCCGTTAAGGCCGAGTAGATCGAAAATTCAACTTCTCACGTTTGAGCGGGGCGGTGTAGATCACTTTGTCCCGCTTATATTTATAAAAACTCAAGAGAGATAAAATGCAGTTCTGCCGGTTTAACGTTGATCGCCTCGGTGTTGTTCAAGGTGACGAGATTTTTGATGTAACGGATGCGCTGGACACATTGCCTGATGTGAAATGGGTCCGCAGCCTGCACGATCCGTTTGTGGCGGCGCTTGATCAGGTTGCAATGAAGGCGCGGGCATTGCTGGCGTCTGCTCCACGCCTGAACCGCAACGATGTTGTGCTTGAGGCTCCTGTTGCCTTGCCCTCTAAAATCATCGGCGCGCCTGTCAATTATCACGCCCATCTTGACGAAGCCCAAGATGATCACGGGCTGCATCAGGGCGCGAAAGTTCATCCGATTGATGAAATCGGGTGCTTTTTGAAAGCAGGATCTGCCCTTGTCGGTGATGGCGCGACGATCACCTTGCCAAAAGACGCCGCACGTGTGGATCACGAAGCCGAGGTTGCCGTGATCATTGGTAAAGCCGGGCGCAATATCGCAGTTGACGAGGCCATGGCTTATGTCGCGGGTTACAGCCTTGCGCTGGATATGACCGTGCGCGGCAAACAGGATCGATCAATGCGCAAGTCCTGCGATGGTTTTGCTGTCGTGGGGCCGACATTGGCCACGCCCGATGAAGTTGCCAACCCCGCCCGCATTGCCTTTTCACTAAGCGTCAACGGCGAGGGCCGTCAGGCTTCTGATACCAGCCTGTTGATCCGATCCATTCCGGAATTGATTGAGATGTGTTCCGCCTTTTACAGCCTTTTGCCGGGTGACGTAATCATGACGGGCACGCCTGCTGGCGTCGGTCCTGTCAGTGCAGGGGATACCATCGTTGTGACTTCACCAGAGCTTGGGATGCTGTCTATCAACGTCGCTTAATACAGTAAGTTAGGCAACCAGATCGCAAGGCTTGGGATCGCGATCAACAGTGCGATCCCAACAAAATGCGTTACAAGGAATGGCAGGATCCCGCGATAGATTGTCATCAGTGGGATATCCGGTGTTTGGGCCCGGATGACAAATATGTTGAGGCCCACCGGTGGCGTGATCAACCCAATCTCAGCGACGATGACCAGAAATACGCCGAACCAGATGGGGGAATACCCAAGTGCCTCAACGATGGGAAGGAAGACTGGTACGGTGATCAGGATCATTGAAATCGAATCCAGAAAACATCCCAAGATCACGTACATCACGACAAGGAACAGGATCACCGCAAGCGGGGCCATCCCTTGCGATGTGACCCAATCGCCCAACGTTGCGGGGATACGGGTTTGCACCATGAAGGCTGCGAACATGAACGCACCAAGAATGATAAAGAACAGTGTTCCTGTTGTCGTGACCGTTTCTTTGAACGCGTTGAACAAGGTCGGAATATTCAATTGACGGGTCACAAACCCCATCAGAATGGTCAAGAGCGCACCGATGGCTGCGGCTTCAGTCGGGGAAAACCACCCTAGAAAAATACCGCCAACGACCAAAGCAAAGATCACGGCCATTTTCCAAAAACCGGCAATGGCGGTTAATCTCTTAGACCACGATATCGACGGAACTGGTGGCATGTCGTCGGGGCGCAGTCGTGACAGCACGCTCAAGGTCACAAGGTGCAAGGCCGCCAGCAGCAGACCCGGGATCAAAGCCGCAGCGAACAACGCAGGGACGCTTTGCTGGGCGATGATCGAATAGATGATCAAGATGATCGACGGTGGGATGAGAATGCCCAAAGTGCCACCCGATGCCACAACACCGGCGGCGATCGCGTCTGAATACCCGTGTTTGCGCATCTCGGGGATCGACACCCGCGTCATGGTGGATGCCGTGGCCAGTGATGATCCGCAGATCGCCCCGAACCCCGCACAGGCCCCGACGGTGCCCATCGCAAGCCCGCCGCGAAAGTTGGAAAAAAGCGCATTTGCAGCCGTAAATAGTTCTGTCGCCATCTTGGTGCGACTGGCGACCACACCCATCAAAAGAAATAGTGGCACAACCGAAAGTGAATAGGCCTGCGCGAGCAAAAACGGTTTGTCGCCAAGCGTGTAAAGCGCCGTTTTCGAGCCATCAATCGCCCAATATCCGCCAAGGCCAACCAGCAGCAAAGCAGTTCCGACAGGCACGCGCAGGAAAATCATGCCAACAAGGATCGCTATGGCCAGCAGGCCGATAATCTGAGGCGTCACGTCTTTGGACCCTTTTTGACTACTATTTCAAGCAGAACGGCAAGGATGGAAAACCCAATACCGACCCAAATCGCGATCCAGTAATAAAACTTCAAAATGCCCAAGTCGAACGTCACCTCGCCCCATTCAAGCACAGCAAGTGCCGGGCGAATGATCTGTGTGCCGACTGCGATCAACGCGACCAAAGTCAGCAGTTGGCCGATCTTTTGAAAGCGGTGTCTGGTGTCCCATTTATCGATGATATCCACTGCAATCACCTGTCCTGCAAAGAAGGCGGCGGCAATCGACAAATAGATCATCCAGTTGAGGGAAAACTCAACATAGTCCAGCGTCCCTGATATCCGCCACTTTGGATCAATTGCGCGCATGGCAACGTCGGCAGTGACGATCAGCATCAAGAAAGCCAAACAAACAGAAGCCGCAGCAGTGATCACCGCTGCGGCCCCATTTCGTATCGTGTTCAGGGTCGTTAAGACTGACATCCAGGGCCCACAGGTCCGACGGCCTCAATCGCTGCTTTGATCGCAGCCATGACATCATCAGCAGGCAGTCCTGCGTCATTGAGTGAAGCCAGATATCCCGCAGTCTGCGCTGCGCCAACGGCTTGGAACTTAGCGGTTTCCTCATCAGACAAGGTGTGAATGTTTACACCCGCTTTGGTCAGCACATCTTTGCCAATCGCATCTAGCTTATCCCAGATCTGGCCGATTTGGGGCGAGATACCAACAAGGCTTTCATCGACCATCGCTTGCAGATCGGCAGGCAAATCGCCAAAACTGTCCGGGTTCATCACCAGCGCGAACGACGAGGTGTAGGCGTAGACTTCGGTAATATCCGTCAAGAATGGGCCCAACTGGAAGGCAAGACCGGCCCCACCATAATCGATCATAGTGCCGTCAATTGTGCCTTTTTGCAGCGCTTCGGCCATCGCGGTTGGCGGCAATCCAACAGGTTTTCCACCCAGCATCGCAATCAATTGCCCGACCGTTTTCGACGGCGGGCGCATGGCTTTGCCTTCAAGATCGGACAGCGCCAGAACAGGCCCGCCCTTCATGTTGATCTGCCCCGGAGGGTGCATAAACGTTGTCAGAACTTTGACACCGCGATGTTCAGGATCGGTGAGTGCCCGCACAGATGGGTCGTTCAAGACCCGCGTCGCCTGCTCTGCCGAGCAGAACAGATACGGCATGTTCGAAATCTCAGTCAGCTTGAAACGTCCCGGCGTTGCGCCGTGCAAAACCCATGTAATGTCCGCTTGGCCATTTGACGCAAGGTCGTAATAGGCCGGAGGTGGGCCCATCTGCGCACCATGCAAGATCTCAAATTTCAAGCGGCCATCGGACTTTTCCTCAAGCGACGCGGCCCAACCGTCGATCCATTTGGACATCCCATGTTTCGGCGTCACAAAGCTGGCAATTTTCAGATCATACGTCTGCGCCGAGGCAAAAGTACCCACAGCAGACAGCACGGCGGCTGCGATGATAGATTTTAATCTCATCTGTCCCTCCCAAGACAATTTACGTTAGGCAGCAGACTTTTCTTCGCGAAAAATCCCAAGTTTTTCTTGCGCGGCCCGGTCTGTGAAACTGAACAGGACCGCGTCCGTGTTGGCCGTGATTTGGTAGGCCGTCCAATTGGGGACAACGAAGGTGTCGCTTTCTTCAAAATGCATCTCTGTGTCGCCGACGCGCACAACGCCTGATCCTTCGACCACACTGAACACACTCGATTCCGTTGAGCGCCATGCCGCCGTTTCAAACCCTTTTGGTAGATACTGCAAAAAAGCCGAAATCGTTGGCAGGACATGCCCCCCGTCATTGGGATTTGCGTAGATCATTTTGTGGCCCAGATAGGGATCGATGGCGCCTTGTGTTATATCCATCAAAGCCGCGCGGCAGCGGTCGTATGGATAGCGGAAAATCGGAGAATAGGGTTTCTGTTCGGCCCCGTTGAACGGGCGCAAGCCAGTGCCATACGCCGCAACAGACGCATTATCGCTGCGAAAAATCGGCTGCTGGTCCGTTTCATTTTCCTCGGCAAATTTGCCGCCCAGAAAATTCACAAGCGGAACATCCAACCCATCCAACCAAATCATCGGGCCGTCGCCCGTGTTCTCGTGATCGTGCCAGCACCAGCTTGGTGTCGTGATAAAGTCCCCGCGCTGCATTGTGCACCGCTCACCTTCAACCGCCGTATAGCCGCCTGTGCTTTCCAATACGAACCGAATGGCCCCTTGCGTGTGCCGGTGTGCGGGCGCGATTTCGCCAGGCATAACCAATTGGAGGCCCGCGAATAGTGTCTGCGCTATACCGGGGCGTTCAAGACCGGGGTTCTTGAGGGCAAGAACGCGGCGCTCTGCTTCTTCAGCAGAGATTGTGTTGCCAGCGTCCAGCAAAAGTGGGCGCAGGTCGCTATAACGCCACAGATGCGGATCACCCATTGGCTTTGGCTCGTCCGATACCAGCAGGTGATAAATCTCCCACAAGGGGATCGTGGAATGTTTGCCCATTTCTTTATAGGCGTCGGCCAAATGCGGGTGGATTGGGTTCTTGATCATCATCTACTCCGCTGCGGTCTTTGTATTTGCGCCAACAAGGTCACGCCAATCCACATCTTTGGAAACGACCCCTTCATAAGACGCGATATTCGTCTGCACGATCTCCGGGTTAGCCCCGATAGCAGGCCCGCCTTCCGCGACCAGTTGTGCGGCATCCACCATCAGGCGGCGGAATTCAACAATCGCCAAATCGGACGCGCCCAAGATATCTTTGCTGCGATCGACTTTGGCACCCATCGAAACCCACATGGCGATGTCTTGGTTCGGGATACCCGCGATACCGGTGAAGTTCCCCTCTTTCATCCACTCGCGGTCCTGACCAAACCAGTTTTCCTTGGTACGCCTTGTAGCCCATGTGCCTTCGTCAAGATCAACGCCTGGCACAACATGGTTAAAGGCGCGCCAGCTATCTGTGTCGGGGGTCGTTTCGGCGTCGCCCCATGCGATGAAGTGAAACGCGCTGATTTCATCGTCAATGGGAACAACAACAGTTGCAACTTGGTACGAACTGTTGGGCGGGATCAGGGAGAAATATGGTGCCACATATTCGGTCACGCGGATGTAGTTATGCGTCGCGGCCCCTTTGATCGGGCGGCGAATGGCGGCGTAATGAAAGCCATATTCCGTGGTCTGGGTTTGCATGCGCGGCGACTTATCAGTTGACGGGCGATACCAGCTTTTGCCATCGGCGGTGGCCCCTTCGACGCGTGCAGGCACCATGTCTGACGAATGCAACGACGACGAATGCGCGCTGTCAATTTGGCCCTCGGTGATCTGCGCCCAGTTGGCGGGTATGCGAATCTTTAAGATGGACACGCGCACGTCGTCATTGGGGGCAAAAGGCGGGCGGCGGAATTCTGGTGTGTCTTCTTTTGCGCCCAGCCAAGCCCAAACAAATCCACCACATTCACGCACAGGATATGACCGTGCGGAAACCTTCTCAGCCAAAGGGCTGCCTTCGGGTTCAGACGCCATCGCAACCGTTTTGCCGGTCACGTCGAACTTCCATCCGTGATAAAGGCAGCGCAATCCGCAATCCTCATTACGCCCAAGAACAAGCGAGGCTTTGCGGTGCGGGCAAAGTTCATCAAGCAAACCCAAGCGGCCTTCGGAATCGCGAAACGCCACATAGCGTTCGCCAAGCGCTTCGACCAACAGCGGCTTGCAGTCAGGCTCGGCAACTTCTTCGATCAAGCAAACAGGCGTCCAATGGCTGCGCATCAAGGTGCCCATTGGGGTGCCTGGTCCGGCCTCTACAAGCGTTTTATTTTCTTCTGTCGTGAGCAAAGCAACCGTCCAGATAGACTACATTCAAGCGTAACCTTATCACCATCTTCTCGATTGACAATAAAAAATTAGATATCTAATTATTATTCATCTAAGGAGATTGATTTTGTCCCAAGACATGATGCTTACCTTGATGTCGCGCCGTGACGTTGCGCAGGAGATCGCAGAGTTCACGTTTGAAGCATCGGGCGGGCGCGTTCTACCTGCGGCGGATGCGGGTGGGCACATCGCCATTGAAACGCCCGGTGGTGCTGTGCGTCAATATTCCTTGGTGCATCCCGACCAAAGCCCAACCAGCTATACAGTTGCTGTTAAACGCGAAGAAAACGGACGCGGCGGGTCGCTGGCCATGCATATGCTTGCCGTTGGCGATAGCGTATCGATTCAGGCCCCCGCAAATAATTTCCCACTTGGCACAGCTCCCGAATACCTTTTGATTGCAGGCGGCATTGGCGTCACGCCGATTTATGCGATGGCCCAGAACCTGATGGCGGCAGAGGCAAAACTGCGGATGATTTATTGCGCCCGCAGCGCGCAGGACACCGCTTATGTGCCCGAACTGCAAGCCCTGCTTGGGGATCGGTTGACTGTGCATTATGACAATGGCGACTTGGCAAATCTGTACGATTTTTGGGACGATTTCGCGGAACCCAGCAAGGCGCATGTCTATTGCTGCGGTCCCGGCCCGTTGATGGAAGAGATTAAAGGCATCTCTGGCCATTGGCCGGATAACACAATCCATTTTGAAGATTTCGCAGGCGTCGCCGCCGTGCGCGAGGATGACAAACCCTTTGAGGTGAGCCTTCGAAAAACCGGCAAAACGGTCACCGTGCCAAGCGATAGATCTATCCTTGAGGCGTTGCGCGATGAGGGTATCGCGACCACCAGCTCGTGCGAAAGCGGCACCTGTGGCACCTGCAAGTGTGGCCTGATCGAAGGCGACGTAGACCATCGTGATATGGTGCTGATGGATGAGGAAAAAGCAGATCGGATTATGATTTGTGTATCGCGCGCGCGTACAGGCGAGTTGGTTCTTGACCTGTAGCCCGATCAAGATGGGCGTGATCGGGTTGGGCCGCGGCTTTGCCCTGTCGGCGCGGGGGTTGCAGGCGCATCCCGAAATTCACCTGATCGCGGGCGCAAACCCGTCCGAGGCCCCGCGCAAAGCTTTTGAGGCAACCTTTGGCGGACAAACATATCCTGACTATATCGACATGCTGCGCGACCCCAAGATCGAGATCGTCTATGTCGCAACCCCGCACCAAATGCATAGCGCGCATGTCACCGATTGCTTGAATGCGGGCAAACATGTGGTTGTTGAAAAACCTATCACCATTGACCTGGGCGAGGCGCGCGCGCTCACGCAATTGGCCGCCGACAAACGCCTGCATCTGTTGGTCGGCCCCAGTCATAGCTATGATGGACCTGTTGCGCAAGCCGCTTCGACAATCGAAAGTGGCGCGTTGGGGCAGCCAAGGATGCTGCATATGCTGACGGCCACCGACTTTATGTACCGCCCGCGCAGGCCTGAAGAATTGCAAACCAGTGCAGGGGGCGGCATCATTTTTTCGCAAGCCGTGCATCAGGTAGATGTCGCCATGCGGCTGATCGGAGCGCCCCCTGTTTCCGTCTTTGCCAAAACTGGAAATTGGGATCCTGAACGTCCCAGCGAAGGGGCTTTCATGGCAATCGTGTCATTTGAAAATGGCGCATGCGCCAGCCTGACCTATTCGGGTTATGGGTTCTATGACAGCGACATAGAGATGGACGGTGTCTCGGAACTTGGGGTGGCAAAGCCCGCTGATGCCTATGGCAAGGCCCGCCGCGCGCTGAAAGACGTTACCGATGAGACCACTTTTAAACGCACACGCGCTTTCACAGGCATAAACGGGTTACCGGACCCGACGCATCACGAACACTTTGGGCCCGTCACCGTGTTTTGCCAGCGTGGCGATATTCATATCGGCATGGACCGTGTTTCAATCTATGGGCCCGACAAAATCGAAACCATCGATTGCCCTTTTGACTATTCCCGCAAGGACTTCGCGCAGGCGATTGTAGATCTCCTTCGTGCTGGCCCAAAGCCTGTGCAATCGGGGGCATGGGGCCATGATGCCCTCGCCACCTGCCACGCAATCTTGGACAGCGCACATTCCGGGCAGCCGGTTTCGATCAACCCTTTAAGAACTGGTGATACATGACTGATCTGACCTTGTCCGTTGCTGTTGGTGACTATGATCGCACTCGCCCAATTTACGACGGGCGCGTGAAGATTGACGGCGTTGATCCCGTGGTAATGCTGCAAAGCCCCGAAGAGATGTTCTTTAACGCTTTTCGCCACAAAACCTGCGATATCAGCGAACTATCGTTCAGTTCTTACTGCATGTCTCTGACCCGCGATGACCCGCCCTATATAGGGGTGCCCGTGTTCCTAAGTCGTGCCTTTCGCCATACCTCGATCTATATCCGGACCGACAAAGGCATCGCATCATCAGGCGATCTGAAAGGCAAAAAGATCGGCATTGCCGAGTACCAATTGACAGCAAACGTCTGGGTGCGTGCGATCTTACAAGGCTACGGTGTCTCGCCCAGCGATATCGAATGGGTGCGCGGTGGCATGGATACAGCCGGACGCCCTGAAAAGCTCAAGTTCACACCACCGGATGACGTGACAATCACACGAGCCCCAGAGGGGCGTTCGTTGAATGAAATGCTCGCAGCAGGAGAGATCGACGGTTTTGTCGGGCCCCGCTGGCCGCGCTGTTTCGCCGAAGGGCATCCCCATGTTGGGCGCCTGTTTGCAGACAGTCAAACGGTTGCGACGCAGTGGTACAAAGACACGCAAATCTTCCCGATCATGCACGTCCTTGGCGTGCGCCGTAGCCTTGCTGAGCAACATCCTTGGTTGCCCGGCGCACTATTGAAAGCGTTCAACCAATCCAAAGCAATGGCCACCGCGGCGCTGGCGGACACCTCAGCCACCAAAGTCACCATGCCGTTTGTCGAGGACACATTGCGCCTTGCCGATCAACTCCAACCCAACATTTGGTCCTACGGTGTGGCTGGCAACGAACATGTCATCGACGCTTTTTTGACAGCACATCACGCGCAAGGTCTTTCCCCGCGCAAACTGGATATCGCAGAGCTGTTCCACCCCGCAACATATGAAGGTTACAGCCTGTGACACTACGCGCTGGTGAGGTCGTTCGCATTGATCTTGATGATGCGCATTTCTATGCGAAATGCGTTTCCGTTCATCCGACCTATCACGAAATATTGGCGATCGATCCGAACCGATACGACGCGACCGTTGCAACATCCGATACGTTGTCATTTTCTGAGTTTGCAATTGCCCCAATGTCACACGCTTTGCAGTTGGGCCGTCTGAAGGGGCAGGTCGAAAGCTATCTATCCAATCAAAATCCGCTTACGATGCCTTTGTTTCGGTTTGCTGTAAGAGACAGCGCAGGACGGCCCATTTACTGGTGGTTGTGGGACGGACAATCAATAAAAATCGCGGAACCCGATTGTGATATTTCTTGTCTACCCGACCGCAAAATGACGTCGATTTCTGAGCTTACGTCTCGATGGGTTCATAAAACCTATAACTGATTGTTTCAGATAGTGGTGCATTGGGTCTCTTCCCATTCAATGATGCGCATCACCGCAGTCAGAAAGCATGCACCATTGGATGCTGAACGTATTGTGCATCCTCTTGCGACGATATGGGATGAGGTGGTCCACCGAGTTACCTTAGAATTGATGAATTTGGTGACCGACGAAGACGCAGAGATCCATATTAATTTACGCGAAGAGATGATCTTGGAACTTGCACGCTTGCAAATTTGGCTTGGGGAACGCGTGGTCGAGCAGCGCATCGACAACCGACCGCTTAGTACGATTGTTCCAGAAGTAGAACGTGAAGCTTGTCTTGGCCCAAAGGGTACAGAAAAACTGCTGGCACAGCACGCCTAGCCTATGATCATGTGTGGAAAAAGGTTACAGATGAGCGCTGGAAACCAAAGTCGGTCAAAGCTCTAAAACGAGCCAAAATACCTCGACAAGTGAAACTTGCCTTCAAGCCCGTCACAAAGAACCACTTCATCTCTAAGTGGTTCTTGAGGGATAATTGGGCCACCGATGGTGTTCTTCGTCGATGGAAACGCATCGAGAGAGACTGGACCTCGTCACCTCGCAACTTTGGACAATGGGGGTTTCGCCCCAACCTCTATAGTGATCGGCTTGAGGCATATTTTGCGCTGCTGGAAGGGGATGCCAAGCGATCAGTAGAAATGCTGTTGGATACGCGTCCACCCAATGGTTCGCAAAGAGAGGCTTTCGTGGGGTTTCTGATTATTCAGATGCTTCGGAACCCACATTTCATCGAAGTGATCGAAAAAAGCATCGCTCCCATCATTGCAGACTGTCGGCATAACGACGATCCAACAATGGCCCGCCGAGCATATGAAACGCTGTTTCAAAACAACGAGCTCTATGACCGCCTTGCGCGGCCAATCATGTTAAGCCGTTGGGCAATCGTTAAATTGAAGACTCCCGTTTTCGTGCTACCGGATAGGTTCGGTATTCAAGAAGATCTTGGTGATGGGCTGCGAATGATTGTTCCTCTAACGCCCAAGGCTTGCTTTGTGACATTTCGTGATCAGGAGGACAAAAAGCGGGTGGTGTCGTATTTTCTTCCCGCTGATGACAGACTCGCACGGCTTTGTTGCACAAATCCCGTGAAGGATTCACCTGATGAATCCAGCATGATAGCTGGGGTGCATGAGCAGTTGGTCCCCTACAAAATACAAGACGACAAACTGGTCGTCATACAATGACTGTTTGAAGCGCCGTGGCTCACTGTCAATTTGGTTTGATCCTGTGATGATTTGGGTGCCGCCGCCGAGCGGCGGGCGTGGGCGGCAACAGAACTTCAGCGACGCCGCGATCCAAGCGTGTCTCACTTTGAAGGTGCTGTTGGGACTGCCATTGCGGCAGACCACAAGGTTTGTGCAAAGCTTGTTACACCTCATTGGTTTGGATTGGGTGGTGCCCAATTTCAGCACCCTTTGCCGTCGTCAAAGAACATTGAACGTTAGTCTGCCATATCGCGGTGGCACTGGACCGCTGAACCTCTTGATCGACAGCACTGGCATCAAGGCAGAGGGCGAAGGTGAGTGGAATGCCC
>JBDVKF010000058.1:0-9196 GCA_039960995.1 Paracoccaceae bacterium | reverse complement strand
CCTTGCGATCCAGGCAACGGCGCATGAGGCGGCGCGTCTGGCGATCAAGGAGAACGGATGGCCGCTGACGCCGGAGGCCATGAAGGCGGGCTATGAGTCGATCGAAAACTTCGATGCCAATGGCCTGATGGCTCCGGTAACGGTGACACCCCTGGATCATGGCGGCAGCAGTAAGACGCGCATTGAACAGTGGGATGGCGAAACCTGGGTTCCGCTGACCGACTGGAGCGCCGGGTATACCGATGTGGTGTGGGATGTGGTCAAGGAAAACTCGGCGACGTTCTCCGTCAAATAGTCGAATAAGTGTCCAACTCCCCCGCGGCGTTCCAGCCGCGGGGGAGTTGGACGGCATAAATGCCGATAAATTTCCGAGCGGAAGAGGCGTGGCTAATGAACCCTATCGACGTGACGATTGAAAGCGGTATTGCAACGGTCTGTATCAACCGACCCGAGCGTAAAAACGCGCTGTCGGTGGCCGCAACGAATGGGCTGACCGATGCCTGGGAGAAAATTGAAGCCGACGACAGTGTCCGCGTCGCAATATTGACCTCTGCCGATTGCGGGGTCTTCAGCGCCGGGCTGGATTTGAAGGAAGCCATGCAGATTTCGCGGGATGAGGGTGTCGATATTCTGACGAAAATGCGTGACCCGTTTCATGAAACGATGCGCGCCTGCAAGAAGCCCATCGTTGCCGCCATGACCGGATCCTTGATGGCAGGTGGCATGATGCTGACCCTGAACTGCGATCTTCGCGTTGGCCTCAAGGGCACCAAGGTCGGCATTACCGAGGTCAAAATCGGGCGTGGGTCGCCTTGGGCGGCTCCGGCGCTATCGATGCTGCCACAACCTATCCTCATGGAAATCGTTCTGACCGGCGCCCTGATGCCCATCGAGCGGCTGCATAAGTATGGATTCACCAATTATCTAGAGGACACGCCGGACGCAGTGCGCGCACGAGCGTTCGATCTTGCGAAACGCGTTGCTGAGGCGGCACCGCTCTCTGTCGTCGCGGCCAAAGGGAGCGTTCGCGCCACCATGGATCTGGGCTGCGCAGGCGGTCTGGAAGAGGGCAAGCGCCTGCATGAGGTCGTTTATGCCAGTAATGACGCGATCGAAGGCCCAAAGGCTTTTGCCGAAAAGCGCGCACCGGTCTGGACCGGAACCTGAAGGAGA
The DNA here is from genome assembly GCA_039960995.1 of Paracoccaceae bacterium. GTDB lineage: Bacteria > Pseudomonadota > Alphaproteobacteria > Rhodobacterales > Rhodobacteraceae > JABSSA01. The sequence continues at coordinate 8,023 of JBDVKF010000058.1, read as the reverse complement.
TTGAAATGACCGACCTTATTCGCCTGGACAGGGATGGCCCGGTTGGCATCCTGCGCTTTATTCAGCCAAAGAAACGCAACCCTTACAGCATCGCATTCGTCGAGGAATTGGTGGCGTATCTGCGCGACGCCGAACGGGACGATGCGATCCGTGCTGTGGTCATGACCGGTGGCGAGCACTTCAGCAGCGGGGGGGATCTTGTCGGCTTCCAGGCCGAGATCGCCAAGGGGGCCAGGGCAACATCCGAAATGGTCGACAAGGTTCACGACGGGGGTCGCGCCGCCTATCTCTTCCGCAAGCCGCTGATTTCGGCTGTTTGCGGTGTCGCCTATGGTGCCGGTCTGAGCCTGGCCTTGTCGGCGGACATCGTCGTGGCCGCCGAAGATGCCCGGCTGTGCGAGGTCTTTGCCCGTGTCGGTGGGTGTCCGGACACAGGGTCGAGCTGGTTGCTCCAGCAGCGCGCCGGCGCAGGTGTGGCGCGGATGCTTGTTCTCACAGGTCGTGAGATTGACGGGCGCACCGCTAAGGATCTGCGTGTCGTGGAAGAGTGCGTTCCGGCAAAACAGGTCGAGGAGCGCGCGTTTGAGATCGCTTGCGAGATTGCCCCCCATCCGATGTTCGGCGTACAGACAGCCAAGCGCGTGATGCGCGCCTCAGCAGAGTGTCGTTATCTGGAGGCGCTGGACATCGAGCGCGATACCCAAAGCGTTCTGCTGTGCGCGCACGACTTTCCCGAGGCGATGAAAGCGTTTTCGGAAAAACGAAAACCCGAATTCAAAGACCGCTAAAGCGGTCGAATCCAAATCGAAGAACTTGAAAAACTTAAGGTGGCTCGTTATTACCCCAAGGGCCAGACCGGGCGACCTCCTTATCCGTTTCCTGCCATGCTGCGCGTTGACTGCACGCAGTTGTTCTATAACCTCAGTGACCCGGCCATGGAAGATGCCTTCTACGAGATCGAATTCATGCGCCAGTTCGCCGGTCTGAGGCTAGAGCGCTTACCGGACGAAACCACGATCCTCAAGTTCCGTCATTTTCTTGAGCAACACGGTCTTGGCAAGGTCCTGTTCCAAGGGGTGAACAAGCACCTTGAGAAAAACGGCCTCATGTTGCGCGAAGGCTACATTGTTGATGCTACGATCAATTCCGCGCCCAGTTCCAAGAACGAAAGGGCGAACGAGATCCGGAAATGCGCCAGACTCGTAAGGGCAACCAATGGCGCTTCGGGATGAAAATACACATCGGCTTCGACGACACGCTGGGTCTTATCCTCAGCATCGACACCACCGCTGCCAACGTTCATGACATCGTCCCTCTGGCATTCTAATGCACAGCGAAGAGCAACGAGTCTTTGGTGATGCTGGCTACCTTGACATCCAAAGGCGATCCGATCACAAGCATCGCAAGAATCTCTCCTGGTTCATCGCCAAGCGCCTTGGTACACGGAAAACGCTGGATGCTGAGAAGGTTAAAGCCGACAAAATCAAAACCAGTATCCGCTCAAAAGCGGAGCATCCGTTCCGGTGCATCGAGCAGGTGTTCGGCTAGAACAAGGTCCGCTATCGTGGCCTGGACAAGAATTCAAACCGCCTGCAGTAACTTGCTGATCGGTGGAAGATTCCTGCTGACGCAGGGCCATTGTGCTTGTTTTCCGCCAAAATGGCGGGAAACGGCAAAAAACACATAAACAAATAGAGGGTTGCGCCTGAATTTTCCGATCTATGCTGGCTCCAGCGGGGACGCTGGAGAAAATCGGCGGTTATTCAGACTTTTCCTTTTGGAAACCATAAGTCAAGGTGCTTGTGCCCGTCAAACGCGCGATCGACAACGACATGAACGCCACCGGTCAGATGCTTTCCGCGATGCTGGGCTGGTCGCGAGCCACCTTCGCTTCGGAACTCGACATCGACGGCGACAATTGGCTTAGATCATGCCCCGGTGGGTGTATTGAGGTGCAGGGTCAGTGATTCAGGATAAGGCTGTTGGATAGGTACTGCCCATTATGACTTGGGCGTGCAGGAGACAGAATAAATCTCGTTGACGGGAAGGCTATAAATTATTATTCTAACATTTGTTAGAAAGTGGAGAAGGGAAATGGCAAAGTCTAAAGACAACCTGCCGACAGAGACGGAGCGCTATGTCATGCCATCGCATTTTATAGAAAGCGATAGCGGTGAAGTGCAGGACTTCGTGTCCTCTGCGTTGCGTGATCTTCCGCCGGATGCATCCAGACGCGACAAGGCAATCCGCCTGTTCGAGGCGGTTCGCGATAATATCCGTTATGATCCTTATTGTTTCGCCCTGGATGAAGACTCCTATCGCGCCAGCCGAGTTGCCAGGGCAGAAGCGGCGTTTTGCGTTCCCAAGGCAATCCTACTTGCGGCCTGCCTGCGTGCCGTTGGTATCCCCGCCGCTCTGGGGTTTGCGGATGTGCGCAACCACCTGAATACACCAAAATTGCAGGAACTGATGGGGACCGACCTCTTCATCTATCACGGCTACGTTCAATTGTGGCTGGAAGGTGAGCCTTACAAGGTCACGCCTGCGTTCAATATGGAGCTATGTGAACGATTCGGGGTCAAGCCGCTGGTCTTCGACGGCTATCACGATGCCTTGTTCCATGAGTTCGATGAAGAGAACCACCGGCACATGGAATATGTGAAAGACCGGGGGCTGTATTTCGATGCGCCGATGGGAGAATTCCTGACGGCCTTCAAGGAAACCTACCCGAAACTGGAAGAGTTCAACCGCGTTCGAATCTCCAAGGGTTCGAAGGGGTACGATTCCGGTTTTTCAGAGGAGGGGGGCTCTTGAAATACCTTGATGATTTCAACCCGGGGCAGGTCTTTCGCTTTCGCAGCGTCCCGATGAGCGAGGTTGCTATAAAGGCGTTCGCCGAAGAGTGGGATCCGCAACGGCTGCACACCGACGAGGACTATGCGACCACCCTACATGGCAGCCTGATCGCCTCGGGCTTTCAGACGATGCTTGAGGTGTTCAAGCCTGTCATGACGGAAATGATGGTTAATGTCGCTAATATCGGCGGGATCGGTTTCGACAATCTGCGCTGGCTGCGGCCTGTCCGCCCGAATGAACCCCTCGATATCGACATGAAGGTCAACTCGGTCACACCGTCCAAAAGCAAGCCCGACCGAGGTGTTTTGCACTATACGCTCAGTGCCAAGAACCCCAAGGGCGAGATCGTTTTTTCAACTGACACCTCCGTGATGATCCAGCGAAAACAAAATGACACAGACTGATATGATTTCCAGCGACCAGGACGACCTTCGATTGCTGCGTGAGAGCGCCCGCACCCTGTTTGAACGGGCTGGCGGAAGCGGGAGGGCCAGAAAACTGCGTGATGCCGGTGGCACCTGGGATCCGGAGATGGTCCACGAACTGGCCGAGGTCGGGGTTCTCGGTGTGGCGGTGCCCGAAGTGAATGGCGGGCTAGGCATTGGGCTGGCCGCCGGGGGTGTTATCGCGGAGGAGGTCGGCCGCGTGATTGCCCCCGAACCGGTGGTAATGACGATCGGGCTGAGCCTTGGCCTTCTGCGTCGGCTTTGCCCGGATCATCCGAAGGTGGCGCAACTGATCAGCGGTGACACTGTCCTGCCGGTGGCCTGGCAGGAACGTGGCTCGGGTGGGGCGCCTGGCGATGCGGCATGCCGCTACGCAGATGGAAAGCTGACCGGCAGCAAGGCCTGGGTCGTCGGCGCGGCCGGATCACATGGTTTCCTTGTTGTGGCCCGGGGGGACGATGGTCCTGTCCTGGTCCTGGTCGAGGCCACCACAAACGGATGTTCCGTCGAAAATCGCCTGCAGGCTGACGGTAGTGCGATGGGTGAGCTTTCGTTTTCGGCGACTCCGGCCGAGGAACTTGCCCGGGGCAACGCCGTAACAGAGGCGCTCAGCGAAGCAATCAGCGATACAACGGCGCTTGCCGCGGCCGAGCTCGTCGGCCTGAGTGATCGCGCTTTTGAAATCACTCTGGACTACATCAAGACCCGTGAGCAGTTCGACAAGCCCATCGGTTCCTTTCAGATCCTTCAGCATCGCGCCGTGGACCTGAATATCATGCGTGAGGTTGCACAGGCGGGTGTGCGCGAAGTTCTGGCCCGGATGCAGTACGAAACAGATCCGGGGGTCCGCAAGCGTCTCGCCAGCCGCGCCAAGGCACGGGCTGTCACGGCCGCAAAGAAGATCACGCGGGATGCGGTTCAGCTGCACGGGGCAGTTGGCTATACCGACGAGTTCGATATCGGGCTTTATCTGAACCGGGCGCTGGTACTGTCGGCCTGGTTGGGCGACGACACCTATCACAGGCGGATGTGGTTCAAGGCACGTGAACAAGAGGGGGCTGCATGATGGCGGACTGGAACGCAATGAGTGATACAGAATTCCGCAAGGAAGTGCGTCATTTCTTTGAAACGGAATACCCCGAAGAGCTGCGTCATCTGCCGCACCGTCCGAAATTCGTGGAGATCGAGCATTGGCACCGCAAGCTGCACGCCAAGGGTTGGGTGGCTCCTGCCTGGCCTGCTGAGTATGGCGGCATGGGGCTGAATGCCGCCAAGCTACTGATCTTTTACGAAGAGCAGCAGCGTTGGGGGGTGAACCGCGGGCGCGACATGGGTGTGCAGATGGTCGGCCCGCTGATTATCAAGTTCGGCACCCAGCAACAAAAAGACTATTGGCTGCCGCGCATCCTCAGCTGCGAGGACATCTGGTGTCAGGGCTATTCCGAGCCCGGAGCCGGGTCCGATCTGGCCAGTCTGCGTACGCGCGCAGGCATCGATGGCGACGACTTCGTCATCAACGGACAGAAGACCTGGACCACGATGGCGCATGACGCCACCCATATGTTCATGCTGGTGCGGACCGATCCGGGCGCACCAAAGAAGCAGCAGGGAATCAGCTTTCTCCTGGCCCCGATGGATCAGCCTGGCGTCGATGTGCGTCCGATCCGGACGCTTGCGGGGGAGTACGAGTTTTGCGAGGTCTTTTTCGACAATGCCCGCACTCCGTGCGAGAACCTCGTTGGCGAGCTAAACAAGGGCTGGACGATGGCCAAGGCGCTTTTGAGTTTCGAGCGTATCTTCATAGGTTCGCCAAGCCTTGCCCAGAACGCCCTGGGGCAGCTTGAAAGCTTTGCTCGGTGCCGCGGCGCCTTTGACGATCCAGTGTTCTGTGACCGCTTTGCCCAAGCCGCGCTCGACGTTGAAGACCACGCCGCGCTTTATGCCCGTTTCGCGGATCAGCTTAAGCGTGGCGAAACGCTGGGTGCGGATGTCTCGATGCTGAAGATCTGGGTGACTGAGTGCTTTCAGCGCATTACCGAACTGATGATCGAGGCTGCCGGCCCCGATGGCGGCACAATAAGTCCGCTTCAGATCGGCAACGTCAGCGTGGACGTTCTGGCGAGCTTCTACAAGGCCCGACCGACAACGATCTACGGCGGGTCGAACGAGATCCAACGCAATATTCTTTCCAAGGCCGTCCTTGGTTTGCCAGGTTGAACCCAAACTAACATCCAACGAAGGAGCAGAACTATGTCGGACCGTTATGCAAAATACAACAAGCTCACATTTGATTATCCGGCGGATCGCGTCCTGCGCATCACCTTTGACCGGCCCGAGTCTTTTAATTCCGTCGATGCGGAAACCCACACCCAGATGACGGATATGTGGATCGATATCGACCGCGACCCCGACATTAATGCGGTGATCGTGACCGGCGCGGGCAAAGCGTTTTCAGCGGGCGGCGACTTCAGCCTGATCGAAAACATGATCGGGAATTCCCATGAGATCATGAAGACGTGGAAAGAGGCTAGGGGTCTTGTCTACAATATTATCAACTGCAATAAGCCCATTATTTCCGCCATCAACGGCCCGGCCGCGGGTGCGGGTCTCGTCGTTGGCATCCTGGCGGACATCTCCATCGCCGGTAAAAAGGCAAAGATCGTCGATGGCCACCCGCGCCTGGGCGTTGCGGCCGGTGACGTAGCGGCAATCATCTGGCCGCTGCTAATCTCGATGGCCAAGGCGAAGTATTACCTGATGACCTGCAAGCCGGTTTCTGGTGAAGAGGCCGAGCGTATCGGTCTGGTGTCGATGTGCGTCGAGGATGACGAATTGCAGAAAATCGCGCTGGACACTGCGGTTGAGCTAGCTAACGGTTCGCAGAGCGCTATCCGCTGGACCAAATATTCTCTAAATAACTGGTTGCGTCAGGCCGGACCGATTTTCGATGCCTCGACTGCACTTGAAATGCTCGGCTTCATGAGCGAAGACGTTAAGGAAGGGGTGTTGTCGCACCGCGAAAAGCGTGCGCCGAACTTCCGTAAGGACTGCCCGCTTTAATAAAAGAATGGTCAAGGAGGCATGGTCATGGCTGAAAACATCTACCTGGATATAGCGAAAGCCTATTCTACGGCGGCCGAGAAAGCTCCAGGACTGAAGTCGCGATTTGCGGCTGCCGGATTTGATCCGGCAGCCGTGGCATCACTGGCGGATCTGTCGCGCCTGCCGGTGATGAAAAAGGAAGAGCTTTTGAGGATTCAGCGCGATGATCCGCCATTTGGCGGGTTTCTCGCCGCCGATCTGAAGGATGTCGGGCGCATCTACGTCTCCCCCGGACCGATTTTCGAACCCGCTCTGCCTGGTGCGGGGGGGCATGGTCTGGATATGTTGTTCAAGTCGGCGGGTGTCGGGGCTGGGGATATCATTCTGAACACTTGGATGTATCACCTAGTACCGGCCGGTCTCCTTTTTGACGAAGCGGCCCAGGCAGCCGGAGCGACAGTGATTCCCGGAGGCGTCGGAAATACTGAGCTTCAGGCGCAGGTCATCGTTGAAACCGGCGTGACTGCGATCTGTGCGTCAACCGCGTTCTTCCTGACGCTGGCGGAGAAGGTGATCGAAAACTATGGCCGTGAAGCGTGGAAGGTGAAGACGGCATTTCTAGGTGGCGAGATGGGCGACTGGATGGCCAAGCGTCGCCGAATCGAAGCCGATTACGGCGTATCGACCTGGGCCGCCTATGCCACGGCCGATCTGGGCATGGTGGCCTATGAGGATGGCGGCGAAGGCTATGTGGTTCATCCCGACAGGGTGGTGCAGATCTGCGACCCGGTCAGCGGTGAGCAGGTGGCGCATCAAGAGCCGGGCGAGGTTGTCGTGACCGCGCGCGATGCGACTTGGTCCATGATCAGGTTCGGCACAGGCGACAGCGCATTCGCACTGGAAAACAACGCGGATGGAAGCGTTCGACGACTCTCGACGCTGCAAGGCCGGGTTGGCGCGGCGGTGAAGGTGCGCGAGATATTCATCTATCCCCGCGTCATTGAGGAAGTCGTCATTGCCACGCCGGGTGTCAAGACCGCGCAGGCCGTAGTGACGCGTGAAAATGATCGCGACATTATCCGCCTTTTTCTCGTGCTGGAGAATGGCGCCGATGCGGCCACTGCGGAGGCTGCCGCCGCCGAGGCCTTCAAGCGACATTCGAGAATTCGCACTGATGCGGTGAATGTGATCGAGGATCTGCCGGAGGAGGCAGATCTGATCGTGAACAAGAAGGATGGCTAAGTCCTGGCCCTTATTCACGTCGATCAACACCAATAATCATCCGGCGGCAGGAGCCCCGGTTGACGTAGGGTTCTGAACCCTCCAAAGAAATTCGAGAATAGGGCTCAGGGTGAGGTGTCTCTCTTGCCTAGAATCTAAGGAACTAGCTGTTGATGGGGAGCCAGAGCCTAGCCAGAGCACATCAACAGGGCAAGCTGGCTGCCGCCGCGATCCATAACGTAAATGCTCTCGCTCCGATCGTCGGATGGATTGCGCAGCACTAGCCTATAACTGCTGTTCTCAATGGCGTGATCTGGTGTTAGTGGCCAATTAAAGTGACCCACTACTGGCCATTAATTTTGACCCACCTCCGAGTGGCCGTCAGGCCACAGAACCAGCTACTGTCCCCCGCTTTTATCGATGGCCGGGGGCATGTCAGTGAAGGAGTGGGTTGTGAT
>JBDVKF010000057.1:0-11415 GCA_039960995.1 Paracoccaceae bacterium | reverse complement strand
CAACAATCGCCGTCTGCTGGAGCCAATCGGGAACATCCCACCAGCCGAAGCAGAGGCACACTTCTATGCCGCTATGGAAAGATCAGATATGGCCGCGTAACTAAGACAAATTAGCCTCTGGCAAACCCGGCGTGGTTCAGTCGGTTTCTCAGCCCTAACCTAGATCAATTAACGTCGTGCAGGTCAAAGTGATCAGATGTTGCAAACCTGCGTGACAGTCGCCTTTTGGTGAAAATTTGCTTTGCATCCAGTGAAAAAAACACTAGAAATTTCATCAGAACCGGTAAATGGTGAAAATTGACAGTAAAATTTCACGCGATCCGAGGGCATTTTGAACTCAAATCCGCAGACATTGGGCGCCGATCTCAGGGCATTGCGTAAGTCGCGTGGGCTGACGTTGACGGATATGGCGGCGGCGATGGATCGGTCTGTGGGCTGGATGAGCCAGATTGAAAGAGACCTGTCTGAGCCGACTTTGAGTGATCTGGAAGAACTGGCGGATGCGCTGGATGTTTCGGTGACGACGTTGTCGCAAAACGCGGTGGATGTTGCCGAGGAAGAAGGATTCATTGTCCGCAAGACAGCGCGTCGTGGCTTTGGTTCGCGCGCTCCCGGTTTGGTCGAAGAGTTGCTGTCACCGGATTTGACGGACGACTTTGAAATGGTGCATTCGACATTTGAACCGGGGTCTGGGATCGTCGAGCCAGTGATGCGGCCCACCCAAGAAGTGGGGTATCTTGTGTCAGGCATGTTGGATCTGACCATCGGCACCCGCTGTTTCACAATCCATCCGGGCGACAGTTTCCGCATACGCGGCGAACCATTCTTGTGGTCGAACCCTTATGACACCTCTGCTGTTGCGATCTGGGTTATCGCGCCTCCGGTGTATTGATGACGTTTGAGGGGTGGATCATATTCGCGCTGTTCTGGGTCGTCTTTGTGACCACGCCGGGCCCCAATGCGGTCAATTGCATTCAAAACGGGATGACGATTGGGTTTCGTCGCGCGATGATTGGCGTGCTTGCGATCCTGACACAGGCGACGGGATTTCTGATCCTCAGCGCCTTTGGCGTCACTGGCCTGATCGCCGCGTCGCCACAGGCGTTCATCATCGCCAAATACATCGGGGCTGCATTCCTGATCTATCTGGGCATTCGTGGCTGGATGAATGCGCATAAGCCATTGCGCATTGACGGGTTAAGCGACCAGTCGATTTATTTCCGCGCACTGGCCATCGCCACGATCAATCCGAAATCTATTGCAGGGTATCTGGCGGCGTTTTCGCAATTCGTGCAGCCGGATCAACCGATTTGGGACCAGATGTGGCTGATCATGCCAACGGCTTTGACGATCACAGCGTTAAGCTACACTGGTTTCACAATCATGGGTGTCATGCTGGGACGTATGGCGTTGGGTGCGGTTGCGAATGTTTGGTTTCGGCGCGTGATGTCGATCTGCTTTATCATCTACGGTCTGTTACTGGGGGCAAGCAGTGCCCCCACGCGAACAGCCTAAGGACACGAAAACGAGACGCTTCGGCTTTGATCCGGGTGCGGGGAGCCCCTCGCGAAAAAGGGAGTAACACATGGCGCTACCAACAACTGCGCGCGTCGTCATCATCGGTGGTGGTGTCGTTGGCACATCGACTTTGTACCATCTGGCCAAGGCGGGATGGAAAGACTGTGTCTTGCTGGAAAAGAACGAATTGACGGCAGGGTCGACATGGCATGCGGCAGGCAATGTTCCCAACTTTGCCGGATCATGGGCCGTTCTGAACATGCAGCGTTATTCTGCGGATATGTATCGCACATTGGGCGAAGACGTTGATTACCCGATGAATTATCACGTGACCGGCTCAATCCGACTGGCGCATTCAAAAGAGCGGATGCAAGAGTTCGAAAAGGTTGCGGGGATGGGCCGATATCAGGGTTTGCAGATGGATATCTGCACGCCGCAAGAGCTGCAGCACTATAACCCGTTCATGGAAACCCACGACCTTGAGGGGGGAATGTGGGATCCGTTGGATGGCGATATTGACCCGGCGCAGTTGACGCAAGCCTTGGCCAAAGGTGCGCGAGACGCGGGCGGACATATCGAACGCTTTTGTCCGGTTGCAGGCATCGACCGCGATGGTGACGAATGGATCGTCAAGACGGGCAAAGGCGAAATACGATGCGAATACGTGGTGAACTGTGCGGGATATTACGCGCAGCGCGTGGGCGAGATGTTCAAGCCCTTTGGTGGGCGGACAGTGCCGATGGTGGTCATGTCACACCAATATTTCCTGACGGAACCGATCCCAGAACTGGAAGCGTGGACCAAAGAAAACGGAAAGAAAGTCGCCATGATCCGAGACGTCGATACATCGTATTACCTGCGTCAGGAAAAGACGGGTCTGAACCTTGGCCCTTATGAACGCAATTGTAAGGCGCATTGGGTTACTCCGGATGATCCGATGCCCGAGGATTTCAGCTTTCAGCTGTACCCGGACGATTTGGAGCGGCTGGAATATTACATCGAAGACGCGATGGCCCGGATGCCGCTGTTGGGCACGTCGGGTGTGGGGCGCAACATCAACGGGCCGATTCCATACGCACCAGATGGGTTGCCGATGATTGGCCCGATGCCGGGTGTAAAAAATGCGTTTGAAGGGCATTCCTTTACCTTCGGGATCGCGCAGGGCGGTGGTGCAGGCAAGGTGCTGTCTGAATGGATCATGCACGGTGAAACAGAACTGGATATGTGGGCCGTCGATCCGCGTCGATACACGGATTATGCCGATCACGATTATTGCCTATCCAAGGCGCTAGAGACATACGGCCACGAATACGCGATGCATTTCCCGCACCACGTTTGGCCTGCCGGACGGGATAAAAAACACAGTGCGTTGCATGCGCGACTGCAAGATGCTGGTGCGGTTTTTGGCACGTATAATGGATGGGAGCGCGCCAATTATTATGCCAAACCGGGCGACGATACGTCCGAAGCTGCGACACAAACCTGGGATCGCAACGGCCCTTGGGAAGTGCGCATCAAAGAGGAATGCGAAGCCGTGCGCGACGGATGTGGCATGCTACCGATCACCGGATTTTCACGCATTTCCGTCGAAGGACCGGGCGCGCGCAAATGGATAGACAGCCTGACCGCATCACGTATGCCAAGCGTGGGCCGCGTGGGGCTGGCCTATTTCGCGGACAGCCGTGGGCGGATCGTGACCGAAATGTCAGTTATCCCGCAATCGGATGATGTGATCTGGTTGATAACAGCGGCGACCGCGCAGTGGCATGATTTCGAATTCCTATGGCGACAAGCGCCCGATGGCATCGAATTGCATGACCGCACCAAAAACTATGAATGTGTGTTGGTCACGGGTCCCAAATCACGCGAGGTTTTGGCACAAGTGGCCGAGGCCGATTTGGACAAAAGCTGGCTTAGCTTCCAAAACGCCAAGGTCGCAGGGCAGGATTGCGTTTTGTTGCGCGTGTCGTTCGCCGGAGAGCTTGGATGGGAAGTCCATTGCTACTTTGATGCGGCCCCTGCGGTGTGGGATGCATTGAAAGACAAGGGCGTGACGCCCTTTGGGATGTGGGCCTTGGACCGTTTGCGTCTGGAAAAGGGTTATTGCGCGTGGAAGGGCGATTTGTCGACGGATTATTCGCTGCTTGAAGGTGGTTTGGACCGGTTCGTCAAATTGGACAAGCCGCATGACTTTCCCGGCAAAGCAGCGTTGTTGGTCGAGCAACAGCAAGGTGTCAAAAAACGATTTGCAACCATGGTTATCGATGCCGGGGACCAAGACCCGCCTTACATGTCGACGGTGTGGCATGGCGATGAAGTCGTGGGCGAAATCACGTCCAGCGGTTGGGGATACCGGGTTAACAAATGTATTGGTTTGGGGGTCGTTCGGGCCGATCTGGCGACAGAGGGCAGCCAGCTAGAGGTCGAAATTTTTGGTGTGCGTTGCAAGGCAATAGTGCAGGCGGACCAACCCATGTGGGATGCAAAAAACGCGAGGATACGCGCATGACGCAAATTACGCTTCTTGATGGTGGTATGGGCCAAGAACTGGTCAAACGATCCGGTGATACGCCGTCGCCTTTATGGGCCACTCAGGTGATGATTGATCACCCCGGCATGGTACAGGGCATTCATGCGGATTTCTTTGCGGCTGGGGCGACAGTCGCTACCACAAATACTTATGCGGTTCTGCGTGACCGGCTCTCGCCCACGGGTCAGGAAGATAAGTTCGAAGATCTGCACAAAGCCGCGCTTACCGAGGCAAAGACCGCGCAAGCGGCGCATGGGGCTGGCCGGATCGCCGGGTCAATTGGACCGCTTGGGGCGTCTTATCGCGCGGATATCCATCCAGCCTATGAAGAAGCGGTCGGCCTTTATGGCGAAATTGCTGAACTGATTGGACCCGATTGCGATGTGATTTTATGCGAAACGGTCGTGTCCGTGCTGCATGCGAAATCCGTGCTGGACGCTGCCAAACGTTCTGGAAAACCGGTGTGGCTGGCCTTTACTGTGGATGATGAGGACGGCGCGTATTTGCGTTCGAGTGAGCCCTTGAGCGATGTTTTATCCATCGCCAAAGACGCGGATGCTGTGCTGGCCAATTGTTCCGCCCCCGAAGCGATGCCCGCTGCATTGGATGTTCTTGCGCAAACGGGTTTGCCGTTTGGCGCCTATGCCAATGGGTTTACGCAGATCACCAAGGATTTCCTGAAGAACAGCCCTACCGTGGATGCCTTAAGTGCGCGCCGTGACATGGGGCCTGCCATCTATGCCGATCACGTCATGAATTGGGTTGAACAGGGCGCGACGCTTGTCGGTGGCTGTTGCGAAATCTCGCCTGCGCATATCGCGGAAATGTCCGAACGCCTGCGCGCCGCAGGGCATACGATCGTCTGAACGGAGAGCATTATGCCGGATCTTCCCAGCCACGCCCGCGTTGTCATCATTGGTGGCGGTGTTATGGGCTGTTCTGTTGCCTATCACCTGACAAAACTGGGATGGACGGATGTGGTTCTGTTGGAACGCAAGCAACTGACCAGTGGTACAACGTGGCACGCCGCAGGTCTTATTGCGCAATTGCGAGCTTCCGCGAACATGACCAAATTGGCGCGGTATTCGCAGGAACTTTATGGCGCGCTTGAGGGCGAAACGGGCGTGGCAACCGGGTTCAAACGATGCGGCTCAATCACGGCGGCCTTGACCAGTGAACGCATGGAGGAACTACAACGTCAGGCGGCGATGGCCCGTGCGTTTGGGGTTGAAGTGGATGAAATTTCACCCAGCGAAGTCAAAGCCCGCTATGAGCATCTGAATATCGATGGCGTCGTTGGTGGGGTGTATCTACCGCTAGATGGTCAAGGTGACCCCAGTAATATCGCGCTGGCATTGGCCAAAGGCGCGCGCCAGCGGGGCGCGAAGGTTCAAGAACGCGTGGCCGTCGCTGGCGTTACGCGCGACGGGAAGCGTGTCACTGGCGTTGACTGGGTCGGGGATGACGGCAGTCAAGGTCACATGACCTGCGACGCGGTCGTGAACTGCGCCGGAATGTGGTCCCACGACGTGGGCAAGATGCTGGGCACGAATATTCCGCTTCAGGCATGTGAACATTTTTACATTGTGACCGAAAACATCGCCGGGCTGACGCAAATGCCAGTGCTGCGCGTGCCGGATGAATGTGCGTATTTCAAAGAAGATGCTGGGAAAATCCTTTTGGGTGCTTTTGAACCGGTTTCAAAGCCATGGGGACCAATCCCCAAGGATTTCGAATTTGATCAATTGCCCGAAGACTTTGACCATTTTGAACCGATACTCGAAGCTGCGGTCAACCGGATGCCGATGCTGGCCGAGGCGGGTATTCACACATTTTTCAATGGTCCGGAAAGTTTCACGCCTGATGACGCATACCATCTTGGACTGGCGCTTGAGATGGACAATGTCTGGGTGGCTGCCGGTTTCAATTCTATCGGTATCCAATCCGCTGGAGGCGCCGGTATGGCGCTGGCACAATGGATGGAAGACGGGGACAAACCGTTTGATTTAGGGGATGTCGACATTTCCCGGATGAACGCCTTTCAAGGCAACAAACGTTACCTCATGGCCCGAGCATCCGAAACTTTGGGTCTATTGTATGCGGACCATTTTCCGTTTCGCCAATTGGCGACGGCGCGTGGTGTTCGGCGCACACCGTTCCACCACCATATGCTGCAACATGGGGCGGTCATGGGCGAATTGTCCGGGTGGGAACGCGCCAACTGGTTTGCGCGGGATGGTCAATCGCCCGCGTACGAATACAGCTGGAAACGCCAGAATTTCTTTGAAAACGTCGCTGCCGAACATAACGCAGTGCGCACAAATGTCGGCATGTATGACATGTCGTCCTTTGGCAAAATCCGCGTCGAAGGGCCGGATGCAACGGCGTTCCTGAATTATGTGGCGGGTGGTCAATATGACGTGCCCATTGGCAAGATCGTCTATTCGCAATTCCTGAACGTGACCGGCGGGATCGAAGCCGATGTCACGATCACGCGGATCGCGCAAACGGCTTATCTTGTTGTAACCCCAGCAGCGACCCGTCTTGCAGATCAGACCTGGCTGGAACGCCATAAGGGCGCATTTCGCGTCGTGATTATGGACGTCACGGCAGGCGAAGGCGTGTTGGCGGTAATGGGGCCACAAGCGCGTGCTTTGTTACAGGCGGTTTCACCCAATGATTTTTCGAACGATGTGAACCCGTTTGGCACGGCGCAAGACATCGAAATTGGTTTGGGTTTGGCGCGGGTGCACCGGGTGACCTATGTCGGCGAACTGGGTTGGGAGATTTACGTGTCATCCGACATGGCCGGGCATGTCTTTGAAACTTTGCACGAGGCTGGCCAAGAGTTTGGTTTGAAACTGTGTGGCATGCATATGATGGACACATGCCGTATCGAAAAAGGCTTTCGCCATTTTGGGCATGATATCACCTGCGAAGATCATGTGTTGGAAGCGGGCCTTGGATTTGCAGTCAAAACAGACAAACCCGAATTCATCGGGCGCGATGCGGTTTTGAAAAAGAAAGAAACCGGATTATCCAAACGATTGGTGCAATTCAAACTGAACGATCCTGAGCCGCTTTTGTACCACAACGAACCCATCCTGCGGAACGGCGAGATCGTGGGATACCTGTCATCCGGCGCATACGGACACCATTTGGGCGCAGCGATTGGCCTTGGCTATGTGCCTTGCCAAGGCGAATCCGCCTCAGACGTATTGGCGTCAAGTTACGAGATTGACGTGTGCGGCACACGCGTCAAAGCCGACGTGTCGTTAAAGCCGATGTATGATCCAAAATCGGAGCGGGTGAAGGTTTAACCCGCTTCGAAAAAGTCTTTGGCCAAATCTGTCCATCCGCGGGGCAGACCGTGTCCGCCGTCATGGATACACATTTTCAACGCCCCAGCATCACAGCTTTCGTTCCAATCCCGGCAACGGAAGGTTTCGCCGATTTCGATCTTATCTGGGTTGGTTCTACAGCTGTTGAGAGCTCGAGCACGAGCAAAGCTATCGAACAAATCGCCCTGATGCCAATCCCGGATGCCGCGTCCTTCAAAGGGGACTTGGGCATCGGCAAATCCATGCACCTGCAAAAACCGGATTGGACCGGTGTCGCAGTCTGTTGGATTGGGGCGCCGCAGTGCGCCGGACACGGACACGAATGCATTGAAGCGATCCCCGGCAAGGCACGCCATGCGCCAAACCATTGACCCACCTGCTGAAAACCCGCCTGCATAAATGCGGTCTGTGTCCAAAGGAATGCGCTTTTCCACATCATCCATCACACGAAGGGTGAAGGCGACGTCGTCGCGCTGGCTTGGTGGTAAGTCGCGGGCTGGCCACGCGCGCACCTTGCGGCCCGGAATAAACGCGCCGTTGGGTGCGATCAACAAATACCCGTTATTCACAAAGGAATTGCGCAAACCGCTTGATCGAAAGATCGAAGCTGCGGATGAGTTATGCCCATGATAAAATACCAGTGCTGGTAACGGTGTTTCGCCATCCCAGTCGGGTGGAAAGACCAGATGGTAGTCCCCTTCATCCACTTCGCAGGCGGCGTCTTTCCCACACGGGGTTTGCGCATGCACAGGAAAGGTAAGGATCATCAACAAGGCGATAAGAAAGCGCATGATTGCTCCGATTATTTGTTCCGTGCAGGCAACATGGGACCGGGGTGGAATGGAAGAGGCGAAGCGGTGATTTCGCTGAAACGTGATCAGATGACTTGCAAAGACGCGCGCGATTTGTGAGGGCAGTCCCATGCAAGATAACACCTATAATCCACCCGATGACCCGCTGAACATCGTCTATGAAGATTCCGAAGTTCTGGCGTTGGATAAACCGTCGGGTTTGTTAAGCGTTCCGGGCAAAGGACCAGAGCTGGCGGATTGTCTGATCAGTCGCGTTCAAACAGTGTTTCCCCATGCGTTGCTGGTGCATCGTCTTGATCGGGATACGTCCGGTGTGATGATCTTCGGGCTTAGCCCGCATGCGCAACGGCATTTGGGTTTGCAGTTTGAAAAACGCCAGATGAAGAAAACCTATGTTGCGCGGGTGTGGGGCAGGGTTGGCGAAGATACAGGAACCGTTGATTTACCGTTATGTGTCGATTGGCCAAACCGTCCAAAGCAGCATGTGAATTATGAAAAGGGCAAAGCCTCAGTTACGGACTGGAAGGTTCTGCGGCGCGAGGCAGATGGCACGACACGCATGCGTTTGATGCCGCAGACTGGGCGCAGCCATCAACTGCGGGTTCATATGCTGGAAATTGGGCACCCGATCCTTGGCGATCCGTTTTACGCAGACGGACCGGCTGGCGATTTCCCACGTTTGATGCTGCATGCAGAAGAATTGCGCCTGCGCTCGCCCGCGGACGGGCGAGGTGTTCGTGTTCGGACGAAAACGCCCTTTTGATTGGTCGGCTGACTATTCGGCAGCCCAGCCGGACACCGCTTTGACTTCGAGGAAATCTTCGATCCCCCAGATGCCACCTTCGCGTCCGTTCCCGGATTGCTTCATCCCACCAAACGGAGACCCGGCGGCGCGGGATGTCCCGTTCATTTCGACCATGCCAGATCGCAATTGAGTGGCCAGACGATTGGCGCGTTGGCTGTCTTGCGTCTGCACGTAATTCGTCAAGCCATAGGGCGTGTCATTCGCGATTTCGACGGCTTCTTCTTCGGTGTCAAAGGGAATGATCGACAAGACGGGGCCAAAGATTTCTTCGCGCGCAATCGCCATATCGTTGTTCACATCGGCAAACACGGTCGGCCGCACGTAATAGCCTTTGTTCAAACCCTCAGGACGGCCAACACCCCCCGCAACCAGTCGCGCACCTTCGTCGATGCCCTTTTGGATCAGGTCTTGGATCTTGCCCCATTGGGTGGCGTTGACGACGGGGCCAATGTGACGCCCTTCATTGCTGGCGGGTCCAACAGTCACCTTTTGCGCAACGGCGGCAGCTTCTTCGACGGCTTGGTCATAGACGCCGCGCTGCACCAGCATACGTGACGGCGCGTTACAGCTTTGGCCGGTGTTGTTCATCATGTGCAGCACACCGCGCTTGATGGCCTTTTCATCGGCATCGTCAAACACAAGGTTCGCGCCTTTGCCGCCCAGTTCGAGATGCACACGTTTCAACGTATCCGCCGCGTTTTTCGAAATCAGAGTGCCTGCGCGGGTTGATCCCGTAAAGCTGACCATATCCACGTCTTTGTGGCCCGACAGCGTTGTACCAACCCCAACGCCATCGCCGTTCACAAGGTTAAAGACGCCTTTGGGGAAACCAGCCTGATCCATCAATTCGGCAAAAACCATCGCGTTCAACGGGCTTTCTTCTGATGGTTTCAACACCATCGTACACCCAGCAACGGCTGCAGCGCCGACTTTCAACGTGACCTGGTTCATTGGCCAGTTCCACGGCGTGATCAAGGCGCACACACCAACCGGTTCATAAATGATGCGATCACCGGGTGCATGATCGCCAAGGGGGCGATTGAATTCAAAGTTGCGAGCCGCTCGTACAAAATTCTTGAGGTGCCATGTCCCTGCACCGACTTGCTGCGCACGGGCCATATCGATGGGCGCGCCCATTTCGGCGCTCATAGCTTGGGCAAGCTCTTCGCCCTTTTCGCTGTAAAGGCTGATCAGCTTTTCGACATAACCGATGCGCTCTTCGATTGGTGTGCTCATCCAGTCCGGAAAAGCGGCCTTGGCGGCTGCAACGGCAGCTTCTGCATCAGCTTGACCGCCCAGTGAAATCGTGGCGCAGGGTTCTTCCAGTGATGGGTCGACCACATGATGATCGGTTCCAGCAATCGGATCCACCCAAGATCCATTTATGTAAAACTGGCGTTTTTCAAGCATTTGACACCTCTGATGCTGTTGGGTGCACGACTCAGGTTGAATCGTGCACCTTTGCATTGATAGAGACGCCGCCGACTTGGTTTGTCAAACGCTTGGAACGTCCGGTATTTCAATCGGAAGGCCGGTATTGGCAAGAATCGAATTGATCGCGCCCCAAACAACGCCAACAATTGCATTCCATGCTTTTTCCAAGGTCAGCACGCTTAACATGACCAGATGCCGGGCAAAGGCTTCGGTCTGCTCTTCGAGACGGCTGGTAAAGCGTTTGAACATCGTGTTGTTTGTCTTGAGCGAGCCAAATGCGCGTTCTTCGGCGATGACCAAAGCAAACCGCGCAAGGCGTTCGGATTGTTCTTCGGCAAACATCTTGACCGTGCCAAATCCGTCATGCAATTCGCCTTTTAAAGCCGCAATAATTTGCGTGACAATGTCATGAACTTTCATATCAAATTACCTTTCCAATGCTGACTCAATTGTCAGAACCGCATTAATGGACAGTTCATAATCGGCCTTGAATAATTCGACCAAACCGTCGTCCAAACCGCTGTCTTTATGCGTGTTTCGCATGACCCTTAAACCGTCGGTCACAGCCGTAAGATCAGTTGGTGTACTATCTAAACAGACAGTCGCATCCTCTGATTTACACATTTTCTGAAACCGTGCAGACCGTGCCAAACGTTGACCCAACGCCGGAATATCCCGCGCTTTGGCTTGAATAATTGCGCCTTCAAATCCACCGATCAGATCGTTGTAGTTGCGTTCAAATTTAGAATAGTCCTTGCGCGGTGACCCGTCTTCAACAGCGGCAAATAAAGCCAGCGTTTTGCCATTCAAATGGCTTTGTTACACAAATCCCGTTAAGGATTCACCTGATGAATCCAGCATGATAGCTGGGGTGCATGAGCAGTTGGTCCCCTACAAAATACAAGACGACAAACTGGTCGTCATACAATGACTGTTTGAAGCGCCGTGGCTCACTGTCAATTTGGTTTGATCCTG
>JBDVKF010000056.1:0-9350 GCA_039960995.1 Paracoccaceae bacterium | reverse complement strand
ATGGCCATCTTCGAATACATCAATGGCTTCTACAACCCGCGTCGCCGCCACTCAGCACTGGGTTGGAAAAGCCCCGTCGCATTCGAGCGTAAGGTGGCTTAAACGAGCACTTGGAGCGGCACAAAAGCGCGACAGGTCCACATCACCGCACCACCAGCCTTGGATACGGCAATTGTGAAAACGAATGTTGCTCGGCACCATCATGCGATCGGAGAATATAACTGATATATTGGACATGTCGTTGTAAGCGTGGGCCTATGATCGGGTTAATTTCGTCTAAAAGCCACGTCATCACAGCGACAACGGTTCATCTTACATTAATATTTCAAGAGCCTCGGCAATGTTACACCAGCCGACGTCTATTTCAGCCGTGACAAAGCCATCCTATGGCAAATAGGAAAGACAATAGAAACGCGCCGTTTGCATCACCGCAGGCATGCAGGTGCGCCGTTTGTTGGTTTTTGTCATGGGCGAGGAAAAGCATCCGCAACCATCTGTAAATGCCTTCTTCGGGGAAGCTGCATCGCGGCGGCGTGACACTCGGTCAATGTCCAGTAATGGGATGTACCGGCTGCTTCACCCAGCAGGTTAGGCTGAGCCTAGTTTTACCTGCATATAGGAGAAGTAGCATGGCGAAGACTGAATTTGACGAGCTCATGTCGATTGGTGTCGGTATTGGCAAAGATGCGTTTCACCTCGTTGGTTTTGATCACAACGGTCAACGCGTCCTGCGCTAGCAGATAAAGCGTCTTGCGTTGATTGCGACTTTTGAGAAGTTGCCCCGATGCATAGTCGGAATGGAGGCGTGCTTGAGTGCCCATTTCGTTAGTCGGACGTTGCGCAAGCTGGGGTTTGAGCCTCGGATCATCCCTGCGATTTACGTTAAGCCTTTCAACAAGGGTCAAAAGAATGACTACAATGATGCGGAGGCAATTGCCGAAGCCGCGCTGCGGCCAAACTTGAAGGCCGTTTCAGAGAAGACGCAGGACCAGCTCGACTTACAAGCATTACATCGTGTGCGGTCACGTTTGGTGTCGCGTCGGACGGCAACCATTAATCAGATCCGCGCCTTTCTGATCGAACAAGGAATTACGGTCCGCAAAGGCCTGCGCGCTTTGAAGAATTCCTTTGAGACGATCCTGGAGGAGCGCAAAGACGAGATATCACCTCGGATGCGGCGCATCTTGATTGGTCTTTACGGCGACTGGATGTGGATGGATGATCGGATCGACAAGGTGTCAAAGGAGATCGAAGAGATTAGTCGAACCGAGGAGAACTGCGTCAATGTCATGACGATCCCTGGGATTGGCCCGATGATTTCCACGGCAATGGTAGCAGCGGTTGGTGAAGGCGAGGCCTTTGATCGTGGGCGGGCCTTTGCAGCTTGGGTCGGGTTGGTGCCCCGACAGTACAGCACTGGAGGGCGAACGATCTTGGGTCGTATCTCAAAACGAGGCAACCGATATCTACGGATGCTGTTCGTCCAAGCGGCCAAAGTCATTATGATGCGACCACATCGGTGGCCCGACTTCAGCTTTGGCGAGTGGCTGATACGTGCATCCGAACGCATGCATCGAAACAAGGTTGCTGTCGCACTGGCCAACAAGTTGGCACGCATGGCATGGAGCATCTTGAGACGTAAAACGGCGTTTGACGCACCACGAGACGAGGTTGCTATAGGCGTCTGATAGACCCGCAGCAATCCAAAGGAGTTCGCGATAGATAGCAAAGCATGGAACGGAAATATTACGCCCTCAGAGTCTGACGGCCCTTAAGGTCATAATCGACCTGTCCTCTAATGAGATCACGGCGCGTGCGTAACCCCAACCACTAGCCCGGCAGGGCATTGCAAAGCAATGTCCCGAGAGGGAGGGCCACGACCCGCGTGTCGATAAACAGGCCGTATACAAATGAGCGACTCCCGCGAACATGCCAGAAAATCATTTGCGAACAGCAGCCGGTACATACAAACGAGCCCAATTCACCATTGTCTGCCTTGCCACAAACATCCTCTTTTAAAGAGTTCGTGATGGTGGGAACTATGCGTTTGCCTTGGTTTCGGCGCGACCTGCTGAAAGGTGATGTCGCACCAACAAAATGACGGCCAATCCTAAACCGACCCACATAAACATTGCAGTTTTCCACAACAATAGAACCGCTGCGAGCAGTCTGAGGGCGACCTCCCATCGCTGCAGCGGGCCATGGTCGAATTTGGCGAGCGCTGAGGCCATCAGGTAGAGCGCGAAGATCAGGCGTAGCCCTAATAAGGTCAAGGCGAGCCAATCCACCGTGCCGCTGTATCCTTCGATCAGCGTGCTGCGGCCGGCGGCATCGGTGATCGTAACGGCCTCTTCGATGAGCAACAGTTCTGGGTACCATGCGAAAACAAATGGGATCGTGAACATCACAATCCCAACGCGCACGGCGGCAAAGGCCGTCCGCATCGGTTCGGTCTTCGTGACCGAGGCGGCGGCAAAGGCTGCGATGGCCACAGGTGGCGTAATCGCCGACGCGACGGCGAAGTAAAAGACAAACATATGAGCGGTAAAGAAGCTGACTCCAAGGCTTGCCAAAAGAGGCCCTAACAGCAACGCGACATTCACATAAGCAGGGACAGTCGGCATCCCCATTCCAAGCAAAATAGCGCAGAACATCGCGCACGTCAGTGCCAGCATCAGATAGACTCCGCCGACAATCGGGATTTCAAAGCCCAAGATCCGCAACACGTTTGCGGTTTCCAACCATGAGGTTACAGCGCGCGTCAATTCCCCGGTCAGGCCGCTTTCATTCAGAAACGCCGAGATGATCGAGACTGCAAACAAAAGCAGGAATAACCGCGAGATCAAGATGCCACCGTCCGCCAGCGAGACGATAATTTTAGACGGTTTCGCCCGTGTTTCGGGATCCAAGAACAGAAGTGGCAATAAGACGACGACGGCCCACCATCCCGCAGATGTTGCATCGCCCGTCGAATTGACGATGGTTCGCGTCACAAAGTCGGGCAAGATGTTCGACAGCCAGCCTGCACTTACAGCGTCCTTGTTTCCTAACAGCAAGAACAGGATCGTCATGATCGGCACGATGATGATGATAAGGTTCAACCAGTCTTGACGAAACATCACCAGATCGTCTGGAATTTCGCGCATGGCTTCGACCTTTTCGCGCCGCGCTTGGAACATCACCGCGAGGAAAATCGAGAAGAAAAAGAACATTGCCGGCAAGAACGCCGCCGTGATGACCTTGGTGTAGGGCACGGCTGTCAACGCGACCAGAACGAACGCTGCGACCCCCATAACGGGTGGCATGATCTGCCCGCCAGAGGAGGCGGCGGCCTCAACCCCGCCTGCAAATTGAGGGGAGAACCCGTTGCGCTTCATCATCGGGATCGTCAGGCGTCCTGTTGAAAGAACATTGGTGACTGGCCCGCCAGTGATTGTGCCGAACATAGCAGAGGACACAATTGCAGCATGAGCTGGCCCACCGCGCAAGTTGCGGGTCAGGCGCACGGCGAGTTTGATCAGCGACGTGCCACCGGCCGAGGTGCCGAACAGCGCCCCTAAAACCACGTAGGGGAAGACTTGGTTAACGACGATATCCATAAACCGCCCCATGAACCCATCTGGCGTGATGAACACATTCGTGGCTTTTTGGATCGCCGTTGCTTGTATATCGCCGCCATCCGCCCCCAGCTTGGTCAGCAAAAAGCTGTTGTCGCTTAGGTCATAGATCCAGATCAGTGCCGTACCGACCGTATAAATCACCACAACGCCGGCGACGGCGACCAATGGAACGCCCCAAACGCGTACGTTATAAAGAAAGAATAGGGTGATGATTGTGAACAGCAGTGGGATAATCCAAATCCCAAACCGCCCCTGACACGCGGGAACTTCGGCATCAAAGGATATGCCGGGGATCACGCCTTCAGACCGCGCTGCCGCATCTGAAATCAGGCGTGCCCGTTCGCCGGTGAATTGATCAATCAGACAGACAGAATCGACCTCGACCAAATATCCAAACGAGGCCAAAAACGCAGCAAGGATCAGGCCTGCATCCAACAGTAAACCCAACCAAGCCAGGTGCGGGCGGCTGACCTTCCACGCTCGATACACGCTGGCATCAAGAGCGACGATCAGCATCATCAACAGAAAAATAGGTGGGTAGAAGAATTCAGGCGGGAAGCCCGAAACCCGTAAGAAAGGTTGCCCTGTGAGGGTCCGGGCTGCATCCTGCAAGCCGGGGATTTCCGGCATCGTATTGAGCATGCCAACCACGACAAGAAGAAAACCCAAGGCAATCGCCCAAGTCCGGCCGATGCCTCTGGTTACGAGTTTGTCTGACATGAAAAGGCCCCTTACGCGAGGCTGGAAAGGACCGGCCTCGCTTGGAAAGTTGCGTTACGGGCGCAGGCAGTCCGCGATAGTGTGTCCCGCTTCCTCAAAGGCACGGATCGCCCCTTCGTGCATTTTCACCTGAACAGAGCCGCAGACGCCTTGGGTGACCCCATCGATGTCACCAAAGCTTAGGCCAAGGTATGGCCCGCGCGGCGATCCGGTTACAAAGCGATCCTCGGCCTCTAGGTAGGCCTTGGTGATGTTATAGGCGAGCTCTTCTTCCATTGTTGCCGTGACGATCTGACCAAAGGCCAAGGCAAAGGTGTCGAACGTGTCGTCATCCGTGACAACTGTAATGTCATTGCCCGCGTAAGCTGCGCGGAATTCGTCGACGGGGACGGAGTAGGGCGCGTGGCCCGGCGCGCCGAGGATTTGTTGCCCCAATTCGCTGGCAAGCAAGTCGGAGGGGACATCATAGAGCGTAATCCCACCCGCCGCGGCAATCGCGATTTCACGACCAGATGGCAAGCCTTCGGGCATTGTCCATGCATCCACACCGCCGCCTGTGATGGCGGAAACTGTGTCAGGCCACGGGTTTTGAACGCCCTCATAGCCTTCGCCGTCCTTTTCGCCGGACAGCAGTTGAATCATGGCGCGCCCAGACGTCAGTGCAGCCCCGCGTGGCGGACCGTTCCAGATGCGTTTTCCGGCCAAATCGCGGATGTCGTCGATGGGGTTGCTGTTGTAATGCCCAAACAATTGCGCAGCGCCTGCATTAAAAAAGAGGACACGGATGTTGCTGGCCAGCTCAGCGCCTTTTTCAGGGCCGATGCCGCTGTACGGGCCGATGCCGCGCGACAAGAGAAACGGTAAGATTAACGCCGCGGGTGCCATATCCAGCTGCCCTTCCGCGACAGCTTGAACAGAGTTTGTCAGCGTCGCACCTTCGGTGATTTGCATCTTGGCCACACCTGCGCTTTCCAAAACAGCTGCCAAGGTCGTATCAATGTAGTGCGGTGTAGAACCCGGCGAAGTTGTTTCTGAGGTCAGTGTGGTTTGTGCGGACGCAAGTGCTGGCGCAAGGGCAATTGCCCCGCCCAGTAGCATTGATTTGATCATGTCATCCTCCCTGATGATCTGCCCTCCTCCAAGGGCAAATGCCCCCACTTTTCGAAGGCTTGGGGTGAGGCTTGCAGAAATTATATGACTTGTCACGTAATAAATTCTCTGGTCTTATCGAAAATCGGGGAGGCCGCGCATGGTTGATGATCAGGAACGTGATGTTGACCGGATAAAGGCCCGGATCGACCGAGAAGACACCAATTTGTTTGCCCGGCTTGCTGCAATATACGCAGCGTCTCGCAAACAGGCACAGGGGTTGTTGCAATTGGGCGGGGGGATTTCGATTGTCGAATGGCGGACCCTTTGGGACCTGCACGAAGTTGGGCCCATGACAATCAGTGATCTGGCATCAACCCAACGCGCCGATCATTCCCAGCTTAGTCGCGCATTGCCACAGATGCGCCAAAAAGGGTTGGTGTACATGCGTCAGGCTGCTCAAGACGGGCGGCAAACGATTGTTACACTGACAGACAAAGGCCGCGCTGCCTATGACCTTGCCGCGCCAATAATGAGCAGACGCCGCGATGCGTTGGACGGTGTTTTTACACGAACAGAAATCAACGAATTCGTCGGGTATCTGGATCGGCTTGAACATTTCGTGCGCCGCCCCGCGAACCAGATTGTCGAAAAAGAAGACATAGAATGACAAAACGCCCAAATGTCCTTTGGATTATGGCCGATCAGTTGCGGTTCGATTATCTTAGTCGCTACGGACACCCGCATCTGCACACGCCACATATCGACGCCTTGGCCGCGCGTGGCGTTAAATTCGACAATGCCTATGTTCAATCGCCGGTTTGTGGGCCCTCGCGGATGTCAGCCTATACTGGGCGCTATGTGCGCAGTCATGGATCAACATGGAACGGAATGCCGCTAGGCCTCTTTCGCTTGGTAAAACGATGGGCGGTATCTCTGAAAGCGGCGATCTGCGAAACTGCAGCGAACGGCTGAAAAGTCCCGCGTTGCAGGCTTTCGTGCCCCACAATTGTCGCCGCATCGATCAACGTCCGCTTAGAGGAAGCTGCCCAGCGGCATCGCGAACGCCAGTCAACGGCCGCTCAGGGCTGCACTTCTTGGAGCAATCACTGGAAATGCAAATGTTGACCTCCCGCGCACTAACGGTAATTTCACGACTATGCCGCTCGGCGGCGGCACCCAAATCATCTCAGGATCAAACCAAATTGAAAGTGAGCCACGGCGCTTCAAACTGTCATTGTATGACGACCAGTTTGTCGTCTTGTATTTTGTAGGGGACCAACGGCTCATGCACCCTAGCTATCATGCTGGGTTCATCAGTTGAATCCTTCACGGGATTTGTGCAACAAAGCCTCTTTTATGCCTAAAACCCTGCAAACACCCGCGCATGCCGCGCTGATGGCCTCTTTGATTGATCAGTGAAAGGCACAAGCTATGACTGCAACAGCAGCTGGCGACTATGACGAAGGACAATTTTGATGAGCTGATGTCGGTTGGCATCGATATTGGCAAAGACACATTTCATATCGTTGGTTTTGACCGCGCTGGTCGCGGTCATCTCATTAATCCTAGCACCTAACACGCAACGCAGCAAGGCAGGACCGTGTTCAACTACATCGAGATGTTCTACAACCCGACACGCAAGCACACGAACAACGGCATGCTGTCACCAATTGACTATGAAACAGAACAGACGAAAATGAATGAGGCAGGCGTCTAGGAAACTAGGGGCACCTCAAAGGTATGACGGGAGACGTCCACCAACCTCAAGTGAAGACCTGGAACACCATCGCTGGCTTTGAGGGCTGCATCCTTAGTCAGGATTACCTGACTTGCGAATGACGGCACGCTTGGGGATGGTATCATCACTATTTTATCGCATAAATTATTTAAAGGAGATATTAGAATGGCTTCGCTTCCCCATGGCATGACGCGAATGGACATGTTCCATAAATCCCATTGCGAACCCGAAAAACATCTTTCCCCGGTTTTCTCTCAACATTTCGGGCGGATGTTTCACAAAGACGGAAATGATTTACAATGGACCGGCGACAAGAACGATCTGGTCCAGCATTTCATGGATCTTGTTGCAGGTATGGAGCGTAAAGAGACCCAAACTGGCAAAGCCGACGCTGGCATGACTTTTTTTGGCCAGTTCATTGATCATGATGTAACCCTTGATGTGACCTCTGCCATCGGAACCCGGATTGATCCTCGCGCTATTCGCAACGTCCGCACCCCTAACCTAGATCTCGATTGTGTATATGGCGATGGCCCCGAAGCTTCCCCGCATCTCTATGCAGAGATGCGAGTGGGTGAAAAAAAGCACGGTGAATTTCTGGCATTTGGTCAGTCAAAAAACCCGCATGATCTCGCCCGGACGACGCATGGCGTTGCGTTAATCGGTGATCCTCGCAACGATGAAAATGCATTCCTGTCGCAGCTTCAAGGCTCCTTCATCACACTACATAACATCCTCATGGCGGAACATCACCGTGGTGGTGAGATGGCCGCAGATATTCGTAGTTGCGCCCATCAAGGACTGGGTGAGTTAAATTGGAACGACGTAGTGATTCCTCGTTTTGCCGGTTTCGAGGAAGTCCGGCGGTTTATTCGTCTCCATTATCAGTATCTGGTATTGAAAGACTTCCTTCCACAATTCGTGACAAGAGAAGCCATCGACGCGGCTTGGGCTAAGGCAGTCCCACTTGGTAGCCCGGTCATGCCTGTCGAGTTCTCGGCCGCCGGGTTCCGGTTCGGCCATGCCACTGTGCAACCCGAATATCAGATCAAGACGGATGGGACATGCATCGATCTCTTCCCTGCCATGGGGTTCGGGCCAAAAGGTAAAGACGTCAACATCGAGACCATGTCACTGTTCTTTGGCCCTGACGCACAGCGGGCACGCCCGGTTGGCACCGGGGTGGCGTCGCCTCTCTTCGAGTTGCCTTTCATTACTGCGCCTATTCAGTTCGAAGATCATCCAGGCGTGGCTGTTAAGCATCCCGCGAGTGCCAACCTCGCGTTGCGCAACATTCTCAGAGATCGTTTCGCCCTGTCAGTAGCAAGCGGCCAACAGATGGCGCGCAAGTTCGGGGTAGATCAATTGCCGCCCCCGCAAGCTCTGGCGAAACATGGGATCGAGAAGACACCGTTGTGGTTCTACTGTTTAGAAGAGGCAGATGCCTCGAGTCACGGGCAGCTTGACGGCGTAGGTGGCCGGATCGTAGCTGGTGTACTGATCAATCTGCTGCGTCGCGACCCGACAAGCGTTCTTCATATGTGGAATAACTTCACACCCTATGAAGGGTTCGGCGGCGAGAACATTACAATGGCTAGCCTGCTGGACTGGGTCGAAAAGCACAAAGGATCGCTCGACCATCCAGAAGATCTGTTTGCAGGGTAGCATATCGCTCGATGGCGGGCCGGACCACCCGGCCCGCCGTTTTCAGAGCAAAGATCTTCCCAACGCCCTTGATATCTGAGAAAACGCCGACCTCAACGGTTGTGTTGTTGGCCCTGTGCTCAAGGTAAACTGCCTTTTTGTTCAACATAACTGTGCCCGTCCGGCTAAGGCGCTCTGGCGAGGTGCCTGCTGCCTCTGTTATACTGCTTGGTCGCTGTTCTGCCTCATGCTCGCTATCAATGTCCTCAAACTCTGTCGCAGCTCAATCGGTGGCTTGCTTTACCGTTTCGTGAATGGCATGTATTTCAAATTCAGTCGTCCAGCGGGACATGTACACACTTCCTGCGTCATAAATTTCTCACAACACACTGGCTTTGTTGCACAAATCGGGTGATTGCCAGTCTTTCCCTTACCTCAGACGGATTTAGCCTACAGGTTCTGTGATAGGTATGCCAAGCGCGGTATAGCGATTAAGCACAGCGATGCGGATTTGGATTTCCGCGACTTGTCTGTCG
>JBDVKF010000055.1:0-1936 GCA_039960995.1 Paracoccaceae bacterium | reverse complement strand
AATGCCCGCATTTTAAGCGGGCATTGTGATTGTTTGGAGGGCAATCAATATTGTTTTTTGGACAGTAAAACGTACTGGTGCGTCACGTCTTCGAATGTGTGCATTTCGTCCGCCATGTGACGAAATAGGTAGGTCAGTTCGTCTTCGCTGATGGATCCGCCTTTGATTGCGTCGACGATTGGGCGGATTTCAGACCAATCTGACAAAACCTGCGTCAGACCTGCAGCGATTTCATCTGTTGGCGCAGGGGCCAACCCGACCTCTGGCATACCATTCAAAAGAGCGTTGAGCGATGTTTCATAGACCGAAATCGCGCTGTCGAGGTCTTGGAGGATTTCAGCAGAGTTGCGGCCGCTCCAGATTTTGCAGACGTTTTTGGCGATCACTTGGGTCAAAGCTGCTTGACGTCCGACAATCTCAATTGTCAGAACATCCGCCTGTGTCAGTTCAACGGGGTTGGCGTACTGGCCTTCCAGATCGCTGACCAGAATGTTTGTGAGCTCGAACAAAGGCATGTTTTGGTCTTTGATCACATTGACAGCCGCGCTGTTGTCACTGGACGTCATCAATGCGTCGACGGAGTGTGCCAATTCGGACCAAAGCGCGTTGATCTCTTCCAGTTGCACAATTGTTTTTCTGCGCTCTTCTCCGCCCACGATACCGAGCGTTTCATCGCCGTGTGTGAGGGCGGCCAAGTGCATATCGAAACCTGTGCGCGCCTCGTTCATGATCTTGGCGCTGTGTTCAACTTCGATACCATTGTAATAAAAACAAGCGGCTGCCGCGACTTGCTGTGAATAGATGCGCAGGTGTTCACCGGATTCAATACGCTCAACGTTGCCTGTGTCTTTGATAAAGTTCACGGGCAGCAGGGACGGTTCTTCGGCTTGAATTGCGTGGGCGGACAAGGCGAGTCCAGCGGTAAGGAAGATGGTTTTAACAGGACGTTTCATTATGGTTATCTTTCTGACAAATTAACAAAATCTCATTAAGTGAGAAAAATGATGTTCATTTATGTCAAAAAAATGGAGATTACTGAACCTGAAGTTGATTTGCGTAAGAAAATACGCATTAAATAAGAAAAAATTCGCCAGATCTGTGATTTCCATGGTAGCATCACAACCTGCGGTATAATTTCCTGAGCCATCAACTGTTGGGGAGGGTGTTTGTTACGGAATGCACGCTATGAATAAACAAATGACATCCTCGCCAAATACCTCGATCGAGTCGAGCGACGTCTACAAGCATGTGGGGCGACAGCTGCGCGCACAACGCATTGGGCGCGGGATGACCCAAGCGCAGGTGGCGCGTCTGATTGATATCAGCCCGCAGCAATACCAGAAATACGAAGAGTCCCAGAGCAAGTGCAGTTTGACCTCTTTGACCATTTTGGCCGAACATTATGGCGTGCCACTGTCGAGCTTTTTCCCAGAAGAACCTGAACAAAAACCAACAATCAACGAAGCGGATCTTTTGGCGCGTCTTGTGGCATCGTTTTCACAATTAGATGACAATATCGAAAAGTTGCGTATCGTTCAGTTGATTGAGGCAATGCTTGCCGCGCGGAGAACGAAGTGACGCAAACATCATCTGTCGATGGCTATATTGAACAAGTCATTGAAGAAGACGCTATTGATGCGGCCAAGCTGTTGTCGTCGGTGGTCTGTTCCGCAGAAGCGGGTACGCCAGTGTTATATGTTTCGGGGGCGTTTGAGGCGCATACAGGATATTCCCCTGAGGTCGCGGTGGGGCAAAACCTGTCTTTTCTGCAAGGGCCAGAAACTGAACCAGAATCCGTCGCGAAATTCCGCGAGTTGATTGCAAATGGGTTATCTGGGGTGGTGCGGATCACCAATTATCGCGCTGACGGATCGCTTTTTGTACATGAATGCGATTTTCGTCCGGTGCGGGATGAGAAAGATGCCATCTCGCATTT
>JBDVKF010000054.1:0-4068 GCA_039960995.1 Paracoccaceae bacterium | reverse complement strand
AGATCGCAACCGTGCCGCCCGTACCAACACTTGGATCCAGCACACCGTCTAAGCTATCATTCGCTACAATATCCGGGATCGTCGATGCCGTCGCGCCGCTCACAGAGGCAGGCGTGTCATCACTGGCTACAATCGGTCTTAGCGTAACTTCGACCATCTGATCTATCCCGTGGAAGTCAGCGCCACCGTTGAAGGGCAAGCCTGTGCCGGGATTGATCATGGGACCATTATAGTCGTAGGCGACTTGCAGAGTAGTGACCGTCCCGCCAGCGTTATGGGCAACACCGATGAATGTGGCAATCGCCTGCCCCTGAATAATCGATGTGGAGAATGCTCCGCCATCAGCGCCGGGGGCAGAAAGGGTCACAGGGCCAGTAGCGCTGGAAGCGATTGAAAGACCATCAGACAGGGAGAACAATGTCGTCCCGTTAGCCGAAAATGTAATAATGTCTGAAAACGAGCCAACTTCGCCGTGGTCGAATATATCAACGATATTGAAGCCCAACGCAGTAACAGGAGATGAGTCCGTCAATGTGACAGATCCATCAGTACCTCCTGTCGCAGGGGCAACTCGTGTGGCTGAGCCGCTGACCCCGAACGGTCCGGCAGGACTTGCGAGTGAAAGCGTATAGCTCGAAGAAACAATTACTCCGTTACCATAAGCAGTACCGCTGCCATTGGTTGGGTTGGCAAAGACCGTTTGGTTCCCACGAGCTACGAAGCCGGCCTGGTCGTTTATGTAAACATCATAATCACCAATGGTGAAAGTCTGCGCCCGTGCTGTTGGAGCAAATATTGTCCCAAGAAAAACGGCTAACACCAACATCATCACTCGGTTTAAATTCAACCAAATATCTAACTCAAGCTGACCGCCCTTACTTGTCCCGATCTTCGATGTCCTGTTAGAGGCGAGCTTGTCGTTATGTTGGCATGTCAGCAACACATTTCTCCTTAAAAGAGCATTCTCATTCAAATCTAGTGAGTGGATGTTGTTTCGTTTGGAAGTAACGAAAACTACGTTGGCTACAATCCTACGGAGGCCAGCATGAGCGCAGCACGTCTCTGTTAGTTGTTCCTCGTCAAAACATCGCCCCAAGAATTTATCGTCATGAACAGCTTGTGTTTAGCAAGCAGCTTGCTGTGCAAATTGCTTAGCGACGGTTAATAATTCCCTAACGATGGACCTGTCACGGTTTGATGCCGCTCCTTTGATAGCATTTACTGCAACAAAGGAGACAGATTATGGAACTGAAACGGACGGACGAATTCCGTCAGGATGCGGTGCGTATCGCACTGACCAGTGGGCTGATCACTGAGCGGCAGCCTTTAAGGGAAAGGCAGGTCAAACATCTGGGAATGCGCAAATACCAAGTTGAGCGACATGTTCTGACAACAGGTGCCGAGTGAGATATAAATCAACTGCCGTGTGCATTTTTAATGCGCACTGTCACTATAGCGTGGTCTGTTTTTCACTTTGATTTTTACCAAAATTTAAGAAATTTCAAGTTCACATGAATAAGCACCCATCCGCTGATACCGCATTCGCCGTTCAACCACTACTTCATCTCCAGATCGCAAAGGCATGTTGAGATGCATTCCCAAATTAGGACAGGAGACTTAAAATTTGTTTTCATTTATCCCAAAAAGTAACCGCTTCTTTCGCCCCTCCCTTGAGAAGGTCGAACCGCAGCGAAAAATTTCCGCTATTGGCGCAGTTGAATTCCAACCCAGCGCTCAAATTTTTGAGAACTTTGGGATCTGCGGGAACTGCGAAGTTGCATGCCGAGAAGGTCTTGCACAGTTGAAAAATCTAAAGTTACACGATATCGTAATAACGCGCTCACATGGCCTCGTGTCTCCAGTTTGCATGATGATGAACTCAAGCGATGCTGGGACAGAAGAAAAGCCACGTGCAGGCGTTGTTCTAAGTGGAAGCTTGGGCAATAACCTTCCGCAAGGGGATATAGCGATAGGGGCAAATAGCACGTTTATATCCTATCAACAGTCCGAAACTGCTCCGCGACTAAAACCGGTTGCAAATGGGCCGTCTTCAAGAAAAGGGATGAACATCTTGATCGACTGTCCCGTTGAAGCGTTGTGTGTTCCCGTTTTCAAAAAACGAGTCGAAATTCTGGTGCACGGAATTTATGTACTTTGTCCCAGCCTCACTGACGTGTCGATCCCAAAGTTTACACGGAAAACCAAAGAGATAGGTAGCACTCTTGCCACTGGATAAAGCTGGATATTTACATGTTAGAGATACAGCATGGTGTCTTCCTGAAGTTACATACCGAACTTCTCGTTAAAGATGTGGGGCTAGCAGCCGCAACGGGGGTGACAGGCCGTTCTAAAGCAACAATTGGTCGGTATTATTCCACAGATCTCGAACACGCCAAGCGTTTTATGCCCATCGATGCCGTTGCTGCGCTTGAAGAACTCTCAGGCCGGGCTCACATCAGTACAGCGCTATCAAGTCTAAAAGATGAAGTGCCGCATAAGTGCAATATGTTGGAAAGGGCGTCATTCTCTGACGTACCAACGGTACTTGCCAAACTTAGCGAACAATTTGCTGCGCTTGCTGGAGATATGTTGCGTGGCAGTGTTGATCCTAAGATACCAAGAACCAAGAAAAAACAGTTGGACAAAATCGCCGCCATGCAACGAACTTTGACAGAGCTCAAAAGTATTCTCGCCAGATAAGCTCAGGGTCAGAACCCTAATGACCTTGATCTGCCCCCCGAGACTTACCTCAGCTTTGCATGACCTTCGGAACTCGTTTCCACCGACACAGCTTACCTCGTTCAATCAAGGGCTGCACGACTTGAATGGTAAGATGGAATCACCTGAGAACTTCTGAGCATCTTATTTACCCACGATGCTAGATACATAGTTCTGATGGCAATCTCCCCATTTTCAGCGGGGCGAATAAGAAAACCTAAGCTGCGACGAACACAGAACGAAGGGCAATAAAATTATTGCTGACTCTGTAGCTCTGCTACAATATCCAGCTCGCCAAAGGCTTTGCAAGAGAAATAAACTTTTTAACGAATCAATCGCGAATGATAGTTACTGCCAATATTGATCCGAACATCATAAAGTTACCGAACAAAGTGTAAACCAAAATGGCGTACCAAAAACCATGCCCTAAAATTAATGTGAAAATTGACGCGATTAATCCAATTGAAATGGAAAAACACAAGATTCCAATAATAGGCAGATGAAATTTCATGAATGAAATATCGAAGAAACCTGTTAATTTATAATTAATAAGGCAAGTGAGTGTAAAATTCTTCTTTTAGACCAGACGCCACAAACGCAGATGGTAAATACTCTTGTCTGAAACGTCCGTTTTGTACTGCTGTCAACCAACTTATCTGCGCAAATTAGGTTAAGGTCTCACTTCCCTTTTTTCCAGACTTACTTAGCCTACAACCACCATATGGAGTATTCTTCCGCTCCCAGTACTTATTTAACCTCTGCTTAAGCAATTCAATTTAACTTTGAGCAACAGTTAACACGGAGAAAAAAATGCCTCACGAATTGCAAAATAACTGTCATGAACAGGTCGAAAGAGACCAACTGTTGATTGATAGCATCCCCGGAATCACATTATATTCAAAGATCCTGGAAGAATTGCTCTTAGATTACATCTTTAAATTTGGACTTACCGCCGTTGCTAGTAAGCACTTGCAGCGAAATGATATCAATTTACACCGAAGCGCATCTACAAAATTCGATATTCAAAAAAGTTAATAGTGTTAATGAATAGGTGAAATTCTTGATTCCCGAAAAATCAGAGTTTGATATTAAGTTAATTCACAAACGTTTCTGAAAAACGACATCACAAAATGTGGACTTTGTTGCACAAATCGGGTGATTGCCAGTCTTCCCCTTACCTCAGACGGATTTAGCCTACAGGTTCTGTGGTAGGTATGCCAAGCGCGGTATAGCGATTAAGCACAGCGATGCGGATTTGGATTTCCGCGACTTGTCTGTCGAAGTCTCGCGCCATGAGCGATTGGCCCATCAGTTTCAGACAATGCATCTTGGTTTCGACGCGGCTTCGTC
>JBDVKF010000053.1:0-21003 GCA_039960995.1 Paracoccaceae bacterium | reverse complement strand
TGGGCCCGATCCGCTGATCACCATACCGGCCAGCGGCGTCTCTAAGGGCCGCACATTAAGGCCATATAGAAGACCGCACTCGATCACGCGCACATCAAGGCAAAGAGTTCTTGCACTACGGGCGGCAACCATAGAAGAACCGAGGCAACCTCAGACGTTAAACGGCCCGTAACTTGAGAAAATACATTGACAGATTAGAGAACAGAATGGGCTCTGAACCGCCGTTCGCCGCGACGCGCACCGATGTCTGGTTTCCAGAAAAGCTGACGTTCCAAAGGTCCTCGTTTTGGAACTTCGGGAAAACATCTGGTTTGCCGCGACCTAAACCCCGTTCAAAAACTATGCCGTTGTCGAAGGTTTTTGGGTCTCTGATGAGATCAGGCACATGCGGCATCGCATGCTTGTTGCGCATGAGGGCATGTGCCGCGACTTGGGATGGGCTGCCTCGGATTCACCGTGCTGCCCCCTGCCCTTTTGACGTTTGCCGGTTCACTTGCATTGTGTGTGTCTAGGCCTGCACTACTATATCGTGACAAAATGCTTGCCAGAATCTCTTTCCTCGGCCATTTATATACGGAAAGAGGCATATATAACGACCAAAACCGTAACAAACGGTTGGCGAGGGCAAGATATGGCACAGGGTTCAGCACCGCTGACTGTGCGCAAGCAGGATCGTATCGACGTTCTTGTTGGCGCGCACGCGGAAAAATTGTCGGCACGGTTGCAAGCGCATCGCGCGCAGTTGTTTCCGCCTGACGCCACGCGGCGATTGCGCAAATTCACCAGTGGCGAAGCGGCGGATTTGTTGGGGGTCAAGGACGCCTATCTGCGCAAGCTGCATTTGGATGGCAAAGGCCCCTCGCCCGAGATTTTGGGCAATGGGCGGCGGATGTATTCGCCCGAGGATATTCAGGCTCTGCGCCGCTTGTTAGAGTCTGGTGCCAAGCAGCCCGGCACCTATTTGCCCGGACGTGTGGGCGATGATCATCTGCAAGTCATTACGGTGATCAATTTCAAGGGTGGCTCGGGCAAAACCACCACGGCGGCGCATCTGGCGCAAAAGATGGCGTTGGACGGATACCGCGTGCTGGCCATCGACCTTGATCCGCAGGCCAGTTTGTCGGCTTTGCATGGGTTTCAGCCGGAATTCGATCTGTTGGATGGTGGCACGCTGTATGACGCGATCCGCTATGATGATCCGGTGCCGTTGTCGACGATCATCCGGCCCACGCATTTTTCGGGTTTGGATATCGTGCCGGGCAATCTGGACCTGATGGAATTTGAACACGACACCCCCCGTGCGTTGGTGGAACGCGATAGTAATCTCTTTTTTACCAGAGTCGGCGACGCGCTGGCCGAGGTAGAAGGAGACTACGACGTGGTTGTTATGGATTGCCCCCCGCAGCTTGGGTATTTGACGATGTCGGCTTTGTCGGCGGCGACGGCTGTGTTGGTCACGGTGCATCCGCAGATGCTGGATGTGATGAGCATGTGCCAATTTCTGTTGATGGTGTCGAACCTGTTGGGTGTCGTCAGCGAAGCCGGGGGCGATATGTCCTATGATTGGTTGCGATACGTCATCACACGCTATGAGCCGGGGGATGGGCCGCAAAACCAGATGGTCAGTTTCATGAGATCGATGTTTGGCGATCATGTGCTGAACCATACGGTGCTGAAATCCACGGCTATTTCGGATGCGGGGATCACCAAACAAACCTTGTACGAGGTCGAAAAGGGCCAGTTTGTGCGCGCCACATATGAACGCGCCATGGAAAGCCTGAACGCAGTGAACGGCGAAATCGAAGCCCTGGTGCAAACCGCATGGGAGCGTGACTGATGGCCCGCAAAGATCTGTTGAAAGGGTTGATGGAGGACGACGCATCGAAGGATGTCCCGTCCAAGCCCCCTGCCCCGTCGCGCGTTGATCCGGCCAAGCCGCGTTATAAATCCGGTGCGATTGGCGCTGTCAGCCGGTCGATTGCCGATCTGAAAAGCCGATCCTTGACCGAGGTCGATCCGCGCATGATCGACAATGCCGGTTTGAAAGACCGCTTGGATCAGGACGACGCGGATCAGGTCACCTTGGTCGACAGCATCCGCGAATACGGCCAACAAGTGCCCGTCTTGCTGCGGATCAATCCCAATGACCCGGAACGCTATCAGGTGGTTTATGGCCGCCGCCGGGTTGCGGCGTTGAAATCCTTGGGGCAACCGGTGCGGGCGATGATCCGCGATCTGGACGACAAGGCGGTTATTCTGGCCCAAGGTCAGGAAAACAGCGCCCGAAAGGATCTGACCTTTATCGAAAAGGCGAACTTTGCCCGACAGATGCGCGATGCTGGATATGATCGCAAAATCATTGGCGATGCTTTGGCGATGGACAAGACGCTGATATCCCGGTTGTTGTCTGTGGCGGATCAGGTGCCGGTCGATTTGATCGAAGCGATTGGTGCGGCCCCCAGCGTGGGACGCGATCGATGGCTGTCCCTTGCGGGGCGCGTCAAAGGTCGGGACATGTCTGGATCGGCCAAGGGCGCGACATCGGATGCGCGCTTTAACGCGGTGATGGCGGCTTTGAAAAC
Organism: Paracoccaceae bacterium; assembly: GCA_039960995.1. GTDB lineage: Bacteria > Pseudomonadota > Alphaproteobacteria > Rhodobacterales > Rhodobacteraceae > JABSSA01. The sequence continues at coordinate 18,421 of JBDVKF010000053.1, read as the reverse complement.
GCCAAAACCAGCGGCCCGTCCAGCGGTTGTGATCAAATCAGGGGATGGCGAACCCATCGCCAAGATCACCCGCAAGGCGGACGGCACAGCGATACAATTGAACAAAACAGATCAAGGCTTTGACGACTGGCTTGTCGAGCACTTGGCAGAGATTCACCGCGACTGGCAATCGTCACGCGGTGAATGACAGGAGAGCAGAAAACAAAATGGAGGCACAAGCCGGCGAGACGTAAATAAAAAAGCCCCCCGGAAATCACATCCCGAGAGGCCTTTGTTCGTATTCTAGCAAGTCCGAATCTAGGCTCCTTAGTTGACAGCTGTCAACCACTGCTGACTCCGGCAGGCGAAAAAGTTTTGCCTTGTGAACAGGAATGGACCAATTGACAACGACGCCCTTTGGGCAGCGGCCGATGACGGCTGCGCTGATGGAACGTGCGATTGCCGGGCAGGGGCCTGCTTCAGTGCCGCATACGGACAAGTGGGCGCTGTTTCGCGAAGTGTGCACCGCGCGCCTGGCGTTTGGCGTGACGGATCGCGATCTGACGGTGCTGAACGCCTTGCTCAGCTTTCATCAGGGGGCCAGCCTGTCGGACAATGACCGGTTGGTCGTGTTCCCGTCCAATCGCGCCCTGTGCGAGCGGGCGCATGGCATGGCCGAAAGCACCTTGCGTCGCCATCTGTCGGCCTTGGTACATGCGGGGCTGATTGCGCGTCACGACAGCCCGAATGGCAAACGCTATGCCGCGCGAGACGGGGCAGGGGACATTGTGCGGGCCTTTGGGTTCGATCTGCGCCCGATGCTGGTGCAAGCCCACGCCATCGCTCAGGCGGCCCAAGCGACGCGCGACGCGGCAGAGCACCTCAAGCGCCTGCGCGAGGCTGTGATGCTGATCAAGCGGGATGCGACCAAGTTGACGCTGTACGGCACTGAGAGCGGCGCTGAGGGCCCGTGGGAGGCGCTGCAAGCGCGATTGATGGACCTTCACCGCCAAATGCGCCGTAAGCTGGACGCAGACGCCCTTGAGGCCGCGCAGGCCGTGGCTGTGGATATCCTTGCGGATGTCAGGGCTGTATTGTCTGAAACAAAAGAAATAAGCGGCAATGACAACCAAAATGAGCGGCAGCATCAGAATTCAAAAACAGACCTTACTGATTTTGAACTTTGCACAGAAAAGGCAAAAGGCGAGGGGGGTGAAGACCCAGAACCCACACCGCGTCCAGATAGATCAGAACCAAACGTACCGCTTGGGCTGGTGTTGAAAGCGTGCCCTGATATCTTACCTTACACGACCGAAGATATCCGATCATGGCATCAACTGATCGGCTTGGCGGCCTTGGTGCGTGGCATGATGGGCATCAGCCCGGATGCATGGGACGCGGCGCAACGTGCCATGGGCCCCGCCGAAGCAGCGGTCACCGTGGTCGCGATGTTGCAACGGATCGACGATATCAAATCGCCGGGCGGGTATCTCAGGGCGCTGACACGCAAAGCCGAAGCGAATGCGTTTTCATCGGGGCCGATGGTGATGGCCTTGCTGCATTCTGGGACAAGTTGACAGCTGTCAACAATGGGTAAATCCGGTATTATAACGTAATTACAATATATTACGTGAATCCCGATTACACATGTTGCCCGTTGTCAACGCCGCAACACCGTCGGCACAGGCCACGATCAGTGTGCCCAAAGGTCAGAAAAAGTACGCCCTAATCTGAGTCGATCATTTTAATTTTCGCCCGGGCAGGGGAAGTCTGCGACGCCCCAGGCCAGAATGTCATTCACGTGGTCTTGCAAGCTATAGGGGGCCGGTTCGCGACCGCCGCCAGGGTTCCAGGCCCAATGCAAAATCTTGTCGTGATCCAGATGGGCGGCCAAGGCCAGCACATCGCGATCTCCGTTGCGGTCGGGGTCGCGCAGCTGTTCGCATATCTCGATTGAGGATTTGCCAAACCACGCGGCCTCGACCGGGGCCAGTTGCCATTGTGCGGCGACCCGAGGGGCCGCATGGGGCACGGTGTTGGCGTTTTCCCAATCCTCTGACTTGGTCGTGTGACACGTGGAACATAGGACATATTCCGCGCCGATGCGGCTTTCACCGGCTTGGATGTTCATGCCGTGCTGCCGTGTCGTGCCATAGGATGGGCCCGACCACATGGGGCGGTCGCTTTCACCGGTATGGCAATTGGCGCAGCGCGGATGTGAGGTGACTTCGTAAATCCGATCCCATGCGGCAAGCCCGTCTTCACGGCTGACCGACCCTGCGTCGGGGGGATTGATGTCAACAGTTTCGGCGTGCCCCATATGAGGCACCACCAAACAAGCCAAAGCCGCGATTGAACGGGTCGTGTGTTTCATACCTGACCCTCTCAGACGAAGTTGATGTGTTTGTTGAACGGCATTTCGCGAATGCGCTGTCCGGTCGCCGCAAAGATCGCGTTGCCCAAGGCGGGGGCCGCCGGGGGCACACCGGGTTCGCCGATCCCGCGGATGCTGACGCTGTTGGTCAGGGCTTTGATTTCAAACGCGGGGGCTTGGTACATGCGCAGGCCTTCATACATGTGGTAATTGTTCTGCTGGGGTTCATAGTTTTCGTATGTCAGCTCGCAATTGATCGCGTGGCTTAAACCAAAGGTGATCCCGCCAAACACCTGCGCTTCTAGGTTGCGCGGCTCAAGCACGGTGCCGACATCCACAACGGCAAAGACCTTGTCGATTTTGATCCCGTCCGGGGTGTTTGTGATTTCGATCACCTGCGCACATGGGACACCAAAGGACATACAGAACGCCACACCACGCGCACGGGTGTCGCTGATTTTGGGGCCATCCCAGCCCGAGATTTCACCGACGGTTTCCAGCACTTTGCGCGATGTGTCGTGCATACACAGGCGTATGCGTTCGGCCAATGGGTCAGCACCCGCCGCATGGATCAATTCATCGAGGAACGTGTCGTGCACAAAGCCATTGCCCGACGCCCCAACCGACCGCCACGACGACACCGGCACCATGTCCGGTGCGCGATACCCCGAGACGCGGTAATTGGGGATATCAAACGGCTGATCCCACGATCCGGTTGTGATGGTCGCATCAGGGCCGGGCACCGACAGGCCCGCCAAGCGGTCAAACCATCCCGGCACCAATGCGGATTGGCCAACGGATAAATCAAACGTGTCGACCTGCTGGCCTGAAACCTTACCGCGCGCCTTGGCCACGGCGGCAGGGCGGGGGTAGTCGTGGGTCATGTCTTCTTCGCGGCTCCAGGTCAGTTTGACCGGAGTGCCTTTGACAGTCATGGCGATTTCAACCGCCTGATCCACATGGGCCAGTTCCAGTTTATGCCCAAAGCTGCCGCCCATTGGTTGCACATGCACCAGAACCTGATCCTTGTCCAAACCGGTCAGTGTCGCGGCGTGATCACGCACAAATGTGGGAATTTGCGTGCCGGTCCAGATTTCGCACAGATCATCCGTGACGCGCACAAGGGCGTTCATCGGTTCCATCGGGGCATGGGCCAGATAGGGCAGGCGATAGGTGGCCTCGATCAGGTCACCATCGGCAAGAGCTGCGTCGACATCGCCGTCATCGCGCTTGCGGTGATCCAAAGCGTCGCTGTCGCCAATCACCTGTTCCAAGGCGTCGAAAATCTCGGGCGAATTGGCACCGGGGTAGGGGGCAGGACCCCATTCGATTTCAACCGCATCCACGGCCTGAAACGCGCGCCACGTGTTGTCTGCGATCACGGCCACGCCGTGGGCAACGGGCATGACGGCTTGCACGCCCCGCATGGCTTTGGCCGTGGACATGTCGGTGATGGTTGCGTCGCCGCCGATCCCCGGATTGGCGCGCACAGCGGCATGCACCATGCCTTCCATCGCGACATCAATGCCATAGACTTCGCGCCCGGTGCATTTGGCCACCATATCCAACCGCGTTGTGCTGTCCTTGCCCAGAATCCGCCAGGTGTCGGGATCGCGCAAGGTGACGTCGGTGACGGGGTCGATTTGGGCCGCTGCAGCCGCCAAAGCGGTATAGGCAACGCTGTCGCCATTGGGCAAAATCACCTGTCCGTTTTCGGTTTTCAGATCCGCACGGGCCACCCCGTATTGTTCGGCTGCGGCTTGTTTCAGCGTCTCGCGCGCCACAGCCCCAGCCATGCGCAATTTGACAAAAGCATCCGACACCGTGCTGGACCCGCCTGTCAGCTGAAGCTGCAGGATCTTGGCCGGGACCGACATGAACGCACGCGCGTTTTGCGCGATGGCGCGGTCATCATAGGGCGGAAAGGGCGCCCCCTCGTGCAGGATGGTCGAATTGAAATAGGCCGGCCCGGGCAATCCCGGTGACAGCGTCGCGGTCTGTGGGTCGATGTCCAGCTCTTCGGCGATCAGGCAGGCCTGAACCGAATAAGACCCCTGACCCTTGTCCGCACGCGGTGTGATCAGTGTGATGTCATCCGCGTTGATTTTGACATAGGGCGTGATGGCGGCTTCGCCGTCGGCCAGATCCGTCAGCAATGGGTTTGGAATGGATTTCTTGGCCAGATAGGTGCCAAAGGCGACCCCTCCGACAATGGCGGCTGATCCAATCAAAAAGGTCCGGCGGGCGATGGTTTTGACGCGGCTCATGACTTACGCTCCGTTCAGTTTGGCAGCGGCCGTTTTCACCGCCGCCCGAATGCGTGGGTAGGTGCCGCAGCGGCACAGATTGGCCGACATGGCCGCATCGATATCCGCGTCCGTGGGCGCCGCGTTGAAATCCAGAAACGACGCCGCCGCCATGATCTGACCCGACTGGCAATAGCCACATTGCGCCACTTGATGTTCGATCCAGGCCTGTTGCACCGCGTGCAAGCTGTCTGGGGTGCCCAGCCCCTCGATGGTGGTCACATCCCCGTCCACGTCGTCCGCAGCCAGCTGACAGGACCGCACAGCCACCCCATCCACATGCACGGTGCATGCACCACATTGCGCAATGCCACAGCCGTATTTGGGGCCCGTGATGCCCAATTCATCGCGCAACACCCACAGCAAAGGCATGTCGGGTTCGACGTCGACCTCGTGATCCGTTCCGTTGACGTTAAGCTTCATGAGGCGGTTCCCTGACTGTATCGGTGGCTGGGTGCTATGTGGGGTATTAAATCAGATGATCCAGATGCCGAATATCGCAATCTGCATCTTTAGTTGTCTCGAAAGGCGCGAATGTCATTCGAAACGGGTCGGATCAAGCGCAGAATTTGGGTATAAGGACGGCTGAATTTTTTGACGCAAGGACACAAAGGAGCGCTTAATTCACGCCGCATTTCCCGTATAAGGAGGTGATTGAAGGAGCCCTAACCCATGAAAACAGTCCTATCCTTGTTCGCATCTATATCCCTGTTGTTCACGACAAGCGTTGCGTCGTTTGCTCAGTCGAACAAAGTGGTCACCTACAGTGACGTTGCGTTCCAACATTGCGCCGCAGAATGGGAAAGGTTTACCGAGCTGGAGTCAGACGAGTGGGTGAGCGAGTTTGAGGCCGGTTTCATTCAAATTGAGCTGGGCATGGATGACACCACTGATGCTGTAAACAAATTCACCGCGGCTGCGATCATGGTGGGCACGTATTGGGAATGGTTGAAAAGAGTCTCTCTCGCGAAAAACCAGAACAAAGAATATTTCGACGTGTCGACGGCCGGCTTCGATGTGCTGAAGTGTCTCTTGCCAACGGAATCGGAACGCAATCTGGTCGAAGAGCGGCGGACGTCGATTTCGAAAGAACGATTTCGAGAGAACGATTCTTTGATGCTTGATGCTATGTTAGATACTGTAGATCTTTTTGACTGTTCACAGTTGGTCGAGCTGGTAGAAATTATTCTCAACACTGAATCTTTCCCCTTCAATCCAAGAGCTATCATTTCAGCCCACATGAAAGAAAAAGTAACGTGTAAATAAGGATAGCGTTTTTCGCGGCTATCTTGATGATCAATCAATACACTGCCCGTTGCACAGGGCCCGCGATACTTGCAAAGCGGGCATGTGCTAAGCCTGTTTTGGTTTGTTTCATGCGGACTGATGTTTGGTTCAACGCGTCGCTCAATTCACGCCACATTTCCCGTTTAAAGAGTTTCCCAAAAGAGCCCTAACCCATGAAAACAGTCCTATCCTTGTTCGCATCTATATCCCTGTTGATCACGACAAGCGTCGCATCCGTTGCTCAGTCGAAGGAAACGGTCACCGAATACGATGTCGCGGCCCAGTATTGCGCAGCAGAATGGGCAAGAGTCGCAGAGGTGCAATCGGACCCTCAGTGGCCGGTCGAACCAATCGAATTTGATCCGAACATTGATGCAGCCACCACCCAAGCGCTTCTCAAACACAAGGCGTATGTTCTCTCTGTTCAGGTCTACATATTTTTGTTCTGGGAACTTCCTTCTGAAGCATACCAGAACCCGGAACTTTTTGACAGGGCGAGGGCTAATTTTGATCTGACAAAGTGTCTCCGTCCGACGGAAGTGGAACGCGAATTGGTTGAGGTTTTCTCGAAGACGACAACGGAACCATTCTGGTTAACATATTTTACGGGCTGGTCGAAAACGTTGGACGAAATTGAATGTTTACAAATTATTGAAGCAATCGAAGCCATTCTCAGCGCAGAGCCCTTTCCCGTGGATGTTGACGCTATCAAGTCAGCTCACATGAAGGACCCAAGTGAATGTGAGTAAGGTGTTAGCGTTCTTCGCGTCGCTAAATTCACGCCACATTTCCCGTTTAAAGAGTTGCCCAAAGGAGCCTTAACCCATGAAGATAATCCTATCCTTGTTCGTATCTGCATCCCTGCTGATCACGACAAGTGTTGCATCGTTTGCTCAATCAAACACCGCTGTCAGCCTCAGTGACGTTGCGTCCCAACATTGCGGAGCAGAATGGGAAAGGGTTTCACAATTGGAAGCGAACAACGCTTGGACGAAATTAGATCCGATCGAAATTGATCCCGAAATTGATGCCGCCACTACAGTAGCGGTCAACAAGTACACGGCTGCCGTGGTCGGGATTGCCGATTATATGACTGTGTTCACTGGATTTTCTAGCGAGACAAATCAAAATCGGGACTATTCTGACCGAGCACGCGCAAAATTCGATTTGATGATGTGCCTTTTCCCTCAGGAAGCGGAACGCGACCTGATCTTAGATTTGGCGATGACCACAACAAACGCATCAGAAGACGACATTCGCGCGAAATTGTTCACGGCGTTCGATCAATTTGAATGTATGCAATTCGCCGAAGCGAGCGAAGCTATTTTCAGCGTTGAGTCTTTTCCTTTCGATTATGAGGCCATCACAACTGCCCATATGAAAGTATGTAACTAACGCGGGTCTCACATCCTTCGCTGCCATCTTGGTGATCAGCCCGAACCAGTGCATCGATTGAGGTCGTCAATCGCCAAGCGGTAACCCAAGCTGATCGGGGGTAGGGGCGTCTATGCCAGTGAATGTGCAGATGAAGTCGGTCAATTTCATCAGCCACGGCAAGGTGGCATAGGTGGCAGGGTAAAGGTCGTCTTGATGGTGAAGCGCCTCCCAGAATAAATCTTCTGCGAGATCCTTATCCCATGACTTTTCCAAGCTCTTTAAAATGCTCGGAACGTCCATGAAACCATATGGGCCATAGAGGCGAGACCAGATGGGATCTGTTAAAGGGATCCGCACAGGAAAACGACCTTTTCCCAGGGTATCTGCGGGTGTGTTTATTGAAAGACCCTGTCGATCGCCAGCCTGTTTGCTTGAGCTCAAACGGGCGCTTTTGACGGTAGCTGCTTTTGTAGTTTGCATTTGTGCGCTATCGGACGAGCGTTACCGTCATTGAAAGCTCTGAGGCTCTTTTTTAAACAAGTTATATGTCCAAACCAATTCTGAAAATTCTATCAGGTCCGTCCCCGACCCAAAAGGGTGTTTCCGAAGCAGTTACATCAGGTTTGGCGAGTGTGTTTTCGGCACCAAGCCAGGCTGCAGATTTGGCTCCGCATGATTTGGATGGACTGGTGCAAGCGCTGCATTTTAAGAACCAAGTTGCAAAGGCGGCTCTCAAGAGAAGTCGTTGGTTTGGTGGGCGGTTTTACAATAAATTCTCTGGGGAAGAGCCTGATTATGTTCCGTTGTCAGGCACCCATATGCGGCAAGCGCTTTCGGCGGCGGGAATAGAACCTCCCGATTTCATTGTTGTGTCTGGGAAGTACCAACTTCGACTGGATATCTCGGAGACGGCGGTGAAAGCTCTTTTAAATGAGCAAGCTTTGAACGAACGGACGTAATCGCAGCACTCATTTTCCGTTTAGGTTCAAGCAGGCGCTCTGATGGCCAAACGCAATTCGGCTATGCAATCTTAGATGTATTCAAACAGGGCTGCACCGGTAACACTTTGATTACTGCCAGGAGTTTGTCTTCCACCTTTTGCGAAAGGAGTTCAGTCATGTTGCATTACATCGGAAAATTACTTGGCTATTTGGGCCGTGGTCCAAAAGACATATCGGAATGGTATGCAGTGGACTTTGACGAAACCAAGATTTCGCGCGACGTGTCACCCCCAGGCGGGGTCGCATACAAGGATCAATTGGAGTGGAGCGCGATCGAACGCGTCATGTTTGAAGCGAACGATTTTCTACTGTCCGATGCGATCTATTTGTTTTCGAAACATCGGCCAGAAAGCTATTTAATTCCGATGGACGCGAAGGGCGCGGATAAGCTGTGGTATGAGATCCTTGACCGCAAGCTGTTTGACGCAGAGCTCGCCATCGAGGCGGCGGTATCAGAAGGGGGATTTTTCGTTTGGCCCCCTGCGGCAGGAAGCTGATCTATTTGATGCTTTTGCAAGCCTAAGACCCAATAAACAAAATAAAGCTCCGGAAATCTCGAACGGTGCAATAAATCTAAGCTCTACTCTTGCTGGGCTTTCACAGATGATGGAGTACCACCCGCCCCCATATGTCTGATAAACGGGCCAATAGCATTGAAGTGTCTGGCCAAGCGTGGGCCCGAAGGAAATCAGAGTAAGACCGAGGAGTACCAGGAACCACTTCATTCAGGAGAGATAGTTGTTATTCTGCTGATTGCCAGGGCTGTACTGGCGTGGTGGTCAAGCGGAGCAAAGTCGTGGGCAGCTATAAACCGGAGTGCATTAAAAATGCGCGGTCGTTGCTTTTGGCTACTTTTGAACACATGTCAGCCAGTAGGTCCAAGCTTGCAACCAGTGTGTCCCTGTCAAATTCAAGTTTATCGTACGTACCCTTTTCAGGGTCTTCACCGGATATCCAAAAATATTCACCCGTTAATAAAAGTCGCTGTGGGGACACTTTGAAAAGTTCCGACCAAGCCCTTAGGATATCGTGCAGTTTCTGCGCTCCACCGCTTTTCACCATCGTCACGCCGTACAAATTCAACCCCATTTGATTTTCCATCTTTTTGCCAGGATTGTGACTTGGGACCCACGCCAAACTATCACTGAAATATTGGATCAGGCTGTCGTGCAGTGAGACATCTGCGACCTTCTGGTAATAGAGGGAATAGTCATAAGACGGGTTTTCTGAAAGTTCTGAATAGTAGAATTCGTGGTCCATCATAACCGACGTCTATTGCAAGGTTGCTTGCGGCACAACGTGTTCAAATTGGCCCTTTGGCGGGTTTATTACGAAGGTAACCTGTCAACGATTGCGGTTAACCCCTGAAGGATGGCGGGACGACTGGCTGTTCAAGATGTGCTCGACAACGTGGCGGGTGCGATGGAACCGCGCCGCGGTTTCTATCAGCTGTGGCGTCGGGCGCAGGTTGCCCTTAGAGGTCGATCACGAGGGTGCCGTCTTTTGTAGCGGCGCGGGATTGGCAGAGGATCAGGGTGGTTTCGCGTTGCGCTTTGGACAGGACGAAATCGCGGTGTTCGACGTCGCCTTCAAGTAATCCGCATTTGCACACGCCGCACAGGCCGTCCGAACATTTGACATCAACGGGGATGCCGTTGTCTTGCAACACGTCTGTGGCGGATTTGTCGGCGGGGACCTCAAAGGTTTTGTTGGATCGCGCCAGTTTCAGCGTGAAGGCGTGGTTTTCGTAATCTGGGGTTTCGGGCACTGAGAAATATTCAAGATGGCGCGCGTCTTCGGGGAAGCCTGCAAGCTTAGCGGCGTCCATCACGCTGGCCATATAGCGTTCAGCGCCGCAGGTATAAATGTGGCTGCCTGCGGAAAAGGGCGGGATGATCTGGGTCAGATCGGCGCGGGTGTTTTCATCGGTGATGTGCAGGTGAACGTTGTCCGCCCACGCGACTTGGGCGAGGTCGTCGAGATACCCCATTGCGCTGCGGGATCGTCCGGAATAATGCAGCACAAAGTCACTGCCTTGGGCGTGCAGTTCATGGGCCATGGCGATCATCGGCGTGATACCGATGCCACCGCCCAGCAGGATGTGATGCGTGCCATCTGCCGCGACGGGAAAGTGGTTGATGGGCTTGGACACAAAGATGCGGCGCCCTTGGGTAAAGATACGGTGCAGCAGTTTTGAACCGCCACGCCCGTTGTCTTCGCGCAGGACACCGATTTGATAGGTGCTGCGGTCGGCGGGATCGCCGGACATTGAATATTGGCGCAGGAAATCGGGGGCGACGACAATGTCCAGATGGGCGCCGGCCTGCCATTGGGGTAAATCCGATCCGTCGATGGATTTCATTTCGTATTTGGTGATCCCTTGGGCCATCTGTTCGACCTTGGAAATTTCGACCTGCACCACCGGGCTTTCGCCATCTGCGCCATAGACATGCGCCACCGTATCCAACGTCCCGGTAGCGGCGCGGCGTTGATATTCTTCGGCGGTGACCATGGCCTGATACGCTTCGATCCCGGCCTCGCGGTCCATGTGGAACGGATAAGGATAGGGATGCGGGGCGAGGTTTGCGGGATAGACGGCAAGGGTCTGATCCTCGTATTTCAGATCCAGATCTTTTTGCAGAGACCGTGCATTCACCGGCTTTTTCGTGGGGCGGTATCCGCCGTCTTCTTCGATCTCGAGATCCCACCACCATTTCTTGGCGGGGTTCAAAGCGCCATTGCCCACGACGTCATCCAGTTTGGCCAAAAGCGGGGCGGCTTTGGGCATGTTCATTGCGGCCCAGCGGAACGGTTTTTCCTTGAAGATCCCTTCAAGGTTCCACGGGCAGGTTTTCATACAGCGCCCGCACATCGCGCCATTGGGTGTCGTTATGCGGTAGGTGGCGCATTTCTGGCTGTCGGATTTCCAGATTTCATAGCCGTTGAACATCAGTTTCGGCCCGGCCGTGATGGCCCCTGACGGACATTCGCGAGCGCATTTGTTGCAGCTTTCGCAAAAGGTTTGCAGGCCGAAATCGATGGGTTTGTCATGGGCCATGGGCAGGTCGGTTGTCACGACGCCGGATTTCAGGCGCGGGCCCAGATAGGGGTTTAGGATGACTTCGCCGATGCGGCTGACTTCGCCCAAACCGCTGAGCAGCAACAAAGGGGGCTGCAACACTTCGCCGTCCATGACGGAATGGGCTTTGGCTTTGTAGCCCAGATTGCGGATCTGTTTTGCGATCACGCCGCCCAGCAGGGAAAACCGCAAATAGGCGCGCATGGATTGGGCCACGGCGATCCAATCATCCCCCGAAGACCCTTCCATCGTTTCATAGCCTTGATCGATGATCATCGAAATCGCCTGATCGTGGGGCGGGTCGATGGGTTCGCCACGCACATCGTGGCTGTACCAGCTCCAATCGGGGCAGCGTGAAATGCCGACGGCGTCGATGCCCAACCAATAGCTGGTGGCTTTGATCAGGTTGGCGGCGTCTTGGGGATCCAGTTGGGTTTGTTCTGCGTCCGAGTCGCCGTCTTGTAACAACACAAACGCCCCAAGCGCGCGGCGTTGCGCCATGGAGGGCGCGGCTTTGCGGACGTAATGCCCGTTCTTGGTGCCGTCTTGCAGGGTTTTGCCCATGTCGCCGAATTGAGCGCGGGCGAACATGTCGGTGCGTTTGGGCACGCGGGCGACGTTGGGTTCGTCGATATAGGTGGTTGGGGTGTCAACGCGCTTGAGGTCCTCAAACGGGTGAGCGCCGTCGACAAAGCGGCGTTTGCGGTATGGCACTGCGTTTTGCGCGTTTTTGACCACGCCTTTGCCAAGGGTCCACGCCGCGCCAAAGGCGGATCGCGGGTGTTGGGCGCGCGCTACAAGCGGCAGATCGGCGGCCAGTTCAAAGTTCGTCGTGATCGCGGCCAATCCAAAGCGGGTGCCAATATAGGGATGAGATAGCGCGCCGTCTTCAACGGTGGCAAGGCCTGCGGCGACGGCGAGTTTGTTCAGATCGACATCGGAATTTGAAACGGTATGCCCGCGTGCGGAATAGCCCAGCAAGCGCAGGTAATTGGCCAGCACAACGGCGGTTTCAGCGGCCAACATGCCGGCGCGGTGGGCTTGGGCGTCTTGAATCCATGCGGTGCCGATTTCATCCGCGTCAGGTATGCGCGGGTTTTCATACATCAGGACAAGTGCGTGGGTGTGATCCTCGATCCCGGTGGGGTCGGCCTCCATCGAGTCCTTGAGATCGGCCATGATCATGTCGATCCCGGAGGCAAGCGTTTTGGTCTGGCGTGTGCGCAGATCATTGGCCAATCGCGCAACGTCGGGATTTGTGGTGGGCTGATCCAGCACGGCAACATCCGGCAATGCGCAGGCTCCAACGGCGGCCGCGTCGGCGAAATAGGCAAATGCCTTTAGGTGGTTTGCGCGTTCGGTCAGGTCTGTGGGCGCTTGCGCTTGGGCTTTGTTGATCAACCCGTCGCGTATCGCGTCCAGCATCGCCTGATGTTCGCGCATGGCGTTGACGATGGATCGCGGGTCTTGGGGGCGTTGAAAAGACACATGTTCAGCCGCGGGGACGATGTGTAAATCTGGTTGTGTTTGCATACGAGCCAACAGTTCGGACGGGTAGGGACCCATATGAACCGGTCTGTCCTTGCTCGTGAAAAAACGGGTGGTCATTTAAGACTCGCTATTTAGTTGCCAGATTTAATAGTTTACTAAGCTAATTAATTACACGACAAAAGCCATTCCACGAAAGCCAATTTACGAATGTCTGACCCCTTGGAACAATACCGCTTGCGTGAGCGTTTAGGATATCGCCTAAGCCGTGCGGCCCGCGTCATGCAAGAGCGGCTGGACGCGCAGTTGGGCGCGCATGGATTGTCCCGATTGACGTGGTGTGTGTTGTCCGGTGTTGGCCTTGAGGGGAAGCAGTCTCCGTCTGAATTGGCAGATCATATTGGTGTCACACGGCCAGTGATTTCACGCGCCCTGAAAACGATGGCGGATGCCGGTTTGATTGCGCGCACCCTCAGCGATCATGATGGGCGCGGGCGCGACATTGCCATGACCCCGGCGGGGGCGGATTTGTTGGACGCGTGTCGCCCAGTGGTGGAACAGCATCAAAGCCAGTTTCTGGACAAGTTGACGCCGCAGCAAAAATCCCAGCTTAGCGACATTCTTGAGGTGTTGATGGATGGCGAAGACGGGCGATTAGACACGCTTTAGAATAGTTCGCTGATCAGCAAGCCGATCCCCATCAGCAAGGTCAGGATGATCAACAGGCGTCTGAACATGTCGTCGCTGAGGCGGCGAAAGACAAAGATGCCGATTTGGGCGGCGATCAGACCGCACGGAACCGTCACAATCAACGCCCGCACCGCCGTCGCATCATACGCGCCCTTGAGGAATAACAGCGTCACAGTCGTGGTCAGCACAGCCACATTATAGGGTTGTAGCACCGCGCGTGTTTCGGCCTTGGGCCAGGGGCGAAGGGACAACCAAATTGCGGGAATGGCCCCAGACATCGAGGCGGCGCCGCCAAGGATACCGCCGAGGCCTCCGATAAGGGCATCGATCCATGGTGTGTTGCGCGAAAACGCAGGAAGGGCTGATCGGAACGCGAAGTACCCGCCATACAGGATCAAAAACAGAGCGATCCCGATGCGCAAAGACCTGACATCTATCACATCCAGCAAAATCAGCCCGATGGGAACGCCGGCCAAACCCGGTATCAAAAACCGAAGCAAACGTTTGGGATTGGCGGCAATGGCCTGGCGCACGACCCAAAGCCCCTGCAGGCCAGCCAGAATGGACATAAACGCCACGATGGCCACGGCGGTGACAGGTTGCAACACAACCAGATAGAACCCCAAGGCAAACAGAGCCGTACCGGTGCCTGACAAGCCGTTGATGAACCCTCCGGCAGCGGCACCAAGGACAAGAAACGTGATGAATTCAACCGTCATACGAGTGGCTTTTCCAGCGGGGTCTGGGCCGAGGCCACGACGCGAGACAAGGCATCAAATATCGCGTCAATCACTTGGGTTTTCATTTGATCTTGACGATAGGCCAAGCCCAGACTGCGTGTTGGGGCATCCGCACCCAAAGGCAGACGTTTGACCGAAATATTATCCAGCGGTTTCACGGCCAGATCCGGCATGATCGAGACACCTAGATTGGCATGAACCATGCTGGTGATTGCTTCGGGGCTGTCCAGTTCCATGGTTTCGGACACGCGGATCCGTTTGGACAAAATCCAGTTTTCGATCAACGTGCCCAGAACCGCATTGCGGTTGAACCGAATGAACGGCTGTGTTGACAACAGGGCGATTGGGTCAGTGCCTTGTTCTTGGGGGGCTGCAATCAGCTGCATCGGTTCCACGACAAGTTCGCGAAACTGGATACCGACCGGCATTAGATGCGGTTTGGTGACAATGGCCGCGTCCAGATTGCCACGTTCGATTTCAGTCAGCATCGCACCGGTCAGGCCCGGTCGGATGCGCAAGCCTATATCTGGGTACGCGGCTTTCAACACCGCCATCGCTTGGGGGGTTAGACCTGTCAACGTGGTGCGCAGCGCGCCAAGCGTGACAACACCGCGTAACCCGTCATCAGCCAAAACCGAAGGCACCAGATTGTCGTAATCCGCAATCAGTTTGCGCGCCTTTCGGACGATCTCGTGGGCGAGGGGGGTCAATTCGGGGGTGCGTTTGGTGCGGTTGAACAGGGGGATGCCCATGTCGGATTCTAAGGTTTGCATTTGTTGGCTGACCGCCGCATGGGTGACATGCACCACATCCGCCGCGGCGCTGAATGTCTTTGTGTCCGCAACGGCAACCAGCGTGCGCAAAAGTCGAATTGTCATTTAGACTGCATCACTTTTCGAAAACATTTCTTTCACAAGTTACCGCAAGACGGATCAACTTTGTAAGTTAACCTTACAGTTAAAGGGGGCGAAGGTATATGGCAATCAGGGCATGTCTGATTGACCTTTGGGTGATCGTGAAACGCCACGCAGCTTTGGCGTGATGGTTCGAATGTCCTCATTCCCGTAAATGAACCGCGACACACAATCCCGACCCAAAGGTCGGCCATTTCTAACCCAGCCCACACAGGACATTCGCTGTGACCTGCCGTTACGCCGACCCGGTGGCGCGCCGTTGTTCCATCTTCTGAGCACACCCTATGAGCGCACCAGCGTGGTCCTATCGCCTTATTTCAGCTTCGGTGAATGGGCACAGGCTTGGGCGATGCAAAGATGGTGAAGGCGCTCCTCGATCGGTTCACACATAGATGCCACATCCTCGAGACTGGAAGCGACAGTTACCAATGACCAACCGCCTCGCAGAGCGCCTGCGCTTCTTGCAAGTTGTCGTCTGCGATGCTCTGGAAATTTGAGGCGGCTTCCAAAATGGTCGCCTTATCAAGGTCGGAGTAGTTTTCGAAATAGGCCTGTTCACTGCTGTCCCAGAGTGGATATCGAACGGTGCAGGAACATGTTTGATATTCGACAATAGAAGCGTTCGTGTTCGCGCGATACATTTGTTGTAAAAGCAAGCCGTGATGTGCCTGATCGGGTGCAAGGTTTTCAATCCAGTCCGGCTGGGCGTGTGACGGGCAAGCGGCAACCGCTTGTTCTGCAAGCACTGCAGCTGGCATAGCTGCAACGCCGAATGCGAGCGCCCTAAGTGAATTCATGCTATTCTCCTTTTTGGCCTTCGGATGAAAAGTCCTTGTCCCTTCGCGCCGATGTTTAGCACAGGATTCGCGCATGACGACATGGTTAGCTCGCAGTTTATTGCACAGTGTGCAGGGGGTATTCTGCGGGCGCAGTTATCCAGCGACTGCTTGACTGCTGAGGTTTGAGAACGGCAGAGCAGTCCTTGTCCACGATAGCACTTTGTTCTAGCTGACCAGCGTTTCCTCCAGAAACCGGACCTTGAATACGCGTCAGTCAACGACCGCTATGCGGGACATTGCCGCCGTTAGTCTCAAACCTGGGAATGTCTGCTTTCCGGATGTTGCTCTTAATGCAATGGTCGTTGAAACGCCAGGCTGATACGGCGAACCGCGATCTCGAGCCCAAACGACAAAGTTTCCGCAATGTCGCAAAGGCTTGCTCGGTTTGCTTGCTGTCAGATCAGCCCCAGTTCTTGCCGATAAAAGCGACGGAAATTTGCGGACAGGACGTAAAACGATTATCGTACAACGAAATATCAACTTCTCGGCGTGGCTAGCTGGGCCTTTATCACAAAGGATATCAAGCACATGTCAAACAAGGTACTTTACGGGACAGCTGCAACTGCTGTTTTGATCGCCGCCGCAACGTTGACCTTTTCGACTTCAGGCGCGCAAGATGCTAGCATTAGCACGGCTGCTGCGGTTGCGGCAGCGAACTGGGCAGATAACGTTACAATCACCGTCAATGAGGCTGAAAACACATTCCGCTTTGAATCAGACGGAATCCCAAGCCACGGATTTGCAGATCAATATTTGATCCCGATCGACCCCACGAACCAACCGTTCTCAGACAAGACCGCATCTGCGTTTACAGTTGCCAATTCCGCAACCGATTTTCCAGAAAGCCCGGTTGACACAACGATAACGACACTGCCGATCTATACCGATGACCTCACAGACACATCGCTTGGTCAAATCGGGGTCGCCATTACTGGCGCGCAAATCTTTAACGATTATGAAAATATGGAACGCACGGTTGTCGCCTTGGACGATCAAGTCATCCACGATCACGTCGCATTCCTAGACGCTTGCAACGGCCACACGTTGGTGGATGGCACCAGCTATCACTACCACGGTATCCCTGTTTGTATCACCGACAGCCTTGATCAAGCAGACGCACATTCGGTTATGATTGGTGTCCTATCAGATGGCTTTCCGGTTTACGGCAATCACGATCAAGCGGGCGCAATTGTCACCAACGCTGATCTAGATGAATGCAGCGGTCACTTTGGCATTACACCTGAATTCCCAGATGGGATTTATCATTACCACCTGACGGCCGACGAAGCGCCTTACATGATCGATTGTTATCACGGTGAGGTCGAAGTCGCAGCGAACGCGGGTGGGCCGCCTGGTAGCGGACGGCCAGACTTTGCGGCAGTGGCAACCAAGCTAGGTGTGAGTGAGCGCGATCTGATGGACGCTCTCGGCACATCGATGCCGCCAGATTTTGATGCCGCCGCAGTAGCGCTTGGTATCAGTTCTGATACGTTGCGCAACGCGATGCCTGCCCCACCACAATAGGGGGGCAAGCATGGAAAGGCTTGCTTATATCGTCATTGGAGGGGCGGTCGGGGTTGTGCTGACTGTCGCCCTTCAAGGGGCAAACGTCATGCAGCATGACATGGTAACCGATGAAGTGGACATGACCATGTCATCTAGTTCTATCAACGAAGATGACATATGCACGGCTACCGATATGGGAGCGATGCATAAACATCCGCCACGAGAGGTTGCAGCAGGCGGACCTATTCCGAGCGTGTCGCATTTGATGTTCCCCGACATGATGGATGGTTACAACATGCAAATCTTGCCAGTGAACTTTGACTTTACGCCAGCCGCTATCAACCGCGAAGCGCAAGACAACGAAGGACATGCCCACATCTACGTCAATGGCGTCAAAGTTTCGCGCGTGTATGCGCCATGGTTTCATCTGTCGGCTGAATTGCTGCAGGCGGGGCCCAATGAAGTCACCGTGACGTTAAATGCCAATGATCATAGCGAATGGGCCATCGATGGGGTTGCAATCTCGTCCACCGTCATTGTGCATGGAGCACCATCAGCTCAGTAATTCATTATTCGAACACCAACAAACTATGCCGATAGACCCTGTCAAAATCCTTCTTTCAAAGCCTAAGCTGTTCCAGAAGGCTTTTGACTGACCAACGATAGTGGACATTCGCCGCGACGCAGAAAAACAGCCATTTGGGCTAATTCTGTTGAAAAACTCGAAAATCTGACAGCCGCGTTTTCTTGTCAGAATCCCTTGCGGCGACCAAATTGAAACCAACTACCCAGTGGAGCCTGTGAGCGAGCCGGACATTGCCAACGTTGGTCGCAGGCCGCC
>JBDVKF010000052.1:0-5146 GCA_039960995.1 Paracoccaceae bacterium | reverse complement strand
AGCAGCCAAATCCTGGTCTCTGGTCGACTTCAGGCTGCGCGTTTCAGGCACTCGCAACCTATTTTTCGACAATTGATGGCTCCCGTTAGCGCCGATGGCGATTTGCGGGGTATATTCGCCTGCAAAGTCACTGATTCAGGTAATAGTTTAACTTTCCCTCTCATTTGGACATTCAGGATTTCTCCGTTGCCCATCGTCTTATGAATTACCCGAACGCCAGGGACGAACCCTGCCGCTGGGTCTTCGGCCTCATCGACGACAACATCACGCCAGTTGCCGTCAAACATGAAAGAAGAGACCTGTGATGCGGGGCTCTGGATCGGGTGCACTCTAATATTTTCTGGATCCGAGACGAATTCAACTACGTAGAGCCAGTATCGATCGCCATAATCTTGAGCATTACTAAATTGCAGGCGAGATAACCCCACACCGATTCGATTCCATTCTCCATTAATGCCTTTTACTTCTATTAGCCTGTCTTCACCCGTCTCTGGATCAACGCTCTCGATGTCATAACCTGGGTGGGTTTGCGCCATCTCTTCCGGTATTCGACCTCTTTTCTTCTCAAACTCACAAACTGCTGCGCGAGAAACAATTTCAATTGCCAGATTACGCTCTCTTACCTGACCTGCATCATCTTCAGAGGATTGCTCAGCAGCGTCGTGTTTTTGGACGTAAGAAATAAGACGCCGATCCCATTGCTCCTTATGTTCCGACCGTGATTTTCTTGGAGACTTCTTTGGTCCGCTCACACGAGACGCGGACATTTTTCCTCCACTTGAAAACTTTGGTTGTGCGGGTTCACTTGAGTCTTTTGCGCCCAATGCGGGCCTAGGCTCTGCGCCTGGAAGGTTTTGAGATGCCTCAGAGTTAGTTCCAGAAGCTTCGTCATTGGCTCTTTCAGAGCCAGAGTCAGGCGCCGAATCACTTTCAGCTTGCCGATGAGTTTCATCGTTCTCTTCAATGCCATTAATTGGCCCCCCGCTACCCATAGCATCTAACTCTTCCGTCGAGAGATCGAATTGCTCGGAATCTCCATCTTCCGAAAGTTCGGGTATGCCAAAACTTGTAAGATGTCGATGCGCGTTGTCAGGGCTCATTTCGATCGATGAGTGGAAAATCAATGTTAATTTCGAGATGTCGTTTCCAGACTCGTCTGGCATAAGGTGGTGAAAGAGAGCAGTAAGAACAGGGGCCCAGTTGCTGTCGCTCACTGGCCTAATAATCAAAAGCAGATCTTTACCGTGGTCAAAAAAAGCATTGGCAGGACACACAGGGGCTAAAACCTCTTTCTCATCAATCTCTGCCGAGGCCTGCACTTTAATGGCATCACAACTTGAAACTCGCACATCTGCAAGGGCAGAGGTAATCCGCATTCTGATGTCTGCAGGTTTATCATGCAGCAAGCGCTGAACGATGGGTGCGCGCTGACTGAGTTTTTTTGCAATCTCGGCTTCCGGCGATTGATCGCCCTCAACATAATCCAAGTTAAGACTGCACGCTTTGCTTAGGCGGATAACTCCGAGTGCTTCAGCAAGATCCCAGAGTTCGGGCGCTAGCTTGCAAAGCGCTTGACTGAGAGTTTCCCCAAAAAATTGAGCAAGCCACTCACTGTCATGAAGCAATATTTCGTCCGGATGGATCGGATAATCTGCAATATTAAGAACGACCGGTGCCTGCCTTAGACGAACAAGGTCATCTTCTGAAAGCAGATTGCTATCAAACGCAGACGCAATTCCGTCTAGACAAGACTGATATACAGCTCGGTCCTGCCCCACCAAGGGTTTTGACTGCTCAAAATATTCACCAATTATTTCAATCAGAATTTCGGTCAAGTCGCTACTATCAGGGCTATCCTTTACCCCTATCGCATCAAAGAAACCCACCAGGTGCTCTAGATTATTTGGGACTGTAAATGCGAAACGACCCAGCTGCTGCTGGGACCAGTAGATCTTGGCAGACGAAACAAAGCCGCCGAGTTTTTCAACATAGATGCATCGAGCTCCCTTCAAACTGGAAACCTCTGAATCGTTCTTGGCGCGCTCGCTTAGAATGCGATAGGTAGTCTCATGCGGGGGAAGATTTGCATCGATACAATGTTGCAAGTGTTTTATAACAAGGGCCGTCGACGGAATAGTGTTAACACCCAGAAACTCCAATAGATCGGTTCTTAACCGAGCGGCATTTCGGAAATCGAGAATTTCTGCCTGGCTTTCAAATCCCTCTGACCGAAAAGGACTGTATAACTCGGCTGGCAAGTACCAACGCTCTTGGTCGCCCTTTGCAGGCAAGCATCGCGAACCCTTGAGATCAGATAGGGCCATTGATAACGAATTGTTATCTTTACCAGAACCGAATAAATCGCAAAGAACATAGAAAGCTTCTGAGCTTGCACGCCGCGCATCGTCATCGGGAGAGTATTCGCCTGAAAGCTGAACCATTCTCTCTACCAAATGCCGAGGCAATGGCTGATGACGGACGCCCAAAGTGTGGATAAAAGATCGAACCGATCTGGCGTCGGGAAGACGGGAATAATCCAACCATAGGTTCTTGCCATCACCCAGCACCTGTTCAAGTTTTTCATTATGAACGTAAATAGTGTCGGGAAGAGCCCAAGCGCCATCCTGTGTTGGTAAGATTGGAAGATTTTTTAATGTTTTAAGTGTGTTATCGCCATTCAGAAGACTTGGATGGTTGGCCAACTCTTCAATCAGTAGGGGGTATTTAGATTCATCGAGAGGGCCTTCTTCATCAAAGAATGTCGGAAGTACCGTCTCGACAAATGATTCAATGGATTGAGTTCTGACACCTAGCTTACTAGAGACAAATTGGTGGGCGGATGAGGTCAGTATAGAGTTGTCGAGCAAAGCACCCTGCCCCGTAGGATCCGTAAAGTTCCCGGGCAATAATGCTTCGGAAGCTTTTATCAGCCCCCGGCTTGAAAACCAGATTGGCAGGTTTCGGAGTGTCAAATATGTGCTTCTCGCTGTAGGTCCAAGGTCGTCAAGCTCAGCGAAAAGATCATATAGATCGCCCAATGCTTCTTTCTCAGGACAAACGACAGTTTCGATCGCGCCGGAAGAAAGCTTTTGATCGATGTGATTAACTGCGACGTCTAACGTTAGTTTCTCAACTAAATTCTTAAGCTTTTCAAACCGGGTTAACTCTTGGGACGCGATGCAGAGCCGTGGAAGAAGCTTGGTCGGGCCTGCAGCGTTAACAGAATCTGGACATCGATAGCATTGGGCCGGCGTAACAATGAACAAATCTTCTGTGACAAGACATTTGAGATTTAGCAGTTGCGCAACCGGATTTCTTCCACCGAATCTGCGAGCAGAACCGCCTGTGTCTGAAAGCAAATTTTCAATAATGCTCCATAGCGGCACCCAAAAGTCTTTAAGCTTCTCAACATCCGTTTTGCCCTGGTCGCCCAACTTGGCTGGAGGAGAGGTCTGCATCTGGGTGACCAAACGATCCAGAGTAAGGAACGGTGTACCCACTTGGTTTAGCGCAGTGCGATAGGAGCCAAGCACTTCGGAAACGAGGGTTGCCTGAATCTGTTTTAAAGCCGTTGATTGGGCTTCTGTAAACGAGCCGCTTTTAGGGAGAAACAGATTTCTTGGAAGTGAGAGGTTGCCCTCTTCATCCATCGCTACGCGGCTCTCGGCCACGCTATTTTTGAGGTGTCTCCAAAATTGTTGAAAACAATCTGGGTAATCTTTGCTCTTGTGGCTGATCTCGTAAGCCGGATTAATAATGCGCCAAAGATTATCGATACCAACAATTGCTCCAAGAGCCTCTGGGTTCCTGGCGAGTTCTTTTGCTGCAGCCCCAATGAGCATGTCATTCCAATGCCTAGAGTGCTGGTTACCTCCAAAAATTATGCTTTTGCGATCAGGCTCGGGATAAAAGTCAGCATTGATGTGTAAAGGTAACCCGGTGCTTTGCTCGGTCGGCAAGAACGCGTATAGAAGCCCGTTTTCAAGAGGACCTGGTTCAAGCTTTAACGCTATTGCGAACCGGGAGCTTCGGTCATCGCTCTTCAGGCGCTCATATTCTTCCGATAACAAACGCGCTTCTTCCTCAGCTTCTCCGCGAATGATATGCCAGCGCTCAGTGATATTTTCGGGGGAAAAGTGCAATGCCAGTTCTGAACTTTGATCCCGATCCAATGTGCAGCGAACCAATAGCTCACCATTCCTCCGGACCTCTGCCGCATGAATGTGATGGAGAAAGAGTAGGCTTTTACGAATAACTGCAAGAAAATCTTCAGTCAGCTGCTCGATATCGCGAGGTCGAACGTGTGTTGCGCCAAGAGCTTTTCTAGCCACGGAGTTTGCATCAGTGGCCCATGGTAGAAAAAACTTTGTTCCGGACATCTCAGGCACTGGCCAACTATCCCAGGCTCCCCTCTCAGGCTGCAGCCGAAGCTTGATCCGGGAAGATTCGATCTCGGGCTGGTCTGTAATTTGATACGTCGATACAAACCCAATTCCAAACCGGCCGATATTTTCGCTTTTAGATAGCTTGCCGCCGCTACCAACGTTGGCTATACGATGAAAATCACAACTGTAACCGTCCGCCTGCATCAACCATTCGCATGGCTGTTTACTCATATCGCCGCAGTAGCTGAACGCGCCGCTGTTGAGAACGATTAGGCCATCATCCGTGATATCGAAAATCACACTCCCAGCCTTTGCATCATCAGCGTTTTGGATGAGCTCCAGCGCCATAATGTCATAGCCTTGGAGGCCAGCAAGATGGCTGCGAATATTCCCAAGCAGGTCAGCAGTATACGCGCCACTCGTGACCGATACGGCTGTGTTGGAAGTAGTGCTTTGGCTATTGTTTTCGTTGTTTTGCATGGTCATCCCTTTACCTTTACTACGCGCTGCTTCCACACACCCGAGGAATCATCGATTTAGGTCAGCGAATAAAACGGTGTGCCTGAAAAGCGGCTCCAATGGCCGCACTTTATTTATAAATTTTATTGAGTTGATCCTAAACTAGCCCGGATTTCTCATGATGGGATAAAAGAAAGCGGCTGAAAGTGCTATAGTTTCAGGACCTTACACCGTTCACCAAGCACCAACAGCCGCTATCCAAAATGGTACCTGAAAAACTGACCTTCTCGCCACTGTCTCGC
>JBDVKF010000051.1:0-16637 GCA_039960995.1 Paracoccaceae bacterium | reverse complement strand
CCAATCCAAACCAATGAGGTGTAACAAGCTTTGCACAAACCTTGTGGTCTGCCGCAATGGCAGTCCGAACAGCACCTTCAAAGTGAGACACGCTTGGATCGCGGCGTCGCTGAAGTTCTGTTGCCGCCCACGCCCGCCGCTCGGCGGCGGCACCCAAATCATCACAGGATCAAACCAAATTGACAGTGAGCCACGGCGCTTCAAACTGTCATTGTATGACGACCAGTTTGTCGTCTTGTATTTTGTAGGGGACCAACTGCTCATGCACCCCAGCTATCATGCTGGATTCATCAGGTGAATCCTTAACGGGATTTGTGCAACAAAGCCCGATAGCTTGGTGGCCGAGTGGTTGCAACACTGCTAACAAGCACTGTCAATCATTGTCAGTTGGGGCTCAGACCGGACCCTGGAAGTTCGCTGAATTTGGGGTCGTCGGGCCCAAAGGACAGTTACATGGTGCTGCACAACTGCACAAATCTGGGCTAACATTGAAACATGGACAGTTCTCGACAGCCAGTTTCGTTTATTGCCACTGATCAGCCAGACGAAACCCAAGCGTTTTTCAGCGATGTTCTTGGTCTGGAACTGGTTGAGCGGAGCCCTTTTGCGTTGGTTTATTCCGATTCTGGTCATGTGCTTAGAATACAGATCGTTCCAACCCTTCGGCCCGCATCTTATACGGTTCATGGCTGGCAAGTTGAGAATATCGTGGACGGGGTTGCAGGGTTGATGGCCAAAGATGTGCCGTTCCAGTTTTTCGACCATCTTCCTCAGGATCAACACGGTATTTGGACGACCCCGGATGGTCACAAGATCGCGTGGTTCACTGATCCATGCGGTAATATTCTGTCGTTGACGCAATACGCGGAAAGCTAGGGCTGGTTTGTGTCAGTCCAAAGCGTTTTCGGGCGGGTCCGTTTGTCAGAGGTCGGCAAAATGCTGGGCGGACAAAATGTTGGGCGGACAGGGGCGGAAATCTATACTATCGTCAAACCTGCCTTTAACGCGTCAGGAACGCCTGCATGATGCTGATCGACAATCTTCAATACGCGAATTGGTCGGAAAAGATCTTTCGTCAGATGCGCCAAGGGGGTGTGGATGCGGTTCATGTCACCATCGCTTATCATGAGAATTTTCGCGAAACAGTGCAGAATTTTAAACAGTGGAACCGTTGGTTCGAACACTACCCCGATCTAATCATGAAAGGCCTTTGGGCCAGTGATGTGGTTCGTGCCAAAGCCGAGGGCAAGACGGCGATCTTTTTCGGGTTTCAAAACCCCAGCCCAATCGAAGACGATATTGGTCTTGTGGAAATTGTGCATACGCTGGGTGCGCGGTTCATGCAGCTGACTTATAACAATCAATCCTTGCTTGCGACGGGGTGTTACGAGGCCGATGACACCGGCATCACGCGGATGGGGCGGCAGGTCATCAAGGAAATGAACCGCGTGGGTTTGGTGATCGACATGAGCCATTCGGCGGATCGATCGACCATCGAGGCGGCGGATATCTCGGAGCGTCCGATCGCCATCACCCATGCCAACCCGCATGACTGGGCGCCCGCGTTGCGCAACAAAAAGGATGACGTCATTCGGGCGGTGACGGAAAATGGCGGTATGTTGGGATTTTCGGTTTATCCACATCATCTCAAGGGCAAATCTGACTGCACCTTAGACAGCTTTTGTCAGATGATCGCGGACACTGCGGACAAGTACGGGGCGAAACATCTCGGGATTGGGACGGATCTGTGCCAAGATCAGCCCGACAGTGTGGTGGAATGGATGCGTGTGGGTCGTTGGAGCAAGGACATCGATTATGGTGAAGGGTCGGCCACGGCGCCGGGGTTTCCGCCCATGCCCAGTTGGTTCAACGACAATCGCGACTTTGGAACCATCGAAACTGGCCTGCACGCGACGGGGCTGAACGACAGCGAAGTCGCAGGCATCATGGGGGACAATTGGCACCGGTTTTACGCGGAAAACTTCACGCCAAAGGGATAAAGGGATCAACCGTGAGCGCAGTGGCAGACGACAGGCAAACCATCATCCCGTTACGTGATCCTGCACAGGTTATGCGCCTTGCACGTTTGGGATCGTTTCACCAATCCCGCCTGTCCTTCATGCGCATTTTGACCCGCCGTATGACCCGCGAGGCTTGGGGTTTTGACCGACCCGTCTTTGACATCGACGCGACCGGTGTCGGCCACGCCGTCTATTGTGCGCATACACCGGATCGCACCTATTCGCTGGTTGCGTTTGCTCATGATTTGCCGCCCGATCAGCGATCTGACCGGGTGATTGCGCAGGCTTGGGACAGCACCTTCTGCCTGTTTGACGGCATCCCAACGGACGGCGACGTCGCGCGATTACGCCAGAACGTTCCGCTGCAAGAAGCGGGGCGTGTGAGCGAGACTGAGTTATCGGTGTCGCGCGCCAACCGGTCTGTCCGGTTGTGGGATCATGTGGTGTCGCGGCTTGCATCGGGTCGTCAGCCAGATCTCGATGAGATCACCAAGGTCGGGTATTTGATGCGGACAACTGCGGTTTATGGATCGGGCAAATTGGGGGCGGCAGATCGCGAAGCCATTGCATCCCGCCCCGAATGCGCAGCGCCTTTCCAGATCGAGATGTTGTCTGTGTTTCTGACCCGCGCTTTCGTGCGTGACCTTGCACAACACATGGCCAATCAACGGGGGGGTGACACCGCCATCGCGCTTGATCCCGCCATTGCGCGCTGTATGGGGATCGGGAATTCAACGGGTTTGGGGATGGCGCCGTTTCTGTTGAACCATCCGACGCTGTTCAACAATTGGATCATGGGTCGCGAAACCGCCATAGCGCGCGTGCGCGGTCTGCCTGTTGCATCACAGCAAGACGCACAGATCTTTCGCGACCTGTTGGCCCGTTCGGTGGTGTCTGCGCGGCTTTGGCAATCTGATCACCCGATCCAGATCGAAAACCTTGCAACATTGCGCGCTGATTTGGACAAGCTGTCGGCACATGTTGAAACCGCTGATCTACTTTCGGACAGGCCTTGGGATCGGCTGTTTTGCTGGGCCGAGGCATCACTTGGTCAGGATGCGCAGGAATGTTTGGCCTCGCTGATGTTGGAGCCTTACGGCGCGTTGGTGGATGATTTGGCCGATCAGATGTCGGACAAGGATACGGGTGCGTTTCGCATCGATGGCACCATGCGTTTGGCGCAGATCAAGGCGATTGTGGAACGCATTTATGATTGGGCCCTTGGCATAGACTGGGCGGACCGCAACACCTGCGCACGCGCATGGTATGTTTCCGCAGAAAAGCAGGAACCCCGGTTGGGGGAGCGATTTGAAGAACCCATCGCCGCTTATGAACAGCCTTTGGCGCCGGGGCGTGACGCGGCCCAATTATACGACACATTGCAAAGATGGGGCGCAGATGAACAGGTTGCGGCGTTCCTGTTGGCACATCCCGAACACCGCCACACTGTGCGGCGTGTTCAGATCGCAGATCACGCGCCCTATGCCGAAATTCGGGACAACACGATAAGTTCGGATTTGCTGCCCATCGACATGTTGCGCTGTAAATTGTCGTTCTTTGGCGCTACGCATTTTGACCCCAGATCTGACCGTTGGGTCCGCATCTGCCTGTTCGGAAACGCGCCCTATCCCGAAGAATTGCAAACGCACAGGGCGGATGATTGGCCCTATCCGCAGCTTGATCCGAGCTGACCGTGGATCATTCCTTGAACGAGATCGAAGCCTTGGCAAAACGGGCCGCACGCGGGGCCGAATTGTCGTGGGGTATGGCCGAAGAAGCCGGGAAGGCCACGCGGTGGTTGGCATCGCATGATTTACCTGGCACCGACTTGTTGGCGGATTTGCTTGCCCAGAACGACGCCCGCGCACCGTGCGAGAGCGCGCCGATGGCGTTGGATGGTGTCTGGACCGCCGCGTCGGGAACATTGTGCCCACTGGCAAGCGGGGCCGCGTTGAATGATTGCGCTGCGGAATTGGGTATGGGGCGGGCCATCGAAATGGCGCAGGTGTCACATCCACTGTTGATCGCGCCTTTTGCGGCGTGGGCGGCCATCCACCTTGGTGCTCCGGTCAGCTTGAATTGGTTGGATTTGCGCATCGCGACAGATGGGCAAGGAATTTGGATCGATGACCCTAAATTGCAGATCGCCCAAACCGGTGCCGTATCGCTCACCTGCGCGCGTGTGGGCACTGTGACGGGTCAGGCATCCATACCGTCCATGCGCGCCCATGTCAGCCAAAGCAGCCTTGATCGATTGAACGTTTTTGCAGGACGCACATACGCCCCCGCAACTGCTGCGTCGCGTTTGTTAGGGGCAGGGGCGGGCACGTCGGATAATGACTAAGACCGGGGATTAGGCGTGCGCCCGGTCATACATCAAGCCACGTCTGCAAGCGAGTCTTGCAGAAACGAAATGAAATGTTCTTTTGCGCTGTTGGTCTGGTCCGTGCGCCAAACCACAATGGTATCGAGATGATCTGACACATCGTCCAGTTGGATAATCTTTAATCCAGGGGCCAATGTGTCGGCTACGGATTCCGTCAAAATCGAGATGCCCATGCCACAGGCGACCAGCCGTAAGATATCGGATGTGGCAAGCCCCTCTTGCGCGATGGCAGGTTCAAACCCGGCACGGCGGAACATCGGCGTTAGATAGGAATAAAAATGCTCCCATTGTTCGGGAACGCCTTGCACCATGGGTTCGTTTGCAAGGTCCTCAAGGCGGATGCTTTTGCGATTTGTAAAGCGATGCCCTTCGTACACGACACAGACAAACCGTTCGCGCTGGATGCAACAATGGCCGTACCCGGCGCGCGCCACGGACCCCGTTGCAAAGCCAAAGTCGATTGTTCCTTCCTCTAAATCGATCAGTTGATTTGAGGTGACGGTATGGGACAATCGCAATTCGATGTCTGGTTGCGTGGCTTGGAACCGTTTTAAAAGATCGGGGGCGTGTCCATTGATCGCGTTATCCGTATAACCAATGCGCAACGTGCCAATCTTACCCTGATGCACAAGCCGCGCATCTTCGACGATTTTGTTGGTTTTGTTCAATATTTCTTTGCAGCCCTTCAACAGGGATTGCCCCGCTTTGGTGATCTCGACACTGCGGTTGCTGCGTTTAAACAGCGTGACGCCCAATTCGTTTTCGAGGTTGCGGATTGTCCGGCTTAGCGCGGGTTGGGCGACGCCCAAGCTTTTGGCCGCCTTATGGAAATGCAATTCTTCTGCGACCGCGACAAAGCATCTGAAGTGGCGCAGATCTATTCCCATGATGCCTAAATTCTATCAAACCTAATCATTTTGATATTATACTCGTGAATTTCGATGTGCCAAGCTTCCTAGAAAAACGCTTAACAATAGGGAGAAACACATGAAATTTTGGAACTTGAAAACGATCCTGTCGTCGGCTGCATTGGTCGGCATGGCAGCCACGACCACCGTTGCGGCTGACCTCACGATGAATGTCGGGTTCGGCGCGCCAGAAGAAAGCCTTTACGGTCGGTTTGGAAAGATATTTGAGGCCAAAGCCGAAGAATACACCAACGGGTCAATCGACGTTAAGCTGCGTTGCTGTAACCAGATCTCAAGCGAGGACGAAGCGTTTAAGGCGATGCAGCTTGGCACAGTAGATGGGTTTTTCATCACCGGCAATAACGTGTCGCCGCATTGGCCTTTGATGGATGTGACGGTGTTGCCGTATATCTTTCAGAACGGGGATCACCTTGAACGCGTCGTCGATGGCGAAGTCGGGGCCTTCATGAAGCAAAAGCTGCAAGAAGACACATCCGTGCATCTGCTTAGCTTTGGCCCAGCGCTGTATCGCGACTTTTACAATTCAATTCGCCCGATCAACACCATGGCGGATATGGATGGCCTGAAAATCCGTGTGCCCAAGAACGAAGTCATGCTGGCCACGTTTGAGGCCTTTGGCGCGAACCCGGTGCCTTTGGCCTGGTCAGAAACGCCAACAGCCTTGCAGACCGGAACAGTCGATGGGGGCGACAATGGAACGTCGTTTATCAAGGACATGAAGTTCTATGAATTTGAACCGCATCTGGTCATTCTAGAACATTTTGTGGCGATGGCGCCGCTGTTTGCCTCTGACGCGTTCATGAAAAAGCTTAGCGATGAACAACGTGAACAGATTTTGCGTGCTGCAACAGATGCGGGCATCGAAATGCGCAATCAAGTGGCGACAGAAACCGAAGACGTGCGCAACTGGTTGGTGAACGATGGTGGTATGAAAATGACCCGTCCTGATCTGACCGATTTTGTTACGGCTGCAAAATTGGTGCAAAACGACTTTGCTGAAAAGCGGGGTGCGGAGTTTGTGGGACTGGTTGGCAAGATCCAAGCCGCCGCCGAATAAACAGGCATTGCGAAGGGGGCCGTTCGTGCCCCCTTTTTGCATGCCTGTTCCGCCCCAAGGAGACCCTATATGAAAGCGCTCAGATGGCTGGAGCGACACATCGAAGAATTGATCTGCTGTACGTGCCTTGTGATCATCGCTGTCGCCGTGTTTGCGCAAGTGGTTGCACGGTATATCTTTTCCGTGGCATTGCATTGGACCGAAGAAACAGCCGCGATTGCGATGGTCTGGGCGGTGTACACAGGGGCGGTTCTGTGTGTGCGCGAACGCTTTCACATTCGCATCATGGTTGCCGTGCACGCTCTGCCCCCTCGATTTGGGCGATACGTGATCTTTTTGGCCGACGCTTTGTGGGCCATGTTTTGCGTGTTTATGGTGCGCGTCAGCTGGGATTATTTGTATATCTTCTGGCGCTTTCCTGAAACGTCGCCCAGCCTTGGCATCAATCAGTTCTATCCCCAGACCATTCTGGTGATCGGCTATGCGTTGATGCTGATCCGGTTGATCCAGACCTATATCGATTGGTATCGCAGCGGCGCCGAAGGTTTGCCTGGCATGTTGGTCGAAGACGGGTCTGACCCCATTGCAGATGACGAGGCTCATATATGAGCCCACTTGCAATTTTGGCGATTTGCTTTGTTGTCCTGACCATCATCGGTGTGCCGCTTTTTGTGGCCGTGGGGCTGACCACAGCGATCGCGATTTTCATCATCGACATTCCCTATACGCTGCTGGCCCAAACCGGGTATGGCAGCCTCACGCCGTTTCCGCTGTTGACGATCCCGTTGTTTGTTTTGGCCGGTCGCTTGATGGAAGTGGGTGGCATGGCCAACCGCATGATCGGGATCGCAACCACCCTTGTTGGGGCCTATCGTGGATCAATGGGGTTGGTTACAGTCTTTGCCTGCATGTTGTTTGCTGCCTTGTCTGGATCGGGCCCTGCCACAACCGCCGCCATTGGGTCGGTCACCGTGCCGGCGATGAAACGCGAAGGTTATGATATCCCCTTTGCTGCCGCCATCACCGCAAGTGCCGGGGCGCTGGGCAGTTTGATCCCGCCCTCGAATTTGCTGATCATTTATGGGCTGGTCTCTGAAACCTCGATCCCGCGTTTGTTTCTTGCCGGGCTCTTGCCGGGCTTTATGATCACGGCCCTTTTGATGATCACGACCTATATCATCGCCCGCCGACGCGGTTATGGCGGCGACGGGGCCGCCTTTTCGTGGGGGCCGTTCCTTAGAGCGGCATGGGACGGGAAATGGTCCATTGGTGCACCCATTTTGATCCTTGGCGGTATTTATGGTGGCGCCTTTACCCCGACCGAAGCGGCGGGCGTGGCTGTGTTCTATTCCCTGTTTGTCGGGTTGTTTATCTATCGCGAACTGACCCTGAAAAAGATCATAGACGCGCTGCGCTTTACCGCCCTTTTGACCGGCATTCTGATCCTTTTGACCCCGACATTGGCCTTTGGCCAACTGACCGCCTTTTATGACGTGCCAACAGCCGTGCAGGACGGCATCACCACGATCACCCAGAACAAGTTCCTTGTCCTGTTGTTGATAGGCATCTTTTACATTTTCATCGGCACCTTCATGGAATCCTTGGCACAGATTGTGCTGTTCACAGCCGTGTTTTTGCCGCTGGTGACATCGCTGGGCGTTGATCCGGTGATGTTTGGTATCTTTACGGTCATCACCTGCGAAATCGGGTTTCTGACCCCACCACTTGGCGCGAACCTTACCGTTGCTGCGCGTATTTCGAACATCTCGATTGAACGTATCTCGGTGGCTGTGTTGCCCTTTATCGGCGCGTATATCATCGGCATGCTGATCTTGATCGCCTTCCCCGAAATCGCGGTCTTGCTTCCCAACTGGCTATACGGCCCCGCATTTTAGGAAAGGCACATCATGTATGATCTGGTTCTGACAGGCGGCACCATTTTTGATGGGACAGGTGCGGACAGCTTTGTCGGTGATATCGCCATCAAGGACGGTTTGATCGCGGCGGTGGAACCCAACGGGGTCATTCAAACCTCAGCCACAGAGGATGTGATCGATGTCACCGGGTTGGTGGTGTCGCCGGGGTTTATCGACATGCACACCCATTCAGATTTCACATTGATCGCGGATGGGCGCGCAGAAAGTCAGGTTCACCAAGGTGTAACAACCGAGGTGATCGGCCAATGCGGTGCAAGCTGTGCGCCGGTCAATTCTCAGGAGGATATCCGCCGTGTCGCGCCGTGGTACACGGACAAAGCAAAACACGACACATGGTTGGGCTTTGGCGATTATCTTGATGTTTTGGACGGGTCGGAGCTTGGGGTGAATGTGATGGCCTTTGTGGGCCACGGCACCATCCACCGCGCTGTTGTCGGGGGTGAATTAAACCCCGGAGAGCCCGACGACGTGGACCAAATGGCACGCCTTGTCGATCAGTGCATGGACGAAGGCGCGGGCGGCTTTTCCTCGGGGCTGGAGTATTTTCCCGGCATCTTGGCCGCGCCTGAACATTTGGTCCCGTTGTGTGAAATCGCGGCCAAATACAAACGGCTCTATGCCACGCATGTGCGCAACCGGGATACGCATTACGATCTGGGGTTTGCCGAAGCCATCGCCACCGCGCGTCAATCCGGGGCCAAGCTTCAGATCAGCCATATCCAACCCAAATTCGGCGCACCCGATTACGCCATGGAACACACGTTGGAAATGATTGAACTGGCTCGGCGTCACGACACTGACATTGCCTTTGACGTTATTCCGCATGATTGGAACAACACGTTGGTTGCAGCCATCCTGCCAAAATGGGCGCAAGCCGGGACAATCGACGACGTGCTGCAACGCCTTGCCAATCCCGAGCATCGCGAAAAGATCAAAGCCAACCCGCAACCCATGTGGTTGATCGTCAAAGCGGAAAAATGGTCCGACATCGTGCTGTTGAACGCGACCCATAACAAGGACATCGTCGGGGCCGATTTTGCCGAAATTGGTCGTATGCGAAATTGCCATCCCTATGACGCGGTGCTCGACATTCTTTTGGAGGAAGGCGCGGATATGATGTCGTGTATGTGGGCGTCGAAATCCTTTCGCGACAGTGATGTCGACCTGTGCCTGAACCAACCCGAATGTGCGGTGATTTCTGATACTGTGGCGACCGCAAACGAAGGCGTTTTGAAAGATCACCTAGGATCCTTGACCGGCTATGGCTGGGCTGCGCGGTTCTTGCAATATTATGTGCGGGATCGGGGCATTCTGACCCTGTCCGAAGGTTTGGCGAAACTGACATCCGTACCGGCCGCACGTTTAGGGCTGCAAAAACGTGGAGCCTTAAAAGTGGGGTATCACGCGGATATCTGCGTGTTCGATCAGGTCAATATCACCAGCAATGCAACCGCCAAAAACCCGCGTCGCTATGCGTCGGGCATTTGCCACGTTGCCGTGAACGGTCAATTGGCCATGCGAAACGGCACCCGTGCGCGCGTCAATGCTGGCCGGGTCATCCGCGAATTTGCGACCTAGTTCGCGGCCCGCTTTTCTCTGCTGTTTTTGTGTTTTATCGTTGCCACAGGTTTTGTGCCGAGGACGATGAATGTTAAAACGGCTGCTTCCTTTTCTGTTGCTATCGGCCACCCAAACCTTTGCAGATGGTCGCGCTAACCTTATCCATGTTTTGGAAACTGCGGGGCGGCATGCGTATGAGGATGAACGCAGAGAAATCGAAGCGAACGGGTGCCAAATGACGACCTGTCGTTGGCGTGACAGGCCCGAGCACGGTTGGGTTCTTTGGACGTCGTTTCAATTCGATATGGCGGACGCGCAACTGAACGAAGACGAGCGGTTTCCGGGCAAGAAATATGCATATGCCAAGTTCAAAGATGAACCGGAAGAAATTGGCATTGTCATTCTTGGGTTCACCATGCGCGACGGCACGCAAACACGCCAAGAACGATCGATTCTACGGCACCATCCCCAAGAGGCGACGGAGACAGCCATTATTTTCAATGGCGCAGCGACATGTTGATCACCATGACAGGCACAGACGTAGAAGAGCGTGCCATTGCCTTTAGCAGCAGTTACGACCAGTACGTCAAAGAATATTGCACCTTTTCAAACTGATACTGTGATACCTACTTCATGGTCGTTCTGTACCTATGTGTGTTGGGGATTTTGCTAGATTTCCACCGTAGAAGCACCATAAAGTTATCTACCAAAACGCATTCAAATGAATTATGCTTTGATTAGCTTAGGCACACGGAAGGCCATATCAAATGCAAACGTTCTTGGCTTTTGGCGAAGACATTCTGAACAATGGCAACGTAAACAGTAACAGTAATGGCGGGCAGGACAATGCCGGCGTTATCGGAGTGAGCGGCGGGCAGCAGATTTTCCCAGACGGGTCCGTTGTTGTTTTTGAAGTTGATCAAGTTAACGCCAATGGCGAGATCGACGGCAATAGTGGGTTCACAGGAATCACAGTTTTTGCAGATGCTGCGGCATTCAGCGCGGGAACCCCCCTTTATACATATACCCCACAGAATCCCGGCCAAACGGCCGATGTACAAAGTTCGGTTGATGGGCTTGGCGACAATTATATTCGATTCAATGCGAATGTTCTGCAATCCAGCGACAGCGGAGCCCCTTCGTTAAGCTCTCTTTTTGTTGCGCCAGGAAGCGGTATTGCAAACGCCACCGGTACAACAAATTTCGACCACCATACCGATATCGACCTTGACGGAAATGGGGTGATTGACCCTGCGCCGTCCCTTGATGATGGAAATGGCGAATTCAATCTTGGCGTTGGCATTACGATTTGCTTTGCGAAAGGGACCTTGATCGAAACCGCATCAGGAGAGAAAGCCGTAGAGACGTTAACCGCCGGGGATTTTGTGCGCACGCTTGATCATGGGGATCAGCCGATCCGCTGGATTGGGTCGGTGCGACGTCCGGCTCTTGGCAAGCTTGCGCCTGTCAAGATTTGCAAAGGTGCTTTGGGCAATCAACGTGAATTGATGGTGTCGCCACAGCATAGGATGTTGTTGACGGGCTGGCGGGCTGAATTGTTTTTTGGGGAATGCGAGGTGCTTGCCACCGCCAAATCGCTGATCAATGACCGAGACATCTTTCGGGTTGAAGGTGGGTTTGTTGAGTATTTCCACATCCTATTTGACACCCATGAAATCATCTTTGCCGAAGGAACCCCAAGCGAGAGTTTTCATCCCGGTGCAATGGGCGCGCGGGCCTTGTCAAAGGATGCATATGACGAAATCCTCACCTTTTTTCCCCATTTGGACACACAGGGTTTCGCATCATACGGAGCGTCGGCCCGGACCAGTCTGAAATTCAAAGAGGCGGCACTTTTGCGCCCTGGCAGCTAGTTTTCACACCCTTCGAAACGGCGAAAAATAGTGTCGTTGTTCTTTTGTCTTTTGCAACGTGCCCCGGACAAGTCCTATCCAGGACACACCGTTGCGTATTATTCCGCAGCAATGGTCCACTGCTTGAGCGACGCGTCCGTTTCATCGCAAACTTGCAATGTAAGTGCGCGTTTCACCCATGGGCCTGCTTCGGCTGTTTCACCGACAACAGCGACGCAGCTGTTTTGATCTTCGTTCAGGCGCAGTGTTTGGTCTGCGTCGTTGTAAACGAATTGTTGGCGAGGGTGGTCGCTGCATTCCAGCAACGCAAATTCAGACGCGTTGTTGGCGATCAGGACCTGCATGCAATAGCCCTCAAAGGGATAAGATTCGATCTGCATCGTGCCGGCTTTGTATTCAAACCGCGTGTCATTGCCTGCATAGCTGCGCGGTTCTTCTGCTTTGGCGGGTTTGCAGGAATGCGTTTGCATCAGGTCGGATTGGCCAGCGCCCAATGTATCCATGCAAAAACCAAACCCGCTTGGTTCATCGTGGTTATCACTTAGGACGATATAGGGGGCCTGTGATGGCACCTTCGGGGCGTCGGCGTGGGCAAGGCCAGCGGTCACACATAGGGCGGTCGCAACGAGGGTAATACGCATTTCATTTCCTTTTTATAGTTTCGCGGAGTTGGCGAGACTTTAGTAGTTTTCAATTTAGTTTCAATCAGAATAGTTTGGATAAGAACTAACTAACTGTCCACCGCAAACACGTTGAACCCTGCACTGTAGTGATTAAGGTGGCTGGCATGAAACTTCAGAGCGCAAAATTCCACCCCTTCCTTCACGCAGCCGCGAACCTAGAGAAACATCTCGAAGTTCTCTTTGCGGATTCCAATATACGACATCGACAGGCCCTTGTGCTGGATGCTTTGCGCGCGATTGGAACGTCGTCACAGCAATATCTGGCAAAGCACTTTGGCGTTTCGGCTGGCACCATGAGCTCGATGATTTCGCGGCTAGAAGCCCTTGGGTATGTGCAGCGTGGAAGCGATCCATCCGACCGCCGTATCGAAATGATAAGCAATACGCCTGTTGGGCTCGCCGCTTTGGAAGAGGTCGAGAAATATTGGTCCGACGGTGACGAAATCGTCGAGAGAATTCTCGGTTCTAAAGATACTGAAACGTTCTTTGCACTGGCCGACAAGCTGAGCAAAGGGCTTGGCGGTGGGCCGCCAAAGCCCGGGAAGACGGCAAATAAACGGGACTGAAAACGCGCATGTGAACGCATGCCTGACTGTTGCATGCGCCTAAAGACGTTGCATTTCGTTCCGCTGAGCGCATCCGTTTGGAAACATCGCCAACCCGCACAGCGGTATAAGATTAAACCGATCTGAAATTTGATCGCTTTGAACGTTTGAGTTTGTTGAGAAAAAGGGGTCTGCTGGTGTGCGGACGCGGGGATTGCACACCAGCAGAGAAATTCATTGCTTGAAAAGCCTACTCACAATTAGGTCAATTATTGACCACACACACCAATAAGCGCACTCACTAAAATACTCATCATCACCGACGCCACTCCAAGATCTTCGTCGATAAGCGCATATAGCAGTATTTTGGAAAGTTAAGAAATTGTTAAGATTACCTAGGTAATCTTACCTATATGGTGAGTGATCAGGATTGTTTGGTCGCCACTTTTGCGGATTGGTAGATATCGAAAAGCCCTACGATTGATCCGATTTGCAGCTTTTCCAATATACGTGCTCTGTGATGATCGATCGTGCGTGGGCTGACGTCGAGCGCGCGCGCGAGGTCTTTGCTTGTGGTTTGTTCAGGGTTTGCCACGATGAAATCGGCGATTTCGCGTTCCCGCGCCGTGAGTGAGGCCAGTTTTGCCGAAGCTTTGTTGTTTTTCTCAAGCCCCGCGTTTTTAGTCGCGAGCGTGGCAAAGGCGGTTTCGATCCGTTCTACAAGCACTTCGGGCCGGAATGGTTTTTCGAGAAAGTCCAAAGCGCCGCTTTTCATCGCCAGAACAGATTCTGGCACACCAGCATGACCTGTGATGAATATGATTGGCAGCGAAATACGCCTTTTTAACATGACCTGCTGTAGTTCGAGACCCGTCATATCAGGCATGCCTTGGTCCAGAATGATGCAACCTGAAAAACTGTCGTCACACACGTCAAGAAAGGCCGCGGCTGATGCATAGGTGACAACATCGAACCCGCGTTTCGTCAGTGCGCGCGTCAGCGAAATTCGAATGCCTTCATCGTCGTCAATCACAAAAACTTTTTGGGTAGTTTGGGCAGATTGTGCGTCCTGCTCGTGAGGTGACGTCATCATGTCTTTCCTAGTTTGTGTGGACAGGAACTGTGAAACAGAACTGCGCGCCACCCGCATGTTCAGTATCGTACCAAATCTTACCGCCACCTGCTTCGACGATGGATTTACAGATCGACAACCCCAATCCCATGCCTTCAACTTTTGTCGTTTCAAACTGGGTGAAAAGCTTGCCAGGATTGGCCACACCCGGGCCGCTGTCTGTGACGGAAACCTTGACGAAATCGCCGTCTTGATGCGCGTCAATGGCGATGGTTTTCACGTTATCGCCGCTTGTGGCAACAGCGTCGATTGCATTGCGCATAAGGTTGACCAAAACCTGCGCAATCTGAACGCGTATGCCCATCACGGCTGGGACGTTATACACCTTTGATTTTATCGTCACGCCTTGCTCGGTTGCTTCTGCATTCACTAAGCGTAAGGATTGTCGTAAAAGCTCGTCAAAATCAAATGGAGCTTTCCATTCTTCCCCTTTGCGCGCAAATCCACGCAACGCTTTGATGATGTCAGCTGCACGACTGGCTTGTTGGTCCAGATCACCCAATATCTGCACCAGCTCTAAGTCTGGATTTGCGCTGTCTTTGACCACCGAAATGGCCGCATCTGCATTTTGCGTGATCGCGGTTAGAGGCTGGTTTAATTCATGGGCAAGGCCGGCGGCCATCTGCCCCAAAAGCTCTCCTCGTACTCGGTGGGACAAGTCACGGTTCAGTTTGTTGATCTGCGTTTCTGCAGCCCTGTTGGTGGTGATTTCATCCACGGTCGCGACGGCATGCAAGGCATTGCCATCATTGTCACGGATCATGATCGCATTGACTTTGACCCAGATGGTTTCCCCGTCTTTGCGGATACATCGCTTTTCAAGATCAACGGCGTGATCTTCGATACTTATGTTGGCTGGGTTCCAATTCAGCGATGGGTCGTCTGGGTGCGTAAGGTTAATGGGAGTCATTTCCAACAGCTCGCTAATTTCATACCCCGTAATCGTCGCAAGTTGTTGGTTCACACGAAGGAACCGGCCTGTCTTTGCATCCAATTGTGCCATTCCGCGCGACGCCATTTCAAAGGTTTGGCCAAATTCACTTTCTGTCGCTTTGCGCCGTTTGATTTGATCCGTCAGCGCTTGGTTCGCTTGGTCCAACTCTTTGTAGGTTTTGGGCAGAGGGTCCGAAGGGTTGATTTCGCCCTGCGATATCAGGGACGATCTTACGGCAAAGGCGCGGATCGGTTTGTAGATGATTTTGGCCAGAATTAGACCAAGGGCGCCCGTCATGAAGGCTGTGGCGACCGCGATCCAAACATTGCTAAAGCGGTTCCGTTTGATGGCTCCGATAAAGTCGCTTTCAGGTGCATAGACTGCGATCGTCCAAGGCAATTCTGGACTAATCACCGGCAAGACAAGTGAGACATAGGTTTCACCGTCATGCGTAAATGTCGAATAGGTTTCCTCTTGGATATCGGCCAAATCGCCAATGGCATCCGACGCGAACATTTTGCGAACCATTGGGTCGTCGATTTCGGAAATACTGACAAATCGAAATGTCCCATCGTCGT
This sequence comes from Paracoccaceae bacterium, assembly GCA_039960995.1. Classification (GTDB taxonomy): domain Bacteria; phylum Pseudomonadota; class Alphaproteobacteria; order Rhodobacterales; family Rhodobacteraceae; genus JABSSA01. Next base: position 1,001 of record JBDVKF010000051.1, on the reverse strand, counting down.
TCTTTGCCTTCAGCAATTCAGGCTGCGGGTGCGCGATGACATCTGCGTTTCGATTGACAATCAAGGCGGTGCCATTGTCGCTTATTTTGAGCTGAGCCAGGAATTCTGAAACTGCATTAATTTCGATGTCGACGCCAATGACACCGCCTATGGTCCCATTGCGGTCGACAACAGGCGAGGCAATGGTGATCCCGGGGCGTTGAGAGGAAAAGAAGATGTAAGGATCAGTCCAAACGCTGGTTTGGACGTCTTTTGCCTTTTGGTACCAAGGTCGGACACGAGGATCATATGTGTCCGCTTCATCGCGTTCTTGCTGTACGATTTCGTACTGAGCTGTTCGCCAGATTAGGTTCGTTTCCCGAACATCGTCAGCCCCGAAAGAGATGATTTTTGACTGAAAGGGGGCAATCGAATCTTGCCGTTGCACATAGACAAAATTGCCATCTTCATCGCCGAAATAGACACCGGCAAACTGCGGTGCCGTTTGAAGCTGTTGGAACAAAAGTTGTTCAAGTTGTTGGCGGTTATCGCTGGATACAATTTCATTTTCGGCCAGCCGCGCCGCCAGTTCCGCTGCGCCGCGTGCTGGATTCAAAAACCCTCTGGAATGGGCGGCTGTATTCGCGCCTACATCGCTTAAAAGGTCACGGGCATGATTAAGGAGGACCCGTTGCGACGTCACATAAGACGATGTCACGACGATCATCACAGCCAAAAGCTGCAGCCCAACCAAACAGGAGGCAAGCCAAAGCCCCAATGAATTCTTCATTGCAATCGCCCTATACGAGTTTGGGTACTAAATTAACGTTCTGAGCCCCCTATCACGTCTATCAAAATTTTCAAAACTGTCAGGCATTGGGGGCTTTGTTGCACAAATCGGGTGATTGCCAGTCTTTCCCTTACCTCAGACGGATTTAGCCTACAGGTTCTGTGGTAGGTATGCCAAGCGCGGTATAGCGATTAAGCACAGCGATGCGGATTTGGATTTCCGCGACTTGTCT
>JBDVKF010000050.1:0-4902 GCA_039960995.1 Paracoccaceae bacterium | reverse complement strand
CCCATCCACTGCCTGGCAGGGCATTGCAAAGCAATGTCCCGAGAGGGGGGCCAGCAGCCGTGTGCGCTGCGCAAACAGGCCTCTCTCATGGTTTGCAAGCAAACCACTGCCGGGCAGCGGGAACACATGACTGCTTCTGACAAATGCACAAATCTGATCAAATATGTCTTGCTATGCAGGAGCCATCCACACAAGATATTCGCTGCAGTTGCGAACTTTGATCGATGGAACGCCAAAGCGGACCTACGCCGCCCGACCACCTCAAATTTGACCGCAACTGCCATGAGTGCGGAGAGCAGCCGCTCGCGTGCATCACGCGCAGAGGTCTGGTATGCAAATGCAATTCGTAGAATTTCGCAGTCGAGACATTCAGCGCGATCATTAGGCCAAGGCCACTATTTCCATTGCATTCCCACGCATGTTACCGCAGATTCAGTTGATGTTTGCACGCCTTATCGCATTGTCGATCATTATTTTTGCGAGTCTGATCACTGCGGTGCGCGGCATCTGGCTGGGCGCAGACCCTGTCCCCGCGCAGCGCGTCTATTTTGCAAATCACGCCAGCAACGGCGATTTTGTTCTCATTTGGACCGTATTGCCGGGCAAGTTGCGGCGTATAACGCGCCCGGTTGCTGCTGCAGATTATTGGCTGTCTACTAAGCTAAAAGCCTTTATCGGTCGGTCGGTGTTTAATGCTGTCTTGATTGATCGCAATCCTGACACAAGCACTGACGACCCTGTGCAACAAATGGCAGATGCTTTGGATGCAGGTGATAGTTTGATCTTGTTCCCTGAAGGCACCCGCAACTTGACACAAACGCCGCTACTTCCTTTTAAAACAGGGCTGTTTCACCTTGCCACGAAAAATCCAGGCGTCGATCTGGTGCCGGTTTGGATCGAAAATTTGAATCGGGTGATGCCAAAGGGAAAACTTATTCCGATCCCTCTGGTTTGCACGATTACCTTCGGACAACCGATGCACTTGAAGCCAGCCGAAACTAAGACCGACTTTCTCGAACGTGCTCAATCTGCATTGCTGACGCTGTCGGATAGGGTCAAGGATTAGACGATATGGCAAATAGCTTCCTCTTTCTTCTGGGCTGCGTTCTTGCGGTGCTTTTGGTTGCAACAGCCGCTGGACAATTCTTGAAATTCAAAGCGGGGCCTGAGGGTCCTAGCTTAACTGTCGAAAACCTGATTGCGCGTATCAACGCGTGGTGGGCCATGGTTGGCCTGACTGCACTGGCATTCTTGGCGGGCAAGACCGGTGTTGTCGTTCTCTTTGCGGTCTGCTCATTTGCAGCATTGCGCGAGTTCTTAACGCTGACAAACACCAAGGTTGCGGACCATTGGGCCATCGCAACAGCTGCATTCATCGTGTTGCCAATACAATTCATTGCCGTGGGTATGAACTGGTATGGGTTTTACTCGATCTTCATCCCTGTCTATGCGTTTTTGCTGATGCCAATTGTTTCCACACTCAGCGGCGAGACAGAGAATTTTCTAATCCGTATTGCGGAAGCGCAATGGGCCTTGATGATTACCGTATTCTGCGTGTCTCACGTGCCTGCATTGCTCAGCCTGGAGATTCCAGGTTTTGAGGGGCGGAACCTGTTTCTTATTTTCTTCTTGGTTGTCGTCGTTCAGTCTAGCGATGTGTTTCAATATGTTTGGGGTAAACTCCTGGGCAAACACAAAATTGCGCCCAAGGTGTCCCCTTCAAAGACATGGGAAGGGTTGATCGGCGGCGTGGTCACGGCCAGTGCACTGGGTGCGTCACTTTTCTGGATTACGCCTTTCACCGTGCTGCAAGCGATAGGGATGTCAGTTGTTATCACCGTCATGGGCTTTTTAGGTGGGTTGGTCATGTCTGCAATCAAGCGCGATCGCGGGGTCAAGGACTGGGGGCATTTAATCGCCGGACATGGTGGTTTCATCGACCGACTGGATTCAGTAATCTTTTCTGCGCCAATCTTTTTTCACATCGTACGCTTCTACTGGGACGTCCAGTGAACAGCGCATTATCAACCGCGCTAAAAAGCACCCCGCTGCATGTGGCGTTTGCGTTCTTGGCGATGGGTGGCTGGGCAATCTATGCAAATGGAGCGCATTCGATGCCAAAACCCTTGCTTGCCGGCTTGGTGCAAGGAAGCATCTCTGCGGGCTTGACCCTATTTCTCAAGCGGGCAGTCGACTGGATGCGCCCAAAGTTTGGGATTGGGCTCGGGCATGTCGCACCTGCGCTGATCGCTTCATTGGCCTCGGCATCACTGCTCGTCATCGCACATCTGCTGGCGGGCACGCCGGAAATTGTCAAGACAATAGGAATCCCTCTGCTCGTGTCAGCATCCTATATTTTTTCCTACAATTTTATTACCCAGTGGAGGGCGAAAGAAGAGCCTCATGAATGACCTGAAAAACCGCCGCCCGCTAGAAAGCCGCAACTCAGGTTGGGCAAGCAAGATCACGGCCTTATTGGCAGCGCGAAACATCACACCAAACCAGATTTCGCAGGCCAGCATGGGGGCTGCACTGATTGCTGGCAGTGCATTCTGGCTGGCTGGGTTAGCGGTCAATGTCATCTTGGTTGGAGGTTTGTTGATCGTTGCTGCACTGGCCTGCCAAATGCGCCTGTTGTGCAATCTTTTTGATGGAATGGTTGCTATCGAAGCCGGAAAAAGCGCACATGACGGGCCGTTTTGGAACGAATTTCCTGATCGCATTGCAGATGTCCTCATTTTTGCAGGCATAGGCTTTGGCCTTGGTTCACCAGCACTTGGTTTCTCTGCTGCAATGATGGCCATCTTGACCGCCTATACCCGCGAACTAGGAGCCAGCATTGGGCTGCCTCCAAACTTCTGTGGACCAATGGCTAAGCAGCACCGTATGGCCTTAGCAACTGCCGCCGCAGTTCTGGCGATATTTGAGCCGTTATTATTGCCACATGGTACGATTTTAACCATCGCACTGTGGATTGTGATCATCGGAGCCGCCGCAACAACAGGACGACGCGCCGGTGATATCCGAAAAAGGCTACTCCAGGGGGAGACGTTATGAAGAAAAACGGCACAGGTCTTCAAAGCTGACATTTATGCATTCTTCTCCGAAAGACCGGTTTGGGCCGAGAGTTACATTGCCCGAACTGGATTAGTCGGTCGATGCCTCGATGCGGAGAACGGCAGGTCTGAGCCCTAGGTTACCGATGCTGCACGATCAACGAACGGTTGCAAATCAATAAGTATTCGCACCTTCCAGACAGGTTCCAAGCATTGTGCCCACAGTTGATACCTTAAGAGACTTGTTTCCCGGCGTTCCCATCTCGGGCCTCATTGCATTGGCGGCTCAGTTTATCTCAGAGCACTGCGGCGCACCGGCGATGTTGATGGCATTGTTGTTCGGCATCGCGCTAAATTTCTTATCGGAGGAAGGTCGATGCCAGTCGGGCATCGCGTTCTCTGCAACAACAATCTTGCGGTTTGGTATTGCGTTGCTGGGCGTACGGATCAGTTTTGAGATGGCCGCTGATCTCGGCTGGCCCATCGTTGCGTTGGTTGTTGGTAGTGTCATCGCAACAATCGGATTTGGTATGTTGGTGGCTAAAGCACTCGGATTGGGTCCAAGATTTGCCTTCCTGTCCGCCGGGTCCGTAGCAATTTGTGGTGCCTCTGCTGCTATGGCAATCTCACAGCGGCTTAGTAACGGTTCAGGTAATCCCTGACGGCTGTTCGCCGTCATCACCCAATTCGTCCATGACATGTCGCATTTGATCTGGAAAAAGGGGCATTCCCAAGTCTGCGCTGTCATGCGCTCTAGCAACGGTAAAAGAGCGTCAGTCAGCGAATGACGCACCCCTTTCCTGGAGTGAACGTCGCCAACTTTTTCCACTTCATCCACGATGACCAGAGGGCCTGCATGGCGCTCACTTAGAACCGTCTGTATCAGTTTACCGGGTGTTGCGCTGGACCAGCCGCGCTGAGAGCCAACGATGGCGAATGTGGCTGGCTCACCTGTCGCGTCGATCGTTGTTGTCGGCACCGCCAGATGATGGGCCAAGCGGCGAGCCCAATGGCTTTTGCCGATACCTGGAGCGCCCAACAAGATCAGAGGATTGAACCGCACCCCTGGCAGCCCCTCTCGTGCCGATGCACGTAACCCGTGCCAGACAGTTTCGGTCGCGGGCGCCATCCATGGCATCTCAGCGTGCAGGTCTGCGGCGATCTCATCGGCTTCATGTTCCGTGGCAAGACAGGCGACAGGCAATCCCCCTCGCAGGGAGGTGAGCCGCGAACGGTTTTCTTCTGGTAGGTGACGCATTCCGGTTGAGGAATGTAGTCGATCAAGGAAACGCATCGCACGACGTTTAATGCGAGACATATCGGCATCCTTGACCAGGTCATAGGGATACACCCTGTCTTCATCCGCCATGCGACCAGCCTCCATCTCAACGCGCTGAGCTTTCTCGCGGATCGTCTTGAGGAAATTCTTCAACCGCGTCTCTACCTTCCGCAGATTGGGTAGTTAGTCGTAGAAGCTCAGGTTATGAAACGGGATCTGGGATTGTGATCGGGTCACGACAATGTCCTTTCATAGCGCGGGAATTGCCCAGCGCTGACGCCCGACGATCATTGACTGTCGAGCAGATACGATATGAAAGGTTCCGGAACCTGCAGAACATTTAGGGAACACTCAGTGCGGCCGTCAACACGGCCTATCAAAAACTCTGCCGGAAACTAAACGACTACCGACTGTCGTCGGTAGGACTTTGGATATGCTGTTCTAAGTACTGAAGTACGATGTTTTCGGTGATGGCTCCGTTGGTGGTTGAAAAATACCCGCGTCCCCAAAAGTGTCGCCCCCAGTAGCGCTTTTTCAGATGTGGGAATTCAGCTTGTATTTTGTGAG
>JBDVKF010000049.1:0-106511 GCA_039960995.1 Paracoccaceae bacterium | reverse complement strand
GGACGTGTGTGGACGCCCCTATGAATGCAAGCACTTTTTTGGACCGTTTGGGCATGTGATCAGGTGCGGTCGTGTGTCCGGCCTCGAAGTTGCGGCCTTTCATGCGCCGCGGGCCTGTATGGAGATATGCAGATCGGGTCCAGTTCGTTTACCCGCGCTCGGTGGCGCATCGTCCGGGATAATGGTTCTCTCGATCCGGTCTCTTGATCGTTTGCCCTTACGTTCCTCCGTCCTGCTCACGTTCGCGGCGACATCCCGGCGATCTCAACCTATGCGGTCGCCATCGCCGGATCTCTGTAGTCTTCACCGTTGCGCATTAGCGCCCAGGCCGTGCGCGCCATGCGGTTGGCCAGCGCCACCGCAACCAGCATCTTCGGCTTGCGCTCCAACATTCGCGCAAGCCACGACCCTTCAGGGGCACCTTTGCGTGAAGCCCAGAGGGCAAGAGCCCATTAAAGTGAATGAGTGGTCTCTTGATCTGCGAATATTCCAGATGAACCGGTCATCCAGATCTCGATGGATAGAATTTATGCCGACCCTACCAAATCGCTGGAGTGCACCGCAAAGACGCGATTTACTTCGCGGCATTTAACGCGGTGCGCAAGACGTGGCGATCGCCGATGTGATTGGCCAGAATAAGGATCAGTCGCGCGTTTAACGCGTCGCTTTGGTTTTTGCTGAGGCCGTCATGCACGCCGAGAAGTTCGTCATAAAACCCATCGGGATCGGTGATATTTGGATAAAGGTTGAGATCCATAATTAACCCCTTTGGCCTGTCGTAATGCGAACTGTTGTTTTGATATCTGCGGTGTTTGCAGCCGCCCAGCGGGCGACGATATGCTGGTCAGGACGGATCAGGTAAATACCACAGTCTGTGTCACCCAAATACCGTGTGGTTACATCGCCATGTGGATCGTCTTTGGATGTGTCTAGCGTGATAGTCTTGACCGTGATGCCGTCCACTTCTGTAATGTTCGGGGGTGAAGTGTTGATCGCAAGAATTGTAAAACCGCCCCGCAATTTGTTCAGCAAAAACCCTTCCGCAAGCCTTGCGTCAACACAGGCCGATCCGACGCGACTGCGCATGGGTCCGTCCAGTGCGTCGGGGCCATTCAATGAAAGATTATCATAGACGCAAGGCACCGAAAGGCGACCGGAGTTCACCAAAGGCCGCGCAAAGGCATGCTTTTGGGCCAGCTCCAACACCGCATTGCGGAACGTCTTACTGATTTCGCTTTTGGGTGTCAGAAAGTCAGTTGCGCGTGTGGAATTCAGGATGTTTTCATCGGCCCCATGCACGCGCTCTTCGGAATAACTGTCGAGCAGGCTGTCAGGCGCAAGACCCTTGATCACCAGATCAAGTTTCCACGCTAAATTGTCCGCATCCTGCACGCCCGAATTGGCACCACGTGCGCCAAAGGGCGATACTTGGTGTGCGCTGTCGCCAGCAAACAAGACACGACCATGGCGGAATTTTTCCATGCGGCGGCATTGGAATGTATAAATCGACGTCCATTCCAATTCATATTCAGCACCTTCACCCAGCATTGCATCGACGCGGGCACGGATGTTTTCGTCTTTCAGCTCTTTGTCGCGATCAATGTCCCAACCAAGCTGGAAATCAATGCGCCAAATGTCATCGGGCTGTTTGTGCAGCAACGCGGACGCGCCGCTGTCCTTGAACGGTGGTTCAAACCAAAACCAACGCTCGGTCGGGAAATCCGCGGTCATTTTCACGTCGGCAATCAGGAAATTATCTTCGAACACGCGACCATCGAAGCTGAGGCCCAGCATGTCCCGTGTTGGGGAACGGGCGCCGTCGCAGGCAATCAGCCAATCGGCCTCAAGCTGATAGGGGCCATCGGGGGTGTCGACCTCAATCGCGACGTGATCGTCGTACGGGGTCAGGCCGATGACGGAGTTGCGGCCCCTAATCTCAATCGGACACCCTTCGTCTTGGGCTTTGCGGATTTCATCGACGAGGAATTTTTCAAAATACGGTTGTTGCAGGTTGATAAAGGCGGGCTGCTTGTGCCCGTCTTCGGGTTGCAGATTGAACTCGAACACCCGATCGTCGCCGTGGAACACTTTGCCCACATTCCAAACCACACCCTTGTCGACCATGGTTTGGCCGGCACCAAGGCGGTCGCAAATTTCGAGGGTGCGTTTGGCGAAACAGATGGCGCGGCTGCCTTGTCCGACCCCTTCGTGGTCGTCCAGAACCAAGACCGGCGTTCCCTTGCGACCCAGATCCAAAGCCGCGGCCATACCGATTGGCCCGCCACCAACGATTACAACGGGGTGACGTACGGGCGCTGTAGCGACCACCTTTTCGTAAGGGTACAGCTTGAACGCGAGATCGTATCTGACATCCACCATCTGTTTAGATCCTATCCTTGCAGCTGCGCCCACATGTCCAGATCGCGCTTGTCGGTCCAGATTCGTGGATGCCAAATGCCGCGTGCCTCGTCATAGGCGCGGCTGACGTTGAAGGGCAGGCAGTGTTCGTAGATGGCGTAATCCTTGAACTTTGGATCACATTCTTCGCGCACAGCATCCCATGCGTCTTTCAGGCTGCCACCTTTCATTGCGACCTTGTGGGCAGGACGATAGGTGCTGTCGACAAAGTCACGTGTGCTTTCGATGGCGCGTTCAACAGCGTCTTTGCCGATCAATGCCGCGCCGCGACCAGGCGCAATCGCGTCCACATCATAGGCTTTGATGTTGTCGAGCGTTTGGCTCCAGTCACCAAAATAGCCGTCACCGCAATAGCATGCGGAATGGTCTTCGACGATGTCGCCGGTGAACATGACATTCTGATCCGGCACGTGGATCACTGCATCACCGGCCGTGTGCGCCCGCCCAATATGTTTGATGTCAATGCGGCGGTTGCCAAGATAAACCGTCATGCTGTCGCTGAAAGTAGCCGTTGGATACGTCAGGCCGGGGATGCTCTCATGGCCCTCAAACAGACGCGGAAAACGTTGGAATTCGCTGTCCCAATCTTCTTGGCCACGTTCCACAACCATCGCACGGGCCGCATCAGACATAATGATCTGTTCCGCACCGTAAGCTGAGGCCCCCAAGACGCGCACAGCGTGATAGTGGGTCAGCACAACATGGCTTATGGGTTTGTCGGTCACTTCGCGCACTTTTTCGATGACTTTGTTTGCCAAACGCGGGGTCGCTTGCGCTTCGACGATCATGACGCTGTCGTCGCCTATGATCACGCCAGAGTTTGGATCGCCTTCAGCCGTGAACGCCCACAGGCCATCGCCGACTTCGTCAAAGGTGATTTTCTTCTCGGTCATATCCCCTTGGGATGCGAATGCTTTTGCCATTGATCTGGTCCTTTATGCAGAGAATTTGATTGCGGGAAGGATCGTGCCTTCGCACGCCCCGAACCCAATTTGATAACCGTCACCTTTGGCGGCACCGCGCAGTGTCAGCGTGTCACCATCTTCGATGAAGGTACGTGTTTCGCCGGTATCCAATGTGAAGGGTTCGCGCCCTGCCCAGCTGAGTTCCATCAATGATCCGTATTCGGATTTTTCAGGACCAGAGATCGTGCCTGATCCCAACAGGTCGCCCGCGTTCATTCCGCAGCCACCGCTTGCGTGATGGCACAGTTGTTCAGCGGCGGAATAATACATCCGGCTGTAGTTGGTCTTGGACAGTGATGTGGCTTTGTCGGCACCCGCGGGTTGCATCAACACCTCAAGCTCGATGTCGAACAAGCCGTCGGTCGTGCTGTTGAGATATGGCAGCAGTTCCTTTTCACGCGGCGGTGTGGGTGCGCGAAAGGGTTCCAAGGCCGCCGTGGTGACGATCCATGGCGAGATCGACGTGCCAAAGGCCTTGCCTTGAAAGGGGCCAAGCGGCTGATATTCCCAGCCTTGGATGTCACGCGCCGACCAGTCGTTCAGCAACACATACCCAAAGATCATCGCATCAGCCTGATCGACAGTAACGGCGGTGCCGTGATCACAAGGCGTGCCAACGATCGCGCCCATTTCCAGTTCGATATCCAACCGCTTGGACGGACCAAACGATGGTATATCGGCATCGGGCGCTTTGGATTGACCATTGGGGCGGTGAATGTCGGTACCTGACACCACAACCGACGATGCGCGCCCATTGTATCCAATCGGGATGTGCAGCCAGTTTGCTGGTAAATCAGGGGACCCTCGCAGGATCGCCCCCATGTTTTGAGCGTGTTGTTTGCCAGCATAAAAGTCAGTGTATTCCGCAACCAACAAGGGCAGGTGCATATCAGCGGATGATTGTGGAACCAGATACGGTTCAACAGCAGCTTGATCAGGTGACCCGTCTGCCAAGAGTTCTTGCAGGCGTGCGCGCAGCTTGGCCCAAACCTGCGGACCCAATTCCATCACATCATTCCAGAACGGCAAATCAAAGGCGCGGTCATCATCCAGTTCAATCACGCCTGCGTCTTCTAGGGCCGCCATGTCCAAGATCTGGTCGCCAATCGCGACCCCACACCGCGGGTCTTCTGTACCAACAGAAAACACACCATAGGGCAGGTTGTTCAGGGGAAACGGCGTATCGGGGCTGTTTGCGCTGGCAACCCAGCTTTTCATCAATGTCATTGTTGTACTTTCGCGTCGGGCTGGTTGTCAGGGTGCGCATCGGCAAAGGCCGACTGGTTCAGGCAAAGATGTTCAATGCGTGCGATGTTCGGGAAATCGATCAAATCAACACCCCATCGGCGAGCGTTATAGACTTGGGCAGTGATACAAATATCGGCAATGTTGGGCGCATCGCCAAAAGCAAAGGCATCCCGATCAGGCAGCATTGCCTCGAGCGCACCAAAACCTTCGGCCATCCAATGGCACATCCAGTCTTTCGCTTGCTCAGGCCTTGCTCCAAATCGTGACTTCAACTCCCCCATCAGGCGCAGATTGTTCACGGGATGGATATCCATCGCAACCGTTTGCGCCACGGCCATAACCTGCGCTCGCATCAATGGGTCATTTGGGATCAAATGCGGATCCGGCCATGTTGCGTCAATATACTCTAGGATCGCCATGGATTGCGTCAGCACGGTGCCATCATCCAATATCAGCGTTGGCACACCTTTGCCCGCATTCAGCGCGACATACTCTGACCCACGTTGATCGCCCGCGACGAGATCGACCGACACGGTTTCATACGCGATACCTTTAAGGTTCAGCGCGGCCCGGACACGATAAGATGTGGTTGATCGCCAATAGGAATACAGTTTCATTTTTTGCCCGGTGTTCCGTCGAATTTCTTTTCCATATCCGCCCAGCAATCGATGTAGTCGTCTTGCAAGGGTGCCGTCGTGCCCGCGAATTGGGTCAGTTGCTGAGGGAACCGCGTTTCGAACATGAAAGACATCGTATTGTCGAGCTTAACGGCCTTGAGATCGACATTGGATGCGCCCTCAAATGCGTTGCGGTCCGGTCCATGTGGCAACATCATGTTGTGCAAGCTGATGCCACCGGGAATGAACCCTTTGGGCTTGGCATCGTACTGGCCATAAATGTTGCCCATCAATTCGGACATGATGTTCTTGTGATACCACGGTGGGCGGAACGTATCCTCGGCCACCATCCAACGTTCGCGGAACAGAACAAAGTCGATGTTTGCGGTGCCTTCTTGACCAGAAGGCGCAGTCAGAACCGTAAAGATCGACGGGTCAGGGTGGTCAAACAGGATCGCGCCAACGGGGCAATAGCTGCGTAGATCGTATTTAACAGGTGCGTAATTCCCGTGCCACGCCACCACGTCCAACGGGGATTGCCCAATCTTGGTTTCGTGGAATTGGCCACACCATTTCACGGTCACAGTGGATGGCACTTCGCGGTCTTCATAGGCTGCGACAGGTGCTTTGAAATCGCGTGGGTTGGCCATGCAGTTGGCGCCAATCGGGCCTCTGCTTGGCAACTCAAATTTCTGTCCATAGTTTTCACAAACAAACCCACGGCATGGTCCTTCCAAGACTTCAACACGATATACAAGACCGCGCGGAATGATCGCAATTTCTTGGGGTGCAATATCGATGATGCCCAGCTCGGTTGAGAACCGCAAACGGCCTTCTTGCGGAACCACCAGCATCTCGCTGTCGGCTGAATAGAAATAGTCGTCGACCATGCTTTCGGTGACCAGATACACATGCGATGCCATGCCGACCTGTGTATGAACGTCGCCTGCTGTCGTCATCGTGTGCATGCCCGTTAGCCACGTCAAAGGCTGATCACTGTGGGGCAGCGGATCCCAACGGTATTGGCCAAGGCTCACCACGTCCTCAACAACGTTGGGTGCGGATTTCCAATGGGGCAGGTCGATCTTTTTGAAACGGTGCGTGTGCTTGACCGACGGGCGGATGCGATAACACCATGTACGTTCATTTTGCCCCTGCGGCGCGGTGAACGCCGTTCCAGACAGTTGTTCACCATAAAGACCATAGTTGCACTTTTGCGGGCTATTCATCCCTTGTGGCAACGCATCGGGCAGGGCTTCGGTTTCAAAGTCATTCCCAAACCCGGGCATGTAACCAACATGAGGCCCGGGCAAGGATGGTGCCTGAGTCATGCGAGTGGGGTGCGTCTGGTCGAACATCAATGCCTCCTTGCCATGAGTCCTTAATTGCATAAAGGTTACGTTTGTAACTAACAACGGATAACTTTAACAAATGACGCCCGCTCATCCCAACACTGCCCAACCTGACACTGCGCCGTCTGACACTGCCCTGTCTGACTTTTTGCCCTTTTTGCTGTTCCAAGCCGCAGAATTAAGCAGCCGCAATTTCCAACATCATTACCAATCGCGTTATGGAATGTTGCGCACCGAATGGCGGGTCATGTTTCATTTGGGCAGCGATGGCAGTCAGACCGCCAAACAAATTTGCAACCGAGCGTCTTTGCACAAAACTAAAGTCAGCCGGGCCGTCAAAGCCCTAGAGGAAAAGCGGTTCTTGTTTCGTGAAACGGTGACCCACGATCGTCGAAGCGAGTTGTTGTGTCTGACCAAACAAGGCCAAGCGACCTTTGCCAAATTAACTGTCGTGGCCACAGAGTTTGACAAGACGTTTGAACAATCGCTTGGGGCAAAAGAGCACGAAAAGCTCGTGGCAACGTTGCAAAAACTAATCACGCTGCATCAGGGAAAAGGATAATTAACCCTTTTTTACCGTACCATCTGCACACCACAGGTCAAAAATTTCCAACGCCTTTTCCGCAAAACCGGCGTCGTTGATGTGATGGGGGATTCTGTGCGCTGAAACATTCACCGGTAGACTTGACTCAATTTCGGTAAGGAAAGCAGCTAGGCCTTCAGCGTTATGTAGATCAGCGCCTTCACGGTCCCATTCCCCTAACCCTTTCTCGGGGAGGATCATCGCGACAGGCCCCTTTGCGGTTGCGAGTTGTTCACAATGCGCGCGTGCAACTTGTTGGGTTTCCGCCGCTTTCAAAACAACCGATGTCAAAAGACGGTTGTGCGCATGTTTCGAGTGGTTTTCCCATTTTTCATCAATCGGCTTCCAACCAACAACATCGACCAGATCATAGCATCCTGGGGCTACGATCTGCGGCGTTCCGTTCGCACCTGCGTTGGTCAACCGGTCTGCTCCCGCAGAGATATTAGATCCTTGGATATGGTTGCCCAATTCCTGGGTGCAAAAATCAAACACACAGGCAAATGCGCCCTGCGCAGCAAGACTTTCAAATGCGCGACCGCCCATGCCGGTGGCATGAAACACCGCAACCTCAAAACCGCGTTCTTCCAGTGCAGGTTTTAGTGAAACCATATAACGCAGCGCGGTCTTGCCGAGCGATGTCATCCCAATCAAAGGTTTGCTCCGGTTCATAGGTTCAACCGCGCGCGCGGCACCCAAAACAGCACCTGCCGCCTGACTTAACGATGCTTTGCAAACGGAATTAAGGCCATAAAGCCCGCCAGCCCAAAGGATCATCTGTGTATCTGCGGCCAACCGTTCAGCAGGAATTAAGGGCGAGAAAGACACAGTCGAGACGATATATTTTGGCACGCCCAACGGCAAAGCAGAACACACATCCAGCGCCAGATCCGTGCCCATGGTGCCGCCAAGAACAATCATTGCGTCGATTTTGCCTTCGCGGTGTAGACGGGCGGTGAGCAAAGCGGCCCCCTGCCCCATGATCTGCATCGCGGTGTTTTCATTGCCACTATCGATCGCAGCTTTGATCGAGCTTCCGCCTTCTTCAGCCACATCGTGTTTGGAAAAATCGCAAGGTTCCGATGGGTCACCCAAAACGGATACATCCATCGTCAAAACCTGCCCACCTTGGTCGCGGATTACGCCCGACAGATAGCCCAACTCGTCGTCTTTAGTATCGTATGTTCCGATCACAAGTATAGTTTTTTCGGTCATCGAATAGCTCCTAAAGTTTGATCCACGCGGTCTTGAGGTTGACGTATTTGTCGATGGCATGCAGCGATTTATCGGCACCATTGCCAGACTGTCCGACGCCGCCCAACGGCACCGTCACATCCGGCCCGCCATAGGTGTTCACGTGCATCACACCTGTGTGCACACCGCGGATCATGCGATGTGCCCGGCTTAAATTCGATGTCCAAACACCACCCGCCAATCCGTACACAGTCGAATTCGCGATCTGGATTGCTTCGGCGTCTGACGTAAATGGGGTCACGCCCAACACCGGCCCAAAGACTTCTTTTTGGGCCAACGTCGCGTTTTGATCTACGCCTGTGACAATCGTAGGGGCCATATAATAGCCCCCCGTTTCTTTCAGGATACGTTCGCCACCGATGACAACATGGCCGCCTTCGGATTTCGCTGTTTCGACGAAACCAAGGTTCGCATTGAGCTGTACTTCGGAATTCACGGCGCCAATGTGCGTGTCCACCTTCAATGGATCACCAACGCGCATCCCCTCAGCGGCTTTGGCAACGGCCGCAACGAATTCATCATGGATTGATGCCTCGACCAACAGTCGCGAACCAGCCACACAAACCTGCCCGGCATTGCGGAAAATACCGCCCGCCGCGACCTTCGCGGCCTCATCCAGATTGGGCGCATCTGCGAAAATGATGTTGGGGGATTTGCCGCCCAATTCAAGATATACGCGTTTCATGTTGGACCGCGCTGCATATTCCATCAACCGACGACCAGTACCGCCAGAGCCGGTGAACACCAATACATCAACGTCCATGGACAGACCAAGGGTTTCACCCACCACAGCACCTTCGCCGGTGACTGCGTTTAAAACGCCGCTCGGCAATCCAGCCTCGTGCGCCAGATCACACATGCGCATCAGCGATAGTGACGCCGTTTCAGCAGGTTTCAATACCACGGAATTGCCCATCGCAAGCGCGGGGCCAAGTTTCCAAGCCCCGATCATCATCGGGAAATTCCATGGGATGATCGCACCAACGACGCCAACAGGTTCTTTGTGGATCATGCCTAAAACGTCGGAAGATGTGGGGGCGATTTCGCCATACACCTTGTCCAAGGCCTCGGCATAATACCGGATCGTTGCCGCGGCTGATCCCGGCTCGGCCTTGAGGGCCATGCCAATTTCGGTGCCATTGTCGCGCACGCCCAAAACGGCCAGTTCTAATGCGTTCGCCTCGATCAAATCGGCCCATTTCAACATGACCTTTTTGCGGGCCGCAGGCGGTTGCCCCGCCCAACGACCATCTTCAAACGCCGCGCGTGCTGATGCGATCGCGGCCTCCATATCCGCTTTTGTGCCTTTGGCAGTCGTCGTCAAAACCTGCCCATCAATGGGAGAGACGACATTCATCACCTTCCCATCGCTGGCGGGCACATGTTTTCCATCAATCAGGTGTTGGAAGGCTGGAACCGACTTTGCGCGCAGCTCATCAATTTGTGTTTGGATCATGATGCTCTACCGTTGGAACGTGTCAGAAAGTTTATGGTCATCATCTTCGGGCGCCGCCCGCCATTCCTTGATCAAGCCGCGAATGTGTATGCCAACCACGATAAGGATCAGCGCAAAAATGATCGCAGTTATCGGGCGGTCGATCATATCCAAAGGTGTTTTGAGGCGTGGCAAGGACGAGCGGAGTTTGACCTCCATAATGCCACCCAGAACCATGCCCAAGATGATCGGCACAATCGGCAGGTTCAGGCGTTTCAGGACAAGGCCAAGCACACCAAAACCAGCTGCGATCATGCAATCCGTCAACGAGTTGCGTAGCGAATAAACACCTACAAACGACAGCAACAAAATCATCACGCCCAGGAAACGTGTGGGTACGCGAATGATTTTGGTCAGTAAATTTGTTGAGAACAACAAGAACACCATCACGATGACATTCAATGCAAGAAGGGCGAAATAGAGCCCGTAAACCAGATCAATATTGTTCTGGAACAGTTGCGGACCAGGGATTACGTTGTGGACGTAAAACACCGACAACATCATCGCTGTCAGGGCCTCGCCGGGAATGCCAAGTGCAAGCAACGGGATCATTGCCGCCGCGGGTACAGCATTGTTTGCGGCTTCGGATGCAATCAAGCCTTCTGGTGATCCTTTGCCGAATTTTTCAGGTTCTTTTGATGTCTTTTGTGCGTAGGTGTAGCTCATGAATTGGGCGGTGAATTCGCCAGTTCCCGGGATCATTCCCAGAACAACCCCAAAGGAAGACGCAACAGTCGCGACGCGTTTGTGTTTCAGCAGCTCTTTGATGCCCGCGCCCATTTTGCCTGTGATCGGTTTGGCGTCTGGGCTGTCATCTGGTGATGTAAGCAAAAAGAACGCTTGGCTCAGAGCAAACAGGCCCAGCACCACAACAATCAAGTTAATACCGGAACTAAGGAACGAATACTCAAAAGTGTAACGCTGAGTATATGTCACTGCATCAAGACCGACTGTTTGCAGAAATATGCCGAACATGGCTAACATACCGGCTGCAAAAATCTGACCACGGTGTGCCAAAACAACCAAAATGATGCCCAGAAGTGCGGCCAAAAATATCTCTCGACTGCCGAACATCGGTGCGATCAATGCCAACACAGGTGATAGTAATATTAAACACCCGATGCCAAAAATGCCGCCCCAGAAGGACGCAGAATACGCCAGTGACACGGCGCGGTGTGCTTCGCCGTTTTCGGTCATCGGATAGCCATCATAGGACGTCAGTGCATTCACCGCCGTTCCCGGCGTGTTGATCAAAACTGCAGGGATCGCGCCACCATACATGGATGATCCGTAGATCCCCAATAGCATCGTTAGACCGACAATCGGATCAAGCGAGAACGTCGCGGGCAGCAAAATCGCAATTGCAACTGCCGGACCAACACCGGGAATAGCGCCGATTATAACGCCCCCGATCGAGCCGATAAGAAGGGCCATAATAACGTCCCAGCGGGCAAGCATTTCTAACCCGGCAAATATGTTTTCCATAATGGTGTCCGATCAGAAATAGGTCAGCATGATCTGACGCAGCCCGTCGGGCAGGCTTTCATAGATCAGGCCAGAGGGAAGATTGACTTGCAGTAGCGTCTTAAACAACAGCACGATTACAAGCGCCGAAAAAGCTGCCGCAATCAGCATAACTTTGCTGCGGTATCCAACCCGAAAACAGAGCGCGACGGCAAAGACGATCGTCGTCGGTAAGTAACCAGTGTAGGGTAGGATGCTGGCGTAAGCGATAAACCAAGCGGCATACTCTAACGCAGAAAACCAAAGCCAGATTTCCTGCCAGCGGCCATGAATACGTTCTGACAAAGCTGACCCAAGTAAGTGGAATGCCGCAAAAAAAGTCATGCAGCCAAGCGACACAGCAGGCCAAAAGCGTGGTTGTGCAAACAGCTTAGACCCTGGTTTCCACACCGTTTGATCTGTTATTTGAAGGATCAGAAATGCCGAAAGCAAAAATGCGAACCAAGCGAACACGATGTCGCCGGGGCGTCTGTAACGCCGAAATAAGTTTTGTAATGTCTTAACGCGGGACATGCGGCAGCTCCGATCCTAAGAATATGGTGAACCGGGCAGCGAATGTACTGCCCGGCCAAGTTTAGGAGTGCAGGCTTACTGGCCTAGCATTTCGCCGATGCGTCCCATCGTTTCGATATCTTGTTCAATCTGCGTGACAACTTCGTCAGCGGACTGCCAGTATACAAGGGCACCAGTTTCGGCAGCCAATGTTTGCGCACGTTCAGACGCCATGGTTTGCTCTGCTACGGCGATGATTTTGTCTTTTACGTCTTGCGGCGTGTCGGCGTGAACAAACAGGCCGTTCCACAAAGACACGTTCAGGTTAGGTGCGAGTTCGGCAACGGTTGGTGTATCGGGCGTCAAGCCAATACGTTCCCCGCCGATAGAGGCTAAAACCTTCACGTCATCAAGACATGGTAGGATCAATTGCAAAGTTGTGTTGATGACGTCCACATCGCCCGACGCTAATGAGTTGCAGTCCAATGCATCAAAGGCTGCATCAGCGGCGTAAGAGAAACCCATCTCGGCTGCCAAGCCAAATGTGACCTGCGTTGGCACCAAAGGCGCGCCAAAGTGGCCAAGAACCACATCGTTTTCCTTAGCGTGGGCTGCAAGGCCTGCCATGTCATCATAAGGCGCATTCGCACCGGCGGCGATAACAAATGGATATGTCAGGAAGTTGCCGAGAGGAACAAACGGATCAGGGTTCAATTCTGGAATGCCGATCTGCGGGCCGACAACTGGAATGGCGATAATAAACGAGCCCACCGTGTAACCGTCAGCAGGCGCATTTGCCACTTCGATCGCACCGGGGAATGGGCCGCCGCCGCCGCCCGGTTTGTTCACGACAGCCGTTGGCACGCCGTAAGCTTCAGAAAAATCCTCAGCAATCATTCGCGTGAGAACATCCTCAAGATCTCCTGGAGGCCAAGGCACGACAAATTCAACTGGCTTCTCTGGGTATTCGGCCTGCGCACCACCAGCAACAGCCACCATCGTCAAAGCGATCGCAGCTGTAGCTTTTGTAAATTTTAACATTGTATTCTCCCTGCTATCGGTTCACATAGTAAACCATCGTTATTAAAAATAGCTTGCCCCGTCAGAATTGATGTGTCAAACTTTTTCTTATCCAACCAAGGATCATGCGCCCAATGTCATCGGCATCCAAAGCACTTGAACTTCTTTCGCTGTTTTCTGAGGCAAAACCAGAAATCGGCCTGTCCGAGATGTGCCGCCTTGCCAAACGCGACAAGGCGACGACATACAGACATCTTCAGGTTCTTGAAAAAGCTGGGTTTATTGAGCAAATAGCAGCCTCTAAAAATTACCGGCTTGGGCCTGCGCTTCTTCAATTGGGCCGCATGAGAGAAGCAACTGTGCCGCGCAAAGCAGGCGCAGAGGCGGCCCTAACAACACTTGTTGAAAAAACTGGCGAAACAGGTCACGTCTCGGTTTTGTCTGGTTTGACGTTGTTCGCATTGATGTCGCGCGAGTCGCCAAAACACAGCACACGAGCAGTAATTGACGTCGCAACATTTCCACTTCATGCAACCGCATCCGGTATCTGCGCAGTGGCGTTAGGCCCCCGCGAACTGTTTGGCGCAGCATGCGATGATTTCGAAGCCTTCACTGATTTGACCCCAACAAACGCGCAATCCCTTGAGGCACTTGCTACCACCGCACGCGCAATAGGCATGGGGTGTTCCATTGGCCGCTTCGAGAAAGAGATTAACAGCCTCTCTGCCCCAATTTTCGACCAAACCGGTCAGTTCGCGGGGGCGGTATCCGTCGCAAGCGTAGCGTCGCGTTTCACACCGGAATTAGAACACATCATCAAGACAGAGCTCATCGCGGCAAGCCGCAAAATAACCAAAAGCTGGGGCGGCGTTATCCCTTCAGCCATTGAAAACGCATGGGCTAACGCCATGTCCTCGCATCAAGAATTGGACGCATAATCATGAAAGATTCGAACTTCCTGAAAGAGCACAACGGGAAACTGATGTGGCATCCGATGACGTCGCCCAAAGACACTATCGATCAGCCCCCAAAGATCATCACGGGATCCCACGGCGTAAACATCACCGATATTGACGGCCATTCTGTTGTGGACGGTGTCGGCGGTTTATGGAACGTGAATTTGGGATATTCCTGCCAGCCGGTGAAAGACGCGATTTCTGCCCAGCTGAATGAGTTACCTTACTATTCCACTTTCCGCGGCACATCCAACGACGCCGCGATTGAACTTTCGTATGAGTTGAATGAGTTTTTCGCTCCAGACGGGTTGCAGCGCGCATTTTTTACCTCGGGTGGTTCAGATTCCGTTGAAACAGCCCTTCGTTTGGCGCGCCAATACCACAAACTGCGCGGTGATCCGGGCCGCACCAAGTTCCTCAGCCTTAAGAAAGGCTACCACGGAACACACATGGGTGGCGCATCTGTCAACGGCAATGCAAATTTCCGTACCGCCTACGAACCGCTGTTGCCGGGCTGTTTCCACATCCCTGCCCCCTATACCTACCGCAACCCGTTCAATGAATCCGACCCTGAGAAGTTGGCGCAGCTTTGTTTGCAGGCGCTTGAGGATGAGATTGCGTTTCAGGGTGCTGGCACCATTGCCGCGATGATCATGGAGCCTATTCTTGGTGCGGGTGGCGTTATCCCCCCTCATAAATCTTTTGCGCCTCAGGTTCAGGAAATCTGCAACCGCAATGGAATCTTGCTGATTACCGACGAGGTCATCACCGCCTTTGGTCGCACAGGTGCGTGGTCTGGCGCTCGCCTTTGGGGGATCAAGCCTGACATGATGGCAACTGCCAAAGCGATTACAAACGGATATTTCCCGTTTGGCGCAGTGATGCTCGGTGAACGCTTGATTGAAGTGTTTGAAGGCAACCCATCTGCTAAAATTGGGCACGGTTACACTTATTCCGGCCACCCTGTCGGCGCAGCCGCTGCATTGGCATGTCTTGAAGAAACCAAGCGTTTGAACGTTATCGAAAACGCCTCCGCGCGCGGTACGCAGCTTTATGAGGGATGTCAGGCGTTATTGGCGAAACACAACATTATCGGTGACGTCCGTGGGGGCCACGGCCTTATGACAGCCATTGAAATGGTCAGTGATCGAGAAACCAAAGCACCCATTGATGGTGCAACCGCCGCGACGGTCCAAGAAGTGGCTTATCAAAATGGTGCGATGGTTCGTGTTTCGGGCCCAAATCTGATTTTGTCCCCACCTTTGATCCTGTCCGAAGACGAGGCATCTACAATCTTGTCTGCATTGGAAGCCGGCTTCTTAGCCGTCTGAAAGGACCTGATATGACACAAGATTATATCGCCCTTTTGGGCACTAAGGGTGGCCCTGCCATTCGACCTGGGTCGTCGATGCCGACCTCAAATCTGGTGTGCCTGAACGGCCAACAGATCGTGCTCGATTGCGGTTTGGGCGTCGCACACGGCCTTGTTAATCAGGGGATGCAGCTCAAAGACCTGTCTCTGATTTTCATCAGCCACCTACATTCGGATCATTACCTTGAGCTTGGGCCGCTGATCCACACCGCATGGACTGCAGGCCTAAAAACGCCCATCGACATCTATGGCCCCGACGGGCTTGAAACCTATTGGGCCGGTTTTCTGGCCTCAATGAAAGCCGACATTGACCTGCGTACCGAAGATGAAGGCCGCCCCGACCTATACGATTTGGTCACCTTTTACGTGGTCGATGCGGGAACAGTGATGGAACACGGCGGTATTACGGTAACTGCTTTGCGCACCGAACATCCGCCCTTGGTTGATTGCTTTGCCTATTGCTTCAAGACTGCCAAAGCCCAAGTTGTTTTCTCAGGCGACACAGCTCCCATCGTATCTCTCGAGGAATTTGCGCGTGGTGCTGACATTCTCGTCCACGAGGCAATGCTAGAGTCTGCCCTGCCTGCATTGATGGAACGTGTGGGAAATGGATCGGACAAACTGATGGCGCATTGGTTGCGCTCCCACAGCTTTGCCCATGACGCTGCGAAAACGGCGCAGGAAGCAGGTGTCAAACGATTGGCGCTGTCGCATCTGATCCCGTCCGACGACCCCGCATATGGCCCGAAAGACTGGCAAGACGCCTGCGATGGCCACTACCACGGCAACCTGATCGTTGGTTACGACGGCATTCGTATCGACCTATGACACGCTCAAACGCTGACCTGATGACTGACCGAGAACGGCTGTTGGGGCCGAATGTGTCAACGTTCTACGATGACCCGGTGCATATCGTAAAAGGCTCTGGCGTCTGGTTGTGGGATGCGGACGGGCGCAAATACCTCGATTGCTATAACAACGTGCCTCATGTGGGCCATTGCAACCCACACGTCGTAGATGCGATCTGCCAGCAAGCGGGAACGCTGAACACCCACACGCGCTATCTACATGAAGGTATCCTGGCCTATATCGAGCGTCTGACCGCAACCACAGATGCGTCCTTGGACACTGCGATCCTGACTTGCACCGGCTCTGAGGCGAACGACATCGCCTTGCGCATGGCCGAGGCTGTCACCGGCAAGCGCGGTATCATCTCAACAGACGCGACCTATCACGGCAACACCGCGCTGGTGAGCCAGCTGAGCCAGTCCAACATTCCGACGGTGGGTTTTGGACTAGGGCAGTTCTTTCGTTTTGTGGACGCGCCGGACAGTTATCGAAACCCCGACCCCGATGGCACGATCTTTGCCGCCCAAGTCGCAAACCAGATTGAGGCACTCAACGAAGATGGAACAGGCTTTGCGGCCCTCGTCGTTTGCCCCTATTTTCTGAACGAAGGGTTCCCTGACCATCCCGATGGATGGCTGAAACCTGTGGCAGAGGTTGTACGCAAAGCCGGTGGTTTGTTGATCTGCGATGAAGTCCAATCCGGCTTTGGCCGGACAGGTACCCACATGTGGGCGCATGAAAAAATGGGAATTGTGCCGGACGTGATGGTTTTGGGCAAACCCATGGGCAATGGCCATCCCATCGGCGGTGTGGTTGCCAAGGGTGATATCGTCGCTGAGTTTCGCAAAGGGTATCGCTATTTCAATACGTTTGGCGGCAATCCTGTTTCTTGCGCGGCGGCGATGGCGGTGCTCGATGAAATCGAAGCCCGTGATCTTGTCACCAACGCTTTTACTGTCGGAACCCACGCCCGGGCACGTATGGTCGAGCTCGCGAAAAAGCATGACGTTATCGGTGATGTCCGAGGCTCGGGGTTGATCTTTGGCAGCGAAATGGTGGTCGATCGTCAAACAAAAGCCCCTGCCCGCGAATTCACCGACCGACTTATTAATGCCATGCGTCACCGCGGCATCCTGCATTCAAAACTAGGGCGATACAAAAATACGCTCAAGATCCGCCCTCCCATGCCGTTCTCGATCCAAAACGCTGATCTGCTGTTTGATACGTTGGATGAGGTGTTGTCCGAAACGCCGCTTAACTCATGATGCTTGCGGCCAAAGCATTGCCCCTGTGGGGGTTAGAAGGCGCTAAGATCACGTTGATCGCAGCCCGTGAAAACAGCGTATATCGCGTGGATCACCCGACGGGGTCATTCGCCATGCGACTGCACCGTCAAGGCTACAGGACAAATGATCAGTTAAAGTCCGAACTCGACTGGATGGCTTGGGTCGCCCAATCTGGATTATCTGTGCCGTCACCACAGGTCAGCTTGGACGGGTCACATTTACACATTGTGGATGACGTACAGATCGATATTCTCAGTTGGTTGATTGGCTCCACACTCGAAGTATTACTACCGAAAATGAATGAAGAAACGCGTCCAGAGCTCTTTCAAGACCTGGGTCGCGACATCGCGAAACTGCATAACGTTAGCGATGCATGGCCCGGTGTTCCCACCTGTGTGCGGCCGGCATGGGACGTCGATGGATTACTAGGGAGAGCTCCGCTTTGGGGCCGTTTCTGGGAAAATCCCGGCCTCACAGCAAAACAACGGGAACTTTTCGTCGCATTCCGCACCCACGCGCGCAGCGATCTCGACACACTTGCCACATCACTGGATTACGGATTGATCCACGCCGATCTCGTACCAGCCAATGTAATGGTGCAAGAAACCACGTTTCACTTCATTGATTTCGATGATGGTGGGTTTGGTTTTCGATTATTCGAAGTCGCGACGGCTTTGCTGAAACACTGTGCTTTGCCAGATTTCGAGATCCTCAAAGTCGCTTTGATCACAGGCTATCAAGCACACCGACAGCTCGATGTAAGCAACCTTGGTTTGTTCCTCGCATTGAGGGCTATGACCTACGTCGGCTGGAATATCAGCCGTGCAGAAGAAGATAAAACAGGTGAGCGTAACGCCCGTTTCGTGGGGCAGGCCGAAGTCCTAGCAACCGCCTATCTCGACCGCTAGACTTCGTTGAGTTAACACCTGCTTGAACATCGCAAGGCCCGTCGTCCACGTCGCGCCAGAAAGCGCCTGCCCCAGAAGTTTGATCGTGATGTCAGCATCCTGTTTCGCCGGATGATGTCGCACACCGTCGCCAGTTTGGACATTGGGAGGCTGATCTTGTCTTGTTCAAACAAAGCTTTGGACAATCAAACGTGACCTCGCTGGTCGAGCGTGTCAGCCATTTCACCGTGCTTTTGAAGAAGCCCAACAAGCGCACCAGACCAGTCATGGGCAAGATCAAGAAAGCTGTCCGTGATCTGCCCTACATCGCCCGCCGTTCAATCACTTTCGACCGCGGTACCGAATTCGTCAGCTGGCCCCACCTGCAAGCCGAGATCGGGACGCAAACCTGGTTCTGTGATCCCTCCTCGCCCTGGCAGAAAGGCACCGTAGAAAACACCAACCGCCGCGCGCGAAGATGGCTGCCAAGGAAGCGCGACATCACGGTGGTCTCGGATCATGAATTGAAAATAATCTGCGACCGCCTCAATGCGACACCCAGAAAATGCCTCGGATGGAAGACACCGGCTGAGGTCTTCCGCGAAAAGATGATGGAAGAGATGGGACAACGCCCCTACCCTCAACGCCAATAGGACTCGCGGTTCAGGTATCGCTCACACAAAGGGACTGCGCAGACACTCCTGTAATTCCTTCTTCAAAACCCCACGGGTTTGAACATAAAGGCTGCGATAAATTGTTTCGTGGGACACGCGATGTTGCTCTTCGTTTGGATGCTTGCGCTTAAGCCAACCGGCGATCTGCTGGGGTGACCATTTCCGACGTAGCTTGCGCGCAATCAATTGGCACAAAGGTTCGTTGAATGAGAGCTTGCACAACTTGGGCCGAATTGCGCAGTCCCAGGCGCGCTGATCTGAACGCGCCACACGATAGGCTTGGTCTCCACCATTTCTGCGCACCTCACGACTGATTGTAGAGGGCGAGCGGTTTAGTTGTCGCGCGATGGATCGAAGCGACTTCTTCGCGACCAACCCACGGGGTATCTCCTCCCGTTCTGACAAACTCAAAGCATGTCGCGACCGCTTGCGTTCAGGGGACTGGATTCCTCCAAGCTTCGCCAAATGAGGGGAAATCGAAGACGACGCCGGGTTGAAGTGACGCCCAATCGAACTCATCGACTGGCTGCGCTGCCAGCGCTCCTACATCTCTGACTTCTGTTTGTTCGTGTAAAACGTCCGCGTGCGGTATTTCATGGTCAACACTCCATCTTTCCATAAAGATTATAGTGTTGCGATCACCCGTTGAATCCTCACCCTCATAGCGGACTTGGTTACACATGCGCCAATGGCCGCTTTGACAAGTTTATTTGGTGCCGGCTTTCATTGCTCAGGCTAAAGATCATCAAGCCTCGTCGAACTCAGGGGCCTCGAAGGTGATGTTTGCCTCAGGTGCGAGCTCGAAGGGCTCAGCGACCATTTCGTGCAAATTTACGAGCTCGGCAACACCAGGCAAAACAGCTTCGGCGTCATCGATAAAAGCGAGACGCGGGCGGTAGGTTTTTCCGCCAAGCTCAATTTCGCCCTCGTCGAACAGATAGGCAATTTCGGTCAAAATCCCCTCTACATTGGCTTTGGCCATCTCGTCCGGTAGGTTTTCCTGGAATATTGGCAACAGGGCATGTGCGATCAAAGCACCAGCAGATTGTGCCAAATCTTCATGAGTGACGTCATAGCCTGTAGGCAGTTCAGCTCCAATTTTCATACGCATTTGTGGCCCCGCTTCATTGGATCGTTGATCTTACGAGCTTAGTAAAATGAAAAATAATGGCCGGACAAAGACCTTCATGGGAGTGATTTAGGGCATTGTAGGCACAGCTAACTTTGCGTACGCGATATTTCCGTAAACGGCAGCTTTGCGCAGTTTGTAGAGCTTAGGGTGTCGCGCAGCATCCGGAAAAAAGGGCGCAATCCGGACATCTGACTGAAACTGCCATTCGAAAATTTGATTGTAAGTCATCAGTCGCGGCTCTGCCGGTTTTTACGGCATCGGTACCGATGGGCTGCTGCCAA
Source organism: Paracoccaceae bacterium (assembly GCA_039960995.1). Classification (GTDB taxonomy): domain Bacteria; phylum Pseudomonadota; class Alphaproteobacteria; order Rhodobacterales; family Rhodobacteraceae; genus JABSSA01. The sequence continues at coordinate 86,106 of JBDVKF010000049.1, read as the reverse complement.
TTTCGTGGGCACCAAGATGAGCTGCGTTCGAAGCTTTGATCTATACAAAGACAAGCCGATGAACTCAGAAAATATCCGCGACATTTGACGTCATATTACCTCAGTCACTTCATGGCGTTTAATCTGCACTGCAAGTAAAAAAGGCGTGATTACCCTTCACAATTTTCTATCCCTAAACCCCGCTGACGCAATCGTGTCTCGGCCGTGTTTAGATGTGAACAGCAAGCAAAACGAACTCCTATACGTTCCGGCTGGTACTGGGAACACAGTACCGTTAACTGGTAGGAGGATATAATGCCAAAACTAAAAACGTTGCTTGGGGCAAGCGCGTTAGGACTCGTAGTCGCAAGCTCTGCACACGCAGCATCAGTCGACATTACATTTAACAATTCCAATGGATTTGGTTTCCTGGTGACACCTGTTTACACAGGTATCCACTCAGGCCAATTTGACGCGTTTGATGCTGGTGCTGCGGCGAGTGCCGGCATTGAGCAAATCGCAGAAATTCCTGTTCCACCAAATCCGCCCAATTTGATCGCACCTGAACGCCTTGCAGTCGAACCCAACTCACAGGGTGGCTTCATTCCGGGTCCAGGTGGTCCAATCATGGACGGCGAATCTGGAACTTTGACTCTCCACGTTGCAGATTCGACAACCAATCGCTTTGCAACGTTCCTGTCGATGTTCGTGCCGTCCAACGACACATTCTTTGGAAATGACGATCCATTTGCCTACGAAATCTTCGATACAAGCGGCGATGTGATTGCACAAACCATTGAAATTACAGCAAGCTCGATCTGGGATGCTGGGACCGAAGTAAACCAATTGTTTGGTGCAGCGGCCCCGGGCCAAGATATCGCGTTAGGAACCGATGAAAACGGTCTCATTACGCGTTTGTTGGATATCGACGACGGTAGCGGTGGCGACGGCTTTGATGCGCTTGAAACTCTCTTTGGAGTAACAGGTGCAGGGTCAATCACTGCAAGCACAGTCCTGTTCACAATCGACATTGCAGCATCTCCAGCACCTGTACCGTTGCCAGCAGGCGGGTTGCTTTTGTTGACGGGTCTCGCAGGCGTAGCCGGCCTTAAGCGCCGCAAAAAACGCGACGCTTAATTCTGCGAATTGAAGGACATGCGGGACCTTAGGCTCCCGCATGTCGGATACTACCGAAGGGGTATCGGATTATTCCGGTGCCCCTTTCTGTTTTGAAAGATGTAAGCAGGCATTGGCGTTTCCGGCCGCATTAAAAATATGAGTTCAAACCGTCCGTCTATCTGGGCGTCAAATTCCAAGAATGGATTGACCGCGGTCCCAGTTGCATGGCCATGTCCACAACCGTTTCACCTTTCGATCCTAATCCCAACTACGCGGAAGACCGGGATCTGTCGTGACTATACATTTCCGCCGCACCGCTTTAGCCCACCAATCCGCAAGTGCGGGGTATTTGGTCAGCGCGTCAGCGCCTTCTGGTGCTTGCACGTAATACGCAATCATCGGCGCGAGGTGGCAGTCAGCAAGTGTAAAATCCCGACCGGTTAGAACATGACCCTCGCCTGCCAACGCGTTCAATGCGTCCAGAACCGGCAATGATGCAGTGATACCAGCTGAGATTTGGGCTTCATCGCTGGGTTCGCCGATTGCTGGACGAAAAACACGATGCGCAAACACCGGCCGGATCATGGGGCGATAGCCGTAATTGTCCACGATCGCACCAACCTGAGCGCCACGCGCAAGAGGTTCGGCCCCAACAGGAACAAGAGACGGGCCATCGAAGGCGGCCTCAATATAACGAAGAATGGCAGACGTTTCCTAAACGTCAAACGCACCATGGCTTAGAACAGGCACCCGGCCAAACGGATGGCGTTTCAGGTATTCTTTTGGAACATCATTGGCAAATGGATTAATGTCTTGGGTCTCAAATACGAAACCCTTCTCGTGTAACGCCACGCGCGCGATGCGCGTGTAAACGCTAAATTTGAAACCGCGAAGCACGACAGATTTATCCATCCCATCAACCTAGCGATGATGCGCTTGTCCTGAAAGTGAGGCGTTCAAGAATAAAGAAAAGCGCAATGCACAACGCTTAGCTGATGCTCACATCTGCAGCATCTGAATAGACTGATCCATCATCGTCATACCACGTGAATTCAAACGTGCCGGGTTCATCAATCTTGGCGTCGAATTCAAAGAACGGGTTGACCGCGATACCCGGTTGCATGGCCATGTCCACAACCGTTTCGCCGTTAAATGTGCAATGAAACCGATGGATGATTGATCGTGGGATACGCAAACCAAGGACGTTGACGCGTTGGCCGGTTTCCATTTGATGCGTAATCAGGGTTTTGATCGCAAAGACGTCACCCGCTTTCACCTGTTGTGGCACTTTGATCCGTGTTTTTACGCCGTCAGCCATACCACATCCCTACCCGCATCCACCGACCAGCACTTGGACGTCGCGCGTTGTGCGCCGAACTGTGCCGTTTGGCATACGTGCCAAGGCGATCACGGTTTGGGACTGGCCCAACCGCATCCGCGACGTCACCCGATGCGAAGCTGATCCGGGCCCAAAGGCCACGTTCAGGATCGGCGGGATCGGGTTGCCCGGCGCAATCAGCATCAGCTCACGCGCCCCCGGCGCATCCAGTTTCACCAGCACGCGGTATCCATCATCAACCAGATCGGGCAGATCGATCGTTACGCCGCCCTCGAACACTTCAGCACCGCGCACGAACTCGGCCTCGGCTTGTTCGGCTGTGATCGCATCCAAATCAACGACATGTTGTTGCGCCTTGGCCTGCCCAACCAAACCAACAGCCGCGACGCTGGCGCTGGCACATATGACATGGCGGCGTGTGATGGTCATTCCTGTGTCTCCGATGCGGAATACGAAGCATCCTACCTTGCATAACACACTCTGTGCATAACATCTCGGTGAACCACCCCTACTAAAGTTTCACCCGTATCTGCACCTGCCCGCTTGAGAAACCGCCCCGTTGCGGGCAGTCTGCAAGATCAAGGGGAGAGTGAAACCACCATGGCAGATGGGCTGACAGTCCGCGATCTTAGCTTTGACTATGGCGCGAAACAGGCGCTGGACAACGTGTCATTGGACGTCGCCTCGGGCACGTTCTGCGCCCTTCTTGGCCCCAACGGCGCCGGGAAATCGACGCTGGTGTCCTTGTTGACGCGGTTGCTGGTCGCGCCGGGTGGGGACATCCATATCGCCGGGTATGATCTGCGCAATGCCCCGCGTGCCGCCTTGGCCGATCTTGGCGTGGTGTTTCAACAACCCACGCTGGATCTGAACCTCACGGTGCAGCAAAACCTGACCTATTTCGCGGCGCTGCATGGGATTCCCCAAAAGGAAACGCAAGCACGCATCGACGCGGCACTGGACCAGTTGGACATGCGCGAACGCAGCCATGAAAAGGCGCGCGCCCTAAATGGCGGGCATCGCAGGCGGATGGAGCTGGCCCGCGCGCTGTTACACAAACCCAAAGTACTGGTGCTGGATGAACCCACCGTCGGGCTGGACGCTGCTGCGCGCCAATCTATCACGGCCCATGTTCACGATTTGGCAGATCAGGGCCTGTGTGTGTTGTGGACCACGCATCTGACGGACGAGGTGCGCGACAGTGATCAATTGCTGGTTTTGCACCATGGCCACATTCTGGCGCAGGGCAAAACACAAACGCTGCGCGGATCGCAATCCTTGTCAGATTGGTTCTTGTCACAAACCAAGGCGGTTGCAGCATGACCGGGTTTTGGGGCGTCACCCGCGCCATCGTTGGCCGAGAATTCCTGCGCTTTATTCACCAACGCGAACGCTTTTTGGCGGCATTGGTGCGCCCACTTGTCTGGCTTTTGATCTTTGCTGCCGGATTTCGCGCTGCGTTGGGGCTGTCGATCATCCCGCCTTATCAAACCTATATCACCTACGAGACCTATATCGTACCGGGCCTGTGCGCGATGGTGCTGTTGTTCAATGGCATGCAAAGTTCGCTGAGCTTGGTGTATGACCGGGAAATGGGCTCTATGCGGTTGCTTTTGACCAGCCCGTTCCCCCGCTGGTGGCTATTGTTCTGCCGATTGTTGGGGTCGACTGCGATTTCAATTCTGCAAGTCTATGCGTTTTTGGCCATTGCGGCCTTGTTCGGCATAACGATGCCCGTACTGGGATATATAACTGTGTTGCCGGGGCTGATCTTGGCCGGTTTGATGCTGGGCGCTTTGGGCTTGGTCTTGTCCAGCTTTATCAAACAGTTGGAGAATTTCGCAGGTGTGATGAACTTTGTCATCTTCCCGATGTTTTTCCTGTCCTCGGCCCTATACCCGTTGTGGAAAATGGCCGAAAGCTCGCCCCTGCTGCGCGACATCTGCGCGCTGAACCCCTTTACCCACGCTGTCGAATTGATCCGGTTTCTGCTGTATCTACAGATGAACTGGACCGCATTTGCGTGGGTCGTATGCAGCACATTGGTGTTGGGCGGGTTGGCGGTGTGGGGCTATGATCCCGCACGCGGATTGATGAAGCGTAAGGCCTGAAAAGATGAACTTAGGCGTCCATCTCGGTAAACGACACGGCGCGGCACTTCCAGCTTTGAATTTTGAAATTTGGATGCGCGGCAATCCATTTGGCCAATTCCGGTTGCGCTCCCATCATGCAGATTTGGGGCGTGATGTCAGAAAATACGAGGCTCCGCTCGCGGCAATCATCAGGTGACGTCGACAAACATGCAACAAACAAAAGCTCAATCATCAGGTTTCCTCGTTACGTTGGTTGCTCAATTCAGTGGCCTTCACTGCGTCCTTAAACCACCTACTATAAATAGGAAGTTCGGGCGGCAAAGGATGCGACACCGCGATCCATATCTGACAAAGGCGGTGATTATTTGAACAAACCCGCCCAAAATTATACCGAAAATGAGGCATCTGCACCGGCTGCGCGCCCTGCTCTGTCCTTAAAAGCGCGACTTGGCATTGGGGCGGCCTTGTTGGGTGCAGGCACACTTTTGACGGCTGTGATCCTGTGGTTTGGTATGAACGAGGTCGCAAAACGTCTGGACACGGCGCTTGCCTCTGAAACGCGGGTGGCGCGCTATGCGACCTTGTCCACGCAAACGTCAACTTTCCTAGTTGTCGCGACAGAAGCCATTCAAACCGGCATCGCAGCTGATCTGCGAGCGGATCGAATTGCCCCTGTGGCAGATCAACTAAGCCAGACATTCGACCAATTGCACAGCGATGTCGAAAAGGCGGTGCAACAGGCGCAATCATTGGGTCTGGATGAACAATCCCGCTATGGTACGCAATCACTGGGCCTGGCCCGCATGCAGGCTATATTGGACAACGCCGTCCGAGGGTTGGCCCAAGATACCCAAGACAAAGACCGCCTACGTGCACATGTCGATACATTTGCATCCAGCTTTGACACCTTGCTCAGTCAGGCCGTGAACACCGAATTAGTGTTCCGAAATGCCATACTTTCTGGGATTGACTCGCTTCGCCTCACACTGACCCGCGTGGCCTTTGCAATCGCCGCTTTGACCCTTTTGTTAGTGGCTGCGTTCCATCTTATGTTGGTGCGTCCGCAATTTCGCCGTCTGGATCGCTTGCAAGCCGCTGCGTCCCAAATCGGGCAAGAGGACTTTGAAATCACCCTGCCCGCCACGCGTAACGATGAAATTGGCAGGCTTTACAATGAAACAAACCGCATGGCCGGGGCCCTTTCGACTCGTCAATCCAAGATCCAAGCGGAATGGGACCGCCTGAACGAAACCATTGCCGAGCGGACCGAAGCCTTGCGGGCGGCCAATGACAGTCTGGCCAAGGTCGATGAAAATCGACGTCATTTCTTTGCAGATATCAGCCACGAATTGCGCACGCCCCTAACCGTGATTTTGATGGAGGCTCAGATCGCGCAACAAGACCCGAAAAACGCAGAAAGAGCATTCGACATTATCCAAGCTCGCGCGGCCAAGCTGAACCGGCGCATTGATGATTTGCTGCGTGTCGCTCGGTCGGATTCGGGCCAATTGGCGCTGGACCCGCAATCCGTTCCTCTGCCCGCGCTGATGCAGGACATCATCCAAGAGCTTCAGCCAGAATTGGACACTGCCGGGATGCGCGTGACCATGTCCGATATCCCCGACCAATCCTTGATCTGTGATCGCAATTGGATACGCCAGGTTCTGGTCAGCCTTGCCCGCAATGCCATCCGCCATGCCAGAGACGGGCAAATGCTGGCCTTTGCCGCCAAGATACAGGGCGCAAATGCCCATATCAGCGTCTCCGACAATGGTCCCGGTATAGACACCGACCAGCAAAAGCGCATCTTTGATCGCTTTGTCCAGGGGGGCAGCGCAAATGCGCAAGGGTTTGGTGTTGGTCTGTCCTTGGTCCGTTGGGTCAGCGAGGCGCATGGTGGTCAGATTGACCTGATCAGCCCTTTGCCACCCGCGGATGCGTTGGGACAAGCGCCCGGAACTAAAATCTTGGTTCGCTTACCACTGGCAGGGCCGTAAGGTGTGGATATGACCGCCCGATTGCTGATCATAGAAGACGATCCAGAAATCACGTCGGCCCTTGTACGCGGGCTTGGCTTGCATGGCTTTACCGCCGAGACTGAAAACCGCGCGGACCGGGGGCTGATGCGATTGCGGTCGGGCGAATTTGACGGCGCGATTGTGGATGTGATGCTGGGCACGGACAGCGGCATCGATCTGGTGCGCAATGCCCGCGCCCAAGGCGCTGCCTTGCCGATTATCATGCTGTCCGCTTTGTCGGATGTGGAACACCGCGCCGCCGGTCTTGAGGCAGGCGCAGATGATTACATCGTCAAACCCTTCAACTTTGACGAATTGGTCGCCAGATTGCGCGTGCAACAGCATCGCACACAGACAAACCGCCCGGAACCCGCACGCCTTTCCGCTGCCGAACGGACACTGAGCACGCGCATCCAAACCGTGACTTTGACCGAACGCGAATACGCGCTTTTGGCCCTTTTGGCTGAAAATGCAGGAAACCCCCTGCCCCGCAGCAGCATTTTTGACCAACTTTGGTCGATGGAAGGCTCCAGTAACGAAAACGTTGTTGATGTCTATATTGGGTACCTTCGCAAAAAGCTGGCGGATGGTGATTTTGCTTTTGAAATCAAAACGCTACGCAACCAAGGGTTTTGCCTTCACGGCCTTGCCCCTTTTGAGGATTCAGTGTGACATTAGACCAAAGTCTAGGCCGTTCTTATAAATTAAGATTCGCCAGATTGCGCAATTCCTGCCACTCTAAAGGCAGCTTAATGCTGTTGGAGGAGAAATATCATGGCATGGACAAAGCCTGTGATCCGCGAAATCGAGTGCGGCATGGAAATCAACATGTATGGACCAGAGCACGACGAAGAGCGCGAAGTTCTGATCTAAATTCAATGCGCGCGGGACGGTAATGACTTTTCGCGCGCATATTCTCGGAGCTGCCGCAGGGGGTGGTCTGCCGCAATGGAATTGCGGATGTGACAACTGCAATCTTGCGCGGACCGGACACATACCTTCACAAACGCAATCTTCTCTTGCCGTCTCCGGGGACGGTGGAGATAATTGGGCCGTTCTGAATGCATCTCCTGACATTCGGCATCAGCTGTCGCAGGCCCAGTCTCTCTATCCAACAGGCTTGCGACAGCTTCCTTTGACATCCGTGTTGGTGACCAATGGCGATATCGATCATGTCGCGGGGCTTTTGACATTGCGCGAAATGCAACCGTTCAGGTTGTTTGCCACCAATGGCATTCATGAGGTTTTGGCGCAGAACCCGATGTTTGATGCCTTGAACAGCGCCGTCGTCACGCGCAGCTCAATTGCGCTGGACACACCCTTTGATTTGGCCCCGGCTCTGTCGGCCACGTTGTTTGCCGTACCGGGCAAGGTGCCGCTGTATCTGGAAGGTGATCAGGTACAGACTGATCTGTTGGGTGATCAAACCGTTGGCGTCAAACTGTCGGCGGGCGACCAGACGGCGTATTATATCCCGGGATGTGCTCTGCTGAATGACGATTTGCGCACACGCTTGGACGGGGCAGATCTGGTGTTCTTTGACGGCACCCTGTGGCGTGACGATGAAATGGTGCGCGCAGGGTTGGGCCAAAAGACCGGCAAACGCATGGGTCACATGTCCATGAGCGGCGAAGACGGGTCAATCGCGGGGTTTGCAGATTTGAATGTCGCGCGCAAAGTGTTTGTGCACATGAACAACACCAACCCTGTTCTGCGTCCGGATTCGTCCGAAAAGGCACAAGCCGAAGCCGCCGGGTGGACCATAGGCCAAGACGGAATGGAGATCACGCTATGACCCAAAATCAAGCAGATTTCGAAGCGCGCCTGCGCCAGATCGGGGCCGAACGATACCACGATCTGCATCCGTTCCATGACCGCTTGCATGGCGGCGATTGCACCCCCGATCAGGTGCGCGCCTGGGTTATCAATCGCTATTATTACCAACATTCGATCCCGATGAAGGACGCAGCCTTTATGTCGCGCGTCGAAGACCCCGACCTGCGGCGCAAATGGCGCTCGCGGATCGAGGACCATGACGGGTCGGATACAAATGAGGGCGGCATCAAACGCTGGCTGCGTCTGGCCCAAGCAGTTGGGCTTGATCCAGACTATGTGGCCTCAACAGACGGGGTTCTGCCCGCCACCAAATTCGCCGTGGACGCTTATGTGCGGTATGTGCGCGAAAAGACCTTGTTAGAGGCTGTTGCTTCGTCGCTCACTGAACTGTTTGCCCCAAAAATTCACGCCAACCGGATCGAAGGTTTGCTAAAGAATTACGACTTTGCCGACGATTCCTCCCTGTCCTATTTCAAGAACCGTCTGAAAGAGGCGCCAAAAGACGTGGCCTTTGGGCTGGCGTGGGTTCTGGACAACGCCAACACCCAAGAAAAACAAGACGCCGCCGCCAAAGCACTGGAATTCAAAACCGACGTGCTGTGGTCGCAGCTTGATGCGTTGTCCAGTGCCTATGTTGAACCTGCGCGCATCCCACCGGGCGCTTGGGTCCCCGGCACCGGCCTTTTGATGCAAAAAGCCTCGTGATGGACAGCGCTGATATCCCCGCCCTACCCCGAGGCGTGCGCCTGCATTTCGACAAGGTGCGTGACAAATGGGTACTGCTTGCCCCCGAACGCGCAGTGACATTGGATCCGATTGGCCATGCGATCCTGTCCGAGGTGGACGGCGCGCGCAGTTTTGGGGAAATCACCCAAGCGCTGGCTGACAAATACAACGCCCCCGCAGATCAGATTGCCGCCGACAGCGCCGGGTTTCTGAATGCTCTGCGGGATCGTCGATTTTTAGATGTGTCCCTATGACTTCTGCACCGCCCCCCATCGCCATGCTTGCGGAGCTGACCTATCGCTGTCCGCTGTCATGCCCGTATTGTTCAAACCCCGTTGAAATGGCCCGCCAAGACGCCGAGCTGGACACCGCAGATTGGGAACGCGTCTTTGAACAGGCCGCCGAATTGGGCGTTTTGCAACTGCATCTGTCGGGTGGTGAACCCGCATCGCGCCGCGATTTGGTGCCTTTGGTCAAAGCGGCCCGTGACGCCGGACTTTATACAAACCTGATCACATCCGGTATTGGCCTGACAGAACGCCGCTTGGCAGAATTGGACACCGCCGGGCTGGATCACATCCAACTGTCCTTGCAAGGCACAAATCCCGAAATGGCGGATGAAATCGGCGGCTATAAAGGTGGGTTCAAACGCAAGATGTTGGTCGCCGAATGGATCGGCGCAATTGGGTTTCCACTGACGTTGAATGCGGTCTTGCATCGGCGCAATCTGCATCAGCTGCCTCGTGCCCTAGAGATGGCTCAAGAAATGGGCGCGCGCCGCATCGAAGTGGCCACCGTGCAGTTTCATGGCTGGGCGTTGAAAAACCGCGACGCCCTGATGCCGACGCGTGAACAGGCCCAAGAGGCCACGCGGATCGTCACCCAAGCCCGCAAAGACCTGAAAGGTACGTTGGTCATCGATTACGTGCCCGCCGATTACCACGACGATTACCCCAAACGCTGCATGGGGGGTTGGGGCACAACGGGCCTGAATGTCGCCCCCGATGGCCAAGTCCTGCCCTGCCACGCCGCGCAATCGATCCCGCATCTGACATTCGAAAACGTACGTGACAACGCGTTGGACAAGATCTGGTATCATTCCGATGCATTCAATGCCTATCGCGGCACCGATTGGATGGCCGACCCTTGCAAAACCTGCGAGCGTAAAACGATCGACTTTGGCGGCTGTCGTTGTCAGGCCATGGCAATTGTGGGCGACGCTTCGGCAACCGATCCCGTCTGTGTGAAATCCCCGCATCATGGCGCGCTGCAATCCCAAGCAAATGCACATGCCGCCCAAACCGACGCCCCACTTGTGTATCGAACAGGCCCTGGAACGATCCCTGAATCAGTGGGTTGATAAGGTCAGGCGTTGACGTGCGATAAGCATCCTTCGATCTGTTGCAAACCACACCTCAACTTCGAATACACCACGCATCTGGACACTGGTCACAAGGGCTGTCACCTTTGGTCAAAACCACGAACCCGGAAATGCGCTATGACCTCGCCTCTTTTGCCTATTCTGAACGATGTCCGATCGAAATTTGCGCATGTCGCCACATGTCCGCTGTCCGGTCCTCGCGTTTTCTTTGAAAACGCTGGCGGGGCGTTGACCTTGAATTCTGTTGTGGACACGTCAGCAAAATTCGCGGCAATCCCGGATAATCAGGGTCGAGCCAATGATGGGGCCAAGGCTTTGGTCGAAATCATTCGTCAGGCGAAAGCAGACACAAAGGTATTTCTAGGCACGAAAGAAGGGCAGATTTTCGTCGGGGAAAGCGGAACCGAACTGTTGTTTCGTCTGATCCGCACGGCTGTGATGGGCACAAAAACGGGCGCAGTAATCGGGTCCACAATTGAACATCCCGCATCGCGCAGCGCCGCCCAACATTGGGCAAATCACGCAAACCTAGACTACATATCCGTCGCGCATGATGACGCGACAGGAACCGTATCACCCCAAGCCTACGGCGCGCAGATGCGCGATGATGTAACCGTCGCCACTATTCTGCACACCTCTCCGGTAACCGGAATGACAAATGATGTGGCCGGCATCGTCCAAGCAATCCGCACAGCGGCCCCAAATGCCTTTATCATCGTAGATGGCATTCAACATGCCAGCCACGGGGGCATAGACATCACGGATATGGATATCGATGGGTATGTCATCTCACCCTACAAAGTGTTTTCCCGCCACGGATATGGCGTGGCATGGGCCAGTGACCGACTTAGCCAATTGCCGCTGGAATCACTTTTGGATGGACCGGCCGAAACATGGGAACTTGGCACACGCGACACTGGCGCTTATGCGACTATGGCGGATGTTGTTGCCTATTTCGACTGGTTGGGCAGCCAAGTCTCTGACGCACCCAGCAGACGGAAACGTATTGAGGCCGCAGGGCAGGCAATCCATGCACACGAAAAAACGCTAACCGATGCAATGCTGTATGGCACTGGCAACCTGCCGGGTCTGACCGAAATTCCGGGGGTCACAATTATTGGCGGCATCGACAATCCAGCGCGTGAAGGCTTGGTGTGCTTTGCCATGGATGACCTAAGCGCCGCTGACATCGTCGATAAATTGAATGGCCAAGGCATCCGCACACATACCCGAAAAGCTGATCATTATTCGGGCAACGTGCTGAACCCTATTGGGCTCGATTCAGCCGTGCGTGTGTCCATGTGCCATTACAATACGTTGGAAGAAGTCGCCGCCTTTTTATCCGCCATGAAAACCATGGCCTGAGGCAAACCACACGCCTGTTGTACGCACCGTTGCCGAAACGATCACCGAAACACTGCGGATCGGCATCACCGACATGAACGATGCCGAACCGCTACCATTTCTTTTGGAACGGCCCGCTTAGCCAATGGCAAGGCTGCCAGTTCGACATGGACGGAACCCATTATACCTCCGCCGAACAAGCGATGATGCACGCCAAGGCGACCCTGTTTGAAAACGCAGGCATTGCCGATGAAATTCTGCGGGCAGACGATCCCTGCAAACAAAAAGCACTGGGCCGTCAGGTCACAGGATTTGATCAAAGCCGTTGGTCGAGCGCCCGATATGACATCGTTGTCCGGATCAATCTCGCTAAATTCTCGCAAAACAAAGGGCTCAGGCGCAAACTGTTCCAAACTGGCCGGTTGCAGCTGGTAGAGGCAAGCCCAATAGATACAGTTTGGGGGATCGGACTGGATGCAGAAACGGCCCGAAACACACCCGAACATCTATGGCCTGGACAGAATCTTTTGGGACGGGCGTTAATGGATGTCAGGACGCAATTACGCGTTCTCTTCTCCGACGAAACGACAGACGTTTAAGACCGCGCGCATCAAACCGCGATATTGTCGATCAATCGCACACCTGCCAACCACGCCGCCGCAAGCAATCGCGCCGGTTGGTCAGGTGCATCCAGCAGGCACAGATCATCACATCCACGTAGGTCGAAATATTCGATGTCATAAAATCCAGCCGCTTCAATGCTGGCGCAGGCTTGCGCCTTTAAGGCATCCCAATCCTTGCCTTCGGACAATCCAGCCGCCGCCACTTGCATTGCCTCGTGCAACGCGGGGGCTTTGATGCGGGCGCGGTCGGAAATCAGCAAATTGCGTGACGACATCGCCAACCCGTCTTCTTCGCGGATGGTTGGACAGCCCACCACATCAACACCAAGGTTCAGATCTTTGGACAACCGCCGCACCACCTGCAGCTGTTGGAAGTCCTTTTCGCCAAAAAACGCCAAATCCGCACCGGTTTGTGTGAACAATTTGGTCACAACTGTTGCGACCCCATCGAAATGCCCGACGCGATGTGCACCGCATAACACATTGGTCAGACCGGTGATGGACACTGTCGTCGCGAAACCATTGGGATACATCGTGTCACCATCCGGAACCCAGATGGCATCCACCTCGTATTTCGCAAGCTTTCTGGCGTCGTCTTCCTCTGTTCTTGGGTAATTCTCGTAATCTTCGGGATTGTTGAACTGTTTGGGGTTCACAAAAACAGTAACCACAACCCGATCCGCCTGTTGCTTGGCCGCACGCACCAAACTCAGATGCCCATCATGCAAAGCACCCATCGTCGGCACGACCCCGATGCGTTCCCCTGCTTTGCGCCATGTCGACTTTAGGGCCGTCAATTCCGCCAAATCTCTGACAATCGGCGGGGTCATTTCCGGGCCTCATCTGCAAATACATGTTCAGGGCCGGGAAAGGCGCGTGCGCGCACCTCTTGCGCGTACAATTCCAACGCAGCCTCAGCTTGTTCACCCAAAGTGGCATAGCGCTTCACAAACTTGGGTTTGAATGCCGTGAACAAACCCAGCATGTCGTCGACCACAAGGATTTGTCCGTCACATCCCACAGACGCACCAATGCCGATGGTTGGGATTGGAATGTCTTTCGTCACCCTGTCTGCCAACCCTTGCGGAACCTTTTCCAAAACAACGGCAAAGGCACCCGCATCAGACACAGCCTGCGCATCCGCCAACAAAGCATCACCAGCGGCCCCCCTGCCCTGCACTTTGTACCCACCGAGCGTGTGAATGGATTGCGGCGTCAGACCGATATGGGCCATCACCGGCACACCCCGCGCAACCAGAAAGGCAATCGTCTCTGCCATCTCGGTTCCACCTTCCAGCTTGACCGCCGCCGCACCAGTTTCCGCCATCAAACGCGCCGCGTTGGCAAAAGCTTGCTGCGGGCTTTGTTCATAGCTGCCAAAGGGCATGTCGATGACCATCATCGCCGATTGCAATCCGCGCGCCACCGCTTGCCCATGCATAATCATCATGTCCATCGTGACGCCAAGGGTCGAAGACAACCCATGCAAAACCATCCCAACACTGTCCCCGACCAGAACAAAATCGCAATGGGCGTCCATGAACTGCGCCATTGGTGTAGTATAGGCCGTCAGGCTGACCAAAGGCACACCGCCCTTTTGTGCACGAATATCCTCTGGTCCCGGCGCTATTTTCTTTGCTGTTGCACTCATCACCGGTCCCCAAAATTGCAAAATCCGACACGTCTCTAACACCCGTCGCAACCCCATACCATAGGATCATACAACCAGGGCTTGATTGAACGCTGCGAAACAGCAAGACTTGCATTCAAACAATGGGGAGCTTCAGAATGACTTTTCGCTTAACCTTAGCCACTGCACTGTTGTGCGGAACGGCGCTTGTGGCCAAGGATGACATCACGGTCGCAATGCAATTGGAACCCCCACATCTTGATCCCACATCCGCAGCAGCCGGTGCCATCGACAGCGTGCTCTATTCAAACGTCTTTGAGGGTTTGACCCGGTTCCAAGAAGACGGATCTGTCGTGCCCGGCCTGGCCGAAAGCTGGGAAATTTCCGATGACGGCAAGGTTTATACGTTCAAATTGCACGCCGGGGTCAGCTTTCATGACGGCACAGCCATGGACGCCGAAGATGTAAAATTCAGCCTTGATCGCGCCCGCGCCGAAGAATCAACAAACGCGCAAAAGGCACTGTTCGAAGGCATCTCATCCGTTGATGTCGTTGATCCACAAACCGTCAAAGTGACGCTTGGCGCGCCGAACGGGAACTTTTTGTTCAATATGGCCTGGGGCGATGCGGTCATCGTTGCACCAGAAAGCATCGAAAACATCAAACAAACCCCTATCGGAACAGGCGCGTTCAAGTTTTCGAACTGGGTCCAAGGGGATCGGATCGAATTGACGCGCAATCCCGATTACTGGGGTGACCCTGCTATATTGGAAAACGCGACATTCAAATTCATCTCTGATCCAACGGCCGCATTTGCTGCTGTGATGGCCGAAGACGTCGATGCGTTTATGGTCTTTCCCGCACCCGAGAATCTGCCACAATTTGAGGCAGACCCAAGGTTTAAACTGCTGATCGGATCAACCGAAGGCGAAACGATCCTGTCGACCAACAACAAACAACCCCCCTTTGATGATATCAATGTGCGCAAGGCCCTTGCACATGCCATTGATCGCCAAGCCATCATTGACGGGGCGATGTTCGGATATGGCACGCCCATCGGAACGCATTTTGCGCCGCATAACCCTGCCTACGTGGATCTAACCGGGCAATCCTCCTATGATCCGGCAAAAGCCAAAGCCTTGTTGACCGAAGCAGGCTTTGCAGATGGGTTCGAAACCACCTTACATTTGCCACCCCCTTCTTATGCGCGGCGCGGCGGTGAAATCATCGCAGCACAATTGGCCGAAGTCGGGATCAAAGCTGAAATCATCAACGTCGAATGGGCGCAATGGTTGGAAACGGTGTTTCGTGGCAAAGACTTTGGGCTGACCATCATCAGCCACACGGAACCCTTTGACATCGGCATCTACGCGCGTCCGGAATATTACTTTCAATACGACAATCCAGATTTCCAGACTTTGATGACCGATCTGAACGCCACAACGGATCCCACCAAACGCGATGCGATGCTGGCCTCAGCGCAGCAGATCATCTCAGATGACGCTGTGAACGGCTATTTGTTCCAACTGGCGGCAACAAGCGTCGCGAAAACCGGTGTGCAAGGCCTTTGGGCCAACGCGCCAACGCAAGCCACGGATTTAACGGCTGTATCTTGGGCTGAATAAATCCAGCCGCACAAAATTTCGGAATGGGCGACATGTACGCCCATTTCTTAGACACAAAACATTGGAAATTATGACGTTTGCGACCGTACAGGCCGCGTTAAAACGACAGACTTTCACAAAAAACTAATCTGGGAAAAAATTGACACTAAACTGTTAAATTCCCCGGATAGCTAAGGCGACACGAGCAGTGTGTTTGACGAGTTTCAACAACTACACAGCAGAAACACCAATGGGAGTTTAGCCATGAAAGATTCAGACATGCGGGAATTGTCGCCCGACGAATGGGACGAACAGAATTATCCGCGTCCAAACACATGTGATTTTGACGATGTCGTTGACGAAGCATTGTCGCGCCGTGGGTTCTTAAGCAGCGTTGTCGCCTTCGGATCCGGCGCAGCCGTCATGGGCGTGGGTTCGATGTTGTCATCCACATCCGCCAAAGCGCAAGCAGCGTCGCGATTTGCCTTCAAACCGATCCCAATTGCGACCGATGCGACGGTCCATGTGCCCGAAGGGTACAGCTGGTCATTGGTGGCACGCTGGGGGGATGCATTGAATTCTCAAGCGGTCGCATTTGATTCTGCGACCGGCCACGATTCGACCAATGCGGCCAATGTGTTTGGTGAAAACACCGATGGTATGTGGCTCTACAACATCGATGGTCACGAAGTCATCGCGGTCAACAACGAATACGCCAACCGCAAAACCAACCTTGGCAACGAAGAAGGCGTTTCAAAAAGCGTCGAAGACGTCAAGAAACTGCAAGGTATCCAAGGCGTAACCGTTCTGGAAGTCGCGCCACAAGACAATGGCCAATACGGAATTGTCGTGGATTCACCGTTTAACCGCAGAATTGATCACAACACCCCGATGCGAATCGCCGGACCTGCTGCTGGAGCTGACGCCTTGAAAACCGCCGCCGATCCGGATGGAACGCTGGCTTTGGGCACGTTGAACAATTGCGGATCTGGCCCGACACCTTGGGGCACCTATCTGACCTGCGAAGAGAACTTTAACGGTTATTTCGGATCAAACGACAAAGAACTTGAGTTACCCGACGATTATGAACGCTATGGCGTGGGCCATGACGGTTGGGGATACGAATATCATGTGTTCGATGAACGCTTTGATGTGTCCAAGAACCCGAACGAACCGCATCGCCACGGGTTTATCGTTGAAATCGATCCATCCGATCCAAATTCAACACCAGTCAAACGCACCGCTATGGGCCGCTTCAAACATGAAAACGCCGCGACCGTATTGGCCCCAGATGGCCGGGTTGTTGCGTATATGGGCGACGATGAACGCGGCGAGTTCTTGTATAAATTCGTCTCCAGCGCCAAATATCAGGTTGGTGGCGACACCAGCAGTTTGTTGGACGATGGACAGCTTTATGCGGCCAAGTTCCACGCGGATGGCACGGGTGACTGGCTTGCCTTGACCCCCGAAGCGACTGGAATGGATGCAACTGACATCCTAATCTACACACGGATGGCGGCTTCGGCTGTG
The DNA here is from genome assembly GCA_039960995.1 of Paracoccaceae bacterium. Lineage (GTDB taxonomy): Bacteria > Pseudomonadota > Alphaproteobacteria > Rhodobacterales > Rhodobacteraceae > JABSSA01. The sequence goes on along the minus strand of JBDVKF010000049.1, from coordinate 68,884 downwards.
GGTGCGACAACAATGGATCGCCCAGAATGGGTGGCTGTGAACCCAATCGCTGCCGAAGGCTATTGCGCGCTGACCAACAACAAAAACCGTGGGGTGAAACCCAATGCGGGCGGCGATGATACCTCACCAAATGGTCCAAACCCACGCGAGGCCAATAACTATGGTCAAATCGTGCGGTGGTTCCCTGCCAATGACGACCACGCAACAGCATCCTTCCGTTGGGATCTCTATGTCATGGCCGGCAACCCTGCCGTGGGCGAAGGCGCTTACAAAGGGTCGTCCAACGTCAATCCGGGCAATATGTTCAACTCTCCGGATGGTATGGTGTTTGACAGCAAAGGCATCCTTTGGATTCAAACCGATGGTGACGATGACAACGAAGGTGAATTTGAAGGCCAAGGCAACAACCAGATGCTTGCCGGCGATCCTGTCACCGGTGAAATCCAACGCTTTTTGACAGGTCCAAACGGCGCTGAAGTCACGGGGCTGTGCTGGTCAACAGATCGCAAAACAATGTTTGTTGGCATTCAACATCCCGGCGGGTCTTTCCCAGATGGCAATGGTCTGCCACGGTCATGCATCGTCGCGGTTTGGCGGGATGACGGCGGTTTGGTCGGATAATCGCTGACAGTCACAAAATCCAGACGGGCGCCTGATCAGGGCGCCCGTTTCAATTTCAAAGTGCAACGCCTTTGTCGTCTCAACCCTCAATCGGATCGCGATTTTCAGGATATGAGTCAGCAAATGACATCGGCTCTAGCCAGCTTTCCCGTCGCGACGCCCAACATTCATATTCCGGCACCAGTTGATTGATCTCATCCAAACTGCCCAAATGCACCTCTATTTCGTCGTCACTGCGGGCAAAGATCGACGACCCACACCGCGGGCAAAAGTGCCGCCCCTGAAATTCAGATGTTTCCCCCTCAACGGTCACGGCGCCCTGGTCAAAAATGGCCGCCGCGTAAAACAACGCGCCATGATGTTTGCGACACTCAAGACAATGGCACACGCCGACGCGGCGCGGTTGGCCTGATGCGACCAATCTAACTTTGCCACACAGGCACCCGCCCTGAAATTTGTCCATGAGCGTTCCCCTTTCACATCAAGTCGCTGATGCTGGCCTAGCATAGCGCGCCGATGCAATCACGCGACCTGAGAAACTGCGGACAGATCACACTCTCTTGCGTTCCGTTTCAGACATGGCACAGTGGCACAAACGAATGGGGAACCGGCATGAAACTCATACCCAACGGCACGCGGCCATCCAAACGGGCATCCAGCGATTGGTTCACTGGTGAGGTCTGGCAAGACCCAGTGATCGAGGCACCTGCCCCCGCATCATTGCGGGCCTTGGTTGTGACCTTTGCGCCCGGCGCGCGCACGAACTGGCACACCCACCCCTGTGGTCAAACCTTATACATCCTACGTGGCCAAGGGTTGATCTGCAGACGCGGGGAAACACCGCAAGTGGTCAATGCCGGGGACACCGTTTGGTTTGATCCGGCCGAGGAACATTGGCACGGCGCAGGGCCGGACACCCAAATGGTGCATCTCGCCATGCAAGAAGCCGATGATCAGGGACGGGTCGCAGATTGGTTAGAGGCGGTCAGTGATCAGGATTATTCAATCTGATCTTAACCCCCTGATCCAACCAATGGATCAGGATCAAGTCCCAAGCCTTGCCTCAAGCTGGCGCAGCCGATCTATTATCTCGGGCCTGATGTCTCCGGGTCTGGGCGCGTCTCGCAATGTGGTGAACCAATGTTCGGGCGGATTGCGCCCGCGCGAATTGCCCTTGAATTCCAACTTACGCAGCACCGCTTCGCCAGCTGACGGCAACCGCACTGGTATGTCGAACCCGTTCAACGTCGCCCAAACGCCAGTCCATAAACGGCCAACGCTCCACGGATTATAGCCGCCGCCGCCCAAAACCAAAAATCGCGGACAAGACAGCGACATCAGCCCCTGAACCACAGACCAATGTGCGTTGTTGGACAATGTCAGACGCGACAGCGGGTCTTCTTCAACGGCGTCCGCGCCACATTGCAGGACAATGGCGTCTGGTTTGAACGCGCTCACCGCCTTCAGGATCAATCGATCCCGGATCAGGGCCATTTCGCTGTCGTTCAACCCGCGCGGCACCGGCAGGTTAAACGCATTGCCACCGCCATCTTCGTGAATAAGCCCCGTAAACGGCCACCGCTTTTCTTCATGGATCGAGATCAAAAGCGTCTCAGAATCCCCGGCAAAGCCATATTCGACCCCGTCCATATGATGCGCATCAATATCAACATAAGCGATCCGCTTGGCCCCATTGCGCCGCAAAGACAGCATCGCCAACACCGGATCATTCAAATAACAAAACCCACCCGCCTTGTCCGGAAACGCATGATGCGTGCCCCCGGCCGGGTGATAAACAATTCCGCCATTGCGCAGCAACTCTCCGGCCAACAAGGATCCCCCAGCCGATGTCGCGGGCCGACGCCAAATTTCGGGAAAAACCGGGTTGGAATGCGTCCCGATCTGATGCCGTTCACGGGTGTGCTCGTCCACTTCGCCGTCACGCTCGGCTTGTTCCAAGGCGGCAAGATAGTCCGGCGTATGCCAGATTTGCAGCGCTTTGGCTTTGGCCCGTGGGGATAGTCGAAAATTATGTGGCCCCAGCCATCCCAATGCACAGCTCAGGTCCAAGACCGTGGACACACGCGGAACCCGCAACGGATGCGCCTGCCCATAGGACGACAATCGATAAATCTCGGAACCCAACATGATCGGCATACGCATCCCGCCAAGATGACGTTGTCACCCGCCAAAGACCAGAGCCCCAATTCAGAAAGCCACCCGATGTCAGGATTCATTTGACCTGTCCGTCAGCAACTGACCCGAACACCTGAAACCAGACGTTCGAGCCACGCGCAGCGAATGACGGTTGAGAGCCCATCTTGCAATTCTTCTGCGTTGCAGCCAATGTCGGCTTTTGCAGCGTTCGAACATGGAAGGCAAGTTGCACGCTAGAAGACGCTGTATTGTTCGACTGCAACAAAGTCGCTTGATATCGCTCAATCGCTTCGAGCTCAAACTATGACTCTTTTTGATCATGTCTGACCTGCCACAACCTTTTCCGGCACAATATGGGCGCGAATGGCCGCAGAAAATGGGCTTCATCGACAATATCGGTAAGGTGGTCATACCTCAGGATTTTGATTTTTCTCATCACTCGAAATTCAGTTCCAGTGGATACGCATGGGTCAAGCAAGCCAATCAGCATTTTGTAATTGATACGACCGGACAGATGGTTTTCGAGATGCCATCTGACATGTTTAATTTATGGTATGTACCGCCCGATGATGCCGGTATCTTTCCGGTAGAGCATCGTCTCGATCACAAGTCCCCGTGGGCTTATGTCCAAGACGGGCGTGACCGTGTTTACCGAGGCAGAAGCAAGTATTATGCAATGGACCTAAATGGCGATATCCGGTTCGAAGGGTACATCACTAACGCGCTGCATGGTCACTATATTTTTCAGGACGCACCCGGGCTCAATGCACCCAAAGGAATTATGAACCGTGACGGGGATGTGGTTGTTCCTGCTGCACTAAACTGGACGAGCACCTCGAAAAGCGAACCATATTTGTCTGTCATGCGGGATGGACGCTTTGGCGTTATCGACTTCCAAGGAAATGAAGTCCTACCAATCAATAAGTCTGTCAAACACTGGTCGGATTTTTCCCGCGTGGAGAATGGCCTTGTGCAATATTTCGACCGTGTCACTCAGATGTGTCCAAGCCAAACCATTACTGGAGAGATTGTCGGACAACTGCCCCCAAATCATTGGATGAAGGGTCCGACCTGTCCAACTATCTCGGATGGGCTAGCGCTATTGCATTGGGAACGCCACGATGGCGATGCAGTCTATGTCGATGCTTACGGAAGATACATGCTAGGCGAGAACGAAAAGCCGACGGTATTTGCACCTGACATCCGTATGGGTTTTTTCTACGAAGGACTCGCTTCAATGCGACAAGACGACAAAACCGGATTTATCGACAAAACAGGGGCAGTTGTCATACCGCGTGAATTCTATGGCGCGTCTGATTTCTCGGGCGGTCTCGCTAGAGTCACCGACAGCCATGACGACTACCGCAACCAACGGTATTGCTACGTCAATCGGAAAGGGGAGATTGTAGCAAAAAACCACTGAGCTCATGAAAGCAGCCGTTTTCAAGTGTGGGACTTGGGGCGGCTTTGTCCGCTCTGCTGCCTTTGGCATAGATCTCGATTTCGGTCCGGTTTGTGTCAAAGATGCACAACGTCCAAACATGCGACGCACAGGCAACCGTCTTGGGCGACATGAATGCACTGTCCGCCGCATTGACATGCACGGAACATCTGGACCCTTCCGGCCACCCCGCCTAACGTCCCCCTATGCTGCGTTACACCCTCAAACGTCTGATATCCCTGATCATCAGCCTGACCATCGCCTCGATGGTGATTTTCGCTGTGATCGAAATCGCGCCGGGCGATCCCGCAAGCTTGATGTTGGGCGTCAATGCCCAAGAAGACACGCTCGCCGCATTGCGCGCGGAACTTGGGCTCGATCAAGCGAAATCAGAACGCTATGTCAGCTGGGTCACTGGCATGTTGCAGGGCGATTTCGGGACGTCCTATCAATATCGCACCCCGGTTTCAGAGATGATTGCCGCGCGGATGTGGGTGTCACTGCCTTTGGCCCTTTATGCGTTGACCCTGTCAACCCTAATCGCGTTTCCCGCCGGAATTTACGCCGCATCCCGGCGTGGCAAAACCGGCGATGTCGCGATCATGGGCGCAACCCAACTGGGTGTGGCCATCCCCAATTTCTGGTTCGCAATGATGTTGGTTTTGGTGTTTGCCATCAATTTACGCTGGTTCAGCGCCGGTGGGTTCGCAGGATGGGACAAAGGCGTGTTCGAGGCGATGAAATCCCTGACCCTGCCCGCCATCGCCTTGGCCCTGCCCCAAGCGGCAATTTTGGCCCGCGTGATGCGTTCTGCCCTTTTGGACGTCTTGGGCGAAGATTACATGCGCACCGCGCGCGCCAAAGGTCTGACCAAATCTCAGGCGCTGTGGCGTCACGGCTTGCGCAACGCGCTTATCCCGGTTTTGACCATCATTGGTCTGCAATTTGCATTCCTTTTGGCGGGCGGCATCATCATTGAACAGGTTTTTTACTTGCCCGGCCTTGGGCGGTTGATCTTTCAATCCATATCCGCGCGCGACCTGATCGTTGTCGAAAGCGTAACGATGCTGTTGGTCTTTGCCGTCATCCTTGTTAACTTTTGCGTCGATCTGGCTTATGCGGCGGTTGACCCACGTCTGCGGACCCGCGCATGAAACGTAATCTGATCCTTGGCCTGTTGCTGTCCTCAATGGTTGTGATCGCGGCTGGTGTGTCCTTTGTCTGGACGCCTTTTGACCACGCGGTCATGAACATCCCCGACAAATTGCAAAGCCCGAACGCTGTGAACCTGTTGGGCACCGATCAATTCGGGCGCGATATTCTGTCGGCTTTGATGGTTGGTGCGCGCACGTCCATTGCCGTGGCCTTTGTCGCCGTAGGCATTGGGATCGGCTTGGGCGTGCCGCTTGGTCTTTGGGCGGCCAGTCGCAAAGGCGGGTGGATTGACGAAATCATCATGCGCGCAAACGATCTGATCTTTGCGTTCCCGTCCCTTGTCATTGCCATCCTGATCACCGCGATTTTTGGCGCAAGCGCGGTCAATGCCATCATCGCCATTGGTATATTTAACATCCCCGTCTTTGCCCGCGTCACTCGTGGAAGCGCGCTCAGCATTTGGGAACGCGAATTCATTCTTGCCGCACGCGTTGCTGGCAAAGGGTCTGCCCGCATCTCGTTCGAACATATCCTGCCCAACGTCGCAAATGTGCTGATCGTGCAGGCCACCATCCAGTTTTCACTTGGTATCCTTGCCGAAGCGGCCCTGTCCTATGTCGGCCTTGGCGCCCAGCCCCCGACCCCTTCCTGGGGCCGTATGTTGGCCGATGCGCAAACACTGGTTTCCATCGCCCCGCATATGGCATTGGCCCCCGGCTGCGCGATCATTCTGACCGTGATGGGCCTGAACCTTTTGGGGGATGGACTGCGCGACTGGCTTGATCCCCGCCTGAACGAGGCCCGCACATGACCCTGTTGTCCACACGCGGCCTGAATGTATCGATCGGGCGCAAATCCGTTCTGAAAAACGTCAGTTTTGACATTGAACCGGGGGAAATCGTTGCCGTCACCGGCGAAAGCGGGTCGGGCAAGTCGATGACCGCCTTGTCTGTGATGGATTTGCTGCCCGACGGCGCGCAAACCGTCGGGGAAATTCTGCTCAATGGCGCGGATCTGCGCAAACAATCCGAAGCTCAAATGTGCGAAACCCGCGGGCAAACCATCGGAATGGTCTTTCAAGAACCGATGACCGCATTGAACCCGGTCAAAACCATCGGGGATCAGGTGTCTGAGTCGATCTATTTGCACCGCCCCGGTGTCGATGCCGAAACCGTCACCGCACGCACCCTGTCACGCGTAGGCCTGCCCCCCAATCGGTTTCCACTGACGCGATATCCCCATGAACTAAGCGGCGGCCAACGCCAACGCGTGGTGATTGCTATGGCGATTGCCTGCGGGCCGCGGCTTTTGATTGCGGATGAACCGACAACCGCCCTTGATGTCACGACCCAAGCGCAGATTTTGGACCTGTTGAAACGCCTGACCCATGAGGATGGCATGGGTCTGTTGATGATCACCCATGATTTGGCGGTTGTGGCCGACATGGCGGATCGCATCTTGGTCATGCGTGACGGCGAGATCGTCGAACAGGGCGAAACCCAAAATCTGTTGCGCAATATGCAGCATCCCTACACAAAAATGCTGTTTCACGCCTCAACCCATCAGGCAGAACTGCCCCAAACAGACCCAGAAACCGAGGTCGAAACGCCCCTGCTCAGCGTCAACCAAGCCCGTCGTGATTATCGACTGCCCCGGACCAGCCTCTTTGCCCGTGCGAAACATTTTCGCGCCGTGGATGACGTCAGTTTCGACATCCAACGCGGTGAACGCGTTGGATTGGTCGGGGAATCCGGATGTGGGAAATCGACCCTGACACGCGCCATTTTGGGGCTGGAAAAGGTCCAGGGCGGCCAAATTCGGTTGGATGGCGCTCCTGTATTCGCCGGACGCCGCCCCAATCTGGCTGTGCGGCGCAAAATGCAGGTCGTGTTCCAAGACCCCTATGGCAGCTTTAACCCACGTCACCGCGTCGAACGATTGATCTGCGAACCGTTTCATCTGCTTTCGGATGCACCAACTGGGCGCAAACGCGACGAACTGGTTGCTGAAACGCTTGAGGCCGTTGGCCTGTCTGCGGATGACGCTCAGAAATACCCGCACCAGTTTTCAGGCGGACAACGTCAGCGCATCGCCATTGCACGCGCTTTGATCATTCGCCCCGAACTGGTGATCTTTGACGAAGCCGTCAGCGCGCTGGATGTGTCTGTGCGGGCGCGTATCCTTGATCTGATTGCCGATCTGTGCCGCGCCTATGATCTGACCTATTTATTCATCAGCCACGATTTGAATGTCGTGCGTTCCATCACGGATCGCGTCATGGTCATGGCCGGCGGTAAAATCATCGAAACCGGCCCGACCGCCCAAGTTTTTGACAACCCCCATCATCTTTATACCAAATCGCTTGTGGCTGCGTCGCCGATGTTGCCCGCGCTGGATAGATAAGGAAAACGCTGATGTCTGACGCTCTTTGGTTTGATCCCGCTGAAATGCTGGTTGGCGGCGCATGGCGGGCCCCGTCACAGAAATTGCAGCTGATCAACCCGTCCGATGGCAGCCAACTGGCGGAAATCGCACGCGGTAGCACTGCGGACATTGATGCTGCTGTTAAGGCTGCCCACAATGCCCGGTCTGGCGAATGGGGCCGCATGTCTGCGCTGGACCGGGGGCGCATACTCACGCGCATCGGCCAGCGGATCTTGGACCATGTCGATCAATTGGCAGAACTCGAGGCCAAAGATGTCGGCAAACCCCTGACCCAAGCCCGTGCTGATGCCGTCGCCTTGGCGCGTTACATGGAGTTTTACGGTGGTGCGGCAGACAAAATCATGGGCGAAACCATCCCCTATTTGGATGGCTACACCGTTTACACGTTGCGCGAACCTCATGGGGTGACGGGCCACATCGTCCCGTGGAACTATCCGATGCAGATCATCGGGCGTTCGGTCGGTGCGGCACTGGCAATGGGCAACGCTTGCGTTCTGAAACCCGCCGAAGAGGCCTGTTTGACCGCGCTGGCCTTTGCCCGCATTGCCCAGGATGCGGGCCTGCCAAAGGGCGCGTTGAACGTCGTGCCCGGTCTTGGCGCCGAAGCAGGCGTGGCACTGGCCGCACATCCCGGCATTCACCACATCAGCTTTACAGGGTCCGTGCGCACTGGCGCATTGGTCCAACAAGCCGCAGGTGCCAATGTTGTGCCCGTCACGCTTGAGCTTGGTGGTAAATCCCCTCAAATCGTGTTTGACGACGCCGACCTTGATGCCGCCCTGCCCTTTCTGGTGAACGCAGGCATCCAGAATGCAGGGCAAACCTGTTCGGCGTCCTCGCGTATCCTTGTGCAAAAAGGCATCTATGACAAAGTGCTGCAACGCATGTCCGACGCCTATGCCAACCTTACAACAGGCCCCGCATTGGCTGATTTGCGGGTTGGTCCTCTGATTTCCACCCGCCAACAGGACATCGTGCGCGGGTTTCTGAAACAGGGACACGATTTGACCATCGCCGCCACCGGCACCCTGCAAGACGCACCAGAATCCGGTGCCTATGTGGTGCCCACCCTGTTTGCCGATGTCCCGCCCGATCACAGTCTAGCACGCGACGAAATCTTTGGCCCCGTACAAACGCTCATCTTGTTTTTTGACGAAGCGGACGCCCTCAAAATCGCCAACAGCACCGATTACGGCCTCGTCGCCAGCGTCTGGACCAGCGACGGCGCGCGGCAAATGCGGATGGCCAAAGGATTGCGATCCGGTCAGGTGTTCATCAACAATTACGGCGCAGGCGGCGGTGTTGAATTGCCCTTTGGCGGCGTCGGCAAATCCGGCCATGGACGCGAAAAAGGGTTCGAAGCGCTGTATGGGTTCTCGCAATTGAAAACTGTCGCCGCCTTTCATGGCTAAGACCTTGACCACACGCACCAAGCCGCGTCTTCTGCTGTCACGCCACGGGAGGGCCATGTGATGCACCTAAAAGACAAAACCGCCATCGTCACCGGTGCCGGATCCGGCTTTGGCGCCGGGATCGCACGGGCCTTTGCCGATCAAGGCGCACGCGTCATGGTCGCCGATCTGAACACAGACGCCGCGCAAGCCATTGCCGCCGAAGTAAACGGCGTGCCCTGCACAGTCGATGTGTCCAGCGGCGACAGCGTCAATGCGATGGCCGAGCTTGCCAAATCAGAATTCGGAGACACCGACATTCTGGTCAACAACGCCGGTATTACGCATCTGCCGACCCCGCTTGAAGACGTCAGCGAAGACGACTTTGACCGCGTGTTCGCCGTGAATGGAAAGTCGGTTTACCTAACCGCACGCGCCTTTGTGCCCGACATGAAGACGGCTGGAAAAGGCGCGATATTGAACATTGCATCCACCGCTGGGATATCCCCGCGCCCCAATCTGAATTGGTACAACGCCTCCAAAGGTTGGATGATCACCGCAACCAAAACCATGGCCGTCGAATTGGCCCCGCATGGTGTGCGCGTCAACGCCCTGTGCCCTGTCGCCGGAGAAACGCCCCTGCTGTCCAGCTTTATGGGCGAAGACACCCCCGAAATTCGCGCCAAATTCTTGTCCACCATTCCGATGGGCCGTTTTTCAACGCCACAAGACATGGGGGCTGCGGCCACGTTCTTGTGCTCGGACGGGGCCAACATGATCACAGGTGTCGCCATGGAAGTCGACGGAGGGCGCTGCATATGAAGCCTATCAATCTGGCAGAAAAGCTAGGGCAATTTAGCAGCCATTGGAATCCGCATGTGATCGCGGATTACAACAACAACGATGTAATGGTGGTCAAATTTCAGGGCGAATTTCCGTTTCACGACCACCCCGATACGGATGATTTCTTTTTGGTGCTCGAGGGCGAAATGACCATGGACCTTGATGGTGCAAGCCACACCGTCAAGGCGGGCGAGTTGTTTGTTGTTCCGGCCAAGGTTACGCACCGCCCTCGCGCAGACAATGAATGCAAAGTCCTGCTGATCGAACCCAAAGGCGTGCCAAACACAGGCGATCCCGAAACAGCCGCGCCCAAACCGCGCATTTAAGCCATCTACACTCTGATCAAAAGGCATCGCCCCATGGAACCTGGCCCGCAAAACCTTATTACCGATGTACCGGGTTTGCGTGTGGGGCATGGCACCGATCAAACATTGAAATCTGGGGCCACGGTTCTGACGGCGGACCACCCATTTACGGCCTCTGTCGCCGTTATGGGCGGCGCACCGGGTGCGCGTGAAACCGACCTGCTGCAACCTGACAAATCCGTCACGCAAATTGATGCATTGGTGCTGTCAGGTGGTTCGGCCTATGGGCTTGATGCGTGTTCCGGCGTGGCGGATGCGTTGCGCGCAATCGGGCGCGGGTTTCAAGTTGGTTCGGCAATCGTGCCTATTGTTCCCGGTGCCATCATCTTTGACCTGTTGTCAGGCGGCGCGCAAGATTGGCACGACAACCCCTATCGCGACTTGGGCCGCGCGGCGTTTCAGGCCGCCAACACATCTTTTGACCTTGGATCATGTGGTGCGGGCACGGGTGCCATGACGGCAATGATGAAAGGCGGGCTTGGGTCCGCCTCTTTGGTCTTGCCATCCGGTCACACCGTGGGCGCGCTGGTCGCCGCAAACCCAATGGGCAGCGTCACAAGCCCCGGAGACCGCCATTTCTGGGCCGCACCCTTTGAAATCGATGCGGAATTCGGCGGATTGGGGCCAGATCCAAACGCAGGCCTTGGCCGCGATTTGGACAGCCGGAAAGCAACGGCCATGACAGAAGGGGCAAACACAACAATTGCAATCGTGGCCACCGACGCCCTGCTGGACAAATCGCAGTGCCAACGCGTTGCTTGGGCAGCCCATGATGGCATCGCACGCGCTTGCCTGCCCGCCCATTCCCCCGCAGACGGTGACCTGATCTTTGCCGCATCCAACGGGGATCGCCCAGTTTCCGGCCCTGATCTGACCATCATCGGCCATGCCGCCGCACTATGCGTTAGCCGTGCAATCGCACGCGGAGTATATCACGCAACGCCCCATCCAAATGATCTGCTGCCCTGCTGGAGCACGTTCAATGCCTGACCTGCCCCTGCCAGACATATCCCTGCAATACGAAGTGACCGGCACCGGCCCTCCGCTTTTGATGATTGCCGGGTTTATGTCCGACAGCGCCAGTTGGGCACCCCTTGTTCCCGAATTGGAGCCGCATTTCACCCTGATCCGCCCGGACAACCGCAGCACCGGGCGCACAACGCCGTGGGATGCGCCCTGCTCGTTTGATCTTTGGGCTCAGGACACCCGCGCACTGCTGGATCACCTTGGATATGACCGCGCCTATGTTCTGGGCCATTCCCTTGGCGGCATGATCGGGTGGCACATGGCCCAAACCACACCAAACCGCGTCATCGCATTGATGACCATGGGCACAGCGCCCCGCATCAGCCACCGCAACATCGCGCTGTTTGAAACCCTGATCACCATCCGCAATTCGGATGCGCCAAACGACACATGGTTGCGCGCCCTTTTCCCATGGTTGTTCTCAAACGCCGTGTACCAAAGCGCCCCAGACGCGCTAGAGGCCGCAATCGCCCAATCCCTCGCCTACCCCCACGCGCAAAGCGTGCAGGCCATGACGCATCAGCTCAGCGCCTTACGCGCCATGGATATCACATCCGCTCGACCACCCCTTACTGTGCCCATGCAGGCCCTGTTGGGCAGCAATGACCTCTTGCTGCCCCTGACCGAGGCCCAGACAGCGCTTGAGGGCATTAAAATCAAAATCATCGAACAGTCCGGGCATTCCTTGCATTGGGACGCCCCGACAGCCGTCAGTCGCGAAATCCGCGCCTTTTTCAAGGAAGCCCCCAATGACACATGATCTGTATGGCAACTCAGTCACCGGGGCGAATGCGGCCGACATAGATGGCATCAACGACTTTGTGCACGGGTTTATCTCGTTCCACCCCAAGGCCACGCAAATCCTCAAAACCGCCAAGACGTCAGAATGCGCGTTGGTGCATGCCTATGCCGCGTGGCTGATGATGATGATCGAAAGCCCCGCAGGCCCCAAACTCGCACGCCCCTTTATCGACAAAGCCCGCCTGTTAGGATCAAATACCAGTTCCCGCGAACAGGCCATCATCGCTAGCGCGCAGGCCTTTGTCGACGGTGACATCCCCCGCGTCATTCGCCTGTGTGAAGACATCGTGGCCGAAAACCCGCGTGACATGGCGACGTTGAAAATGGCCCAGTACCACACATTCAACATCGGCGATTTCCCAGCCATGCTGCGGGTCGCAACCAAAGCGCTGAACGGTGCCGAAGACATCGCCTATACCCATGGCATGCTGTCATTTGGATACGAAGAATGTCACTTGCTGGACCACGCACAGGCCGCCGCCGAACGCGCGCTGGACATTGACGAAAGCGAACCTTGGGCGCATCACACGCTGGCCCATGTCCACCTCACGCGCGGACATATCGATCAGGGCGCGTCGTTCTTGGAAGGTGTCAGCAACCATTGGGCAGGCCTGAACAGCTTTATGCACAGCCACAATTGGTGGCATCTGGGATTGTTCTACATCAGCCAAGGGCGCAACGACGATTTGCTGAACACCTATGACACCCACGTCTGGGGGTTGTCGAAAGACTACAGCCAGGATCAGATCAACGCGGTGTCCCTGCTGGCCCGTATGGAATTCGCTGGTGTCAATGTCGGAGACCGCTGGCAGGACGTTGCGGATCATGTGGCCAAACGCGGCGCTGACACGGTTTCCCCGTTTCTGACCTTGCAATATCTTTACGCACTGGACCGCACGCAACGCACACAAGGCGAGGCCCTGCTGAAAGCGATCGAGGACCGCGCGCAGGACGACACCCAACACGACCACGCGGTATGGCGCGATGTGGTCATCTGGGCCGCTCACGGCATCGCCGCGCATGCCGCCCATGATTGGGAGGATTCAATCCGCTTTTTGGGCAAGGCCCTGCCCCGCCTGTCAGAAGCCGGCGGCAGCCACGCCCAACGGGATTTGTTTGAACAGATTTATCTGGACGCCTTGATGCAAGCCAATCGCATGCCCCAAGCCCAACAAGTGCTTGAAATGCGGCGTACATATGATCCAAGCGGCGTTCCTCTGAACAAGATGCTGGCCCGCGTGTACGATAAAAACGGCCTACCCGATTTGGCCGACACAGCCCGCGCGCACATCAACTGAATTCTGGGTTGGCCTAGCGGATTAGCCAAGTTAACCCATTGAATTATATTAATTTTAACAGGCATCTCAACGCTGATTCTTCCACCAGCTCAATAATGTCCCCGCGGGGACACAGTGTTGTCTGACGGGACTAGTGATTGCCGTCAGGTCCAGCGGGTTGATGCCCCTATCCCCGCCCGCTTTTCTTCCTCATGCAAGTCGTCAGCGTTCTAACACCGCTATGTCCCCGCGGGGACAGCTTGGGGCCTTCCCCATTACAGGGTATGTTTGAGTGACCCAACTCACCTCTAATCACCAAAGAAAAAACCCGCCAAAATGACGGGTTCTTTCAAGACATCAAGCGCTGACACGACTGCGTTACAAACCCAACTGCTCAAGAAACGCGCGCACGGCCAACTCCAGCTTGCGTGGATCAACTGCACCGAAATCCCGGTCCATCTGCAGCTCAACTTTCCCACGGGCCGCATTGGCTTTGACCGCGCCTTGTGGCCGGTTCAACCGAATGGTTTGCTTGGCCGAGGCTTTGACCGTTGATCCTTTTGACGACGCTCCGGGACCCTGTTTGACCAACGCTTGGGACAACACATCCAGTTCTTCGGATGCCGTGCGATCTGGCTGACCATTCAAAACCGTTGTGATCCGCGCAGCCAACTTAGAGTCTGCCTCCAGCGCCTTTTCCAAACGCAAACCCAACGCGCGTGGGATCACTTCGGGGTATTTCAACTCGCGCCCAATCTTACGCAACAGCTCTGCAAAATGGCGGATATAGCTGCGTTTCTGACGACCTGCTGATGCGAACAACGCATCCACCGCATCGGGCACATTGACTTTCGTCTCTCTGGCATAATGCGTGGCCAGATTAGCCATCTCAGCAAACGAGATATCTTTGCGTACAAGGTTCTCATCGACCATGCGGCGGTACAGCTGGTCCAGCGCCGCCCCATTGGCCACCAGCACGGCCGGAATGCGGGCATAGGCGTCATCCCCCGTCTCGACCAACAACCCCTTGTAAGCGGACCAACGACGAAACCCTTGGATCAGTTCGTAATAGCCCGGTTTGACCTCTTCCACGTGGATTGGATTGGACAACCCAACCTCGCGAATGGACGCTTTCAATTCGTCCAACTCTGGGTCCACGGCGTTTGATCTGTCGCGGGTCAGCTTGGTCAGGTGAATTTCATTGACCAGCACCCGACCAACAATCGCGCCGTCCTTTTTCAGCGCAACATATTCATGCGCCAAGCGATCATTCTCGTCGCGAATTGCCGCTTCGGTGCCTTGCCGTTCTGACAGCGCCGCCGCGTTTTCCGTGATCGCCGAGGCCATCGGCCCGCGCCGTTCCAGATCGCGAACCCGTGGTCCATCCATCGATTTCGTTTCCGGTGCAGCTTGGCCATCTTGGGGATCAAAGTCGATATCAAATACGCGGCGCTTGCTCATGCCTCATCCTCCAACTTGGTCCACGCGGTTCCGAGGTTTGTTTTGAATTCGTCATAGGCGCGATCAAAGGACGTGCGCGCCCGTCGCCAGGTTTCGCGGGTCATATCCCGGTAATCGATCTCATAGATCGAACTGAGGAACCGCCCCGATTGTTCAACTGCACGGGTCATTTCGATGGGGTGTTCCGTCAGGCGATCATCAAACACCTTTTGAAAGGCGGCTTGCATGGCGCGGTGCAATTCATTGCCGGTTTCGAACCGGGTCAGCAGAAACCGCAGATCCAAAAACGCTTTGGGCAACCCCATTGTCCCCGCGGGGACAAGCCCGTTAAAGCGGCCCAAATCCTCAAGTGCTTCGGCCAGCTGACCGATAAAGGACGTTGTTGAATCGTATTCCCAATAGCCCGGACCAGACGGGATATAAAGCACGTCCGCGGCAAAGACAGCGTTCATCGATTGGTATCCAATTGCGGGCGGGCAGTCGAACAAGATGATGTCGTATGCATCCGGGGGCAGGGCGTCCAGAAACCGCGACACGGCTGCAAAGAACGACCATTCCGGATTGAGATGCCGATATTGCGCCGAGGCGAATTCGACAAAAGCCGCATTGGCACAACTGGGCACGATGTCGATTGTCGGCCAATTGGTCGGGCGAATGAAATCGTTCGCACGCAGTCCTGACAGACCCATTTCGGTAATGGCGGCGGGCAGGCGGCGCTGCGGCAATGACGCCCCACTTTCTGCCCCTTGCATCGCTGAATTCATCCGTTCGGTTTCGACGGCCAGATCACGCGCCATGATCCCCCAAACGGTGTATTCTTCGGCAACATCGCTGAGGCCCATGGAATGGCTTAGTGTGGCTTGGGGGTCAAAATCGACGGCCAAGACGCGATACCCATCCAAAGCCGCCGCATGGGCAAAGTGTAAGGCAACCGTGGATTTTCCAGCACCCCCTTTGAAATTCGCAATCGCGGCGCGGATCGCGCGTTTGTTGGCAGGGCGGGGCGGTTGCAAGCTGCGTTTACCGATGCGCATCCGGCGGCGCAGTTCGTTAATCTCGGCCAAGCTGAACCAACGCTGTCGGCCATCTTCTTCGACGATGCCTTGGGGCAGGGACGGGTCCGCCGCCAACCGTCCACGCAAAGTGGATTGATTGACCTTGAGGATCAGTTCGCTGACCTCCCAGGACGAAAAGCGGCGCAAAGTCTTTTCGTTTTCCGGCGAATAGGTCTGTTGCCGGATAAAACCCTGCATTTTGAGTGACTGCGCTTGCAAGCGCGAAAGATCGCTGTGGGTAAACATGCCTGTCTGCTCTGTCCCTGCGGGGACGCTAAATTTTCGTTTTCTGGAATTTACGCTCTATTTGGCAAAAAAGCAAAAGAGAAGTTAGGATAAGCGGACTAGGTGGCTCAGATATGCTGAATAGGGGTTTTGCGCCTGATTCTGCCCATTGGTAGCCGACGCATAACCACTGCGTCTGCACGCATATATAGGGGACAGTTTTTACCCTTTGGCCAAATATAGGGTGACAAAACAACTCTATTAGGGGACACTCTGGATGTCCCCTAATACCTTATAACCCTTAAATTCATTTGAAATAGGTAAGGCAATTCGCAGTTATCCACATCCGGGCTTGACAGAATCGGGGTTGAGGACGCAAATCAGGGGAACGCGGCGAAAAGCGACCTGCAAAAGGTCCACGCATCGAGGCAACCGCACAGAAGGCGTTCTGTGCATTGAGCATTTCATGAGGCATTCTATGCAAGTGGCAAGGCCGGTGGGCCGTGGCGCATCTGCGCGCAAATACGATATTCTGACAGCACTCGGGGCCTATGCGCTGGCACAAGGCAAACACGACCAAAGACGTGTCTTGCGTTTGATCACTCTGATCACAGCGCGATACAATTGGGGTCGCGATTTGCTGGCCGTTGGTCAACGCGAGATTGCACGGATGTGGTCCGTGGACGAACGTACGGTCAAACGTGAGATGGCGATGATGCGGGCCAAAGGGTGGTTGGTTGTGCATCGCCAAGGCACGCGTGGGCGGGTTACGGAATATGGGTTGGACGTTGAGCAACTGATGTCAGACACATCCGATCATTGGGCCGCATTGGGTTCGGATTTTGAATTGCGGATGGGGCAGGGAGATCAGGCATCGGCAGATGTTGTACCTTTGCCCGTCAAAGGCAACGTAACGGCCCCAGATGTGACGGACGGGACGGAATGGTCTTTGGCTTGTGCGTTGCTTCATGCAGAGGATGCAGGCGTTTATGCCAGCTGGATTGCAGGGCTTGAACGCATATCGCGCACCGGCGGGCGATTGGTTCTGAAAGCACCGTCACGGTTCCACGGGGTTTATGTACAAACGCATCTGGAACGGCGTCTGCTGACCGCTTGCCAAGAAGTAGACAGTGATATTCAGGATGTGCGGATCGAGATTTGAGTGTTTGGGGTTAGTAGTGTGTTCGTAAGTTCCGGGATGGGACGCCCGATCCGGCCTATATAAGCCAGACTGACACCTTCCGAAGAAGGGGACAGGAACCTACGAACACTGCTGAGAAATTCAGCACCACTCACAGTAAAATAACTTGGTTTTTAATGTTCGACGTGCACGGGGAGAGCACGAATACTGATAATCCAATTACTTACCATCTATGCCCCTATACTGGGCCATTTCGGAATAACGTTCCGTGAACCAGTTCACACAACTAAAATATATATTTAAAGCATGTGTGAAAATCACCATAAGGCGTTGAAATATTTAATAAAAAATTTTGTATTTTTTCTTCGGATTAGACGTCGTCAAGCCGGGAAAGGGCTTGAATCGCTGCCTGATCGCGTAAAAATACCTTTTGACGCCCCAGATCTACGATTCCTTCTGCGCGCCATTGGGACAAGATTTTTGAAACCGACTCGCGAGTCGCGCCGACAACATCTGCCAAATCGTTCTGAGACATTTTCAGAACTTCTTCACCACGCGACAAATGGATCAATTTGCGCGCCAGCCGTTCGGGCAGGGGCAGAAAGACTTGTTCATGCAGTTGCTGACTGATCCAGCGCAGGCGACGTGCCGCCATACCTGCGATTTCTAGACCCAATTGCGGGTCAGCCTCTACTGCGCGCGATAGGTTAGCACGTGTGATGCTCAGCAAGTCAGACCGTTCAAGCGCAGCAATGCCAGCGGTGCGCTTGCCGGGGTCCAGCAATGCGATTTCGCCCAACACGTCGCCTGAATGCATAACGTCCAGCACGAGCTTGCGCCCTTCGGAAGACACAACGCTTACCTCGAGCGATCCTGATGAGATCACATAAAGAGTCTCGCCTTCGTCGCCGTGTTCAAACAGGACTTCGCCTTTGGCCAGGGTGATGGGAGTTGCAATCGCTGCCAGTGCTTCCAACGTTTCGTCGGTCGCGTCAGCCAGCAAGCCTGCGCGTGGAAGTATGACCGTTCGATCGTTGTTAGACATTTTGGCCATCCCCCGTCGCCATTCAGAACAATGACGTGATTTGTTCGGAGAATCCATAGCAAACCGTCGGATCGGAAGAATGGCGGTTTTGCGAAGGGGAGGGGACAAAAAAAACCGCCAGTGTTTACCGGCGGTTTCGTTGATCAGATTCTGTGTCAGATACTTATTCTGGCGAACCTTGAAGCGAGCTGAGGTAGGCATAAAGATTGATAGCATCTTCCTCTTTGCGCACTTTGAATGTCATTTTTGCGCGACCACCTTCACCCGTAACCTCGTTCAGGTATTTGGTTGGATCCGAGACATAGCCTACAAACGTTGCTTCATCGACGATCAGGTCTTCTTTGGCATTCGCAGCTTGAACCAGCTTAGAGTATTTAAAGTCCTGATTGCCAAATGTATTGCCGACGATTCCATACAGGTTTGGACCTGTTTTGGCTTTTTTACCGGCCAGCGTTTCACCAGCTTCGTTCACCACAACGTGACAAGACACGCATTGGCGGAAGGCTTTTTCGCCGGCTTCGGCGTCACCGCTGGCGGTGAGATGGCCACCAGCAAAAGCGGGCAGAGCGAGAGTTGTTGCAGCAATAGCTGCCAGTAAACGGAACATGGGTGGCTTCTCCTTCGTATTCATTCGGTACTAAGCTTAATCTTTCGAGCTTAAAGTCAATAGTGACATGTCTGTGATGTGCTCGCTAGGCATCACATATCGAGTATTTTTGTTGTTTTTCCCCGTAGTTTGGACTGTTGGTTGAGTGGATTCCACCAAATGTAGTGATGGAATTGAGTTACGTTGCTTCCCAACCTAGGAAACAAAGACTAACAATAAGCAGCCAAAGTCGGGGTTTTTGAGAGAGTTCTCAAGGAAATCTAGGTCAGATTAAATCAATGTGTGGGGCAAATTGAATGGAGCTGATCTCGGTCGTTGACGCCTTTATCGGGCGCAACTTGTGGATCGCAGTGGTTGGTGTTGCGCTGATTTCCGTTTGGGTTTGGTGGCGGCTAAAGCGGTATCAATCGCAGATCGGTATCAGCGTCGGCACCTATCAATTGATCAATTTGGTAAACGGCTTTCTATGGTTTTTCGCGCTGTTGTCTGTGTTGAATTTGATCAGCACAGCGGGTGATCTGACTCAGGACATGTACAGTCGGCGTTCGTTGCGGTTCTGGACCTATCTTGGCGCGCATCTGATCGTTGCATTTGTGGTGGCGCGTGCACTTGAATTGGTTTGGATCTCGAAATCGAACTTTGTGACAGACGGGTATATCCCCGGCTTGCCACGGGTGCTGTTGTTTGGTGCGGTGTTGTTGCTGGGCTTTGTGGTGTTTGGGGTCGCACACGGTCTGTGGATCGGTGGTTTGTATATTTCGACAGGCGCCTTGGCGGCGGTGATTGCCTTTGCGATGCAACAAACTTTGGGCGATTTCTTCGCGGGAGTGTCGTTGAGCGTCGAACATCCGTTCAAGATTGGCGATTGGTTAGAGCTGGAAGACGGCACGCAGGGAGAAGTACGGGATCTGAATTGGCGGGCGACGCGGTTAAGAGGCTGGGACAATTCGACTTTGGTTGTGCCAAACACGGTTTTGGCGCGACAGAGGTTTCGCAATTTGCACAGCGCCAATCATCGGTATTCGCCTTGGTATGAGGTTACATTGCCTGCCGAGGTTGATCCACGCACGGCCAACGCGCTGCTGCTTGATGTGGCGTTGAAATGCAAAAAGGTCATGCAGACCCCATTGCCGACGGTGCGATTGTCCGACAGTGGAAAACTGCCCTACACCTATTTGGTTTGGCTCCACTTCAAAGACTATCCGTCGATGTTTGCCGGGCGCGAAGAGTTTTTCCGCAACATGCACTATGCGCTGCGGGACGCGGGGATACAGGCTGCGCCACAAATGCAAGACCTGAGAGTGCAACGTGCTGAGAAAACGGAAGTGCGCCCACCTTCGATCCGGCACATGCTGCAAAGTTTGGATTTCGCCTCGGTTTTCGATGAGGATGAAATGGAAACGATGGTGAGCAGGAGCTATTTGGAAACCATTGATGCCGGCACTGTCATTCAGTCCGAAGGCGAGACATCGTCATCGGTGGAAATCATTTGGAACGGATTGATTGAAACCAGTGTTGTTGACGATGCTGGTAAAACAAGAACGTTAGAGCCGCTTGCCGGGGGTGCCTATTTTGGGTTGGCGTCAATGTTGATGGACATTCCGAACTTTCAAACCTTTACGGCGATGACGGATGTGACCCTGCTGCGGATTGATCAAAAGTGTTTCAAAGAGCTGGTGTCCACGCGGGAAGACATGCTTTTGACTCTTGCTGAGATCGTCAATCAACGGATGATCAAAGCCGACAACATCAAAAAACAACGCGACCGACCGACGGGGTCGGATTCGTTGCGATATGTATTCCGCCAGCTTGAACAATTCGTAGGTGGGCGAAAATCGGGGTAGGGGCCCACTGCGGCTTTTGGGAGCAGGGTTGCCTTGAGAGATTGACGTTTGGGCGTCCTTTTACAAAGCACTGGCCAAGACGCGGTCAATGGCGCATTTTAGGGCCGATCCAAGAGTTCTTTCACATGTGATGGTCCCCGGTACACCAGAGTTTTTATGGATATTATGATCCCGGCCTGGGTGAACGGCGAACTGGTCCCGGTGGAAAAACTGGACGCTCATAAACAAGGGCTGCGGCACAAAGCAGTTTCCGTATTTGTTGTTCGCGACACTCAGGTTTTGATGCAACGCCGGGCGATGGGTAAATACCACACGCCGGGTTTATGGACGAACACATGCTGTACCCATCCCGGATTTGACGAAGACTCGACCACCTGCGCCGTGCGTCGTTTGAACGAAGAACTGGGGGTTTCAGGGATCGATCTGCAACATCGGCATGTTTTGGAATATCGTGCGGATGTAGGGAATGGGCTGATCGAACACGAGTTGGTCGATGTCTATTTGGCGCGCGTTGATGGGGAACTGGACGTGGCGCCAAACCCGGACGAAGTGATGGATGTGGCGTGGGTGGAATATCGCGACCTGATCGACAGCGTTCGGCACCATCCGGAACGCTATACGCCGTGGTTGCGGATCTATTTGGCGGATTATGCGGATGTCATCTTTGGATCCGACCTGACCGCGTCCACACAGGCGTAACCCGCCCCTGTGGACATCATCATGGTGGATCCGAAGATTAGGCCTGAACCTGATTAAGCCTGTGCGCGGCGCGCTTGGGCGAATGACAGCAATCGTTTGCTTTGTTGATCCCAAAGGTGGAGACGCGCGCTCGCAAGGCTTTCACGGATCGTCAGGCGGTTGCCGTCGGCTAGTTCTGGATGATCGCGCAGCACTTCGGGCAATCGGTAAAACGGGATGCGGCTGTACAGGTGATGCACATGGTGGATGCCGATATTGGCGCTGAACCAATTCAGAATTGACGGCATCACGTAATGCGAACTGCCGTGCAATGCGGCGTCGTGCAATTGCCAGTCTGTATCTGTATCCCAATGGGTCGTTTCAAAC
This sequence comes from Paracoccaceae bacterium, assembly GCA_039960995.1. Taxonomy (GTDB): domain Bacteria; phylum Pseudomonadota; class Alphaproteobacteria; order Rhodobacterales; family Rhodobacteraceae; genus JABSSA01. The sequence goes on along the minus strand of JBDVKF010000049.1, from coordinate 46,919 downwards.
TGGTGCTGGACATAAAACAGCCAAACACCTGCGGTCGCGGCCAACAAGGTCGATGGCAAGAAGATCAGCAAAACAGGCTTGAGACCACCGAAATACAGGATCGTGCCAAGCGCGGCAAAGATCGCAAAATTCGTGGACATCGCGCTGAACCAATATTTGGCACTGGCCATCACACCGATAGGCAAACGGTTGGTCAGAAGGAAAATGTACCCAGGCCCCAAACCGAAAAGAACGATGGGGTGGCGATACAAGCGATATATCAAACGGCCTATGCCGCTCATTTCGCGGTATTCTTCGACTGTCAGCGTATGGATGTCGCCCATGCCGCGTTTGTCCAGATTGCCCGAACCGCTGTGATGCACAGAATGGGTATGACGCCAGACGTCATAAGGGGTCAGGGTGAACACGCCGATGGCCCGTCCAATCCAGTCACTGGTTGTGCGGCTGCCAAAGAAAGCGCCATGACCACAATCATGTTGGATAGCGAACAGACGCAGCAGGAATCCGGCGTTTAGCACGGACAATGCGAATGTCAGATAGTAGCTGATGGACAAAGCCCACCAGGCCAATACCCACAGCAAAACGAACGGAACGATTGTCACAGACAATTCGAAAATGCTTCGGAACTGGTTTGGTTCCCGGTAACCGGAGAGAACCTTAACCCAATCACGGGCTGCGCGGGTAGCGTCCTGCTCCCCTTCAACATGATGTTTATCAGTCATACGCCTGCTTTTTTGCTGCTGCTCAGTCATCGCTTAATCTACCTGCCGTACATAGCAAGCTGTATCTGCTCAATATGTTAAAACATCTGCGATTGTGAGGCTATTTTTCATTCATTCGTTCACTTAAGCGTTCTTTTGGTGCGTTCAAATAGCGTCTTTGTGACAATTTGAAGGTTTTGCCGTTTTTTACGCAGGGCGCATTTTTTTACGCAGGGCGCATTTCTGAAAGCGCAGCAGAATCATCAAAGTAAACTCGCGGTGCTAAATCTGCTTGGGTTCGGGAATTGCAGACTGTCCAAAAAAAGCGAAAAGCAAGCTCCGTTCGCGCATCATGGCAGTAAGCATGAGCGCGCGTTGGGTGGCAAAATGCAACGTGCCGCACCATCCCCCGTTGACCCAGCGGCCTGAGGAGGTTTAGCTGCGGTTTGATTGGAGGCGTGGGCATTATCATGACCGACGAAGTTTTTGATATCTTTGTAATAGGCGGCGGCATCAATGGTTGCGGCATTGCACGTGACGCGGCCGGTCGCGGCCTGTCCGTGTGTCTGGCAGAAGCCGGTGATCTGGCGGGTGCCACATCCAGTGCGTCGACCAAGCTTTTTCACGGGGGCTTGCGTTATCTGGAGTTTTTCGAATTCGGGTTGGTCAAATCCGCGTTGAGAGAACGCGAAGTGTTGCTGAAGGCGATGCCGCATATTTCGTGGCCGATGCGGTTCGTTTTGCCTTATGCGCCGGACATGCGGTTTGACAGTGAAACGCCAACGTCCAAGCTGTTGTCCTTTGTTATGCCATGGATGAAGGGCCGTCGCCCACAATGGCTGATCCGTTTGGGATTGTTCCTTTATGACAACCTGGGTGGGCGCGATATCTTACCGGGGACCCAAACACTGGATCTAACGACCGCGCTGGAAGGCAAAGGTCTGAAAGACCGGTTCGAGGTGGCCTATGAATACAGCGATTGCTGGGTCGAGGACTCGCGTTTGGTTGTTCTGAACGCCCGTGATGCCGAATTGCGCGGGGCCAAAGTCATGACGCGCTGTCGGGTCATCAGTGCTACGCGACAGGACGAATATTGGGACATAGAGACAGAGCAGGGTAGCTTTAAGGCCAAGCGACTTGTGAATGCGGGCGGCCCTTGGGTGTCGGACATCCTCAAGGGTGTTGTGCGTCAAAATTCGCCCTCTGGTATTCGGCTTGTTAGGGGTAGTCACATTGTGACCAAACGTCTTTACGAACACGACAAGGCGTATTTCTTTCAGGGCACCGATGGGCGGATTATCTTTTCGATCCCCTACGAGCAGGATTTTACTTTGATTGGCACAACAGATGCTGATCACGATGATCCTGACGTTAAACCTGAGATATCAGACACCGAACGCGATTACCTATGTGCATTTGCCAGTGAGTATTTCGAAACGCCGATTACGGCGGATGATGTTGTCTGGACCTTTTCCGGTGTGCGTCCGCTTTATGATGATGGGGCGGCGTCGGCGACGGCGGCAACGCGGGATTACGTGTTGGAACTGGACACAAACGGCCCTGCCTTGCTGAGCGTGTTTGGTGGCAAAATCACGACCTATCGCAAGCTTGCTGAAAAAGCCTTGGCCAAGTTGGAGGTCGAGGATCCGTGGACAGCGGGTGTGGCGTTGCCCGGTGGCGATATGCCCTGGGATGGAGCCGCGCCCTTGGCGGAGGCTTTGCAAAAGGAATATCCGTTTCTCGATGCAAAATGGGCGGCGCGCATTGTGCGCACCCATGGCACGCAGTCCCGAGACTGGCTGGGCGAGGCGAAAACCGCAGACGATTTGGGCCAGGCCTTTGGCGCAGGTTTGACCGAAGCGGAAGTGCGTTGGATGATCGACAACGAATATGCGCACACGGGTGACGATGTGATGTGGCGGCGCACAAAGCTGGGGCTGCGCCTGAGCGCGGGCGAACGCAGCGCGTTGAATGAATGGATGGACACGCAATGACCTATATTCTGGCAATTGATCAGGGGACAACGTCGTCCCGCGCAATCCTGTTTGACGGTCAGATGCAGCCTGTGGCCAGCGCGCAGCAAGAATTCACGCAGCATTTCCCGGCCAGCGGTTGGGTTGAACATGATGCGGACGAAATCTGGGACAGTGTTGTCAATGTGTGCCGAACAGTCATGGCCGATCATGGCCTAAATGCTGATGACATTGCCGGGATTGGGATCACGAACCAGCGCGAGACAACCTTGATTTGGGACGCTGCTACCAATAAACCTGTGGCACCGGCCATCGTGTGGCAAGATCGGCGGACCTCTGACATTTGTACGAGCCTGAAATCGGAAGGGTTCGAAGACGAGGTCTCTGCGCGCACGGGTCTGTTGCTGGATCCTTATTTCAGCGGCACCAAAGTCAAATGGTTGTTGGATAAATATGATCTGCGCGGTCGTGCGTCCGAGTTGCGATTTGGCACGATGGACAGCTGGCTGATCTGGAAAATGACCGGCGGCAAAAACCATGTAACGGATGCGACCAACGCGGCGCGCACCATGCTTTATGACATCCATCAAGGTCAGTGGAGCAGCGAGATGTGTGCGATGTTGGACATCCCGATGTCGATGCTGCCAGAGGTGCATGATTGCGCGTCGGATTTTGGTGTGACCGATCTGCTGGGTGGGGCGACGCCCGTTCTTGGCGTTGCCGGTGATCAGCAGGCCGCGACGATAGGGCAGGCATGTTTTCAGCCGGGGATGTTGAAATCAACCTATGGCACAGGATGCTTTGCGCTGTTGAACACAGGCAAAGACGCCGTGCGGTCACAGAACCGGCTTTTGACAACGGTGGCCTATCAGCTGGATGGCGTGCCGACTTATGCGCTGGAAGGGTCGATCTTTATCGCGGGTGCGGTTGTGCAATGGCTGCGCGATGGTTTGAAAATCATCCAAGCGGCTCCGGAGACGCAGGCCTTGGCGGATAAAGGGCGCGGGGATGTGATCCTTGTTCCGGCTTTCACGGGTCTTGGTGCGCCCTATTGGGACGCAGAATGTCGTGGTGCAACGTTCGGGCTAACGCGTGATACGGGACCTGCCGACATGGCGCGCGCTGCTTTGGAAAGCGTGGGCTTTCAGACCCGTGATCTGTGGGAAGCCATGCGTGCAGATTGGCCGGATGCGGGGGACGCCGTGTTGCGGGTGGATGGCGGGCTCAGTTCGAATGACTGGGCCATGCAGTTCCTGTCCGACGTGCTGCAAGCCCCGGTTGATCGCCCGGCCAGTGTTGAAACGACAGCTTTGGGGGCGGCTTGGCTTGCGGGAATGCGGGCTGGGATTTACCCTGACATGCAAGGGTTCGCAGGCACATGGGCGCGGGACAAACGGTTTCAAACAGCCATGGCATCAGATGAGGCATCCACGAAATATGCGCGTTGGAAGAGGGCGGTTCAGGCGACCCAATCCGTTTGAACGAAAAAGGAGCGCTTCGCCAAAAGGCCAAGCGCTCCAGTGCCAGCTTTTGCTGCTTTCTCAGGCAGCGTCAGCGTCCAACAAACCAGACTTAAATAGAATACCGGCCAAAACTGCGCCAATGATCGGGGCCACGATAAACAACCACAATTGTGACAAGGCACCTGCGCCGGCAAACAATGCAGGTCCGATCGAACGGGCAGGGTTCACCGAAACGCCGGTGACGTTAATGCCCACAAGGTGAATGACCACCAAGGTCAGACCAATCGCCAATCCCGCCATCGCAGCCGGTGCGCCTGCACCTGTCGCGCCAAGGATCACGACCATGAACAAGAACGTGGCGACAACTTCGAAGATGAACGCGGCAACCATGCCGTATTCGCCCAGATAACCTTCGCCCCAGCCGTTTTGACCCAAACCGTTTTCGGCAATTGTATAATCCGCTTTGCCTGTCGCGATCAGCATCAGCACAAATGCACCCGCAACCGCGCCCGCAACCTGAGCGATCATATAGGGCACTGCTTCGGCAAATGTCATGCGACCCGCAGCCACCATGCCCAATGATACGGCAGGGTTGATGTGGCAGCCTGAAACGTTGCCAATACTGTAGGCCATACCGATCAAGGCCAAACCAAACGCAAAGCTGATCCCGGTTAAACCAATTTCAGCCCCGGCGATGACGGCCGCACCGCACCCAAACAAAACCAACGTAAATGTGCCGATAAACTCGGCCAGCGGCTTTTTCATATCCCAACTCCCTATTGGATTTATTTTATGCCCAAGAGTAACTTTTGGTTGCATCAGATATGAGGGGAAACTTTGCCGTATGGTCCCACCCTTAAGATTAGGGCGTTCTGTGACTTTGGTCTGCGCTTATTCAATTGAAAGAATTTTACAGTTTGTGAACCGGTAAAGCCGTCATTGGCGACTTGCGCGGCGAATGTCGGCTGTTAGGAAGGGCCAATTTCTGCCACACTATTTGTATACGGACTTTGAGTTCGTACGATATTGAAGGAGCCAAAGCGCATGCCCTTTTTGAAGCCAATCCAAATCATGATGTTTTTTGCACCTTTTCTCATAGCGACGCAGGCATTGTCTGTTCAGCTAAACTACTCAAGCAACAGAGTAGAACTGGTCATGCTTGATCCTGATAACGCAACTTTTGAATGTGCTTATAACGACCTGGCCGCGCAAATAGAGATAAACGAAAACACGCCTGCAAACGTTTTTTTGGGGTTCCTGGATTCTGTCTTCGTACCTGATAAACCAACTCATATTGTGGTGACGCGTGGTGGAACAAAGAGTACACGAGCAGCGCTCGATGACAAAGCTATAAGCGGTTTCGATTCCGCACCTGTTGTTGCTTCTGAGGGGCTTAAAATATCGCCTGATGACTGGAAGCTGACGGTTTCCGGAGAAATGGATGTTTGTGTCGGGCTGGCGACGTTGAAGGTTATGCGCGGAAGTTTGGATATTTCTGTGCAAATAAGGCAATATGAGGCGCGTCTCGTAAACACCGACGACGTGCTAAAAGATCTCGAAATGAGATTTATTGTCAACCCTTCGGGCTTGAGCACACTGAAACCTCTAGTATCAGCTAACAGGCAAGGGATAACCCATGGTTATAAGCAGATTGGTTTAGTCGCCCCTAACGAAAAGCGAACTCTGGGAGCGTTATCTGTCCACAAGCATCGAACAGTGGTCAGATTTACAAGTCCGAACGATCTGGAGGGCGTCGCCGATAATTTAATCCTTAAATTCGATTTTTTGCTGGTGGATCCGAGGTTTGTCTCCGAGTAGGTTGAGCTGCCATTTTATCTACAACTATTTGGAGCGCGACATACTCAGAGCTTTTCCATGACCCTGTTGAGCAATAGTGTTGGGAGCCCGACAGTGATCATGCCTAAAAGCAGCCTTTGATCATGTGAACGTCAAGGTCGACAAAGTCCGCTAAACCGACCTAGACCATAAGCTTGGGGAAGGTCCGCTTTGAACGACCGGAGCCTGATTTTGGATTTTCTAAGAGCTTGGGCACAAATTTAACCACACCCATAAGGGGAGTGTTGGGCAGTATACTGCAGGATTGCTGGTATTTGCTTGTCATAACTGCTTCATATTGCAGGATATGGCACAGCGGTACGGGGGATGGCGGTTATGTCTGGCAATGACAATACAGCAGTGTGGTTTATTGACCGGCACGTCACTGATGGGCGGTCTGGGCATGTTGCCTTTCGCGAGGCGGCGGGCCTTAAGCGCGAAATCACGTATGGCGACCTAAAAACGCGCACGGATCAGGTGGCGGGTGCCTTTGATCGTGCGGGCATTTTGCGGGACGAACGTGTTGTGTGTCTGATGTTGGATCAGATCGAATATGTCGAAGTGTTCTTTGGTGCGATGAAAGCGGGGGTTATCCCGATTGCGCTGAACACTTTGCTGGCCACACCCGTATACGAGGCGATTTTGAAAGACGCGCGACCTTCGGGGTTGGTGGTGTCTGCTGAGCTTTGGGACGTTGTCGCGCCTGCGGTGTCTGCCTGCGACCAGTTGCGCCAGATTATTGTTGTTGGTGATGCCGTTGAGGGTGTGCAATCCTACGCAGCCTTCATGGAGGGGGCTCAGGCACGGCCTGCGGTTCAGGTGAGCGCGGATGAAACGGCGTTTTGGCTCTATTCCAGTGGATCGACAGGGCGTCCGAAGGGCGTGCGGCATGTCCATGGGTCCATGCGTGCGACGGCTGAAACTTACGGGGCTCAGGTTCTTGGGGTGCGCCCGGATGATGTGGTGTTTTCGGCGGCCAAGATCTTTTTCGCTTATGGTCTGGGCAATTCGCTGAGCTTTCCGATGTCGGTCGGGGCGACGGCGATCCTGTTCAACGGTCGGCCAACGCCAGACGTTATGATCGACACGATCAAAACCGAACGACCTACGATCTTTTGCGGTGTGCCGACGCTGTATGCGGCGATGGTCGCAGAGCTGGAACGCAGCGGCGTGCCGGATGCCAATCTGCGTTTGTGCATTTCCGCTGGCGAGGCTTTGCCCGAACAAGTCGGGCTAAAATGGCGCGACCTTTGGGATGTCGATATTCTGGATGGTGTCGGGTCAACCGAGATGCTGCACATCTTTTTGTCAAATGCGCCGGGCGACGTTCAATATGGCACCTCTGGCGTTGCTGTGCCGGGATATGACTTGCGTATTGTTGACGAGGCAGGTGCGGATCAGGGCCCCGGTGGGTTTGGGGAATTGTTGGTGCGTGGGTCGTCGGCTGCTGATGGGTATTGGAACCAGCGCGATAAAAGCCGCAGAACATTTGAAGGCGAATGGACCAGAACCGGGGACAAATACGAAGTCGCTGCAGATGGGCGCTTGATCTATTGCGGGCGCACAGATGACATGTTCAAGGTGTCCGGCATTTGGTGCGCTCCGTTCGAGGTAGAACAGGCTTTGGTTGCGCATCCTGTCGTGCTTGAAGCCGCCGTCGTGCCATCGCGGGACAGCGATGGATTGGAAAAGCCAAAGGCCTTTGTGGTTTTGAAAGAGGCGCGGCCTGAAAACTTGGATGAGATGCTGAAAGAGTTTGTCAAAGACCGTGTTGGCAAATGGAAATACCCGCGTTGGATCGATGTTGTTGATGATCTGCCAAAGACCGCGACGGGTAAAATTCAACGGTTTAAATTGCGCGAGGATGACACATGAAGTGGGGGCAGGCGGGCACGCTTTCTATTGAAGGTGGGGCGTTGGAATGCGCGTCTTGGGGGCCGGGGCCTGACGATGCGCCGACCTTGGTGTTGTTGCACGAAGGGTTGGGCTGCGTAAAAGGCTGGCGCGACTTTCCGGCGGCACTTTCTCAGGCGACTGGGTTTGGCGTTTTTGCATATTCGCGATTTGGCTATGGGCAATCGGACCCGTGCGTGCTGCCGCGCCCATTGGATTACATGACGCGCGAAGCTGTTGATGTTTTGCCGCAAGTGTTGGACGCCATTGGCTTTCGACGCGGGCTGTTGGTGGGTCATTCGGATGGTGCGACGATTGCTGCGGAATTTGGCGGGGCAGTGCCGGATCAACGGGTGCGCGGGCATATTTTGATGGCGCCGCATTTCTTTTGCGAAGACGTGTCCATCACCGCGATCAAGGCCGCAAAGGCTGCGTTTGAAACCGGCGATTTGCGGGCCGGATTGGCGAGTTTGCACAAAGACCCGGATGTGGCGTTCCAAGGGTGGTGTGACGCGTGGTTGGATCCAGCATTTCGTGATTGGAATGTTGGGGACGCGATTGATTATTTGCGTGTGCCCGTTCTGGCCATGCAAGGCCAAGATGACGTGTATGGAACGCGGGCCCAGATCGACGAAGTCGAAAGCCGGGCGTATTCACCGGTTGAAACGGCGTGGATTAAAGACTGTGGGCATATGATGCACAAAGATCAGCCGGGGGCGGTTCTGGATCAGGTTTCAGAGTTTTGCGCCCGACTTGAGCTGATGGAAGCGGCCAGTGAATTGACGTGACGCTGCGCGTAACGGATATGCAATAAAGTGCATAAAAATGAAAATAATGATTAACTAGCTAATAAGTATAGGAAAAGTACACGATGTACTTCCTTAAATTTGTTTGATGTTCATGAATAAAGCATTATCTTGCAACAAGCAGCAAGAAAGACAGTCATGAGCCCGCATATTGATTTTCAAACAGACCCATCGCGTTACCGTCATTGGCAGGTCACTTATGATGGACATGTGGCATGGCTGACGATGGATGTGGACGAAGATGGCGGTTTGTTCGACGGCTATCAGCTTAAGCTGAATTCATATGACCTTGGCGTGGATATCGAATTGAACGATGTCGTGCAGCGCATGCGGTTTGAGCATCCAGAGGTTAAAGTCGTTGTCATGCAATCTGGCAAAGATCGCGTGTTTTGTGCCGGGGCGAATATCCGGATGCTGGGGGGGGCTGCCCACAGCCATAAGGTCAATTTTTGCAAATTCACCAATGAAACCCGCAATGCCTTTGAAGCCGCCGAAGCGGATAGCGGTCAGAAATACATCGCCGCCGTAAAAGGGGCCTGTGCGGGTGGTGGGTACGAATTGGCGCTGGCGTGCAATCATATCATGCTGACCGATGACAGCGCGTCGTCCGTGGCGTTGCCCGAGGTGCCTTTGTTGGCTGTGTTGCCGGGAACCGGTGGGCTGACGCGGGTGACGGACAAACGAAAAGTGCGGCGCGACCGGGCGGATGTTTTTTGTTCCACCGAAGAAGGTATTCGGGGCAAACGTGCCGAGCAATGGGGATTGGTCGACGAGGTTGTTCCCAATTCGAAATTCGATGCGACCGTTCAGGCGCGTGCGGCTGAATTTGCGGCGCAAAGTGACAAAGCGGTAGGGCAGGGGATCAGCCTGCCGCCATTGGATCGGGTTTTCAGCGAAGATGCGATTACATATTCAACAATCGAGGCGACGTTGGATCGTCAGGCCGGCACGGCGACAATCACAATCAATGGCCCAGACACGGACGCGCCGGACATGGCCGCGTTTGATGCATCCAGCTGGATGTTGCGCGCTTGTCGCGAACTGGAAGACGTGATCCTGCATCTGCGGTTGAACGAAATTGATCAGGGACTGATCACGTTCCGCACGCAAGGTGATCCGACGCGTGTTCTTGCCCACGAGGCTGTGTTGCTTGCGCACAAAGACCATTGGCTTGCCAACGAAGTGCTCCAGTTTTGGAAACGCACGTTGAAACGGATTGATGTGACGTCCCGGTCGTTGGTGGGGCTGGTCGAACATGGTTCTTGTTTCGCCGGTGTGCTGGCCGAGATCCTGTTTTCCGTCGATCGCACATACATGATGGAAGACGAATTCGAAGGGGACAATCGCCCGCTGGCCGCGATCACCCTCACGGACGCCAATTTCGGGTGTTTCCCGATGGGCAATGACCTGACGCGATTGCAGGCGCGGTTTTACGGTGATCCAGACGCAGTGGTCGCAGCACAAGGTCAGATCGGCACGCCATTGGAAGCCGAGGATGCAGAAGAGCTTGGCCTGGTGACAATGATTTTGGATGACATCGATTGGGAAGACGAAATTCGCATCTTTGTCGAAGAACGCGCGTCCTTCAGCCCGGATGCGATGACAGGCATGGAAGCGAATTTACGCTTTGTCGGCCCCGAAACGATGGAAACACGCATTTTTGGGCGCCTGACCGCGTGGCAAAACTGGATATTCAATCGACCCAATGCCGTTGGACCAGAGGGCGCGTTGCAGCGCTATGGGACGGGTATGCGTGGTGTCTACAACAAGGAACGGGTTTAGCCCGTTAAACTTAGGAGTTCGAAATGGTGGATTTGGTCAACGTAAGTTACGACACACAAATTCCGAACAATGTCGGCCTGTCGCAGGACCGAAAAGTGCTGAAGGCTCTTGAAAAATGGCACCCCGGATACATCAACTGGTGGAATGACCTGATCCCGCAGAACTTTCAGGACAGCATGGTGTATCTGCGCACCGCCGTTAGCGTTGACCCAAAAGGGTGGGCCAAGTTCGATTACGTGAAAATGCCTGAATACCGCTGGGGTATTCTGCTGGCTCCAGAAGTCGAAGGGCGCACGATCCCTTGCGGCGAACATCTGGGCGAACCGGCATGGCAAGAAGTACCGGGCGAATATCGCAACATGTTGAAGCGCCTGATTGTCATTCAAGGCGACACCGAACCGGGATCGGTGGAACAGCAACGGTTTTTGGGTCTGACGGCGCCGTCACTGTATGACATGCGCAACCTGTTTCAGGTGAATGTCGAAGAGGGCCGCCATCTATGGGCGATGGTCTATTTGCTGCAAAAGTACTTTGGCCGGGACGGGCGCGAAGAAGCGGATGAAATGCTGGTGCGATCCTCAGGCTCTGACGAAGCGCCGCGCATGCTGGGCGCGTTCAATGAAGAAACGCCAGATTGGCTGTCCTTTTTCATGTTCACCTATTTCACCGACCGTGACGGCAAAATGCAGTTGGAAAGTCTGGCGCAATCGGGGTTTGATCCATTGTCGCGCACCTGCCGTTTTATGTTGACCGAAGAAGCGCATCACATGTTTGTCGGCGAAACTGGCGTGGGACGTACGATACAAGCGACGTTGGATGCGATGAATGCAAATGGCATCAGCGACCCGTTCGACATCAACAAAATCCGCGACTTGGGTGTTATTGATCTGCCGTCGATCCAGAAAAAGCTGAATATGCATTATACCCTGTCGCTTGATCTGTTTGGACAAGAAGTGTCAACCAACGCGGCGAACGCGTTTAACGCTGGGGTCAAAGGGCGCTATCTTGAACAGCGGATCGAAGACGATCACCAGCTTAAGGATGCGACATACGGGGTTGCGACGGTCAAGAATGGTCAGATCGAACGCGAAGATATGCCGGCATTGACGGCGATCAACATGCGATTGCGCGACGATTACGTGAAAGACGCAAGCGGTGGATTGCGTCGTTGGAACAAGATGATTTCACGATCGGGGATCGAATTCGAACTGAAGCTGCCGCATGAAGGGTTCTGCCGGAAGATTGGTGTGTTCGCAAATATGCCGATCGATCCAGAGGGCCAAATCATCGGTCAAGACGACTGGGATCGCCAAGCAGACGATTGGTTGCCGACACAGGCAGATGGCGACTTTATCCAATCGTTGATGAAGCCCTGTTACGAGGCGGGCAAATACGCCAGTTGGATTGCCCCGCCAAAAGTCGGGATCGACAACCAGCCCGGTGAATTTGAATACGTCAAGCTGCATATGGCGTAAGCCAAAGGTGAAGGTATCGAGGATATGAAACTGCATTTTCTTTATGGCACGGAAACCGGTAATTCCGAGATGTTGTGCGAAGACATCGAGGCCGAAGTCGGCAGTGGATTTGAAACCGCCGTGACGTGTTTCAGTGATTTCGCGCCGTCCGATTTGGATGTCAAAACGTTCTATTTCATTGTGACATCGACCTATGGAAGCGGGGATTTGCCAACAAATACCGTTCCGTTTTACGATGCCCTTGCAGCGGAAAAACCGGATCTGAAGGGTCTGCAATTTGCGGTGTTTGGTCTGGGCGATATGGTGTTCGCGGAAACCTTCAATCAAGGCTCACAGAAAATGATGGAGCTGTTTTTGGCATGTGGCGCGCAAATGGTCGGTGAACGCGGTATCTATGACGCATCCACAGCCGAAATGCCCGAAGATACGGCTGTACCCTGGGCGCAAGACATTTTGACCCAGCTGCAATCCAAGGCCGCGTGAATGGACGTTAAATCACCCTACCTGCACGAAATCCGTGTGACTTGGGGCGACTGCGATCCGGCCAAAATTGCGTATACGGCGCGTATTCCGACATGGGCCTTAGATGCGATTGATGCATGGTGGGAGGTCCATCTGGGCGGCGGGTGGTACCATCTGCAATTGGATCACAACGTGGGTACACCGTTCGTGCACCTGTCCATGGATTTCACCAGCCCAATCACGCCCCGCCACCGATTGCTGTGTCATGTGTGGCCGGAAAAGCTGGGCAATGCGTCCATCACCTTTCGTGTCACCGGATCGCAAGACGGTGTTGAATGCTTTTCAGGGCGGTTTGTCTGTGTGTTTGTGGTCGCGGATGCGTTCAAATCACAAAGAGCGCCGGATCATTTGCGCAAGATCGTAGAACCCTATTTGATCGCGCCAGATGAAAGTACCTAAGACGACATGAACAAGGCCTCTGCCATTGATAACGACACTGCCGTTCTTTTGGGACGGGTCGGTGAACGTGTGCGGCGCGCGCGTACAATCAAAGGCATATCACGGCGTGTTTTGTCCGAAAACTCGGGTGTGTCGCCGCGCTATCTTGCGCAGCTTGAGGCTGGGACGGGAAACATCTCGATCACGCTGTTGATGCGTGTGGCCAAAGCGTTGGATCATCGATTGGAATGGTTGCTTAGCGATGACGACCCTGTCAGTTCTGATATCTGGCAGCTGACCGAAAAGTTCCGCGCGGCAGGCCCGGACATTCGCGCCCGTGTTTTGGCTGCGTTTGATGGGGACACCGATGGCACGGCGCGCGCGGGTCGTATCTGTCTGATCGGATTGCGGGGTGCGGGCAAGTCGACGCTTGGCCAACGGCTGGGCGATGCTTTGGGTGTTCCGTTTGTCGAATTGAATGCGGAAATCGAAACCATGGGACAGATGCCCATTGCCGAGATTATGGCGCTGTACGGCGTTGATGGATATCGCAAGTTTGAAGCGGCAGCATTGGCCAATGTTTTGGATCGCCATCAGCGTGTGGTTCTTGCCGTTGCTGGTGGTATCGTTAGTGATCGCGACGTGTTTGAAACCCTGCTGGCGCGGTGCCACACGATTTGGCTGCAAGCCAGCCCGGCGGAACATATGGACCGTGTCCGCGCTCAGGGTGATTTGCGCCCAATGGAGGGGCAACCCGAAGCGATGGCGCAGCTCAAGCGCATTCTTGAGGAACGCCGCCTGTCTTATGTGCGCGCTGACGTCAGCTTTGACACATCCGGCCAGTCTATCCAGACTGCGGAAACCGAATTGACCAAGCTAGTTCAGGCCCGCGGGTATCTGGATTAAGGGAGTTGGGATCAGTTGCGGATAGGGGCGAAACCCTGCGCAGAGAATTAGCCCACGCCAATGTCTGCTTGGAGCCCAAATGAGCTTCCTCATCAGTTTTAGAAGCAAAGACTCTTTCGCTTAATGGCCTCAAAATGCCGTGCAGGGTCCATTAGGAATTGCTCCGGCATGATTTTATATGATCCTAGCGACTGTTCGACATAATTCCAGCCAGCAGATTCAGCCAATTCAAAAGCTTGCAAACCCTTGTCAATGCGCTCTTCTTTGTTGGCAAAGTCTGAAAACCATAACCATTTAGTGTTGTTGAAATATTGAAACCCAACGGCAGGTTTCATAGCGAGAAACATGATAACGGGCCAATCCATCATAGATACAGCTGCGTCCACTCCTGGCCCCACGATGTTGTCTTGTTCCCAATAAAAGAACGCCGCAAAGAGAGTCCTTTTTTCCACATCAGACAATGTCGTTCCTTTTCGCGTTGCCTGATGGCAAGAATTCAGCGATTCAACCAAATCCACAGGAATAAATTCAGCAATATCAGGGTGCTCACCGTGTAATCTTGTCATATGATAGCAAGTGTATGTCTCAACACAGACTTGCCTGTTGATTTCTTTGAAGGCCATTGCGAAGCGCTCAAGCGCTGCCATTCTTTGCTTTTTCATACCAGTTTTTGCAATCATGCTGATGGACAGGGCACGGCCAATTTTGAGGCCTCTTGCAAAATGTTTACTCCCCCACAACGCACCGTGGGCAGCCAGAAGGGGGAACGCATGGTTACCCTTTGAATGTTGATACATGTGATAGTAGACCGATGACCGCTGAACTAGATCAGATGGTTTTCCCGCTAATCTGGTTGCCTCTTCACGTAGATCCGAAAATTGCTCCTTGAGTTCGAGCTTGCTGGTTCTTACCATCAAAAAGACTTTCGTATTGGAATATACTGTGCTGAGCTTGGTAAATTTTGTGCCGGGCTACAATGTGGCAATTTCGTATTTCCAGCGAAAGGCAGCAAGGTCACCCGTAAAGCCGGCCTTCATTCTCGACTGTCTGTAGCAACCAAAAAACGCCTATCGTAGAACATCACCCCTATCGACAACTGACCACGGGTCGCATGACGCCTTCGAAAAAGGACGACAGGGACGCGAAGTCGGTTAGGGGCAAGACATGTGCCACAAATTGATCAGGGCGCACGATGAGCAATGCGCCGTTTATGCGATCAATCCCGCGTAGATCAAAGATGTCGACTTTTTCCGAGGCATCCGCACAAAAACCCTTTTCGTAATCGACAAGTTCATGCTGGCCTTTTTGGGGCCGTAACAGTGGATGTAATTGGCCAATGTCCATCTTACGGTGGCTCATTTGAAAGACGGCACGGGTGTCGATGACGCTGTCGATATCAGAACCTGTGGGGGTGTAGCGGGCGACGATGTCTGTGATCGCGGTGCAAAGATCAAACATCGTGCCGTGTTCGACGCCAAAATCCTGTGCAGGGGCAAACGCGATCAAACGCCATCTTCCGTCCGCCTTTAACACATGCCCTAACTGCATTGGTTTGGCATCGGCCATTCGGATGACAGACGCCGAATGAAACCGCATGCCGATCTTCAAACCCTGTGCCAAGGCTTGATGCTGTGCTGATCCGGTCAGAGCTGACGGATCATAACGCGTTTCGACACCTGCCGTGTATCGCCCGTGCTTTTTGAAATACGCTTTGAACTGATCCTGTTCGGTTTGGGCCTTTGGTCGGGTGCTGAACAGGCGGGCCATGTCGCGGTCAAAGTCTATAAGCTCTTTCGCCTTTGCGCACCGTTCTTGTGAATAGGTGTTCAGAAGGCGTGGCGCAGATTGTCCGCGCAACACGGCGGCCAGTTTCCAACCCAGATTAAACGTATCCGCCATTGAGACATTCATACCCTGGCCCGCTTTGGGGCTGTGTGTGTGGCAGGCGTCACCCGCGATGAAAACGCGAGGGGTTTGGGTGTCGCGCTTGGTCAAAGGAACATCGTCAAACGTATCGCACACCCGTTGGCCGATCTCATAGGCTGACCACCACGCGACCTCTGCCACTTTTAAATCAAAGGGTGCCAATATTGCCTGCGCACGTGCGATCAACATTTGCGATGTGACGGCCCTGTCAGCCGCACGTTCGGTTTCGTCCAATGCATCCAATTCGATATACATCCGCGTTAGGTATCCGCCTTCTCGTGGGATGATCAGCAGGCTGCCCTGATCTGCGGACTGGATTGCGCATTTAAGGCGAATGTCGGGAAAATCGGTCACGGCCAACACATCCATAACACCCCATAACTGGCGTGCAGACTCACCTTTCAACGTTAGGCCCAGCGATTTGCGCACCTGACTGCGCGCACCATCGCATCCCACGACATAGTGGGCTTGGATGGTTTCGGACAAATGCGGTTCATTCGTTTGACAAAACCGAGCCGTCAGCGGCAATTCGGGATCATCCGGGCGATCAAGTGACACAAGATCCAGACCGTATCGCGGTTCCAACCGGGTGGGGGCTTGTCGCATATGGTCCAAAAAGAAATCGTGGACACGCGCCTGACTGAGAATGGTGTGAGGCATTTCAGACAGATCGTCTTCGACGTCCTGAATGCGATCTGCGCGGTGCAATCCGTGGCCAGTTGAATCTGGGGTCCAAAAGGCGACTTCGTTCACCCAATAGGCTTCTCGGGCGACTTTATGGGCAAAGCCAAATGCTTCGAACATTTCCATGGACCGACAGGCAATCCCGTCCGCTTGCCCCATGATCAATGGCCCTGTTTTGCGGTCAACGATCACCGTTTTGATGTCTGGAAATTGCGCCAGTTGCGCAGCTAATGTCAGGCCCGCAGGTCCGCAGCCGATGATCAATACGTCCGCGATATCCGTGTTGTTTTGGGCGACGGCTTTGGCTTGGCTGGGGTCGCCCGGTCGAAAACCATTCAGGTGGTATTGCATGGCCCCCCCTTTAGACGTTCAGATGCAGCGCACCAAAGTCAGATATCGAAAAATATCGTCTCGCTGTCGCCCTGTAGATGGATGTCGAAACGGTAACTTTCTGGGCCTGTGGATTGCGCCAAAAGCGTTGGAATGCGGTTTTGGTGCTCCAGCCGTGTCAGGATGGGATCTTGGGCATTCGCCTCGGCTTCGTCGGCAAAATACATCCGCGTGTGCAGGCCAAGGTTGATCCCGCGGGCGACAATCCAAAACGTGACATGAGGCGCTTGCATGCGTCCATCCCGGTAAGGGACGGCACCGGGTTTGACTGTGTCAAACAAGAATTCGCCCGTGTCCATGTCACTGGGTGCACGTCCAAATCCGGAAAAGTTTGGGTCTGGCGTCCCTCGGGTTTCGGCGGGGGTGTTGAACAGCCCATTCGCATCGGCTTGCCAAATTTCGATCAACGCGTCGCGCAGTGGGGTTCCGGTGCCGTCAAACACGGCCCCACATATCGTTATGTTTTGACCTTGGACCTTGCCGGTTTTCATTGCGACACCAAGGTCTTGGTCCGCGTACATCGCAATGCCTGACAAATTTGGCGTGCACCCGATATGTACATAAGGCCCAGCCGTCTGTGACGGCGTTTCGTTTAATCGATCCAATGATTGCGCCATTACAGACCCTCCATCCGGTTTTCGAACATGGTTTGGCGGTGTCCGCGCAGCACAATGTCAAATTTATAGGCCCGTGCATCCATCGGCACAGTCCGGCCCATATCTAGCGGTGCGATCAGGCTTTCGATGCCGGATTTGTCAGGGATGGTTGCGACAATCGGACAATTCCAGATCATCGGGTCCCCTTCGAAATACATCTGCGTGATCAACCGTTGCGCGAAACTGTGGCCCATAACGCTGAAATGGATATGGGCGGGGCGCCAGTCATTGGGGCCGTTGGGCCAGGGATAGGGGCCGGGCTGTACGGTGCGAAATTCGTACCCGCCTGCGTCATCCGTTATCGTGCGCCCGCACCCCCCGAAATTTGGATCGAGCGGTGCGATATAGCCTTCCTTTTTGTGTCGGTATCGACCACCGGCATTGGCCTGCCAGACTTCCAGCAACGCGCCGGGCACCGGGCGGCCCGTTTGATCCAGGACGCGGCCATAAACGATAATGCGTGGTCCAATCGCGCTTTGACCCGGTTGGGCGAAGTTGTGAATAAGGTCGTTGTCCAAATCACCGATAGCGTCTTGCCCAAACACAGGCCCTGTTTCTTCGGACAAGGTTGTAGGAAACGACAAACGCGCGGCTTGGGGGCTGCGTTTGATTGACGTTTTATAATGAGGCGTAAGTGCCGCAGGCTGTCGACGCATATCGCGTGCAAAATATCCGCCATGCGCGTTTTTATCCGTCATCCATCTGCCCTTTCAGCCACCCTAATAGGGCAACCCCACATAGTTTTCCGCCATAGCTTGCTGTGCTGCGGTGTTCGTGCGCAAGAACTCTAGTTCCGCGATCTGCATTTTGCGATCAAATTCGGACTGATCCGGGTATCGATGCAACAGGGATGAGAACCACCAGCTGAACCGCTCTGTTTTCCAGACACGGGCCAGTGCTTTGTCGGAATAGGTGTTGATCCCTGTTGTGTCGTTCGTTTGATAATACTGGCTGAGCGCGTCGAATAAATAATGCACGTCAGAGGCTGCCGTGTTCAAACCCTTCGCCCCGGTGGGCGGGACGATATGTGCCGCATCCCCACACAAAAACAAACGGCCCCATTGCATAGGTTCCGTCACAAAGGATCGCAGGGGTGCGATGCTTTTTTCGATGGACGGACCTGTGATCAGATTTTCAGCCTGTTCTTTGGGAATTCTGCGCTTCAGTTCAGCCCAAAAGGCATCATCGCTCCAGTTTTCGGGGCAATCTGATAGGTCGCATTGAATGTAATAGCGGCTGAGTTGTTCGTTTCGCATCGAACACAGGGCAAAGCCGCGTTCAGAATTGGAATAGATCAGTTCATGATTTACGGGGGGCGTTTCGCTGAGAACGCCGAGCCATCCAAACGGGTACACTTTTTCAAAATCTTGCCGGACCGTGTCCGGGATGGTCAAGCGACTGACACCGTGAAACCCATCGCATCCGGCGACAAAATCACAGTCAATCCGCAGGGTTTCTGCGTCGTGAACGCAGGTGACATAGGGTGCGTTACTTTTAGGATCACAGATTTCGACGTCTTGCACATTGTATAATATAATCGCGTCCGAGGCTTCTCTGGCTTCGTAAAGATCGCGGGTCAGTTCGGTTTGCCCATAGACAACAACTGGTTTGCCAGTATGCGCGGCGTAATCCACGCGAAACATCTCGTCCCCGTAGGAAATCAGCGTACCATCGTGGAAAAACCCTTCGGCGTGTAAACGATCCGCACATCCCGCCATTTCCATCAAACGGACCAGACCTTGTTCCAGTACCCCGGCACGAATGCGCCCCAAGACATAGGCTTTGGTTTTGCGTTCCAACACAACGCTGTCGATCCCACGGGTGTGCAGCAATTGGGACAATAACAATCCCGACGGGCCGCCGCCGATTATACAAACTTGGGTCTTCATAGCTTGATTGAGGATCCTTGGGCTTGTTTACTTGGATGATCATCAAAAAACTTTGAAAAACAAGAAGAAGCGTTGAATACACTTTGTTTCAGTTTTTAACTTGATTTTCCTGATTAAAATAATCAGGTATTGTTGCATCCCAGTGATCTCTGTCTTCAGAGCAGCCCGGCCCGACGAAACACTTCGCCCAAATGGCGGAGCAGTGCCATAGGAAGGCCGCTTGCATATGACTCACAAGAACCATTCGTTTCACCAGATCCTCTGGGAGAGTGCGACATGAAAACATCGCACGATTCGTCCTTTTGTGATCGCGTCCCGAACGGACATGAACAATTGTTAGCCGACACATCCTTTGATGGTGCCGAGAGACAGTGCCTTGATATCGCACGGCTGTTTTTCAACACGTTCGCCTTGCCGTCACAGCAACATTGGATCAGGGCATTCGCTTTTGCTGAACTTGTGTTTGACTATGAGTCAGGGGCCCGCTTGGCGACTTTGATTCTCAAGGTGCTTCAATCGATCCGGATCAGCAGAAAATCTGTTTTCACGTTCTCTAACCCCGATTGCCCGGGTTGTGCCCGCATCCTGAGTGAGCATGAGCGCCGTTTGATGATTGCCATTTCCAGTGTGCGACGGGGTCGCCCCGAACATGCACGGATTGAATTGATGATGCTGTGTGAAGGGAATGACACAACCACAGTGATGGAATGGTTGGAAGAGCTGGCGCAGGCTTTGCCAACGCCCGCGTCGGAAAACACACCGAAAGCTGTTGGATCCTGCTCATGAGGAATCTTGTTGTCTTTGGGCTGTGGTGTGTCACTAGGCATGGTTCGAGGCCGTTTAGAAAAATACCAGGCCTGAAATCAATCACTGATCATCAATTCTGACAAAAAAGATCAGAAAGTGCTTGATAATTGGGGCAAGCAGTGTCGTTTTGCACGCAAATATTGTTTTACAGTCTGGAGGCTGGACATGAAAACAAAGTTGGCTCTTGGCGCAGCCCTTTGCGCGGCATTGGCATCTGGTGCTTATGCGGAAGGTGAATTGAACCTTTATTCATCGAGACACTACGACACTGATGATCGGCTTTATTCAGATTTCGAAGACCTGACCGGAATCACAATCAACCGCATCGAAGGCAAGGGGGACGAGCTTATCACCCGGCTGCAGGCCGAGGGACGCAATTCGCCCGCGGATGTTTTGATCACCGTGGATACATCGCGGTTAGAGCGGGCGAAAACTGCTGGCGTCTTGCAATCTATCGACAGCCCCGTCTTAGAAGCCCGCGTGCCAAGCAACTTGCAGGATTCCGACAATCAATGGTTTGGCTTCTCGCAACGGGCGCGGATCATCTTTTATGACAAGAAAGATGTGGCGAACCCGCCCTTGGATTACGTAAGCCTAGCAAACCCGGAATATCAGGGGATGGTGTGCCACCGGTCTTCGTCAAACGCGTATTCGCAAACATTGCTTTCAGCGATCATCGAAAACCACGGGGAAGACGCCGCGCGAGCGTGGGCTGACGGTATGGTTGTCAACTTTGCGCGGGAACCGCAAGGCGGCGATACAGATCAGCTTCGCGCGCTTGTATCAGGTCAGTGCGATATTGCGGTGGCCAACACTTATTACTTTGCCCGCGCGTTGCGAACAGGCGTGAAAGGCCTGCCCGAAGAGGCATTGCCAGATATCGGTTGGATTTTCCCGGCGCAAAATGCGGAAGGGACCCATATGAACCTGTCAGGTGCAGGCGTTGCCGCGCACGCGCCAAACCGGGAAAACGCGATCAAGTTCTTGGAATACCTCGCCAGTGATTCAGCCCAGAAGCATTTCAGTGGCGGGAATGACGAATACCCGTCGGTTCCCGGTGTCGGGCTAAGTGCGTCAGTGGCGCAGCTTGGGCTGTTCCGCCCCGATGCCATCGATCTCAGCAAAGTGGCAAAGAACGTGCCAACTGCTCAGAAGATCTTTGATGAGGTTGGCTGGTACTAGGTCTGGGCTACATCGTTTAAAAAGAACATTGGGTTGGCTAAACGCCAGCCCTTTTTCTTGGAGGGGTGGTTCGGGATCACAATAGGTAAAAAGTTGATTAAAATAGTCATCTTTTTTTGAACTATCTGTAGAGAAAATGGGTGAAATTATAAATTAATAAATAAAAGCAGTGAGTTGCGGGAACTTTCTGAGTCTTCAAATCTGTCTTTGGGAGGCTTGACATTACCCCAGATCATCGGTGCATATAGCGTCATCTAATTCCCGATTATTTTTATCGGAAATCAAAAAGTGAGGATGATAAGAATGAAACGTTCCTTCAAGCTTGGTACGACCGTTCTGGTTACCGGCATGTTGTCGAGCATGGCCTTTGCAGAATCTTATGGGCCGTATCCGATCACAGAAAAAAGCTATTCTGGGGATCAAACCAATTCGGTTTCTTATTCCGGTCAGGTCGCGCGCAACGTGCTGGTCGACAGCCTCAAGACGCTTGCCGGCAAGGGCAATGGCGGCGCGAACGCGGAAGAGTTGAAAGCGCAGATGATGGCGTATTTCGCAGGTTCCGAGGAAGACCTGCCGATCTTGTCCTACACAGACAAAGACGGGTTCGACATCAAACAAAACACCATCAACGAGATTTCGTCTGGCAAGAACGTCCAGGGCAAAACCTACCAAGGTTTGGTGCCGGGTTGGCCTGGCAATTTGACAGGTCCGGAAGTTTTGGAAGACATGATCAATCGTGCGGCTGTGTCCAATGGCGGATTTGATCCAGAAACCGGGATGGATTGGGGTCAGTTGATCCAGAAATTCTCGCTTGGTGCGATGGGTTTTAACCAGACCGTTGATAATTATCTCGACGAAAATCTGGCCGCTGACAAAAAACCAAACAACCAAGCCTATAGCGATGGCGCAGCATATACTGGCAAAGAGCATTCTTGGGATGAAGCGTTCGGTTACTTTGGGGCCGCAGCGCACACTATGACGCTGGACGCTGACCAAGCGTATAACATCAACAAGAAGACAGATGCGGTTGCGGCTGATGCAAACGGCGATGGTGTGATCGATCTGAAAACCGAAATGGTTTTCGGCAACGCCTATTACGCGGCTGGTGCGGATAGAAGCGGCAAGACCGATTACCTGCCAACGATCACGGGTGCCTTCATCGAAGGGCGCAAGCTGATCACATCGGCTGACGGTGCGGCATTGACCGATGCACAACGCGCTCAACTTAAGGTCTATGCGGACGTTATCGAAGAAGAATGGACCAAGGTTCTGGCCGAAGCTGCGTTTAAATATGCAGGTTCTGTTTACAAAGATATCACAACAATGCGCGCCAACGACGGTGACGACGACGCAGACACCTACCGTGACTATGTTAAGCATTGGGGTGAACTGAAGGGCTTCTCGCTTGCCATTCAGACGGGTCGCGAAAATCTTGGCGGGACGGCTGTTCGCCTGAACCGTTTGATCGGCTTTGGCCCAGTGACGATGGATGAAACGGTTGTCACAGGTGTCGATGCTGATGGTAAATTCGTCAAAGACGCAAAGATGTCTTGGAACGCATATCAGCTGAACATGCTCAAAGTGCAGGATCTGTTGGCCAAAGAGTTCGGCGTTGAAGCGCGCGCCAATGACGCGACAGCTGATCTGGCAAACTTGGTTAAAGAGCTTGATACAGACAGCGGTGGTGCTGAAACTGACTGATGTTATAAGGTGGCGCTTCTCGGGGCGCCGCTTTTTTCTCTGAGAGGGGAGTGTAATGGAATTTCTAGATCAGATTTTCAGCCTCGTCTCCGACTTTGCCAACCCAAAGAAACGAGTGTTTGCAGGATACCTTGGGATATCGATCCTGATCGCGTTTCTGTGGCTTATCGTGTTCCGCAAGACACCGTTCAGAAAAGCGCTAAAGCGGATTTTTGATCCTAAGGTGTTTTTTTCGGGTTCAGCCTTCGCGGATTACAAAATCTTCCTGATCAACCGCGTGTTTACCGGTTTCATCTCACCACTGCTGCTGACCCAAGTCGCAATCGCGACGTTTGTTTATATGACACTGGTGCGCAGCGAGATTATTCCGTGGGGTGCGATGGAGGGGGTGTCAAAGCCCATCGTCATCGGATTGTTCTCGGTTGCGATGTTTGTCGTTGATGACTTTACGAAATACCTGATGCACCGATGGATGCACAAATGGCCGATCCTGTGGCCGATCCACAAAGTTCACCACGCCGCCGAAACCATGACGCCGATCACGGTGTACCGCGTCCACCCGTTAGAAGGCGTGCTTTATGCCTCGCGCAGTGCGATTGCCCAAGGTTCGGTGATCTCGCTGTTTTACTATCTCTTTGGCGATAAGGTCGATCTTTATACCGTTGTTGGCGTCAACGTGTTGACGTTTGTGTTTCATGTGACCGGTTCGAATTTACGCCATTCGCATATCGATATCCGCTATCCAAAATGGATCGAACATATCTTTATTTCCCCGGCCCAACATCAAATCCACCACTCTGTCGCAGAAGAACATTACGATAAGAATTTTGGCGCGGCTTTTGCCATTTGGGATTGGCTTTTTGGATCACTTCACGTGTCCGAAGGGGAACAGGATTTGCAATACGGATTGACCGAAGCAGAAGGTCATTCCGCGACTGACCTTAGGACCATGTATTTCGCGCCTTTGAAAGAGATCTATGGTGTCTGTGCCCGCGGAACCATGACCCTCAAGTCCCTTTTTCGTCGTGTTGAGTTAAGTCTAAAACCAAGCAGAGTTCGAGATGATCTGGCCCGGCAGGGCGAGCAGGAAACCTGATTGTTCAAGCCGAATGTCTCAAGGTGGGGGTGATCGCGGATAGAAAATAAATCTTAGGCAAAGGATCTTCCGCGCCCAAGGTTAATTTTGCGCTTTGCTGGTAAGTTGGGGCTTTTCAGGATTAAAAGTAGTTATAAACAAAGATTATATTAGAGGAATGCGATGTGGTTTTTTAAAAAACGCCTGACTGACAAAACGCCAGAACCGCGTGCGCTTCCGGAGCCCCCTGATCCTGACGCTCCTCGTGATCCGAGAGATAAGCAAGATCGAGGGGGTTTTTTTATTGAACCGAGTGAATGCATAACTTGTGGCTGCTGCGAAGCCGAAGCGCCACATAACATTGGTACTCTCCCATCCGAGCTAGACCCAAAAACAGGAGAAATGGATAACAACCCTTCATCCTACGTCAAAAAGCAACCTGAAACACCAGAAGAGCTTGCCGCAACAGTAACAGCTGCAGCCTACTGTATGGTAGATTGTATCTATTATGGTGGAGACGACCCAGAAGTTCTTCGGCAGTGGTTAAAACATTGGACTGATCAAGACGCGTATCAGGCACTCCCTCTCACGGAGAAATGGAAATCTAATGGTGATCTATAGTTTCTAGCGCCCCCTGAGCTGTGTGCATGTTGCACTCGGCATTAAATGTCGCTTTGCTCCCGAATGCGCTTTTCGATGTCCCGATTAACAGCCGTTTTCCTTACCCAAAAGGGTTGTTGAGCAGATCAACGGTTCGCGAGACAGAAACCCCAAATTTTCTGAGCATAGGATTTCGCCCCTAAAGACAGGCCCTTTGTCGGGGCCTGCCTCTGAGAGTGTGATTTAAAAATGGACCGACAACGCGTCGATTGGCTTTTTCAGCGGAGGGGCGAATTTGGTTAAATCGATCCCTTCGACTGCGGTCTTGTATTCTTCCATCGTTGGCGTTCTGCCAAGGATTGCTGACAGCACCACGACCGGGGTCGAGGCCAGCAGCGATTCACCAGTCTTTTCGGCAGTGTCTTCGACAACGCGACCTTTAAACAGACGCGTGGATGTGGCCAGAACAGTGTCGCCTTTGGCGGCCTTTTCCTGGTTGCCCATGCACAAGTTACAGCCCGGACGTTCGAGGTACAGGATGTTTTCGTAATCCTCGCGCGCTGTATTTTTGGGTGCAGAATCGTCAAACTCAAACCCGGAGTACTTTTGCAAGACGGCCCAATCGCCTTCTTCCTTCAGCTCATCGATGATGTTGTAGGTCGGTGCAGCAAGGACCAGCGGAGCTTTGAATTTAACGCTTCCGGTTTCCTTTTCCAGATTCCGCAGCATCTGCGCGACGATTTTCACGTCACCCTTATGCACCATGCAAGATCCGACAAATCCAAGATCGACTTTCTTTTCTGCCTTATAGTAAGAGATCGGCCGGATCGTGTCGTGCGTATAGCGTTTGGAGACGTCGACATTGCTGACGTCTGGATCGGCGATCATCGGTTCGTTGATTACATCAAGATCAACCACAACTTCTGCAAAGTACTTGGCATTCGCATCTGGGGTCAGCGCAGGTTTTTCGCCTGATTTGATCTCAGCGATGCGTTTGTCAGCGATGTCGATCAGCCCTTGCAGCATGCGCTTTTCGTTATCCATGCCCTTTTCGATCATGATCTGAATGCGGTGCTTCGCAATCTCAAGCGATCCAATCAGCGTCTCATCTTCGGAAATACAGATCGACGCCTTGGCCTTCATCTCGGCTGTCCAATCGGTGAACGTAAACGCTTGGTCTGCGAGAAGAGTGCCGATGTGAACTTCGATGATGCGGCCTTGGAACACGTTGTCGCCAAATTGCTTGAGCATTTGCGATTGAGTGGCATGGACGACGTCGCGGAAATCCATGTGATCGGCCATCGTGCCCTTGAAGGTCACCTTCACCGATTCCGGGATTGGCATTGTCGCCTCACCCGTCGCCAAAGCCAAAGCAACCGTGCCCGAATCCGCGCCAAACGCGACGCCTTTTGACATGCGCGTGTGGCTGTCGCCGCCGATGATAATCGCCCAGTCATCTACTGTGATGTCGTTGAGCACTTTGTGGATCACATCCGTCATCGAATGATACACGTCCTTAGGATCGCGCGCGGTTACCAGTCCAAAGTTATGCATGAACTTCATCAGCTTGGGTGTGTTCTCTTGCGCTTTGAAATCCCAGACAGACGCAGTGTGGCACCCTGATTGATAGGCCCCATCAACGGTTGGGGAGAGAACGGTTGCGGCCATGGCTTCAAGTTCTTGGCTGGTCATCAGGCCGGTCGTGTCTTGCGATCCGACAATATTCACTTTGACCCGCACGTCAGAACCCGCGTGCAACACAGCGCCTTCCGTCACACCGACGGCGTTCTTGTTAAAGATCTTCTCAACAGCTGTCAGGCCTTGACCCTCATGCGAGATTTCTTTGGACGGTGCGAAAGCGGATTTAAATTCGCGGCCCAAAATTTCGCACGCGAGGCTTTGCAGCTTTTTGCCGAATACAATCGCGTAAGACCCACCAGCTTTGATGAACTCGACCTTTTGCGGCGTGAAAGACGACGCCACATCGACCAGCTCTTCGTCGCCAGCTTCGTTGTACAGCTTCTTGTCCTTCGTGTTGATCGACAAGACGGTTCCGGTTTCGACCGAATATTTCTGCTCAAGGATCGGATTGCCATCATTGTTCAGGATCGGTTTGCCATCTTCATCCAGCTTTTTGACCCAGTTCTTCAGATCAAGTCCGATGCCGCCGGTCACGCCAACAGTCGTCAAGAAGATTGGCGAGATGCCGTTTGTGCCAGCCACAACTGGGGCGAAATTCACGAAAGGCACATAGGGGCTGGCTTGTTTGCCGGTCCAAAGGGCCACGTTGTTTACACCAGACATCCGCGACGACCCAACGCCCATCGTGCCTTTTTCAGCGATCAGCATGACGCGCTTGTCGGGGTGTTGTTTCTGCAAGTCTTGAATTTCAACCTGCGCCTCCGGCGAGATCAAGCATTTACCATGCAACTCACGGTCAGAACGCGAATGCGCTTGGTTGCCGGGGGACAAAAGGTCGGTCGAAATATCGCCTTCACCAGCGATGTAAGTCACGACTTTGATGTTTTCTTCGATCTCAGGAAGCTTGGTAAAGAACTCTGCCTCGGCATAGCTGTCCAGCACATCTGTCGCAATTGCGTTGCCCGCATTATGGGCGTCCTTCAGACGATCCGTGTCTGCGTCATACAGGAACACTTGCGTTTTCAGCACCTCGGCGGCTTGCTTGGCTGTCGACGCATCATCGCCCAGTGCAAGATCCAGCAATACCTCAACCGAAGGGCCGCCCTTCATATGAGACAACAGCTCAAAAGCAAATTCAGGCGTGATTTCTTCGACTTTATGATCCCCCAAAATGATCTGCTTGAGGAACTGCGCCTTGTCACCTGCCGCGCTGGTTGTGCCGGGTAGGGTATTGTAAATGAAGAATTTCAATGAATCCGCGCGATGCTCGTGATTAGTGTCGATAATCTGGGCAATGATCTCGCGCGTCAGTGCCCCGTCTTCGATAGGCTTGGGGTTCAAGCCTTGTTCTTTGCGTGTCTCAATTTCATTGAGGTAGGCTGTATACAAGCTCATGGCTGCCTCGTCATTTGTGCTGAGTTGTAGAGCGATCGCCACCTGTGGGCGTGCTCTTCGAATTTCTTTGTATGCAACGGTATACTGTCGCGATGTGCTTCGCAAGCCTCATAGTCCTGTTGCATTCCACCAGTGGTTCAATTTGTCTTGATACCAGAGATCACGTTTCGCACAGCGTGTGATCGCAGACACAGGCCTTACGATATTTTCTGTTTGGTCATGATCTCCGGATTTTCGCATCTGATATACTGGTTCCGTGGCAATAGACAACGTGTCCAAAATCAATTCTTTGCGCAGAAAGGCCATCTGTCGCAGTCCAAAAAGGTTTCCTACGTCTGCTTTCACATGGCGGAAAGATGTAAATATCGGATTGAGAAGTTCATGAATTTTGTCATGCGGAAGAGCGCTCTGGCAGGTTTTGGAATCTGGTGCCGATAAGCAGTAGGGTGCGTGATTTCACGCGCCGCTTCAAAACTATTTCACATCAGAGTGTTATATCTGTCCAAGCCCGCCGATCCCTGCAATCGTGGACGCAAGCCCATCAACGCACTAGCTTTTAACTGGAAGGGGGGAATGGAATGCATCGACTTGTTATCCTTTGGCTGGTGTCCTTGTTCTGGACGGGCAGCGCCTTGGCTGAGAAAGACGAATATCTCAAGCTGGCCCGTCAGGGATGGAACTATGAATTGCGCACTACGATGGTTGGGCGGGATCTTTCGATTCCGGTGCATATCAACGGGCGCGATCTGTCTGGGTCGTCGATATGTTTGGTGGGGGATCGTCCGCATCCAGCATCGCTTGAGGTGATCGATGCGTTTCGCGCACTGCTGGCGCATAGTTTCGGTAAGCCCGTTCCGATGCGCTATGCCGGGTTGGATGCCCGCAGCTGTGGATCAGGGCGCACCGTTGTGTTGCGACTTTATTCCGGGTTCCCGCCAAACAAAGCGCTGTCCATCGATCTGCATTGGATGAATGATGTACATCAGTTGGGATTACCCATGGGGCGCGATTTTGCAGCATCCTCTCCGGCGATGGCGCAAACCTTCTTTGGGCGGCGCGGGTTGGCCACACATATCATGGTCAAGCAACCTGCAAATGGGCGGCCCGATGTGATCGAAACCGCCTTTTACAAATCCATTCTGGTTGAGGAACTGTTCCAGGCTTTCACCTTTGGCATGGATATCATCCAATTTGATCGCAGTGCAGAATTCGTATCCAAGCTGCAAGAAATCCCGATGAACCTGACCCGTATGTCTTGGGACTCGCACGCGTTTATGCGGGCCTTGTTGGGTGGCAATCCGGGGCGTTTATGTGCTTTTGACGTGTTTATGTTGCATGCAGTTGCGCAAGCCCCAGTGGATCAAACCATCGATGACGGCTTTATCGATTATATCGATGCACAATATGAACGGCTTTTGCTGCAAAGCGATCAAACCATGAATGACCCACGGTTTGCGCCGATCCTCGATGCCACCTGTGCCCACCCAATTTAGAAGCACCCAATACCTTCGGGTGTGTTTGAGAACGCCCAGACTCCGGTTAGCTTTTCAAAAAGCATGCGGGAAATGTCCTGCAGGGAGGATACATGGACACGCGTCCCGACACCTTGCCCGATGGCGTAGGCGGACTGTTTGCGTCTTTGTCGCAAGGGTTGGTTGGTCATGATCATCTGATCGAACGGTTATTGGTGTCGCTGTTGGCCGGGGGTCATTTGCTGGTCGAAGGATCCCCGGGCCTAGCCAAAACGCGTGCGGTCAAATGGTTGTCGGATGCGGTTGAAGGCAGCTTTGCGCGTATTCAATGCACGCCTGATTTGATGCCGTCTGATCTGACAGGAACGCCGGTCTATCGCCCACAAGATGGTTCATTTGAATTTGTTCAGGGCCCTGTTTTTCACAATTTGGTGCTGGTTGATGAAATCAACCGCGCCCCGCCCAAGGTGCAATCCGCGTTGCTTGAGGCGATGGCCGAACATCAGGTGACCGCTGGCAATGAAACCCATGCCTTACCTGATCCGTTTCTGGTGGTGGCCACGCAAAACCCGATTGAACATGACGGCACGTTTCCCTTGCCCGAAGCACAGTTGGATCGGTTCTTGCTGCATGTGGTGCTGGAGATGCCCAACCTGGAAACCGAACGCCAAATTCTGGATCTTGTCGAAACCGAATCCCAAAGTGGCCCAAGCGCGGGGCAGCAGATGACGTTGCAACAATTGGCGGCTGCACAGGCCAAAGCGCGTGCGGTTTATCTTGCACCGGAATTGCGCGACTATATCGTGCGGCTTGTTCTGGCAACGCGGGATGGCCCGCAATCTGACGATATCGAACACGCCGTATCACCGCGCGGATCGATTGCTTTGGCGGCTGCGGCCAAGGCGCGTGCCTTTCTGAAGGGCCGTGATTACGCCGTGCCAGATGATGTCGCCGCCTTGGCGCCGGATGCTTTGGCGCATCGCATGGTGTTGTCCTGGCGTGCCGTTGCCGATGGGCGCAAACCCCGCGATATTGTGGCCAGCATTTTGAATGCTGTCGAGCCGCTGTGACGCAGGCGTTGGATGCGCCGGG
Organism: Paracoccaceae bacterium; assembly: GCA_039960995.1. GTDB lineage: Bacteria > Pseudomonadota > Alphaproteobacteria > Rhodobacterales > Rhodobacteraceae > JABSSA01. The sequence goes on along the minus strand of JBDVKF010000049.1, from coordinate 16,674 downwards.
TGTGGCCCTTGGTTCGGGCCCGCTGATCGCATTGCGCCGGGTGGCTTTGGCCACGCAAAACGCACCTGTCTTGGCGGCTTTGCCCGGCGGCTTTTCCACACGGCGTAAGGGGCAGGGCCTCGAAGTAGCCGATATGCGGGACTATGTGGCGGGTGATGACATCCGGCATTTGGACAGAGGCACAACCGCGCGCACAGGCCGGTTGCACATTCGTCAGTTCCAAGAAGAACGCGACCGGGTCAGCCTGTTGGTTGCAGATTTCCGTCCTTCGATGTTTTGGGGGCTGCGGCGCGCGTTTCGATCCGTTGCTGCGGCAGAGGCGCTGGCCCTGATCGGCTGGCACATTGTTGAAAGCGGTGGACGCGTGGCGTTATTGGCGTTGACGCCGAATGCGCCGGTCGTGGTGCCGCCCCGTGGACGCACACGTGGAATGTTGGATGTGATTGGCGGTTTGGTGCAGGCCCATGGGGCCGGTTTGGCCGACATTATGGCGGGACGTGCGGATCAGGACGCACCGTTGGATCAAGCTTTGTCACGTGCAGACCGGTTGGTGCCATCGGGGGTGGAAATTGTCATCGCGTCCGGGTTTGACACTGAAGGGGCAGGGTTGCGCGATCGACTGGATGCATTGGCCCGCCGTCGAACGCCGCGCCTTGTGCTGATCACCGACGCCGAAGCCGCTCAAATGCCGCGTGGGCGATACCCTATTCGCACAAGTGATGGTCGCCACATCAGAGTCTATCTGGACGGATCAGGTACGCCCGACGCGACCTTGCATCGGACAATTGCAGGACGCCCGGCGCTGATTTTGAATGCCAGCGACAGCGTCGAAGATACTGCGCGCCGGATTTCGGCCGCCTATCCGATGGGGATCGCGGCATGAGCGATAGCGCCTTATCCGAAGCCGCATTACTGGCCAGTCTGCGCGACATTCGCTTGCCTGCAGAGGCTGCGGGGGGAATTTTGGCTGAAATCGCTGTTGCCGTTGGAATGGCAGGGCTGTGCGCCATCGGTTTGGTTTCGCTGGTGCGTTTGATCAGTCGCCGTCAGGGTCCGGTCGACCCGCCCACGTTACAGGACGACATCGACGCTTTGGCACAGTGCAACGACGCGGAACGACGCTTGGGATTGTTGCATCTGTTGCGCGTCCACGCGCCGGATCGGTTCGCAGAATTGAAACCAGAATTGTATCGTCCGAATTCATCGCTGGATAGTCAGCAGCTCGAAACGGAGGTTGCCCGTTTTGTTTGACTCCACTTTGTTTGAACTGGCTGACCCATGGGTGTTGCTGCTATTGCCAGTGCCGTTTTTGGTTGCCCGGTTTTTGAGGGCCCAGCCAATGATGGGCCGCGCCCTTGCTGTGCCGGAACGCATCGGTGGCGCATTGCTGGACGCGCGTACCCTGGGGTTGGGGCGAAGCCGCCTGTCGCTGAAACAAGGTCTGTTGTGGGGGATATGGGCGCTGGTGCTGATTGCGGTGTCAGGGCCGCGCGATTTGGCCCCTATACCGGCATTGAAAGTATCGGGACGTGATCTGGCCTTGGTTCTGGATCTTTCGGGATCGATGGTGCGGGACGACTTTTATCTGAACGACGCCCAGATCACGCGGCTTGAGGCCGTTACGAGGGTAGGTGCAGATTTTGCGCGACGGCGAGGCGGGGACCGCGTGGCCTTGGTCGTGTTTGGATCAGAGGCTTATTATACCACGCCCTTCACCTTTGATGTCGAAGCCGTCGCGCGGCGCATCGAAGAAGCGACGATAGGGATATCGGGGCGGGCCACCAATATTTCAGATGGGTTGGGGCTGGCTCTTAAACGTTTGGCTGACAGTGATGCAGCATCACGTGTTGTGATCCTGCTGTCCGACGGGGTGAATAACGCTGGTGCCACAAACCCGCGCAGTGTGGCCGAATTGGCGGGGCGTATGGGTGTGCGTGTGCACACGATCGCGTTGGGCCCCAAAGACCTGCAAACTGCAGAGGCCGGGGAACGTGGCGTGGTGGACTCCACCACATTGCGGGCCATCGCGCAGATTTCCGGGGGCGAAAGTTTCCGCGTCAAAACTACCGATGATCTGGTCGAAGTCACCGCGGCTTTGGACAAACTGGAATCAACGGACAGTGATGGGTTGGCTGCCAAAGTCTATCGCGATTACTGGTTTTGGCCTGCGAGCCTCGCTGCGCTGTTATGCGTGGTTTTCGTCTGGAGAGATCCAGAATGACCGGGCTGGATGTGACTCTGTTGCGGCCCCTTTGGTTGCTGTGTTTGCCGGTTTTGGCGTTGCTTGGCTGGTGGCTGTGGTCGCGGCGTGGCGGTTTGGGGGATTGGGACAGGGCGGCGGATCCGGCCTTGATGCAAGCAATGGCCGCTTTGGGGCGCATTGATGCATCCGCCAGTCGCATGCCTTTGATTGCGGTGATGGCCACGATGGCCGTTTGTATCGTGGCCTTGTCTGGTCCTGCGGTGGAACGGCGCGATACGCTGTCTTATCGCAATCTGGATGGCGTGTTGTTTTTGGTAGACGCGTCATCCAGCGTTACGGATGACCCGCGCTGGCCTCAGATGTTATCAATGGGGCGGTTTGGGCTGGCCTCGTTGGGGACACGACCGGGGGGGATCATCGTTTATGGTGGTGATGCCTATGTCGCAACGGACATGACGGCGGATCATTTGCAATTGGGCCAGAGTTTTGCGCTGATCGATGCAGATACAGTCCCTGACAAAGGATCACGCCCAGAACGGGCCTTGGCCTTGGCTGCAAAGATGCTGACCGAGGCGGACGTGATCGCAGGCGACGTCGTGCTGTTTACCGATGGGGCCGGTCTTGGTCCGCAATCGTTGCAAGAAGCCGCCGCCATAGCTGGGCAGGGCGCGCGTCTGTCGATTGTGTCGATGACTGGCGCGGCACCAGACATCGCGACCCATGTCAGCGCCGGGGGTGGGGCGATCTTTACCTTAGATCAAACCGACGCGTTGGGGCAATACATGTCCGAAGACGCGCGCACCCGTTTAGAACGGCAGGATTATCCGCTGTTGTACTGGAAAGACTTTGGCCGATATCTGATGGCTTTGGCGCTGATCCCGCTGGCCTTGCTGTTTCGACGAGACGCGGCATGAGGGGTTTGATCTTTATCACAATGGTCGCGCTTGCGCTTGCCGCCTTGTTGGGCGGGGCGGCACCGTTTGGGTGTGTTCTGCTGGCAGTCGGGGCGCCGGGATGGGCGGCAATGGTCTTTGACGATCCGGATTGGCAAGGCGTCGCCTTTTACCGGGCTGGAAACTTTGACGCCGCCGCATCGGCCTTTGATGCGGCGGGCGCGCGGTTCAATCTGGGCAATGCCGAGGTCAAACGACAGAATTACGCCGCTGCCTTAGAAGCCTATGATGTGGCGATTGTGCAGGGCGATCCGGATGCGCAGGCGAATTTTGATGTGGTCGCCGCGTTCTATGCCGCGCTTGGTGTCGATCCCGAGGCGTTGGGGCTGTTTTCTGATCGCAAAACTGGACCAACAGAGGACAGCTTTATCGCAAGGGGCAATGCGCGCGCTGCGGGGACGGGGAGTGAGGTGAACAACACCAACACGATGATGGGCTTGGCCGAATTGGACAGTCGCGGACGTCTGGGCGTGCGGCGTATCTTTGATGACAAATTCATGGTGGCGGATGAACGCTGGCTGGAACAGTTGTCCGATGTGCCTGGTGAATTTATGGCGGCACGGATCGCCCAAGAACACAAACGTCGGGTTAAATTGGGGCTGTCGCCCCCACCGGCGGAGACCACAGAATGAGGTGGGTGCTGATCCTGTGGCTGATCTGGCCGATGGCGGCGTTTGCGCAATCCAAAACCGTCTTGCCGTCTGAACTGGAGCTCAGCTTGTCCATTGACGACGCAGATGCCATGCCGGTCGTGCGTGAAATGGTGCTGATCACGATCCGGGGCGTGTTTCGCCGCCACATCACCCGTGAAATGTTGCTCCAACCCGACCTAGAGGGGTTCAGCTGGGCGCAATTGGGGCCAGACCATTGGACTGACGAACGGATCGATGGACAACAGGTCAAAGTCTTTGAACGACGCATGGCGATTTACCCTGACCGGGCTGGGACACTGACCATAGGGGCGTTCACCCATCGGCTGACTTTGACGGATGAGGGCGATGACTGGTTCGAACACGATATCCAATCTGAACCCGTTTCGCTGTCCGTATCCGAGGCGCCCGCACATGATGGATGGTGGTTTCCAGTGCGTCGTCTGAAAATTGCGGATGATTGGTCAAACGCGCCGGATCAGCTGACCCCTGGCGAAGGGGTTTTGCGCGTTGTGCGCATCGAGGCCTTGGGTGTGACGCCTGAAATGATACCGCCCATGCCTGAACTGAAATCCCCGTCGGCAATGATCTTTCCACATCCGGAAAAGCGGCTGGTTGAACTGACCGCAGAGGGGCCAGTGACCTATGCGTTTTGGCGTTGGACGATCCGGCCATCCAATGACACGTCGACAATCGTGGAACCGCTGAGCTTGTCCTTTTTCGACACGATTAATCGCGATCTACGCGAGGTCACTATTTCCGCGCAGCGGGTGGCCTATGGGTCGGCGACAGGGCCTGCATCGCGCACCGCGGTGCCCGGGATCGGTGCGCCATCGCGTTTACCGGGTTGGCCCGTGGCATTGATTGCGGCTGTTGTCTTTGTGGTGGGCATTGTGGCCGGATTGGATGGGCGTTCGGTCATTGGGCTGCAGGTTTTGCACCGCTTCGCGGTTTTTGATCCGTTGGCGTGGCGGATGTGGCGATCTGCTCGCGTTCAGGACTTAGCGGCAATACGCCGGGCATCTGTGGATATGATGCGTCGGGATGGTCCGTCAAAAGAACGCGCAGCTTTGCTGGCTGACTTGGATCAATCTGTGTTTGATCCGCATACAATTACATTCAACCACAAGGATTATGTCGCTCGGTTTCTTAAGGCATCGACCGCGGATTGATCCGATTAGGAATTATAATGCCAATCTGGAAATGCGCGGGTTTCCTACTAAAAATTACATATTTACTAAAAATTGATCGGATTTGATTGGCTGAAAACAGGGCACTGTTCTCGAAGTAGTTGAAATGAATCGGTTTTTGGTTAGCCTGTCACGTGGGAGGACGACCTATGCATGCGACAGCATCACCCGTTACTGACGGGCATTTGTCTAATGTTTTGATTGTTGACGACCATCCATTGTACAGCGATGCGCTGGCTTCGGCCCTCGCGCATGGGTTCGAAGATTGCCGCATTCGAAAAGCGTTCACTTTAAAAGAAACGTTTGAGGCATTGGACACCGGTTTCGACCCGGATTTGATCATGTTTGACCTGAAATTGCCGGATGTTTGTGGCATTTCTGGATTTCAAGAATTGCGTAAACGCATGCCCAATGCGCGGGTGTTGGTGATTTCTTCGCTGGCTTCTGCGGAATTGGTTCAGTCACTGTTGGACAGCGGCGCTATGGGGTTCTTGCCCAAAGACGCGTCGGCCAAAACACTGAAATACGCGGTGACTGAAATCACATCAGGGCGGCGTTACGTTCCACAGGAATATCGCCAAGGAGATAGCGGCGAACACGACCGATGTGTGTTCCAATCCAACCCGGAATTGGCAAATCTGACACCGCAACAAACGCGCATTCTGAAACTGATCTGCGTTGGTAAACCGAACAAACAGATCGCCTATGAATTGTCATTGGCCGAAGCGACGGTCAAAGCGCACATCACGGCTTTGTTGCGACGGCTGGGTGTACGCAATCGAACGCAGGCTGTGGTCTTGGTGGAATCCGTTTTGGCCCGCGCCCTCGGAAATGAACCCGAAGCGCGCGCCTTTTTGCAGCATTAGGACAGGCCATGCGCGACGCAGTGCACGGACCGTCCTTTGTTCAGATCGGGCAATCGGACCGGTCCGACGCGGCGGCCGCAGTTCTCGAGGCTGCGGCGTCGCTGGCCCTGAACCGCGCCTGTTTTGTGCTGGCGTTTATTCCAAGCGCTTTGGATTTGGACGAAGCGATGCAGGGTTTGAACCAAGCGCTTGGCGGGGTGCCCGTGTTCGGGTGCACTACGGCGGGTCAAATCACGACCAACGGATATGATGCGGATACCTTGTTGCTGTTGGCCTTTCCTAAGGAGAATTTTCGCTGCGCGTCTTTGTTGTTCGAAGAATTAAACCCGCTGTCGACAACCGCCATAGCGGAACAAGCACAGCGGCAAACGGAAAAGTTCCGGCACACAGCAGGCTGGAACCGTTTAGCGTTGTTGTTTTCAGATGGCGTATCCAAACAAGAAGATTTGCTGGTGTCCATATTGGAAACGGTTCTGAACGGTTTGCCCATCTTTGGCGGATCAGCCGGCGATGGTCTGCAATTCAAAGAAACCTTTGTGCTGCACAAGGGCAAGGCGCATACCAACGCGTCTGTCATGTTGCTGATTGAAACCAACCTTGAATTCCGTGGCATTGGATTTGATCACTTTTTGCCGGTCGGGGCGCAGGTCATCATCACAGGCGCAAACCCGGATGAACGGTTGGTGCATGAAATCAACGGATCACCCGCGGCGCTGGAATATGCGCGTTTGGTTGGCTGTGCGGTGGATGATTTATCGCCCGAGGTGTTTGCCGAAAACCCGCTGCTGCTGAAACTGAACCAAACCCATTACGTCCGCGCCATCAGCGATGCGACGGAAAATCACGCGTTGTCGTTTCTCGCGGCGATTGATGACGGCCTGATCATGACCTTGGGCAAAGGACAAGAGATCATAGAAACGCTCGAAGCAGGCTTGTCGGTGCAAGATGCGCGCGGGCAGGGGCCTGATTTCATTCTGGGCTTTGATTGCGCTTTGCGGATGCTTGAGATCGAACAAAAACAGTTGCGTCAGCAGGTTTCTGACATTCTGCAAGATCGCCGCGTGCTTGGGTTCAATACATATGGTGAACAGCAATCTGGCGTGCATATGAACCAGACCTTTGTGGGGGTCGCCTTTTTCGCACCAGAACCCCGGATATTGAGCTGATGATGATTGATCCACAAGATGCGCCGGACATCCAGATCGCCAAGCAGGCCAAGATCATTGAGGCGTTGATGCGCCGTGCGAACCGGCAAAAGGATGTGGGGCCTTCGGCGTTTCGGGCCTTTCAATCGGCCATCGAATTGCAACAACAGGTGGCGGCGCAATCGCGGGATTTGGAACGTGCGGCCACAGAATTGGAAAGCGTGCGCCACGAACGCGAACGCACCCGAAAAAGTCTGGCCGAAGCGCTGTCTTCGATGGAAGAAGGGTTTGCCCTGTTCACCAGTGGCAAGCTTGATCTGTGCAATGATCTGTTTCTGCACCTGCTGCCGGATGTCTCAAGCCAGGTTGTGCCGGGCCTCAAGATCGAACGGTTTTTTGGTCTGATGTTTGGCAGTGAAAACGTGGTGTCGTCTGATCGCAACTTGATGCAAGTGGTCGGCGCGTTGGAAAGCACAGTTGCGGAACCCGAGATCACGACAGTGGTGGTCGAGCTGACAGAAGATCGCTGGTATCAGCTGAGCGCGCAGCACACATCGCTTGAAAACGTGGTGTTGCTGTTGACGGACATCACATCCGTTGTGCGGCGCAATCGGGTGGAAAAAGAAACGCTGATCGACCGGCAAGAAGATTACCTAAAAGCGGTGTTTCAACACATGAGTTCGGGGGTTTGCACATTTTCCGCAGATGCCGAAGTGACGATGCACAATGGGCGCTTTCGCGAAATTCTGGGGTTGCCCGTCACCATGTTACGCCCCGGTTTGCCGGTACAAAATTTGTTGGAATACCTGCGTCTGCATAATTTGATCCAAGAGGACGATGAATTGCGGGTCGAAGTTTGGCGTCGCGAACTGAACACGCGCGGCTGGCTGCGCAAACGGATCAAACATATCAGCGGGCGCGTGTTGGATATTCACGCTAACAAACTGCCCGATGGAGGGTTTTTGGTCGAATTGAAAGACGCCACATTAGAAGCGCGCACAACCGAGATGTTGGAAAATCGCGTCACGGCCCGCACGGCGGAACTGACGCGGGCCAATGCGAAACTGGTCAAGGAATCTCAGGAACGGGCGCAAGTGGACGAAGCGTTGCACCACGCCAAAGAACGCGCCGAAGCCGCCGTGTCGTCGAAGACGCGGTTTTTGGCAGCGGCCAGCCATGATTTGTTGCAACCGATCAACGCGGCCAAATTGTTGATTTCGACATTGATGGAAACGACACGACGGACCGAATTTTATCCTATGATGGAGCGTCTGGATGGGGCATTTGGGTCGGCTGAACAGTTATTGCATTCATTGTTGGACATCTCGCGTTTGGACGGTGCTGATCCGGATGCGGTGTCACCAACCCAAGTCAGTCTGGGTGCGTTGATTGGTGGTATTCACGGGGATCAGACTTTGGTTGCGGAACAAAAGAACGTGACTTTGGACGTCGTGCCGTCATCCGTGTTTGTACATTCTGATCCGGTCTATCTGTTGCGTTGTATTCAGAACCTTGTGGTAAATGCGATCCAATACACCGAACCAGGCGGGCGCGTTTTGGTTGGGTGTCGGCGGCATGGCGACACCGTGCGGCTTGAGGTGTGGGACACAGGCATCGGCATTTCTCGGGCGGATCAGAACCGTGTGTTCGATGAATTTGCGCGCGCGGATAATGTACCAATAGGGTCGGGGATGGGTTTGGGTTTATCTGTGGTCGACCGGGCCTGTCGATTGCTGGGCCATTCGTTGAAAATGCGATCAAAACCCGGCGTTGGATCAGTATTCAGTATCGAAATGGCCCTCGTTGAGGGCGTTCGGGAATCGACTGAACCCACTGGCCTTTTGCCACATTCGGATGATCTGTCGCTGGACCACATCGTGATGGTGATCGAAAATGATCCTGACGTCTTATACGGAACAACGCAGTGGTTGGAGCAATGGGGGGCGAGCGTTTTGGCGGCCTGTTCCACACAAGAAGCGTTAGAATTCGTACGCGATATCGGGATTGGACCGGATATCATTCTGGCTGATTACCAATTGGATGGTGATGATACCGGGGTCGAAGCAATCGCGCAAATCCGAGCGACCACAGGTGTGCATGTTCCGGCAATTCTGATCACCGCCAATCGCAGCGAAAGCCTGCGCGAGGCGGGCATTCAAAACGACGTATCGGTGATGACCAAACCGGTCAAACTGTCTCGATTGCGCCCGTTGATTGACTGGAAAATACGTTGGCAAAATCCAACGCCCGATGCGCATTCGGCCCCGATACCGACAAAAGTCGGCGATGACACGCGGGTCTGAAGTCATAAGGTTTCTAAAGGGAGGAAATTCATCATGTGGAAAGCTTGCCTTACCGGATTAACTGTTCTGCTGCTAAGTGCTGGCCTGACGATGGCCGCGCCTGCAACGGGCGAACAAACCTATGATCTGCTGTTTCGTGATGGCACATTGGACAGCGTCGATCGAGACGCAGCATTGGTGTATCGGCGCGAGGTCACCAATGTTCTAAAGCCTGACGCAGAATTCCGCGATACTGGCGACATCGCATTGTCGTTCCAAAAAGAAGACACGTCGATGGCGCATTTGGAATTTCGCCGCGAAGACAAACATCGCGCGCTTGGGATTTTTCCGGCCAGTGTTGGCAATCCGATGATCATGTTCTTTTACGAAACTGTGGTGCGTGACATGGCAGAAGCCGCCGGGGGCAGCCCGTTTTACATCCGCAACCGCGTAAAGGACTCGCTGATCCAACTGGCAGACATTGAAACCGGCGAAGCGGTGTTTGACGGCAAGACAGTTGAGACCAAAATCATCCGTCTTTATCCATTTGCTCAAGACCCCAACAAAGACCGCATGCAGGGGTTTGGAGATCTTGTTCTGACCGTGACCATGTCGGACGCGGTGCCTGGTTGGTATCTAAGCCTTGTGGCGGAAACTGATTCACAAGATGGGCCAACAGTCTATCGATCTGCGTTGGATTTCGAAGGATTGGAGACGTCAAAGTGAAAACGCTGGTTTTGGCCTGTTTCATTCCAGCGGCGGCCCTTGGCCAAAGCGTGGCGGATCGGCTGAATGATTATCCAACCGCTGCGCGTGCAGATTATGTGTTTGCCTGCATGGCCACCAATGGCCAAACCCGTGAGATGCTGGATCGGTGTGCATGTTCCATCGACGAAATCGCTTCGATCCTGCCGTATGAACAATATCTGCAGGGCGAAACGGTTTTATCGATGCGCCGCGTTGGTGGGGAACGCATGGCGTTTTTCCAAACGGCAGCTATGGCAGAAAATCTGGTGGCTGATCTGCGCCGCGCACAGGCCGAAGCTGAAGTTGTTTGCTTTTAACGTGTGGTACTTGCCTGACCACGCCACAAGATGAACAACCCCGACAGTACGATCAACGCGCATCCGACGATCATCGACGGCGTCAATTGTTCGCCAAACATAATGACACCCAAAGCAATGCCAAACAGCAATCGCGTGTATCGGAACGGGGTAACGGCGGACACTTCGCCTGTGCGCATAGCCTTCATCAGAGACGCATAGGCCGCAACACCGGCGAGGATCGCACCAGTCAGGTACAGTGCGGATGGTGTATCCAAACGCATCAAAGGCGTTTGTGCCCAAATCGCATAACATATCCCGGCCACAAGGACGGATAAAAACCCGTACAGCCCCAAAATCGCCGTGCCAAGTGATGCAGGCGCGACGCGGCTGGCCAGATCACGACCGGCAAATCCAATCATGCCGGCGACAGCCAACAAGGACAGCATCGAAAAGCTGTCTGTGCCGGGGCGAATGATGATCACAACGCCCAACAACCCGATCAGGATCGCAGCCCATCTGCGCCAGCCGACGGTTTCGCCAAACAACACAGCGGCGCAGGCGACCACAACGATGGGCGTTGCTTGCAAAATCACAGTGGTCGAAGACAGCGGCGTCAACGTCAGAGCCAATATGTAAAACAACCGCCCGATGATTTCGAAGAACACGCGAATGCGCATGGGCCGGGATATCACATCTCGTGACATCAAAGGTTGGCCGGTTGCGATGGCGAACCCGCCAAACAAGACAACGCCGCCAATTCCAAACAGGATCAAGATCTGACCAATGGGCAAAGATGCCGCCGAGGCCTTTAAAAACGCATCTTCGATCGCGAACCCTGCCATTGCCCCAACCATCCAAAGACTGCCGATCCAGTTGGCGCGGCGATCCAGTTCGATGTTGGTGTTCACGTGAAATCCAGTTCGATGTTCGAAGACTGAACCCGCCGTGCGCCAATTCAATCCCGCCGTCAACACGGGATCGGGGACCCAAGGTCATTGTTCCATGGAAAAAGCCGCACCCAGAGATTCCAACGTTGGTCCGGACACGGCTTTGGATGTGAACTGAAAATGCGTTAGGTCGATGTATCCTTGGGCAAGATTTGCTCGAACGAGTTGCCTTCGGTATCGGTTGCTTTGATGGTCAGGTCCGTTGAGCCATTGTCATTATAGGAAAAGCGAAAGACCGGATTTTCCGAGATCGAAATGCCGCCATCCATCGTGAACAGCAATTCGTTGGCCTGCCACACTTCGAGACGATCAATGAAATGGGCGGGGATGAATAATTGACTGATCTGGTCACGCTGCAGCCCGGAATAGTTCGGGTGGCGGATCATGATCTGCGCTTCGCGGCGCGGTGTCGACATTTGCACGGCATCGCCGAACATACGCAGCTTCATCTTGCCCATCGAAGCCAGCGCGATTTCCGGGTCGCGTGACGCGGGCGCTGAACAGCCTCCCGACGCTTTGACATAGCGTCCAGTCATATGCAGGCCGTCTTGGGTTTCGGCGATGACACGCACATTCGAATATTGATCGACGCGCACACGCAATTCAAAATCAATCGGACCCATTGCAGGTGAGAAATTGAATATACCCGCCACCGGTGCCGGGTTTTCATCGATCACGATAGTGGCTCCGGTGATTTGCGCATTCGGATCAAGCTGTTTCAGAACAATCGGAACCGTCGCTGCATCATGGGCGCGGTAGGGGGCCGTCAGCGCCAACAGTGAATCCGTATTGGCGATCGCGGCATCACCAACAACGTCATATTGCAGGTCTTCCCACGTCTCGCTTGGGGTCAGCGGGTTTTCAATTATGCCCTCAGCCCAGATGGGTGTGGACAGCAACATCGCGACACTTGCGATGGTCAGGATTCTTGAAGACATGTCACCTCCGCGCATGAAATAATAAGGTTCCATGCCACAAAAACACTGAAAAAGATACGCAGACCAAAGGTGGAATAGCGCACACAGCATTGTATGGCATGGTCCAAACCGGAGGATCCGCCATGTTCGAAGCCCTAATCACCGTGTGTTTAAGTCTGTCTGAAGACGTGTGCCGGGACCAGCTTTTGCCTGGATACGAGGCGGACACGGCAATCGCCTGTCAATCCGAATTGACGTCGCGCCCGCCAAGCCTGTCGCAAAATGTACCGCAAAATCTGACGCTTAAAGGTGATCCCTTTTGTGCAGAATTGGGGCCTGTATTGGCATTTATCGAAATCGATCCGGGCGTTTTTGTGCATAAAGGGCTAATAGAAGAACCCAACAGCGGCAACCGGGGGGATGTGTCCAATATCGGGTTTGTCATCGGCTCTGACAGCGTTGCGGTGATCGACAGCGGCTCGGCGCGGTGGATGGGCGAAGCGATTTGGCGAGCAGTGCGGGCGCAAACTGACAAACCGATCAGCCACGTGATTCTAACGCATATGCACCCCGACCACGTTCTGGGCGCGGCCTCGTTGCAAGAAGCCGGCGCGCAGATCGTCGGGCACGTAGGATTGGCGCGCGCACTGGCGGATAGGCAAGAAAATTACATCGAAAGCCTGACGCGGCTGATCGGACCCGAAGCCTTTCTGGGCACACAAACGGTAGCCGTTGATGCTACCGTATCAGACACGATCACGGTCGATCTGGGCGGTGGCCGCGTGCTGTCGATCAAGGCGTGGCGCACGGCGCATACAGGCACTGACGTGACCGTGTTTGATCCAACGACCAGCACCATGTTTACGGGTGATTTGGTGTTCGCAGAACACACCCCCACGCTGGACGGAAAGTTGCGCGGCTGGCTGAGCGTCATGTCAGAAATGGCCAAAATGGACATCACTCAGATCGTGCCGGGCCACGGCGGCCCCGTTCTGGCATGGCCGGACGGCGGCGCGGATCAGGTGCGGTATTTGTCCGTCCTAGAACGCGACACCCGCGCGGCAATCGATGCCGGAACACGGATGGGCGACGCAGTGGAACAGATCGCACAAAGCGAATCCGCCAATTGGGACCTGTTCGAAGCTTACAACCCCCGCAACGCCACTGTCGCTTTTACAGAATTGGAATGGGAATAGCACGTTGAAGGCATGGGTTGCGGGCGGTCGAATGGCAGCGTTTGAATAGCCCTTTCCTCAACCTGGTCCGGCAAGTTCCACGGTTTTCATGCAAGACCGGGGGCCGGTCACTTACCAACTTGTTTGCAAACAGATCTGATCTCTATCGCCGGGTCTCCGGACATGGCACACATGACCAGCTTATTTGTACCATCTTCAAGCCAAGCGATGCCGCTGTAATCAATCGTAATCAAGTCATAGCCTTCATCAATCAATTCGTCGAGAGATTCTGACATCGGGATCAGCTGGGTGACCTTCGGTTCCTGATCTTGTGCAAACGCAGGGAAAGCACAAGACAAAACAAAAGCCCCCATGAGGGTTAAACGCATCGGGTAATTCCTTATTTTCACTATAGGAAGAATGATTTGCGTAGCTTTTGGAGTCAATCTTTTGGCGGGTTCAAACTGTTGCGCATCGGAGTCGTATTATGCTAGCTCGACGCGTTCAATCCGCGTATGTGAATGCGCAAAATTCAACCGAAAGGAAAACGATGCTTTTAGGCGTATCACTATCACCTTGGACTTGGTTGATGCTCATTGTTGCGGCGGTATTTTCACTTCTCATACCGTTTGCGGTCATTGGATCAATCTCAGCATACTTCCCCGAACCTCTGGACACCATTGTTGAGGTTCTGTTGATTGGTATAGGTTTTCCGGTTTTGCTCGCTTACCTACATTCGCGAAAAGTATTTGCGCGTGGGCTCAGCTCTGTTTTCTTCAAGATTTACACCTGGTTTTACCTTATACTGGGTCTTTTCTCGGTCAGCTTTGGCTACCTCGCCTACGAAACCCCACATTACGATGGTATCATCGTCGGCGCTTTTCTTCTTCTGACAGGTTGCGGGTTAATTTGGTGGTCACGAAAGACCGATTCAAACGTTGCATCAGCCATCCAAGATGATGCCGCGCACCGGGCAGAAATCGAACGGGAAGAGCAAATTCAGATCCAAGCAGAGGCTATCGCGCGCGCAGAACAGATAAAGAATGGTCAAAGCTGAATAATGTCCTGAGCGCCTTCGGTTGACATTGCGTTTCCTGAAGACGGTCTATCGAATAATGGACTGCCGACCTTGGAGCTTCAATCGGCTTCGGCCCCTTACCCCTGCACTTGAACCGGAGTTTTGGGGGCGTTGAGATGTTCGCTTAGAGCCCAAAGTGAATGATGTTGCAAGATACACCAATGGAATCAGAGCTACAGAAAGCGGCCTTTGCAAAGTCAGTGGAAGATATCGCTTCCGTGCCCTCGCAAAAACCGTCCAACCTCCCAACAACATCACCGGGTAGAAATCGGTTTCCCCTCTGTGATAGATCAATGAGGCATTTATGGACTGGAGTTAGATGAAATCTGAACTTGTAAATTGGTTTCGTGTAAATGGATTTTCCCTGCTCGGGTTCGTTATCTCGTTAGATGCGGCCTTCCTTTTCGGTTATCTGGTTCTGTCAGACGTCCCGTTCCTACAATTTGCCGACTTCACTCTCGTTTCGTCAATATCTTCTCAAGCGGTGTTGTTCCTGATGCTAGCAGCGCCCGCCTTTCTCTTTCAGGTTCGCATGATCTTGATCGAAGGGATGATCCCACCAAGCGCGCTTGCGAAGGTCGGAGTGCATCGGCTTGGTTGGGCTGTGTTTCCAATGTTCCTGATGGCGCTAATTTTTTTTGTGCGTGATCTTCGGCCAGGTCTTATTGGATTTTTGATTGCAATTGGGTTGGTCTTTTCGCTCTATCATCCGACCAAAACAAGTTCTGTAGGTGCGACTGACTTCCGCAAATTTGGGCGGCTGCTACGTGTCAGCCCAAAACGTGTATGGCGGCTGGCCATGAAGCCATACCTAGCCTTGATGTTACAGAACTGTGCTTGGTTGTTTGCGATGATTCTGTCTGTTTGGATTGGATTTTTACGCTTTGACCACGTTGCGAATGACAATATTCAATTGTTGGAGATTGACGATCGGACGGTACAAGCCGCCGTTGTCGGGAGAAACTCAATAGGTTTGATCGGCAGGAATGAACAAGGGGATTATTTCATTTATCCGCTGGAAGCTATTTCTTCTATAGCTTTGCCAAAGCAATGACCTTCAATCATGCCGACCTTGGGCTGGCAGCAGCTATTGGCAGACACCGGTCCAACGACAGGAAAGTCTGCAAAGCCGACCTTGGAGCTTTACTTGGCTTCACCAAGTGCGATCCACTTCGACTCTTTACCCCTGTTCTTGCACCATTTGTTGCAGCAGTTGCGCGATGGCGAATAGGCGGCGTTCGATGATCAGGGGGGTTTCGCACAGATAGGTGATGGATCGCTGGCGATCTGAGTGGATCAGTTGATCCCAATCCAGCTGTTCCTCGAGCGCGTCTACTTTGTCGAAATCGGGCTCTGCCAGGGCCAGTTGCGTATCCATTTCGGCGCGAGCGCTATCGATTTGTTCGGCCAAGGCGATCTGACTGAGGGAAAAGTCACCGATGCCGGTGATGATGCGGCCGCGCCGTTTGGACAAGCCGGAAAACACACGTTCGAACACCAGACCCAGTTTGTCTTGATCGCCACCATATTTCGCGCCAAATGCCTCAACAAGTGGACGCATTTCGTCAAGGTCAACACGGCGCAAAGCCAAAGCGTCGGCCAAGTCATACACGTCTTGGCGTAAAACCTCATCATCCTCGATCAGGGTGGGATCAACGGGCCCGGGCCACATCAGACCCAGTGACAGATTTTCGATTTTGCGCTGGATGCAAGGCCATGTTGGATCAGAAAAATCAGCCGCCTGTAGAGGCGCGGCCAGCGCGGCGGCCACGCAGGCCAAGGTTAGTGTTTTGGTGATCGACATGGGCGACTCCTCCAACACTGTAACTATGTCTGAGCCGTCCAATCCTGTCTATGCGCCCCAATACACACCATTGTCTTAATTGTTCGAACCAGTCCTGCGCGCTCATACTCGCCTAAATTGTTTGGTGTCTAAACGATTCCAGACAGCGGGAGGACACCACATGAGAACACGCGCCGCAGTTGCAGTTTCCGCGGGTCAGCCGCTTGAGATTATGGAGGTTGAGCTTGAGGGTCCTCGTGCGGGTGAGGTTCTTGTTGAGATCAAAGCGACAGGATTATGCCACACGGATGAATTCACGCGCTCTGGCGCGGACCCCGAAGGTATCTTTCCGGCCATTCTGGGCCATGAAGGCGCGGGCGTTGTGATCGAAGTCGGCGAAGGCGTGACGTCCTTGGAAGTGGGTGACCATGTGATCCCT
>JBDVKF010000048.1:0-21983 GCA_039960995.1 Paracoccaceae bacterium | reverse complement strand
TGGTGCCCAATTTCAGCACCCTTTGCCGTCGTCAAAGAACATTGAACGTTAGTCTGCCATATCGCGGTGGCACTGGACCGCTGAACCTCTTGATCGACAGCACTGGCATCAAGGCAGAGGGCGAAGGTGAGTGGAATGCCCGCAAGCATGGCGGTTCAAAGCGGCGCATTTGGCGTAAGATCCACATCGGAATAGACGAGGAAACGTTGGAGATTCGGGCTGTCGAGATCACCAGCCGTAACGTCGGGGATGCTCCTGTGTTGCCCGATCTTCTGAACCAAATCCCGCCCAACCAGAACATCGGTAGTGTCACCGCAGATGGGGCGTACGATCCGCGCAAATGCCACGAGGCCGTTGCTGCGAGAAACGCCGATGCAGTGATCCCACCGCGCAAGAATGCTAACCACGTGATGTCAGGTGTATTCCCGCGATAGTACAACGTACCGACCCTCCGGAAAGCTCGATAGTTGGTATCTTCAAGGCAACCAAGGTAGCGCTGTCAGAAATCCTTGCTTTTTGATCTGGAGACAACGCGTTCAACGCTGTCTCAGACAGGGCAAGAATTCGTCCTGCGCTCCCTTGTAATTCAATGGCGTTGCCCGCGAACCTTCCAATTTGGGTTTCGTTTAGGTCGATAATGATGCGGCCCGATTGGCCAAGTCGATTTAAAAGGTCATCCCGGCGCGCCGCGTCTTCGATCATGCAGCTTCCAATCATCGCAAAATCGGTCGCAATGCACATCAACACGTTGGTATGATAGATCGCTCTTCCTTGCTCATCGGATGCGTGAAACGCCATAGGCTCATAGTTGAAATGGGTGCAAAACCGCTCCAAAGCGATCTGGCTTGTGCGGTCGGATTCAACGGCATAAGCAATCCGGTCTACATGATCCAGAACCATTGCGCCTGTACCTTCAAGGTAAAGATCATCGTGCTCTAAGCCGGAAAAATCCAGAATGTCTTGCACACGGAATTTGGCCTTCAGCATGTCCAATACATCGGAGCGGCGCTCCAGCCTGCGGTTAGGGGCCATCATCGGATAGACCGCAATATGCCCCCCTGCATGTGTGGAAAACCAATTATTTGGAAACACACAGTCGGGTGTTCTGGGGTCATCTCCGTCAAATAAATGAACATCGACGCCGTGGGATTGTAGCGTATCAGCCGCTTCTGTCAGTTCTCGATATGCCTTCGTCGCATCCTCGCCCGAGGTCGGGTTTGCAGATTGGAAGGCATTATCAAATGTTTCCGGATTTACCGCAAAATGATGGGGTCGCACCATCACAACAGATGATGGTGCTTGAAGGCTCTTGGAAACGGTCACGGAACTACTCCTGTCAGGTCCGAGACCAGTGTCCGTCTAGCATAATGCAATAACAATGCTCAAACATCTATAATAATGCTACTATTTCATACATATTGCGAAGAATGACTCTAACATTTGTGATATCATGCGTAAAAATGCCAAAAAAAAACATCAGTTTGATGACTTTGATCGCCGACTGGTTGCGCTGCTCATACGGGATGGACGAGCACCGATCGCCAAGCTGGCGGATATTTTGGATGTGTCACGCAGCACCGTGCAAAATCGGCTTGACCGCATGTTGGAATCGGGCGCTCTGCTTGGGTTTACGGCGCGTGTGCGGGAAGACTATGAAGATGGTCAGATTAACGCAATTATGATGATTAAAATATCAGGCAAGAGTACCACACAGGTCATTACAAACCTGCGCCGACTGCCAGAACTGCGACAAGTTCATACGACCAGTGGAAAATGGGACTTAGTCGCTGAGGTCCGCGTCGAGTCACTTGCGGAGTTTGACCGAATACTCCGAGAGGTACGGCAGATAGATAATATTCAGGACAGCGAAACGAGTATGTTGCTAACGAGTGTATAAATCAGAAGCAGCCATTCAGGCAAGTTGCAGCATTGGTGAGTAATGGGATGTACCGGCTGCTTCACCCAGCAGGTTAGGCTCTGCCTATACTGCACATAGGAGAAGTAGCATGGCGAAGAATGATTTTGCTGAGTCGATGTCAATTGGCGTCGATATCGGCAAGGACGTCTTTCACTTGGTTGGCTTTGATAAGGAAGGCCAACTTGTGTTGTGCAAAAAGATCAATCGCATGGCGTTGGTCGCGACGTTTGAGGAACTGCCGCACTGTATTGTTGGCATGGAAGTCTGCATGAGCGCACATTTTGTTAGCCGAACGCTGCGCAAGTTGGGGTTCGAGCCTCGGATCATCCCTGCTATTTACGTTCAGCCGTTCAACAAAGGCCAGAAGAACGATTACAACGATGCGGAAGCCATCGCAGAGGCGGCTCTACGCCCCAATCTCAAGACGGTTTCTGAGAAGACGCTGGGGCAACTGGATCTGCAAGCATTGCACCGCTTGCGTTCTCGCCTCGTATCGCGGCGGACTGCAACGATGAACCAGATCCGCGCATTCTTGATTGAACAAGGGATCACAGTTCGCAAAAGTGTGGCTGCTTTGCGCACGTCACTTGAAGCCATTTTGGACAATCGCGATGATGAGATGTCGTTGCGGATGCGCAAGCTCATCCTTGGTCTTCAGCAGGACTGGATCTGGGCGGACAAGCGGATCGAAATGACGACCTCGGAGATTGAGGCCATCAGCAAAAGTGAGGCCTGGTGCCAGCGTCTCATGACCATTCCGGGCATCGGCCCTATCATATCGACGGCTGTCGTTGCGGCTATCGGAACTGACGAGGCTTATGACCGTGGTCGTGACTTTACGGCCTGGTTGGGCCTTGTTCCGCGACAGCACAGCACCGGTGGTCGCACCATTCTAGGGCGCATCACAAAACGTGGCAGTCGATATCTACGGATGCTGTTTGTGCGGGCTGCGCAAGTCATGATGATGCGACCAAAGAACTGGCTTAAGTTCAGCTTTGGCCCATGGCTGGAGGTCGCATCAACGCGCATGCAGCATAACAAGTTGGGCGTAGCCTTGGCGAATAAACTGGCCCGCATAGCATGGAGTGTTCTGAACTCAGGCAAAGACTTCGAGTGGAAAGAAAATGAATTGGCGACTGCGATCTAAACTTAGCCGCACACGATGTTCGTAAACCTCAAATGCATGGAACGGAATAAGGCGCACCCGACTGACCGGCAGGGCATGCGTGCATGCCCGAGAGGGAAAATCTGAGAGCCCAAATGGTCATCATAGATCAGGTTAGTAATGAGACAGCGGCGAGTGCGTACATCGCTGGCCTTGGCGTAGACGTGCTTAACCGTTCCGGTTCGCCGAAGATCCTGTGTGGATGGCTCCTACATAGCAAGTCCTTTTTGATCTGATTTGTGCGTTTGTCAGAAGCAGTCGTGTGTCCGGCCTGTTTGCGCGATTTTGATCGCTGACTCTGATGGGTTTCGCGAGCCAAGTCCCTTACGACTTAGCGGGCTATGATGCCCGGGACCTTCGACGAGTGTTTTGGTTTCGGCAGCTGACTTATGCACTATCATTTCACAGGTCTTGCTAATTCGTGGTTCTTTCTCCTTAGGCCATATGCGGGTTGTAGGGTATGTTTCGGGTGAGAACGGCCCAGACGATCTGAGCCGTCTTGTTTGCCATGGCGCATTGCGACGTCGGTTGGAGCAAGAGCCATCCACCCCATCGGCTTTGAGCCGTTTCTGTGAAAAAACTCCGTTTTTTTGGGTCTGGTCGACGAAATTTTTCGCGGTACAGGGCGACCGAATGTTGGAGCCGAGGGGGCCGGTCAAATTGACCTTCCACCACTCATGTACCACCGGCTCTCTGCGTTTCACGGACAAGAAAAGGCTGAAATTGCATTGTAACCAGAGTAACTATTTGTAATAAAATGATAATGCAAAAGTTTTGGCGGTTTTATTGTTGCCTTATCACCGGTTTGCGCACGCTATTGCTTTCTTTTGCGCAAACATTTGCTTTTTCTGGCAGTAAGTAAGTTGGCGATCCCTACACGATTCGAACGTGTGACCTCTACCTTCGGAGGGTAGCGCTCTATCCAGCTGAGCTAAGGGACCTAAACCTGGTTCCAACTTACAACTGTGCAATTTCTGTGCACAAGAACTTTTCTTTGACCCGCAACTCCTTGATATAGGTTAAACTTTTATGTTTGGCCCATTGCCTTCGGATGAAGGCGCTCTATCCAGCTCAGCTAACGGTCCATGCCTGTTCTATATCGCCGTGTGTTCAGGCCTGCAACGGGCAAATCTTGCGCGTCACCAAGAAGTCGGCGCCAATGTAGGCTCTTAGGCAAAGAGATCGTGGGCAAGTTCCAATGCGTCGACCAACACGTCGATCTCGTTTGTTGTGTTGTACATGCCAAACGAAGCGCGACAGGTTGCTGTGACGCCCAAATGATCCATCAGAGGCCCCGCGCAGTGGTGCCCTGCCCGTACGGCCACGCCTTTTTTGTCAAGAATGGTCGATATGTCATGTGCATGGGCCGCGCCGTCTAGAGTGAACGAAAAGATCGCCCCTTTGTCGGCCGTCGTGCCTTGGGTTTGCAGCCAGTTCAATCCACCCAGACGTTTTACAGCGTAATCGCGCAAATCATCTTCGTGGTCCGAAATCTGCTGCATGCCAACGCTCATCATGTATTCAAGCGCGACGCCAAGCCCGATGGTCTGCACAATGCCGGGTGTGCCTGCTTCGAATTTCATCGGTGGGTCGTTGTAAACAACGGCATCCTTGGATACTTCTTTGATCATGTCACCGCCCCCAATGAAGGGACGCATTTCCGCCATGCGTTCGGATTTGACATAGATCGCGCCCGACCCCGATGGCCCGTAAAGCTTGTGCCCAGTGATGGCAAAGAAATCCGCGTCCAGATCCTGCACATCCACTGGCATGTGCACAGCACTTTGCGACCCGTCCACCAGCACAGGCACGCCTTGCGCATGCGCGCCGTGACAAATCGTTTTCACGTCAACACGCGTGCCAAGAACATTGGACATATGGGTCACAGCGACAAGTTTGGTGCGCGGTCCAATCGCGTCAATCACGGCCTGGGGGTCCAAAGCACCCGTTGCATCCACATCAACCCACTTTAGGACAACCCCTTGCCGTTCGCGCAAGAAATGCCAGGGCACGATATTGGCGTGGTGTTCCATAACGCTCAGCACGATTTCATCACCGGCTTCGAGACGCGGCATGGCCCACCCATAGGCGACCATGTTGATGCCTTCGGTTGTACCCGAATTCAGCACGATTTCGTCTTCTGCGCTGGCATTCAAAAACCGCGCAATGATTCCGCGCACGCCTTCGTATTTTTCCGTCGCAAGATTGGACAGGAAATGAAGACCCCGGTGCACATTGGCGTATTCTTCCGCATAGGCGCGTGTAATCGCATCGATCACCACCTGTGGTTTCTGTGCAGATGCACCATTATCCAAATAAACCAGTGGCTTGCCATTCACTTCACGCGAAAGAATGGGGAAATCCTGGCGGATTTTGTCTATGTCATACATCTTATCGCACTCCTGCAATTCCGCTGATCAACCCGCCCAGCAGGCCGACAACAAACGAAACGCCAAACAAAAAACCAACAAAGGATACCACCAACACACCTGCTGCTTTGAACATTGATTGAAGCGCATGCGCCACATCGACAAATGTCGCAAAGCTCCACAACCACCACCCAAGAAACATCAGCAGTCCAAAGGCCGACAACATCGGGATAATGGATCCAACAAGGACCAAAATGACCACAAGTATAAGTGACACAAAATGCAACCATGCCACCAACGCCAGAACATTCGCACGCGTGCCAGTTCCACCAAAAATCCGAGCAATCCAATGCACGACATAGATAGAAAGCACGGATTGTCCCCACTGCATAACAGCCGCCAGCAACGGGGTTGAATAGATGGGGGATTGAATCAATATCAAACCGAATTCGTTGTCAGGAATAGGCGTCAGGCGCATCATTCCAGAAACGATCAGTGTCGAAAGAACCGATACTAGCGTCAGGCCTTGCCACAAGATGTGTTCCGGAACCTGCATCGTCAATATGGTTTCACCCGCCAAACGGGGGTCACGAATAGACAGTCCAACCAAAGGCTTTAAACGCATGTCCGTCATGTGGCCCTGGGTCTTTCTGATGCCCATAACCCGGCCCCCCAAAACCAAACAAACATCACGCACCAGATCAATCCGACAGCCTGCAATTCAAGGCCTGGCCCAATGAACCCTGCCACAAGGCCGTGCAGCAACACCAATGGTGAAGCGGCAAGCAAGGCCCAAAACAATGCCAGACGCGCGGCATACATGTTGCCATGCCCCCCGAGCAAGCGACCAATGCCCCGCCCAAGTGCGGCGAGCCCATACAAAAGCAACGGCGCGATAAACACCCAAGCCAGCAATGTCGCGCCGAGAAGCATGTTCAGGTCTTCCCCGCTCAAATGCGCTTCGCGGGCAAGCTTGGGGGTCTGCGCAATAAAAATTATCACGCATGCCCCCATAAGATAGGCCAAGGCACGGTCTTCCCGTTGACCCAGCGAAAGAAGACGTTCCATCACACGCCTTGGTCTGCGATAGGTTGCCACTATATTTTGGCTCAGACTCATGCTTAACCTCGACGGCGCTCCAACCAAGCTTCAAGCCGCTCGGTCAATTCATCACGCAATGTCTCATCTTCGATTTCCTCAACCGCTTCTGCCAGAAAGGCCAGCGTCAGCAAATCCGTTGCAATGTCAGCAGGAACCCCGCGTGAGCGCAAATAGAACAATGCGGTTTCGTCTATCGCCCCAGATGTTGACCCGTGCGAACAGGCCACATCGTCGGCATAGATTTCCAGTTCAGGCTTTGCGAGGAACTGACTGTCATCATCCAACAGCAAGGATTGGCTGATCTGATACCCATCCGTCTTTTGCGCGCCGTTTTTGACAAGGATTTTACCTTGGAACACGCCAATTGCCCCGTTGCGCAAAACCTTTTTGAACACCTGGCGACTTTCGCAATTCACCGCGTCATGCGTTACGAACACCGTGTCATCGTGAAGGAATTCTCCGTCTCCGACACATGCACCCGCGACATGTGCAACCGCGTCGTCACCGGTTAATTCAATGATACATTCATTGCGGGTCAACCGGCCGTTCACCGTCAGGGTAAAGCTTTTGAATGTCGATTCCGTCCCAAGGCGAGCGAAGTTGTGCGTGACGGCAAGGCGTTCATGATCCCTGCCCTGCGCACGTATGTGATGGAAGGCTGCTTTGTCAGCAGCGTCGACTTCCATAACTGTGTTTAAACGTGCAGCACCTGGGCCGTTTTCAAGCAAAGTCAGCGACGTGCCTTCATCCAATTTGACCACGTGATGCAACATCACGTCTGACTGTTCATCGCGATGTTCATAGATCAAATGAACAGGCTTTGAGACAGGACCAGTGACATGGATCAATACACCATCTGTGGCATAAGCCGTATTCATCGCGGCCAATGGACGTTCAACCGGCGTTTGACCCGCCAGTTCAAGAACGCCGTACACCCCTTGGGCCCAGTGGATGTCACTTTTGGCGAAAGCGAGACGGTCGATTTCGATCCCCTCAAAAGCCAGGTCATCCGATGCATCTGCATCAAAGACGCCGTCTACAAAGACAATCCGTAAGCGATCCATTGCGTCAAACAGCGATGTTTCTTCGTTTTGAAACAAGGCCGCGTGAACCGCGGGCGCAGTCAAAGCGTCAGGACGCGTGAACCGCCAATATTCGTCACGACGAGCTGGCAAACCGGATGCCACCAGACGGTCATGGGCCTCGCGACGTGCAGGTTCAGACCACCCACCAGTGGGCATTGACAACCCGGCCAGTCGCGCGTCCGTCGCTGATTGCTTTTCAGCAGCTGCTGCCATTAGGCCACCTCCGCCAAGATATCTGAGTATCCATTGTTTTCGACTTCAAGCGCCAATTCAGGACCGCCAGTTTTCACGATTCGACCATCGGCCATGATGTGTACAACATCAGGTTTAATGTGATCCAGAAGGCGTTGATAATGCGTGATAACTAGGAATCCGCGACCTTCTGAACGCAGCGCATTCACGCCTTCGGCCACCAGTTTCATCGCATCAACGTCAAGGCCAGAATCCGTTTCGTCCAAGATGCACATCTTAGGCTCAAGCATGGCCATCTGCAGAATTTCGTTACGCTTCTTTTCGCCGCCAGAAAATCCGACATTGACCGGGCGTTTCAGCATGTCCGCGTCGATTTTCAGCTCTTTCGCGCGGGCCCGGATCACCTTTAGGAAATCCGCAGCGCTTAGGTCTTCTTCGCCACGGGCTTTGCGCTGAGCATTCACTGCCGTGCGCAAAAAGGTCATGTTGCCGACGCCAGGAATTTCAACAGGATATTGGAACGCCAAAAACAGGCCAGCAGCCGCGCGCTCTTCTGGTTCCATGTCCAACAAGTCCGCCCCACTTAGGCTCGCTGTCCCCCCGGTCACCTCATAGCCGTCGCGACCTGACAAAACATAAGACAAAGTCGATTTCCCCGACCCATTTGGCCCCATGATCGCGTGCACTTTGCCCGCTTCGACAGTCAGATCCACACCTTTGAGGATTTGCTTACCTTCTTCTTCAAGTTGGACCTTTAGCCCTTTGATCTCTAACATCTTTATCTTCTTTCCTTACAAGCCGCGATTGCAGCTATGTTCCTATGTCAACGCACCAACACAGCAGTGCCGGAAGCAGAGACCATCAACATGGATTGCCCCACAACTTCGTAATCTAGATCAACGCCAACAACGGCATTCGCCCCTTTTTCCCGGGCGCGGTCTTCCAGTTCCCCCAACGCCGTGTCACGGGCATCCTGCAATTTGCTTTCATACGCACCCGACCGGCCGCCCACGATATCTGTGATCTGCGCAAACACGTCTCGAACGATATTTGCGCCCATGATCGCCTCGCCCACCACGATTCCGCGGTAATCGGTGATTGCCTTTCCCTCGATACTTGGCGTCGTCGTCACAATCATTGCATTACGCCCCCGTTAGATAAGTGATCAGCATCATGACCAACAGCGCAGCACCACCCGCCGCTGACGCCGTCAATGCAACCGAATTGCTGAGCAACCCATCGGTTTTTCCGGCACGCTTACGCATGCCAAGGCCAATAAGGCATCCCAAAAACACGCCGATACCTGCGCCGGCTGACGCCTGAACCAATTCAGCAATCATTGCGGCATCTCAATCTTTTTCACGATCTCAGCCAACCGCTCGCTCTCTTCCTCGCGATCTAAGGTCATCTTCGCTCGGTTGTATAACGTCACTGGAATGGCTGCGAGCAAAAGGCTGACAATCAACGCAGGTGCCAACGCGCCCGGCTGTATCAAAACAATGTCCATACCTGCTTCCAATGCCATAGCAGTCAGCACCACAAAAGCCGGCAACGAAAACACCAGAGCAGTACGAAAACGGGTCTGAACACGCTCTTTTATGTGTTTCAAAGGATCAGTCACGGACGTTTTCACCCCCGGCATTCGCGTCATCCGAGGTCAGCAGGATGTACCCCACACGCATCGCACCAAAACTAAGCGCGCCACCGATCAATGCCGCCCAGAACACCTGTGGCAACACAGCCCAAGCCGCAAACCCGCCCAGCAACGCGCCGCAAAGCGCCCAGAGAATATGTCCGAATGCTCCCTGCATTCTCTATTGGTTTCCCATATTAACGCACGACGCGAACACCAGCGCCGCGCCAAAGGCACGACAATCCGAAGCCTTGCCCTGCTTGAGGTTGCATGTGGAATTCAGGATCATTTGTCTTCTTCCCACTTGTCGAAATCTCCGCGTGCCCTTGCATCCGCGTAGCGCATCTCAAACTCTTGTTTCTCAAGCTCATGCAACTGACCTTGAAGTTCTGCGCCTTTCGTCAGATTTTCCTTCAAACGGCGCTTCATCCACAACGCACGCATCCCGATCGCGGCCAAAAACCCAACAAAGCTGACAGGCACGAGATAGGCCGGCACAATCCTCGAAGCGATCCAACCTGCAGCAATGGTACCCAAGACGCCAACCGCAATCAAAGACCACAACGAAACCGCCGATCTAAGCGACCAGCTGTCCGTGTACATGTCTCTGTTGTCGGTTTTGCGTACCACCATGATCAGAACTTAGCCCTCTTAGAAGCATACGCATCACCCACAACAATACCGCGAGGGCCGGTGACCTTTGGGCCTTCGGTATTGGATGTGGTCGTGACGATCATTTGCCTTTTTCTTCCATGAACTCTTTCAGCTGACGATCTTTCTCATCCTGCAAAGATTTTCTTATTTCGGCGTGTTTCTCGGCCTGTTTCTTACGTTCCCAGCGCTCAAGATACACTCCGGATACAACGCCAATTGACACACTCAGGACGACCATTGCGATCCAACCGTAAAATGAACCAATAATCGGATGTGTGGATGTTGTGGCAACAATGGATGAAGTGGCAACTAGGACTATTCCGAGGAAAATACCAAACCGAATCCCCCAGTCTTTCCGATCTGGGTACAACGCTTCATTTAAAGCACCAGCGTCATCGATTGAATTTTCGAACATTGGATTACCCCACAGACCCCTCAAGCGAAATTGCGACCAACTGCTGCGCTTCCATTGCGAATTCCATTGGCAGCGCTTGCAGCACTTCCTTGCAGAACCCGTTCACAACCAAAGCCACAGCTTCTTCTTCGTCCATCCCGCGCGAGCGGCAATAGAACAGTTGATCATCGTCCACCTTGGATGTCGTTGCTTCGTGTTCGACGCGAGACGAGTTATTCTTGACCTCGATATAGGGAACCGTGTGCGCCCCACATTTGTCGCCAATCAACAACGAGTCACATTGGGTATAGTTGCGCGACTCCTGCGCCTTGGGGTGCATCGACACCAATCCGCGATACGTGTTTTGCGCTTTGCCGGCGCTGATGCCTTTGGACACGATGCGCGATTTCGTGTTCTTGCCCAGATGCACCATTTTTGTGCCCGTGTCGGCTTGCTGCATGTTGTTGGCAATTGCGATGGAATAAAATTCGCCCTGACTGTCGTCACCGCGCAGAATGCAGGACGGATATTTCCAAGTCACAGCAGATCCGGTTTCGACCTGGGTCCACATCACTTTGGAACGCGCACCACGACAATCGGCGCGCTTGGTCACAAAATTATAGATGCCACCTTTGCCGTCTTCATCACCGGGATACCAGTTTTGAACGGTCGAATATTTGACCTCTGCATCATCAAGCAAAACAATCTCGACAACGGCCGCGTGCAATTGGGACACGTCGCGTTGTGGGGCTGTGCAACCTTCAAGGTAGCTGACGTAGGATTCTTTATCAGCGATGATCAAAGTCCGTTCGAATTGACCCGTGTTTTCAGCATTGATGCGAAAATAGGTGCTGAGTTCCATCGGACAACGCACGCCCGGTGGGATGTACACAAACGATCCATCTGAAAAGACAGCAGAATTTAGTGTCGCGTAAAAATTGTCCGACACCGGAACAACCGACCCCAGATATTTCTTAACCAACTCTGGATGCTCACGAATGGCTTCGGAAATCGAACAAAAGATAACGCCAGCTTTTAACAGTTCATCCTGAAAAGTTGTGCCGACGGACACAGAATCAAACACCGCGTCCACAGCAACCTTGCGCCCTTCGGCAGGCGCGTCTTCTGCGCCCTCAACCCCGGCTAGGATCATTTGTTCTTTCAGAGGGATGCCCAGCTTTTCATAGGTCGCCAGCAGCTTTGGATCGACTTCATCCAAGGATTTTGGCTTTACTTCCATCGACTTTGGACGCGCATAGTAATATTGGTCCTGAAAATCGATTTCTGGATAATCGACCATTGCCCAATCTGGCTCTTTCATCTGCAACCAGCGTTCATAGGCTTGCAGACGCCACTGCGTCATCCATTCGGGTTCTTCGTTCTTTTCCGAAATCAGACGGACGATATCCGGGGTCAGACCTTTTGGAGCGTACTCCATTTCGATGTCTGTTTCCCAACCGTATTTGTATTTGCCGCCGACTTCGCGCACAGCATCGACCGTCTCCTGATCGACACCTTCTTTGACATTAATCACGTCATCCACGTCTGACATCCCCTCAATGCGTGCTTAAGCAGCACGCGCTTCTTGTTTCTTTAACTTTTCGCCCCACGCTTGTGCAAAGCGCAAAACATCATCTTCCGTTGTCTCAAGACCCAGGGACACCCGCACAGCGGACGCCGCCTCAAGATCTGTATATCCCATCGCTTTCAACACCCGGCTTGCCTTAACCTTGCCTGACGAACAGGCAGACCCCGCCGAGATGGCAAACCCTGCTAGATCCATCTGCATCACTTGTGTATCGCCCTTCCAACCGGGCGTAATGAAACAGGACGTGTTAGGCAGTCGCGGAGCATCTTTCCCGACGAAAATAGTCTTCTTTGACAAAGCCTCAAGAGCTCTTTCTAGAATATTTCTAAGTTTCTCGACTTCGGTCCATTTTCCAGCCATCACATCATGGTGTGCAGCTTGTGCCGCTGCGCCGAATCCTGCGATGCCGATGACATTCTCAGTGCCCGAGCGGCGGTTTTGTTCTTGGCCTCCACCACGCAAGATTGGAATCGGATCTTGTGCAGTCAAATTGATGAAAGCGCCGACGCCTTTAGGACCGCCGATTTTGTGGGCGGACAATATCATGTATGAGGGCTTCTTTTCCCCTAGAACCACAGGCAACTTACCTGCAAGTTGCGTAATATCAGTGACAACAGCAAAATTCGTTCTGCGCTCACCGCAAGGCCAGATGTTTGCCCCAGGCACGCAGCCGTCATAGGTCCCGGGTGTGCCATTCCCAGCCAAAAGCCCTGTTTCACCATCTGCGGCTGTCAATGCCCACAATGCGTTGTCATTGTTGTCCGCCGTCGCCAAAGACCAAGCGAAATCCACAAAGGCCTGCTCATCAGGGTCGTAATCATCACCATCAGATTTTTCAAAGGTTCTTTGTGGCGCTTCATCCCAAACCCGAAAACAATCGTGCTCAATGCCCGAGGCGATAAACACCCCACCATGCCGATCTTTTTGGGCGGCGGCCATCGAAGCCGCCTCAGTCGCAGACCCTGTAAAAATCACCTGTGTTGGCAAACACCCCACAAGCACCGCCACTTGCGCGCGCGCACGTTCGACCAGCATCTTTGCCTCGCGTCCCTCTGCATGCACGGATGATGGATTGCCGACCATATCCATGGCCGACACCATCGCATCCCGCGCTTCTGAACGCAGAGGCGTTGTCGCGTTGTGATCCAAATACAGACGGTTCACACGGCATCTCTTTCCAGTGGGCGCATGGGGACAATCATTCGTCGACCACGTCAAACAGGTTCGGAACAGCCGGGCACGGAACCAAATCGTTTTGGATCACGTCTGACAAACGGGTCTGGTGCAAAAACACATAGACATGCGCGCTTAGACCTTCCCACAGGCGATTGGTCAGTGATTGCGCACGGCTGCCAGACAATCCACCAGACGCGCCTGCCCCTTTTTGCATCGCATCAACCGTTTCGTCGACAGCCCCCAAAATATCCACCACACGAATTTCAGCAGGAGACCGAGACAATCGATACCCCCCACCGGGTCCACGAACAGATGTTACAAGATCAGCGCGGCGCAATTTGACGAACAATTGCTCGAGATACGGCAACGAAATCGCCTGACGCTCAGCAATTTCGCCAAGGCTGACCAACCTGTCAGCTGGTTGCAGCGCAATATCGGCAAGCGCAACCATTGCATACCGCCCCTTGGTAGATAATTTCATTGCATGGTCTCCCGATTGACCTTTCAAGTCGGAGCAAATACATCCGTTACATTGTCAGCTAAAGAAGGCTGACGCAACAAATTAGAACCGTTCTAAGTTAGCCAAGAGATTTCGTCAAGAAATCCAATAGCACTCGTAAGAGGGACAAGAGAAACCATATGCCCGAGGTCATTTTTCCTGGACCCGAAGGCCGCCTTGAAGGCCGCTATCACCCTCAAAAAGAACGCGATGCGCCAATTGCCATTGTGCTTCACCCGCATCCGCAGTTTGGCGGCACCATGAACAACAAGGTTGTGCATGCGTTGCACTATGCCTTTTACAACATGGGTTTTACCGTGCTGCGGTTCAATTTCCGCGGCGTTGGTCGCAGCCAAGGTGAATATGACCAAGGCGTTGGGGAACTGAGTGATGCGGCCTCCGCGCTGGATTACCTGCAATCTATGAACAACAATTCGAAGCATTGTTGGGTCGCTGGTTTTTCATTCGGAGCATGGATCGGCATGCAATTGCTGATGCGCAGACCGGAAATCACTGGGTTCATTTCTGTTTCTCCACCGGCGAACATGTACGACTTTTCGTTTCTGGCGCCCTGCCCGTCTTCTGGTTTGATCATCAATGGCGCAGCAGATCGCGTTGCCCCACCAGCCGACACAGAAATTCTCGTGAACAAATTGCACGAGCAAAAAGGTATCACGATCACGCATACGCAGGTCGAAGGTGCGGGACATTTCTTTGAAGATCCGCATTTGGACACGATGATCGATCATACGTCGACTTACGTAAAACGCCGCCTAACAGAAACGAGTCGGTAATGTCGGATCCTGCTGTCGTAGAAATGGCCAACAAGCTGGCCGAGGACTGTATCACTGTCCAAGCTGAAATCGGCAATGACCGGTTGTTTATGGAGCTTGGGCAGGTATTGGGGTCGTCATCCCAAACGTTGGAAGAAGCGTTCTTGACTGCTGTGCGCACTCGGATGGCCAACGCTGCGGGTCAGAAATTCCTTGAACGCGCTTTGAACACACATCGCAGTCAAGCCGGAAAAAATGACCCGGCTTGATCGCCAGCTTGCGTTCCTGACAGAAGCTGATCGTCTTAAAACCGTAATCCGTGCCACAACATTGGCGGACGGATCACGTCGGGAAAACTCCGCCGAACATTCTTGGCACCTTTCGCTTTATGCGCTCGTTCTGGCCGATCAGGCGGGTCCCGATGTCGACATAAACAAAGTACTAAAAATGCTTATCCTGCATGACCTTATCGAGATTGACGCTGGGGATAATCCGATATTTGGCACCGTGGACGCGGCAAAGATGGAAGCGCAGGAAGCTGCGGCCGCCGATCGTCTCTATGGCCTGCTGCCTGCAGACCAAGCGACAGAGTTACGCGCCATCTGGCAAGAATTCGAAGCGGCGCAAACGCCATCTGCACAATTCGCCAAGGCACTTGATCGCGCACAACCGCCAATGCAAAATCTTGCATCCGGTGGGGGGTCGTGGATCGAATACAATGTTTCGCCAGACAAAATCGAAGCGCGTGTCGCGCCGGCGATAAAACGTGGGGCTCCGCAACTTTGGAATTGGCTGCAAGCTCGTATCGAAAACTTTTTCTTAACAAATAGATAGAAATACAGCCTAAATTTAGGGTGCGACAAATCAGTATACGTTCGTATACAGCTTCCCAAGCGCGCTCAGACAAGCTAAGCCAAAAGCATTCGCTTATTGTCGCAAAGGATGCCTCCGTGACCAAAATCAAGGTGGAAAACCCGATCGTCGAAATGGACGGGGACGAAATGACCCGTATCATCTGGCAGTTCATCAAAGACAAACTGATCCAGCCCTATCTCGACATCGATCTTCTGTATTACGATCTCGGCATTGAGGTCAGAGATGAGACCAACGACCAGATCACAATCGATTCTGCAGAAAAGACCAAAGAGGTCGGCGTCGCTGTAAAATGTGCGACCATTACACCAGACGAAGGTCGTGTCGAAGAATTCGGGCTGAAAGAGATGTGGCGGTCGCCCAATGGAACGATCCGCAACATTCTAGGCGGCGTTGTCTTTCGCCAGCCGATCATTTGTTCAAACGTTCCACGGCTGGTGCCGGGCTGGACAAGACCCATTGTCATTGGCCGTCATGCATATGGTGACCAATACCGCGCGACGGATATGAAATTCTCGGGCCCTGGCAAGCTGACCATGAAATTTGTCGGCGAAGACGGCACAGTGGACGAACGCGAAGTGTTCGATGCTCCCTCGTCAGGTGTCTATATGGGGATGTACAACCTCGATAAATCGATCGAAGATTTCGCGCGCGCCTCATTGAACTACGGATTGAATTTGGGCTGGCCGGTTTACCTGTCGACCAAAAATACGATTCTCAAGCAATATGATGGTCAGTTCATGCTGATCTTTGAACGGATTTATCAGGAAGAATTCGCTGACAAATTCAAAGAAGCGGGAATCACATATGAGCACCGCTTGATTGACGACATGGTCGCCGCTGCGATGAAGTGGTCAGGCGGTTTTGTTTGGGCCTGTAAAAACTATGATGGCGACGTGCAATCCGACACAGTTGCGCAAGGGTTCGGGTCACTTGGCTTGATGACGTCGCAGTTGATGACACCAGATGGTAAAATCGTCGAAGCAGAAGCTGCGCATGGAACGGTGACGCGTCACTATCGTCAGCACCAAAAAGGCGAAGAAACGTCTACCAACTCAATCGCGTCGATTTATGCATGGACGGGCGGGCTTAAGCACCGCGCAAAGCTGGATGAAAACCAACCATTGATGAATTTTGCTGAGACGTTGGAAAAAGTCATCGTTGATACTGTTGAAAGCGGCTTCATGACTAAGGACTTGGCGTTGCTGGTTGGTCCTGATCAAAAATGGCTGACCACAATGGGTTTCCTTGAAAAGATCGATGAAAATCTAAACAAGGCATTGGCTGGATAAGCCCGACGCCCTTTGACAAAAATTAGGGATCGCGTGTGCAACGTGGTCCCTTTTTTATTCAGACCTTGCGGCGCAATAGGGCAAGTATTCCCAAGCTTACGCCGAAAAAAGGCAAGCCTGCAGGCAATGACGCGACTTGAAGACTGCGTCCGCTCTGCAAAATCGAAAATTCGTCTACATCAATGTCTGGATTGTAAAACCGATATTTCACCGACAATACGCCCCCTTCATTGGTCAATTGATCGCCCCCGAAGAAACTGATTAGCAGAACGTTCTCAGGGCAAGAACCGGGTCCAGATAGGCATCCAAACGGCAAGGACGAGAACACTTGAATCTGCTGCGTTGTCGACACAGTTGCGGTGTCCAAGTCCGGCACCGGCGAAGCCGACGCATCCCCGCGAGTGCCGTATGCAAATTCAATATCATCAAAAGTGTCAAAATCGGCGTCATAGGTAAAACTGCCATGCAACGTCACACTTGTCGGGCCGGACGATCCAACCCCAGTTAACGTCACCGCCATTGGAGTGTTCCACGACACAGGAACAGCTTGTCCAATTCCGGCCGATCCAAAAGAGATCAAAGTTGCTAAACAACCCAAAATGAACGAACGCATCTTCACACTCCTGTTATCATCATGGTGTGATCTCTAGGCTTGAAATCACGAAAAGAAGGTTAACAAAAATGAAAATTGACAACTAAAAATCCATGGTCGCCGTTATAAACGGACAAAACCGAAACATTCGCTCCCCCAACAAGGACCTGGCTATGCCGCTTCACTATGTATATTTGTTTATTGCAGTTGCCGCCGAAACGATCGGAACTTCGGCATTGCAAGCCAGTCAGCAGTTTACGCGGCTTGGGCCCTCAATTGTGGTCGTCATCGCCTATGGGTTGGCCTTCTATTTGTTGTCTCTCACGCTGCGCACATTACCGGTCGGTATTATGTATGCCATCTGGTCAGGACTCGGTATTGTCCTTATCGCCTTTATCGGGTGGGTTGTGTTTGGCCAGAGGTTGGATCTTCCTGCTATCCTAGGAATGTCTATGATTTTGGGTGGAATCCTTGTGATACACCTCTTTTCCACCGCCTCGACGCATTAGGCCTAGCCTTCTGCACCGCAGCAGGATAAGGCCGCGCCAACCAAGCATTCGAGGCCCCAATGGAACTGCGAAATATCGCCATCATCGCTCACGTTGACCACGGCAAAACCACACTTGTGGATGAGCTGCTGAAACAGTCGGGCGCATTCCGCGAAAATCAAGCTGTGGCCGAACGCGCCATGGACAGTAACGACCTTGAACGCGAGCGTGGGATTACCATTCTTGCCAAAGCGACGTCTGTCGAATGGAAAGGCACGCGCATCAACATCGTTGATACGCCCGGCCACGCAGATTTCGGCGGCGAAGTTGAACGCATCCTGTCGATGGTTGATGGTGTTGTTTTGCTGGTGGACGCTGCCGAAGGGCCGATGCCTCAAACAAAGTTCGTGACCTCAAAGGCTTTGGCATTGGGTTTGCGCCCAATTGTTGTGTTGAACAAGGTCGACAAACCGGACGCGGAATCTGATCGCGCATTGGACGAGTGCTTTGACCTGTTCGCTAATCTTGACGCGGATGACGACCAATTGGATTTCCCGCATCTTTACGCGTCGGGACGATCAGGCTGGGCCGATGCAGAGCTGGACGGCCCGCGCAAGGACCTGTCCGCCCTGTTCAATCTTGTCGTGAACCATGTCCCTGCCCCGCGTCAGGTTGCAAAGCAGGACGAAGATTTCCGAATGCTGGCCACAACATTGGGCAGTGATCCCTTTGTCGGCCGCATTCTAACCGGTCGCGTCGAAAGCGGGAAATTGAAGGTCGGCGCAAGCGTTCAAGCTCTGAGCCGCATTGGCCAAAAAATCGAACAATTCCGTGTCACCAAGATTCAAGCCTTTCGCGGTTTGCAAATGCAGGACATCGAAGAAGCCCAAGCCGGTGATATCGTGTCTCTTGCAGGCATGAGCAAAGCGACAGTGGCTGATACGATCTGCGCCTTGGCCGTGGACACCCCTATTGAGGCACAACCAATCGATCCGCCAACCATCACGGTAACCTTTGGCATCAACGATAGCCCGCTTGCTGGGCGTGACGGTAAAAAGGTGCAATCGCGTGTGATCCGCGAACGTCTGATGAAAGAAGCGGAACAGAACGTCGCTATCCGTATCACCGACACGCCAGGCGGCGAAGCCTTCGAAGTGGCTGGCCGCGGCGAATTGCAGATGGGTGTTTTGATCGAAAACATGCGGCGTGAAGGCTTTGAATTGTCTATTTCACGCCCACA
This sequence comes from Paracoccaceae bacterium, assembly GCA_039960995.1. Taxonomy (GTDB): domain Bacteria; phylum Pseudomonadota; class Alphaproteobacteria; order Rhodobacterales; family Rhodobacteraceae; genus JABSSA01. The sequence continues at coordinate 2,951 of JBDVKF010000048.1, read as the reverse complement.
GGTTTTGTTCCGCGACATCGACGGTCAACGGATGGAGCCAATCGAAGAGGTCACAATTGATGTCGATGACGAATATTCCGGTTCTGTCATTGAAAAAATCACAGGGTCACGCAAAGGCGAATTGGTCGAAATGCGCCCTGCTGGCGTTGGCAAAACCCGCATCATTGCGCATGTGCCATCACGCGGATTGATCGGGTATCACGGCGAATTTCTGACCGACACAAGAGGTACCGGTGTTCTAAACCGCGTGTTCCACGAATGGGCCCCGTACAAAGGCGCTATTCCGGGACGTCGAGCGGGTGTTTTGATCTCGATGGAAAAAGGTCAATCTGTGGCCTATGCGTTGTGGAACCTAGAAGACCGTGGTCGCATGTTCATTGGGGCACAGGTCGAAGTTTATCAGGGTATGGTCATTGGTGAACATTCGCGGGAAAACGACCTCGAGGTGAATCCCCTGAAGGGTAAAAAACTGACCAACGTGCGTGCCTCAGGCACTGACGAAGCGGTTCGCCTGACCACGCCGATTACAAAGTCATTGGAAGAGGCAATCGCCTATATCGATAATGACGAGTTGGTCGAAGTCACACCAAGTGCGATCAGATTGCGCAAGCGTTACTTGGATCCCCACGAACGCAAACGCATGGCGCGCACGACCTAAGATTTCGTTGGCTCCGTTTGGATCGCCCGAAAGCGCCGATACAGTATGAAACCTGTGTCGGCGTTATTCTTTGTCAGTTTTCTGATGAACTGTTGGGAGTCTATGGCTTTCCCGTCACGGCATGGATGCAGAATCGGAAGACTACACAAAGTCGACCTTCGGGTGGATCGCGGCGCATGGAAGAAAGGGCCCCATTTTGACCGATACTACGCTTTGCGAGAATGGCTGATAAACGCGCTATAGTATCACCATCACTGGTTTTCTACGCTAGAAATAAGGCCACTCTTTATGGATTTTCCAAGAACAGATAAATTGGAAATTTCCGCAGAGTTATGTCCACTCTCGGGTGGACATGTGAGACCCTCTTGGAGGGCCAACATATCGACCAAGCTGATTTTTCAGATATTAGGTCAAAGCTCTGGAGATTTCATGATGCAGCGTTCGAATTGGCGCAACGTCTCGGGTTTCTGTCATCTGTCGAGCTACGGCATCTTTCCGTGGGGGGGGAGGACATAGATTTGAATTCAATGCCGGAACAGTTGGTACGTAAAATCCGCAATGCTTGGGGAGCAGTTGCGGATCGGAGGGAGGGCATTATCCACGGTGACCTCAACACCTCAAATGTCCTTAGGACCGCTGATGGCCGCTTGGCACTGGTGGATTGGGACGAAGTCCGCCGCGACCTCATACTATTCGACCTTGGACAACTTGCTGATAATGACGCGGCCGGAAATCGAGCGCGGGTCGCTAGGGAGATTGCTTGTAGTTGGATCGTCGAGTCCGGCCATGCAAAGGCTTTGGTCGCTCGCCTTTAGATAAGATGAAATCTCTCAAACATGAATACGAAGAACAAGCAGACGTTCGCACGGTGGCAGCAAAAGCTCACTTCTCTAATCGGGCGTTTAGATCAATTTCATTCCATCGTTTAGTTCCCGTTCTTTGGGATCATTGTCTCTCGCCCGGGTCACACTCCTCTACGCAGTCATTGATGGCCCGGTTCAGTTGGACCGCTGCATGCATGTGTCGGATTGGACGTGGCGCGCCCCGCTTAGTCTCGCGCTTCAAGTTGCGCAGTGAGTTTCTTCGGCGTCATCCACAGACCTCGTCCGGTAAGGGACGATCCCGTCATTGGTTTTTTGGTCGGATCAGATCATATGGTGCCCCCCACTTTCCATGACGGAACTCGGTGTTTTCGGCCCACATGCGATGCATGATGATCGCCAGCTTTCTGGCAACGGCTACCAGCGCACGGCGGCGGCCTTTGCGGCGCATCAGGCGTAGGCCACAGCTATTAATTTCGGAACTCCCAACAGAGCGCATCATCATCGCATTGGCCGCAGCATAGAGCGTCGCATGCACGTCTCTGTCACCTGCCTTCGAGATGTGGCCTGAGTTATCCATCTCCCCGGATTGATATCGTCGCGGGATTAGGCCGGAGTGTGCGGCAACGATGCGAGAGCTGTTAAACCGCGCTGGATCATCGACAGCCGCTCGGAACGTCAGGGCAGCGATAGGGCCGACACCGGGGATCGCCATGAAGCGCAGACAGGTCTCATATGGCTGGCCGCTAGCTTCACACGGCGGTCCAACTCGCGATAGGTTTTGTAAAGCACAGCCCGTGCATTTAGCAGTGGCAAAAGTGCATGAGACAAATCCGGGGCTGCCTCAATCAATGGACGGATCCGCTCATCGAATGATCCCTGATCGACACGGGGTGGCAAGCGCAAGCCAATGGGCCGGAACACGCCACGAACTTCAGGCCAGATCGATGCATTTTTGAACGGCCTTGCGGCTGCCCAGGAGCGCTCTTAGCGCGTGCGCTTCGCGGCTCTTGATAAAAACCTTGCCGTACCAACTGGACCGCGGTACCTGCGCAATACCACGCGCATCCGTCTCGTCAGTCTTATTACGCATAGCTGACAGGGCGGCGTTCACTTGTCTTGCTTCCATGCAGACGATATCAAAACCAGCAGCTTGCAGGCCAAAGTGAAGATGCTGGCTCATTGCACCGGACTCAAACCCAACCCGACAATGACCAAAGGGTACATCATGCAAGCAGGCCGAGATAACCTCAATCTCACATGCGACTGAGCGCTCAAGGATGTGCTTACCATCAGCGCCAATCACACAGACAGCCACCGACCGCAACGACTGGACCTGTCGCGGTTTGATGCCGCTCCTTTGATAGCATTTACTGCAACAAAGGAGACTGACTATGGGACTGAAACGGACGGACGAATTTCGCCAGGATGCGGTGCGTATCGCGCTGACCAGTGGGCTTACGCGCAAGCAG
>JBDVKF010000047.1:0-90846 GCA_039960995.1 Paracoccaceae bacterium | reverse complement strand
ACGAGTCGCGGAAATCCAAATCCGCATCGCTGTGCTTAATCGCTATACCGCGCTTGGCATACCTACCACAGAACCTGTAGGCTAAATCCGTCTTGGGGTAAGGGAAAGACTGGCAATCACCCGATTTGTGCAACAAAGCCGGATCATGTCGTCAACCTTGCGAACAAGGCTGCCGTCAAAGGGGGGTAAAACGCTGATGGTACAAGAAACAATAAAAAGAAAAGCGAATAACAAAGGCCCGCGGGCCTATGAATGATTTGCATCAAATATCCTCCCACTATGCTCGTAAAAATAGCATATTTTGAGAGGATCAGCAACTGAGGTAAGGAAACAGGCGCCTAAACGACGCCTGCACCATTTGAAAATCTCAGCTTGCTTTGCGACGTCGGGCCAAAGCAAGAATGCCAAATCCGCCAAGCATCAATGGCAAGCTGGCAGGCAATGGCACGACACCCGGCGCGGATGACCCAAGAACGCTGATCGCAAATTCGCCAAAAGCGTTCTGTACCGTACCGTTGGGGTGAACATCATCAAGGAACAAAAATGTCTCGGCGATGGAAACGTCAAAGATGGGCGAACCATCAGCTGCGAAGCCTGTGATTGTGCAGTTGGATCCTGCAAAATTAATTGTCGGGTCCGGGGCTTGCACACAAGCGTCGGTGACATTTGTCAGCCCAAGCGCGCTTGGCGTGTCGATGATATCTTGAAGGAACTGCGCTTGATCCAAACGAATGATGTCCAACCCGCGTGTTAGTTCCAAACTGGCCAATCCGGTTTCCAAGGTCGTATTAAATGCCGCTGTCGCAAGGGATGACGCCGGGTTAGATGCGCCGTCGGGCGTGAGGGCGAGATCGGGTAAATTCGCAACCAGAAAGCTATCCAGGCTGCTGTCCAGATCGTTTAAAGCAGTGATCCCGGTGATGACATCAAGCGCCGCTTGTACCGGGCTTCCACCTTGAAAGATGTCATTTGCGCCGAACAGTACCGAGACCAATGGATTGTCACCCAAGGCAGGTGTGCCAGCGGTCGGAGTGAAAACGTCGATTTGGCGTTGGAAGGTTCCCAAGTCGAACAGATCAATAGCATTTGGATCTGGGTTCAGTGAATCAAAAAACAGAAAATTGGCGTCTTGCGTGTTTGTGTCGCCAGCTGTCGCGCCACCCAAAGCGAAATTGGCAGTGTTCAAGCCACGGCTGATGAATTCATCCGCCAGAACCTCGGTCCATACGGGTCCGGTTGAAAATCGCCCACCGTTGAAGGGTGGAGGATTGAAAGCCGTCAAACCTTTCCCATCGTCAGACAAACTGTCGCCAAAAGCGAAGAAGCTCGTGAAAGTGGTTGCGTTGGATGCATTTGCTATGAAAACGGTTGTAACCGCGCAGATAATCGTACGAATCATGATTTCCCCCTGTTTTAGGACGCTTTTGTAGCATGCCAAATGCGAACCCAACTTATGACGTAAGGGAACGAAAGGGTTTGACCTTGGGGAATGCGCAATGAAAAACCCCCGAAATCGACTGATTCCGGGGGCTCAAATTTCGTCAGAAAAAGCTCAGATTAGTCTGCAGCTTCTTCCGCTTTGGCTTCTTCACCTGTCTCTTGGTCCACGACTTTCATCGACAAACGCACCTTACCGCGATCATCAAATCCAAGAAGCTTGACCCAGACTTCCTGACCTTCTTTAAGAACGTCAGATGGGTGGTTCAGGCGACGGTTTTCGATTTGGCTGACGTGGACAAGTCCATCGCGTTTGCCAAAGAAATTCACGAATGCACCAAAGTCCACGATCTTAACGACCGTACCTTTGTAAACAGCGCCTTCTTCAGGTTCTGCCACGATCGAATGGATCATGTCATAAGCCTTCTGGATCGCTTCGCCATTTGGTGATGCGATCTTGATAACGCCGTCGTCGTTGATGTCGACTTTAGCGCCGGACACTTCGACGATTTCGCGGATGACTTTCCCGCCTGACCCGATCACTTCGCGGATTTTGTCAGTTGGGATATTCATCGTTTCGATCCGTGGGGCGTGGACCGAGAATTCGTTCGCGCCTGTGATCGATTTCGACATTTCACCCAAGATATGCATGCGGCCTTCTTTGGCTTGTGCCAAAGCTTTCTGCATAATTTCGGGTGTGATGCCTGCGACTTTGATGTCCATCTGCAGCGACGTGATGCCGTTTTCGGTTCCCGCCACTTTAAAGTCCATATCGCCCAAGTGATCTTCGTCACCCAGAATGTCCGTCAGGATCGCGTATGATCCGTCGTCTTCCAGAATAAGACCCATCGCAACACCTGCAACAGCTCCTTTCAGCGGAACACCAGCATCCATCATGGACAAGGAACCACCACAGACCGACGCCATCGACGATGATCCGTTGGATTCTGTGATCTCGGACACCAAACGAACAGTGTATGGGAAATCAGTTGGCGCAGGCAAAACCGCCTGAAGGGCGCGCCATGCAAGTTTACCATGGCCGATTTCACGACGTCCGGGAGGGCCAACACGTCCTGCTTCACCTACCGAATAGGGAGGGAAGTTATAATGCAGCAGGAAGTTCGATTTGAAGTTACCGTGCAAGGCGTCGATGAATTGTTCGTCGTCGCCGGTGCCCAACGTGGTTACAACCAAGCCCTGTGTTTCACCACGTGTGAACAAAGCCGAACCGTGTGTCCGTGGCAGAATGCCAGTCTCACAAACGATGTCTCGGACTTCGTCGGTTTTACGTCCGTCAATCCGTGTGCCCGTTTTGACAACGTCACCGCGCAGGATCGATGCTTCGAGCTTTTTCATCGCCGAACCAAGGTTGCTGTCGGCTTGTTGCTCTTCGGTCAGGCCTGCAAGGATCGTTTCACGGGCTGCGGAAACAGCCGTTGTGCGTTCTTGCTTATCGCCAATTGCAAATGCCGCGCGCATTTCCTTTTCGCCAGCCTTTTGGACGGCAGCAAACAGGTCTGAGTAATCTGGCGGTTGGAAATCGAACGGTTCTTTCGCGGCGTCTTCGGCCAGCGAAATGATCAGGTCGATAACAGGTTGGATGTTTTCATGCGCAAAGTTCACAGCGCCCAACATTTCTTCTTCTGTCAGCTCGTACGCTTCGGATTCAACCATCATCACGGCGTCTTTGGTGCCAGCGACAACAAGATCAAGACGCTGTTCAGGGTTCTGACGCAGATCCTGCATGTCGTCGACAGTTGGGTTCAAGATGTATTCGCCATCTTCAAAACCAACACGCGCACAGGCGATCGGTCCACGGAACGGTGCGCCGGAAATTGTCAAAGCTGCGGATGCTGCAATCATCGCAACGATATCAGGGTCATTGACCAAGTCGTGCGACAGAACAGTACACATCACGAGAACTTCGTGTTTGAAACCTGGTACAAACAAAGGGCGGATAGGGCGGTCAATCAGACGCGCTGTCAGCGTCTCTTTTTCGGTGGGGCGTGCTTCGCGTTTGAAGAAGCCACCGGGGATTTTACCCGCCGCATAATACTTTTCTTGGTAGTGCACGGTCAGAGGAAAGAAATCCTGTCCGGGCTTAGGGCTTTTGGCAAATGTTACGTTTGCCATGACACTGGTTTCGCCCAGTGTTGCGATTACGGACCCATCCGCTTGACGGGCCACTTTTCCAGTTTCCAGTGTGAGCGTTTCTTCGCCCCACTGAATGCTTTTCTTCGATAAATTGAACATCATCGTTTCCTGTAAGGGAGCACTCGCGGGCCTTCCCGCGTCTCCCGTTTTGCGTGGCGGCCCCATTGCCGCCGCCCCCAATCCTCGTGCACGCGCCCGGGGGCCAATGGCGTCACGTCTCAGATGAGCCGTCGCATACAGTGTTTTCAGTGCTTTGGGAAGCTTGCATTCGCGCATGGGTAAGCGTGGTATGGCGGTCGTGGTCCCAATCGTCTCGCAAGAATAGGTTCGCCCCGTGGATGCAAAGATTCATCATATCCTTTCAAGGAACAAAGACATTGCGGTCGGTCATGCGTTGATTGACGATTTCGACCTTGCGCCCGGTGTGGTTTGCGACGCCGCGATTGTTGTGCAATCCCCGAACTGGTCCTTGTATTCATTGGACTTTACCAACGGTGTGGCTGTGTTCGTTGAATTGCCATCCAGTTTGGATTTAGGACAGGCGACCTTTGTGTATCAGGCGCAATTCGAGCATGCAGTGCGTGTTCTGACGGTTCCATTCGTGCAGATAATTGCATTGGCCGAAACGCTTGCAGGGCCCCACAATTTGACGTTTTTATTGTCAACGGGGCGATGTGGATCGACATTGGCCAGTCGGATATTGGCGAATATCCCCGAAGTCTGGAGCGTTTCTGAACCTGACGTTTTCACGTTGCTTGCGTTTCACCGGTCAGAGTTGCCCCCTGATTTGATGCAGGATTTATTGATCGCCTGCGCGCGTTTGTTGTTCCGTCCTCCGCACGGACAAGACATCCGTTCGTTTGTTATTAAACCAAGAAGCGAGGCGGTGATGATCAGTGATCATCTACAAAAGGCCCTGCCTGATGCGCGATACGTGTTTCTGTATCGGGATGTGGGGGCATACGCCAATTCGATGCACCGGTTTGTGCAACGCATTTTCCAAGTTGAAGAGCCGCAATTGGACGACACCTATTTCGAGCTTCGGTGGAGGATAAGCAGCGTTGGATCACCTGTTGAGGATATGTCGAGTTGGTTTCCCAAAGGGTACGGTGGACTCGAACATGATGACTTTCTGGCATTGGCATGGACGTTTCGCATGAAAGCCGCACAGAAACTGATTGCGACAGGGAAGCGGATTACGTCGATCCACTATGACGATCTGGTCATGAAAAAACGTGTTGAGACGACGCGGTTATTGAATGCATGTGGGATGAATGCGGATTGGATCGAAACAGCGCTGTTGGGTTTCGAAATGGATGCCCATACGGGTACCATTGGCGAAAACAAGGTACCCGCAACACCATTGAGCCTAGAACGGATCAAACGTTTGGAACAGCAGGTCGCAGCGTGGGACATGCTTACATATCGTCAAAAACGCCTTTGAGCATCTGGGGTATGATCGTGTGTGTGTCGCCGCATTTCTTATGCTCGATGCATGAATATTTATGAATACTAACAATGTCTTGCGAATAAAAATACGAACCCGAACGTTAAGTACTTCTTATCTAAACCGAACCTCCGCGTCGAACTCGGATTGCGCCGTCAACACGGGCAACTGAACTTTCGTTGCGGATGTTCCAATGCCCGGCTTCTTCATGCGCTGCTTTTACTCGTTCGATTAAGACATCGGGAGTCCGGTATGCCTTAAGGTATCCTGCATCTTTGACTGGAATCAAACTCGCATTGGGTAAATGCTGATCCACGGCATCGCTGATTTCTGCCAATGACACCATGCGGTCTTCATCACCATGAACAAATTCGAGAGGTATTGGACCGCTTATGAGTTCATCAGTCCAATCTTAAAATACATCATTCATCGTGCGGCAATTTTCGTCCAATCCTTGCGCGATTGAACCGAGCAAAACATCGCTTAGGGCCTCTGAAACACCAGGCAAATCAATTGTATGCAAGTCTGCAGCCGAGGCATGAAGCTGACTACGCGCAAAATTTCTACTACCCACTGCCTGCCATGCCTTTTGACCCGCAATAATAATCATTCTTAGAACCTTTGGCGACATTTTCGCGGCTTCAGACATCGCTGTCGCCCATGGGGTCAAAGTCAGTTTGGGGTTACGCAGGCGTAGCGGCAGGAAGCTGCTAAAACACATAATCTTCGATATGTGCCCTTCTGTGTGATGAGACATTCGCAAGGCGTCGACAGTTGACCCTTCCCAGCAAATCAGCGGGCATGTTTTGATCTCAAGGTGGTTCAATGGAGCGATCAGATCGTCTGCCATCCCAAGTGCCAAATTGAATCCTTTTGGGAGCGGATCGCTGCGACCTTGACCTTGTCGCCAAATGTGAATTGCGAGCACCCCGCCGTCAGCCAACTTTTCTTCGTACCAAGAAGGAAAAGTGTGCCGGCTGAGAGTGGAAAGCAGGATCACTGGCAAGCCTGACATGTCACCAACCAAACAAACATCAAGACTGCGGCCGCCCGGCCGCATGATATCGAACTGTTTGCGATTTGGGTGGCCCGCAACGTTAGCGATGACGGACATGTCCTGAAAGAACTGGCTGATCGCCAATGTGTTACGCATCAACTCAGCTTGGCTATGCGACCCTGTCTTCTCCATAATCCGTTGGAATTGAGTCCGCACCGTAACGGTCGTCGTCTCGCGGTTTTTTGCAATATCCGAGATTGTTTGGCCGTCAAGAAACGCCATCAAGACTGAACATTCGGCCTGAGTCAGTCCGAATACGCGTGCGACCATAACTTCGACTTCTGCCCGCCACGTCGGGTCAATCAGAAACTAGTGCACTTGGCGCTTCGTTGGTTTGCAAGGATGGAACAATCGCAATCGAGGCAGACCGATCATCAGTTTTGTGCATGGCACGCTTTAGAACGACTTCACCTGTGGAATTTCTTTGTGAGATCGACCGTCGGACAAGCGACGATATCTGCTCGGCCTTTTCAATTTTGAATTCAAGGTCGTCGAGTGGGTCGCCCGGACCAAGCAATGTACTTCGCATTGCGGCTTCGTTGATCCCGGTAAGCTTGCCATGTTCATCAACTACGAATGCTGCATGCGTTAGACTTTGAACCAAAAGGCGTAACCTGCCCCCGATCAACTCACTGTCGTCACGAGCCGTGATTTCTAGAATCGCCTGATCCGCTGCTTGTTCCAATTCCGGGGTCACGGGGTTAGTTCTGTCATTTTCAAAAGCTGCATTCCACCGCTCGAGCATGTCATTAAATTTGAACGGGTCATGTCCCGTGCGGCGTAAAATGGTCTCGAGTTTTTCGGTCAAGGATCTTACCTGTCAATTTGTTGAGCCGATAAGACGAGATAGCACGGCTTAAACTGTGTCGCGTACTGCAACGGCAGTATGCGTGCTTTCCCAGGGGCAGATGAACTTTCCGTCAGTGTGATTCTTACATAGGTGAATAACAATAATAACATGAGTTATGGGAGTAACGTTGGCTTCAGCCTTTTTATTATCCAAATCTGCAAAGCCCACTGAATGCCATCCTCTTCAAATTGAATTCACGTACATCAAAGAACTTCACTTTCGGGCAGCGCGATGACGTACGCCCGAGTAAGAAACTTCAATGAAACGAGGGTAAAAAATTGCAAATTAATTTAAGTTTATGACATTTACAGCCTTGGCATTACATTGCTCGGTTGTCGCAACATATGCAGCAACGTTGCAAATTGACACAAATGACCAGTTTATTGGCGCATTGAATGTAGACGTCGATGGCACGTTGTACGATGTACAGTTTGTCGACAGAACCTGCACGGGAATCGTGTCCGGATGCGCCGGTGGTGGCGGATTGACATTCAGCGATGCCGCAACCGCAACTGCCCTTGCTGCAGGACAGGCGCTTTTTGATGAAGTGTTTATCAACACGCCTAACAAAAACTATGATGCGACGCCTTCCGCCATAAATGGCACCGATCCCGGCGTAGCTGAAGGATTCTTTTATACCGCATTTGGAAGTGGTTCGTTGTTTGGAATTGTGACGACCAGAAATCACCAAGTATCTTTTTGGATGCCGTGACTGGCCCGTTCGCATTTGACCCGAATAATGACACATCGCTGAACCCGACCGGCGCATCGGCAAGTTCGTCTCTTGCAGGAAGCGATGTCGTTCCGGTTCCATTGCCGGCCGGTGGGTTCTTGCTACTAACCGGCTTGGGAGGCATCGCAGCCCATCGCCGTCGGAGAAAACGGGCGAGTTAAATGAAGGCGAATTCGGTCGTTTTGGAACAAGTGTCTTGATGCGAAAGGAATTGCTAAAGGGGGCACCGGTTTGGTCTGGTGCTCCTGAAGCTGTGAAGCGTTCATTTCATTGGCAAAAACTCTTAGCCCTTGTGACTTACCTTGCTGTCTTCGGGTGCCTGATCTCGATCAAACATACCATAGTCGCGGATGACGCTGGAAACGCGCAGGCGGTAATTTGAAAATAGTCCCCCCCGCCCTTTAGATTGCGCCTTTCGGTGCGCCGTCAATGTGCGCCATTCATCCAATGCCGCTTCGTCACGGAAGAACGAAAGCGACAAAAGTTTCCTCGGAGTGGTCAGGCTTTCAAATCGTTCGACCGACAAGAATCCATCAATCTCATCAAGCATTGGGCGCATTTCTGCAGCCACATCTAGATACGCAGATTTGCAACCCTGAGCTATTTCTACTTCGAAAATGACCGCGATCATGTCTTGTTGTTCCCTTCCACTTTCTTCAGCCACGTTCGGTCTTCTCGTAAAAGAAACCCTTCACGCTGCGCAAATTCATAGTTTTCGCGCCCCAAAGGGTCGGCAGCCAATCGTGTTCTGTACTGTTCATAATCGGCAAGCGACGCGACATTGTAAATTCCATACGCCAATGTACTGGACCCTTCATGCGGAGCAAAGTACCCGATCAAATTGGCCCCACATCGCGGAATAGCTTCGTTCCAGTTCCCTGCATATTGGCAAAACGCTTCTTTTTTCGTCGGATCAATTTGATAACGAATGACACATGTCAGCATCGGGTTCTCCTTTTCTATGGTAAAAGACATAGACACTTGTATCAATCCAATGCTTCGATCAGTATCGAAGTATGAAAGAAGGCCCCAACATCGCTGAGATCGCCAGTCTGATTGGCGAACCCGCTCGCGCCAACATTCTAACGGCCCTGATGACAGGCAAAGCGCTGACAGCAACCGAATTGGCTCATGAAGCGGGTGTAACCGCACAAACAGCCTCAAGTCATTTGCGTAAATTGGGAGATGCGCAATTGGTGGTGCAACGCAAAGAAGGACGGCATCGATATTTCTCACTTGGTGGCGAAGACGTCGCACAAGCCTTGGAAAGTTTGATGGGCCTTGCCGCAGGGCGCGGTCATTTGCGCATGCGAACCGGACCACGTGACAGCGCATTGCGTCATGCCCGCGTCTGTTACAGCCATCTTGCTGGCGGCATGGGCGTACACATGTATCAATCCATGCTGTCGTCCGGTTATTTTTCAGTTTCCGCAAAATGTTTGGATCTGTCCCCATCCGGAACCAAGTTTGTTTCAGAGTTCGGATTGGACTTGGACACCCTTCCGCCATCGTCAGCACCAATGTGTCGCGAATGCTTGGATTGGAGTGCGCGACAATCTCATCTGGCGGGTCGTCTTGGCCGTGCAATGCTAGCTCAAATAATCACACTTGGTTGGGCCAAACGCATTCCCGACAGTCGGGTTGTGCAGTTTTCGAAATCTGGTCAGCTGAAATTCGAAAACTTGTTTGGACGCGTTCCATCGCCAGAATAAGCAGCATTCTGCGAACCGCGGCGTTCAATTCGGCACACCAGTGCGTGTGGTTTTAAAAAAACCACTTCTCATTTTTGCAATCCATCTACATTCTGCCCTAAATTATACAACTTGAACGGACCGGAATAATTCAAACGAACGCCCATCTCTCACCAGAAGCCGCAGTACGAGACGGTTTGGCGGAGGTTCATCCAAGGCTATGGCGTTATGCCGTCGCTTTGACGGGGCGTCGCGATTGGGCGGACGATCTGGTTCAGGCCACTTGCCTGCGTGCCATGGAAAAAGCCGACCAGTTCCAATTGGGAACACATTTGGATCGTTGGATGTTCGTCATGGCGCAACGTTTGTGGCTGAACGAGCTGCGTTCACGCAAGGTTCGACAGGGTGGCGGCTTGCAACCAGTCGAGGAAACACCACTTGCAGATCCTTCTCCTGGGGTGGAAACGAATATAATGGCGCAACGGGTGTTATCATTAGTACAACAACTACCTGACGCCCAAAGACATGCCGTTTTCCTCGTTTATGTTGAGGGCTACAGTTACAAGGAAGCCGCCGAGATCATGGAAATCCCCATCGGCACAGTAATGAGTCGCCTTGCCGCAGGGCGCAAGCGTTTGAATGGCCAGATGGCCGAAGAAGGAGTCACAGGATGAGCGACGCAAGCTTTTCCGATGAGGACTTAACAGCTTTTCTGGATGGAGAAGCTGATTCTGAATTGAACGCTTCGATTACGGCAGCGATAGAAGTCGACGCAAACTTGGGTGCGCGCCTTGCCTCATTGGATTTGCCTATTGCAGCGATCCGTAGCAGTTACGACGCCCTACTCTCAGAAGCACCGAATTATCGAAAAGAAGAAAGGGAGGCCACGCCCAGCCGTAGAATTTGGCCGTGGACATTTGGAACATTCGCGACGGGCCTTGCCGCCGGGTTTGCCATGGCCGTGTTCCTTCCTGGCGGCACACCCACACCTGCAGAACCCGGCTGGAAAGCCGTCGTTGCCTCTTATCAATCGCTTTATGGCGAGGCCACGCTGGATAGCGTGGATCCAGTTGAAGACGAATCCCGTGCGCAATTGGCCCGCGTTTCGAACGCGATTGGGCTAGATCTCAGCGATTTGCCCGCGCCTGAAGGACTCCGCTTTAAACGGGCGCAACTGCTCAGCTTCAAAGGGCGTCCTCTTGTGCAGTTGGCGTATCAAAGAGAAGACGGAACACCCGTGGCGCTGTGCATCTTGAAAATCGAAGATGGCGAACCAAAACCAATGAATGTCGAAACATTGGCAGGTCTAGGCGCGGCAAGCTGGAACGCAGGCGGGTTTGGTTATCTGTTGATCGGGGGCGATGATCAGCAAAGAATCGAGCCCGAAGCCGTACCGTTTGCACGTTGGAGCCAGTCCGCGACCTGATCGTCATTTTTTATGTTTTAAAGTTAAGGCAAAACTGCCTTATTGCTGCAACATCCTGACGCGCTACAGCATCACAATCCTATGACTATCTCGTGAATATTGCATATTTTCAGTGCCCTAAACACGGCTTCTACTTGTTTCTCGTTCCGGTTCAATAAACTTAAAGAACGCAAGATTATCCCAAGACTGCCCACATCCTGCCCAGATTCCCATCGATAAGCATTGGCAACGAACATGAAGGAAGGGATCGCGCATGGATCGCCTCACCGAAATGGAAGCCTTTGCCACAGTTGTGGACCAAGGTGGATTTACGGATGCTGCTAAGAAGATGGGTATTTCAAAGTCGGCCGTGTCAAAGCACGTCTCGAGTTTGGAGGCGCGCTTGGGGGCGCGACTTTTGAACCGGACGACACGACGCGTTTCGCCGACAGAAATTGGATTGGCTTATTATGATCGAGCGCGCCGCGTCTTGAATGATGCTGGTGAAGCCGACGCTTTGGTGACGTCTATGCAATCGGCACCTTCCGGGCTTTTACGTATCTCGGTCGCAACAGATTTTGGTGTAAACCACTTGTCCCCAGTAATCGGCGAATTCCTGTCAGAATTCCCGGACATCACGGTCAACATGGTTTTGAACAACCGATATGTCGAACTCATCTCTGAAGGCTTCGATATGGCTGTGCGTATCGGTGAACTCGAAGATTCCACGCTGAAAGCACGGAAGCTGACGGAAACGACAAAACGTATGATCGCGGCACCTTCGTATTTCGAACGGTATGGTCGCCCGCAAAAGATCGACGATTTAAACGAACATAAATTGCTGCATTATTCCAACCAGTCTTCTGGAAATGTTTGGAAACTGACATCCCCGTCAGGCGAAAAGCGTCAAGTGCGCACTGCTGGATGGCTATCGGTCAATGACGGTCAATCGCTTTTGAATGCTGCCATTTCAGGTCTTGGAATCGCTTATTTGCCAAGCTTTCTGTATGCGGATGCTATGAAGAAAGGTCTGATCGAAGATGTCATTCCAGATCTTCCAGTAGAAACTCAGGGCATCTATTCAGTTTATCCGCCCGGACGTTTTACCCAGCCAAAAGTGCGGGCATTCATCGATTTCCTCGTTCACTCATTTGCAGAAAAAGGGCCGACAGACTGGTAAAACCAGATCTTTCGCGTGCTTCTGTAGCGTCTAAGCTGGTGGTTTCTTGATCGATCAGCACCCTCTGCTCGGGTAATGACCTTAGGTTTTGCAACGCGATAGAATTTTGTCGACATGATTTCCGGCCCGGCCAAGTCATGTTCGCCCAAAAGCTGCATCACTGAATTGCACGCTGATTTTACACGGATACCATAGGTGTTCTGTTTCGAAGTGTTTTTGTCTCAAGCACGTCGAAAATAAGAACGCTATGGGCCGTGTGTTTTGGAATCGGATCGTTTGTCTTCACATCTACCGCGAAATTTAATTCAACAGCACAACTTCAACTCTTCTGTTCCGGTTACGCCCCTCTTCCGTAGAATTGCTTGCGATCGGCGCTAAATACCCGACTCCGTCCGCTTCAATGCGGTTTGCTTGAATATCGAAGCTGTTGATTAAACGCTGACGGACAGATTGAGCACGCGCGCGAGATAAGCTGATATTGGCTGCAAGCGAGCCGACATTGTCGGTGTGGCCTACCACAGCTATTCGACGTTCCGAGTCAGACCCCATAAATTCGGCTAATGCGCTTATCGCATCGAAAGGTCCATCCCCCAAAGCTGATGACCCCGTTTGGAACTGAAGCCCAGCAAGTTGCGCGACACCCAAAGTAGTCAGCGCTTCTTGCACGTTCGTTGAAGCCGCTTGGCGAGAGTTTGAGGGAACAGGTGGAGCTTCGGGCGCAGGTACATCTTCTGCAGTTTCGTTGGTGAATTGATCTGGCTCATCGCCCAGATTTCCGGCCTGAATGACCTGCAGATGAGCCGCTGAAACGGCGGTACTGACCAGCAAAGTTACAGCATTTTCAGGTGCACCTGAAGCGCCTTGAATCGCAGTGATAAAATGGAAGTCGCGTAAATTTACATACATTGCCGGGGCAGGCAGCGTTTCGATCGCAAATCTAAAATCAAATCCGCCACATTCGACGTCAGCGCAATCCAAGACAATGTCAAAGCCCGTCTTTTCCAATTGCTCGCGCAATGGTGCCAAAATCTGCAGCGGTGTCACACCAGGTGAAGCAATGCGAAAAACGCTACGCCGCACTTGTCCTTCCAAGGTTGCACCTTGCAGACCTCCGTCTTGGTACACATTCAAGGGAACAAAATAACTGTCAGGGTCCGTATTTCGACTGGCTGTTTCCAAGGCATTTCGCGGCAGCGTCAGATCAAGGGCAAAAGCGCTCTGTGCGAAAAAGCAAAGAATAAAGACCAGTCTTGCAATCATCTGGCCTGCTTATGATATTCTGGGTTCGGCATCATTGCAGCCGCACTCGCCACCCGGTTAGACATGTTAAAGAAAGCAGCGACAGACACGATGTCCCAGATATCGCGGTCTGAAAATCCCACATCCCGCAATGCTTGCCGATCCGATTCTTCGATCTTGTGGCTGGCCATTGTCAGCGCCTCGGAAAACTGAAGCATCGCATGATGGCGCGCATCCAAATCTGCCATGCGCCAATTCATGGCCAATTGTTCACCCAGCTCTGGATTCCCGGACAATTGGCGAACTGCAGCGCCGTGCGCGACAAGACAATAATAACATTTGTTGATGGCTGACACCGCCACGCCGATCATCTCGCGTTCCAGCTTGGACAGACCACTTTGACCCAGCATCAAGTCGTTATAAAGCGCTGTAAACCCATTTAGCTTTTCAATATCAAATGCATAAGCCCGCAACACGTTGGGGACCAATCCAAGCTTTTCGGCGCAGATATCAAAGTATTTCTGGGTCTGCTCAGGAAGCGGATCGACCATCGGCAGGTCTAACGCTGTGGGTTGATCGCTCATGACGCCTCCTTGATGCGGTAATGATAGGCCCCGGATGGCTGAAAACCCAAGCCTTTATACAGGGTGTTCGCTGCTAAATTGTCATGAACACACAAAACGCTCATCCAAGCTGCCCCGTTTGCCTGCGCCCAAAACGCGGCTTGGCGCATAATCCACTGTGCAACACCTTGGCGACGCTGATGCGCCAAAACTTCGACGGCATGCACCATACACACGTTGCCATGCAGTCCGGCAAAGGCGACGCCAGCGGGTTTATCTTTCCAGCGGCAAAACACGGCGGTCTTTTGATTGGCCCGCTCCATGACCTTTAGTCTGGCAGGACCAATTCCACCCTCAGCCCAAATTTCAGTCATGATCGCCAAAGGTTCCCAGATGGAAAACGCCGTTACCGGGGGAATGGCTTGCGATGTCAAAAGCTCAACAGGTGCCGCATATAATTGTACAGGGTCGATCACAACGTAACCTGCGTCGTTCAGCTTTGCGTCCAACGCGTTTTCACCTTCGCGGACCATGAACAGTGCAGGCTGCTCCAATGCGCGCATGCGTGCTTCGGCATCTACAATTTCTGTATCGTTTGGAACATGATCAACCGTGGTCGCAGACACCCTTTTGCCGCCCCCCGCGCCATCGCGAAAAACAAACCCATTGGTGCGCAATGTCTTCGCTGGCGGCCATGTGGCTTCGCAGACATTGTAAAGGGTCTCTGCCGATGGCGATGTCACGAAAACACAGCTCGCAGCGCGACACATGCCTCGGACAAGCGCGCGGCATCGGCACCACGGATGACGATGTTCGATCCATATTTGCCGTTATGTTGAAACGGGTAAGACCCAAACGACAGGTCAGGGTACGTTTCTGCCAATTGTCCCAGCGGTTCTGCAATGTCCCCTTCTCCGCGATCGACACGCACACTTTCAGACAACAGCGGAGCACCACCCGTCAATTGCGGCAGAACGCTTGCCACCATGGCTTGAAAGACGCTTGGAACGCCGGCCATGACGTGCACATTTTCAATGGTAAACCCGGGCGCAGTACTGACCGGATTATCAATCAACGCCGCGTTGTCCGGTATCCGTGCCATGCGCAATCGCGCGTCGTTCAGCTCAAGGCCTGAGCGTTCGTAATGCGCAACAAGGAGCGCGCGGGCATCTGCGCGAACGTCTATACTTTGTCCAAAAGCGCGCGCCATGCAATCGGCCGTTATATCATCATGTGTCGGTCCGATGCCGCCACTGCTGAACACGTGGTCATGACGTTTGGACAACGCAAGCACCGCATCGATTATGTCATCGGAATTATCGCTGACAACGCGCACTTCACGCAGGTCAATGCCGCGTTCGGTCAATTGGCCAGCAAGGTAATGCATATTTGCATCCCGCGTCCGCCCCGACAGAATTTCATCGCCAATCACCAGCATTGCCGCAGTTGGATTTACCATATCCGCTCCTTGAGCCTTGTTCCGCTCCGGTATAGGCCCGTGACCATGCGCTTTCAAACCGAACTTGTCCCCGCCACGTTAATCAAACGTTATAAACGCTTTCTCGCAGATTGCCGTTTGGAAGATGGTCGGGAAATTACCGCACATTGCGCCAATCCGGGTTCGATGATGGGATTGGCTGAGCCGGGAATGCGCATTTGGCTGGAACCGAATGACGATCCAAAGAAAAAGCTGAAATTTGGCTGGCGGTTGGTCGAACACGCCAATGGTCATTTTACGGGTGTTGATACTTCGGTGCCAAACCGTGCGTTGCGCACAGCCCTTCAAAACAGACAAGTTGCCGCTCTTGCCGAATATGACCACGTGCGGGCCGAAGTGAAATACGGTGAAAATTCGCGCATCGACTTCTTGTTATCAACAGAAGGTCGCCCAGATGCCTATGTCGAAGTCAAATCCGCGACGTTGTCGCGCCAACCCGGCCTTGCCGAGTTTCCCGACAGCGTAACCGCGCGAGGTGCCAAACATCTGGTCGAACTGGAAAACATGGTGCGCCTCGGTCATCGCGCCATCATGCTGTATTTGGTGCAACGCACAGACGCAGATCGTTTCGATCTGGCACGCGATATAGACCCCGTTTATGCTGCGGCATATGATAGCGCGTGTGCAGCAGGGGTTGAAACCTTGGTGCTTGGAACAGAAATAAGCCCCGAAGGCGTCCGAGCTGGGCAACCTTTGCGAAAAGTCGAGTGACCTCACTGGTCGTCAGTGACAAGCTCGCGTAATATCTTTGCGATCCAAATTGGGAACATGACAGTGGAACAAGAAGCACGTGGCCGTCTGACAAAGGACGGTATCCGCATCTATGACGAAGCCGACTTTGCTGGAATGCAAGTCGCGGGCGCGTTGGCCGCGCATATTCTTGACTGTATGCCGGAACATGTTTTCCCGGGCCAAACCACTGGTCGCATCGACGAGATCATCACGCAGATGGTCAATGATGCAAAGGCGACATCGGCAACCATTGGGTACAAAGGATATAAACACGCCTCGTGCATTTCGGTGAACCATGTGGTGTGTCACGGCATCCCGGGCGACAAGGTGTTAAAGGATGGTGACATTCTGAACATCGACGTAACGGTCATTGTCGATGGATGGTTTGGCGACACGTCGCGCATGTATGTGGCGGGAAAACTGCCTCGCAAAGCGGAACGTCTGATCCAAATCACGCATGACGCGCTGATGGTTGGGATCGAGGCTGTTAAACCGGGCAACACATTTGGCGATATCGGGCATGCAATCCAATCCTTCGTTGAAGGTCATCGCATGAGTGTCGTGCGTGATTTTTGCGGTCATGGATTGGGCCGCGTGTTTCATGCACCGCCCAATGTTTTGCATTACGGACGGCCAGGCACAGGCGCTATTCTTGAAGAAGGCATGTTCTTTACGATTGAACCGATGGTCAATCTTGGCAGGCCCGAAACAAAAACGCTGGCTGATGATTGGACTGCCGTGACGCGGGACAAATCCTTGTCAGCGCAGTTCGAACATTCCGTTGGTGTCACCGCGGATGGGTTTGAGATTTTCACGCTAAGCGAAAAGAACCTGTTCCACCCGACATTCACTCAGGACTGATTGGGTGCCAAAAGCGTGATATGCGTCGTGCCATAGCGACGCTGATCCACTGATCTGAAACCCTCTGGCGGTGCCATTGGCGCTTCTTCTTCCCAAACGATCAAACTGTCCGCGCTGATCCATCCGGAGTCCAAGGCCGACGTTATGGCCAATGCGCCAAGGTTTTTACCGTAAGGTGGATCAAGAAACACCAGATCGAAAGGATCGACTGCACATGGCCCCAGGCGGGTTGCGTCTTTTTTGACCAAGTGGCACCGATCCTGCGCATTCAACAGGCTGATGTTACTGGCAACCAGCTTTTGTCCAACGCGCCCGTTTTCAATGAAAACCGCACAATCTGCGCCTCGGCTGACCGCCTCAAACCCCAAAGCGCCCGTGCCTGCAAACAGGTCCAACACACGCGCGCCCGACAATGCACTGCGCGCACTTAGGGCGGAAAACAGGCTTTCGCGCACACGGTCTGGCGTCGGGCGCAGATGTGCACCTGCGTCCCCCTTGCCGACCGGTGTTAAACGCCGACCACGCCATTCGCCTGCGATAATCCTCACCCGCGCAACAAGGCCTTTAGATCCACAGACGCATCAGCGATGATATCTGATGGTGCGGGTTTACCCATTTCGATCAATCGTTTTCCCACCATATATCCACGCGGGTCATTTGCGGCATCCACAGCCAATAGCGTTTCCCCCGAATAATACCAGAAGGACACACTGGTTTCGGATTGCCGCGTGACCACGCGGTCATAACCTGTATTCAGACCCGCAATTTGCAATTTTACGTCGTATTGGTCTGACCAGAACCACGGCTTGGCAATATAGGTTTTCCCGGCGCCCATGATGTTTTCAGCAACGATTTCAGCCTGATCAATCGCATTGGGAACCGATTCTAGGCGGATCCGCGACCCTCGATAGGGAAAAGAGGCGCAATCGCCAGCGGCCCAAACATGTGGCGCAGATGTTCGGCCCTGTTCGTCTGTCTGAATTCCATTATCCAAGGTGATGCCTGCATCGTCAGCCAACTGCACGTCAGGTGCGATCCCGACCCCGACCACCACAAAATCTACGACCAGTTCCGACCCGTCGCTTAGAACGGCACCGGAAACCGTACCTTCACCGGTCAATTTAGACAGTCCAACACCCTCGCGAATATCGACACCATGCGCTTGGTGAAGTTCGCGAAAATAAGTGCTGGTTTCGGCGGCCGCGACACGCTGCAGGATACGATCCGCCATTTCCACAAGCGTTACATTCAATCCGCGTTTGGCCGCGACGGCGGCGGCTTCTAATCCGATGTAACCGCCTCCAACGATCAAAACGCGTGCGCTGTCTTGAAACAACGGGGCCATCGCGTCCACATCTTGCAAATCCCGCACCGTAAAGACACGATCAAGGTCGCCACCAATTGATGCGGGCAAACGATGCGGTTTGGAACCGGTGGTCATCACCAATTCGTCATATCGCATGGTCTCGCCGTCTATCGAAACCGTTTGTTTACCGGTGTCGATGTTTGACACACGCTGCCCTAGTCGAAGATCGATGTTTTGATCAGCGTAATAGCTTTCAGGACGCAGGAATAGCCGCTCTAGCGCCATATCCCCTAACAAATAGGCCTTGGACAGTGGCGGGCGTTGATAAGGCGGTTGCGATTCAGCACCAACCAAGGTGACAGAACCGTCAAAACCAAGCCCTCTGAGTTTAGCGACACAAGACGCACCGGCCTGCCCTGCTCCAATTACAATGATATTTGACATCAACATCGCCTCTCGCCCTTGCACCTTAGCAGCCTATATCGCACTCCTGACAGGACGCAATTCAAAGAAAGGAACTTCGATGGCTGTCTCAACTGGTGACTCTCTTCCCGAAGCAACGCTGATCCAACTTGGAGCCGAAGGCCCAGAAGCAGTGCCATTGTCCAGCAAGACTGCCGGACGCACCGTGGTTGTGTTTGCCGTTCCGGGTGCTTTTACGCCCACGTGCCACTCGGCCCATGTGCCCAGCTTTATCCGAACAAAGGATCAATTTGCGGCAAAAGGCGTGGATGAAATCATTTGCGTTTCGGTCAACGACCCCTTTGTCATGAAAGCGTGGGGCGAAGCCACAGGCGCGTCAGATGCGGGGATCACAATGCTGTCTGATCCAGAAAGCGCGTTTACAACGGCAATTGGTATGAACTTTGATGCCCCACCAGCAGGGCTGATGGCCCGTTCGAAGCGGTATGCCATGCTTATTTCGGATGGAAAAGTGACGCATCTGAACCAAGAAGACGTCCCTAGCGCGTGCGAAACATCTGCAGGCGAAGGATTGCTGGATTCAATGGGCTGATCCCTCGGCAAGCTTGTCCATCTTTTTGGCAAGCTTCACATCCAAATCAGACAGACCACCCGCGTCGTGGGTGGTCAGTGTCACATTCACAGTCTTATAGACATTGTCCCATTCTGGATGGTGGTTCCATTTTTCAGCCCAAATGGCCGATTGCGTCATCCATCCAAACGCAGCCACAAAATTATCAAAAACGAATGTTTTTTGCAGCGCGTCGCGGTCATCGGCCATGGTCCATCCCGCATCAATAAGGGGGGCCAAAGCAGCCTCGCGCAACTCAATGGACAATTTATCGGTCATTGCTGCTCCTCTATCTGAATTTTCTTGAACGGTCCGTAATCGGTCAAGATTTCGATTTCTTCTTCAATCGCGCGGCGTTCTGCCTGCAGGTATTTGGCAATTGCGTCGGAAAAGCCGTCGTCGTTCACCCAATGCAGTGAATGTGTTTGCGTTGGCAAATACCCACGCGCAAGCTTATGTTCGCCCTGCGCACCCGCCTCGACACGGTTCAAACCCCGTTCGATCGCTATGTCGATAGCTTGATAGTAACACAGTTCGAAATGCAAACATGGGTGATGTTCAGTGCATCCCCAATACCGCCCGAACAACGTTTCCCGCCCGACAAAGTTCAAGGCCCCCGCAACGGGCCGCCCCTCACGTTCTGCAAAAACCAAAACGATATCGTCACACAATCTGTCTTGGGCAATATCGAAGAATTCGCGTGTTAGATAAGGTGATCCCCATTTGCGCGCACCCGTGTCCTGATAAAACTGCCAGAAGGCATCCCAGTGTTCGGGTTGCAGATCTTCACCTGAATAAGTCCGGATGACCCCGCCGAATTCCTGCGCTTGTCTGCGCTCTTTGCGGATGTTCTTTCGCTTGCGGCTGGACAGTGTTTCCAAAAACCCGTCAAAGGATTCATACCCTGCGTTTTCCCAATGGAATTGCTGTGTTGTTCGCCCTAAAAGACCGATCCGTTCGCCCAAATCGCGTTCTTCTTCGGTGCAGAACGTAATATGCAGCGAACTGATCCGATTGTTTTCGGCCAATTGAACCGCACCCTGAATAAGCGCTTGTGTCCCCAGTTCAACGAAATCCGGATGCACCAAAAACCGCCGCCCAGTGGCCGGTGTAAATGGCACCGCCAATTGCAGCTTTGGATAATACCGCCCACCGGCATGTTCGAACGCATGGGCCCAGTTGTGATCAAAGATGTATTCGCCTTGGCTGTGGCTTTTGGCGTACATCGGCGCCACGGCTATCGTAACGCCGCCAACCGTCGCTTGTAGATATTGCGGTTGCCAGCCTGTGCCCGGCCCTACTGATCCACTGTCTTCCAAGGCTTTTAGAAAACGGAACGTGGTGAATGGATCAATCGGCGGCCCACCATCTGCAGCCTCAGGACAGGCACATGCGTCCCAATCCGCCTGCGAAATCGCATCCAGACTCGGTAGGATACGAATTTCTACCTCTTGCTGGGACATATTTGGGTTTTGTTCGCTCACATCAGATTATCTGTGTCCAGAACCATGTTGATCAAGCGGAAACAGACGGAAGATAGCCTTCAAAAGTCACATTTTGGGCAACTGCCCGCGCCTTCGCCTCTTCGGCCGGTGATTTAATCGTCCAACACAGCACGTTTGCACCTTCGGCCTTCAAATCACGTACGCGGTCACTGTCCAAGTCGGCGGCCTCGTGACTGATAAATGTAGCACCAACTCGATCATAATCAGAGATCATCCGAAGATGGGTGCATGTGTCTTCCGGCAACGGCCAACTTGTTGGATCAAAGGCACTGGTGGTCAATCCACGCGGCCATTGCGGCGCGTGTTTCGCAAAATGTGCAATCGAATGTGGATTGAAGGACATCACCCCAATCGGTCCGACATATCCATTCAGCGCAGCAGCTACAGCATCTTCCAAAGGCCCAACAGACGACCCCATAGCCCCGTCTTGGTCTTTTATTTCAATCAACAAAGGCACGCGCCCGCCAACGATTTCCAAAACTTCGGGCAGCGTTGGAATACCTTCGGATCCCCCAATCAAACGCACCGCGTTTAAGTCAGCCGCGCTGCGTTCCTTAATCGGTCCAGTCGCTTCGGCCAAACGGTCCAGCGCAAAGTCGTGAAAGACCATCGCCTTGTTGTCCGAGCTTAGTTGCACATCAATTTCGATACCGTACCCATGATCAATGGCGGCTTGGATCGCGGCGCGGCTGTTTTCAGGCCGACCATCCGTAACATCGTGCAAGGCGCGATGCGCCAATGGTGCGTTCAGAAACGATTTGGGCAGATTTTGTTTCATTTGATCTGGAAAATGCCTTCGATCTCTACGGCGACACCGAAGGGCAGCGATGCCGCAGACACAGCCGACCGCGCATGACGGCCCCGATCACCCAACGCTTCAACCAGGAAATCCGATGCCCCATTGATGACCTTTGGCTGGTCGCCGAAATCTGCTGTCGAATTGACGAATCCGGTCAGCTTAACAACGCGAACAAGGCGTTCGATATCACCACCACAGGCCGCCTTTACTTGCGCTAACAGACCAATTGCACAGGTGCGCGCAGCGTCAGCGCCTGCGTCGGTTTCCATGTTGTCCCCAAGCTTGCCTTTGATAAAGCCATCTGCGTCCATGCTCACTTGGCCAGACACATAAACAATGTCGCCGGTTTGAACAAAGGGTACATAGTTCGCGGCAGGTGCAGGTGCATCAGGGAGCGTGACACCAAGCTCTGACAGACGGGCTTCGATGCTCATGGGCTATTCCTTTTCAAAACGATTTCCCGAACGCTAGACCGAAAGTTTGCAGGCGACCAGAGGCCGCCCAGCACTTTTTCATCAGCTTTCGCGGAAGGCGCGATTAAAGTAATCAGCCAAAGGCTTGATCAGATACCCCAGAGGGGACCGATCAGCTGTTCGAATGAACGCCTCAACCGGCATTCCGGGAATTAGGATTTGACCGTTGGTCAGCTTTTCCACTTCGCCAGGATTCAAAATAATCTCGGCTCGGTAGTAGCTGACGCCAACTTGTTCATCTTCAAACGCATCCGCCGACACCAATGTGACCTTGCCTTCAAGTTCGGGGGTCGTGCGTTGATCCAACGCCGAAAAGCGAAGGTTCACGGCCTGCCCTGTCACGATCTGGTCGATGTGAATGGGGTCAACACGTGCGGCAATTACCAATGGACGGTCTTGCGGAACAAGATACAAAACCGGATCGGCCCCGCGAATAACAGATCGCATTGTCTGCACCCGCAGGCCATAAACGATCCCTGATACAGGTGCGCGGATCAACTGACGTTCGATATCTGCAATCAACGAAGACCGCTGTTCTACAAACTCCAGCTCGCGATACCGCAAATCCCGCAAGGTTGTGATTGCTTCTTCACGGCGCTGAGTAGTCATGGACAATTCTTGAATTTCAAGCTCAGTAATACGTTCTTGTGCTTGCGCTTTTGACGCCGCGAGTTCGCCCAACTGACCCCCTAGAGAAGCAGATTGACGTTGTAGCGCCAAAACAGTGCCCGCTGGGGCAAGACCACGGTCCAGCAATGATTGTTGGCTGGTCAGCTCTTGTTGGATCAGGGACAGCTGTTCCTGCAAAGAGACATCTTGGGCGTCGATGCCTTCGATCTGATTGGTGATCTGGATACGCCGCTGCCCCATTTGTTCCTTTTCGCGTGCACTGGTTTCGCGACGCGCAAAGAACAAATTGCTTTGACCGTTGACCAATTCATCAATGTCAGGGTTTTGTTGAGCCCCAGTCAGCAATTCATCTTCGAATTCAAGCTCGTCCGCCCCATCGCGCTCGGCTTCCAAACGACCGCGACGCGCCATCAATTCATACAATTGTCCTTCGACAATAGCCAATTGAGACACCAATTGCGTTTTATCCAATTCGATCAAGACATCGCCAGCTATGACGACATCACCTTCTTGGACACGGATGTCGGAAACCACACCACCGGTTGGATGCTGCACGATCTGTCGATTTTGATCCACTTCGATTCGGCCAGACGCGATGATTGCACCCGAGATTTGCGTGATGACGCCCCACGCGATGAACCCACCAAAAAATACGACAAGACCAATCATTCCAATGATGACCGGCGCTTTTGCGCTCCAGTTGTTTTGACTCATGTCACTCCTCCGGCAGCAGCTGGCGACTGCTTGATTTGCTGGTGATTTTTAACCATCGCTTTTAGAACTTCTTCTTTCGGACCAAAGGCCGCTCTCATACCATTTTCAAGCATCAACAAGGTATCACATTCTTGTATCGCTGCGGGTCTGTGAGCCATGATCATGATCGAATGCCCCATTTCCTTCATGGCGCGGATCGATGTGTTCAGCGCCAACGTCCCTTCATTGTCGAGATTTGAGTTCGGTTCATCCAAAACGACCAATACGGGATCGTTGTACAAGGCGCGTGCAAGGCCAATGCGCTGGATTTGACCGCCAGACAATCTGTGAAGCCCCGATTGAACACGGGTATCGTACCCTTGCGGCAGCTCCAAAATCATTTCATGCGCGTCGGCTTTTTTCGCAGCAGCAACAACTGCGGCGTCATCCGGTTGTGGTGTCAATCGCGCGATGTTCTCTGCAATTGTGCCATCAAACAACTGCACACGTTGCGGCAAATAACCGACGTGCTGGCCTAAGATATGAGGTTCGTATTGATCCAGCGCTGCTGAATCCAACCGAATAGACCCGCCAGCTGGCCGCCACACACCTGTCAAAGCACGCGCCAAAGTCGACTTGCCCGCGCCCGAGGGTCCGATGATCCCCAGTGCCTGTCCAGGCCTGAGTTCAAAATTCAGATTACGCAAAGACGCTTGTTTTTCACCAGGCGGAATAACTGTAAGCGCTTTTGCGATCAGTCGTGCTTTTGGTTTGGGCAACGCTGTTTTCGGCGCTTCTGGGGAAACCGTCCCAAGCAGTTCTGCCAGGACTTCCCAACCTTTCATTGCACGCTGAACCGCTGGCCATTGGTTCAGCATCATTTCGACAGGCGCGAGCGCGCGCCCCAAAAGGATAGAACCGGCAATCATTGCACCAGGCGTCATCTCATTTTGCAAAACAAGATAAGCACCAAGACCCAACATCGCACTTTGCAGGAACAAACGAAGCGTTTTGGTCATGGATGTAAAGCCGCCGCCAACATCTGTTGCACGGATTTGGCCCTGAAGCGCTTCCATTCGGGTTTCTTGCCAGCGCGAAAACGCGTTGTCGCGCATTCCCATGGCCTGAACCATCTCTGCTTCGATCCGAATTTGATCAGCCATCGCACCGGCGCGTTGACTGGCCATTCCGGCGTCCGATTGTGGACGGCGCGACAGCCATTGGTTCAAAACCGTGATGAGAACCAACACCAAGCCACCCGCCAGAGCAGTCCAGCCGAGCAGTGGATGGAACAGAAAGATCCCGGCAAAGAAGATCGGCGTCCATGGCAAATCGAAAAATGCCATCAAGACAGGTGACGTCATCAAACGTTGAACAGATTCGAGATCAGCAAGGCCAGATTGCGTTTGCAGATCAGGCGCGACAGCGGACTTGCGAATGACGGCGTCAAACACGCGCCGGTCCAATTTCGCCTGAAACCGCGCACCGACACGCGCCATTATGCGGCCACGCGTATAATCCAGCAGCCCCATCACTCCGTAGAGAAAGACAACCAAGAGCGATAAAGCAATCAACGTTTCCTCGGATCGAGAGCCTAGAACCCGATCGTAAACCTGAAGCATGTAAAGCGGTCCGGTCAGCATCAACATGTTCGCAAACATACTAAATAGTCCGACGACCCAATATAGGCTTCGACTTTCGGCACGCGCAGCTCGTAGTTCGGCCCGGCCCTGTTTCATGATTTTGTCTTGCATTAGTACCTTTAAAGTCCGTCTCGGGTCCGCTATTGACCAAGAATTGATCTAGTGTTCAACGCCGTGTCGCGTTCATGCCACAGGACGTGAATTCCGTACTGTCGCATCTGGGCAAAGTAACGGTAAAGATTAATTAGCCCAATACCATATTCGTCGGAGATTACCATTGCCTCTTTTGAAACACGCAAATCGGATGACTGTCGGCGTCATTGCGCTGATATTGTTGGGTGCATGTTCACCACAACGCGACGTTTCATCTGCTGCAACCGGAATCCATGATCCTTATGAACGGCAAAATCGCGGCGTTCACGCTTTTAATCGCAAGTTAGATCGTGCAATCGTGAGACCCGCTGGACAAGGTTATACGAGCGTTTTGCCTGACGAAGTCGAAGACAGCGTGAGCAATTTCGCCTCGAACTTGGGTGAACCATCCAATGTGGTCAACAATTTGCTTCAAGGAAAATTGAAGAACGTCGGCATTTCGACAAGTCGATTTGTGATCAATACTGTCCTTGGGCTTGGCGGGTTGTTTGATGCAGCATCAGAATTTGGTGTTTCCGAAGTCGACACTGATTTCGGCGAAACCCTTCACGTCTGGGGTGTCGACGAAGGAACATATTTGGAATTACCGATTGCTGGCCCGTCAACTCAGCGGGATACCGCCGGGATGGTTGTCGACTTGTTCACGAACCCATTGAGCTATATTTTGGACAGTCCAGAGCAGTATTATAGCCCGTTGGCCGGCGGCGCATCGCGCATTGGTGATCGAGGGCGTTTTGCGGATACGATCGATGGCATACTATATGAAAGTGCAGATAGCTACGCGCAAGCTCGTTTGATCTACTTGCAGAACCGGCGTTTTGAGCTGGGGCAGGAAGATGCAGCATCCGAGATCGACCCGTTTGCGCTTGATACGGAAGGTTTCTAAATGATGTTTCGCCGCAACTTTTTGACTACATCCATTTGCGCAGGGCTTACGCTTCCTGCGGTTCCAGCGTTCGCGTTGACAGAATCCGGTGCCCGGGGCCTCGTCACCGATCTTGTTGAAGACATCAACGGTGTGATTGCATCTGGTAAATCTGAAAACGCGATGTTCCGCGATTTCGAACGCATTTTTGCGCGATACAGCGACACATCATACATCTCCGCTTATGCAATGGGTGTGGATGGGCGGCGCGCGTCGTCCTCGCAAAAGAAGAGTTTTTCGAAAGCCTTCCAAGGGTATATCTCTCGCAAATATGGACGCCGATTCCGCGAATTCATTGGCGGTCGGCTTGAGATAAAGAACGTCAAAGCGGTCAAAAACTGGTACGAAGTCTCAACGACAGCCTTTCTTCGAGGGCAATCCCCCTTTGAAGTGACGTTTCATGTCTCTGACCGAACCGGCAAAGACCTGTTCTTTAATATGTTCATTGAGGGCATCAATTTGTTGCTTACCGAGCGCACAGAGGTAGGTGCGCTTTTGGATCGCAACGGCGGTAGCATCGACAAGATGATCGCGGATCTCAAAAAACAAAGCTGAAACCGGTCAAATTGGTATGTGTTAACGGTCATCGCTACTGCTTTTGCGCGGTGGCCCGTTGCCTTGGCTTGCTCCACCGCCAAAAATTCCACGCAATACCCTTTCAATGGCACCCTCTGGACGCGCCTGTCGACGTGGCTGCTGATTTGGTTGTTGGCGCGATTCTTGGCGCACGATTTCAGGTGCCCTTTGCGGTTGGGCTGGTACGATCATGGGCAAAGGCGTGTTGGGCATTCCTTCGTGAACACGCATCATGGTTTCTTTCCAGATGTCTGCGGGCAACCCACCACCTGTTACCCCCCTTAACGGGGTGTTGTCGTCATACCCCATCCAAACACCAGCAACGTAATCGGCTGTGAAGCCGATAAACCACGCGTCGCGGGCTGCTTGCGTTGTTCCGGTCTTTCCTGCGATTTGACGGTCACCAAATTTGGCGCGCGCACCGGTGCCTTGACTGACGACTTTTTCCATCATCCAGATCAATTCACCTGCCGCTTGGTTTCTGATGACCCGTTCACCAATACCGCCGCTTGTGTCCATCAGGGATTCGTCGTCACCACGCAAACGCAGTTCCACTAAGCCATATGGTGTAACGGATGACCCCCCGTTCAAGATCCCAGCATAAGCTGCGGTCATAGTTGTCAGTGTGCTTTCTGACGCCCCCAAAGCAAGCGCGGGTCCGGCCGCAAGTTCGCTTTTTAACCCAAATTGACTGGCCACTTGGCGGACCAAATCACGGCCAACCCTCTCGCTGACTTTGACCGCCGGGATATTCAAGGACTGTTCAAGTGCATAAACAAGAGACACCGGACCCCCGAACTTGTTATTATAGTTCTTTGGACACCATTTGCCTGACCCCGGAATGTTTATACAGTACGGAGCGTCATCCGCGATATCGTAAGGCGAGCTTCCCAAGTCCAATGCAGTGGCATAAACAAACGGTTTGAACGCCGAACCTGTTTGACGCTTTGCCTGAGTGGCTCTGTTAAACGCGCCGGCCACTTTGGTTTCGCGTCCACCGACCATCGCACGCACGGCGCCATCTGCGCTCATTACGACGACGGCCGTTTGCGCTTTGGACCCCTCGCTCACTTTATTTGCGAACACTTCGCGCACAGCCTCTTCGGCTGCCGTTTGAATGCGTTGGTCAAATGTCGTTCGGATCACAACATCTTCTGTTGTGTCCCGCGTAAAGAATTCCGGGCCAGACGACATGACCCAATCGGCATAATATCCACCCGCGCGTGCTGCCGCAGCTTGGCTTAACCTAGCCGGGTTTTTCATCGCTTCTGCACGCTCTGCGTCGCTCAGGTGACCTTGGTCATTCATCAACCGCAAAACGGTTGCCGCCCGGTTCTGAGACCGTTCAAGATTAGCTGTAGGAGACAGAACAGACGGAGCAGTCAAAAGTCCCGCAAGCATCGCGCCTTCGGCTGCGTTTGTTTCGGCTGCTGGTTTGCCGAAATACCGCCGCGCGGCTGCTTCTACACCATACGCACCGCCACCAAAATAAGCCCGGTTCATATAGATCGAAAGAATTTCGTTCTTGGAATACTTGACCTCCATGGCCAGAGCATACAGCGCTTCATGCGCTTTTCTCTGCAATGAGCCCCGGCGACAATCCGATAAATACTCTGCTTCGTCTTCCCATTCTTGTGGGTCAAATTCGCGGCCAAGGCATAGCAGTTTCGCCGTTTGTTGCGTGATAGTAGACCCACCATGCCCCTGTAACGGTCCGCGCCCTTCTCGAAGATTGATCCGAACAGCGCTTGCTACGCCACGAGGGCTGATACCGAAATGCCGATAAAACCTCTTGTCTTCAGTTGCGACCACTGCGTTTCTAAGATGCTTTGAAACGTTTTCCGCCGTTACAACGCCGCCAAACTGATCGCCGCGCCATGCAAAAACGGCCCCGTCGCGATCCAGCAACGTCACCGATCCACGCGCACGCCCATCCAACAGTTCATCGACTGCAGGCAACGTTGTCCAAAAATAGCCAACGGCCAAGGCCAAGAACACCATCGCGAACGCGCTAACGCGCCATGTTGCACCCCAGACCAAACTCCAAAGGAAACGCCAAGCGCGCACAAAGATGTTCGACTTCCGGACTGGGCGTCGCTTTGTCTTTTTGCGAGTCGTTTTCCGTTTAGGAGCGGGTTTTGCCGCTTTTTTCGTTGTGTACCGACGATCGGCAACCAAAGGTCGCTTTTTCTTGCGTGAATCACTCATGACATCTGCTGTCTGCCTGTTTTTTTACTTATATAGTGGTTCGAACAGAGAAACGCACACCTTCGTTTCACCATTCATCCATATATAATTTGCCTATTTTTTAAACTAGGCGCGATATTTGCCTATTTTTTAAACTAGGTGACGCCAAACTGAGCCCTGAATCTGGCGTAATGCCTTTGCCTTAGGCGTTCACTACCCTCTTTTACGGACCACAATGTGGGTGGGCTTCGGGTCTGCTAAAAAAGGGGACATGTGGTGAAATTGATCATAGCAACGATCAAACCGTTTAAGCTTGAAGAGGTGCGCGAGGCGCTGACCGAAGCAGGTATACGCGGAATGATGGTGACCGAGATCAAGGGCTTTGGCTCACAATCAGGTCACACAGAAATTTATCGCGGCGCTGAATACGCCGTGAATTTTGTACCCAAAGTAAAAATCGAAATCGCGGTCGCAGCAAGCATGGCTGATCAGATCGTCGAAACCATCACCAAGACAGCTCAAACGGGCAAAATCGGCGATGGGAAGATCTTTGTTTTGGATATCGAACAAGCTGTGCGGGTACGCACCGGCGAAACCAACGAAGACGCGCTTTAACGCGATTGTTCCAAAGGAAACGGACAAATGAAACTCACTAAAACGCTTGCTCCGGCTTTGGCACTGGTTGCTTTGCCAAGCCTTGGTCTTGCTCAGGACGGACCAACCCCAGGGGTTAATGCCTCGACGGACTCCGTCTTTATTTACAACAGCCTTCTGTTTTTGATCGGTGGCTTCCTCGTCTTTTGGATGGCAGCCGGCTTTGCAATGCTCGAAGCGGGTCTTGTTCGTTCCAAGAACGTTGCAATGCAGCTAACTAAGAACATCGCGCTCTTTTCCTTCGCCGCCATCTTTTACTATTTGATCGGCTATAATCTGATGTACCCACTTGGTACTTGGATGATGGAAGGCGTCCTGTCCGGTGTTTGGGGACCGGGTGTCATGGAGGCCGTCGGAGTATCCGCAGAAAACGCCGATGATTACACATACGCGGCAACTGCTTCAGATTTCTTCTTCCAACTGATGTTCTGTGCCACGACAGCTTCCATCGTTTCGGGTACGATGGCCGAGCGTGTTAAACTGTGGCCGTTCCTGTTCTTCGTTATCATTCTGACGTCCATCATCTATCCACTACAAGCATCCTGGAAATGGGGCGGCGGTTTCTTGGACACTGCAGGATTTCTGGATTTTGCCGGTTCAACTGTTGTGCACTCTGTTGGTGGTTGGGCTGCTCTGGTTGGCGCGTTCATCCTTGGGCCACGCATCGGCAAATACAAAGACGGCAAAACAATCCCAATGCCGGGTTCCAACCTTGCTTTGGCAACTTTGGGCACATTCATCCTGTGGCTGGGTTGGTTTGGCTTTAACGGTGGATCGCAGTTGGCAATGGGGACAGTCGGTGACGTCGCTGACGTGGCACGCATCTTTGCGAACACAAACACAGCCGCCGCAGGTGGTGCTGTTGCAGCGCTGATCCTGACGCAAGTTCTCTACAAGAAACCTGACCTTACGATGGTTTTGAATGGCGCACTTGCAGGTCTGGTTTCAATCACAGCTGAGCCTTTGACCCCTTCTTTGGGCATAGCGACCATTATTGGTGCTGTTGGCGGTGTGATCGTTGTATTCGCTGTCCCAATGCTTGACCGCATGAAGATCGACGATGTTGTTGGCGCAATTCCGGTTCACCTGTTTGCAGGTATCTGGGGCACACTTGCCGTTGTTCTGACGAACTCAGACGCGACTATTGGCGCTCAGATTTATGGCATCGTTGTTGTCGGCGTCTTCACAATCGTCGCTTCGGCAGTCGTCTGGCTGGTGCTCAAGGCAATCATGGGCTTACGCGTCGATGAAGAAGCCGAAATCAATGGTCTCGACATGGCGGAACTGGGCATGGAAGCCTATCCCGAATTCCACAACGCCTAAGGTCCTCCTCCTTAGGTTGGTCCACTGGCCGGGCGTTCGCGCCCGGTCTTTTTTGTTTAGCGTCGCCGTTGCACTGCTAAAGGTCGATCACCAATGGACAATGATCTGACACTTCGGGGTCATAGATTACTTTAAAATCATGAACTGCGTCTTTGTCGCTGACGAGCATATAGTCTGCAAATTTCCCCGGCTTTTTGTAAAATGAATTCCGCGTGCTGGGGAAACACCAATGCGCCACCAGTTCAGTTAGTCCGGCTTGCGCGAGGATTTTCAGGGTTTCACTGTCGGGCTCAATATTAAAATCACCGCAAACAACAGACAGATCCCCTGCCCGCGATATGCGTCGCGACACATCAAGAAGCCGTTTCGCCTGAATTGCGCGCTCTGGCGTGTCCATCTTGCCATTCAGATCACGCAGCCCATGCATATGGGTCACACAGACAGGTCGGTTGTTTTTATAATCATAGACCCGAACACCATGTGCGTTGCGCGAACGTGGGTGATCTCCATATCCCTCTGGCGAATAGTCTTTATGCACAAACCCCTGCACCTGTTCGATGATTGGAATGGATTTGTGAACAAAGGTTGCCAGCCCAAATTGTGAAGGGACCGAAATCTGATCATCCCAAAGAACACCTTGAGCCGCAGGACAAAACACGGCCACATGATCTGGCAATGCGCGACACACATCCCTAAAAAAGTTAGCCCTTTGCGGCAGGACGTGATCGCCATCGCGATAGGTCAGCCAGTCTTTATCGGTCGTCGGGCTGTGCACCACTTCTTGCAAGCACAGAATATCTGGCGCAGATGCGGCGACGTAGGGCAGCAGCGCATCATGCAGCTTGCCGCCCCAACCGTTCAAACACATGATTTGCAATTTTCTGCCTCGCTATGACCCTGCCTTGGGGCAGTATCGCGCAGGTTAGTCTTTTGCGAGTATCACATCAAATTCGACCGCCAAGAACGAGTCATTGACCTGACCAGACAATGCCATTCCATCCGGGAATTCTGTGGCGTCTTTTTCGTGGTATGTCATGACAAGATCATCGCGAACCCCAAATACCGTGTCCTGGTCCAAATACGGATCATCTTGGGGGAAAATCTCTGTCACCAATGTGCGGTAACCCGGCGCTTTGACGATGAAGTGCAGATGCGATGGACGCCACGGGTGTCGACCACATGCGCGCAATATGTCCCCCACCGGCCCATCAGACGGAACGGTGTATTCGACAGGTTTGACCGTCGTGAACGCATAGCGTCCATCGTCACCCACTGTCATGAGTCCATGAAACGAAAACGTGTCCTGTTTATCGTCCTGGCTTGCGTACAGCCCATTGGGTGCTGTTTGCCAAATATCTAGTTCAGCGCCTCCAATCGGATTCCCATCCGTGTCCCGAATAACGCCTTCTGACAACAGAACCGGGCCGCCAAAGTCGCGCTTCATATCACCCCCGTACGCCAACGGCGGTGCGCCGGATACGTGAAATGGGCCGAGCACGGATGATGATGTCGCGTCGTCCGAAGAATGCAGCATATCTATCAAAGACGAGACACCCAGAACGTCCGACGCAAGGACAAATTCGTGGCGGTCTTCGGTTTCGATTGCCGCACAGCCTTCCAGAAATGCGATGCCTTTGCGCCATTCATCATGGGTCAGATTTGTCTCGCGGGCAAAGTCATGCATGTGCTGGACAAGCGAGCTCATGATTTCGCGTGTGCGCGAATCCATGTCGTCGCTCATGTAGCTTTTGAAAACATCGGTGATGTTGTTTTTCGTCACGTTGCGCATGGGGGAATATCCTTAAAGGAGAGCAAGGCTTAGGATTGGGAATTGAATCAGAATGAGCAAAATGATCAGCATCACAAACGCGAATGGCAGTGCTCCCATGAACACATCCTTTAGCGAGATGCTATCGTCATTCAACGTCGATTTGATAACGAAACAGGATATCCCAAGAGGTGGGGTCAAGAGCCCAATTTCCGCGCCGACAACCGTGATGATGCCAAACCAAATCAGTGACATGTCTAGCGCTTCGACTAGGGGTAAAAACAAGGGCACGACAATCAGAATGATGGACGCCGTGTCCAAAATTGTGCCCAGAAAGATCATCAGCAAGATGTACAAAAGCATGACCATCCAGAAAGAAGCTGAGTTGCCAGCAAGCAAGTCCTGAAGTTGGTTCGGCAACCCGGCAAGACCCAGCATTCGGCTGTATATCGACGCCGCTGTGATCAGAAACAGAATGGCTGCTGTGATATGCCCTGTTTCGAGCAATGCCTCCCAGAAGCCCTTCAAAGAAATGGACCGGCGCGTCAATGCGATGATCAGTGCAACAAGCGATCCTGTCGCGCCCGCTTCAACAGCGGTCATCCATCCAGTGTAGATCCCGCCCAGAACGATTGTGATCAGACCCAAAGTGGGCAAAGTTTTTGAAGCTACTTCACCTTTGGACATCCATTCTGTGTCCTCGACTTTGCGGCCGCCCACGAAATTCGGCGTGTAACGTCCCATGGCCCAAATTGCAGCGACATAGGCGATGGCCAATATGATCCCTGGGATAACGCCAGCGAGGAACATATCACCGACGGATTGTTCGGCCACGAAGCTGTAGATGATCAACATCGCCGAGGGTGGAATGATCATACCAAGAACAGAAGATCCGGCGACCACGCCGACGGCAAAACGCGGGTTGTAATCCTGCGCAATCATTTGCGGCACCGACACTTTGGTGAACACGGACGCTGACGCGATAGAGGATCCTGTTACGGCTGCGAACACAGCGTTCGCCCCTACAGTTGCCATCCCGATGCCGCCTTTAACTTTGCGAAACCGCATCGTCATGACCTCATAGATGTCTCGCCCCAACCCAGCCTTGGAGACGATCAACCCCATAAAGGTGAACAAAGGTATGGTGGCAAAACTGTAGACCATCGCGCTATCGCCGACAGCTATTTTCAACAGGTTCAGCGACAACGTGAAATTGTCGCGCATGATCCAGATCGAAATCAACGACACCATGCCCAAAGCAATAGGGATATAAACGCCCGAATAGATCAGAAAGACGATCGCAACGACGGAGATCAGGCCGATTTCAATAGGGGTCATTATTTTGGTTCGCCTGTGTCGGAATTTTTAGGAGCATCATGTTCGGGCATTCTGATCAATTGAGGGCGATCTTGCCCGGTGATGACCTTGAGCGCGAAGACGACGCATGCCAGTGCGCTGCCGGATGCGATGACCAATTTGACCGGCCACCATGGCACCGTGAAAACACCAGGGACACCGAAGAAATCTTGTGTCCCCCACATTTTGATAAACTCAGGGAACATGATGTATGCAATCAGGCCCATAAAGATTGCCGAAAACGCGTTTATGATGCGTCGTATATTGGTGGTCAGACCCGGACGGCGGCTGTGTAACAGGTTCAAAAACCCGTCCGATCGCGTTAACCGATCCGCGCGCACCACATCCGCCAGTTGCAAGAAGACGATGAACACGACGGCCAGCTGGACAATTTCGTAAGTCCCCTTAAGTGGCGCGTTGAACAATCCCCGGGCGATCACATCGACATTCAGGATCACCACCAACGTTAAGACAGTACATGTCCCTGCAACGTTGGCCGCGATCGCAAGTGTATTGGCGACCCGAGAGAGGCCGGTCATTCCAGACTTGAGCATTATCTTGGCCCTTTCTCGGGTCGGTCAGTGTTTACTGCTTGGACCAATCGCGAACGCCGACGAAACCAGCGGCTTGGAGTTTGCCAAGATAGGCCGCAAGCATTTCCGACCCAGGCTCACCTTTGTCATTCAGGGTGGTGGCCCATTCTTGTGCGATGTTTGGCATCGCTGCAGCCCAGGCCAAGCGATCTTCTGCAGATACTTCGATGATTTTCCCACCTGCTGCGACATAGGCTTCTTCTGCTGCTGCTGCGCGATCCATTGCGATGCCGGCAAGGTGGTCACGATAGTCAACTGCGACGGCTTGCAAGACTTCTTTCACTTCATCAGGAAGCCCGTCCCAATAATCTTTGTTCACCGTGATCGTTTTCGAGTTCACAGCACCAAGATCCGCGCGCAGCATATAGGGTGCCACTTCGGAAATTTTGAAGGTTGCTGCCGCTTCGGGCCACAACATGCCTGCGTCCACCAAACCGGTTTGCAACATGTTGTAAAAGTCGGTCAAACCGCCACGCACGCCTGCCGCGTCTTGGATCCCCTCCAAATAACGCAGGTTCATCCCCGCACCCGCAACTTTGAAGCCTTCCAAATCGGAAACAGCGCTCACTTCTTTGGTTGAGAACATCTGATAACTGTTCAGCACAACGCCGGTTGCCAGATACACTTGGTTCTGCGCCGCAAATTCGTTCTGCATCGCAGGGAATTCACGTGCGATTTCGTCGACGGCCTGCGCAACAGCCCGTGCATCGCTGGATACAAACGGAGTTACAGCAGACAGGGCTTGGCTTGGCAGTTTCGAAGAATGGAAAATTGTCGTGACAATTCCAATGTCCCCAAGACCCAGTTCAACACCTTCAAGAACCCCTTTGGGTTTTACGATAGAACCACCGTAATTTTCCTGCCAGTTCATGACGAAATTGCCATTTTCGGCCAACCGACGATCAACTTCGGGAATGAAGAAATTCGTGAATTCCTTTACCCATAGTGCCCGATCAGGATACCCATCAATGACAACTGCGGAAATGGTTTCCTGTGCCGCTGCGGGCAATGATGTCAGTGTTGCAAGTGTAGCCCCTAGCAGAGCGCGTCGTGTCCAATTCATCATGTACTTTTTCCTCCCAGAAAAGTGGGCGCGTCGGCCCAAGTGATATTAGTTTGCTTTCACCCAATTCACCGTCAGGTCCGTACCAGCTGCTTCGAACAATTTGGCAATGGCACAGTATTTCGCGGTTTCTACCCCAACCTGTTCCAACTCTGCTTGGCTGGCGGGTGTCGTGCAATTCACAGTTAGCGTGATCGCGGGAAACGGAACGTCGATTTCTTCTTCCATGAGGACACCGCGCCGGTCGAATTTGCAGTCTGCATCAATCGAGATTTCACCCAAATCGATGCCCAAGCGTTTCGCGTTTTTGTGGCCGATCACGTTGGTACACGCGATCAAAGCGGTCATCGCCGTTTCGGTCGGTGTCGGGCCAAGGTTTGTCCCGCCGCGTTCGGTGGGTTCGTCAATCACAACGTTCAAGTCACGCACAGGAATTTCCGTACGTGCATGCGTCGGGCATTCAGCTTTTGCCCGATACGTTACGACGGTTTTCATTTTCACAGCCATGTATTTGTCCTCTTAGATCACGCTGCACGCTTTATCGAATGCAAAGCGTGGCAGTTTTTGGAACAGCGCGGTTTCGTCCGCGTATCCGATGTTGCACAGAAAGTTAGATTTCAGGCTTGTGCCTTTGAAGAATTCTTCATCCACAATCGCGTTTGAAAAACCCGACATCGCGCCAACGTCCAACCCGACAGCCCGTGCCGCTATCATAAAATAGGCACCTTGCAGGGTCGCATTACGATATGCGGTGTCTTCGCAATAGGCGTCATTGCCATCAAACATGTGCCGCCGGTCTTCATGCGGGAAGAGGAAAGGCAATTCGTGCCAGAAATTCATGTCCTGCGCGATAATTGCAGTCACCGGCGCACCCATCATTTTTACGACGTTCTGCGGCTTGAGCGACTTGGCAAGACGTTCTTTGCCCTCTGGCGATTTCACAAAGATGAACCGCGCAGGCAGGGTATTCATCGACGTCGCGCCGTTGATCGTTATGTCGTAGATTTCTTCCAACATGCCGTCCGGAATGGGTTTATCCGTCCACGCATAATGTGACCGCGCATCCCGCAGGATCAGATCAATCGCATCATCCGAAAGACGGTTGATCCGGCCACGCAGGGCGCGATGATCTTCCTGCGCTTTTGCACGCAATTCATCTAGTTCTTTGCCTGTTGGTGCATTCATTGTGCTGCTACCACGATACGATCTTTTTCGTCGACGATCGGGTTGGAACAAATACCGATACCTTCGATTTCGATATCGACGACTTCGCCTGGCACCAACCAACGCGGGTTTGGTTTCTTGGCGTGACCCACACCGGGCGGTGTTCCCATTGCAATCAAATCACCGGGTTCTAACGTGGTGTATTCCGAGATCGTCGCAATGGTTTGCGCCACAGACCATATCATATTGCCCGTGTTCGACGATTGCAAAATCTCGGACCCTACACGGCTTTCGATCTTGAGGCCCGCAGCACCTGCGGGCAAATCGTCAGGAGTGACGACGTAAGGGCCGACCGCTCCGGTGTTGTCGAAATTTTTGCCTGGTGTCCATTGGTGGGTCTTGCGTTGATAATCCCGCACGGATCCGTCGTTGAAAACAGTGTAACCAAAAACATGATCCAACGCGTCTGCTTCGGAAATGTGTCTGCCACCTTTGCCGACCACGATCATCAATTCTGCTTCGTAGTCTAACTTGTCAGAACACGTT
Source organism: Paracoccaceae bacterium (assembly GCA_039960995.1). Lineage (GTDB taxonomy): Bacteria > Pseudomonadota > Alphaproteobacteria > Rhodobacterales > Rhodobacteraceae > JABSSA01. The sequence continues at coordinate 53,609 of JBDVKF010000047.1, read as the reverse complement.
GGGCGCACCAAAGGCGCGCCGGCCGCCATAATCGAGTTTTTTCCGCGCATGAAAAGGGCCGGATATTCCGGGATATCATATCCCCCCTCTTTGATATGGTCGGTGTAGTTCAGCCCAAGACAGATGATCGTGCCGGGCTTGGCAACTGGCAACGCGGGTGTAATCGATTCGAGAGGCACATGCGGCACAGTGCTCATTTTCGCAGAAACTGATTCTACCAACGCCGGATCATTGATCAACGCCATCAGGTCCGAACCAACGGCGGCGTCTAAAGCTGTAAGATTAACGGCTTTTTCGTCCGTTACAGCAAACACAGCAGCGCCATGCTCCGTCTCGCCCACCAGATATTTCATATGCATATTCCTTGTCAGTTTGGATAATTTCTGCCTACAATATCGACGCAAGTCAATAAATATCGATATTTTTAAATCTTGGGGAAATAGAAATGGTTGCATGGGCAGACTACAAAGCAGACGCAAAATCGCGAGGAGCTTTGGCATTGGAGCTATACGTTGCGATGTCTACCCCCGATAAGGAACCACAGGACTTAAAGGCGTTGTTGCCTGATCACCTCGCTTACCAAGCTGAGCTTGAAAGCAAGGGACTTTTGGCTCTTGCTGGTCCCATGTCAGACGAAAGTGGTGACAACATGCAAGGTATGGGCTTGATCATCTATCGCGCCGACAGCTTGGAAGCTGCCCGTGCGCTGGCAGAGGCCGATCCAATGCACAAATCAGGCGCGCGTACTTTTGTAATGCGCCGCTGGATGATCAACGAGGGATCGTTGAATTTGGCTGTTGGGCTGTCTACTAACAGTGTCACGCTGACCTAGGGGAGGTGGGCATGAATTTGATGGACGATACCAACGGCAGAGAGACCTCAGCCACGCGCACGGCCTACCTATCGTTGCGTGAAATGATCCTTACCGGAGCCTTGCCAGCCGGAAAGAAACTCAAGATCGAGGAATTGCGCAAATTGCTGGATACGGGCGCGTCTCCCGTCCGCGAAGCGCTTAGTCTTTTGACCTCAGATATGTTGGTTGAACGGATAGACCAACGCGGGTTTCGTGCAGCTTCGGCGAGCCTGGCGAATTTTGACGAAATCCTCAGATTGCGGACTGTGCTGGAAGATATGGCTTTGCGTCAATCCGTGAACTTAGCCACGCCAGACTGGGAAGAACGCCTTGTTCTGTCACATCACCGCATGAAACGTTCTGCTGATACCGACACATTCGAAGAAGCGCATAAGAATTTCCATATGACCCTGATCAGCAATGCCAATTCTCCAATGTTGGAACGGTATTGCAGTCAGTTATACGATCTCAACATACGGTACAGATACCTTGCCGCTGGTGGTCCGAATTACCAAAAACGCGACATCACAGCAGAGCACGACAATATCTTTGATGCGGCCGTCCAACGCGACGGAGATGCTGCATCAGTTGCTTTGCTCAGTCATTACCGACTGACGGGTGAATACCTTACAACGCAACTTACTTACCTTTGATTATGACGATTTAAACTATCAGTTTGCAATAAAATCGATATTATGACAGCGTGACATCCAAAGACGGAGAGACACCAGTGCAGCGCAATCGCTTCCTTGGCGACCTATTATCCACGCTTTTTGACCGCAGCGGAACACTGCGAAGTTCTAACGACAAGCGCGATATTTACGAATTATGCCGCGCATTGCTGTCGCCAGAAGGCGTCGTTTCAGGCCAAACGCTTGCCGCAACCGTGCTGGAGCGATACCGATCCCTGCCTGAAGAAGAAAAACCAGCATTCTTTTCGTTTCTGAATGACGAATTTGACATCGACGTGCCAGAGTTGACGGCATTGGCTGCAGCCTATGCAGATGATCCGTCGTTACCCGCGTTCAAGGCGCTGTCGAAGTCTTCTGAACCCAAACGCCAAGAATTGCTGCGTCGACTGAATCAGCCTGTCGGCGCGACGGCAGATATTGTGGCGATGCGGGTGGATCTATTACGCAACTTGAAAACCAATCCTGAAATAGCCCGGTCAGACCATGATTTTGTTCACCTCTTAAAAAGCTGGTTCAACCGTGGTTTCTTGGTTCTCAAGGCGATCAACTGGGATTCGCCTGCACGCATTCTGGACAAGATCATTGCATATGAAGCGGTCCATCAAATCAACGATTGGGATGATTTGCGGCGGCGGTTGTTTCCACCAGATCGCCGTTGCTTTGCATTTTTCCATCCTTCAATGCCTGACGAACCGTTGATCTTTGTAGAAGTCGCGTTGACCGAAACGATACCCGGGTCAGTCACAGACTTGCTGTCTGATGGTCGCACGCCCCTGGAGGCTGAGGATGCAAAAGTTGCGGTCTTTTATTCGATTTCCAACTGTCAAAAGGGATTATCGGGGATCAGTTTTGGGAACTTGTTGATCAAGCAAGTGGTTGCTGAATTGTCTCTGTCGTTCCCTCAACTTGAGAAATTCGTCACCTTGTCGCCCATACCGGGTCTCAATCAGTGGCTTGCTACACAAACGGACAATCCCGACCATGGTCACGTTGCATCCGCAATCTTAGAACATCGCGCAGAACCGCAAGATATTCGCATCATGGCCGCACGCTATTTGCTGACAGCAAAGCGCGAAGATGGCATGCCCATTGACCCGGTCACGCGTTTTCATTTGGGCAATGGTGCAGAAGTTTATGATATCCATGCCAACGCTGACATGTCGAAAAATGGCCTTAAGCAATCGAGTGGTGCGATGGTCAATTACCTCTATGATCTGTCGTTAACTGATCGCTACCACGAGGATTTCGCGTTGAATTCTGTCGTTTCGGCCGCCAAACCTGCGCAATCTTTGTTGAACTCTGCCCTCCCTCCAAAACCCAAGGAAGCCACGTCGTGACCAATACCCTGTATGATGCTCTGATTGCGCGCCATGCCCATAGCGACGCTCTTTTTCTCGCGCTTGACGATGGGACGACGCGGACATACGCGCAGTTTGTCGAACGTGTCGCCCAGCTTGCGCATGTATTGATAGAAGCTGGTGTAAACCCTGGCGACAGAGTTGTTGTTCAAGCTCCAAAATTGCTGGACACTATCGCCCTGTATGGCGCGACGGTTCAAGCTGGCGCGGTTTATTTGCCTCTGAACACTGCATATACAAAAAGCGAACTGGCTTATTTCATCGGCGATGCAACACCTGCTCTTGTTGTTTGTGACGCGCGTAACGAGGCTGAGATCACATCAATCAGCGGGGGAAGCACCCGCGTTTTGACACTTGCCAACGATGGCAGTGGAACGTTGTCCGCAAAAGCGAATGATAAGCCAACAACATTTGAAACCGTGTCCCGTGGGCCAGATGATCTGGCCGCGTTGCTTTATACATCTGGCACAACGGGACGCTCAAAAGGCGCTATGTTGAGCCACAAGAACCTGCTGTCCAATGCGCAAAGCTTGACCGACCTTTGGCAGATCACAGATCAAGATCACTTGATCCATGCCTTACCAATCTTTCATACACACGGCCTATTCGTAGCGATGAACACGTCATTGTTGGCTGGGGCCCAGGTGCGTTTCATGGCAGCTTTTGATGTAGAAACGATCATCGCGGAAATTCCCGCGTCTACGATGTTGATGGGCGTGCCAACATTTTACACGCGGCTCTTGGACGATGGGCGTTTGAACGGTGATCTAACAACAAATATGCGCCTGTTCGTATCGGGTTCTGCACCGCTTTTGGCCGAAACACACACCGCCTTTGAAGACCGCACGGGCCATCGAATCCTTGAACGGTACGGGATGACTGAAACCAACATGATCACCTCTAACCCGTTTGATGGTGAACGGCTGGCGGGTACTGTTGGATACGCCCTGCCTGGCACCGAAGTTGAGATCACGAACAATGGGGCCCCCGTTGCAGCAGATGAAATAGGTATGATCGAAGTGCGCGGTGACAACGTGTTCAAAGGCTATTGGAATATGCCTGAAAAGACCGCAGAAGAATTGCGCGATACCGGATTTTTCATCACTGGCGATCTGGGCATCAAAACCTCTGATGGCCGCATTTCCATCGTAGGGCGCCAAAAGGATCTGATTATTTCTGGGGGCTATAACATCTATCCCAAGGAAATTGAGGACGTCATTAACGATGTGGATGGTGTTCTAGAAAGTGCTGTTTTTGGAATTCCACATCCGGATTTTGGCGAAAGCGTTTTAGCTGCTGTGGTTTTGGAAGACACCACAGTATCGGCTGACGCTATCGCTGAAACGGTGGAAACGCACCTTGCCCGTTTTAAACACCCGCGCCGCTATATCATCACTGATGAATTGCCGCGCAACACGATGAGCAAAGTGCAAAAGAACGTTTTGCGCGCCGAATATAGTAGCTAACTGCCAAAACCAATCGGTTGTATTATGCGTGTTGGCGCTGTTTTTCGTCCGTTGCATTGCTTTCTGAAAATTTTCGATTTCTCTTGATTGGGCAACATGCACAGAGGACGACAGTTATGAGCGAGCGTAAACTCTATCTGGGCCCTCTGACTGACAATAGACGTTGGGATTTGGTCAACATCCGCGCTGATGATGTGATTGTTGTTACCCCTCCGAAATGCGGGACAACTTGGATGCAAACCATCGTTGCTTTGCTGTTTTCCGGCGATCCAGATGTCGAAACAGAATTGTCGGTCAATATGCCTTGGGTCGACATCCGCATTCGGGAGATGTCAGAAGTCGCGGACAGGCTTGAACAACTGACGCATCGCCGTTCTATGAAAAGCCACACGCCTTTGGATGGGCTGCCGGTTGGTGACAAGGCGCAGTATATCTGTGTCTTTCGCCATCCTCTTGATGCGCATTTTTCTTTTCGCAAGCACGTGCGCAATATCCCCATGCCTTGGTTCGATGTTTGGTATCCTCAAAACGATACGGAGGGCACCACATTCCGTCGCTTTCTAGACGGAGGTGCGGAAGGGTTTGATACGGATCTTATGCCACTTGCGCACATTGTCCGGCACTACAAAGCGGCGACTGCCCTTGCGCATCGATCCAACGTAACCTTGTTTCATTATGCTGATTTGACCCGCGACTTGGCAGGCAATTTCGCAGAACTGGCGACTACGCTTAATGTGTCACACCCTGCGCATGTCATGGATCAGTTGGTTCAAGCGGCCACGTTCGACCATATGAAGGCCAATGCAGAGCGCTATGCCCCGGCTGGAGGCAAAGGTTTCATGAAATCAGATTCAGACTTTTTCCACAGTGGTTCCAGCGGCAAATGGGAAGGTGAATTAACCAACGCGGAACTGGCAGCGTATGACAATTTGATGGATCAATATCTGTCGCCAGAAGAACGATCCTGGCTTGAATTTGGGACCGCGCATCAAGCGGATGCTTAAGTCGCCAGAATTAGCTCGTGCAAAGTAATATATCTTTGCACGAGCCTTTTTCATTTAACACCATTTCGTAAAGGTCGGTTGGAACACCCGCAGAGCTTACGGCTGGTTGGTGTTCCTGACCTTACAAAAAGTCGGCGCGACCCGGTGTGAAACAGTCAACCAGTTTCCCAGGTTCCAAACACACGCAGCCGTGGGTCAGATCGGAAGGAATGATAAAACTCTCACCGGGCCCTACCTCACGTTCGGCATCGCCAAGTGTGAATCGGAAACGACCGCTTTCAACGTATGTCGATTGAACATGCGGATGATTGTGAAGCGCACCAACTGCACCGGCCTTTTCAAAGCAGAATGCCACGACCATCAAAGACGGATTCTCGGACAGCACTTGCCGAGTTATGTTTTCTCCAGCCGGGACAATTGGATATTCACTCATTTCCGATCCTCTTCTTCAAATCAGGAGAACAGCATTCCGCCATTGATGTCGATATTTGTGCCCGTGATGAATGCAGAATCACCGCATGCGAGGAACAAAATCAGATTTGCAGTGTCGTCTGTGTTGCCTTGACGCTTGACCGGCGCTGCGGCTTCAAATCCGCGACGGCCCGCGTCAGGTGTGTGAACATTATGGAAATCGGTATCGATCATGCCCGGGCACAATGCGTTTACGCGAATGTTCGGGCCCAATTCTTTGGCCAATGCGCGTGTCATGGTCATGACCGCACCTTTGGATGTTGCGTATGCAACAGCACCTGCTCCGCCACCGTCGCGACCCGCTTGGCTTGCAAGGTTAACGATCGTACCAGTTTCAATGTGCTCGAGACATGCTTTTGTCATCATGAACACACTGGTCAAATTCAGATCCATCACCGTGTTCCAGTGATCCAAGGACATGTCGGCAATTGTCTTGCGCGCAACCAAACCACCAGCGTTATTGACCAGAATGTTAAGGCTGCCGAATTCAGAAACTGTTTTTGACACAAGCGCATCAATGTCTTCTTGCTTGGTCAGGTCACCCTTCATAGCAAAGGCTTTTCCGCCCTGCTCTGTGATAATCTGGACAGCCTCATCCGCTCCGGCACTGCTCGAATGGTAGTTGATGGCGACATTCGCACCTTCAGCAGCCAGCTTGATGGCAGCAGCCTTCCCAATGTCTCGACCACCTCCGGTGATGATGGCGGTTTGCCCAGCTAGTTTCATTTGTTATCCCTCTTTATCATGTTTTAGTTTCTGATCGGTTTGCACAGAAATCCTGGGGTCCTTCAGGAAGCTCCGGTTTAGTCGCACTGCGGTCCCAACATTTCAAAATGCATCCGATGTTTTTTGGCGCCCACCCTAAGTAACGCTTGTTTGCTTTGAACGACCCGGCATTTTACCTGTGTATCGCCCCGAGTTTTGCATGCGTTCTTAACGTCGATTCTCAAGTTCACTAATACTGGTATACTAGTCATTTATCTGGTATACTAGTGCGAACTAGTCCGCCAGACTGTCATCAATGGGGCGTTTAAGTTGACGATCAGCGATAGGCGGACCTAGGATCATTTGCGTCCGGAGCTTGGTTAAGAAGCATTTGGGCAATTTGCAGGGAGAGGGTGGAATGGCACAATCGACACAACTTAGCGAGCGACGCACGAGTGTTGATGATATTTTTGACCACCTTCATGCGGAAATACTTTCGTTAAGCTTGCGGCCCGGCGACAAAATTTCTGAGGCCGATATCGCGGCCCAATTTGGAGTGTCGCGTCAACCCGTGCGGGATGCCTTTAACCGCCTCGCAACACTTGATCTTTTGCAAATTCGCCCACAACGGGCGACAGAGGTAAAAAGGTTCTCGACGCGCGAAATCGTAAAGTCCCGCTTTGTAAGGGCCGCCATCGAAAAAGAAGTGTTGCGCTGCGCGGCCTTGAATTGTGATGTGCAAGACGCCGAAGATTTGGACAGAGAACTGACCGCACAGAGGCAAGCAATTGAGGCCAGTGATGTCGATGCGTTTGGACGGCTTGATTACGTATTCCACAAAATAATCTGCCGAATCGCCAAGGCAGAATTTGCGTTCGATGTCATTCGTGCGGAAAAATCCAAAGTGGATCGTCTCTGTACCCTGAGCTTGTCAAAAGATGATCGCATGCCGGCGCTAGTGACCGATCATCAAGATATCGCGCAAGCCATCAAAGACCACAATCCAGAGCAAGCCATCGAGGTCGGCATGCGCCATCTGTCGCGGCTTGACGATACGATCAAACAAATATCGATCACCAACGCCAACTATTTTGAGCCCGCAGATGTGGAGACAAGTCGATAGCCGTGAGTCCAATCAATGAACAGTAACAAGCCCAACGTCGGAGCACCTATCGGAGAACTCAGTTTTCTTACGACAGAGGGCGCGCAGGTTTCTGTGGGTCAGCAAACAGACCGCTGGACCATGCTTTTCGTGTATCGCGGTCGACATTGCCCGCGTTGCAAACGATTTCTGAATAAACTGGACGCTGCTCTACCGGCATGGACCGACGCGTTGGACGTCGTTGTCGTTTCATCGGATTCTAAGGACAAAGCCATTGCCGACAAGGCAGAGTTCGGATGGGGTTTCGACCTATGCTACGGTTTGACGGAAAATCAAATGCGGTCTTTGGGTCTATATATATCAGATCCGCTGTCAGAAGCTGAAACCACAGACCGATTCGCTGAACCTGGCGCATTTGGTATTCGGCCTGACGGAACACTAATGCTTGTTGATATCTCAAACGGACCAGCAGCACGCCCTGATTTGGAAGTGCTTTTGGACGGAATGATCTTTAATATCGAAAACAACCGACCTGTTCGAGGCACCGCCTGAAAACAACAAACTAGCCAAGAGATGCCCTTATCTTCATGTGATGCTTCGATACTGTGTCAGACCAGATCTACGGACAAAAAATGGTGAGGATATCATCTTAAGAATTGACAGTTGACAATTCTGGTATACTAGTCTTCATTCACCATTAGCGAAATGAAATCTGGTGCGGGCTAAGGGTGGCGCTATGCTGCAATTTCGGCCCGTCGCTAAAAACGACGATACTAGGTTCGCAAAAAGAGTTCTAAATTCTAGGGAGGATACCATGTTTCAAAATCTCAAAAAATCGCTGGTAGGTGCAGTTGCACTGACTGTGCTCGGAACTGCAGCCTTTGCAGCTGACTGGCGCGGTTGGAATGTCCATGTCGACGGTTACCCAAACACCGTTGCAATGGACGCATTCGCGGCGGCGCTTGAAGAAAAGACAGGCGGCGAAATCAAGCTGCAGATGTTCCATGGCGGTACACTAGGCAGCCAGCCTGACGCGGTTGAGCAAGTTCGTGCAGGCGCTTTGGCCATCGGTAACTTCAACCTTGGTCCAATCGGTCCGATCGTTCCTGCAGCTAACGTTGTTTCCTTGCCCTTCGTCTTCAAAGACGTGCCTCACATGTTCCGCGTTCTGGACGGTGAAGGTGGCGCTGCTATCGCAGCTGGTATGGCTGAAAAAGGCTTGCTGCCACTTGCATGGTATGACGCTGGCGCACGTTCGTTCTATAACGGTGACCGCGCGATCAACACGCCTGCTGACGTTGTTGGCATGAAAGTCCGCGTTATGAACAATGACCTGTTCACAGGCATGATCAACGAAATGGGCGGCAACGCGTCACCAATGGCGTTTGCAGAAGTCTACCAAGCGCTGAAAACTGGCGTTGTAGACGGTGCTGAAAACAACTGGCCTTCCTATGAATCAACAGGTCACTTCGAGGTTGCTGGTTTCTATTCTCTGTCCCAGCACCTGATCATCCCAGAGTGTATCTGCATCAACGCTGACACATTCAACGCATTATCCGCTGATATGCAGGCTGCTGTAACCGAAGCCGCTCAAGAATCCGCGCTTATGCAGCGTGGTCTGTGGGCTGAGCGTGAGGCTGCAAGCCGCGCAGCAGTTGAAGCAGCTGGTGTTGTGGTAAACGATGTTGCTGACAAAGCCCCATTCCAAGCCGCAATGGGTCCGGTTTACGAAGCTGCCTATGCTTCCAACCCAGCCCTGCGCCCATTGGTTGAGCTGATCCAGTCAACTGAATAAGCTTCTGATTTAAAGAAGACTTAGTAGGCGCCCGGCCCCGCAACATTGGGACCGGGCGTTTTTTTCACCGGAGACATCAGATGAACGATGCACACACACATCCTAAAGCGATACAGCAAATGAACACGGTTCTGGATGGAATCGCTTTTGTGTGTCGGGTCATCACAGGCACAGCACTTGTTGTGCTGACTGTAATGTTTGGCTGGCTTGTCTTTGGCCGCTATGTTCTGAATGCGACGCCCACATGGGTTGAGCAGGTTGCGTTGCTTTTGGTGATGCTGATCGCCTTTGTTGGCGCAGCCGTCGGTGTTCATGAACATACGCATCTATCTGTGAACATCTTACGCACGGGCGTAGCAGCACGCATACGCACCGTATTTGTTGTAATCACCGATCTGATCATGGGCGGCTTTGGCGCGCTAATGATGTGGTTCGGGTTTCAACTGACTTTGTTTAAATGGGGCTCATTGATCCCGCTGATTGGGGTCCCCGAGGGCTTGCGCTCTTTGCCACTCACGATCAGCGGCGGGTTGATCATGCTCTTTACCATTGGCCATCTGATCCGCCTTTTCGCGGGTGTAGATGAACGCCGCGACAGCATCGAATAGGGGACGGCCATGGGGCTTTTTGTACTTCTTGGGGTTTTTGCCCTATGCGTAGCCATTGGCGCACCCGTTGCCTTTGCATTGGGAATTTCGGCACTTGCAGCCTTCTGGTTTGAAGGTTTGCCGCTGATGATCGGCTTTCAGCGTATCATTTCTGGCATCAACGTGTTTGCCCTTATGGCGATCCCGTTCTTTATCTTCGCTGGTGAATTGATGTTCCACGGCGGCATCGCGATGCGCCTGGTTCGATTTGCACAAGCTGCCGTTGGCGCGGTGCGCGGTGGTCTCGGAATCGTCAACGTCTTCTCTTCCATGCTGTTTGGCGGCATCTCGGGTTCCGCGATTGCTGACATTTCGGCATTGGGTTCGATCCTTGTGCCAGTGATGAAAGAAAAAGGTTACGATGCTGACTATGCGGTGAACGTCACGGTCACTTCGTCTATCGCCGGCATCATCATCCCGCCCAGCCACAACATGATCATTTTTGCAATCGCCGCAGGCGGAGGCATCTCGATCTCCAAACTCTTCCTCGCTGGCGTCGTGCCAGGCGTGCTGATGTGCCTATGTCTGGCGGCAGCAGCATATATCGTGGCCGTTAAACGGGGATACCAAGCAGAGAAATTTCCAGGTTGGACAGCTCTGCTCATTGCATTCTTTGGTGCGATCCCTGGACTAATGACTGCGGTCATCATCGTCGGCGGCGTACTGTCAGGTATCTTTACTGTGACCGAATCTGGTGCGTTCGGCGCGATTTATGCCTTCCTTGTGACATTGCTGGTCTATCGGGCGATCACATGGGACAACTTCCGCACCGCCGTGGGGCAATCTGTGCGCACGACGGCGATGGTGATGATCCTGATCGCCTGTGCCGGAGCATTCGCTTACATGCTCACTTTCTACCGAGTGCCCAATCTAACCGTCGAGCTTCTGACAGGACTGACAGACAATCCGATCCTCATTCTGTTGATGATCAACCTCGTACTGTTGGTGCTGGGCATGATCATGGATATGGCGGCGCTGATCTTGATCTGTACGCCAATCTTTTTACCAGTGGCAAACACGCTTGGCGTTGATCCCTATCAGTTCGGGATGATCTTGTTGGTTAACCTTGGTCTGGGGCTATGTACACCTCCGGTGGGATCCTGTCTTTTCGTCGGCTGTGCCGTTGGGAAGCTTCCCATGGAAAAGGCTGTACGTACCATCTGGCCTTTCTATTGCGCCATCTTCGTCGCATTGATGCTGATAACATTCGTGCCAGCCATTTCACTGACACTTCCACGTTTGGTCGGCGGTTGAACAAAGGCCAACAGTGTCATCCTGAAAGCAGTCGACACCTCCACTCACAATTGGGTGCCAACTCCTAAGGGGTTGGCACCTTTTTTATTTTCAGAAAAACGTTGTCGATCTGAGATGCTTAGATCATCGGACACGTATTAAGGTTTGAGCGATCAAATTTCGGAAGCGGTCGCGGCACGCTCACTTAACAATCTTCAAAATCTGCAGGTTCTTTGAGAGCGAGTATTTCCGCGGCCAAGACTGGTCTGCACCGAATCAAAGCACGCGTATCACGTCCTTTTCGACGGCTAACATATAGCCGCGACGCGCGATGTTCTTGACCAACAATTCGCTAATCATCTGGTTACCTAACCCATCGCGCAGCCTTTTGATCCGCGTCGCGCCTGCCGCTTCTTCACAATCCACAGCAGAACGCCCTGAAATCAACGCTTCAAGTTCTGAACCTGTCAGCACATCGTCATCCATGCGTGCTTCGGCAAGAACCCCAATGGTTTCCATTGCGGCTTCGGTCAGCTTAAAGCCCATATTGTTCAAATAGACTTTGTTTTCTTCGCGACTGATCAACAGCGAATTGACCTGAATGCCTGTCCGCTCAATTTGCGCGAACCGACGGTTCAAACTTATCAGCAACAGCAAGAACACCAGAGCTGCCACCATCATTCCCGCAGCAAAGACGAGCAGCACAAATATAACGACACGATAGCTTGTTAACGTATCTGAAAATGCAGTTCCCGATTGCGCTAGAATCTCCAACAGTTTGATCTCTGCTTGGCTGGTCAGATCCGTGTTTTCGATGAACATGCGTTCAACACGCGCATCAAATGCGTTTGCATCAGGCAGATTCAAAAATAACAAGACCGCAGCAATGCCCAAGGTCACTACGATACCGGCAAGCCCCAAGAGAACCATCCGGTCCCCTGTCTTGCGATTATCAGAAGCGGAGGTAGTACTGTCCGGCACTGTCTTTCCTTTGGCTCAGCCCCTCTGGCCCAAAGACCGAGACGACTTGCAAAAGCGTCCAACCCTTTGCCGTTAAGCGCCGGGCCAGTTCGTTCTGTGCCGTCGAACGATTGCAGGCACTGACTTGCGCCACACCATAATGCAACCGCAAAGGGTTATCTTTCTTGGCTTTGTAATCCGCGTAACACTGCGCCGACGCCATCGCAGTCAGGCCGGCATAAAGCAGTGCGGAAAGAACAATCTGTTTCATGGCGTTAAGATGCGCAGGATTTGCAGGATATTCAATAACCATAGGCACATGTAGCACCTGATATTCGATAACTTGAGCCTGTTATTGTCTGTCTGACCGCCCCAGCCCCATCTTTGGTTCAGCCCGGCCGCAAACGCATTGCCGGATCGCACTGACCAAACAAGGAGCTGCTCATGCACCGTCAATTCATCGCTGTCATCACTGCAACATCTATTGCAATCACGGCTTTTGCCGCACAACCAACCCGCGCAGGTAATGACGACGTCGCCCGTACATTGGCCGCCATTGCAGGCATCGCCATTCTTGGTGCCGCAATCAAAAATTCACATGACAAAAAGAAAGAGCGTGTTGTGCAACACTCTCACCCTGTAAAACCCAAAGTGCATCGCCATGTTCAGCCACGCCCGTTGCCCAAGCGCGTGAATCGCAAATTGCTGCCTCAGCATTGCTTGCACAACTTCCGGGATCGCCACGGCAACTTTCCCGCATTTGGGCGCAACTGCTTGAGCAAAAATTACGGCTTTCCCAATAGCTTGCCACAGCATTGCGCACGCTCGGTACGCGCCAACCGTGGATATTATACCGTGTATGGCGCCCGCTGCCTCAGCCAAAATGGCTTCCAAATTGCCCGCCGTTAAGAACGGGTAGACTCCACCCAGTTGTGTTCCCTGTTCCGGGTTGGAGTACTCTTGGGGAGGCGTTTCGGGATGCTTCCCCCTTTTCAATTCACGTTTCTGGTTCAGATGGTATCGGCGCGTTTTTTCGCCCACATCACAATCAATGCGGCACCCAGCATTTCGATCAAAGCAAGCGGCAACGCGACACCGACAATTGCGAGGGTTGTTAGGTTCATGTTCCAAAGCCCAAGCCACAGGATAACAAATACCGTTGCCCAAACACCTGTTCCAACCAACATGGCATGACGCAGGCTTGATCCAAAACGGTCAAAACAGATCCAAGGGATCAACGTAGCCGCCAAGACAAGGATCGTGTCCCACACACCCCAGATAAGAAAGACCGTTATGTTCATCGGCGCGACACCCGGAATGTCGGGAAACGTGTCCCGCATCATCGGCATAATGAATACGAAATAGCGAAATACTTCCGAGATATTGATCCACAGGAAATTGAGGCATAACGCCAAACCCAACCTTGCCCTTGGTGTGATCGGTGAGCTTACCTGTGCAAACGTCATTTTACTGCCTCTTCCATCATGTTCAGAAAACAATCGACGCAGCTGTGTAAGGTCCCTGCATCATTGGTAATCCGCGACGTCGACCAAAACCCATTTGTGAATACCACCATTACGTCCGCAAGAGCGTGGACGACCTTTGCATCACCCGTTCCAGAATTGTTGAGTGCATTGGTAAACCCGCTTTTTAGGCGAGCGTTATGTGCCTCAACCATGGCTTTGGCTTTCGGCATCACCGGAGCAACTTCGGTCGCCGAATTAGCAACAAAGCATCCTGGTCCCGGTAGCCCGCTTTCAGATGCGCGTTGAATTTGACACTCGAAATAGCGGCGCGCTGCACTCAGATCTGCTCTGGGTGCTTCGACTTGGGCAAAGGCCGGGCTTACGACCATCTTTTGGTAGATTTCAAAACAAGCCAAGAAAAGTTCTTCTTTTCCACCGAACGCGGAATAGATTCCGTAGCGGCTTACTCCCGTCGATTTAACGAGATCATCCATAGAGCTCGCAAAGTATCCGGCGGTCCAGAACTGCTCTAATGCCAGTTCAACCAAGTCCTCTTTGCTATGTTGCGCACGCCTAGGCATGGTTTCCTCGTATCAGAATGATCATTCTGCTACAAACATTTTCTGAAAGCCCTTAACAATTTGACTGCGCGGCGAGATAGTTGGCGCGAATGGGAGAACATCGATGCCTGATTTTGAATTTGAGACCAAACTTGGGGGATTGATTGCAGGTGTAGATGAAGCCGGACGCGGGCCGCTGGCAGGGCCGGTTGTCGCCGCAGCGGTTATTTTGGACCCCAGCGACATTCCTGATGGGTTAGATGACAGCAAAAAGTTAAGCGCCAAGCGTCGCGCGGCCCTGCTGAGCTTGCTCATGAAGAACGCCCACGTTGGCGTTGGAATGGCTTCAGTCGAAGAAATCGACGAAATCAACATCCTGCGCGCCGCGCATTTGGCCATGACCCGCGCTGTCGATGCTTTGCCAGTTTTGCCAGATCACGTGTTGATTGACGGAAACATGATTCCCCGAGAATTACGCCAACCCGCCACTGCAATCGTGCGCGGCGATGCGCGTTCTTTGTCGATTGCAGCTGCCTCAATTGTGGCAAAAGAAAGGCGAGATGCCATCATGGTGGATTTGGCGCAACAGCATCCCGGCTATGGCTGGGAGACCAACAAGGGATACCCGTCCAAAAGCCACAGAACCGCGCTTCAAAATCTTGGCGTGACCCCACACCATAGACGGACATTCAAACCCGTCCACAATATCTTGTATCAAGAGAAAAACTTAAACACTTGAATCAAAAAAGAAATTGACGGCGAATCGCCTCTGACTCATCTTAGTGCCAACCACAGAGCGCAAAAGCGTCAGGGACAGAGGCAAAAGATGACCAAACATATGAAGGGCGCTGAAGCGCTTCCTTTGAACGAAATTATTGCGGGCGAATGCATCGAAGCGATGCGGGGGTTGCCAGCAGCCTCAATTGATCTGATCTTTGCTGATCCGCCTTATAATCTGCAGCTCAAAGGCGATCTGCATCGCCCCGACAATTCCAAAGTCGACGCCGTGGACGACGAATGGGACCAATTTTCCGGCTTCAAAGCCTATGACGATTTCACAACCGCATGGCTTTCGGAGGCGCAACGCATTCTGAAGCCAAACGGCGCGATCTGGGTCATTGGATCGTATCACAACGTCTTCCGCCTTGGCGCAACACTTCAGGACCTTGGCTTTTGGATTCTAAATGACGTCGTTTGGCGTAAATCAAATCCAATGCCCAACTTTCGGGGCAAACGCTTGACCAACGCACACGAGACGTTGATCTGGGCCAGCCGCGACGAAGCCGCGAAATACACGTTCAACTACGAAGCCTTGAAGGCGTTGAACGAAGGCATCCAAATGCGTTCGGATTGGGTTCTTCCTATTTGCACAGGCCATGAACGCCTAAAGGATGATAACGGCGACAAAGCGCACCCGACGCAAAAACCAGAAAGCCTTTTGCATCGCGTCATTCTTGGCACGACGAACCCCGGTGACGTGGTTTTGGATCCGTTCTTTGGCACTGGCACGACAGGCGCTGTCGCCAAGATGCTCGGCCGCGAATTCATCGGGATCGAACGCGAAGAATCCTATCGCAAGGTGGCCAAGAAGCGTCTTGCCAATGTCCGCAAGTTTGACAAATCCGCACTGGAAGTCAGCCAATCGAAACGTGCGCAACCACGTGTACCCTTTGGGCAGTTGGTCGAACGTGGAATGTTGCGTCCGGGCGAGTCGCTTTATTCTCCTCGTGGTGACATGGCCAAGGTACGTGCTGACGGCACGTTGGTTGGTCACGACATCAAAGGATCGATCCATCAGGTTGGGGCTGCCCTTGAAGGCGCGCCAAGCTGTAACGGATGGACCTATTGGCACTTTCGGCGCGATGGTAAAACCGTCTCTATCGACGTGTTGCGCCAGCAAGTTCGCTCCGAGATGCACGACTAATAATACTCTCCAAGAATACCCTCCAAGAAAATACCGCCGGTGTCTGTGGCCTTCGGGTTCGCCCAAAGTCAGGCACTAAACTTGTCCCCGCCCTTTGTGGCGGGGATTTTTTTGTTTCATCAATGACTAGAAAGAGAATTGCATGGGAAAGCCAGTTCGCATCAGCTGTCTTGCCCCACAGCGCAGCTGCGGAGCATGACTTTACGTGGGCTTAAACACCCGCTTCAACAATCGCTTCAGCAAGCAAGGGCACCGTTTTCGCATTTAGGCCTGCGATGTTCATCCGGCTGTCGCCAATCATATAGATGGCATGATCTTCGCGTAACTTTTGAACCATTTCAGGTGTTGTCCCCAAGCGGGAAAACATACCACGATGCTGTGCCAGAAATCCAAAGCGATCAGATCCTGCAACGCGTTGCAATTCGTCGGCCAATTTGGAGCGCAAGCTCAGCATGGATTGGCGAACGTCTTCCAATTCAGCCTTCCAATCTGCCTGCAATGCCTCGTCATTCAAAATTGTCGTGACCAAACGTGCGCCGTGATCCGGCGGGAACGAATAATTCTGGCGGTTCAAAAACGCGAGTGTCGCTTGCGTCAAACCTTGGTCAGCAGAAGTCACCATCAGAATGCCCGTACGTTCACGGTAAATTCCGAAATTCTTGGAACAGCTGCCTGCGATGATACATTCGGGGACACCCGCAACAACAGCGCGTGTTGCCTCAGCATCTTCTTCCAATCCATCGCCAAAGCCTTGATAGGCAATATCGATCATTGGGGTCGCACCGGTGCGGTTAAGCAGTGCGATAACCTCTTGCCATTCAACCGGGTTCAAGTTGGCCCCAGTTGGATTGTGACAACAGCCATGCAGCAAAATAAGATCGCCTGGTTTTGTATCCGCAAGGTCAGCCATCATCCCATCGAAATCAACACCTCGAGTGTCAGCATCAAAATACCGGTAAGGGACCGTTTCAATGCCGAGGTAGTTCAAAATCGAAAGGTGGTTGGGCCAGGTTGGGTTCGAAACAAAGACACGGCAATTTGCATCGGCATAACGCGCCAATTCAAAAGCCTGCCGCACCGCGCCTGTTCCACCCGGCGTCGCAACGGCCGAAATCTGATCTCGGGGAAGTGTGTCGCCCAATATGAGGTCAATCATCACATCCGCGAACGCGGGATCACCGGCGAGCGATGTATATGCTTTCGTGGTCTGTTCTTCCCAAACGCGCTGTTCCGCGGCCTTCACCGCAAGCATAATCGGCGTCTTGCCCGTCGCATCCTTGTACACCCCGACACCAAGATCGATTTTGTCGACCCGCGTGTCAGCACGGAACATGGTTGCGATTTGCAGGATCCCGTCAGGGGGTTGCTTGGCAAGCGTAGAAAACATCAGGCCTCTCCAGTGGCGATAGGTAAAGTGTCGAATTGGCCCCATTCGGCCCAAGATCCGTCATACACAGACCATTGGTCGTGGCCGATCCGGGTTAAACCAAGGGCAAGGATCGCGGCGGTCACGCCCGATCCACAAGTGGTGATAATGGGCTTGGTGAGATCCAAACCAGCTTTTTCAAAAACGTTTTTTAACGCGGGAGGATCAATCATGGTCCCATCGCTATTCAGCAACGTTCCGAACGGTAAGTTCCTTGAACTCGGAATGTGTCCAGACCTTAGACCCTTGCGTGGTTCAACACCTTCGCCACGAAAACGGTCATCGGCCCGTGCGTCTAAAATCTGGGGCAAGCCAAGCTTTGATGCCTGACTGACATGGGTCACATCCCGAACGAGGTTGTTTTGATAGCGGGTCGACATGTGGCGATCTTTTATGATCGGGGGCATGTCTTCGACGTCACGCCCTTCTGATTGCCATTTCGGAAAACCGCCGTCCAGCACGGCGACATCTTGATGCCCCATCAGCTTGAACGTCCACCAGACGCGTGCCGCCGACATGAGCCCCATACCGTCATAGACAACAACTTGATGGCCGTCCCCGATTCCCATGGCACGCAAACGCGACATGAACTTTTCAGGCGGGGGTGCCATGTGAGGCAAATCGGACCTTAGGTCTGCGATTTCATCGATGTCAAAAAAGCGGGCTCCGGGAATGTGGCACGCATCAAATTCGGCTTTCGGATCGCGTTCAGCCGAGGGCAGATACCATGATCCATCGATGACGCGCATGTCTGGGTCATTCAGGTGTTTTGCTAACCAGTCCGTTGAAACCAGTGTCTTTGGATCATCAGTCATGGCGGATTCCCTGAGTGCGCGACAAAAACGCCTCTGGGTAACGCCAGCGCGCCTCAGTAGCAAGAGGCGCTCGCCCCTGATCAAGGTAAATTACTTACCGTTCTCAGAAAGCACAGTCTTTGATCGGCTAGGGCGCAAATTTCGGGATCACATCCGGGCGCGGCTGAAGTTACCGGCTCCGTACCCAACAAGTGGTGGATTATGAAGTCCACGCACCGGATGCTCCCGAAGGATGAAACTGATATGGGTAGGCAAGCTGTGCAATTCACGTGGGAAAGGGACATGCTTTTTCCCAGACCCTCATAGCCTGTTGATTGGGCTCCGGTGGTTCAATCCTGCAAAGGCCCTGATTAAATAAGATGTGTCAGAAAAGGAGCAGACCGTGAAACAAGCCGCTGTTATATTGGGAATTATCGGTGGGCTACTTGGCATGGTCACCGGTTTTTTCGTTTTGGGTTATGTCGAGTTTGTAAGTTGGTTCGACACGCAGGTTGATCAAAATCTACTTGTCGCGCCAAACAACGCGCAGCGTCTTCAGATCATCGGCGTCGCGGCCCCTGTTCTGGCCCTCGCCGGTGGCGCCATGGCCAATCCACGCCCCACCATTGGGGCAATTTGTCTAATGATGTCCACGATCGGAATGATATGGGCATTTGGGATTGGCGTGTTCACGATGTTTCCAATTGTCATGACTGGCCTGGCGACGTTATTCGCGCTCGTCGGCTTGGCGACAAAAGAACCCGGTACGATTTAGGCGCGGAAAGCTTGCACTTAACTGTTGTGTTTTAACAGCCGCTGCTTCTGCCTGTTCCAATCCCGTTTGGCCGAGGTTTCCCGTTTATCAGCCGCCTTTTTACCTTTAGCGATCCCGATCTTTAGCTTTGCGATGCCCTTGTGATTAAAATAAAGTACAAGCGGCACAATGGTTAAGCCTTTGCGCTGGGTTGCATTCCAAAGATCTGAAAGTTGTTTGCGCGACACAAGTAACTTGCGACGTCGCCGCTCTTCGTGACGAAACATCTTGGCTTGGGCATAGGGCGCAATGTAACTGTTGACCAACCAAAGTTCGCCATCGTCAACCGTGGCATAGCTTTCGGCAATATTAGCCCCGCCTTGGCGCAAGGATTTCACTTCGGACCCTTCCAAAATGATTCCGCACTCCAGATCGTCCTCGATCTGATAGTCGTAACGCGCACGCCGGTTTTCGGCGGCAACGCGATAATTAGGATCTGATTTGCCTTGTACCATAAGACCACGGACATAGGGTCGGTTTTGATGGGACGCAAGCAAAGCGGCCCGATTTTACGGGCCGCTGGTTTGTTTGAGACAATTATGGGATCAAACAAAAGCTCTGTGTGAATGTCGATTGGTTCCCAGAATCGTTTGCCGAGAATAAATTGTCCGAAAAGTTCGTTCCGCCCAATCGTGTCCGGTCAAACACCCGCATTCGGATAGAATACCCACACTCAATCAATGGATTGCCCCCAGTTGCGGCAGCAAATGCTGCGGTCAGATCAAAATTTTCAAGCAAGACACTGGTTGCCGGTGGCGTTGGACTGGTCCCAGTATCTGACAGTTCTGGACGGGAATTATAAGTTCGCCCAAGACCCGTGTCCGGCACTGAGCCACTTATATTGCCATCTGTACTCCAGGTCAGATCATACATCCGAAAATGATCGTCTGTGAATGTTCCGCGAATGTCGATTAACACGGGCTCTCCATTGCCATCAATCTTGCACTGGTTAAGGAAAGGTTCAGTTTCACCCGGCTGATATAACGCCATTGCAACATCTTCCGGGCGTTTGTTATCGATACGTAAACGGATTGGCGCGCTAAAAACCTCGGGTCCGCCTCCTCCGATTGGGCGCAACGCGATGCGCATCGTGACGGTCCCGACTTCGTTGGGCATATCCGCTGCCAAACGCCAAATGCCTAGCGATTCGTCATTCGGACAATCCACGACGCGTTGATATTGTGTCAGGCTAAACCAACCACCTGCATCGGACGCGTAAGGCACAGACAGCCCAATACAAGGCACTTCGCTTGTCATCCAATTCAGGCTGGATGGATGAAACACCGGTTGTTCAGGGGCACCATCGATTGAAACGCGCACCTGAAATTCATGTGTTTGAAACCGGGGGCAGCCGCGTCCGGGTACGTTTCCCTGAACACGCAAATCCCGACCAAATGCCCGATCAGTGTCATACAAGCCAGTGACAGAGTCGATCCGGGCATTAACGTCGATGTGACTGATAGCCGTGATACCGAAGCCACATCGAACAATGTCAGATGGACGATCCGCCAAGGCGTCCAATCCCATGTCGATGTCGAGAGGATTGAATGCGCCCAACAAACCCAAGTTTCGCAAATATAGCCCTGGCCCAACGCTAAGTACATCTCCATCCGATATCGTGTTCTTGCGCACATTAATCTCGGTCGAAAATAATTCGAGGGGGACCAATTCAATTGGGTCTAGACCGGGTGTATAGGCATCCAATCCGTAATCCACCCCACGCGACGGTAATCCAGCTGGCATCGCAGGCAGTAAATCTGCGTTACTGCGCACGATTGTACCTGTTTTTGCAGACAGCAAATCACCATCCAAAAACAACGGCTTTTGAACTTCCGGTGGAGTACCTTCAGTCGAAAACAGGATATCCGTGTTTGTCCCTTCAAGAATTTCGATCAAAAGACCCGGATTCTCACGTAGGGTTTTTGGATCAGTACTTTCCAATTTGGACAGAAGATCACGCAACTCGCGCGGGGCCCCTTCAATATGAACCGCATCCAAACCCAGATCAAAACGCGAAGGGAGGTTAAAACGCGCTAAAAGTGCTGCGTTCGGTACGATGGTTCCGGTCGTAAACAGTAAGTCACCGGCGGTGAACTGTCCTGTGTTGATACTGTCCAATTCCGTAGAAAAAGCACCTATTACAACGCCTTCTTCAAAAACCACTTTATCTAAAGCGTCCAGACCGTGATCATATCTTTCGATGTCGAAAGGGCGCAATAATTCTTCGTTGCGAGCGCAAAGCTGGGAACCCGCCCCAACCTGGTAGCTAAGCAAGTCACCATCCGAAATAATTGTCGTGGAAGATGACGGCGCTCCAGTTATCTCGCGAGATGGAGAACGTGCTAAAAAGTCTTCAGACGTTGAAAACCACAAACCTTCGCATTTCGCCAAGTTAACAACTTGGGCCTCAGCTTGATCCGGGGGTAAAAGTAGGTAGGTGGCCAGCGTCAGAACAGACGTCGTCCGGGCCCAAAATGTCAAAATAGACATGGGAAAATTTCCAAATATTAAAGTGTTGTCGTTTGCCTTTCAAATACGCGCAAACGAACGGCTTGAAATCGAACGCCGTGCCTAGATCATATCACAGTTTCTTGAAATTCTCGAGGTACGGAATGCATTCCCCCCATAAGTTGAGCCGACTCGTGCCGATTTCGTACAGCTTCCCTGCGGCGCTGAACCTGTTTCAGGAAACGTATTTCTGAACAATTTGATGTGTTAATCGGCGCGTAACTTCGCCGTATTATTACCGGTCTTGGGTGAAAATGAGGTGTGGGTATGAGCGCGCAAGGTGACTTGCGGCCAATCATCATCAAACGAAAGAAAAAGGGCGGTGGTGACGGTCACCACGGCGGTGCTTGGAAAGTAACGTACGCAGATTTTGTGACCGCTATGATGGCCTTCTTTATGTTGATGTGGCTGCTTAACGCGACAACGGAAAAACAACGCAAAGGGATTGCTTTCAAGCGATGCGAAGCAACGCCGACGAAACGATCAATAATGAAGTTGAACACCTGATTGGAACCCTCCAGGATCTCGAGACGCTAAACACACAGATCGTCACACAAAAACTTCAGGGTCGAGACACGTCTTCAATGTTGGACCAACGTCAAGCGTTGGTTGACGAAATAAGTGAAATTGTACCCGTTCAAATCATGGAGCGGCAGAATGGCGGTATTGCACTTTATTCAACAGGCGGGGCGGTTTTATTAGACGGACGTGCCGCCGAGCTCGAGTTCCAATCAACCTCGATGGTAACGCCTTATATGTCACTGAGTGGCGGACAACTTTCCAAAATATCAATCAACGGAGTTTCCATAGACGTTTCGGCAAGCACGGGAATGTTGCGCGGCGGATCCTTGGCGGCGCAATTTGCAATACGTGACGATCTAGCACCCGACGGTCAAATTCAATTGGATGCCATTGCCCGCGATATGATGGAACGTTTTGAGGACTCGAACTGTCCGTCGCCACTTAAAGTTTGACGTCATATCGGTTTGAGCAATAGAGGCTCTGGCTCTTTTTGGGGTACTGATTAGACGGCTTGATTTTAATGTTGCAAGCGGCGTTTTTTGGGTCGCCCACTTCTTGATCTTCTCCCTTCCCCACAGAGTGGCTTGTCCCGTCCGAAGTAAATGACAGTGGGTGTGACGTTGTTCAAGCTCTCGTGGTACCGCTGGTTATCGTAGTATTCGACGAAAGTTTCGATCTGACGTTCAAGATCACCGGATAGATAGTATTTTCCCAGCAAAACGTGGGTCTTCATGGTTTGGTGCCAGCTCTCGATCTTACCTTGAGTTTGCGGGTGGAGTGGTGCGCCACGCACGTGTGCCATATTTTATCCTTCCAACCGTTCGGCCAGAGCGCCAGATATGTAGCGGGACCCATTGTCACTTAAACGGCCAGATGCGGCTGGTTCTCGACACGGGTGAATTTGTCGCTTCCGAGGACATAGTTGGATTGAGAGAGCCGCTAAATTAAGGGCTAAGATCAGCGACGTGAAGGGCCGCATACAGAGGTGGAACCAAAGCGCGTCGCAGCCTACCCAATGGGAATCGAGCCAAAGGGTCACACATAGCTGCCGGAATGTCGGCCGTTTGAGCCAAAGTCAATTGTCCCAAAATATGTCCGGCATAACTACCCATTGCGACTCCGTTTCCATGAAAACAAAGTGCGGACAAAATGCGAGGTTGCCCCGGAAGCTCGCCCAGAAACGGCATTTGGTTCCGAGCCACACTGATCATTCCGGACCAATAACCTTCGACCTCAACATTGCGCCATGCTGGAAACATCCGACCAAAATGACGGCGTATCGTTTTGTATATTCTCGCATCCGACCCTGACGACGACAACACACCACCACGCATTCCGAACAAAAACCGATTGTCAGGCATTAGTCGGAAATAGTGCAACAGATTTCGAGTGTCATACGTCATCTGAGAACTGGTCCATCCTTGCTGTCGAAGTTCGGATTCGTTGAGTGGACGCGTCACCATGACCGATGATTGTGCGGGCAAATATCGACCGCGCAAGGCTTCTGGTACATCTTCGCTAGAATAGCCATTCGTCGCGATTATCACGCGATCTGCGGACACACGTCCTGACGACAAGGTCAATTCCGCATGTCGCCCGACAGAAAGCGCATTCGTATCTCCAAAAATCCGAACACCGCAATCGACACATGCCCGCACCAATCCCTCTAAATATTTACGAGGGTTCAGCGCAAAGCCCAACGGAATCGTGAGGGCACCATGAAACCCACCCAGCATACCATCTTGCCTAAGTGCATGTGCTGGTGTGATCCGTGCTGTGACGCCATAGTTTTCTTCGAAAACTGTCACCAATTTCTCAAAGCCGCGAAAGTCGCGCCCGCGATGCGCCATCATCGTTTCACCTTGGGAATGCCGGTCAACTTCGATCCCCAACCGCCCGATCAACGCGTCTACATGCGCAATGGCATTCCTTTCAGTGCGTCGCCAAGACAGTCTTTCGTCACGCCCATACCGTTCGTCGAGCCATTTGTCGGACGCCATTCCACCGCCCAAGCAACAGAACCCTCCGTTGCGTCCTGACGCCCCCC
This sequence comes from Paracoccaceae bacterium, assembly GCA_039960995.1. Classification (GTDB taxonomy): domain Bacteria; phylum Pseudomonadota; class Alphaproteobacteria; order Rhodobacterales; family Rhodobacteraceae; genus JABSSA01. The sequence goes on along the minus strand of JBDVKF010000047.1, from coordinate 29,262 downwards.
ACCCGGGCTGCGATCCATCCAAAACGACCACTTCAGCACCGCCTTGCGCCAATGTAAGGGCTGCATTCAATCCGGTGAAACCTGCACCAACGATCACGACATCTGTACGGATTTCATTTTGCAACTTTGGAAATTCGGGAATTTCACATGTTTTGTCCCACCAGCATCCGCTGCGCGGACCTGGGCCATAGGCGTAATCTGAAAAGATGCGTTTCATGTGCCGCGTTGCGCAGCCAGTCGGCTCGCTTCCGCCTTTTGTGCAGCCCGTTTAGTGGACAAGGACGTAGCAATTACACCAACCGTCACCAAACCAATCAAGATCGTCGACAATGCATTGATTTCAGGGCTGACCCCTAAACGCACACTCGACCAGATTTTCATCGGCAGCGTTGTCGCAGACGGACCAGTTGTGAACGATGCAATCACCAAATCGTCCAGTGATAGGGTAAAAGCCAACAACCATCCGGAAATCACCGCTGGGGCAATAATCGGCAATGTGACAAGCCGAAACGCTTCAAAAGGAGTCGCCCCCAAATCTAAGGCGGCTTCTTCCAAAGAACGATCGAAACTGACCAAACGTGACGAAACCACAACCGATACAAAACACATAGAAAACGTTGTGTGCGCCAGAACGATTGTCATGACACCACGGTCCAGACCGATGCCAATAAAAAGCAAAAGCAAAGACAGGCCCGTGATGACTTCGGGCATCACCAGCGGCGCATAGATCATTCCAGAAAACAGCGTGCGCCCCCAAAATCGGCCTTGCCGAACCAAAACAATAGCGGCCATGGTCCCCAGTACGGTTGCGATCGTTGACGATATCAAGGCCACGCGAAGCGTTACCCAAGCGGCATCCAGCATCCCCTCGTTTGTGAATAATTCTCCGTACCAGCGCGTGGAAAACCCGGCCCAGACACTCACCAGCTTAGAGGCGTTAAAGCTGTAAACAACCAAGATCAGGATCGGCAGATACAAGAACACAAACCCTAAGGTCAGGCTCACTACGTTGAAGGGCGAAAGGCGCGTCATGCCTCTGCCTCCTGACGGCGCTGTTCATTGCGTTGGAATAAGATGATTGGAATGACGAGGATCAAAAGCAAGATTACACCAACCGCGGATGCAACAGGCCAATCTCGGTTCGAAAAGAACTCCTCAAAAAGCACTTTGCCGATCATCAATGTCCCGGATCCACCAAGCAATGATGGTATCACAAATTCGCCCAGTGCCGGGATGAATACCAAAAAGCTTCCCGCGATCACACCTTGGCGCGACAGTGGCCACGTGACCAACCAAAACGCCTGTAATCGGGAACATCCCAAATCCTCAGCCGCCTCGATCAAGCTCGCATCCATCCGTTCAAGCGCTGCATAAATGGGCAAGATCATGAACGGCAAATAGGTGTAAACGATGCCGATATAGACGGCCGTAGAGGTGTTCAAAAGGGTCAGCGGCGTGTCGATGACGCCGATCCATAACAGAAACTGGTTCAGATACCCGTCACCTGACAGGATGCCGACCCATGCGTAAACACGGATCAAAAAGGACGTCCAAAACGGTAAAATGACCAGCATCATCAACGTCGCACGCCATTCCATCGGAGCCCGCGCCATCGCGTAGGCAATCGGGTAAGCGACGATCAAAGTCAAAACTGTAGAAATGAACGCGATCTGCAACGAACTTAGATAGGCTTTCCAATACAAATCATCCTCGGTCAAAAAGACGAAGTTTTCCAAATCAAGCTGCCGAAACATCTCGAGAAATCCGTCTTTCATCGTCGGCGTATAGGGTGGGATCGACAACGCGATATCCGACAGGGAAATCTTCAGGACGACAAGAAACGGTATCAAAAATAGCGCCAGCAACCACACGTACGGCACAATTATGAGAACTGCGCGGTTCATTTAGACAGCATTACACCAGCGCTGGCTCGCCAGCTGATCCAAACCGTGTCTTCCCAAGTGAACGTACGGCGCGATGCGCGACGCGCGTTCACCATCTGAGATTTGATGACCTGACCTGTTGGCAATTCGACATGGTAGGTCGACAAATTCCCAAGATACCCAATATCAAGGACTTTCCCTTGCACGGCATTTTCCGTTTCTTCTGGTTGCTCTGCGTGGATCGAGATTTTCTCTGGCCGGATTGCCAGGCTACAGCCTTGTCCTTCAGAAAATGCAGTCGTGCCTTCGGCCAGCAGCGGTGAACCGCCTGACCATTCAACCTGAAACCGCCCCACGTCCAAAGGACGTGCGCGCCCTTGGATGATATTCACATCCCCAATAAAATCAGCCACGTAAATCGAATTTGGCGCTTCATAAATTACCTCGGGTGTCGCGACTTGCATCAGCTGACCTTCGTCCATCACAGCCACACGACTGGCCACTGTCATCGCTTCTTCCTGATCATGGGTCACGATCACAAAGGTCGTCCCAGTCTTTTCTTGAATATCCATCAATTCAAACTGCGTGTCCTGCCGCAATTTCTTATCCAACGCACCAAGCGGTTCGTCTAACAGCAACAACTTGGGTTCCTTGGCCAATGACCGTGCCAAAGCCACACGCTGTCGTTGACCGCCAGATATCTGATCCGGTTTTCGCCGCGCAAATTTCTCAAGCCGGGTCAGCTTGAGCATCTCTTCAACGCGAGCCGCGATTTTATTCTTATCTTTGCTTTCCCGCCGCAGCCCAAACGCAATGTTGTCCCAAACAGTCAGATGCGGAAACAATGCATATGACTGGAACATCATGTTCACCGCTCTTTTGTTCGGCGGCACATGTGCGATGTCTTCCCCAGACAGTTCGATGACGCCCTCAGTCGGGGTTTCAAAGCCTCCCAACATTCGCATCATCGTCGTCTTGCCACACCCAGACGGCCCAAGCAGCGCAAAGAACTCGCGTTCGTAAATATCCAAACTCAAGTTGTCGATTGCAGTAAATTCGCCAAACCGTTTGGTCACGCCTTTAAACCGGATCAAAGGATCCACGGAAGGATCATCCCAAGGCTCGAATGTCGTGTCATTTACCATGAGACCCTCACCGCGCAAAAAGGGCGCGGGCCATCAAAGCCCGCGCTATATCTGGCATCAAGTGCCTGATTTGATTTTCGTCCAAAGACGGGTCAAGGACCGCTGTTCCTTCGGTCCCCAAGATGTCACCGTATAAAGGCTATTCAGCGCGGTTTCGTCTGGATAAATGGCCGTGTCATCAATCACATCTTCTACAAGGAATTCTTGCGATGCGAGGTTGCCGTTGGCGTAGTACACATAGTTCGATGCAGCCGCCATATTCTGAGCGTCCATAATAAAGTTCAGGAACTTATGTGCGCCTTCAGGATTAGGTGCGTCCGCAGGAACCGCCATTTGGTCAAACCACATCAACGCTCCTTCGCTTGGCGCGTTATAGGCAATTTCGACACCATTGTCGGCTTCGGCTGCTCTGTCACGGGCCTGCAGCACGTCCCCAGACCAACCTATGGCGACACAGATGTCACCATTGGCCAACGCGTTGATATATTCCGAACTGTGGAACTTCTGAATATGTGGACGTATCGCAGTGATGACTTCCTCTGCCTTTGCCAAGGCTTCTTTGTCTTTGCGGTCCGGATCCAAACCGGCATAGGCCAGCGCGGCAGGGATCAGTTCAGTAGGTGCATCCAAAACATAGATGCCACAACTTGCCAGCTTTTCAGCATTCGCTGGATCAAAAACCAGAGCCAGTGACCCAAGCGGTGCATCCGCACCCAAGACTTCTTGTACTTTGCCGACATTCGCACCAATGCCTGTGGTTCCCCACATGTAATTGATCGAATAGGCATTGTCGGGATCATAAGTCGCGGTGCGTTGTTCAATCACGTCCCACATGTTGTCTGTGTTTTCTAGCTTCGACGTGTCAAGTTTTTGAAAGACGCCCGCCTGGATTTGGCGCGACAAGAACGTTCCCGTCGGCACAACAACATCGTAACCGGAAGATCCTGCCAGCATCTTGGTTTCCAACACCTCGTTGGAATCAAAGACGTCATAAATCAGTTTTATCCCGGTCTCTTCTTCGAATTTTGTCAGCAGCTCTTCGTCAATGTAATCCGACCAATTGTATACGCGGACTTCCTCAGCACTGGCAGCAGCTGCACCCAGTACCAACGCAGAAGCTGATAGGATCAGTTTCAGTTTAGTCATGATTTTCTCCCCATGTCGCACCTCTGTTAGACGAGGTTGAAACAATTTGATCAAACTTTGCCATTTTCGGCAATACACATTATGCTTCCACGCAACCCTTGTCCGCGCAAGGATGTTTGGTCCAAATATAAGGTCAGACCATGGCATTGCTTGAAAATGATGCAGTTCAAAGCGCTGCAAAACTGGCGAAAACGCCAGCACATCAACATGTTTATTCACAATTACGCGATGCCATTCTTTTTGGCCAATTTGCGCCCGGACAACCTTTGACGATCCAAGGATTAACCGAAGCAACCGGTGCCGGAATGACTCCGATTCGCGAAGCATTGCGACGTTTAACAGCTGAAGGGGCTGTGGAAATGCTCGGAAATCGACGCATGACCGTTCCGGTATTGTCGCGCGTCGAAGCAGAAGAATTGTTGTTTTTACGCAGAATGTTAGAGCCAGAGTTAACCCGTCGCGCTGTACCATTTATCACAAAAGCGGATATCGCCGAACTCCGCGAAATTGACGATTCACTGAACGCAACGATCCAACACGGTGACGTAAATGGATACTTGCGACAGAACTTCTTGTTCCACAGTCGCCTCTACGCACGTTCAAACGCGCCAATCATTATGGCCACTGTGAACGGATTATGGCTTCGTTTTGGCCCGTCCTTACGCAAGGTTTGCGGTCGCGTCGGGACAGCGAATTTACCTGATTGCCATGCCGAAATTCTGGCGGCACTGGAACATCGCGATGTGGACGCAGCAGCAAAGGCAACAGCAAATGACGTCGCCCAGGGCACGCAATTGTATCTGATGTCCAGCGATTCGATTGACGTTAAATAATTTGATCATATTGTTTGATCGACACGGACGAGGACAAACATGACTCAGATCACCAACCACATGCCAACCGCAGAATTACAAAAACTAGATGCAGCGCATCACATGCATCCCTTTACGTCAGGCGCCGAGTTGGCCAGCAAAGGCGCGCGGGTGATCACAAAAGCCAAAGGCGTGTTTCTGACGGATAGCGAAGGCGAAGAAATTCTGGACGGCATGGCCGGACTTTGGTGCGTAAATATCGGCTATGGGCGGCAAGAGCTCGTGGACGTTGCGGCGCGACAGATGGCTGAGCTTCCGTATTACAATACATTCTTTCAAACGACCCATGTGCCAGCCATCGCATTGGCTCAAAAGATCGCAGAACTCACACCTGAAGGATTGAACAACGTCTTTTTCGCAGGCTCTGGGTCTGAGGCCAATGACACAAATATCCGCATGGTGCGCACCTATTGGGCCGAATTGGGCAAGTCCGACAAATCCATCATCATCAGCCGACACAATGCGTATCATGGTTCTTCTGTTGGATCCGGGTCCTTGGGTGGCATGTCGGGCATGCACGCTCAAGGCGGTTTGCCTATTCCGGGTATCCATCACATTAATCAACCGGATTGGTGGTCTGAAGGCGGGGACATGTCGCCCGAAGATTTTGGCCTTGCGCGTGCTCGTGAACTGGAAACCGCAATTGAACAGCTTGGCCAAGATCGCGTAGCGGCCTTTATAGCAGAGCCCGTTCAAGGTGCAGGCGGGGTGATCGTTGCCCCGGATACATATTGGCCTGAAATCCAGCGCATTTGCGATAAGTACGATATTCTTCTCATTGCCGACGAAGTGATCTGTGGTTTTGGTCGTACCGGTCAATGGTTTGGATCCCAAACGCTCAACATCCAACCAGACATTATGACAATCGCAAAAGGCCTCAGCTCAGGATACCAACCTATCGGTGCCTCTGTCGTGCATGACCGTGTGGCTCAGGTCATCAATGCGACTGAATTCAATCATGGTTACACGTATTCCGGTCATCCGGTCGCCGCCGCGGTCGCACTCGAAAACCTACGTATCCTCGAGGAAGAGAACATCGTGGATCATGTTCATCAAGTCGCATTCCCCGCGCTGCATGCGGTAATGGAACGTTTGCAAAATAACCCAATGGTTGGTGAAACCAAGTTGGTCGGTTTGATGGGTTCGATTGCTTTAACGCCGGACAAATCCAAGCGTGCCAAGTTCAAGGCCCCCGCCGGAACTGTTGGCTATATTTGTCGCGAACGTAGTTTTGCCAACAACTTGGTGATGCGCCATGTCGGTGATCGTATGATCGTTTCACCGCCGCTTGTTATTACCACTGACGAAATCGACCAACTGGCCACGCGGGCCGAAAATGCGCTGAACGAGGCATTTAAAGAGGTCAAACAACAAGGGCTTTGGGAAGCGGCAAACTGATGGCGGATAAAAGAATCGCGCATGCCTGGTATTTCTTGCTGGCCTAGGTGACGATTTACGCAGCCGGACGGTTGGTTTGCGTTATTTTTTCGCTCTGGTCGCTGAAAAGCCGTTTCTACAGTTGCATCACTAAAACTTAGCCGTTTAAATCCATCGCAATCGGGAAAACCCGAATAACGACGGGGAGTCGGACTTGCTGGACAATCAGCCGAACGCAGCGTTCGTAGAATTCGAACGCGTGCAAAAAAGTTATGATGGCGAAACGCTTGTCGTCAAAGACCTAAATCTGTCACTGCCAAAAGGCGAATTTCTGACAATGCTTGGTCCGTCTGGGTCGGGCAAAACCACGTGCCTTATGATGCTGGCCGGGTTTGAAACCGCAACGCATGGCGACATTCGTTTGGACGGCGTGTCCATCAACAACATTCCACCCCACAAACGCGGCATCGGCATGGTTTTCCAAAACTATGCTTTGTTCCCGCATATGACCGTTGCTGAAAACCTCGCCTTTCCGCTGGAAGTTCGTAAAATTGGAAAGTCCGATCGCGAAGCCAAAGTAAAACGCGCGCTGGATATGGTTCAGATGGGTGATTTTGGAGGCCGTCGTCCTGCTCAATTGTCAGGCGGGCAACAACAGCGGGTCGCCTTATCTCGAGCACTGGTGTTTGAACCCGAATTGGTCTTGATGGACGAACCTTTGGGCGCGCTCGACAAGCAATTACGCGAACACATGCAGTTTGAAATCACCAATTTGGCACACAGCCTTGGCATCACTACCGTTTATGTCACGCACGACCAAACCGAAGCGCTGACAATGTCAGATCGTGTCGCGGTGTTTGACGATGGCCGCATTCAACAACTTGCCCCACCGGATCAACTGTACGAAGCACCTGAAAACAGTTTCGTTGCGCAGTTCATTGGTGAAAACAACACAATGACTGGCAAGGTTGAAAACATCTCGGGCGACAAATGCGAGATCCGTTTGGATGACGGTGAACTTATTGACGCCAAACCAGTGAATGTCTCACAAGCGGGCGAACGAACCCGCGTTTCAATTCGCCCAGAACGCGTTGAAATGAACAAAGATCGCCTGAGCCCTGATGCGCATACGCTCAAGGCCGAAGTGCTCGAGTTCATTTATATGGGCGATATATTTCGCACGCGCCTACGTGTTGCTGGAAATGACAACTTTATCATCAAGACACGCAATGCCCCTGATCAAGTTCGCCTTAAACCCGGTGAACAAATTGAGATTGGCTGGCTTGCTCAAGATTGCCGGGCTCTAGAAGCTTAAGGCATGTAATAAGGGTCGTCTCGAAGCCCGTGGCTCGACCTAAAGCAATTCAAACGGGCGTAAACAGTGGGAGTAAGATATGACACTCATAAAGATTCTGACGGCAACTTCAGCTGTCGCACTTGCGACAAGCACGGCATTCGCTGATGGCCATCTGGCAAGCGACATGACACTCGTAAGCTGGGGCGGCGCTTACCAAGCCAGCCAGCAAAACGCATATGTCGCGCCATATATTGAAAACAACGCTGGCGTTTCCGCTGTTTGGGATGAAAGTTCCGCCGAAGCCGTGGCCAAGCTGCGTGCCATGAACGAAGCGGGCAACGTCACGTGGGATGTTGTTGACGTTGTTGCTGCAGACGCCATTCGTCTATGTGACGAAGGTCTTGCGCTTGAGATCGATGCAGACGTAGATTTGGCCGCCGCACCAGATGGCACCTCAGCCTCTGATGACTTTGGCGACTTGTTGGTCAGCGATTGCTTTATTCCGCAAATCGTTTACTCGACCACATTCGGTTATCGCACCGACCTTGTTGGCGCAAATGCACCAACAGAAATTTGTGCGTTGTTTGATACAGCCGCATATCCGGGGAAGCGTTCGCTTGAAAAGCGCCCAATCAACAACATGGAATGGGCCTTGTACTGTGATGGCGTTGCAAAAGGCGACATCTACGACGTTCTTGCAACACCCGAAGGTCAACAACAAGCATTGGACAAGCTTGATACCATTAAAGACGATGTGATCTGGTGGTCAGCTGGCGCCGATACTCCACAATTGCTGGCAGACGGTGAAGTGGTCATGGGTTCCACCTACAACGGGCGTCTGTTCTCGGCAATCGAAGAGCAAAAGCAACCAATCGGAATGCTGTGGGACATGCAGGTTTTTGACTTGGACGGTTGGATCATTCCCGCTGGCCTAAGCCCAGAACGTGAAGCGCGTGCGCGTGACTTTATCATGTTCGCAACAGACACACAGCGTTTGGCTGATCAGGCCAAATACATCAGCTACGGCCCTGCGCGTTTGTCCTCGGCACCGCTTGTTGGCAAGCACGCAGATTTGGGAATCGACATGGCGCCACACATGCCAACCGATCCAAAGAACGCGGCTAACACGCTGCTTTATAACTATGAGTTCTGGGCAGATTATCGCGACGACATCGACGCGAAATTCCAAGCTTGGTTGGCTCAATAAGACGATCTTTAGGGCGGGATAATTCCCGCCCTCTTTTATCCTGCGGAGGCGAGCATGCCCAAAGGCTATATCATCGGCCACATCACCGTGAACGATCCCGAAGCGTACAAAGAATACGTCGAAAAAGACACGCCGATCCTATTAAGCCACGGGGCAAAGCCGTTGGTGCGCGGTGGTGCCGCGCAAGCGATGGAAGGCCCCGAGTTCTCGCGCCACGTCGTTTTTGAATTTCCCAGCTACGAAGCCGCGCTTGGCGCGTATAATGACCCTGAATACCAGGAAGTGATGAAAATTCGCCATCGCACTGCGAATTCCATGATCGTTGTCGTTGAAGGCCACGAATGACTGATACATCTGGACCCATGCTGGCGGCGGACGGGCGCCCACTCAAACAAAGCCTGAACCGCGCATTGCGTGCACAAAAGGTTCGCCGCTGGCTTTGATCGCGCCACTTTTGATCTTTGTCCTTGTGACGTTTGTATTCCCAATCGGAAACATGCTGTTCCGGTCGGTCGAGAACCAAATCGTTCAAGAGACATTGCCCGAAACCATTGCTTTGCTAAACGCCCAGAACAACGAAGGCGTGCCGGGCGACGCCGTCTTTACGGCCCTTTATGTTGATCTGTTCATTGCCCAAGAGCAAAAGCTTCATACACGTCTTGGCACACGCCTGAACTATGAACAAACTGGTGCATCATCGATGTTCCGCAAAACGGGCCGCAGCGTTGGCCGTTTTGATACAGACGTTTACACTCAGGCGTTCGAACGACTGGATGCAAGCTGGCAAGATCCCGACATGTGGGTCGCGATGATGGCAGATGCCAATGCGCGCGCCGCATTGCCGCTGACCACCCGCAGTTGGGATCGGTGGGTGGCCTATCTGCGCGGCGATGGCCAAAGCGACATCAAAGCAAAAGACCTAGAAGACTTTCTATTTACCGCACTTCGCGCTGATCTGCTGCAAAATCCAGAAAGTGACAATCCAAAAATTCGAGCTGCGGCGACGGCTGTCGCTGTCTTCGAAGTGGTTGACCTAAAAGAACAGTTCAATGACGCTGATAAAAAGTGGGGCGAACCGGAAATCTGGGACACATTGCGTCTTTATTCGCCCAACTACACACCTGGTTATTTCCTGAATTCAGTAGACCGGGAACGCACACCAGACGGTGTGCAAATGAAGCCCGAAAACGAACAGCTCTACATCAAGCTGTTTGGTCGTACGTTGTGGATGTCACTGCTGATCATGGGATCGTGTATCCTACTGGGATATCCTGTTGCATGGTTGTTGGCCAATCTACCGATGCGTCAGGCGAACGTATTGCTGATCCTTGTTCTGCTGCCATTCTGGACTTCACTTTTGGTACGTACATCCGCATGGAAAGTCATGCTGCAACAGCAAGGTGTCATCAATGATGTGTTGGTTTGGATAGGGCTCGTGGATGACGCAAACCGTCTAATTTTGATCAACAACCAATTCGGCACGATTGTTGCGATGACACATATCCTGCTGCCGTTCATGATCTTGCCTATGTATTCCGTGATGCAAACGATTCCTCCAACTTACCTGCGGGCTGCAAAGTCACTGGGCGCTACAAATTGGACAGCATTCTGGCGTGTCTATTTCCCGCAATCTGTTCCGGGTATCGGCGCGGGTTCGATCCTCGTCTTCATTCTGTCCATCGGGTATTACATTACCCCCGAAATCGTTGGCGGAACCAAAGGCGTCTTCATCTCGAACAGGATCGCCTATCACATTTCTTCGTCGCTCAACTGGGGTCTTGCAGCCGCTCTTGGCGCAATCCTTCTGGCGGTCGTTCTGATGCTGTATTGGGCATACGATAAGATCGTCGGCATCGACAACGTGAAGCTAGGGTAACGCACCATGGGACTTCCTCCATACGCCACGCCGAGCCAACGCATCTGGTATTACAGTTTCCGCGTCATCTGCGGCTTGATCTTCTTTTTCTTGATCATTCCCATCGTCGTTGTGATGCCGCTGAGCTTTAATGCCCAAGACTTCTTTACCTTCACGCCAGAAATGCTGCGTCTTGATCCAGAAGGATATTCCCTAAAACACTACAGGGACTTTTTTACCAACGAACAATGGCAACGATCACTAAAGAACTCGATTATCATCGCCCCTATTGCGACGATAATATCAGTTTCGCTGGGTACGCTCGCCGCCATTGGTCTGTCCCAAAGCCACGTGCCAGGAAAACGCGCCATCATGGCCATCCTGATATCGCCGATGATCGTTCCTTTGATCATTTCAGCGACAGGTATGTTCTTTTTCTATTCCGCTATGGGCAACTGGATGGAAGACAACTTGGGTCTCTCCCAAAACATCGTCGGTTATATCAAGGTTATTCTGGCGCATGCAGTTCTGGGAATTCCGTTCGTTATCATCACCGTCACGGCCACGTTAGTTGGTTTTGATCGATCATTGACGCGTGCCGCAGCAAATATGGGCGCAAGCCCTGTCACAACGTTCTTTCGAATTCAAATGCCGCTGATTATGCCCGGCGTGATATCTGGCGGGTTGTTTGCCTTTATCACATCATTTGACGAGGTCGTTGTGGTCTTGTTTGTCGGGTCCGCCGCTCAAAAAACACTGCCATGGCAAATGTTCATCGGCCTCCGCGAACAGATTTCACCGACAATCCTTGCGGTTGCGACAATACTGGTTGTGGTCTCGATTGCCTTGCTCACCACGGTGGAAATCTTGCGGCGCCGGTCGGAACGCCTGCGCGGGATGAGCCCAGGTTAAACCACAGCTCGCTTAGATTATTTGCTGAAAACATTGATCCGCCCCCAATCAAATTGACGGGCGGATTTTTTATTCACGCCTTACAACACCCAATCCGCGTGCTCGTAAAGCAAACGGATCAATCGACAATACGGTTTCACTGTCGGCTTGGGCCGATCAGTGTCCAAATTATCGAAGCTGCGTTAGCAAACGAAGCGAGGGGTAACCATCCGGAATAAGCCCAGCACTGCGTTGATATTGGCGCACAGCCTCGATGGTCAAAGGACCAATCTTTCCATCGACGCCCTGCGTGCTGAACCCTGCAGAGGTCAGTCGTTGTTGAAGTTCCTTACGCTCGGAAAAAGTCAAAGCTCGGTCATCACGCGGCCAATCGGATTGGATCTTTGATCCACCTTTAATCCGATCACTCAGATGCCCCACACCAATCACATACGCATCCGCGGTGTTATACCGTTCAATCACGCTAAAGTTCTTAAAGATCATAAACGCAGCACCTTGCCCCCCGGCAGGGAGCAAGATCGAAGCTGATCCAAAATTCTGAACAGCCTTCCCATTCAATCCTAAGACACCCAATTGCGCCCATTGGGCCGGTAATTTCGAGATCTTGCGGCTGGCCAATCCATAATCGAAATTGCCTGGCAACTTGACTTCAACACCCCACGGTTGACCTGTGACCCATCCGAACCGATTTAGATAAGCGGCCGTTGACGCCAACGCGTCCGACGGATCATCCGACCAGATGTCCCGTTTGCCATCACCCGTAAAATCGACTGCATAATCCAGATAAGACGTTGGTATGAACTGCGTATGCCCCATCGCCCCTGCCCAACTTCCTGTCATGGTTCTGGGAGCGACATCACCGGCCTGCAGAATTTTCAACGCAGCAATCAACTGGCTTTCAAAAAAGCGACCACGGCGGCCGTCATATGCCAATGTCGCTAGGCTTTGAACAATGTCGTTGTCACCTTTGAATGTTCCATAAGCGCTTTCCAGCCCCCACACGGCGACAACAACTTCTTTTTCCACGCCGTAACGCGCTTCAATTGCTTCTAGAACGTCACGTTGTCTGCTCAGCGCATCTTTGCCGTTGCGCACCCGAGCGTCCGATGCCGCAGTATCCAAGTAGTCCCAAATCGTTTTGGTGAATTCGCTTTGATTGCGGTCTCGTTCGATGACTTTTGCGTCGTAACGAACGCCCTCAAACGCGCGATCAAATGTGCGATCGTTGATACCAGCAGACAAAGCGCGCGAGCGGAATGAGATGATCCAACTTTGAAAGCCTGCATCTGAAGCGGCCAATGTTGGTTGAATCACGCTTTTGGTGTTTGGCCGTAACTGTGGTCTGACGACGGATGCCCGCGTGATCAAACCCGCACCGGTTTCTGCTCGCGCTGTTGGACGCACGTCCCTTGTCACCGGATTTGCAACGATACCCTCTGCTGCAAAGACACACCCGATCATTGCGCACATAAAATGTGACCACCGCATCTTTCGCCTCACTTTTCTTCGTTTTGTTGAGGTTACTCTAACGTCGAATTTGAATCGTACAAAGGGATCAATTCAATCCGTTGGGGGGCTCGGCGGAATCACACAAATGTTCGCGGAGCCGTTCAAGATGCTGCCGCAACAGCGCGACACGATGTGGGCGAAAGCTCTGATCGGTGGTGACCAAAGCGCGCATTCGATCCAATCGAAACATCCGGAAATCCTCGCGCAATTCGCACCATGCTAACAAGGTGTTGGACCGATCCAGATAAACAAGCCCAAGCGGCTTTACCAATCGATGAGTTTGAGCGCCCTTTGCATCTTCGTAATCAAATCGAATTCTCAGCTCATCCCAGGTGGCTTGCCGCAAAACACCAACATCAATTGCTGGGGGTTCGGGCCGCCAGAATCGCTGCGCATCCAAGATCGCATGTTCAAGCCGGTGCGCCTGTCGTGGCGGGACCCGCGCCTGAATTTTTGCCAAAGCGGATTCCGCAGCCTGAGACAGCGCAGGATCTCCAATGATAGCCACATCACGTAGGCCAAGAACCAACGCCTCAAGCTCTAGGTCTTCGAACCCCAAAGGCGGGAGCGACGCGTCTTCTATCAAGGTAAAGCCAAACCCAGCTTCGCCATCAATCACCGCACCCAAGCTGCGCAACGCATCGATGTCCCGGTAAATCGTACGCAGCGAAACTTCCATGTCATGTGCCAATTGCTGGGCCGTCACCGGCGGCGGCAATCGTCGCAAGGTCTGCATCAATTGGAAAAGTCTATGTGTTCTGGTCATAAGGAAAGCATAGCACAGCTGTTGTCACATATTGTCAGGAAGTCGCAGTAGCCATCAATCAACGAATGCAAGGAGCACTTCAATGATTACGCTTGTGACCTATCCCAGTGGTTGGGGACAACCCAGCCTCAGTCCATTTTGTGTCAAGGCAATGTATCTTCTTAACCAGTCAGGACTGGAGTGGGAGGCTTTGGAAACCAATGATCCTCGATCTTTTCCACGCGGTAAGCTACCGGCGCTAAAAGTTGGTCCGCAAACTATCGGCGACAGTGACGCGATCCGCGTTTATTTAGCGGAACATGGCGCCGACTTGGATGCACATCTGACGCCGATCGAACATGCAGATGCCCGCGCGTATCAACGCATGGCGGAAGAACATTTATATTATCAAGTTGTTCTGGATCGTTGGGCAAACGACACTGTCTGGCCCGTGGTCGTGCGCACGTATTTTGATAGCATACCTGCAATTATCCGCGGGTTCGTAACCAGAAAGCTAAGGCGCAATGTCGTACAGGGGTTGAGTTTTCTGGGTCATGAACGATCAACGGAACAAGAACGCATGGCACGGATCGAACAGGATTTGCAGGCGATCTTGTCTAGGCTAAAGGGGCGGCAATTTCTGTTCGGCGATACCCCGTGCAGCACAGATGCCAGCCTTGGCCCAATGCTTGCAGCGGCCAAAGCGACGCCAGTTGCAACGACACTGTCCAAACGCATTGAAACCGACACAGAAATTTGCGCCTATATTGACCGCGTCTCATCCTACTTTTCGAATGGGGTTAACGGCGCTGACGGTTAACCTTGCGTTTGACTTTGGCCGCTTTGCGGTTGGATTTAGAGACTTTGCGCTTTGGGCTGCGCCGCCCGGCTCCACCGCCACGGCTTCGGGGTAAGCTTTGCCCGTCCAATGCTAACAGATCGAGGGCGACGCCACCCGTTACAGGCACGGCCTCGGCCAGACGAACAGTGGCACGCTGGCCAAGGGTTATGATCAACCCCGTGTCCGCGCCCATTAGTGTGCCGGCGTCGCGATCAAAATGAAAATACTCGTTCCCAATGGCACGCATCGGAACCAGTCCATCCGCGCCTGATCCATCAAGCTTTACGAAAATGCCGAACTTGGCGATCCCGCTAATCCGACCTTCAAATTCATCCCCTACACGCTCGCTGAGGAACGCGGCAAGATACCGGTCCGTCGTATCGCGTTCCGCAACCATCGAGCGGCGTTCAGTGTCTGAAATTTGTGTGGCTGTCTGTTCAAGACGGTCCACATCTTCGGGTGACAATCCGTCATTGCCCCAACCATGTGCCTTGATCAAAGCCCGGTGTACGATCAGATCCGCGTAACGCCGAATGGGTGATGTGAAATGCGCATAGGATTTCAACGCCAAGCCGAAATGCCCAAAATTCTGCGGCCCGTAATAGGCTTGCGTCATCGAACGCAGCGTCGACAGGTTGATCAATTCCTCTTCATCCGTACCAGCCGCTTGTTCCAATAACCGGTTCAGATGGCGGGTTTGCAAAACCTGCCCTTTGGCCAAAGTCAGACCAGAGGCTTGGACAGTTTCGCGTAATGAATCCAACTTCTCGGGGCTTGGTTCTTCATGTACTCGGAACAAAAGATCGCCGCGTTTGGCAATCAGTGTTTCAGCCGCCGCAACGTTGGCCAAAACCATGAACTCTTCGATCAGGCGATGTGCATCTAATCTGTCTTTGAAATTAATCGATGTGACTTTACCATCTTCGCCCAGAACAATCTGACGCTCTGGCAGATTTAATTCCAGCGGTTGACGTACCGCCCGCGCCTTGGTCAAAGCCGCGTAAGCCGCGTAAAGCGGTTTCAAAACCGGATCAAGAAGCGCCGCAGTGCGTTCGTTTGGAGTGCCATCAATGGCTGCTTGAACTTCTTCATAGTTCAGGGATGCAGGTGATCGCATAAGCCCGCGTACGAACCTTTGCCCGATCTTGTTGCCCTCTGCATCGATGCGCATTTCGACGGCGATACAGGCGCGTGGAACACCTTCGTGCAGGCTGCACAGATCACCTGACAACCGATCCGGCAACATCGGCACAACGCGATCCGGGAAATACGTCGAATTCCCCCGCTTGCGTGCCTCTCTGTCCAGTGCGGAACCGGGCGTGACATAGGCCGCGACATCTGCAATCGCGACCCAGATGACGTGTCCGCCTTCATTGGAAGGGTCCGTATCCGCCTGAGCAAAGCAAGCGTCATCGTGGTCACGCGCATCCCATGGGTCGATTGTAATTAAAGGCATATCCCGCAAATCGGTACGGCCTTTGATGCCCATAGGTTTGGCACGATCCGCTTGTTCAACAACGTCGTCCGGAAACGCATCCGGAATGGCATGTTGATGGATCGCGATTAAGGAAACAGCCTTGGGCGCGCTTGGATCGCCCAACCGATTGACGATACGCGCTTTGGGCAGCCCCATGCGTGCGCGTGGCCCAGCATGTTCGGCTTCGACCAATTCACCGTCCAGCGCGCCATGTGTCGCGCCCGCTGGAACGTGCCATTCTTTGTCTTGCCCCTTGTCGATGGGAACAAGCCGCCCGCCTTCGGAACCGGCACGAAACACGCCAAGAATGCGCTGCGGGTTGGTTCCAATGCGCCGGATCAATCGGGCTTCGTATTGGTAATCTTGGTCAGTCACTTGGGTCAGTCGCCCAAGTATCCGATCCCCCTGCCCCAAAGCCGGATCAGACGCGCGCGGCAAAACCAAAATACGCGGTTCTTTCCCTTCGCCTTGCCATTCCATCGGCTTTGCAAAAAGATCACCATCATCGTCAGGTGCTTGGATTTGCAACACGCTCACGGGCGGCAAGCGATCCGGGTCGCGATAAGTTTTCTTGCGCTTTTCCAGATGGCCTTCATCTGCAAGCTCTCGAAGCAAACGTTTCAGATCAATCCGCGCAGCACCTTTGATGCCAAACGCTTTTGCAATATCACGTTTCGCTGTCAGCGTGGGGTTATCGGAGATCCATTTAAGGACATCTTGTTTCGTCGGAAGTTGCGCCATACGCCTCAGCTATCACGCGCGTTCAGGGGCGTCATGGCAAATCTTGCACTTCATCAACATCATTTAACTGTTCTACAAATGCAATCCGCTTACCCGGCAGGCTGGCAACGCTGTCGGCCAAGGCATTCGACGTTGACCACCGGACATCTGCGAACATGCCAGCAGGCAATGGACGCGCACGTTTTAGGCCAACCAACCAATACCCACCATCAAACGATGGCCCAAAAACAGCATCATTCGCACTCAGCGTTTTGAATGCCTCGGCAATATGGCGTTGCTGGATACCGGGTATATCTGCACCAATAACACAGACCCGCCCACCCGCGCGCCGCATCAATCGCCCCATGCGTTCGCCCAAATCGCCCTGTCCCTGCGGCCACCGCGTCAGATCAGCTGGCCAAACACGGCTCATTTGACCTTCGACATCGGGGGAAACCGCCAAAACAAGCGACCATCTTGGTGATTTCAAGCGACGCAATAATGTGCGTGTCTGATGACGAAACCACCACGCCGCAGGTACCAGGCCAATATCACGGCCAAGTCGCGTTTTTACGCGCCCCGCACGCGGCTCTTTTACCATGACAATCAGAGTTGGTTTCACCAGACACATTCCATATCGCGATGCGGAATACCCGCGTCGTCATATTCCGGACCAAAGGCCGCAAAGCCCAGACCTTCGTAGAATTCGATAGCATGCGTTTGCGCCCCAAGCACTGCACGCGATTTCGAGGGATCGGATTTGGCAATGTGCAAGGCTTCGCGGATCAACATTGCGCCCAGCCCCGCCCCACGATGTTTTTTCAAAACACACACGCGTCCGATTTTCGCATCTTTGCCCGTTGACACGATACGTGCGGTCCCAACTGGATCGCCGTCGACGCAGACCAAAAGGTGCATACACATTGCATCCAAATCGTCCAATTCATCTGCTTCTCTGACGCCTTGTTCTTCGATAAAAACACGGCGACGCAACATCAGACACGTGGCCAAGTCATCGGTCTGAGACATATGCGCTGTCATGAAAAATAATTACCCAGAATCCGACCATAGATGGATTTCAACTGTTCAATATGTGCCACGCGGACATGTTCATCGACCTGATGCATCGATTGGCCAACCAAACCAAATTCGACCACCGGACAGTGATGTTTTACAAATCTCGCATCTGACGTGCCGCCAGATGTGCTGAGTTCGGGGATCTGACCCGTCTCTGCGGTCACCGCTTTTGACACCAAGTCGGATAAGGCCCCTGGGGGAGTCAGAAAACTCTCGCCTGAAATCTTGACCCGCATGTCGATTTGAACATCAAATTCCTTGGCAACGGCTGCGGCTTCTTCCTGCATCCATTCTGTCAGCTTTTGTCCCGTGTGTGTGTCATTAAAGCGGATATTGACCGTAGATTTGGTTTCCGCAGGAATGACATTGGTCGCCGAATTACCTGTATCCACGGTCACGACAGCCAAAGTGGACGCGTCAAAATGATCGGTTCCTGTATCCAACTCATGACTGGCCAAGCGGTCCATCAAACGCACCATCGGCGGCAAAGGGTTCCGGGCGCGGTGCGGATATGCGGAATGCCCCTGTTTTCCGGTCACAGTGAAAAACGCAGTCATCGACCCACGCCGCCCAATCTTTATCATGTCGCCCATCGTTTCAGGGCAAGTCGGTTCACCAACAATGCAGACGCTCATTTGTTCACCCGCAGAAGACATATGGTCCAACAATGCGGTTGTGCCGTCGATGGCGTCAGCTTCTTCGTCACCAGTGATCGCAATGAGAATTGCGCCGTCTGGTGGGGCGTTGTTCACCATGTCCACTGCTGCGGCCACGAATGCAGCAACCCCACTTTTCATATCCGTAGAGCCGCGCCCATAAAGAACGCCGTCCACGATATTCGCCCCAAACGGATCTTGCGTCCAAGCCGCCGCGTCGCCAATGGGTACAACATCCGTATGACCGTTGAATCCAAAGCTGCGCGCATGCCCCTTGTCGCCCCAACGCGCGAACAAGTTGCGAATGCCACCCCGATCCGCCCACGCACATTCAAAACCAGCGTCGGACAACGTCTCAAAAAGGATATCCAACGCCCCGTCATCTGCCGGGGTCACCGAAGCGCATCGCACAAGGCTTGCAGTCAATTCAACGGGATCACACAAGGGCATTGCTCATCTCTCAAGTCAGTTGTACCGTCACCAATGTAGCCAAATTTGCGCGATGTGAAGCCCATTTCGCACCCTGACCAATTATGGAAACGTTTATCAGGGCAGAGTGTCGCGACGATCATCTAAACTCAAGGCGAGATGAAAACATGTCCGATCCGTCCAGACGATCAGAACACAACGGTTTTCATTTTCCCGCATTTTTTCAGCGCCAGAAAACCGCGTTACTGCAATGTCTTATCGCTTAGAAACTCTTGTTGTGATTTGTCGTCAAAGAACGGCGTCATTTGCGCAACGATAACCGCGTTTTCTTCGAGCGCGCGTTGCATCAACGCACGCTCTTCATCGTCAATCTCATGCCCTTGCGCTTCGCGTTCGGACAATGTGCCATAACCCGTCACATCCAAAGGTGCCGTGTCCGCCTGCTTTAGAGTTGCCACGGTTTCGCGCACGGCCTCAGCTTCGTCGACACCGCTTGCATAACATACCAATGCGGCACCGGTCGCACCCTCTGGCAGTCCGTCACCAGATTTACGCCCGATTTGCACAAGCAATGTGTACACATCATGAGAGGATGCAGATCGGCTCATGATGCGCGCTGCCGAATAAAGATGACACCGCCGTCTGTTGCTGTCTTCAGCATCAAACGTTGGGTTTGGCCCCGTCTTTTGTCATCCAAGCGTTGCATCCGTCAGTCACGCAAAAGGTCATTAATGGATGTCTTTGAGCGCGTCTTTTCGTCGACCCGTTTCACGATGACAGCACAATACAAGTGAACCCCGTTTTTCGACGGCATCGAACCGGCGACAACAACAGACCCTGATGGCACTTCGCCGTACATGACTTCGCCACTTTCGCGATCCAAAATTTTTGTGGACTGGCCAATGAAAACGCCCATGCCCAAAACAGAGCCTTCGCGCACGATGCACCCTTCTACGACTTCGGACCGCGCACCAATAAAGCAGTTGTCTTCGATGATCGTTGGACCAGCTTGCATGGGTTCAAGAACACCGCCGATGCCAACACCGCCGGACAGGTGCACGTTTTTTCCGATCTGCGCACAAGACCCGACAGTCGCCCATGTATCAACCATAGTGCCGCTGTCCACATAAGCCCCAAGGTTCACAAAGGATGGCATCAAAACAACGCCCGGTGCAACAAACGCAGATTTACGCACAACGCAGTTGGGAACCGCACGAAAGCCTGCCGCTTTCCATTGATTATCGCCCCAGCCTTTGAATTTGCTATCGACCTTGTCCCACCAACCAGCGCCTTGCGGTCCACCGTCTTGTTGTTCCATGTCTTTGATCCGAAACCCGAGCAGAACGGCTTTCTTGGCCCATTGATTGACGTGCCAATCCCCATTTTCTTGGCGTTCCGCAACACGCAATTTACCGCTGTCCAATGCATTTAAAGTGTCTTCGATAGCGTCACGTGTTTCACCAGTTGTGCTGGGTGAAATCGAGTCGCGTACTTCCCATGCGGATTCGATTGCGGCTTCAAGTTGTGCGTTGGACATCAGTGCCCCCTCTCCTGCGTTTCAAAAGAGCCTATATTGCTCAGCCACCCCTTGTGCAATGCCGCCCCATGTCATTCAGCTGACTTAGGCGCTGTAAGGAGGCGTTGTTTTTCGAAACCTCAATCGGTGCGGCCACCCAAAAGCTTCAATTCCGCGTTGCGCTATGGCTTTGATGCTTGGGACGCAGTAAACAAGTGACTGCATTTATACAGGACACCCGCATGACCACTGATCGCAAACACCCACTCCGCGATGCAAATACCGACCGCGAGGCGGCCGAAGACGTTCCAAACACCCCTCAAACCCGCGCGCCAGCATACCAGTTGGCATTTGCGGACAAAGACTTCTTATGTCGTGACGAATTGCGGCCTGTTCGTCTTCAGTTGGAATTGCTCAAGCCGGAAATGCTGCTGGATGAAAAAGGTATCGAAAGCACAATCGTGTTGTTTGGTGGCGCGCGCATTCCAGAACCGGCCAAAAAAGACACAGCGCGCACGCAAACATTGGCAGATCTGTCCAGATTCTACGATGAAACACGCGAATTCGCTCGTTTGATGACGTTGAAGTCGATGGAAAGCAACGGGCGCCAAAACGTCGTTGTTACAGGCGGTGGACCGGGTGTGATGGAAGCAGGCAATCGCGGCGCAATCGACGCAGGGGGCGCATCAATTGGTCTGAATATTGTTCTTCCGTTTGAACAGGCACCAAACGAATATGTTACGCCAGAGCTGTGCTTTAACTTCCATTATTTTGCGATCCGCAAAATGCACTTTTTGATGCGGGCGCGCGCAATCTGTGTGTTCCCCGGCGGATTTGGGACGCTGGACGAACTGTTTGAAAGCCTGACGCTTATTCAAACTGGACGCATGAATCGCGTGCCATTCCTGCTGTTTGGCAAGGAATTCTGGCAAAAGATCGTAAACTGGGAAGCGCTCGCTGATGCGGGCACTATTTCCGCAGAGGATCTTGATCTGTTCCGTTTTGTCGAAACAGCAGATGAGGCGATGCACCTCATCGAAAACTGGGAAACCACGGCTGCGCGCAGCGAAGTTCCCGGCCGTTAAATCAAAAATGTGCGATGCAAATTAGGCGTCTGCCGGCATCGCACAAATTGCTACACCACCCATCAGTTTTTCAACAATCTGGCCTTCTTTGGTGTCGCGGATACCATACCCATACCCTGCAAGGCGGTGGTGCAATTCGCGGGCTGACAAAGCCAATGCGCGTTCACGTATAACCAATTCGCGGACCTGACCTGTCATGGTCGCATCTGAATGTGCAATAAAAGACATAATAAACTCCTGTGTCCTATCCCTATGAAAAGAAGGTGACAGGCCAGAGTGTCCAGATTCGTGCATGAATGAGAAAAATTCGCGGTCAATTGTGGCGAGGTGTGCCTTAGCTGTGGCACACGCCTAAATCGTCACGATCCGGTTTCTGCTTCAATTTGTGCACGCGACTTGCGCTCGCGTTCAGTTGCAGATTTCAACTGACCGCAGGCCGCTAGTATATCTTCCCCACGCGGTTTGCGCACAGGTGACGCATAGCCAGCGTCATGAACTATGTCCGAAAATGCCCGAATGCGATTGTTCGAGGATCGCTTATATGGCGCGCCCGGCCATTCGTTGAACGGGATCAAATTGACCTTTGCAGGAATACCCTTGATCAATTCAACCAAACGTCTGGCGTCCTCGTCTGTGTCGTTCACACCGTGCAACATCACATATTCAAATGTGATCCGTTCCGAATTGCGACCCCGCGGATAGGCCCGCAAAGCCTCCAACAATGTTTCGATATTCCAGCGCTTATTGATGGGAACCAGCGAATTGCGAACTTCGTCAGTGGTCGCATGAAAGGAAACCGCCAACATACATCCGATTTCTTCGGCGGTTCGGGCAATTTCGGGGACCACGCCCGAAGTGGACAACGTGATGCGACGACGGGACAAAGAAATTCCCTCTTCGTCCATCGCGATCTTCATCGCATCGCGTACATTTTCGAAATTATAAAGCGGCTCACCCATGCCCATCAGAACAACGTTGGACAAAAGGCGCGCGTCATACGTGCGCGTACCCGGCGTTGGCCATTCATCAAGATCGTCACGGGCCATCATAATTTGGCCAACGATTTCGGCCGCTGTCAAATTACGCACCAGTTTTTGCGTCCCCGTGTGACAGAAAGAACAAGTAAGCGTGCACCCAACCTGACTTGAGATACAAAGCGTGCCACGATCCTCTTCGGGTATGTAAACGACCTCGACTTCGTGACCGCCTGCTATGCGCACCAGATATTTGCGCGTCCCATCCGTAGAGACTTGTTTGCTCACGACCTCTGGGGTTTGGATGACAAATGCTTCGGCCAATTGCGCGCGATAGGCTTTGGACAAATTCGTCATGTCCGAAAAATCGCGGACACCCCATTGGTAAATCCATTGCCAAATCTGACCCACACGCATTTTGGCCTGCTTTTCTGGCGTGCCATGCGAAATAAGTGTCTCGCGCATTTGACTGCGCGTTTGCCCGACAAGATTAATCGGTCCCTCGGGCAACTTCCGGGGAATTGTCAAAACGTCTTGTGTGATCGGAGCCTTGGTGTTCATCTGGCACATCTACCTGCATTGGATGCGCCTCAATATAGTTACGGATGGCGTTTGCCAAACGCTTTTCCTAGCAATTTTGGAATCTGGTGTCGGACAACGTTGATTCGGCTGGTCAGGCGTCAGAACGGTTTGACGACAACAACCCAAAGAATTCCAATGACGCCAAAGACGCTGATCTCGTTAAAAATCCGAAGAAAGCGATCACTTTCCCGAAACTCACCCCGTCTTGCGCGCGCAACCATGCGACCTGTCATAAAATAGTGTAGCGCCAGCAATGCCACCAGAAGCAGTTTCAGGTGCACCCATGGTGGAAAAGACCATGCCCATCCCAGCCAAAGACCCGTGATCGCAGCAATGATGCCCAAGCCACTGGAAAATCGATACAGGCGGAACGTCAGATCACCCAATGGGCCATCTTCCTTGATGCGCTCATATTCCCGCTTCCAATAAATCAAAGCGCGCGGAACAGCAAAGATGGAGGTCATCCAACCCATCACGCATAAAATGTGGATGATTTTGACCCAGTCCATATGTCTTTGCCTCAGATCGGTACGCGTTGAACACAGCTTGCAGGGTACACCCTAAAATGAAAAGGCGTTTGCAAAGAGGATGGTGGATTAACAACAAGCACCGCCTGCAAAAGCAATACGCAGGCGATGTCGTCTTTTTAGGTGCAACTTTTGATTATTACGAACAACGAGCTTCCGCGTCTTCAACAGATGCCGTGAATCCCAAAAGCGAAAACGTATCCTTCGTCGCGGTACCACGTCCGGATACTCCGGATACGACGGCTTGAGCCCCGCGCTTCATCGCTGCTACGATTTTGGCATCGTCGGATTCAGAAGCAGGCCATGCCCATTCTCCATCCGTAAACAGCGAAAATGAGTTCTCGCCAATCTGCAATGTAACGGTCGATCCACTTCGGAATGGATATCCACCTGTATATGCGACTTGCCCTTTGGCCTCATCGCTGGGGCGGTAAAAGACCATCAACACAATTTGGCTTCGGGTCGCAGCAACAACGCGACCATCGCGCGTGTTTACAACATCTTCCGGTGTGGAAACGCTCCAGCACTCTTTAGGATCATCTTCGACAAAGACATTCCACGCCGTGTTCACAGCAACTTGGTTCGTGCTTGATTCCTGAGCTAGTGCGCCAGAAGTCGCAATCGCACCAATAGCCAGTGCCCCAAACATCGTCTTAAGTTTACTCATTCCTACAGCCTCCAGCTGCCAATGCCTCATCATATGGCCCCTGTTTCGCGCAATGCCAATACAGACGTGCTGGCGGGGCCTATTTTATTTTCGACAACAATCATATTAGCGTACATCAGGCATGCAGTGAAAGATGAATTGGCGGCATTTCGCCAAGAATTGAGGGTTAAAATGACACATCCAGCGATATTGACCGAAATTTGGCGTGGTCGGTTTCTGGAAAGCGCTCATCGTGGGCATGCTGTGGTCGTTGATCAAGGCGGCGAAGTTGTCATGGAATGGGGTGATCCGAACGCGATCGTGCTGCCTCGAAGTTCGGCAAAGATGGTGCAGGCCCTGCCTTTGATCACCAGCGGCGCTGCGCAAAAATACGGGCTGACCCCACAGCATTTGGCGTTGGCCTGTGCATCCCACAATGGGGCCGCCATCCATACTGGACCCGTCCAAGAATGGTTGTCTGACCTTGGGTTAAACGACGACGCGTTGCGATGTGGGCCACAAACACCAAAAGATGACATCGCGAAAACGGAATTAATCAAGTCAGATGCGTCGCCCTGTCAGTATCACAACAATTGTTCGGGCAAGCACACCGGTTTTCTGACATTGGCTCAATTTTTGGACGCCGGTCCTGAATATCTTGAACCCGGTCATCCTGTTCAGGTTGCGATCAAAGACGCCTTTGAGGACGCCACCGGCGAAGACAGCCCCGGATTTGGAATCGATGGCTGTTCCGCCCCCAATCACGCAACCAGCCTAAAGGGCATGGCGCACGCGATGGCCCGGTTTGCGTCGGCACCTGTCGACAGCCCCGAAGCGCAATTGGTGGCAGCAATGACAACCCATCCAGACCTCGTCGCTGGCGAAGGCCGAGCATGTACACGACTGATGCGCGCAACCGGGGGCAAGGTGGCGTTGAAAACTGGGGCCGAAGCGTTCTTTGTAGCCATACTGCCTGAACAAAAATTGGGTGTGGCCTTAAAAATAGAAGACGGCAGCACGCGTGCGGCTGAAAGCGCAGTCGCTGCAATTCTTGTGAAATTGGGCGCTTTGGATCCAAGCCATCCGGAAGCAACCGCCTTTACCGACGCCTCAATCACCAATTGGCGCGGTATAGAAACCGGTCACATGAGGGCCGCAGACATATTACGTTAAGGTCGGGCCATATAAGCACGGCGCAACAATTGACCAAAACGTGGAACCGCTTCGCGGTGAACAACTTGAAACCCATGGCGCGCAAAGGCGGGTTCGGCGTGCAAGCTGGCATGTACAGTCCGCGCCCGATCATCAACGCAAGACAATAGGCGGCCGAACACCCCTTTGCCTCTTGCCTGTCGCAAGATGAATATCAGATCTACGTATCCATCTGGTCTAAGTGCGATAAATCCGATTGGGCCTTGCACGTTGCGCGCCACCCAAACCTCATGGCTTCTGATGATTTTGGCAAAATCCTTTGCGCCCTTTTGTTTGGGAACCCAAGCGCGACGTTCGGCAACTGAATAGAGCGTGGCACCGTCACGAACCGCATCAAACATAATGCACGCAAGGCTTCCGGCATCTGATCTTTGGGCGCGCGAAACGATCATGACGGGGTTACAAATGCGTCTTTTGAATATCCTTGCAGATACAAAAGCGCGCTGAGATCGCCGTGGTTAATGCGGATGTCGCATTCTGCGGCAACGGACGGTTTGGCGTGTAATGCAACACCGGACCCTGCCAGCCCCAACATCCCCAAATCATTGGCACCATCCCCAACGGCGATCACATCCGCGGCCTGCAATTCTAGTCGCGATGTGATGTCGTTCAATGCCTCAACCTTGGCTTCGCGCCCAAGAATTGGCATCCCAACTTCGCCTGTCAGCACGCCGTCTTTCACAATCAACGTGTTCGCGCGGTTTTCGTGAAACCCAAGTTGTTTGGCCACAGCAGCCGTAAACATTGTGAACCCGCCGGAAACCAGTGCCGTATAAGCCCCATTTGCGCGCATCGTGGCAAGCAAGACGTCACCGCCCGGCATCATTGTGATGCGTTCCGCCAAAACTTGGTCGATCTTTTCAGCCCCCAGCCCTTTCATCAACCCTACACGCTCACGTACAGCACCATCAAAATCCAACTCACCATTCATGGCACGTGCCGTAATCCCTCGTACGTGATCGCCAACGCCCGCAACTTCGGCAAGTTCATCGATACATTCTTGCTGAATCATTGTGCTGTCCATGTCGGCAATCAGCACTTTTTTGACACGCCCTTCGGCAGGTTGCAGCACAAGATCAACGTTCAACCGTTGAACATCTGACCACACACCCCAAAGGTTGTCAGGCGATTGATCAACTGAAAATTCTGCCGCTTCGTCCGGGGCCAACCAAACAGCATCGCCACCGCCCCACGCATTGCGCAAGTTTTCAACCAATGCAGGATCCAATTTTCCCGGCTTCGCAATGAGTGTGACAACATGCATTTTAGCGATCCTTCTGTTGGCGGTTCGCCTAAAGCCTTCAGCAGATGATTACCAGTACTTGCATGACGCGATAGCACCACATTTGGCAAAGACGCGGGTTTCACCAGACCAGTTCCCAAAACACCTATCCCCAAAAAAACTTGCGCCTCACACGCGCTTAGAGCCGCGTTACGCAGTCGCATAGAGCACATCCTAGTTCCGATCGTATCTGTTGGTGTTTGATCTCGAACTCAACTTCTCACGATCCCGAAAACCAACTTGGGCTACCAATATCAAAGCACTCATCGAGAGGTTCGACCCAGAATGCATGAACGCACCTCGGATCATTACGCTTGAAGTCATCGTGGAGAAGGTAACTTTACGCTAATTTTCACTAACGCGTTAACGATCACCAGATTATTGTGTTTTCTTAATTCACAACCATAGTCGCTTAGAGATCGGGTAGTTTTCGTAAAAAAACCTATAAGTATCGTCATAAAAGTTTTTAATTTCTGAATCGAGTTTAGTTTCAAATACAGAACTCGTTGTTTTATTAACATAAACTCCTGAAAATTCAATTTCTGCATCAATTCCTAAGAATTTCGAAATTCTCCTAATTTCATCATCTTCAAACATATTTTCATAGAAACCTATGAAAATATCCTTCTCATCAAACACTTTTGACGCCTCCAGAATAATGTTCTGATAAGTGGTTCGCACCAAACAATGTTCATTTTTATAATATTCTTCAAGTGCTGATTCAAAATTTTTCTCCCACTTACTTATTCCTTCTGAATAAATTCCTCTATCCAAATTGAAGCGCACGGCACTCTTAATGCGAGATAATGGATCCCTAACTAGAATCACAACTTTTACGCCTATATTTCTCTCTTGAAACTCCTGTCTTATTTTAATAAGCCTTTTTGCCCTCAAAGCGCTGTATGAAGGAGTAATATCCGCTGTCACAAACTTTCCATCTCTCATGAGTTTTTCAAAATAATCAAAATAGTAACCTAATGAATTTTCCATTCTGTAATCGCGAACTTTCGTTTTATTAAAAATGTGTTTCAATTTTAACTTAGAACGTCTATTTTCGAAAATTGGGATATCTAACCTATCCCAGACATGAAACTCTTTCGCGTAGCCTTCTGCAAATAAATCCGACCGGCAAAGATACTTATACAACCAACTCGTGCCGCACTTCTGATGTCCCAAACCCAAAATAAAATTTCTTTTTTCTTCCATAATGCGCTGCCTCACTCCAGATTTTTGTCTAGGGCGCGAGTCTTCGTCTGTACGCAAGACCCCCCTCCTCTTTATTGTGTTGTGACTTGATGCCCAAGGCCCTCCTATCCTTTTGGGGGGATTGTTGCATTAAACTCCACTCTTGAAAGAAAATGCTAACATGTTGATTTTACGCAGCCAAACCAAATATTCGGGCTACGAAGGCAACCTCTCCTCGCACACCGGGTTGTCGGGTTTGAATATGTCCGTTCTTGTTCGCCCTGATGGTTTCCATTCCTTGCAGCGTCGCCTTTGCGCTCCTCAATGATCGGAAGGGGATTGTTGCATTAACTTGTTAAGGGTTAATTTGAATCAGGGTAGGGGGCAAAAATGCGTAGAAAGCAGCCATTCAAACGACACCGATTTCCAGCATTGATCATTTTGTCTGCTGTGCGGATGTATCTTCGCTATCCCCTTTCTTATCAAGATGTAGCAGGTCTTTTGGGCGAACGTGGCGTCGACGTCGATCGATCAACGGTCTTTCGTTGGGTCCAAAAGTTTGGGCCGGAACTGGCGAAGCGCACTGAAAGTCATCTACGACGGGCAAGCCTGAATTGGCACGTTGACGAAACATACATCCGGGTTTGTGGAAAATGGCGTTACCTTTGGCGGGCCATCGATACAGACGGCCAGTTGATCGATTTTCGGCTAACAGCACGGCGCGACGCAAAAGCAGCCAAAGCCTTTCTGAAAAAGGCCATAGAGCGCGTTCGGCTTCACAGGCCAGTATCGATTTGCACCGACAAAGCGCCCACCTACCGCAAAGTCATACGGGATATAAATCATCGGTATGATCCACACTTTGATTACATCTGCTCAATGCAGCAAAGATGAACGCATGCTCCAATCGCGCCTGACCGTTCACTCTTGATTGGACTGAGCGATCATGCAGCCCTCAAGAGGTTGCTAGGATACCGGCAAAGCTTCCGATCATTGAGGAGCGCAAAGGCGACGCTGCAAGGAATGGAAACCATCAGGGCGATCAAGAACGGACATATTCAAACCCGACAACCCGGTGTGCGAGGAGAGGTTGCCTTCGTAGCCC
>JBDVKF010000046.1:0-20040 GCA_039960995.1 Paracoccaceae bacterium | reverse complement strand
AATTCTGTTGAAAAACTCTTCCTTGATCACGTGCCTATTCGCTGATTCAATTCCGATATTGATTGGGGGATATGGCGATGATGGGACCGAAGCAGGAAGCACAAGGGGCGCTGTTTTATGAGTTCTCGCTGGAAGGCCACGTCCCGCAAGACCATCTGCTGCGCTCGATAGATCGGTTTGTGGATCTTGATGACATCCGCCAGTATCTGGCAGCGTTTTACAGCCACACAGGTCGCCCGTCGGTTGATCCTGAGCTGCTGATCCGGATGTTGTTGGTGGGCTATTGCTTTGGCATTAGATCTGAGCGCAGTTTGTGTGAGGAGGTGCATCTGAACCTTGCATATCGCTGGTTTTGCCGCCTCGATCTGTCCGATCCAGTGCCCAACCATTCAACCTTTTCCAAGAACCGTCACGGGCGTTTCCGGGAGAGCGCGTTATTGAGGCATCTGTTCGAGAAGACTGTTGCGCGTTGCATTGCGGATGGCTTGGTGAGCGGCCAGCGCCTTGCGGCAGATGCTAGCCTGATTGAGGCCGATGCGAACAAACAGAACTCCACGCCGAAAGAAGATTGGGATCACAGCGCCATTGATCCAAGCGATGCGCCGCGTGCGGTGAAAGAGTATCTCGACGTCTTGGACGATGCAGCATTCGGGGCCGCATCGGAGGTTGAGCCCAAGTTCACGTCCCATTCTGATCCCGCAAGCCAGTGGACTGCAGCGCGCAAAGGGCCTGCATTCTTTAGCTATTCAACCAACTACCTGATCGACACCGACCATAGCGTCATCGTGGATGTCGAAGGCACGAGGTCGATTCGACAAGCCGAGGTTGGCTCAGTGCGCACCATGCTAGATCGGATCAAGGTGCTGCATGATATTGATCCTGAGCGTTTGATTGCGGACAGCGCATATGGGTCAGGGCCCATGTTGGGATGGCTCGTGGATCGCGATATCAAACCCCACATTCCTGTTCTGGATAAAGCGGGTCGAACAGACGGCACATGGTCCCGCGCCGATTTTGAATGGGACCCCGCGAACAACCAGTACATTTGCCCCGAGGGTGAACCGCTGAAGCAGTTCCGGCGCAACTATTCTGACCCAAACCGTAAGCCCACAGGCAAGGGCGTTGCTAAATACCAAGCGTTGAAACACACCTGCCAAGCCTGCCCCTCGAAGATGAAGTGCTGCCCGAAAGCAGATGCGCGCAAAATTACGCGCGAGGAACACGAAGACGCCCGCCAGGTCGCACGCGACATCGCCACGACCAAGCAGTACGCAATCTCGATGCGACTGCGAAAGAAAGTGGAAATGCTCTTCGCGCACCTCAAGCGCATCCTTGGCCTCGGAAGGCTGCGATTACGTGGACCATGCGGTGCAAATGACGAATTCCTGCTCGCCGCCACTGCCCAAAACCTCCGCAAACTCGCCAAGATCTTTCCTGCACCGCAGCAAACGCAGAAAGCGTGACAAGAAAGGTGCCCGCGGTCCGTTTGAAGTGCCACTTTCTGCGCCTGCAACACGTTGTTTTTCAACAGAATCGGCTCCTTGCAGACCTTCGCTGCGTTTGCACATCGAAAAAACTGGATCGTCGCTCTGAACGTCTGCTTTCTACAAGTTGTCCAATCTGGTATGCACCCGCAACGAAGGTCCGGTTTCCGCCAATGGTTTTGACCGTTACGCTTTAGCTACCATCACCGAAGTCTCGAAATAGTCGTATGCGCCACACCAAGATCCTTTGCGATGGCTCGCCCACTTTCGCCTTTTGACATGCGATTGATGGCAACTTGTTTTTGATGCTCAGTTAGTTTTGGTTTGCGGCCAAATTTGACACCCTTTGCCTTAGCGGCCTCTCGGCCTTCATTCGCGCGCCGTGTAATCCGCAGTCGTTCATCCTCCGCAAGTGCTGAAAGGAAGGCCAGTATTCCTTTCCCCATTGGCGTGGTGAGATCGAGCCACGGCCTGTCCAACACCTTAACCAGAGCTTCTCTATCGGCCACACGTTGGATGATACTGATACCGTCGAGCATAGACCGCGTCGCGCGATCCCACTCTGCAATGACCAGGACATCTCCATGCCCCAGAGCGTCAATGGCACGTTCAAGCTGTGGTCGTCCCTTGAGGGATTTTCCACTCGCTCTTTCACGGAATATCTCATCACATTTTGCCGCGCGTAGCGCCCCGATCTGGCGATCTAAATTCTGAGCCGATGTTGAGACGCGTGCGTAGCCGATTTTCATCGTCATATCGTACAATCTTTGGCTCAAAAACGCACCTGATTTATGCACCACTCTATCACCTCACGGGACAAGGCTTCAACGAATTGGTGCAAATATCATGAGTTCCGCAACGACCCCTGAAGCAACCACTCGTTCCGGACGCAGCTAAAGGCTCCTCCGGCCCTCTTTACCGGATGTTGCAAAGGACATGAACGTCCGCTTTTTGGTTCCCCCGCCCTCGCTAACATTCAATAGAAATTTTGTTTGCCTCCCACATCTCAGGTGGTTCTAGTTTCCGTGCAAGATGATCAATGACTGCATCAGGTACCGCGTCAGGCCGATTTCTGTTTTGTCGGCGCAATTGATCGGGGCCGACTTCGACATAGACGATCTCAACCCGTGCACCGTAGTCACGCAATAGCCTTAGTATCTTTGATCTGTTTTGCCGTGTCACGTTCGTCGCATTCCAAACGAAATCAGTTCCAGCCCGCAGATACTCTCTGGCCCGTTCGTGGGCGGCTTGGATGACCTGACCTTGGTTGTCCGTGGCCGATAGCCCCAGTTCATCGCGGATAAGGTCTAGGCTGACAACCGGATGATCAGGACGATGATGAGACACCCACGTGTCCTTGCCTGCGCCGGGAAGGCCAGACATCACCGTGACCGTGCATTTGAAGTTCTCATGCGCGGCATAGTTTGGATCACGGTCTTCAAGCTCGAAGAAGGCAACACGGCTTTCGTCGTTGGCGAAGGCGAATGACTTGTGCAAGCAACCGGCGTCTTGGAACGTCATTTCAGCAAGGCTGGCGCACTCCAAGATCGCCTGTTGATCCTGACATATCCGACCCAACGCATCTGCTCTGGCGTGCAAACATAGAAGATCAGGCCTGCACCGCCATGACGTTTCAATCGCCAGTCGAATAGGATCAGGTCGTTCGATCAGCCAGAACGGGAGTTGGTGATGAGCGATGATTCCGCACAGCGCCTCTCGCCATGCGAATGGCGACCTTGCATGCCAAAGTAACTGTCGTGCGATGGACGACCCAACCCGTGAATGCCCACGGGACGAGATGTGCCCATTGTCCTCATGTTTCGTCACTGCAGGTTTACCGACATCATGCAGGACCGCCGCCCAAAACAAATAGCCGCGATCATCAGGTGACAGGTTTTGCCAATCAGGATCAGCGACCAATGCCTCGACTACCATGCGCGTATGCGTTCCCACATCGCCCTCGGCATGGTGGATAGGGTCCTGCGGGCAGGTGTCCAGTGTCGCCAATTCAGGCCATAGCGGCCAGATCGCAGCCCAATCGACCTGCCAAAGCGGGCCTGTTGGTATCAGAGACAGCAGGTCGTCGTGAGTGACAATGGGTTTAATGGGCCTACGCATCATACGCCCCTTCCACGCCCAGCACCGGCGCAAAGATATCGATCCCATCTGCCAAGGTATTCGGCAAGATCGGGCGGTCATGCCAATGACCATCGGCGGCTTCGATCGCTTGCAAGAAGTCAGCCCGGACGAACTTGAACCGGTCCAGCGCATGATCCGCATCTTCCAATTTCAGATAAAGGCCCTCGGCCAAATCACTGTCTTCTGTCTGCTGGTCCACCATATCAGGGCGACTGCCAGACCTTTCTGCTGCAACGGCCAAAGCATCACGCCAATCAACCGACTTGTATGGTGTTGGACGTGTCATGCTGTTCAGGTGATCGACGGACGTGATTTCACCCTCATGCACTACAGGGACCGGCATGATTGGCAAACCGGTTAGCAACGACCGACGAGCAACAGTGCTGAGGAAGGTGCCATTGTCCCGATCCAGCACGTCAAACTCCATGAAGTAATGGGGTAACCTGTCATAGAACACAGTGTGCTTGGCATACATCCATTCGCCATACATGACAAAGCGGTGACCCAGCACCGGGTGCAGAACATGGGCATGGGCAGCAGCCCACGTCTTGAGCAGGGCAAAGTGGCGTTCACGGCCACCACCCGTCAGGTAGTGCCCACGGCTCTGCAGCATCAAGTTGCCATTCGCGTCGAAGGATACGGCTGAGTTGGCCCTGTCGAGTTTCTCTTCCACGATCAGGCGTTCGCCTTTGAGGTCTTTGATTGGTTTATCATCCGCCATATCGCCAACTTGAAGGCGCGAACCTTCAATGTGCCGCGTACGCGGGTATTTGTAGATAGTCATAACTGTCTCACGGTGTATCGATTGGTCGCACAAAAACACCCGACATGAATTGTCAGGGCGTCGGTTGAAATATGTGTGCAGCGATTACATCGGACTTCCGTGGGGTTCGGGGTTGAAACAGGATTCTGCTGATAGCTTTGGTTGGTAAAAAAATCAACAGCGGACATTAAGATCAAATTCTCCGAGGTCGGCTTAGATGCGCCACAGCACCGCAAGTCGGCATGCTTCATTCTGCCGCCATGATGCCCGGATCGCGCAACAAACCTGCCGCAAGCGCGGCTTTTGATGGATCAGAGCAGTTTGCCAACAACCAGCCCTGAATTTCGGCTGGACTACTTTTCTGAATTCCCAACCGTTCTTGAAACTGTTCCGCAAGCAACGCCTCATTTGGGAAGAACCGATCAAACAACTGCCGAGCTGTTTTAGCATTCACCAATCCCAATTCTGTATGCACGTCAGCACGACCTGGTCGGATCAGAGCGGGGTC
Organism: Paracoccaceae bacterium; assembly: GCA_039960995.1. GTDB lineage: Bacteria > Pseudomonadota > Alphaproteobacteria > Rhodobacterales > Rhodobacteraceae > JABSSA01. The sequence continues at coordinate 15,146 of JBDVKF010000046.1, read as the reverse complement.
CAATTTATCCTTATGGTTCGTCGTCATGATCAACGCACTCCCCTGCTGGGCAGCGACGCCGTCAATAGCGTTCAACAGTCCGGAGAAGCTGACACCAGTACGCTTTTCGCCACCGGTCCGTTGTGTGAACACAGCATCCACATCTTCGACAGCGATCAACGAGCGTTTCGGTGCGCATATCATCGCTTCACGAAGATCATCATCTGTCAGCGTTGCCCTGCCAACATCCAGAGTTGCGATATCCAGAGACAGCTCGGATGCAAGCGCTCGGATTAAGCTAGATTTTCCAGTGCCGGGTGGGCCATGGAATAGATAGCCGCGCCGCCATGGCACACCGCGTTCAGCATACCAGCTGCTTGCCGAATAGAACCAACGCATGTCTTCCAAGACCCGTCGCACGCGGTCGTCGTCTACGACAACTGTATCCATGGAGCGGCGCGGGATATCACCAACATTATCCCAGTAATCGCCTTTCAGAATGTGTAGCCCAGGGCCGATGCGATCTTTCGTTTGCGCGATTTGTCGTCCGGCCTCGATCCATCCAAGGATTGTCGAGACATGGCCGAATAGTACAGTGACATGTAAAGTTTCCATTGGACGTTGATTGTGAGGGTTCCCAATTTTGGACTTCTCGTTAATGTCGCGTTCAAGACGGCAAATCTTACCTTGGCTTAAAAACCAATGCAGTCCGGGTGCCGGTGCATATCCCTTTGTGCCGCTGGCCCATCTACCATCAGTCATCCGCACATGCCGCGATTTAGACAGCACATTGTTATGTTCCATCCAAATGCAAAAATGGCGATAAGTCGCGCTACGGTTGTCCAGCGTAAGGCTGACCCAAACCCGGCGCATGACCAGCTTGTAGAGCGCAATCATCCCCACGCGCAAAGACGCGACGGCAATGCCAAAAGCACCTAAAGCTAGACCGCCAGCGAAGAAGTCACTTTTCAATGCATCGGTTAAAAAGCTATCAATCATGTCCATCACAGGCACCTTTCCTCACGAAAGTTGGTTCCTTTGAAGCAACGGATAGGATTGCCACGTTCCAACGTGTTGTGGAGCTGGTTCTGATCGTTTTTTTGGGCCTCATAATCTGCTGTGGCTTGCGCATTCATCAAGGTCTGTAGTCGCTCAAGTGCCAGGGACTTGTTGCGATGTTGTGACCGCATTTCGCGCGCTACCGCTGTCAATCCGGTTGGCCGATGCGTTGCCCGCACTGCGCTATCTGTCGTGTTCTGGTGTTGACCACCGGGGCCGCCTGCACGGAAGCTCTCAAACACAACATCGCTGGGGTTAACCTCAACCTTTTGGGCCGCGTTCCGCGTCAATTGGAAAACACCAACAAACCAGTTTGCGCGCTTGTGGTTCGGTCGTAACGTGCTTTTGGAACGCCAACGGATCGTCCCGCACCAGCGTCGGGCAAACGCATCATTACTCAGACCATTTACAACAACCACAGCGGACTTTGCACCATGCTTTGAAGGCTTGGTGTTCGCATCCAGATCAAGGCCGATCGCTTCGGCCTCATCCAGCATATGCTGTAGAATGCCTGCGACAGCTTGATTGCATTCGGCAGGTCCGTTGCCACTAGTGATGAGAAGGGAAATTGGCATGTTGGGTTTCATGTCCGACCTCCATTTCGTGTTTTCTTGAAGGTCAAAAGCGGATGGAACATTGCAACTGATTTTGCTGCACCAGTTGTTTTCAGATCCGCCACCACACTTTGCGATGACTTGTAGGCCAATGGTGCTTCCTCGATCAACAAGTCACGATCTTCACAAATGATGCGACCGCCAAAGGACGTGCGTTGCATTGCCTCAACATCAGATCGCTTGGATCGCACCCGGCCATGCATCGAGGATCGGTCATAACGGCGCCCCGCCCCATGGGCCGTGGACATCAAGGCATCAGGTTGATCGGCCGGGCGTAAGAGATAGCTGGGTGTTGCCCGCGATCCGGCCAGCGGAACAAGACCAGAGACAGCACTTGCCGCCCCTTTACGGTGCAGCCAACCGCCCCCATCCCACGTCAGCAGATTATGCGGTGCATCGACAATCAGGTGCAGGTCCGCACGCAATGCCTCGGCCGCACGTTCAGCAATGATCTGACGATTTAGGCTAGCCCAGAGAACGGCATTGTCATGGGTTTGCACGTAATCCCGTGCGGCCGTGTCATCGGGCTGCATCCCCGAAAATGCGCCCTGCGGGATCGCGCCCAGAACGGCGTTCCCAAAACCACGTGATCCCGAATGGACAAGCAGGTAGGTCACCGTTTTGTCCAGGTTTAGGTCAGCCTCGCTTTCGACCAGCGTTTGCACTTCGCAAAAGTGATTGCCACCACCAATCGTGCCCAGAGACGTCGCGAACACGTCGGGTTGAAGGCCTATTTCTTCGAGGCGGCATCCAGTGTCGCCGGTTACGGGCTCGCTCAGCACGCGTATCCGGCGCACCGCCTTTTCCATCTTGAATTTGCGCAAAGGCAAATCAAGCTGGAACAATGACATGCCGCAGCCGATATCGTTGCCGATCAACTGCGGAAAGATGCGATCCGCCAATACGGCACACCCAACGGGCCCGTACTTTCCGGGGTGCAGGTCAGGAAAAGCGGCGATTTTACGGACGCCGGACCATCCGGCAACGTGTTCGAGCTGATGTTCAGCGCGCCCCTCGATCCAGGCCGCAGACGTATAGAATTTAGTGATGGCGCAGTCGCTGTTCGCAGCACACATGCGGCCATCCAAGACAGAATTGCCCATGGAGTAATACCCAATATTCATAATGTAGATATGCTGACCACAAGGTCAGTGAATGAGATCACATCAGGCCGGTTTGCGACTTAAGCGGTGATCTGCCCCTGAAGGGCGTTGCGATGAAGTGTCATGTGTTGCCCTTTCTTGGCTGGGGTTACGAATTGGGTCTCACGGACCAGTTGGAGGGCTCAACTAGGCGCGAAGTTAGATTCTGGCAAACATAATATTGCTTAGGCCAAATTGTGTGACCAATCAGCAACAATCCATCTATGACGACCATTCAGCTTTGGCAGGAGCTCCAATCCAGTCCGAACTTCTCAAGATACTTGCGAAGCCTATCGGCATCGTTCCGGCTTGCCTTTACAGCCCGAGAAGCCGCGAAAAGGCGGCGGCCAGCGGCACTGAGACTGGCGCTTTGTTTGCACACGCGGATGACAGCAGCCAGTTGAACACGGTCAAATTCATCAATGTTTGCAGCTCTTTCGCCGAGGTGTTCTGTGATGAGCTGCATATCGGGATCACTGCTGGCGTGATGCCATGTTTTCGATAAAGCCTCAATCTCGGCGGTGACCATCGTGTGCGTGATGCGCCCACGGGGAGCTAAGGTGCACATCCGCTGGATTGACGCACTAAGATCGCGGAAATTGCCACGCCAGTACGTGCCCGGATCAGTCGCGAATTTCTGATAGGCGATCTGCGCATCTGCGTTAAAGGTGATCCGATTACCCAGCAACTTTTCAACGCGGGCCATCTCGAAGGCGATGTTGGGAGCGATATCTTCAGGTCTGTCGCGCAGTGCCGGAAGCGTAAAGGTCCATAGATTCAAGCGGGCAAAAAGATCCGCACGGAAGCGACCTTTCGACACCATTTCGGCAAGGTCCTTGCTGGCACCCGCGATCAAGTGAAAGCGGCTGGTGACCTCATAATCCGACCCCAACGGGAAGTATTTTCCCGTTTCGATCGCGTGCAGGATCATGGCCTGTTCGTCCAGACCAAGTTCATCAATTTCATCCAGAAATAACACACCACCGTCGGCTTCTTGCAACAAGCCACGTCGGTCGGCACCCGCTCCGGGGATCGCCTGCTTGCGGTGCCCAAAAAGCGTAGACATGGCGCGTTCGCCCTTAAGGGTTGAACAATTCACATGCACCAACCGGCCTTTGATCCGGCGACGCTGCAATTTGAGTTCGTACAGTCTGGCAGCAAGATCAGACTTGCCAGTCCCTGTTTGCCCCATCAGCAACAAAGGAGCATCAGAGTTTGACGTCACGGCCTCCATGCGGTCAATCATTGTGTTGAAAGCTGCGTTGCGTGTGTCGATACCACCCTTGAGCAGGGTGTTGTATTCCTTACTGACCAGATCGAAACGCTGCTGCAATGCGTTGTAGCGCGACAAATCCAGGTCAACGACTTGTAGGCTACCGGGACCTTCGTCTTCTCCACGTGGTGGGCCAGTCTGGATCAACTTGGCAGGAATATGACGGGACTCTGCCAGCAAGAACCAGCAAATCTGGGCGACATGTGTGCCTGTCGTTAGATGGATGTGATAGTCTTCACGTTCGTCGTCAAAACCATAGTTTCGGGCGAAATCGAACATCGCGCCGTACATTTCTTCAAAGTCCCAAGGATCGCGGATCTCCATGGGTTGAAGCAAGACTTCGGTTTTGGGACTGGTATACTCAATTGTGGTTTTGATCTTTTCGGCCAGCCCTGACCAGCGCGCGGAATGGATCAGTTCGAAGCGATCCACCGGAAAATCACTATGCTCGACCAATTGAACAGAAGGCCGCCAACGCCTGCGTTTGCCTGCATCCAGATTCGTTCCCAGAAAGCCCACGACCACGTTCTTTTTCATAAGATTATCTATATGGATAAATAACGATACAAATCAATCTTTATTTTGAAAGTAAAATCTCTCGATTCTCAATTATTAATTCAAAAACAATGACTTACATGTAATTCGTTTTTTCTTCTCGTTGCAACGAAAACCAGCGAAAACATCCTCACAAACCAAGTGAAGGACGAAAGAAATGGCAAACAAATCCGTGTTTGCATCAATCAAAGGCCGGTTGCTTCCTGCAACCAATACCCAAAACGCTGCGGGTGCACCGGCCTACCGATATTCTGATGCACATGCCCTGGCCCAAGTCGCGATGACTGGGACCTTTGGTGCAACATACTACCAAGACCCGATGCAGGAACTGTCCCGCACGTTGGAATTGGCACATAAGGTTGATCCGTCATTTCTGGCGCAAACGGCCGTCTATACCCGTAAGTCCGGGCATATGAAGGACATGCCGGCCTTGTTGCTGGCGGTTCTGGCGGGGCGTGACCCGATCTTGTTTCAATGTGTCTTTCGGCGTGTTGTGGACAACGGCAAAATGTTGCGGACGTTCGTGCAGATCATGCGATCGGGGCAGACGGGACGGAAATCGCTTGGCTCTGCGCCAAAGCGGATGGTGGCCAACTGGCTGAATGAGGCGTCCGACCGGGCGATCTTGGAGGCCAACGTCGGCAACGATCCGTCCTTGGCGGATGTGATCAAGATGGTGCACCCAAAGCCGGGCAGCAAAGCACGAGAAGCTTTGTTTGCTTGGATCATCGGGCGGCCATGTGATGTCGCGTTGTTGCCACAGGCGGTGCAGGATTTCTTGCGGTTTAAAGACACCGGCAAGGGGTCTGTTCCAGACGTGCCGTTTCAGATGCTGACGCAGCTGGATTTGTCCACGAAACACTGGGCAAAGATCGCTCAGAACGCATCGTGGCAGATGACCCGCATGAACCTGAACACGTTTCAGCGTCATGGCGTGTTGGCCTTGCCAAAGATGCGGGCGCATATTGCGGCCACCCTGCGCGATCCCGACAAGATCGCAAAAGCGCGGGTGTTCCCATACCAGTTGATGACTGCCTATCAGGCGTTGTCCACTGATATGCCGATGGAAATCCGGGATGCGCTGCATGACGCGATGGAGCTTTCGGTGCGCAACGTACCGCGCTTGCGTGGTCAGGTCGTGGTTTGCCCGGATGTATCCGGGTCCATGTCTGGCGTTGTGACTGGTTTCCGTAAAGGCGCCACAACAGCGACGCGTTTTGTGGATGTGGCGGGCCTCGTTTCTGCGGCGATCCTGCGCCAAAACCCATCGGCAACAGTGTTGCCGTTTGAGGTGAAGGTGCGTGGTCTGCGGTTGGAACCACGCGACACGATCCTGACAAACGCCGCGCGTTTGGCAGAACAGTGGGGCGGTGGAACAAACTGTGCGGCTCCGCTGGATTGGTTGCTGGCAAAGAGACGTGCGCCCGATCTGGTGATCATGGTGTCGGACAACCAATCCTGGGCGCATGCCGCCTACGGGAACAACGGGACGGCGATGATGCAAGCGTGGGAGAAGCTCAAAAAGCGGAACCCAAAGGCCAAACTGGTCTGCATCGACATCGCCCCGTACGGGACGACACAAGCGAAAGAACGCGACGATGTTTTGAACATCGGTGGGTTCTCGGACACGGTCTTTGACCAAATCGCAGCTTTCGCGAGCGGCGAGATGGGCCCAGACCACTGGGTCGGCCAGATCGCGGCTGTCGAGGTCTAAAATCATAGGGTCAGGCGGAATGCCTGTGGGACTACATATCCAAATGTCCCGTCTCACGGATCTCTTGTCCGCCTGACCCGACCTAACGAATACAGGCGCGAAAACGCCAACCAACTGGAACAAATTGAAAGGATTGAACCCGGCGAATGCTGGTGGAACTACAGCTAACAAAAGCCCGAGATGCAGGTAGAAATCCTGCCGCCGCCCTGCGGTGTAGCTCAAGTGCCAGAGCGCGGTAGATACGTTTCACCCCCCCTTGTCGCCGGAACCGACACACAAAGCTTGGCAAATGCCGATGGAACTACATTACGGATGATGTCGCGGGTTCGAGACCCGCCATCGCAGCCGGGACATCCGGAGCGATGTAGCTCAGTAGGTAGAGCGCGTCCCCTTCAGATGTTTCATCAAACCCTTGTTGCCAAGACCCAAACAACCTGACGAATGCAAAAGGAACTACAATGCAGCCCCGATGGGGATTATCCGAGAAGGTTCGACTCCTCTCCTTGCAAGCGCCAAGACGGAAAACCATTTCTGCGGAAATGGGGGCGGGACCCTAAACTGTTTCTTTCACCCTTGTCGTCAGGGCAAAACACATCCGGCAAATGCTGGTGGAACTACATCTTGTCGCGGGTTCGAACCCCGCTCCTGATATTACTTCTCAGGGTAGCTCAGTTGGTAGAGCCGATACCGTTTCGCCGATCCCTTGTTGCCGGACCCGAAATTACCCCTGGCGAATGCTGGTTGGAACTACACTACGAATGTCGAGGTCGTGGGTTCGAATCCCACTCCTGCTACCATGGCGGGATAGCTCAGTGGATAGAGCGCGTAACGTTTCACCCTTTCCTTGTCGCCAGGGACCAAAATTCAGGGATTAGCTCAGGCTGGTTAGAGTGCCGCACTTGGACTGCGGAGGTCGGAGGTTCAAATCCTCCATTCCTGACCAAACGAAATATGCAGGAGGAATGCCTGTGGGACTACATTGGATAAATGCGCGTTCGAGTCGCGCCGAACCAGATGCCAACGCATTTGGGGGAAACGTCTCACAATCACTTGTCCTCCACCACAGATTTATTCGGCTGTAGCTCAGAGGTAGAGCGCCTGACTGTTAATCAGGATGTCGTAGGTTCGATCCCTACCAGCCGAGCCAAAAATAAAAGGAAACAACCGGGGGAATGCCCGTGGGATTACATCGTCTTGAAAACGTCGCGGAAACGCATCTCACGTATCCTTGTCCCTCGGGATCATAGTCGGAAGTGCCTGCAGGACTACAGGTAGACGCAGCCCTTCATGGGTGGGACCTCGGGCCCGTGCTGGTTCAACCCCAGCCCAGAGCAATCTGGTGGCGGAAATTCATCCTGCGCATCCTTGTTCTGAAAATGGTTTGGTTTGAAAGTGAAGAAGATGACAGCGAACAAAGACATATCTCGGTTTGATGCCGCATGGCAGGCTGCAAATGGCAAGCTTGATTTATTTGCGCCGTCATTGTTTGAAGCGCGTCGCAAGCTGTTAAGCCCACAACAAGTGGCCCAGCTTGATCAGCCATTTCGAGGCAAAGCGTATCATACGCCAGTGCGAGCTGCTTCTGGATTAACATCGTGGTTTACCAAATCCGGACGTGCTGATCCGGACACGAAATTCGCCAAAAATCCAAACTTAGCATTGCTTGCGATACATGCCGCTGACGGGCATCTGCGCGAATGCGCCGTAAAGCTCGCACCAATGGATGACACCGCTGCGCTAACAGCGCTTTTGTTGCGGTGCAACGATTGGGCGGCCCCTGTGCGCACAGCCGCGTTTGCCCGACTTGAGGCGGTTTTGCCAAGACTGTCTCAGGCCGACTTGGTTCCGCTTTGCCTTTTTGTATTGGATCGCGTGACCCGTTGGGAACGTGGCGGTGCCGACGCAGCCCAGATGTTCACAGCGCTTCGTGATTGGCCGATAATTGTGAAAACGGCGTTTCTGGAAACCACAACCGGGCCGTTGACACGTTCGTTACGGCAGCTTCTGCGCAGTCCTGACTATGATTGGGCTTTGCCGGAACTGGCGCTGAATGCGCGATCGGCTTTTGTTCGTGCCGTTGCCGTCGAAACTTTGCTGACTGGACACGCCCGTTGGACCGAAGGCTATGATTGGGTCTGGCATGACAAGGTCTTTAACCTGCGTCGCAAAGTTCCGCGTCGTGGCAAGCGTGTGGTAGAGGTATCATCAACAACCCGTGCGATGGTGCTGCGCCACGCCGGCCAAGACCAAAGCGCCAAACTGCGTAGTCTGGCCGCTGATTATCTGATCACGGTCGGGGCACCTGAAGGCGACAAACTGGTCACGTTGCTGGCCAGCGACAAGGCCAAGACCGTGCAAGATCGCATGGCGTTTTATCACAAGAAATGGGCCGGAAATCCGTCCGCCCAAGAAAGTTAAGAAGATGACAAACAAAGAGAAAAAACACCTCCAGAAGGTCAGCAAGCTATTGGCGCAGGTTTTGCGCCACACACCTGAACAGCTTGACCTAACACCCGATCCGGAAGGTTGGGTGATGGTGGATGTGTTGCTGGCGGCATTGGCCAATCACGACCTGAAGCTAAGCCAAGATCAACTGATCGAAATTGTGCGGACCAGTGATAAAAAGCGCTTTACCCTATCGGAGGCGGGCGACCAAATCCGCGCGGCTCAAGGGCATTCGATTGCCGTTGATCTGGGCGTGGCCGCGATTGAACCACCAACCATGCTATACCATGGCACAGCAGAGATGACTGTCGCGACGGTCATGGCCGATGGGCTGCATCCGATGCCGCGCCAGCAGGTGCATTTGTCAGCTGATCACCAAACGGCCCTGAAGGTTGGTGCCCGTCATGGTGCGCCGGTGATCTTGAGCGTGGCAGCGGGTGACATGCACCGAACCGGGCATGCGTTCTATCAGGCCGACAATGGTGTCTGGCTGGCGGATCACGTGCCCGCGGAATTTTTGAAAATTGAAGAAAGCGCTGACAGTCCAGCAGATGACGAGAAAACGATGACACAGAAAGAAATCACAGGTGAAACCCTCAAGGCTTGGGGCCATATCCCCGGCAAGGAATTCAGCCGTCTTTTGGAAATTGCCCAAGCCGCACTTGCAGCTGGATACGGCGAAGATCAGATAAGGGCCAAGTTGGACGGTATGAAGCCTCCTCCGCCACCCCCAACGATCCCCTTGCAAAAGGCGGGCGATGTACCGCTTCATTTCAACATTGAGGCGTCAGATGACGCCGATGAAGTTGATAACCTTGCAAAGGTTCGCGAAACCATGATGGCTGTTATGCGCACGCCAACAGTGGTGTCCGCTGCTGTGATGCCCGATGCTTGCCCTGCAGGCCCTGCTGGTACGATCCCTGTTGGTGGTGTTGTTGCGGCTAAGAACGCGATCCATCCGGGCATGCATTCGGCTGATATCTGCTGTTCTGTGATGATGACCGATTTGGGCGAAATTGAACCTAAAGCGGTGCTGGATGCTGCGGAAAAGGTCACGCATTTCGGTCCCGGTGGGCGTAAGAACGGCAAACGCTTTACCTTGTCGCAAAACCTGATGGACGCGTTTCGTGAAAATCGGTTCCTGAGCAATCCCAAAATCCTCCGCATGGCGGTTGAACATTTGGGCACGCAAGGCGATGGCAACCATTTCCTGTTTGTCGGTAAATCTCGCAACAGTGGACGCACGGCCATTGTGACCCACCACGGGTCGCGGGGCCCGGGGGCCGTTCTGTACAAGCTGGGGATGGAAGTGGCGGAAAAGTACCGCAAGAAACTTTCACCAGACACGCTAAAACAGAACGCTTGGATTCCGGCGGATACACAGGATGGTCAGGACTACTGGGCCGCTCTGCAACTGATCCGCAAATGGACCAAGGCCAACCACAACGCCATTCACCAGGCGACCGTGGAAGGGTCCGGCGCACAACCGGGTGAGCGGTTTTGGAACGAGCACAACTTCGTCTTTAAGCGCGATGACCTGTTCTATCATGGCAAGGGGGCGACGCCTGCTTGGGGCGATTATGCCGCTGATGCCACGGGTCTGACACTGATCCCGCTGAACATGTCCGAGCCTGTTTTGGTCGTGCGTGGGTCTGATGCTGAACATGCATTGGGCTTTTCCCCCCATGGGGCGGGCCGTAACTTTTCGCGGTCCGAGCACAAGCGCCGGATGGGGGATATGACGGCAGAGCAGGCTTTGGTGGCCGAGACCGCGGGATTGGATATCCGCTTTCCCGCTGGTGGCATTGATGCGTCGGAACTGCCGTCGTCGTACAAAAACGCGGCCAATGTCGTGCGTCAGATCGACAGCTTTGGTCTGGCTGATATTGTCGACTACATCGACCCTTACGGCTGCATGATGGCGGGTGATGTACCTCCATTTTGGATGAACAAGAAAAAGAAGGGGCGCAGGTAGCGCCCCTTTGGCGTCTCCCATCATTGAAGGGTAATATGTGCCTGCATAAGCTTGATCGTGCCGAAGTTCACGGTCTTCGCTAGGCTAAAAACCCCGGTTTCGTCAAAGCATAAGCGCCGGAAAGGAAGGCGTTCTTCAAATAGACTGGCAGTTTCTCGGGATATTCCTCGAGGTCTTTCTTGGAAAAGTGCGATAGCGCAACCGGACTAACGAACTTGGTCCCGCAACCCTCAACAAGTTGGATCAGAGTTTCGATTTTAAAGGATACCGCCCCACCTGCCATACGGCCTTTCTTGGCACGCGTCTTGATGACAAAAGTATCGATTTCATGTTCTCGGGAAAACGCCTGAAGATCCGCCAAGAAAGATCGAAGATCGACCTCAGACGTGTCATCCTCGAGCTCTATTCGTGTGGCCTTCAGACGAAGCATTTCCATGTCGCCTTTATCGCTCAGGTGGACAACGGCAAGTCGAACCTCCTGCGCCGATATCTCACATCCACATACTTTCATGTTCTACGCCCTCATGCCCCAAGCCCAAGGTAGCACTCTTTTGACTTGTCGCGTAGGTTTAAAGGGGCCTTGATTTCGTTGTCCTTACAAATCTTCAAAGCGTACTTGGACTGGCTTCTCATCGGGTCGCTCCTCAACGATGTTCTTCACCTTCTGATCATCGTGTATCTTGGTGGCTACCCAATCTCGCGTTGCCTTAAGAAGCCCTTGAACAGCCACAACCATCTCATCCCTCTCTTCGGGATCTAGGAGCTGCCAATCCGGCCCTAGCCGATACCAACGGCTGCGCGTGCGCGCCCAACCGGCATCGGGATCAAAGCCGAAAAGCGGCGTAGTCGTCACATACCGGTCATCAATCGTTGGATGGCCCTGCACCCGTCCGTAGATTTGTTGAACGCTTTTGCCAATTGTTTCGAGGCGATAGTGGTTGACGTATGGAGCAGCCGATAATTCGTCTTCCGTTGGTCCACGTTCGGCATCAGCGATGGCCCTCAGGGCTTCCTCAATATTCTCTTCCATATGGCTGTCCTCATTCTCTCCCGTTCAATGGGCACTTTGCAAACGCTACTAATTGCGCGATTGAAGAAACCGCTCTCGCCGCAAGAACACTGAATTTCATGAGAAAACGATGTAATTCTCGGAGTCTGCAGGTTAGAATTCTTAGTAAGTTATCATTTCTACTTTTAACTTTAAGTAGTTGAAAATAAAAGGTATTATAGAGTGCATTGCGTCGAAAAGCAATGCCAAAGATTTCTGGACGGATGCCGTCTAAAGAATCAGTATACAGCCATACCGTATAGGAAGCTGGACTACGTTTCATGCCATGCAATATGAGCGCCGCCGAGATCAAATATCGCCTCGAAACCGAGGCGGGACTGTCGATTGCAGCATTCGCCGCGACCATAAACCGGCATCCGTCAACTGTGAGTATGGTAATCCATCGCAGGCGTACAAGCAATCCAATCATGACTAAGATCGCTGAGACGCTTGAAGCAGCACGTACTGTGCAAAGACGGTCCTCCAACGATCAGGAGGACGCAGCATGACCTAGGTTTCAACAAGAACTAGCCAGAGGTACTGCTGAATAAGCAAAGGCCCGGATGCTTTCGCAACCAGACCCCGCTGTGATTGGCCTTATTCATCCCACCTCACAATTTGAAAGTCAACATGTTCGCGGAAGCGACAGGTTGCCTGCGCTCAAAAATCCGACGCCATCGCGTTCGGGAACAGGGATGCTATGCCATGAATTCACTGCTCAACCATCCGAAGCCTTTGAGGCCTCTCAGTCGTTTCATAGGGATGAGCTGATGCCGCAGTTGGCTATCACCGTCCCGCTTCGTGCGGGTGAAACTCTCACCTCGTTCGTATCTCATCTAGCAGTCGCTAACGGGATCATTTCTGCTTTGGAGATTTGTAAAGACGTCGGGCTTTCTTTTTCGGCTTTGCGCCAAGGCCAAAAAGAACAGCTGGCTCGACTATCTGGACTATCTGGGGTCCCAACTGAAGCGCTTAGAAGCGCCGCGAACATTCCAATCGGTTCGTTGGATTACATGCTTTCAGACGAGCAGATGACGAGAAAAACGTTGGTTCAATCCGAGACTCGAGTTTGCCCAAGCTGTGTGTTGGAAGATGCAAAAAGCGGCACGCCGATTGGGCGAGTAGAATGGCAAATCAAGGCCTATAGAATTTGCCACAGACACCAGATCGCCGTCTACACTCTACCTGAGGCAGATGAGCCAAATTCCCGCTTCGATTTTCAGAGTCGCTTAGCAGATCATTGGCCGGAAATTGTTGAGCGCGCAACCCAGGTTCGCGGCAGCAAAGCAAACTGCGCGTTTGAGAAGTATCTTTCGGAGCGGTTCAGCGGAAAACCTAGCAGCCGCTGGGTCGACAGTTTGGCCTTGAGTACCATCATTGAAGTTTCGGAGCGACTAGGGATCGTAATGGTTTTTGGCCAATATGCGTTCTCAACAAGAATCTCTGAAACTGATAAATTGCGGGCTTTCCATGCTGGTTTTGCAGCTGTTTACGATGGGCCCGCGAGGCTTTTGGCGGCATTCGAAGAAATTCATAGTGCGTCATCTAGCCGGCTACCGGGCTTTCACTCAGACTTTGGTGCTTTCTCTCGCTGGTTCGCCTTGGTTGACTGGACCAAGGAACGATACCAGCCGATAGTTGAACTTTTGTGCAAATTTGCCTTCGAAAACTATCCTTTCGAAGTTGGCGAAAAGTTCTTGGGCCACGCATGCAAAGAACAAAGGTTCATGAGGGCTTCGTCGGCAGCGAAAAAGTACAAGATCGATCATTTGCGCACGAGATTGTTGGCTCGGAACCTCGGGTTTGGCACCGACACTGCTTATGCGCAGATGTCTAGCCCCCTGTTTGAGCACCACGGATTTGGTGTTTCTCTAATAAGGTTTCAGGCATTGGTGGGCGCATATTTAATGCGTGGTGCGGTCTGATTTTGTTGTATTGCCTGAGCCAAGCATTGATGGCGACCTGGGCCTGTTTCGTGCTGTGGAACCATTCTGCGTTGAGAACCTCTCGCCTTAACGTTCCGTTGAAGCGCTCGTTGTAGCCATTTTCCCAAGGGCTCCCTGGGTAAATTTGGATGGAATTGATACCTACCTTCTTCAACCAATCCTGCAGATGTGCGGCAATGAACTCTGGTCCGTTGTCGGACCTGATGAACTCAGGCTTGCCATGCTTCATCAGCAGCGGATGTAGCGCGTCCAGAACATCATTTGCATTCATCTTAGGCCGGACGACTACGCAAAGCGCTTCGCGCGTGTATTCGTCCAGTGCTGTTAGCATTTTATAGCTGCGCCCATTGCTGAGCTTGTCGTGAACGAAATCGATGGCCCAGATGTGGTTTGGATGCGTCGGGCGCAGTCTGATGATCGAGCTGTCCTTGTGATAGAGGCGCCGTCGCTTCTTATGCCGATGGGGAAGCTGCAGACCTTCCTCACCCCACAAACGTTCGACCTTCTTGTGATTGACCAGCCAACCTTCCATCCGCAAAAGAGCCGTGACCTTGCGATAGCCATATCGCCCATATTGCTTGGCCAATCGGATCATCGCCAAGCGAAGCTCATCATCATTTGCTCGCTTGGGCTGGTACCTCAGACTGGATCGCGCCACGCCAAGCACCGCGCAAGTCCGGCGCTCTGAGGTATCCAGCTTTTGGCGGGTGTGAATGACCGCCTGACGAAGTTGATCCCGCGTCAGGCCTTGGGCTTTAAATAATCCAGGCTCTCCTTCAAAATAACTTTGTCGAGCTGCAAGTCAGCGACAATCCTCTTCAGCCGATCGTTCTCCTTTTGAAGGGCTCTCATCTCTGACAACTGGGGCCTCCCCATGCCGCCAAACTTCTTGCGCCAATAGTAATACGTCTTGTCCGAAATCCCCGCTTTGCGGCACGCGCTCACAACATCCAAGCCATCGTGCAAATGAACCTCAATCTCACGTAGTAACTTCAACGCATCTTCATCCGAATACCGCTTCCGAGCCATTTCCAATCCCTCCTGTGACACTCAAATAATGGCACAGTTTTAAGGGGCTAAGACACAGATACTCATAGATGTGAAGAAATACGGTAAGAAGTTCGAAGAGTTCTCACAGTGCATAAACCAAAAAACGATCGCAAGAGAACTGGGCATTAACGAGACTTATACTAACAAGTTCTTGTCTGGAGGTTTCATTCGACCTCGCTTCACGATCGAAGGTCTAGCGCCGGTATTTTGAACCACGCCGGGTTTGCCAGAGGCTAATTTGTCTTAGTTACGCGGCCATATCTGATCTTTCCATAGCGGCATAGAAGTGTGCCTCTGCTTCGGCTGGTGGGATGTTCCCGATTGGCTCCAGCAGACGGCGATTGTT
>JBDVKF010000045.1:0-28040 GCA_039960995.1 Paracoccaceae bacterium | reverse complement strand
CAAGCTTCGTGGCTGGGTGCTCGACGTTCTCGCTGATGAAGGCTTTATCCGGGGCTATTCGAAGACCGAATATGCCGACGGCAAAAGCGAGTTCGAGATCGAACTGAAATATACCGAGGGTGAGCCGGTCATCCGGGAGATCGAGCGTGTCTCGACGCCGGGCCGACGGGTGTACTCCTCGGTCAAGACGATGCCGACGGTCCATAACGGGCTCGGCATTTCGATCCTCTCGACGCCGAAGGGCATCATGTCCGACGCGGCGGCGAGGGAACAGAATGTAGGTGGCGAAGTCCTGTGCCGCGTCTTCTAAGACGCGACAGACCGGCTGCAACGAGTTGACGACAGGAAGCAGAGACCATGTCTCGAATTGGCAAAAGACCCATTGAGGTTCCGAAGGGCGTCGAAACGAAGATCGACGGCCAGAAGGTGTCGGTGAAGGGCCCTAAGGGTACCCTGGAACTGACGCTGGTTGACGACGTCACAGTGGAGATGGGCGATAACGGCATCTCCGTGCAGCCGCGCGAAGGCGCGCCGCGTGGCCGTGCCATGTGGGGTCTGAGCCGTACGCTGGTGCAGAACCTGGTGACGGGCGTGACCGAAGGCTTCACCAAGAAGCTCGAGATCAACGGCGTTGGTTACCGTGCAGCAGTGCAGGGTAAGGCACTCCAGCTCAATCTCGGCTTCAGCCATGACGTGAAGTATCCGATCCCGGACGGCATCGAGATCAAGTGTGCGAAGCCGACCGAGATCGAAGTGAGCGGTATCGACAAACAGCGCGTCGGTCAGGTGGCGGCGGAAATCCGCGCCTATCGCGCTCCGGAGCCCTATAAGGGCAAGGGCGTGAAATATGCCGGCGAGTACATCTTCCGCAAGGAAGGCAAGAAGAAGTAAGGACCGGACAAATGGCAAACAGCAGACGTACACTGTTTCTGAAGCGCCGCCTGCGCGTTCGGAACAAACTTCGCAAGGTGAATGCAGGACGCATGCGTCTTTCTATTCACCGTTCGAACAAGAACATCAGCGCTCAGCTGATCGACGATGTGAATGGCCGCACTTTGGCTGCTGCTTCGACACTGGAAAAAGATCTGGGTGTTCAAGGCAAGAACAACGTCGAAGCTGCTGCAAAAGTGGGCACGGCAATTGCCGAGCGCGCAAAGAAAGCTGGCGTGAAAGAAGCATATTTCGACCGCGGTGGTTTCTTGTTCCACGGCAAGGTGAAGGCAGTTGCCGACGCCGCGCGTGAAGCAGGCTTGAAAATCTAAGACCTGAGGGAGGCGTCCGCGCCTCCCCGATGATCCAGGGGTTGGTTGGCCCACTAGGATTGAGTAATGCGGCGCTAATGACGCCACTTTGAAAGGAATGCCATATGGCAGAACGTGATAACCGCCGGGGAAACCGTCGCGACCGTGACGAGGCCCCTGAATTTGCAGATCGCCTGGTTGCGATCAACCGTGTGTCCAAGACCGTAAAAGGTGGTAAGCGCTTTGGTTTCGCAGCACTTGTTGTTGTTGGCGACCAAAAAGGCCGCGTTGGTTTCGGCAAAGGTAAAGCAAAAGAAGTACCTGAGGCGATCCGCAAGGCGACTGAACAAGCCAAGCGTCAGATGATCCGCGTGCCTTTGCGCGAAGGTCGGACACTGCACCACGATGTCGAAGGACGTCACGGCGCAGGTAAAGTTGTTATGCGGACAGCACCAGAAGGTACAGGGATCATCGCAGGTGGTCCGATGCGTGCCGTTTTCGAAATGCTGGGTGTAAAAGACGTCGTTTCAAAGTCGATCGGCTCTCAGAACCCTTACAACATGATCAGAGCCACAATTAATGGTTTGACCAAAGAGCAATCACCGCGTCACGTGGCTGCGCGTCGTGGCAAGAAAGTCTCTGACATTCTGCCCAAGCGCGACGAAGCTCCGGCGGCTGCTGAAGCAGCACCGGCAGAGGCATAAGGAGTAGCGACAGATGGGTAAGACAATCGTCGTCAAACAGATCGGTTCTCCGATCCGCCGCCCCGCAGAACAGCGTCAGACGTTGATCGGCTTGGGTTTGAACAAAATGCACCGCACGCGTGAGCTGGAAGATACACCCAGTGTTCGCGGTATGGTTCGAAAGATTTCGCATCTTGTAGAGATTATCGAAGAAAAAGGCTAAGCAGCCCTTTTTTCGAAATTGATTAAGTCGGCCTGGCATTTGTCGGGCCGATTTTTTCGTTTTGGGACCGCACAAATTTCCTAAGCCTTGCGTTTTTTGCATAACGGCTTGGATTTTCTGTGTGTTGTTTGCGTTATCATTTTGCCCCATCTGAAGCTCATGGTGAGGAAATAGAATTTAACCTCGGGGAATACGCCCCGACCCTCTAAAGGAATGAGTAAATGGCAAATGTAATCGCACAACGTACAACTGGTTTTCAATTCGGTGATTTTTTTCGGGCGCTCGGCGCTCAGTTGAAAGACGCGCAAGCGCGCCGGAAAGCTTACAACGACACATACCGCGAACTGGCCGGTCTGACAGATCGTGAGCTTGCAGATATCGGTGTGTCACGCAGTCAAATCGATGAGATCGCTCAACAGCACGCAAACATGCTGTAATTGAACATCCCATATTTTCGCGACGTCGCCCTCGGTTCGAAAGGATCGGGGGTTTTGTATTTTTGGCTCTTGGGGATTTGGATCACGAGGAATCGACCATAGGTGAAGTTGATCGCGTTGAATCCCGCTGCGAATCTTCGTCACTGTCATAAGAGTTCTTGATCCGGCGCTATGCGCTCGCTATACGCCTCCGGTGGCCATTTGCCACTGACTCGAAAAAAGCAAGAAATGCCGTGGTTGACCCAATCGCTTCGGGGGTCACATCCGGCGAAGGAGAAGCGATATGAAACTGAATGAACTGCGCGACAACGAAGGCGCAACGAAAAGACGGATGCGTGTTGGCCGTGGCCCAGGTTCGGGCAAGGGCAAAACCGCTGGCCGTGGTATCAAAGGTCAAAAATCTCGTTCCGGTGTGGCCATCAATGGCTATGAGGGCGGCCAGATGCCATTGTACCAACGCTTGCCAAAGAGAGGCTTTAACAAGCCAAACCGCAAAGCATTCGCCGTTGTTAACTTGGGTTTGATCCAGAAGTTCATCGACGCCAAGAAATTGGATGCCGGTAGCATCACTGAAGATTCGCTTGTTGAGAGCGGTTTGGTTCGCCGCAAGTTGGACGGTGTGCGTATCTTGGCCAAGGGCGAGCTATCCACGAAAGTATCAATTACTGTGACTGGCGCCTCAAAAGCAGCTGTAGAAGCTGTTGAAAAAGCTGGTGGCACTTTGGCAGTCGCAGCAGCGGCGGCGGAGTGATGCGCTTAAGCGCCTTGTGGGCTGGGTCATTGCAGCCTATTTAAATACAAGTTTCCGAAACGCCGCCCACCGGAAACGGTTGGGGCGGCGTCTTCACAAGAGGAAGACACGAGAAAATGGTATCAGCTGTCGAGAACATGGCCGCCAATACGAGTTGGAGCGCCTTAGGTAAGGCAACCGACTTGCGGAACCGCATTCTATTCACATTGGGGCTTTTGATCATCTATCGCCTTGGGACATACATACCTGTTCCAGGCATCGATGCGGCCGCTCTTCGTCAGTTTATGGAATCTGCCGGGCAAGGCATTGGTGGTATGGTTTCCATGTTCACCGGTGGTGCACTGGGGCGCATGGGTATTTTTGCCCTCGGTATCATGCCCTATATCTCGGCCTCGATTATCATACAGTTGTTGACCTCAATGGTGCCTGCGCTTGAGCAGCTCAAAAAAGAAGGCGAGCAAGGCCGCAAGAAAATCAACCAGTATACGCGTTATGGTACGGTTGGCCTTGCGACGTTGCAGGCCTATGGCCTTGCCGCAGGCCTTCAGTCAGGCAATTTGGTTCAAGCGGATGTCCCTTCATGGTTCTTTATGACATCCTGCGTGATCACTTTGGTTGGTGGTACGATGTTCCTGATGTGGCTGGGTGAACAAATCACCGCACGCGGCATCGGAAACGGTATTTCGCTGATCATCTTTGTGGGCATCGTGGCAGAAATCCCTGCAGCTTTAGCGCAGTTCTTTGTTTCTGGCCGGTCTGGCGCAATCAGCCCGGCGGTGATTATTGGCGTGCTGGTCATGGTTGTTGCGACGATTACCTTCGTCGTCTTCATGGAGCGCGCATTGCGTAAGGTACATATTCAATATCCGCGCCGCCAGGTCGGAATGAAAATGTACGATGGCGGATCAAGCCATTTGCCAATCAAAGTGAACCCAGCCGGCGTTATTCCTGCAATTTTCGCCAGCTCGCTTTTGCTGCTTCCCGTGACTGTCAGCACATTCTCGGGAAATTCAACAAGCCCGGTTATGTCCTGGTTACTCGCTAACTTTGGACCGGGGCAACCGCTGAACTTGTTGTTTTTCACAGCGATGATCGTGTTCTTTGCCTATTTCTACACGTTCAACGTTAGCTTTAAGCCGGATGAAGTCGCCGATAACCTTAAAAACCAAAACGGCTTTGTACCCGGTATTCGCCCTGGTAAGAAAACCGAAGAATATCTGGAATACGTGGTAAACCGTCTTCTTGTTCTTGGTTCGGCTTATTTGGCGGCGGTTTGTCTTTTGCCGGAAATCCTGCGCGGTCAATTTGCGATACCATTTTATTTTGGTGGGACATCCGTGCTGATTGTTGTGTCTGTAACGATGGACACCATTCAACAGGTTCAAAGCCATCTGCTGGCGCACCAGTACGAAGGACTTATCGAAAAGTCGCAATTGCGCGGCAAGGGCAACAGGAAGCGGACCAAACGGTCCCCGTTACGCAAATGAAACTAATTCTACTTGGCCCACCGGGCGCGGGAAAAGGAACTCAGGCACGGTTTCTTGTCGAAGAACGTGGCATGATTCAACTGAGCACCGGTGATATGCTGCGCGCTGCTAAAGACAGCGGAACCGAGATGGGCAACCGTGTTGCGGCAGTTATGGCGCGCGGCGATTTGGTCACTGATGAAATCGTTATCGGCCTGATCCGCGAAAAGCTGGAAGAGGCTCCAGATCAAAGTTACATCTTTGATGGTTTTCCTAGAACGCTAAAGCAAGCGGTTGCGTTGAACGAACTGTTGGCAGAGCTGGGTCAAAAACTAGATGCGGTCGTTGAAATACGCGTTCGCGAAGATGCTTTGGTCCAACGTATCGCGGGCCGTGCAACATGTGGCTCGTGTGGCGAAGTCTACAATGATCACACAAAACCCATCCCTAGCGATGGAAAGTGCGTGAATTGTGGTGCATCAGATTTCAAACGCCGTGCAGACGATAACGAAGAAAGTCTGCGAAATCGGTTGATGGAATATTACAAAAAGACCTCACCGTTAATGGGCTATTACTTTGCGTTTGATCAGCTGAAACGTGTGGATGGAATGTCAGATCTTCCGGTTGTGAAAGCACAGATCGGCGCGGTTCTTGATAACTGACCACGCTAATACCTGAATGAGTGAAGTGGCCTGACTCGCGAAATCTTAGCTGTTGTATTGGGATGTTATCTTGATACAGCGCAAAAGCGACTAGGCCCTGTTACGCTGGAAATGGCAAAGGATCGGTTGAACTGTGAACAAAGGCTTGACGCCAGTTGGAATCACACCTAATTCAACCCATCTCTTATGAGAATCGACGGCGGATTTGCGTCTGCCTGATCACCTGAACGACGCTAGGCCCGGGGGCAATAATTCCTTGGGCCTTCTGTTGTGAAAAAAGGGCCTGGTGTTACGGGCTCGCAACGAAAGGAAATGCCAAGTGGCACGTATTGCTGGGATCAACATCCCCACTGCGAAACGGGTACCTATTGCCCTCACTTACATCACCGGAATTGGACACTCGTCTGCGAAATCGATTTGCGAAGCGGTTGGTATTGATGCGACTCGTCGCGTGAATGAACTGAGCGATTCTGAAGTTCTGGCGATCCGCGAACACATCGATGCAAACTTCACTGTTGAAGGTGACCTGCGCCGAGAAGTTCAGATGAACATCAAACGCCTGATGGATCTTGGTTGCTATCGCGGTCTTCGTCACCGTCGTAACCTTCCTGTCCGCGGTCAGCGTACGCATACCAATGCGCGCACCCGCAAGGGCCCGGCAAAAGCCATTGCTGGCAAGAAGAAATAAGGAGGCGATTAGATGGCACGTGATACACGGCGCGGTAAGCGCAAAGTCTCCAAGAATATCGCAACGGGCGTCGCCCATGTGAATTCATCTTTCAACAACACCAAGATTTTGATCTCGGATGTACAAGGCAACGCGATCGCTTGGTCGTCTGCAGGTACGATGGGTTTCAAAGGATCTCGGAAATCCACACCTTATGCGGCTCAGATGGCTGCAGAAGACGCGGGTAAAAAAGCACAAGAGCATGGCGTGAAAACGTTGGAAGTCGAAGTGCAGGGCCCGGGTTCTGGTCGTGAATCAGCGCTTCGCGCGTTGGCGGCAATTGGTTTCAACATCACATCGATCCGTGACGTTACCCCAATTGCACACAATGGCTGTCGTCCACCAAAACGGCGCCGCGTCTAAACGATTGATACTTTCAGAGGCCGCGCATTCCGCACGGCCTCAGACCCTTTTTCGAAACCTCGGGCGTCTTGCCCTTTGGACATGGGGGTGAGGCAGGAATGGAGGGACGCATGATCCATAAGAACTGGGCTGAATTGATCCGGCCACAACAACTGCAAGTGAAACCGGGCAACGACCCATTGCGCAAGGCGACAATGATCGCTGAACCGCTTGAGCGTGGCTTTGGCTTGACGCTGGGCAATGCCCTGCGCCGTGTATTGCTGTCCAGCCTTCAGGGCGCGGCGATCACAAGCGTGCAAATTGACAATGTCTTGCACGAATTCTCGAGTGTTGCCGGTGTTCGCGAAGACGTAACTGACATCGTTCTGAACCTCAAAGGTGTAAACCTGCGGATGGATGTCGAAGGCCCAAAACGCCTTTCGATTTCCGCAAAAGGTCCAGGCGTTGTGACGGCGGGCGATATTTCAGACAGTGCTGGAATCGAAGTCCTGAACCGTGATCACATCATTTGTCACCTCGACGATGGTGCTGATCTGTTCGTTGAGCTGACAGTGAACCAAGGCAAAGGTTATGTGTCTGCCGACAAGAACAAGCCGGAAGATGCACCAATTGGTTTGATCCCGATTGACGCGATTTACTCGCCTGTCAAAAAAGTCAGCTACGACGTTCAGCCTACTCGTGAAGGCCAGGTTCTGGACTATGACAAACTGACGATGAAGATCGAAACAGATGGTTCGATCACGCCAGATGATGCAGTTGCATTTGCGGCGCGTATTCTTCAGGATCAGTTGGGTATCTTTGTAAACTTCGAAGAACCCGAAAGCGCATCGCGTCAGGACGACGACGATGGTCTCGAATTCAACCCGCTTTTGCTCAAGAAAGTGGACGAATTGGAACTGTCTGTGCGTTCGGCAAACTGTCTAAAGAACGACAATATAGTATACATCGGGGACCTCATCCAAAAGACCGAGGCCGAGATGTTGCGTACGCCAAACTTTGGACGCAAGTCGCTTAACGAGATCAAAGAAGTGTTGTCCGGAATGGGGCTACACCTTGGTATGGACGTTGAAGACTGGCCACCAGACAACATCGAAGATATCGCGAAGAAATTCGAAGACTCGTACTAAGGCGAGGCGGGTTCCCCCCGCCTTCCTACATTCAATGCGCCGCAAGACGGCGGACATCTGGGCCAACGCCCCAAGGAGAGCCGGTGACACGCATCGCTGGCCAGACAAAGCAAAAAAGCCCCTCGACGGGCAATTAGGAGAACTAAAATGCGTCACGCACGAGGCTATCGCCGCCTGAACCGTACACATGAGCACCGCAAGGCGCTTTTTGCGAACATGGCTGGCTCGCTCATTGAACATGAGCAAATCAAAACAACTCTTCCGAAAGCAAAAGAACTGCGCTCGGTTGTCGAAAAGCTTGTCACACTCGCCAAGCGCGGTGATTTGCACGCACGTCGTCAAGCGGCGTCGCGTCTGAAGCAAGACAAGCATGTCGCAAAACTTTTTGAGATTCTTGGACCACGCTATGCAGAGCGCCAAGGTGGATATATCCGCGTATTGAAAGCGGGCTTCCGGTATGGAGACATGGCTCCAATGGCGATCATCGAATTTGTTGATCGTGATCGGGACGCCAAAGGTCTAACGGATCGCGAACGCGTGGCAGCGGAAGAAGCTGCCGAGGATTGATTTCCCACCCACACCGAAAAGAACCCGCCAGAACGGCGGGTTTTTTTATGTCTAAAATTTTGAGTTGTCCAATTCGACCAAATTCGATGCAGCCGAAACCGAGGCTCAAGAGCCTTGCGAACTTGCATTTGAATGGAGCCCTTTGCATATGAAGCTGAGATGCTGAATGTAAGGGTTTCAAGATATGCGCATACTTCTTGCTCTATTGATCGTGTTTTTACCAAACATGGGGGTCGCTGAAACACGTGTTCCCAACGATCGTCTTGAAATCTCGCTTGGGTTTGCGCCTGTTGTGCGAGAGGTCGCTCCGGCAGTGGTCAATATCTATGCCAAGCGCGTGACAGAGGTGCGTCGGCGTTCATTGTTTTCGGATGACCCATTTTTCAAAGACTTCTTTCAAAATTTCGACCGGCCTCGGTCGCGCGTTCAGAATTCGCTTGGGTCAGGGGTTATTCTTGGAGCCGACGGGATCGTGGTATCGAATTACCATGTTGTCGGACAGGCAACCGATATCCGTGTTGTTTTGAATGATAGGCGTGAATATTCCGCGCGCGTTCTTCTTGGCGATCAGGGCAGTGATCTTGCGATTTTGCAATTGGATCAGGCGGACACGCTGCCCTATCTTGGATTTCGCGATAGCAACACGGTTGAGGTTGGTGAATTGGTTCTTGCGCTTGGCAACCCATTTGGGGTTGGTCAAACGGTAAGCAGTGGGATTGTCTCGGGCCTCGCGCGATCTGGTGGGGCCGGCGGTGCAGGGCGTGGATATTTTATTCAAACGGACGCACCAATCAATCCCGGAAATTCGGGTGGTGCATTGGTCGATGTGAATGGAGATCTGATCGGCGTGAACACGCGAATTCTGACGCGGTCGGGTGGATCGAATGGAATTGGTTTCGCGATCCCTGCGAACTTGGTCAAAGCGTATGTAGAACAGGCGCGTGCCGGGAACACACGGTTTGTGCAACCATGGGCCGGGCTGTCCGGACAATCAGTTGACGCAGACATGACTGAAATGCTGGGATTAACTGTGCCCGAAGGCATCATTTTGTCCGGCATCCACCCACAAAGTCCCTTTGCTGATCATTTCCAAGTGGGCGATGTGATCACCGAAATAGATGGCATGCAGGTCAATGCACCTCCTGAGATGTTGTATCATATGACGGTTAAAGGCGAGGGTCGTGACATTCGGGTGACGCGCATTCGGGACGGGCACAAGCTTGAGATTGATGTCCGCCTGATCGCACCTCCGGAAACGCCGGATCGCGCAACATTGACGCTGGACAACAACCGCCTGCTGCCTGGACTGACGGTCGAACGCATCAATCCAGCGGTCATTGCGGAACGGAATCTGCCTTTTGATGCAGCAGGGGTCGTTGTAACCGAACCGGGGCAATTGGGCGCGCGTGTTGGGCTGAGGCAAGGTGATGTTTTGTTGGCTATCAAGGGGCAAGATGTGTTCGCGCCAGAGGACGTCTTTGAGCTATTGCCGAAAGGACAGCGCCGAACAGTTGTGTCTGCTGTGCGTGGAAATCGCCGGATCACCCTTAGATTCTAATCGGTTCGGTAACGGGCGATTGAAAGCGAACTGATAAATTGCGACGTCTTTCGGAGACGTTTTTGAACAAGGATATCCATCAAGAAGTAGGGCATACTGGTGGCCAAAGCTTTGCAACAAAAGACTGGGGTGCTTTGAAAATGATCGCGAATAGTCGGACCCTGGACTCGGGCTTTGGGATTTCCTCACCTCTTCTGAGGCAGAGCGCCATAATGTTCGTTCTTGTAAACATGGCAATTGCACCTAAGTGAAGAGTTAACCAATAATGGATCACGAACAAGATATGACCGATAAGCTTGCTGAACTTAGTGCTTTTGAAGCAGAGATAGGCACAAAACTACCTGAAGATTATCGACGGTTTGTTCTCGATTGGGACGGGGGCCTTCCGGACAAGCGGTTTTTTTATACGACAGGGGGTGATGGCGAAATTTGGGAGCTGAAAAATTTCTTCCATTTTGGCACATCGCCAAATTTAAGTTTGGCAAAACGATACGACGTTTCGCAATATTATGACTTACATGATTATCGCGATGAATTGTCGAATTATTTAGCTATCGGCGATGACTCCAGTGGAGGTTTCTTGTTGCTGGATAAGTTCACTGGCGGAATATTTTTTCTGGCACACGACTACTATTCCCCGAACGGAGAAAATATTATTGGCGAAGGCTGCGGCATCTTGCATGTCGCATACAATTTTTATTGGTTGGAAAAATATCTTTTGACGAAAGCAGAATCTAATGACGATGTTTTTGATCAAAGTTGGCACGATAAAGCCGAAGTACTGAGAATAAAAAACGAGAAACTCCAAGAAGAAGGGCGGTTAAGAAGGCTTCGAAGGGAAGCAGATCAAGCTAAACGAGAAACATAGCGAGGTAGGGTGTGTGATTTCACACACCGCATTTCCGTATATTCGTTCAAATTCTACCGAAGGAGTTCTTCGTGTGCGTGGTTGAGATTGAGTGCGTAGGATTTGCCGAAACGCGGGTTGCCGATGAAGCTGGCGAGGATGGTTTTTATGATGGAGATAAGTACCGTAACATGATTTGTCCTCCGCGACACTTTCGCGCGAAGTGGCACAAAGCCACGCTATTTTAACTATCTCAACGCCCCCTATGCCTTGTTTACGATGCACACTGTAAAGAAAGCGTCGTCGCGCTGGTTTAGCGCTGACGTTTTGAGCGGCCTAGGCTTATCGGGTGTCGGAATCGCGATGGTGATCAAAGGCTACAAAGCGATCCCACAAAACTAGCTGTTTGGGAAAGCTGAATGACACTCTGAGGATCAGCACGCCAATGGTCGGTTACTTTTAATCCGATTTTCGTTTGGCGCGTAACTTGTCGAAATAATCTATCCGCTTGCGCATTTCACGTTCGTATCCGCGATCAGGCGGGTCGTATAATGTCTGACGTTCCAGATCGTCTGGAAAATAATGCTGCCCTGAAAACCCGTCTTCTGCATTGTGGTCATAGTCGTAATCTTCGCCGTATCCTGCGTCCTTCATCAATGCCGTTGGCGCATTCAAGATATGCTTTGGCGGAACAGCTGAACCGGTCTGCTTGGCCAGTTTCATCGCGCCCTTATAAGCGACATAAGACGCGTTGGATTTGGGGGCCAAAGCGAGGTAAATCACCGCTTGCCCAAGCGCCAATTCCCCTTCGGGTGATCCAAGCCGTTCATACGTGGCCCATGCATCCAGACAAAGCCGTGAGGCTTGTGGATCAGCAAGGCCGATATCCTCGACCGCCATGCGCGTAATGCGCCGCGCCAAAAACCGAGGATCTTCACCCGCCAACAACATCCGAGTAAGCCAATACATCGCCGCATCCGGGTCCGATCCACGGACGGATTTGTGTAGTGCTGAAATGAGGTTGTAATGCGCATCGCCAGATTTGTCGTATTGCGCAGCGCGTCTTTGCAACCGCGTTGCAAGTTGTTTGGGATCAAGCGGTGTGTCAGCAGAGATCGTCGAAACCTGTTCAATCAAGTTCAGCAAAGCACGCCCATCACCATCTGCCATTTCGATCAGAGACAACCGCGCGCTTTCGGTCAGTGGCAATTGCGTATCCAACAGCTCTTCGGCGCGCTCCATAAGTTCAATTAGGGCGTCCGAGGTCAGTCGATTCAGGATCAGAACTTGAGATCGAGACAGCAAAGCGGAATTTAGTTCGAAGGACGGATTTTCTGTCGTAGCGCCGACCAGAACGATAGTCCCGTCTTCCATGTGGGGCAGAAACCCGTCTTGCTGGGCTTTGTTAAAGCGATGTATCTCATCGACAAAGAGCAATGTGCCTTGCCCCAGACGCCGTCTGGTTTTCGCGGCATCAAACACTTTGCGCAGCTCTGACATACCCGAGAATATTGCGCTGATCTGAACAAAGGCCCGATCAGACGCGTCCGCCAAGAGCCTTGCAATCGTTGTCTTACCTACGCCGGGCGGCCCCCAGAAAATCAGCGAGGACAGCGAATTTGCGTTCAACATCGCGCCCAAGGGGGCGTCTGGTGACATGATGTGGTCTTGACCGATCACATCCTCCAACCGAGTTGGGCGCAATTGGTCAGCCAACGGGCGGTTCATGTCATCTTGGGGCTCAGATGGTGCGGAGTCTGGCAAATCGCCAAATAGATCAGTCATGCACAGCTCTTTACCTCAATGGAGGAAAGTTTGGAAATGGCATCGGGGCAATGTTCTGTTTTGGGATCGAACGATAGGCCACACCAGATGTGACTGCGTGGACCTATGAGCTTGGTGTGTCACTCCCACAACATTGGCATAACTGAGCTGCGCCAATGGCGCTTTTCAATGGTCCTGTAATTTTCGCAGTTCTTGAGTTCATTTAGGTAACTGGCCAAGTATCTCAACTCGTTGTCACTTTCGTCGCCTTCGAAGCGGGCTGGATAGATGGCGTTGCCAAAGTTGGTTGCACATTTCTCAGGTGAGTCATCGACAATCAAAATCCTGTCGAGGGGCCAACCAAAACGCCCAAGCTTGTCTAGGCGTTTCTGAAAATGATAATCCCCTAAATGCGTACCAAATCGTTCGTAATCATCGGGAAGTGTCCGTTTGATTGTGGTTTTACTTGCCCCCCACACGAAATGAAGCAGCTCGGGTTTGGGAAATATTTCCTTAACAATCGACTCAACATACTCATCTGAAGCTGAAGACCAGACACCCAGTTCATACCATTCGGAACACGCTTCCAAAAACTGAGACAAGTCAGGCCGACGGTAAATGCAAAACTCTTGGACGCGAAAGTCAGAGTCCCGATCAAGTGGCATTTCCGTTCCGTAGATGAGAGTCTCGTCGACATCTAGGACAAGTAAGTTTCTATTTTTTTCAACACGGCTCGTCATGAAAGTCTATATAGTCATGGGTCGTGGGAATGCCCACTCGCGTAGCTCATCGTTAATCTTATAACTCGTCGTATAGTTTGTACGGGACAGTTATGGGCCGCCGCTTGAAAGTCGGTTTTGAGGGATGCAAGCGTCGGTCGTGTCGTCATA
The DNA here is from genome assembly GCA_039960995.1 of Paracoccaceae bacterium. Taxonomy (GTDB): domain Bacteria; phylum Pseudomonadota; class Alphaproteobacteria; order Rhodobacterales; family Rhodobacteraceae; genus JABSSA01. Next base: position 14,734 of record JBDVKF010000045.1, on the reverse strand, counting down.
AAAGAAGATCAATACACCCACTCAACGTAGGTTAGCCAGCATCCTAGACTGAAAATGACAGCGATCGAGAACCATTTAAGAAATGGGCGGTTCTTCAGCAGGTTCCCAAACCATTCAATAATTGATGTTAAGACAATTTCCAAATTTCGCGGAGCTCCTCAATAACTCAAGACCTAGGAACGGTCTAAATACAAATCAAGGCAGCATGGGTTCTTTGCTGTCGAACACTATGTTCAACAAGTATGGCGATTTTGATGATTGTCTCAATTCCGGGTTAATGGATGAGGCAAAGATCAAAGGCGGGGGACGTTTGAAACCAAAAACAAGCCAGATCACGGCCTCAAACTCGGGTTGAACGATCCAAGTCATCTCTAAAGGCCCAGTAAACTTGACTCTGGCGACTGCGCGCGCGAATGCACCCGGATGATGATGACTCTTTCTCTTGTCGCCCTTGGCGGAGCGATTGGTGCAAGCCTGCGCTTTCTTTGGGGGGTCGGCGTGATCCGGTTGCTTGGACCAATGGAATTTCCATTGGCGATCCTCAGCGCGAATGTGCTGGGTTCATTTTTGATGGGTGTATTTGTTGTCGCGGCGGCGTTTCGCGGTCTGACACCTATGTCGCCGTTTGTCATGACGGGCCTTTTGGGCGGGTTCACGACATTTTCGGCGTTTTCACTTGAGACGATGACCCTCGTTGAGCGGGGCGCCATTGGGCAGGCCACTGTTTACGTGGGCGCTTCGGTCTTGGTTTCGATTGGTGCCTTGGCCCTTGGGTTATGGCTGGCAAGGGCAGTATTTGCATGAGCAGAGTTCAAATGATCACCGTCGCCGAAGGAGAAGGCGACCAACGGCTTGATCGATGGTTGAAACGGCGGTTCCCACAGCTGAGTCAGGGGCGAATCGAAAAGATGTGTCGCAAAGGCGAATGTCGGATTGAGGGTGGTCGGGTAAAGCCTGTGACACGGGTCGAAGAGGGGCAGGTGGTTCGGGTGCCGCCACTGCCAGATACGCCCGCACCTGCGCCCGATATTGTGAAAAAACGCGTGTCGGACAAAGACGCTGAGATGATTCAGAATACGGTCATTTACCGGGATGATCATGTTCTGGCGATCAACAAACCGGCTGGATTGCCGGTGCAGGGTGGGTCGGGCCAGACAAAGCATGTTGACGGATTGTCCGAAGCGCTGCGTTACGATTTGGAAGAAAACCCACGTTTGGTTCATCGATTGGACAAAGACACATCTGGTGTCATGATACTGGCTCGCACACGCGCGGTTGCGGCCTCTTTGACGGCCAGTTTTCGACATCGGGCCACGCGCAAAATCTATTGGGCGGCGGTCGCCGGAACACCCTATCCGCGCAACGGAACGATCAAATATGGTTTGGTCAAAGCAGGCGGGCATGGCAAAGGTGGCGAAGGCGAAAAGATGCACGCGGTTCATCCCGCCGACATTGATCACACGCATGGCGCAAAACGTGCTGTTACGGATTACGCGACTCTGACGGCTGTGGCGCGACGGTGTTCTTGGATGGCGTTGATTCCGGTCACGGGGCGCACCCATCAGTTGCGCGCGCACATGTCTGAAATCGGTCATCCGATCATTGGTGACGGCAAATACGGCGGATCAGCGCAGGAAAACCTTGGCGATGGCTGGGGCGCAAGTTTGGGCCCTGAGTTTGGGCGTAAATTGCATTTGCATGCCCGTTCTTTGCAGCTTGAGCATCCTGTAAGCGGTGCGAAGCTGCATCTGACCGCGCCATTGCCAGATCACATGGCCAACACTTGGGATTATTTCCAATGGCAAAATGAAGACGTTCCAGAGGATCCCTTCGAAGAGGATTGGGGATGACCCTGCGCCTTGTCGTTTTTGACGTCGACGGAACATTGGTGGACAGTCAGGGCGATATAGTTGGATCCTTAACGGCGGCGTTTCACGAGGTCGGTCTTGAGGTCCCTGAACGGTCTCACCTGTTAAGCGTCGTTGGGTTGTCACTGCCACAAGTGATGTTTCGATTGGCACCGGATCAAAGTGAACAGACGCGCGACAAGATGATTGAGACCTATAAATCGACGTTCATGTCCTTACGCCAATCGAAAGCCCCGTCGCCATTCTATCCTGGTGCACAGGACGCCTTGGCAACGCTCAGCGAAAAGGCAGATGTGTTACTGGGCGTTGCGACAGGAAAGTCCCGCCGGGGATTGGATGCATTGATCGACGGATATGGATTGGACGGACTGTTTGTGACGACGCAGGTGGCAAACAATCATCCATCAAAACCCCATCCGTCGATGCTGCAGACAGCAATGACCGAATGTGGAGTCGAGACCGAAGATACCGTCATGATCGGCGATACTGTTTTTGACATGGACATGGCCAATGCGGCGGGCGTTGCGTTCATCGGGGTTTCTTGGGGATATCATCCATCCAGCAAGCTGACCAATGCAGTCGCCGTTTTGGATACCTATGCCGATTTGATGCCTGCTTTGGAACAGCATTGGAGACCCGAGTTGTGAGTGAATGGTCGTTAAAGCGATTTTGGAAATCTGCTGAAATAGAAGAACGGGCAGATGGCTTTTCAGTTCTTTTGGATGGGCGTTCTATCAAAACCCCTGCCAAAGCTGCACTGATTTTGCCCTCGATGGGGCTGGCCCGGGCGATCGCGGCGGAGTGGGATGCACAAGAAGAAACCGTTAATCCCGCAGGGATGCCATTTACACGTTCAGCCAACGCAGCCATCGATAAAGTGGCGGTGCAACACGAAGAAGTCGCAACCATGTTGTCCGATTACGGGGACAATGACTTGTTGTGTTATCGTGCCGAAAGCCCCGTGGAATTGGTTGCACGGCAAGCTGCAGTCTGGGATCCTTACCTTGATTGGGCTGCAGAAGCCTTACAAGCACGCCTTCTGCCCCGTACGGGTGTGATGCATGAAGGGCAATCCCCTGAGGTGTTGTCACGGTTACGCGCTAAGACGGTTGCCCTTGATGCCTTCGAATTGGCAGCGTTTCACGATTTGGTGTCCATGACCGGTTCGCTTATTTTGGGGTTCGCAACGTTGCATGACGTTAGGGAATCTCAGGAAATATGGGCAGCATCACGACTGGATGAGGATTGGCAGATCGAACAATGGGGCGCTGACGAGGAAGCCGAATCTGTTGCGGCCCGCAAAAACAAAGAGTTTTTGCATGCAAAAGCTTTTTTCGAGGCAAGGCATACAACTTAAGCGAACCGATTTGACCTTTGGAAAGAAATACCATGGCGACATGGCGTTTTTCTTGATCGTTTGCTTGACGTTTCGCGGTGAATCTGGACAAATCATGCCCACTGAGTGGGTGGGACGCTCACTTTATCGGTTCCGGTCTCGGACTTAAGAATTTCGAGGTTGGGCACCCCCGCTTGGGTGGGGGCAAATCAGGAAGAGGTAAAAATGAACAAATCTGTTTTCTTTGGTGCGCTGACCGTCGCTGGCTTGGCGGCCGGTGTCGCAGCCGCAGGAACGCTCGATGATGTAAAAGCACGTGGTACACTTAACTGCGGTGTTTCGACCGGTCTCGTCGGTTTTGCTGCGCCGGACGCAAGCGGGGAATGGAAAGGCTTTGATGTTACTTTGTGTCGCGCAGTTGCTGCTGCGGTACTTGGCGACAGCGCGGCTGTTGAATTCGTTCCCACAACCGGCAAAACGCGTTTTACTGCTCTGGCATCCGGAGAAGTCGACGTGTTGGCTCGGAACACAACATGGACATTCTCTCGTGACGTCGATCTGAAGTTCGAATTCGTTGGTGTGAACTACTATGACGGCCAAGGCTTTATTGCTCCGAAAGAGCTGGGCGTTTCTTCGGCCAAGGAATTGGACGGCGCGACTGTCTGCATCCAAACCGGGACAACAACCGAGCTTAACTTGGCGGACTTCTTCCGTTCTAACAACATCAGCTACGAGCCTGTGCCAATCGAAACCAACGCAGAAGCATTGCAGCAATACGCAGCAGGTGCTTGTGACGTTTACACGACTGACGCGTCTGGTCTTGCCGCTTCGCGTGCAACTTTTGAGAATCCAGGCGATCACGTGATCCTGCCTGAAATCATCTCGAAAGAGCCTTTGGGCCCGCTGGTCCGTCACGGCGACAACGAATGGGCGGACATCGTTCGCTGGACATTGAATGCTCTGATCACAGCTGAAGAGCTGGGTGTCACATCCGCAAACATGGCGGAAATGGCTGCTGCTGGGAACAACCCTGAAGTTGCCCGCCTGTTGGGTACCGAAGGTACTTTGGGCGCGATGCTGGGTCTTGATGCTGATTGGGCGCAGCGCGCTCTTGCGGTTGAAGGCAACTACGCAGAAGTGTTCGAAAAGAACATTGGCGAAGCCACACCAATCGGCTTGGCGCGTGGGCTGAATGCTCAGTGGACAGATGGTGGCCTGCTTTACAGCCCTCCATTCCGCTAAATCCTGATTTGGGGCGCGCGTCTAACGCGCGCCCTTTTTCTTTCTGCATATAAGGACGTGGGTGTTGGTCCAGCAGAGGCCAAAGGAGGCCCCGCGCCAACCACAGGGAACATCCATGGCCACATTGTCTGACCCGCCCGAAGGGCCATTCCGCCTTTCGATGCTGCTGAGCGATACACGGTATCGTTCGCTTACGCTCCAAGCCATTACAGCGCTAGTGCTGGCATTGAGCTTGGCATATCTTTACCGCAACATAACTATCAACTTGCAGGCGCAAGGACTGACACTTGGGTTCAGCTTCTTTAGCGACCCGTCCGGATATGACATCAACCAACGATTGATTGAATACGACAGCCAGTCGTCACATGCCCGTGCTGCATTGGTCGGCATTCTGAATACGATATTGGTTGCGTTTCTCGCATGTGTGACAGCGACGGTTTTCGGCGTACTCGCCGGTGTTTTGCGCCTGTCTAACAACTGGCTCGTTTCGAAGTTGATGGCCTTTTATGTTGAGATCTTCCGCAATATCCCGGTTCTGATCTGGATTATCATCATCTTTACGATCATGACAAACGTGATGCCCGCGCCCCGCGCCTTTAGGGGGGACGCTGCAACGTCATCTATGCTGTTTGATCTTTTTGCCTTTACCAATCGCGGCGTTTACATTCCTGGACCTGGGTTTTCTAACCCGTTCTTTGCGTCTGTGGGGATGAATTGGCTATTGGTGATCGCTGTGTTGATCGGGTCGTTCTTCGGTGCGCGTGCCATCAGCACCTGGGCAACCAAAACGCAAGAATCCACAGGTGATCGGCCGACGACCTGGCATATGATCTTAGGTGTTTGGTTTGTACCAGTGATCCTCCTGGTGACGATCATGGGTCTGACTTGGGACATTCCTGCGTTGAAAGGTTTCAATTTCTCAGGTGGTATCAAGATTGGTGGACCGCTTATCGCGCTTTGGTTCGCTTTGTCGATCTACACAGGGGCATTCATTGCCGAAAACGTACGTGCGGGTATCCAAGCCGTTTCTAAAGGTCAGACTGAAGCCGCTGGTGCCTTGGGGATGCGTCCGGGACGGATAATGAACTTGGTTGTGCTGCCACAAGCTTTGCGGGTGATCATTCCACCACTAATTTCGCAGTACCTGAACATCACCAAGAACTCGTCATTGGCGATTGCGGTCGGGTACGCAGATATTACAGCGACTTTGGGCGGGATTACCTTGAACCAAACAGGCCGCGCGATTGAGTGTATTCTATTGCTGATGCTGTTCTATCTCACGGCGTCATTGCTGATCTCTGCGTTCATGAACGTCTACAACGCCTCAATTAAACTGAAGGAGCGCTGATCATGGCGAACACTGAAATCTCCTTTGTACGAACGGAAACCCTTCCGCCCATGGCACCGCCCGTTGGCGAACAGGGCATTGTTAGATGGCTTCGTGTAAACCTGTTTGCAACACCGGCAAATGGGGCGCTGACACTTGTGTCGCTTTTTGTGATCTATCTTGTGCTCAAAAATACAATGCCTTGGATCTTTAATGGGGTCTGGACAACAAGCAGTCTTGCCGAGTGTCGGGAAGTTTTGGACGGGACAATAGGGGCCTGTTTTTCCGTCCTTACAGAACGGTGGAACCAATTGATCTACGGATTCAAATATCCGGTTGGCGAATATTGGCGTCCGAACTGGGCTTTCGTGCTGATGTTGGTTGCGATTGCACCAGTATTGTTCTTCGATTTGCCCCGCAAGATGTTGATGTTCACCGCGCTCTACCCGTTTCTGGCCTATTGGTTGATCTGGGGCGGTTCCGTGCTGACACCAATTATTGCGCTGTTGGGGTTCGTTGCTGGCGGCGTCGTTTATAGCCGTTTGGTTGCAAGCAATTTTGCAGCTGGCTTTTTTGGTGGAATCGCTGCTGCGCTGATTGTTTGGATAATCGGTGGTTGGATTGTACCAGACTCTGCAGGCGAAAACGCGATCCTGCCGGCGGTGCCATCCCGTGATTTGGGTGGCTATATGCTGAACCTGATGTTGGGGGTCGCCTGTGTTTCCTTGTCTATTCCTTTAGGCATTGCGCTGGCGCTTGGTCGGCAATCGGATATGCCTTTGGTAAAGTGGATCTGTGTGATCTTTATCGAATTCGTGCGCGGTGTTCCATTGATCACACTGTTGTTCGTGGCATCGGTGATGTTGTCGTATATGTTCCCTCCGGGCACGACGACAGACTTGTTCCTGCGTGTGGTGATCATGATTACCATGTTCTCGTCAGCTTATATTGCCGAGGTTATCCGGGGCGGGCTTGCTGCCTTGCCAAAAGGACAATACGAGGCGGCGGATTCGCTTGGCTTGGACTATCCACAGGCCATGCGCCTGATCATCTTGCCACAAGCGTTGAAGATCTCGATCCCGGGCATCGTGAATATTGCGGTTGGTTTGTTCAAAGACACCACGCTGGTTTCCGTGATTTCAATGTTCGACATTCTGGGCATGATCCGCGGACCGATCTTGGCATCAACTGAATGGAATGGGGTGTATTGGGAATTGTTCCTGTTCGCCTGTGTTCTGTTCTTTGTCGTCTGCTACGGCATCTCACAATATTCGCAATGGCTTGAACGCCGTCTTGCGACAGACCATCGATAAGGAGGCCTGATCAATGGCTGAAGCTGCTCAAATGCAAGTATCTGATGAAATTGCAGTGTCCATTAACGACATGAACAAGTGGTACGGTTCGTTCCACGTTCTGCGGGACATCAACCTAACCGTTAACCGGGGCGAGCGCATTGTTATCTGTGGCCCGTCTGGGTCCGGGAAGTCGACGCTGATCCGGTGTATCAACGCGCTGGAAGAGCACCAGAAAGGGTCAATCGAAGTGGACGGCACGTTGCTGTCTTCGGACCTCAAGAACATCGACAAAATTCGGTCCGAAGTTGGTATGTGTTTTCAACACTTCAACTTATTTCCGCATCTGACGATCCTCGAAAACTGTACTTTGGCTCCGATTTGGGTGCGCAAAACACCCAAGAAAGAGGCTGAAGAAACAGCGATGCATTTCCTTGAAAAGGTGAAAATCCCGGATCAGGCAAACAAGTATCCCGGACAGCTTTCTGGTGGTCAGCAACAGCGTGTGGCCATTGCGCGGTCCTTGTGCATGAAACCACGGATCATGTTGTTTGACGAACCTACATCGGCGCTCGATCCTGAGATGATCAAAGAAGTTCTCGATACAATGATCGAGCTGGCCGAAGAAGGCATGACCATGTTGTGTGTGACGCATGAAATGGGATTTGCACGTCAGGTCGCCAACCGCGTGATCTTTATGGATGCTGGGCAGATTGTGGAACAGAATGAACCAGAAGAGTTCTTCAACAATCCACAAAGCCCACGGACGCAGTTGTTCTTAAGTCAAATCTTGGGGCACTAAGCTCAGTTGAAATTCAAGGAAAGGGCGGTGCTGCGGTGCCGCCCTTTTTTATGGATCGATAATGTCGCGGGGCACAGCGAAATCTATGGCTGTTCCGGTTCGCCACTGCAATTCTGACCAGCCCTTGATCGGGAAATCTGCTATCAGCGTTGCGCAGGTTGGATAGTCATTGAATCGTGGGTGGTCCGGCGCTTGTGCCAACAAGTCACGGGCACAGGACGCAATTCCGGGATTGTGGCCAAGGATCAACACGCATGAACCCTTTGCGCTGTTAAGCACGTCAAACATGTCTGATGGCGATGCGTGATACAGACGCTGGGTGAATTGTATAGGTGCGTTGAGTTGCAAGCGCTCTAACGTTTGTGCTGTACGTGTGGCCGTCGATGAAATGACCGTGTCAGGCGTGTAATTGTGATCGCGCAACCAGCCTCCCAATGCTGTCGCCGATGTGCGTCCGCGCGGGTTCAAACCGCGGTCATGGTCACCCGTTTCTGGTGTGTTCCAGTCTGACTTGGCATGGCGCATGAGAAGCAAGCGCAACATCGATCATCCTTTGAATATTTTCATGTGGTAGGCTGATTGGTCCTCGGGGCGGCCCCAATGTTGGCTGACAGGACACGCACGCCGCGCCGCACATCCCCTTTGCATGCAATCCTGTCCCCGTGGGTTTGCCAAGTGGGTTTTGCAGGCGACGGTGTCGTAGTTTTCACCATCAAACGCATCAACAGGGCAGGCGATTTTACAGGGCTGAGCGGTGCATGATGGACAAGGCGAGGGGGGAGGTGATGGAATGTCCAGCTTTTCCGGTAAAGCCAAAGCACCGCGAAAAGACACAAATAATCCCGCCTGATCATGAACTAGAAACATGATCGGTGATGCATGTATGCGCCCCGTCTTGAGAGCCCAAGAAAAGAAGGGCTTGTAAGGTGGCCCCCCAAACGGAAACAAAGCATGCGCTTTCAATTGCACGGCCCAATCGCCAATGACGCGGCTTGACCAGCGATCAATTGGATCTGGTGTCCCGTCCCATTCAGTTTGGGTTTGGATATGTGTCCAGAATTCGGGTTCTTTGGGGCCAAGCAACACTAATGTCTGCGTGCCAGCAGGCACGTCATCTGTATCGTCGGGATGAAATCCGCCAAGCACGTTTAGATGGCGATCCGCAGCGTGTTGGGTCAGGTCGTCCCAGTTCATTTCCGCGCGAAGGGCAGGGTCAATGACCAGCCCAAACGGCTGGGGCGTTCATCCTGCCATTCAAGACCGATTTTCATGTCATCATGTCCTTCGGCAGGCTGCGCGATGTAGGTGCCAAACATCTGGTCCCAAATTGAAAGGGAAAAGCCATAGTTGCTGTCGTGTTCGTGGCGATGCACCGAATGATGAACACGGTGCATGTCAGGAGTGACCAGAACGCGCCGTACAACTGCATCCAGTTTCAAAGGCAACTTGATATTCGCGTGATTGAACATGGCTGTGCCGTTCAAGATGATTTCGAACAAAATGACAGCAATTGCCGCAGGACCCATAAGGTAAACGAGGCCAATTTTTAACAACATCGACAAGCCGATTTCAACGGGGTGAAACCGGATGGCTGTGGTTACATCGATGTCGACATCAGCGTGATGCACTCTGTGCAAACGCCAAAGCAGCGGAACTTTGTGGGTGATAAGATGCTGCGCCCAAATCGCAAAATCCAACACAAGAATGGCAATGACGACCTCAAGCCATGTCGGCCAATTCAAGGCGTTGAACAAACCCCATCCTTGCGCGGTTGCATCCACCGCTGCACCGACCGCCAACAACGGAATGGCCACAGCCAATAACCGCAGCATTACAGTGTTCAGAACCGTGATACCCCAATTGGTGAACCACCGTTTCGGTTGGCTTTGACGACGGACACGACGTGGCATCAGTTGTTCGACCAACGCCAGCATGGCAAACAAGCCAAGAAAAACGCTTAGACGGATGACAGATTCATTCTCCATACTCAGGAACATACGGGTCATTCACGTCTGAGCAATAGGACAGGTTAACACATCACCGTAGGGTGATGAGCGAGAACGCAGGATTAACGAGGGCGGATGATCGATCCGGCCCCATGTTCTGTGAATAATTCCAACAAACAGGCGTTTGGTGCGCGCCCGTCCAGTATGACCACCGCACGTACTCCGCAGGCGATTGCATCCAACGCGGTTTCTGTTTTTGGGATCATGCCGCCAGCGATTGTCCCGTCTTTGGTCAATTCGCGAATCTGGTCGGCAGTCAGTTCGGTCACAACCTCACCTTCGGCGTTTTTTACGCCGGCCACATCGGTCAGCAGCAATAGGCGATCTGCTTTCAGTGCGCCAGCGATTGCGCCGGCTGCAGTATCGCCATTGATGTTAAAGGTTTCGCCGTTATGACCCATGCCCAACGGTGCGATGACCGGAATGATTTCATCTTCACTGAGCGTGCGCAGGATCGTCGGATCAATTTGGGACGGTGTCCCGACCAGGCCAAGTTCAGCATTTGTGGGATTGCAAAACATAAGGTTCGCATCTTTACCCGACAGCCCAACAGCGCGTCCACCTGCCTCGCCGATGGCTTGGACGATGCGTTTGTTGACACGGCCCGACAGCACCATTTCAACAACTTCCATCGTCGCCGCATCTGTGACCCGCTTTCCATTCACGAAATCAGATTTGATCTGAAGCCGATCAAGCATCGCATTGATCATTGGTCCGCCGCCATGCACCACAACCGGGTTTACACCAACTTGCCGCATCAACACAACGTCGCGGGCAAAGCTTGCCATGCCTTCGTCACTGCCCATAGCGTGACCGCCAAGCTTGATGACAACGGTCGCGTCTTTGTAGCGCTGCATAAAAGGCAGCGCTTGGTTCAAAGTACGGGCGGTGGCAATCCAATCGCGGTTCATGTCACGGGTCTTCATCTGGCTTGTTTCAGCATTTGTCTTTCTGCCCCACTCAGCGGCAAAGGCCAAGCATCCGAAAAACGTACGTTACACAAGCGTTGCAATGATACTGCGCAACGTTGCGATCCCATCACCTTGTTCGCTTGACGTCAGCACAATCTCGGGGAAGGCGGCGGGATGTTTGGAAAGACCTGTCCGGACCTGCGCCAAAGTCTTTTCCATCTCGCTTGGCTTGATTTTATCTGACTTGGTTAGAACGCATTGAAAGGTCACTGCGGCCTTGTCCAACAATGTCATGATTTCGTCGTCGACTGATTTGATGCCATGTCGCGAGTCGACAAGCACGAAAGCGCGGCGCAGCGATACGCGACCGCCCAGATACTGTTTTAGCAGGGCTTGCCACTTTTGAACCACGGGCAAAGGCGCGTTGGCAAAGCCATAGCCAGGCAGATCGACCAAATAGTGGTTTTCACCGGCCTCGAAAAAATTGACCTCTTGTGTGCGTCCGGGTGTGTTGGACGCACGTGCCAACGCCTTGCGCCCGGTCAGCGCATTGATCAGCGTCGATTTCCCAACATTCGACCGCCCGGCAAAGCACACTTCGATCCGGTCAGCTGGCGGCAGTCCAGACATGGCAACCACACCCTTAAGAAACGTCGTTTCGCCCGCAAAAAGCATGCGCCCGCGTTCTCGGGTGATGTCGTCCGGTTCTTCGGCCTGTGGGAACGAAAGGTTCATGATAAAGTATCACCGATGCGAACAGTACCAGCCTGTGCCACTTCGAAATAGACGCCAAAGTTGCGCGTGTTCCAGCCGTCTTCCAATGTGGAAATCATGTTAATGTCGCGTTGTCCGATCGCAGGGTTAGCGTCGGGTGCGCGGCACCGTTCGATGGGGGCGACAGGTTTTAATCGTGCGCCACCCAACGAGATTTCGCCTTTCAGCAGGTCGATTTCTTCCCAAGGGGCCAGTCCATCAAGCCACAGGTTGATCCGGAACCGACGCATATCGATGTCAAACCCAGCTATTTGACTGAGGGCCTTCAACGACGCGAGGTTGCCAATGGACACAGAAGGATAGGGCACATCTGTCATACCTTGCTCTGGGGCTGAAACAAGCCGGGCAGGGCCGGGGCGATCAGCGGGCCAAAGATCTGCGATCCAATCATTGAGGGCTTGCCCGTTTTCATGTGGCTTAAGGTTTAGCGGGTCACGATCTGGGTGGGTCAAAACGATGCCATCATTTGTCGTAACCGCGCCGATTGATGACAACCGTGGACCAGACGCAACTTGCAAGAAATTCCGACGCGCTTGCCATTTGTCTGAATCTTCTGCCACGTCGTTCAACAGCGCATAGGCGCGGTCGCCGACAACAGCTTTAGCTGGGTCCAGTTCGACACTGTCGCAGGCTTCTGATCCGATCCCTTTTACAGGGTGACGCCAGATATGCGCGACGCGCCCGTTCATTTTTTCGCCTCTTCCTTGGTCGTCTTCTTAAACGAGCTTCGGATGTTGCCCAGAATATCAGGTGTATATCCTTGGCTGCGCATGATCGTGTATTGCTGAATGAACGTGATCGTGTTGTTCGCGATCCAGTACACCACCAGCCCGCTTGCAAAGCTGCCCAGCATGAACATGAACACCCAAGGCATCCAAGCAAAGATCATTTGTTGTGTGGGATCAGTGGGGGCCGGGTTCAGCTTTTGCTGCAACCACATCGAAATACCCAACAGCAATGGTAAAATACCAATGAACAACAACGCCATGATGGAACCGGCGTCTGGTCCGGCCCATGGAAACAAGCCGTAAAAGTTCATAATAGATGTAGGATCGGGGGCAGAAAGGTCTTGGAACGGACCAAAGAATGGCGCATGGCGCAATTCGATGGTGACAAAAATCACCTTATACAGCGAAAAGAAGATCGGAATCTGTAGCAGGATGGGCAAACAACCCGCAGCCGGATTTACCTTTTCCTTCTTGTACAGCTCCATCATGCCTTGCTGCATCTTTTGACGGTCTTCGCCGGCTTGTTCCTTCAGCTTTTCCATTTGGGGCTGAAGCTCTTTCATTTTCGCCATCGAAACATAGGATTTGTAGGCGAGCGGGAACAGAATGGCTTTGATGATCAAGGTCAGGCCAATGATGGACCAGCCCATATTGCCGATCAGCAAATTCAATTGGTGCAAAAGCCAAAAGATAGGTTTGGTCAGGATAAAGAACCAACCCCAGTCAATCGAGTCGATGAACTTTGGCACGCCATCGCTTTCGTATTCGCGGATCGTTTCCCATTCCTTTGCACCGGCGAACACTTGCGTTGATGCTTCGGTTGTTCCGCCAGCTGCGACTGTGACTGACGGCGCGCGAGCGATGGCGCGAAACACATCGGATCGCGCGTCATACGTAAGGGCCTGATCATTGCCTTTGGTTTCGGGGATCAGCACTGTTTGCCAATAATGATCGGTGAAGCCGATCCAGCCGTTTTTAACGTCTTCCTGAACGATGGCAGGACGCCCCCATTTGGGATCGATATCGGCCTCTGTTACGTCTTCCCAATCGACCTCTGTCAATTCTTCATCAGCAACGCTGACTGCGCCTTCGTGTAGGATGAAAAAATTCTTTAGGTCTTCTGGGATGCCATGGCGTGTGATCATGCCATAGGGCGCCAAGGTGACAGGTGCCCCAGTCGTGTTCTCAACGCTTTGGGTGACGTCGAACATGTAATCCGCATCGACGGCTATTGTCCGGGTGAACACAAGGCCCGCGCCATTGTCCCATGACAACGATACCGGTGTGTTTGACGTCAATATTCCACCGTCAGATTGCGTCCAGACAGTGTTTGGTCCGGGTACAGACGCCGGATCCATGCCCGCGCCGGGGGCCCAGCCAAAAAGCGCATAGTATGCGCCAATTTCGCCAACGGGGCGCAGCATTTGAACAATCTCTGCGCTTCCTTCTTGTGCGACGCGATAGTCTTTCAGACGTAAATCGTCGATACGTCCACCAAGCAGAGAGATCGAACCGACAATGCGATCTGTGGCAATCTCTATGCGTGGGGCTTCTGCAACCGCTTCGGCATTGCTTAAGTCCTGAGTGCCACCAGTCCCCGCAGCGGTTTCGCCAGCTGCGGATGGAACACCTGCGTCAGCCGCCAATTCGGTTTCAGAGGCCGCAGGAGGTGTCTGGGCCAAATCGTCGGTTTCCGGTGGCGGAAATAGTGTAAACCAAACGAGGATGACCAGAAGGCTCAACCCGGTGGCAAGCATGAGATTCTTGTTCTGTTCGTCCATGAGGACCTTCACCCACTGCATAAAAAGTAATGCAGGGGTTCAACAGAGTCAGGTCTGAAAGGTCAAGCGGATTCGCGGCGATTTACGAGCAGGTGAAGGTTCATCGCGACGTAAGTGCCGTGAAACTTCAGCCTTTGTTGGCGTTTCGCCTTGGAACTTCGGGGGGATCGACCAATTTCGTTTTGTGGGCGCGCATCCATTCAATCGTTTTATCAAACGGCATTGGGCGCGCGATTCCGAACCCTTGCACATGTCCGCAGCCCAATTGCGAAAGCAACGCGTGTTCGCCCGCGGTTTCGACACCTTCTGCGAGTGTGTCCACGTTCAAGCGTTCTGCCATCGTCAGAATGGCTCCGACCATCCGTTGTTGATCTGGGTCGCGGTCTGATTTCATGACGAACGACCGATCAATTTTAATGCGGGACACTTGAAATCGTTTTATGGCAGCAATCGACGCATTTCCGGTTCCAAAATCATCCAGATCAATGTGACACCCCAGTTCGCTAAGTGCGCGGATGTTACGGGTGTGAACCGCCCCGGTTTTACCGGAGACTGTTTAGTTCTTCTTATGCGACTTTATCGAGTGTGTTTATGTTTGCATAGAACGCGTCCTCAGCTTCAGTTGGCGTGATGTATCCGATGGGTTCGAGCAAGCGACGGTTGTTGA
>JBDVKF010000044.1:0-221950 GCA_039960995.1 Paracoccaceae bacterium | reverse complement strand
TATTCTGTTGAAAAACTCCAATGTCGAGCATTTTGAGTAAATCCGGCAGAATAATATTCCGAAATGCAGGTTTTTCTTTCACATTTTGCGGCATGTTTAGATGAGCGGAGAACAGTGTTCTGGTTTCAGAAAATTTGCAGTCGCAGCAAAGAGTTTTTCAACAGAATCGGCCCATAGCGGACCTTCAGTCACATTTTGAGGAACGTCTGCTTTGAGGTTGCTTGACCATCTCGAGTCCAACCGCAGTATTGATTGGCGAGTGGACTCAAGATGTCAACTGCAGCACTTTTCCAAACTTTGGTTCTGGCGCGTCCAAGTTAGGGCACGCCCATAGCACTGGAGCTGAACGGGGCGCCTCTCCCATAGGTCCGTAAAGGTCGGTGAGTACGACGATGATCGAGGGTTTCAGCGCGTCTGCTTGTTGAAGGACATCGTGAAAATCTGTTCCCCCACCTCTGGCAAATTCAACCTCTGTAATCTGATTGTGCCAGTTGCCGTGCTCCATTTTCGTATGTGAAAGAACACGTGTATCAAAGACAAGAACGTGGATTTCGGCGCCGGTACGTTTGCCAATCGCCACAATCTCGGCGGCAAATTTCTCTAGTAACACGTCGCTGATCGAGCCCGAGACATCTACGCCAACCGTAACGCGCGGGGCGCTTCTTTCAGAATTAAGGCCGGGTTCGAACGCGGGCTGGCGTAGGCCGCGTGCGATCGCATCAGCATCCATAGCCAACCAGCGACGGGTTGGTTTGCTGTAGGTGATCATCCTTTTGCGAGAAACAGCCTTGCGTACTGTTGTGCGCAAAATCGTCTCCCATGGCGTTGTACTCTTAGGAAGGTCAGCAAGCGTGTGACCAAGCTTACCAATGCCGCGCCCAGCCGCTTGGCCAGCCGCGAATGCTCGTTGCGTGCGCTCTTGCCATTCTGCTTCTGCTTGCTCTTCTTCTGGTGACAATGGCTCTGCTGCGGCAGTGGCATCCAAATCATCCTGATGCCCTTTTGATGTAGCATAATGATAAGTTGCTGACACCGCGGTTAGCAACTTGGGTTGTCCACACGTCTCACAAATCTGATCGTTGGCGTCTCCGGCTTCTTGAACAGACGCATCGCTGTCCCCCGGATCCTCGCCGCCATCACTGTCAGGAACAGAGCCGCCCTCGCTGTCTCCTGCGCCTTGCGGTGTCCCAGACTTGCCGCCTGTGCACGAACACTGTTTGGCAATAGAAAGTTCAATCGCATCCGTGCAAGCGTCAATCAGCACGTACAGACTTTCCGCCGTCCATTTGCTCAGCGCATCTTGAGAGGCGGCTTTTTCTCCGAACACAGCCTGGAGAAGCTCACAAAGAAAAACGCCTTCCCTTGGAACACGGTAGCCAGACTCTCGCAGGGTCTCATTTATGATGGCGTCGGTTGTGATGTTAAACAGCTTTGGGCGATAGCGATGCCCAAACCGCTGTCTTAGCCGCTTTCCGCGTGGGATGTGGCCGAAGGCAACATGCATGATTTCATGCGCACAAACGGCGACCTGTTGGGGCTGTTTCCAATCTTCGAACGCTTTGCCGTAGAACACGGTCTTTCCGTCTGTCCAAGCAGGGGCCAACTCTTCGTCGCGGTCGCGGTGGTGGCAGAACAACGTCAGAGAAGCAAAGCATGGGTCTTTCTCAGCAAGCGTACGCAGCGCCAAGGTCGCACGTTCAGAATGACTGTTCGAGCTTGCGGGCATGGGTCAGTGCACGAATGTGACAGGCAATGAGGACATATCTATCATGCGACTTCTAAACCCAATTCACGCCGTTTCGCGCTATAGGATTTGTAGATCGGGTTTTCCAAAATCTCTGCGCTAAGACCTGACTCAAGAAGCTTGCTCAAAACGTTTTCAAACCCATAGGTCGTCAATTCGGCAAGCGGCAAGCGCGTAAAATCTTTGTCCCTTGGGCGCAAACGGCGAAGCTCCATGATATCGACGAGGATCTCAAAAACGGGTTCCATGTTGTCCTGATCGGCCAAACCGACAAGTCCGAATACCATCGCCTGAAGTCCGTGCATGGTCGTGGGATACATGTCCACACGTGCGTGTCTGGGCGTCGTTATCATCTCGGTGACGGCCACGGTGGCTTCAACATCGTCAGCCACGACAAAGAAATCGGCACATATGTGCGCCCCAACCGTTCCGGTAATCGCGATCCGTCGCAATTTCGGATCAGAGATTGACATCATGATCGACGAAACTCGATCCCATGACCGCGGCGTGGCTGCGATCATATGGTCTTGTTCCATAGATTGAACAGTCGTCTCAAAATAATCTGGCCGCACTTTCAGAAATGCGGGCACAGCTGGGTGCAATCCCATTTTGATTGCATAGTTGTTGATCCAATCGTCAAGGTCTGGCTCGACGTTCAGATGGATCAAACGATCAGCAATCGCGGTGCCCATTTCATAAGCGACCGCGCCATCTTCCACGCGGTTGCCTGCGGCGACGATCATCACATTGGCTGGAATGATATGCTGGCCCACCCGCCGTTCCTGCAGCAATCCGTACACCGTGGGCTGGATATGTTCGGGTGCCGCAGACAATTCGTCCAAAAACAAAACAGCAGGGGTTCCGTCGCGCGGCAAGTCTTCGGGCCGGTACCATTTGGTCAGTTTTTCATCGTGATCATAGTAGGGCAAGCCACGCAGATCCGAGGGATCGATCGTCGTCAAACGCACATCATAGAGTTTGCCGCCAACAAATTCCGCAAGGCTCTCTGCAATCTGTGTTTTGCCAATGCCGGGCTTACCGTGCATCATCCAGGACGCCGTCAGTTCGCCGCGCGTTTGTGCCTGCCAACCGGTCTTTAGCATTGCCAGTGCTTGGCCTGCGCTAATGCTCGTTGCGTTTACTGTCATTCGGTAATGCTCGAGTTTTTGATAAGACGTTGTAAGTTCACAGTTCGACCACCCGCGCGCTATGAAGAGGTTTGTACCATTTGCACTTCGCCTTTTTAAGCACCTTCACCACCTTTTCGGAAACCATGATAGCATTCGGGCTTTTGTACCTTCCCAATGAAAAGTCATCACAAATCCACACATCAGGACCGTTTAGGTTGTCCGCCCCAAACCTTGCTCGTTTAGTCAGTGAGTCGAGCCCGTCCTTGTTGGCCATGAAGTACGTACCGGTGATGGGGCGTGGTGTTCTGAGCCCGTCATTGTTGCGTTCAAAAAGGCTTTCGTCGGGAACGGGGCCTGATTTCACTTCGGTGATTTCCATAGCCCAATAGTCGCCAGTGTTCTCAATGAAGTGAAACCGGGAGTCACCAAGGTCGAGTTCTTCAAGAGCAGACTTTGCCTTTTTAGAAACGCAAAGAACGCCATCAAGTGTAATCAGATCAGCAGCAGGACGTTGCGGCAAAGACGACCGCCGTTTCGTCATCGACAAAGGACTTTTTTTAAGCCGATCTTCCCATGACTGCCAGTAAGTGTATCCGTAGGGCAATCGATAACTGCTGTACGTATTAATCATTTCGGGGATGAGCAGGAACACCTCACCGATGGTCTCCTCTTCGGACATTTCTTTCATTGTCTCGAGCCGGGCAAGCACGTCGCCATTTGTTTGCGCGCCTGAGAATTGATTGGCAACCTCGGCGGGCAAAGCCGCTGGGTGGTCAAGGGGCACGCCTTCCAAAAGACGCATCGCGGCAAGACGTGCATGCGCGCTACAGTTGTCTAACGCATCAGCCAAAAGCTGCGAATGCGCTTGCGTTAACGCGTAAACACGCTCACGCGGCTTCAGTTTTTCCAAGCCTTCATGGATGGAGACAAGGCCCGTGTCATTCTTAACCCCATAGCCACTGATACGACGGATGACAAAAGAACCAAGAGGGACTTGATCAAGGTGCTTTTGGAAGGCTGCTGTATTTACGGCTTCTTCCTCCAGTGGGACTTGAATTTCGTCTAATTTATTTCGCGCCAACTCCAGCAAAGTCGCAAGGTTGTTTTGAAGCACTGGAACGCGATTGGTAAACCGTTCTGTTTCAACGTCCAAAAGCGGTAGGCTTTCTATCGCAAGGCGCAGGTTCTCGACGTGTAATTCGCGTCTTTTGGGTGTCATGACCTTTGAGCTGGCACTAGCATTTACGCTAGTGGACTCAATCGTATCACGCTTCATCTTGACGGTTATCGTCATCGTGTCCGACTCAGATGAGAGTGACATCTCGATCAGAGTTTGAGTGGCTTTAAAGTCGAAAATCACGTGTGGCCGCGATCTGACAGAGACGCCAGAGCGTGGCAGGAACTTGCTTTTGTTTGGAACAATCAGCAGAGACGTTTTGGCAAGCGCCTGCGCTTCTTTGCGGGTCTGTGCTGTGCGGACGATGTCATCCTTCGCACCACGCGGTTTTGAGACAAACATGATGCCATTAGCGTCTTTAGCTTTTGGATGTTTTGGTGATTTTACAGGCGGTACAGGCGAGGACCTTTCAGCAGGCTGTTTTGAGGATCTTCCTGACAGAAAGCCCTGCACAATTGAAAGTGCCTTAAGGGTTTGTTTCATTACATCGTCCAATGCGTCGAGCGTCGTTCACTATGTCTGAAACAAGGATTTTATGTCAAAAAAATGGAATACGCTTGGCATCAATAGGCGACAACAACTTGCTACCCCTTCAGTACTGAAGTCCGATGCTGCCAAAAGCCTTTCGATTAGCTTGAATAAAATGTGTGAATTCGTCACTCCGTGATTTCGCTTTTGCGGCGAAAGTCTCCTTCGACTGGTCGCGCCGCTGCATGACTAACGGTCGGTGAACAGCAGATATGCGGAACTAGGGTCAGGACTCATAACCAATATATGACGGTTGCGGCGAGAGCGATTGCGGACAGGAAGACCATGGGACAGCGGTCATAGCGGGTTGCGACGCGCCTCCAGTCTTTGAGCCTGCCGAACATGATCTCGATGCGGTTGCGCCGCTTGTATCTGCGTTTGTCATATCGGACCGCTTTGGCGCGCGACTTTCGACCGGGGATGCATGGTCGTATGCTCTCTTCTGGAAACCAGCGGCCGACCCGCAACGGGCAATTCGAACAGCATATCCGATGAAACTTTATGGTGATGTACTTGCCGCTGCCGGGGCCGCAAAAACAGCGATCCGCGAGCTTGAGATCGAACTCGCCGAGACAGATGTGGGCGCAGATCGAGCGCTTCGCAATCTAAGTGAGACCGTTGCCAGCTTGGATGCAGAAGAACACCCCTTGCGGCAACCAGAAGAATTCATGTTCGGCGACTTTCGTTGGCCACATCGAAAGCACTGGGATCAGTGGGCATGGTCATTGGAACGAATTGCCGATGGGTGCGATGCCAAGATGCGGTTTACTGAAAAATATGACTATCTCAGCGTAGAAATCACGGAAAAACCAAAGGGGAAGTTGCGGAACAGGGCTTTGTACGAGTTAGCAAATTATGTCGAACTAATTTCAGACTTTGACATACTCGAGCAGTGCTAGCTGTTCTATTTCCTGTGTTCTTGTAAACCCAACTCCGCCCACATCCACTCAAAGTCGTAGTCTTCAATTGCGTCATTGCGATGCTTTGCACTGTTGTTCTCAAGCATCTTGAGCCAATCGACCACCTTTGCGCGACCCGCCTTGCTCCGCGCTGCCTGACGGGGGGATTTACCCCCTAGTGCTGGTATCGGCGCATCAAGCGTTTCGCGGTAGTGTCGGTCCATGTGCTCTTGAATGATTTGCCGCGCGATCTCAGGTGGAATTTCGTCGATGTCTTCAGCATCGTTTTCGTCTTGTTCCTCAGCCATCATCTGTTCGACCGTACGGATTGTGGTCAGAGGTTGTTTGAGGTGTTCGCCTGCTGCTTTCATTACCAACTCACTCACCCTTTGGGCGCGTGCCGCTGAATTCACATTGATCAGCAGGGATTTTCCTTTGAGTTCAAGATGGCCCAGGACCGTGCGGCCTTCAGTCTGCGTATCCAACATCAGGCTACCATCTTGCATTGCGCCTTGGCGGCCGTGTGGCGCGAGCCAAACCCAACAACGCTGCCTTTCGGGGGTAAATCCATTCACGACGTTCAAACAGGCGGCGATGTCCTTCTGCAGAACGCCTTGCGCGAACGGGAACCTCAGATCATGGAACATTATGTCGTCGCCATCGGCGTTGCTCATCTCTGGCATTTCTCCAGAAAGGGCTCGATCTAGAGCCGTAAAGAGCCAAGCGCTAGTGAAGACGGGCGCGCATTGCAGCAGCTGGCCTGCTTTGAGCGTCACGTCCGCTTCGGTGTTCACCTTCAGCACCGCAGACAGACCATCAAATAGGAACGCAGAGGCCTCGGCAGAAAAGGCCAATAGCGCCCCCGAAATCACATGCGCGTTGTCTTCGGGAATCACGCGAACGACGATCCGATCCCATTGTTTCAAAGACTGTGTCGCCGAGCCCTCAAGTACCGTAACAGACCCTGAATCCCCAAGCAGATCCTTGAGCACCATGGAGGTTCCGGGTTTGACGTCGCTGACTTCATAAAGACTGACAGGCGTATCGCGCAGGGCGGCAAAATACGCACGATTGGGAACCGTTTCATGCTACCCGCGTCGTTTGAGATAGAGATCGACAATGTTGCCATCTTCATACTGTCGGCTCAGGAAATCTTCGAAGCCACATCCCCATAGAACGCCCGGCCACGGCTCACCTAACACTTCGTCAAGCTCATCATGATCGAGGCCGAACTCTTCAAGGGCTGGCATCAAATGCTCTGCTACGACTTCCTGCATACGTCCGAGCCAAAGGGCATCCTTGCTGATGAAGGTCAGCAAATCCGAGATGTCATTTCGCATGTCTGGTCTCCACGTATTAGTCGTATTCAACGCAGTTCATAGTGGCTCTGCCGACCGGTGTCAGTAGTTGGATACGGCAACATTGGGAGGGTACATCTCAACTCTGCAGCGCCGTACGGCACAACCCACAGAGTCTCAACACAACGGCCCAAACCAGACATTGACCTGAGTTCGCGACGCTGCAGTGCAGCTTCCCCGAAGCAGACGTTGGCACTGTAGCGCAGCATTTTGGCAAGCTGGATGACTGCATCGCAGGACATAGCGGTCACTCGGCGCATGTTCTTTAACGGCTGCTTTTCATTTCCGCTTTGGTAAACTGTCTGGCCGATCGCATGATATCATTGTCAGAATGCTCTTAACTTTGGCAATTGCCGCGAACCGGTCAGGAATTCCATACTATAGCATTTGTTACGAGGGTATATAAGAAATTGAACTGTGTTCATTTTTTGGGGGATTAATTTGACTGTCTTGACTAAATTCAGCCGTCGTGTCGCACTTTTGGGCGGGGGTGCTGTGATAGGTGGTTTCCTCACAAAGTCTTTTTCGGCATCAAATCCAACTTTGGACGGAACCCGTTTCGTAAAACCAAGCGGTGCTGTCGGTACATTGAACGACGCCAGCGAGCTTAGCGAGACGCCGGTATTCCGACACATCATCGTAAAAGATGACCCCGGAGCGCAGTTGATTGCCACAATCCGAGCTGAGTTGGATGACGCTCGTACAAATGGCCGTCCGGTGATTATTGGTGCCGCGAGGCACTCAATGGGTGGGCAAGCCATTCCACGCGACGGGCATGCAATCACGTTTGACAATGGACTGGTGGAACCGGACCCTGACACCCAAATGATACGCGTACACGCCGGTGCGCGCTGGAGCGACGTGATCGCTGCAACTGACCCCATCGGAATGGGGCCGCGCGTCATGCAATCAAACAACGACTTTGGGATCGCTGCGACGTTTTGCGTAAATGCCCATGGCTGGCCAGTGAAAGAAGGCCCAATGGGAAGCACCGTCAGGTCGTTTCAGATGATAGTGCCGGATGGCAGTCTGGTGACATGTTCCCGGACCGAAAACCAAGATCTTTTTGGCATGACAATGGGTGGTTACGGCCTGACCGGGATCATCACGCAAATGGATGTCGAATTGGCGCAAAACCAACGCCTGGAACCGTCATTCGAAACGATGTCCGCCGATACCTTCGGGCAAAGGACGATCGACGCCCTCGCGGATGAAACCGTGACAATGGCCTATGGGCGTCTAAACGTGAACAGGGCCAACTTTATGTCTGACGCGCTGTTGGTCACCTACAGGCCGACCACTGACCAAACAGATTTACCTGCCGCCAGCGGCTCTGGCACATCCGCCAAGCTCGCAAGCCGTATATATCGGGCGCAGCTGGGCAATGAACGCATGAAGAACGTGCGATGGTGGTTTGAAACAGCACTGGCAACGTCGCTGACCAGCGGACCAGCAACGCGCAATAGCCTGATCAACGAACCCGTTGTGACGCTTGATGACCGCAACCCTGATCGCACAGACATTTTACACGAGTATTTTGTAGCACCCGACCGGTTTGCTGATTTTGTATCCTTATGCCGGACCGTGATCCCAGGCTCCTATCAGGAATTTCTCAATGTCACTTTGCGGTTTGTCGATACCGACCCCGAAAGCTGGCTTAGCTATGCTGCAACACCACGTATCGCCGCAGTGATGTCTTTCAGTCAGGAAATGACCGCACGTGCAGAAGCAGACATGCAACGGATGACCCAAGAACTGATCGAAGGTGTTATCGCGATTGGGGGCACCTACTATCTGCCTTACCGACCACACGCGCGCCAAGACCAACTGGTCCGGGGTTATGCGCGTGCACCTGAATTTGCAGCAGCCAAACGGGCATTGGACCCAGACTTGCTGTTACGAAATAATCTTTGGGACACCTACTTGAGGGCGCTATGACGACAATTCAGAAATTTGCACTCGGATATTTTGCTGTACTGCTTGGCGCGGCGGCCCTGAATTACGTACCGGGGATCACGGATGATGACGGCTTGGCCTTTGGCATTTTCGCGCTCGATCTGTTTGACGATATGCTGCATTTGGTCTCGGCAGTTTGGGCGCTCGGGGCGGCATTCTTTGGAGCACGCGCAAGCAAACTGTTCTTGGTAATCTTTGGCGCGCTCTACCTTGGTGACGGGGCTTTGGGCTTTCTCACTGGCTGGGGCTATCTGGACTTCGGAATATTCACCAACGCCTCAGATGGGCTATCGTTTACGCTCTTCCGGGTGTTGGCAAACTTACCGCATATCGCACTTGGTGGGGTGGCGTTGATTGCCGGGATTCGGTTGGGTCGCGGGGTATGAAACGGTTTCTAAGATGGACCATCGGGCTGCCATTGGTCTTAATAATCGGACTGCTTATGCCGGTGGGATATATCGAATTAGCCTGTCGTCCCGACGGGAACATATCTGACTATGCGGCTATCCTACCACCTGAACACCACCGGCCAGAAGGACGGACATTACTGACATATCCAGAATGGCACATCGTCCACGCATATGACGATTATGCCCGCGTCATCAGCACAGACGACCCGCACGACTATCGGTACCTGTCATCCATCGGTGGCTTTTGGTCTTCTCTTTGCAGCCTTTCATCCGCTTCAGGACCACACGGGGGCGTCCCGACAGAATTCAAATCGACGATCTACACCATCGGCATCAGCTTTACCGCCGAACTACTGATGAAAGCCCTCTACGAGGAAAGTATCGGACGGATCGCAACGTGGATAAGAGGCGACACACGGGCACCATTAGACGACATCATGGCAACACAGGCAGCAGAGTATGCGTTGTTCTTGCGCCAAGTGCCTTGGTACCAGTGGAACTTTAGTGGGGATGCAGCGGTTCTGACAGACAGCGCCTCAGACATCTTCCGCGATCGCGAAAGGCGCTTTGCTGGCGCGTTGGAATATGGGGTAAAGGCCAGTTATGCGAAGGCCATCGCTGCTGCCGTGGCCAATATGGAACCAGATGCGTTGCGCCTTCGTATGATCATGACAGGCATGAACCCTGATGAACTTGACGCATTTGAGGATGTGAACGTGATCGCCCAACGCCAGGAAGGGGTCGAAATTGACACGCCTAGGTATCGCATACTCACTAATCTGTTGTTGCAATGGGCTAAGGCGGGCGGTGAATTTGTCGAAATCGCTGGAAACGATGATATTCTAATTACGGTGACGTCAGACGCGCCAATTCTAAATGGCGCGTTCTACAGCTTCGCGCGTCAGGGCTATGGAGACACCCGCCACCTGATCTTGCTGCCAGTCTCAGATTTGGCCAAAACGCTCCGTGGGATTGATGGACAGGGGCTAACCTTGGAACATATTCATGACTATTAGAACATGGATCATCTCGGTTGCGATGGTTCTGGTCAGTTGGATCAGCCTACAATTGGGTGTGATGTATTTCACAGATTCAGCACCAGGCGCTGTGGCGCTATTCCCAAGCGACGACTTTATTTCACGCCTACCTGAGGATGCTGCCGTTGTTGGTATTGGCAATAATTGGATCGCCGTCACGTTTGAAGGAGCGAACTTGGGCAAAAAACTCTACCAAGCTGGCGCATGGATCGTGCTACCAGCAGGACTGCCGGGATGTTTGCCGCTTTCATAGGCTCGACTTTGCGCAAGGTGCCTCGCAAAAGTGTAATTTGACATTCAACGATTTTGTATTTTTATCGGAAGCGGTCCTTCGCCGCACCGCAGCAACCCGGTTGGGTTGGGCTCGTTCCCGACATTCGCTGCGCGATGCACCAACTTCCGCTATGCGGGACAAAGCCGTCCCAGACTTGCTGATGCTGAATGTCCGCAATAGGGTTCCTGACAATGGATCGCACAAAACTGGCAGACATCGATGCATTTCAGATCGCAATCTCCGACAAGCTGAGTTCTTTGGGAGAGGGGACGCCCTATGTTGCCGATGCGAATGAACCTGACCAGCGTTATCTTGGGTACGGCGTAAGAGCGCCAGAGATGAAACGATTCCTGGCGGGTCTAAAGCCCGAAATCTCCGCTCTGGACACAGAACAAAAGGTAGAGTTGGCGGCGCGCCTCATTGCTTCCGGGTACGGTGAACAAAAAAGCGTTGCGATAAACCTCTTGGAGAAAGTCCCAGAATACTTCACGCCGGAGCGTTTCGGCCAATTGGAAAAGCTCGTAAGCGGGCTTCACGGTTGGAGCAAGATAGACAGTGTCACGAAGCTATTTTTGCCAAGTATTTTAGAAGGCCATGAACGAGAGATGATCAACCTTTTGGGTCGTTGGAACACCGACAACGACCGTTGGCTGCGGAGGGCGAGCGTGATTGTTTTCACCCGCAATGTAGCCAAGTCAGGACTGTTCAAAGAAGTCGCACTTCGCCACTGTAATGCGCTTTTACATGACGTTGAACACTTGGTGCAAACCGGCGTGGGTTGGTGCCTTCGCGACCTCATGAGATGGCACAAAGAGGAAATTCTGGCCTATGTCCTCGACCTCAGGCGGATGGGCGTAAGCAGCAAGATCACACTCTATGCACTGCGCGACATCAAAGGCGAAGAGCGCAAAAAGGTTCTGCAACAAAGCGCATAGATAAGTTGAATACTCAGGAAATTGCTGACATTCGTGCTTGCCGCAGCATCGGTCAAAATTAAGGGCTCTTCGCTGCCATTCGCTGCGATCTGCGCGAACGGCAGTTAAGCGCGGTTAAGTTGAATGACATAGGCGTTTGACTTAAAGTTTCGATAACCCCACAACTTTGAGGATACGCACCTTGCGCCATCTCCTGCTTATTCTCGCATATATGCTGTTCAGCAGCCCTGTATTCGCGCAAGATCACGATGACCCGCCACAAGACCCCATGATCTGCGAACAACGATCAAATCTCGATACGTGCTGGCAACTTGGCAAAACTACCGAACCAGACGATCCCGCAGCGGCGCTTGCGCATTTCGTAAGGTCCTGTGACTTTCGCAGTCAAGTCTGGGGGTGCTACGGAGCAGGCAAACTCTACCTGCACAACACAACGGTACGTGACAACGAAAAAGCCTATACGGCGTTTGAAATTGTCTGCAACAGCGACGACACCGGGAGCGGCCCTTATGGATGCAAACATCTTGGTTGGATGCACCACACTGGCATCGGGGCAACGCGCGATCCAGAACTGGCCTATGACTTTCTAAGTCGGGCCTGTTTTGTGCACAATGATCTTTACCTTATAGATCCTGAAGGCTGTCATTTTTTGGCGCAGAACATCGCAGACACCCGGGGAACAACTGGCACAGCACAACAATTGGCCTACATTTTACTCAGCATGGGATGCATGGACTACGCAGAAGGCGTTTGCGACGAAGCGCAAGCTCTTTACACAAGAGCCGCGAATGACGGGGCAAGCTGGATTGCCGAATGCGACGCCCTTCTAACATCGGAATTCCCCGAAGGTTTCACCTGCGGCGATTTTCCCGATCATAGCGCATTTGTTCCCAATGGGTCGCTCCAAGCGTTTGACCTCAACCAGCTGACGCGCGGGCACCTCACTGCGTTATTCTCTGGCTAGTGTAAGGGACGGCCCATTGCTGCCATTCGCGAGTTGAACAGGCGCTGCGGTGCAGCTTCCTCAAAGCAGACATTGATCGATCGCGCAGCATTTTGGCGGGACCGATGACTGCTGTGCGGGACAAAACTGCTGTTGGCATTGTGATAATGGCTAATCTGAATACTGATTTCCCAACAGGCGCATGATCCACTGAAACGCTTTCCATATGCAGCCGATACCAAAGACCGTTGCGCCTGCGATTATGATATTTTCAGCCACGCCTTTATGAAATATCCATCTCGCTTGTATTTCAGGAGTTGGATCCTGATAGGGAAGTCCAGCAAATGACAAATCGTAAACGAAGCCCGAAACGATTAAAATCGCACCAGCCGCAATCCAGAAAAAAGAGGTCATAAGTCTCATGCTGATCTCGTAGCATAATGTTTCCAGAAACCAAAACATGAGTTTTTCTGAAATGGCAGATTGGGCTCTTCGCGGCCATCGGGGATAGTTTGGCATCCAAACCAAAAGTTCGAAGTTGGTCGTTGTGGACGGCCCATACTGGACCTTCGCCCACAACCGGCTCTGTTGCGGTGCGGCCCATCATTGCGGACATTCGCCGCAACCGCAAAATCAGTTGAGGGGCGAATTCCCACAATGTGGGACAAAACGGGCTTTCGCTGCGGCTGCGCCAAGGTCTGCTTTGCCGGTGACTTAGGCAGCCGCCTGTACTGTCTCAGAACAATTCTACTTAAAGTCGTCAATAAAGCTTAGGCCATGACGTCATTTTTGGAAGATTGACGAATTAGCGTCCTGTATGGAGGTCAATCAGACTGACTTGTTGATCTTTATCGAAATGAATAGTCATACCCCGTTTGCCCAGAGCTTCATCAACAACGCACACCGGCAAATGAAACGGCCCAGTTGCCTCCGTTCGGCCGTGCGGCAAACGACCCAAGATGCTTACAACCTGCGCACGCGACATGCCAACGTGCAGCCCCGATGGTGTGACCCAATCCGGTGTTGTAGCAAATATTTCCAAGATGTCATCGTCGCCGACGAAAGTGATTACTAGACCGTTATGTGAAAACTTCTCAAAGCCTATGCTAACACCACTGTCCAGACGATTTTGAAGCGGTTGAACGAACTGAGCAACCGCTTCGACCTCGTCCAACATTGGGATCCCGTTGAATTCAATTTCACTGCGTGGAATACAATCAAACGGACCACTTAGCATTTCCGGATCTAAAGCTTCTCTCGTCAAAAGTGGTTGGGTATTCCTAGCGGCTTCTTCGAAATGCGCGGGGTCCCAGAACCACTTTTCTTCGATACCATCCCACATCAGACCAGCTGTTGTTTTCTCGTCGTAAATGCCAGCACCAAAGGCGTATGATACCGTGTCGGGGATACATTCTAAACGCCCCAGTTCACTGCCATTTTGAGTGATGCTGATCCAGCCAAAGTGTCGTTCCTCGTCCGACATCTGCTCGTCTTCCGAAAAGGGGCGATCAAAACCAGCGCCGACCTCATAGGCATATTCACCATTGCGAAAAACTGTGTATTCCCAAATCGCTTTGCCAACCCCGGACCACGGGACATATTCGGCATTGATAATTGTGTCGGTGAGCGTCAATTCAGGCGTCTCACCGATGGGGCCGTAATTGTATTCAACCCGTTCACTATCAAAACATACAGAAACTTCGGTATTGCGATCCGCTATTTGACATGAATTGAAGAGTTCTAACCCGGCTGAGCAGCCCGCAAAAGCTGTTGTGGGGAGTGTGAAATTCAAAATAAGTGCGCCATGAAAAAGTCGGTACATTGGTGCCCTCGCCGGTGTATTGTGACCGCTGATCGTTAACTCATACACACCATATAGGCAAAGAGATATGCCCAATTCCAGACATTGGCCGCATCGCGGCAAATCTGCAAGTTGGGCTCATTCCCGACATTCTCCGCTTCGCAGCATCTGGAAGGATTGACCCGGATAGTATCGACACGAACGGCCCTTTGCGGACCTTGGCCGGGATCGTCGATGCCGCGGTGCAGCTTTCGGAAAGCCGACTTTGGCAATGTAATGCAGCAATTAGTTTGGCCAGACGGCAGCTATGGGGGACGAAGCTAGGCGAACGTCCAACTACATGTCAAATCGGTTCGAATAACGGGGTTTCCCAAGCAACCCACCCAATCGCACTGCGAAATGCTCAGATGCAATTGATGAAAATGCGCCTTACCTCTTGGTGACGGATAATTGGTTCCCTTTTGACACATTTTGGGCATGATGATGGTGTCTTCCTTTGCAACTTAAACGTTCAGTTCCTAAACGAGAAAAAGATTTGCATAAAATTCCATTATTTCTTCATTATCACAAGGCCCTTACCGATTTCTTACAACGCGAAGAGGCCGATATTTGGGCTTGGTTTGCCTCCGACAAGCTGACTGAACAGGCCTTTGATGAGAACCGGCTGACGCTGCTAAAAAATGCGGTGCGGTTGGATGCAGGGTCGCATGACAAGTTGTTTGCCGCCGCTACAGAAGTGAAAGAAACCTTGGAAATTGACGTGCCGTTGCGCCTTTATCAGGGCACTGGGCAGCATCGGAATGCCGCGCTCATTTATACCCCTGGTGAGGTCAACATCATGTTCGAAGGGGAGACACTTGATATCCTCAACGATGTTGAGTTGCGCTGCCTTCTGGGCCATGAGATGGCGCATTACCTGCACAAGACCCGCGAGGACGGGCGTTATTTCACAGCGGATCGAATGCTGGCCTGGATTTGTGGCGAAAACGGAGCTCATCATGCGCACCTGCGATCGCTTTGGTTATCACAGCTTTATCAGGAGATCTTTGCCGATCGGGTTGGCCTTATGGTTTGCGGTGACCGGGATGCGGCGGTTTCGCTGTTGATCAAGGTCGGATCCGGATTAAAGAAGTTTTCCGTCGAGACCTATCTGAAGCAAGCGGCAGAGGCGCTCGATTTGAATAAGAAGGGCGGCGCACACGGAATGTCGCACCCTGAGACCTACATCCGGGCGATTGCACTGGCCGATTGGGCCAAGGACAAAGAAGCCGCTGATGCGCACCTCCCGGAATTGGTGGAAGGCGACGATCGGTTGGAACAATTGGATTTGTTGGCGCAGCGCAGATTGACCGATCTGACGCGCGCAATGATCCAACAATTCCTGACCGCCGACTGGGCCCAATCCGAAGAGATTGGGGCGCACGCCCGTGCCTATTTTCCGAATTTTGACACCACATTGACCCCACTTGAAGATACCGTGCTGAACGTACTTTCCGAGGTGAGCGATGATGTGAAGGGGTATATGGCCTCGGTTCTGCTTGATTTTGCGGCGGCTGATCCCGACCTTGAGGACGAACCCCTACTCAAGGCGATAGAATTTGCACGAAAATATGGGCTGGAGGACGCAATTACTCCACGCATCACCAAGGATCTTGGCGTGCCTAAGAAAAAACTAACCACATTGCACACAGCTCTCGCTGAGGCGCGCAATGATTGATGCTGTCGAACAAGGTTTCTTTGAGCTTCTGGAAAGCTGGAATGAAACGCAGTCCATCGGGAATGAGGATTTATTGGCTGCAGTGTTGCCCCTGATGCAACAGGTCGCAGAGGTACACGAGGCCGGGCAAGTGGCCCCGTTATTTCCGTTGGACAAGTTGAAAGTGGATCATGGGCATTTGTTCTTTGCCCAAACAGATGCGGGAACGTCGACATCAGTCGGTGCGGTTAGCAATCGTAGAGACACGCAGGCCAAAAGCGGTGTCAAGGTGGTCAGCGAGGTCAGAGTAACCTCTGATGATGCGATTGGGACGAAGGTGCATGACGCAAAGGTTGCTGATGACGCCGCCGCCACTCCGCGTTTTCTAACGCGATATCGCTCATGGGAAATCGAAACAGGCCATCAAGACCCAATCACTGATATCTATGGGTTGGGCATGATTATCGGGTCACTGGCCACCGGCCTAGATTTTCGCCAGAAGGATCAGTTGGAAACCTTTACGCGGCATCGCGGCGATCTCGCCCGTCTAAACAACCGACTAAGCCCGGTGATCTGTCGCGCGGTTGAGCGGATGACCGAACTGGAACGGTTTGATCGCGCACAAGACGTGCCGACATTGATCCGCGCGTTTGAAAACCATCGCATGATTGGCTCGGTGTTCGAAAATGAGCTAAAGACAAGTGTCGCATTCGGCGCAGATGCGGATTTACCAAAGGGTGAGTTGTTTAAACGTTTGCGCGCCCGTTTGTTTGATATGACCCGGCGCAATCGGTTGGTGTATCACAAGCCTGTCTCGACCGAATTGAACCTGACGGAAACGTCTGTGCCTTTGGTGATGAATTTTCAGGCCATCAAGTCAAAAGATCTGTTCACCGCCGACGCCCATGCCATGCAAAAGCTGTTGTCAGGCAAAGAGGTCGCCTTGCGCGATTATATACGGTTCGAAGAAATGCAATTTGCGCCTTCAGTACTGGCCAAGTTGCGATCTGAAAGCGCCCGGGTCGCGCGGGAATATGGGGCCGCACCTCTGCGCTTAGTGCCTGTGTTTTTGCGATGGTATGACCTCAAGAACGACCCCAAAACGCCGATTTCGTCACCCCTGCTGTTGTTGCGGGTCGATTTAAAGCGGCGCAAGGGGGTGAAGGACGTGTTCACTCTGCAAGCCCTTGATACAGTGGCCGAGGTCAACCCAGCCTTATCCTTTGCGCTAGAAAAACTGTACGGGATCAAGCTGCCAGCAACGGTGGATATGTCCCAGCCGGTTGCGCTGCGTGATCTTTATCAGTTGATCGAAACGCAAATCCTGTCCAGCGAACCCGGTGTGCGTCTGGAATATGCCGACAAACCGCGCATCAACGTGCTGCACCAAAAAGTGCGCCGCCGTCTGGATCAATTTAACAAGCGCCGGGTTGGCATGGTCAAAGGCAAACAGGCGCAGTCGGGTTTGCGCTATTCTTATGATCATCCAGGCTTTAACCCGCTGGGACTGCAATTGTTCAAAGAATATGTCACACCCGCGCAAGCTCCGAATCAGGCCGTGATGGGGAGGCCGCTGCCACGCATGTTCAACACATCCCATATGGTTGAACACGCTGTGACAGAACGCGAGGCAACCACGTTTACCGCCGCGCAGGACACCGATGGGCGCTTTAACTGGAGCTTCGATCTTTGCTCAGTCACTCTTGCCAATTTCAACTATCGCAAGATGTCGCTGGTGCGCGACTATGACGCCATATTGGCCGGCGAGCTGCCACCCAATGCAGCCTTTGATCTGCTATTTGATGAGCGCAATTATGATGTCACGAACATTCCTAAGCTGCCCAAGCCAGAATATCGCTATCCCGTCATCGAAATGGACCCCAGTCAAGAAAAGTCGGTCCTGAATGCCCGCAGCGGCGAGAGCTATGTCATTCAGGGGCCACCTGGCACGGGGAAATCTCAGACGATCACCAACCTGATTGCCGATTTTATCGGACAGGGCAAACGCGTGCTGTTTGTGTGCGAAAAACGCGCCGCGCTTGATGTGGTATTCAACCGCCTGACAGGGGTGGGTTTAGGCGCATTGTGCAGCCTAGTACACGACAGCCAACAAAACAAACGTGAGTTCATTCAGGAACTGGATGAAATCT
Source organism: Paracoccaceae bacterium (assembly GCA_039960995.1). Classification (GTDB taxonomy): domain Bacteria; phylum Pseudomonadota; class Alphaproteobacteria; order Rhodobacterales; family Rhodobacteraceae; genus JABSSA01. The sequence continues at coordinate 203,912 of JBDVKF010000044.1, read as the reverse complement.
ACACCCGTTGGACCACGGACGCGCGGCCAAAAACAATGGCCACGCTGACACAGGAACGGACAGATCTACTGCGGCGTATTTCCGAGACACTTACGGATGTACGCGTGCATATCAAAGCGATGTCGGGCGCGGCCTTTGGGACGGATGAGGCGCTTTATGCTGTCGTTGACAGGGCATTGAACGCGCCGCCCCCCGACTTGAACGATGATGATCGAGGGGCATTGCCTGATCTGGCCGTTTGGCTGAAACATAAAGATGCGGTGGACCGCGCACGGACCGGGATCAAAGGATTGTCCGGCGGACCAAGCCTGTCGGAACGGCCTGAGCGGTTGTTGGCCTCTACTCTGTGGGCGGACGACGCCGCATTGGACCTCGTGCCGCAACGGGCGGCAAATATGGCGTCTCGCATCGCACGCCTGAATGGGGCAGAAGCCGATCTGTTTGGCGATATCACAACCGCTGGCGCGGCTTTCGCCCAGATCCACTTTGCCGCGCGTGTGGCACCAATGGCCGAGGTTGGGATGCTTGGCCTGCTGGACCCTGACAGTCGTGAAAGTCGCCAGTTCAAAGGTGAAACGCGCCAGGTAGACGACAATGCCCGCGTGTTGGTTGAGGCGGCGCAAAAGGCATCTGTTTGGACAAACAAGCTCACCCCGGATGAAACCAAGACAGCACTGCGGCTGGCACAGGAAAAGGAGGGCAAGCTCTTGTCGTTCCTGTCTGGCCCTTGGCGGCAACTAAAGAAAACGATAGCGGCGCGTACGCAGACGGCGGACGCGGCGGTTACCCCCACTGCAGTTGACTTACTGTTACTGCTTGACGCCGAACATGTGGCCAACGCTGCGCTGGCTGAAACAGGACGGCAAACCGCCCGGCGCTATGGCTTTGACCACTTCGCGGATCTTTCCGCCCTTGTCACAGAGCGTGCCGCAGGCCGGATGGCCGAAGGGGTGGCGGCAGACCCGATCCTTGTCAAAGTGGCTAGCGATCCGGCCGCAGCGGAACGTCAGGTGTTGACATTGGCCCGCCATGCCCCGGTGATCGAAGGGCTGATAGAGGATGCAGCAGGACTGATTGATGGTCTGGATACGCTGACACTGGCCGATCTGGCCCCGACACTGGACGCATTGGCACAAAGCGGGCCGCATTTGCGCGACGTAAAGTTCATGCTGCAGCCGCTGGCAGATGCGGATGCATCACTCTGGCGCTGTCTGCGGAAGTTTGACTTGCCAACAGATCAGCTGGACGCAGCCATCTTGTCGGAAACCGTGCGACGCAGTGTACTCCAGATTCCGGGCCTGACAGCGATTGATCATACAATGCTGGATCACGACCGAACCAAGATTGCGGAAAGCCGCAAAGCGTTGCAAAAGGTCAATGCCTGCCTGTTGGAACTGCGCGCGATGGAGACTTTTGATGGCCATATCGCGCTGACCGCTGAAATGGATCGCAATCTGTCGATGGAGGACCGGGCACGCAAATCATCTTATGCCAAGGCCCGCCGGGCATTAGAACATGAATTTAAAAAGACCCGCGCCTACCGGTCCCCGCGTGAAATGTTGAGTGGACCCGCCGGAGCGTTGATCCCGGATATGAAGCCGATCTGGTTGATGAGCCCCTTATCGGTGGCTGACGTGCTGCCGCTTGATTCCGATCTTTTTGATGTGGTGATCTTTGACGAAGCATCCCAAATCCCCGTTGAGGACGCGGTGCCGACGCTCATGCGCACAACACAGATCATCGTTGTCGGAGATGAGATGCAACTGCCACCGTCAAAATTCTTTGGCGGCAGTGATGCGGCAGAGGAGTTTGATGATGCCGACGAGGACCTGAATTTTGAGCTGGATCAAGACAGTTTCCTGACTCTCTCAGCAGAGCGTTTGAAATCGACCATGCTCAGCTGGCATTACCGGTCGCGCAGTGAGGAATTGATCAGTTTCTCCAACCGCGCGTTCTACAATGGCCGGTTGCTGACAATTCCGTCGGTCCGTAACAGGCAGGAACAACCTGAGATCCATGTGGAGGATGCGGCGCTGCCCCCGTTGAGCGCATCCGAGGTTCTGGCCCGACCGATTTCATATCATAAGATCACAGAGGGTGTTTATGCCCTGCGGCGCAATGCACAAGAGGCTCGCTATATCGCCCACCTGCTGCGTGACATCCTTGCGCAGGACAGTGGCAAGACCATTGGCGTTGTCGCCTTCTCAGAAGCGCAGCAATCAGAGATTGAAACCGCATTAAGCGATCTGGCCCGCACGGACAAAGATTTTGCCCGCCAGCTTGATACCGAATTTGAGCGTGAAAGCGACGGGGAGTTCATCGGATTGTTCGTCAAGAACCTTGAGAATGTGCAAGGTGACGAACGTGACATTATCTTGCTGTCGATCTGCTATGCGCCCCCAGCAAGTGGCAAGATGCGGATGAACTTTGGTCCCATCAACAAGGTTGGGGGCGAAAAACGACTGAATGTCATCTTCTCACGCGCGAAGGAAAACATGATCGTCGTGTCTTCGATCACGTCAGAGCAAATCACCAACGACTATAACGCTGGCGCCAACGCCCTAAAGACGTTTTTGCGGTATGCGCAACTTGCCTCAATCGGAGATGGATATGGTGCTGGTTTGGCCCTGGAGGCGGTTCCAGGCGGTGCGGATCAGAGCGAAAAGCCCGTGAATGTGGTTGCAGAGCAAATTGCCGCTGCCTTGCAAAGGCTGGGGTTTGAGGCAGTGGTCAACCATGGCATGTCCCGCTTTTGCGTCGACGTGGCCGCCCGTCGTGCGGATGAGCCCGATTTCAAGCTAGCAATCCTGATTGACAGCAAAGAAACCTATGCCGACCACACCACCTTAGAAGTTTTGACCGAACGTGCCATTCTTCTAGAGACGTTTGGCTGGAGGAGTGTAACCGTTACGATGCACGAATGGAAAAGCGATCCGACCAAAATTGTGAAAGCGTTAACAAGGCGTTTGGGGATCGCTTCAGTTTGACTGTTGCGCACGACGGTTGGTTTTCTATTGCGGCGGCAACCCATATGTTAGGTTATCCAAAAGACTGGATTGTCGCTCGGAATGTCCGCTTTTTTCATGCTGTCCAACGTAGTTTGCCTTTGCAGCGAAGGTCCGCTTCTCTAATTGGGTGTCTGGGTCAAGCTCGTTTTCCTTCTTTTGAGTGATCAAGGATCGTTTGTCCGGGTCACGCTTCTCTTCGCAGTCTGGTTTGGCGCTCGAAGGGCGCCGCTGCATGCATGTGTCGGATCGGTTGTGGAGAGCCCTGCTTCCCGGCGCGCTTCAAGTTGCGCAGCAGACATTTTCGTCTTCATCCACAGACCTCGTCCGGATTGGACGATAATCGATTTCAGCATAGCGGATTCCTTTCAGATCCCGGCACAGGGCTTGCCCTTGCACCGGCTACCTGACCTGAGGTCTGGCAGAGAGATTGATATGAAAGGTTCCGGAACCTTGGAACGTATAGAGAACAAGGATTTGTCTACGTCAACGCCATCCAATCCTCAGTCACTGAAGGAATGATGAGAACGGCGATCACAGCACGAATCCCCATAACGTGTTGTAATAAAGAGAAACCACCGACAGCTCTCGCTGTCGATGGTCATTAATCATGTGTCAGAATGGACAAAAAACCTACAGAATGGTCATTTTATGGTGTGTCCCACAACATGTCCCACATGCATCCTTTAGCCACATTTTGAAAAGCCGCAACTCGCGCAGGTCATGCAGCCTTCAATCATTCGCATTTCGTAACTTCCGCAGGACGAACAGGCTTTTCCTTTGGGTGTATCCAAGTTGGCAATTTGAGCTGCCTTTGGGTCCGTCTTCAGACCCAAACCCTCGCCTTCAAGGAAACCCGTGCGGATCATGTGTTGTTCTATGACCCCGCCAATCGCAGCAAGAATTGAAGGTATGTACTTGCCCTGCACCCATGCCCCACCTCTTGGATCAAAGACGGCCTTCAGTTCTTCTACGACAAAGGACACGTCTCCTCCACGTCTGAACACAGCCGAAATCATACGTGTGAGCGCGACCGTCCAAGCGAAATGTTCCATGTTTTTGGAATTGATAAATACTTCGAACGGACGTCGTTGTTGGCCGATCACCAGATCGTTGATCGTGATGTACAATGCGTGTTCGCTGTCCGGCCATTTGACTTTGTAGGTATGGCCTTCCAGCGCCTCTGGCCGGTCCAGCGGTTCAGACATGTAAATGACGTCTGCGCCTGTATCCACTTGCGGCGCTTTGTCAGATGTCTCGGAAACACTCAGAACCGAACCCGTCACTTCATTCGGACGGTAGGTCGTGCACCCTTTACAGCCCTGATCCCAAGCTTGCATATAGACGTCTTTGAAATCTTCGAAAATGATGTCTTCTGGGCAGTTGATCGTTTTCGAAATACTGGAGTCGACCCATTTTTGGGCCGCCGACTGCATTTTCACATGGTCAGATGGGGCGAGTGTTTGGGCGTTTACAAAATGATCAGGCAATGCACGATCACCAAATTTATCACGCCACATCTGAACAGCGTAGTCGACAACCTCTTCTTCGGTGCGGGTGCCATCCTTTTGCAGAACTTTGCGCGTATAGGCATAGGCGAAAACGGGTTCGATGCCCGAAGACACGTTGCCCGCATATAGGGAAATCGTGCCGGTCGGAGCAATCGACGTAAGCAGCGCGTTTCGAATGCCGTGTTCGCGGATTGTATCGCGGACGTCGTCATCCATTTGCTGCATGGCACCAGACCCCAAGAATGGATCGGCATCGAACAGAGGGAAGGCCCCCTTTTCTTTCGCCAGATCGACGGATGCCAAATAGGCAGCACGCGCAATTGCTTTCATCCAGGTTTCGGTTTGTGCTGCAGCTTCGTCAGATCCATAGCGCAGACCTAACATCAACAGCGCATCCGCCAAACCGGTGACGCCAAGGCCGATGCGCCGCTTGGCTTGGGCTTCGCGGGCCTGTGCTTCTAACGGGAACCGTGATGCATCTACGACATTGTCCATCATCCGCACGGATGTCGCGACAAGCTCGTTCAACGCTTCAATGTCCAGTTTAGCCGCCTCTTCGAAAGGTTGGGTAACCAAGCGCGATAGATTGATCGATCCCAGCAGGCACGCGCCATACGGTGGCAACGGTTGTTCGCCGCAAGGGTTCGTAGCTGCAATTGTCTCGCAGTACTGAAGGTTGTTTGCGTTGTTGATGCGGTCGATAAAAATAACGCCGGGTTCTGCGTAATCATAGGTGGCTTGCATTATGGCATTCCACAAATCCCGCGCTTCAACCGTTTTGTAGATTTTACCGTCAAATTTCAGATCCCATGATCCATCGGCTTTTACCGCGTCCATAAATGCGTCTGTGACCAGTACAGATACGTTGAACATGCGCAGGCGAGCTGCATCCGATTTGGCGGTGATAAAGTCATAGATATCGGGGTGATCACAGCGCATCGTGGCCATCATCGCGCCGCGACGGGATCCGGCCGACATAATCGTGCGACACATGGAATCCCACACGTCCATAAAGCTAAGCGGACCAGAGGCATCCGCAGCGACACCTTTGACCCCTGCCCCTTTCGGACGAATTGTCGAAAAATCATACCCAATGCCACCGCCCTGCTGCATTGTCAGCGCTGCTTCCTTCAACATCTCAAAGATGCCGCCCATGCTGTCGGGAATAGTGCCCATGACAAAACAATTGAACAACGTCACCGACCGCGCCGTGCCTGCCCCTGCAGTTATCCGTCCAGCCGGCAAAAATTTAAAATCATCAAGAGCTTCGTAAAAGCGGTCTTCCCATTTTTCTGGATTGTCTTCTACCTTTGCCAAATCGCGCGCGATGCGCCGCCACGTGTCTTCGATTGTGGCGTCCAATGGCTGTCCATCCGCATCCTTAAAGCGATATTTCATATCCCAAATTTGCTCGGCGATCGGCGCGGCGAAACGTGTCATAGTGATTCCTTGGGGGTCAAGATGCTGGGTCATAAACCTAGCTCAATCCACAAGTGTTTGCACCTGTTTTCGAATGCCCTACTATATAGGGTGTGGTATGGGGGCGACTCTGTGGATAAGTCCAAGATAAATCTTGTAAAATTATGCGTTGGTGCTGAGCGGGTCGAGGATTTGATCGAATGGCATGCCAATCCGCGATCGCGTGCGCCAAACGGCGAACGCCGGCATGTTACGCGCATGTGGCCAAAACAAAGCGACGCATTGCTGAATGGCGGTTCGCTCTATTGGGTGTTTAAAGGGCTGGTCTTGTGCAGGCAAAGCATCTTGCGTCTGGACGAGGTTCAAGGTGACGACGGGATTGTGCGCTGTGGCATTGTGTTGGCCGACGAAATTGTGCGCACCCAAGCTCTGCCCAAACGTCCCTTTCAAGGTTGGCGTTACCTAAAACCAGAGGACGCCCCAAAGGACTTGCGCAAAGGGGCTAAGCCCGAACCGGCACTGCCTGCTGATCTTAGCCGCGCACTTGCTGAGATTGGCGTGATCTAAAATGGGCCAAGCGTGTCAATGATCGTATCGGTTGCGTTCCAATGGCAGACAGGTATGTCGCGCCAAGCGGATGGGCCGTCGCGCCTGATCCAATTTTGAACCGTGCAAGACTAGGGCGTGTTTCCGTGTCTATTAGGCCAAGATCGATCCACTTGAACTTGAGCGCTGCAAACCATTCGGTCGCAGTCCACAAAAGCAAATTATGTGCATGCAAATCCCGTCCGGCCTGATTTGACCATCCAATGTGATAGGTCGCGGCATTGCCATGGCACAAGAACAGCATTGCGGCCACTGGCTCGCCTTTGTGCCATGCCACACATAACCGCGTTGATTTCGGGCCATTTGCCTGCCGCCAAGCGATCGTGAACTCCGACGGCAAGGCCCTGTACCTCATTTCTTTGGATTGTTGCACCTCTCGGTCCAGTAACCAATGTGCGGTATCACCAGGCATACCTGATTGATCGATTTTTAATCCGCTGTCCTGAGCCCGCCGCAAGCGATTGCGCCATTTGCCATGCTGGCGCATCAATCGATCCTCAGATGTGCCATCCAAGTTCAAATACGCATGGGTGGCCCCGGTGAACAACGGCAGCAGCTTTGTAGTGCCTCCAAAATCCCGACCAGCCAACGGTTCGCTGATGACAATGACAGCGCGGTTGGTGCGCCTTAGGACCCACACAAGATCGTCCAGCCCTTCTGCTGCTTGATCCAGTGAAATCGGATGTGGCCAGACTGGACCCCTTGCCAATTGAACGACTTGACCAATCACAGGCAATCGACGGCGCAATATCTTTGCATACCCGCGCGGCTGGTTCGCAGATCCGGCGACATAGCTTTGCACTCGCGACCCCATGATTTGACAGGTGCGCGCGTAATGAACGTGTTGTTGCATCGGGACCGTCAGGTCACCGGGTAGATCGCCAGGCGGATCAGGGATTGGACGCCATTCCATAGACCACATTAACGGAATGCAAACCTAAGAGGTGGTTAATGACCTCATGAAACTTCCTGGAACAGTACTGGGCGTGCGAGCGCCGCGCGCCAAACCGACATTGTCAGGTGCATTCTGGTTGGCTACAATGACATCTATCCCAATCGGTGGGTTAGGGTTCTTGGTCGACTGGATGTTACGATCCGGGCCTTAAACCCTACAATCCCAAGGCTGAGATTGCGCGATCCATTTCGCGGGGGTCTGCGTCCCCAACGCGGCTGCGCCACAAGGTGGCTTGGCTTTTCAAAATCAGACCGTCAGACAAGATTCTAAGATGATTGGCGCGCAGCGTTTCACCCGAGGACGTAATGTCTGCAATGGCTTCGGCCGTTTCGTTGGCCACTGTGCCTTCAGTCGCACCTTGGCTGTCAACAATCGCGTAGTCCGCGACGCCGGCGTCTTGCAAGAACATGCGTACCAATCGATGGTATTTGGTTGCAATGCGCAGCCGAAACCCATGGGTCACACGAAATTGCGCGGCGACGGCGTCAAAATCATCCGTTGTTTCCACGTCAGCCCAGCAATCAGGAACGGCCAAGACCAGATCGGCATGACCAAACCCAAGCTGCGACAACGGTTGTACCTGCTGTTCCCAAAGCGGCAAATGTTCGTGCAAAAGGTCTGTCCCAGTCACACCTAAATGTAAGCGACCCGCAGCCAATTCACGCGGGACTTCACTCGCGCTCAACAACACAAGGCTGACATCGCCCAGCCCTTCCACTGCCCCAGCATATTCGCGTTCCGAGCCTGTGCGCGTCAAACGCACATTGCGATCGGCAAACCAGTCAAATGTTTTTTCCATCAACCGACCCTTGGATGGCACACCAAGTTTGATCATTGGTTTTTCTCCAACTCGACGATCAGTTCCGGGCGCAAGACTGCACCAACTGCCGGGATTTCGATCCCGTTTCCTAAGCGTTTCGTCAAAGCATCATATCGCCCGCCTGTCGCCAAGGGCGGCAGATCAGGGCGTTGATTTGAATAGAAGCCAAAGACAAAGCCGTCATAATATTCCATCGACGTTCGTCCATAACTCGCTTCGAAAGCCAAATCATCGACGGCGACACCCAACGCAGCCAACTTTTCTATTCGCAGTTCAAACCGATCCAGCGCCTCAGAAATACTTGGTAAATCAAGGGCCACATCTCGCATTTGAGCAAGGGCAAACGGTAGTGTTTCTCGCACGTTCAGAAGAGCGTCGACCCCGTCCATTTCAAAAGAGCTGATCGGATCGGCAGTTGCCTCGGCGCGCAGCGCGTCGATCCGTGCTTCTATCTCTGTGGTATCACGTCGTCCCGCTTTTACTGCGGTTTGCGGCAGGCTTCCCTCAATCAGAGCTTTGCGCGTCTTTGTCATTTCAGACTTGCCGCCAAACCGGTCGAGCAGAGTGCGAAAACGGCGCGGCCGCCAAATGTGCCGCGTCAACGCAGCCTTGCGCGCTTCGGTCGTGTGCAATCCTGAAACGGCGTCCGAAAGAATGCCGATATCGCCGGTCACGGCCCGCACACTGATGTCTTTTAAAGCCGTTGAGATCAACGCGAACACCTCGGCATCAGCGGTGACAGAACATGTCCTGTCGAACACCTCGTACCCGACTTGCAAATACTCGTGCGCGCGCTCTGGATGCGTTTCCTGACGACGGAACACTTCACCAAAATAGGTATATCGTGCAGGTTCCGCACCATTTTCCATGTGCATTTGAACGACAGGTACCGTGAAATCTGGGCGCAGCATTTGTGTGCCACGCAACGCATCCGACGTCACATAGGCACGACCCAAGATGTCTTCGCCGTAAAGATCCAGCAGCGTGTCAGCAGGCAACAACACTGGAGGCTTCACGCATATCGCTCCCGCCGCTTCAAACTGGGCGCTCAGCATCGCAGCTTTTTCGCGCTCTATGCTCATGACTTCAAAATCTCTTGGACCTTCGCAACCAGATCGGCACGTGGAACTTCAAATTGGCTGGGACGGTCTTTCCATTCTTCAAGGCTGGCTGTTTGCGCAATTTTTGCACCCAGAACCAAATCTTTGATCTGAATGACACCACGCTCTTTTTCGTCAGCGCCTTCAATGATCGCAACCGGGCTGTGCCGTTTGTCTGCGTATTTCAGCTGGTTGCCAAAATTCTTAGGGTTGCCCAGATACACCTCAGCGCGAATGCCCGCGCTCCGCAGCTCCGACACCATCTGCTGATAATCCGCCATGCGATCCCGGTCCATGACCGTCACAACCACTGGCCCTTCGGCTTTTGCACCCCCCCGGCCTTTTGCACGCAAAGCAGCCAGCAAGCGATCGACACCAATTGACACTCCAGTTGCGGGCACGGCCTGCCCCGTGAAACGTTTGACCAGATCATCATAACGCCCCCCACCAGCAACCGAACCAAAGTTCCGAGGCCGCCCTTTTTCGTCTTTGATTTCAAAGGTCAATTCGGCCTCGTAAACAGGGCCAGTGTAATAACCAAGACCACGCACAACGGATGGATCGATGATAATGCGATCAGGACCATAGCCAGAGGCGGCCAACAGATCCGCAATCTGTTCCAATTCCTGAACGCCTTCTGCCCCAGTCGCGGACCCCTGAACCAATTCTTGTAGACGTGCCACAGTCTCTGGTCCGGTGGCGCGCTTGGCATCCATAAACCCCATGACGACGTCAGCTTGGGCCGTGGTCAACCCAGCGCCCGGAGTGAAATCACCGCTGTCGTCCTTGCGCCCATCCCCAAGCAACGCCCGTACACCGTCTGCCCCCAGTCGATCCAGTTTATCGATGGCACGCAGGACCACGCCGCGTTCGGCTTCGAACTTCGATGTATCGGCAGGATCAAGAACGCCGGCGACTTCCATGACACCATTCAAGACTTTGCGGTTGTTCACGCGGATCACATAATCGCCACGCGGGATTCCAACCGTCTCAAGACAATCAGCCAGCATCGCACAAATCTCGGCATCCGCTGCCATGCTGGCGGTTCCAACCGTGTCCGCATCACATTGGTAGAACTGGCGGAATCGCCCAGGACCTGGTTTTTCGTTGCGCCATACTGGCCCCATAGTGAAACGACGATAGGGATTTGGCAGGTCATTGCGATGTTGCGCATACACCCGCGCCAAAGGTGCGGTCATATCATAGCGCAACGCCAACCAATCACCGTCTTCTTCTTGCCACGCAAATACGCCCGCATTCGGGCGATCCACATCAGGCAGGAATTTCCCAAGCGCTTCGACGGTTTCCACAGCCGAACTTTCCAGCGCATCAAACCCGTAACGATGATACACTTGGCCAATACGCGCCAACATATCGGCCCGTTCTGTCACCTCTGTACCAAAGTAGTCACGAAACCCTTTGGGCGTTTCCGCCTTGGGCCGCGGGGATTTCTTTTGTTTTGCCATGGGCTGCGCCTCGTTTACGGTCGCGAAAGCCTCTAGCGAATGGGACGGTCAGGGGCAAGCAATCAGACACCATTGACGTGGCAAAGACCGGCCACTAGCAACAGGTTTGCACGAAGCAGGAGCGTGAAATGGAAGCCATTGAAGAAAAAATCGCCCATCTGACGCGCTCGTTAGAAGAGCTGTCAGACGTGGTGGCTCGTCAAGACGCTGAGATTGTCCAACTCAATTCGCGTGTTCAAAGACTGATGCAACGCGAAGCACAGCGCGATTCCGAAGCGCCGGGCGGAGTCGTCATAGGAGACGAACGCCCCCCACATTACTAATTGGATTTACGGAGCTTTCATCGCAGTTGCGACAACGGCCCCATCGTGCAAAAGCACATCAGCCCATTGACCGTTCTCTGTGAACTTTTCGTAAGTCGACACAAAAACTGTGGTGCGTTCTAAGTTTTCCAACTTCTTGCCGCATGGCTTGCCTTTGCCAACTCGGCAAATCCGCGACTTAATCGTTTCATAGGCCTCGTCCGTTGCCGAATACGGATATTCGGTGCTTGGACGTCCATAACGCAGCTGTTCGTGCATGCTCACTTCGCCAAACAAGGCCAATGCCGCTGTGAATTGACGAGGACAGGCATCCGAAAACCCAGTGACGTAAAAGGTCCGCGGTTCGGTCGCATTCTCCGCTGTGTCAAAAATTTTGTAAACTTGGCCCCGCGTTTCAGATTGCGCCACTTTGACGCCCAACGGTTTTGAGCGGGCTTCACAGACGCGCGCAACTTCGCCAAATGCCAAAACAGTGCCAAAGGGCACATCGCTTACATATGGGTTTTCGCTCAATCTTTGATCAGTATCTCGGGACTTGCTTGCGCTCTCTGATTTGGCGGCCAATCGCGCCAACCAAGACACAGGGCCTTTGCCCGTCTTCTCGTCGGCTTTCGTTGATTCAATCGGTTCTAGGGATGCGACTTTTGTTTCGTCTGCGATTGGATTCTGTGTCTCATCAGCAACTATTGCTGGCAACGGATCGCCGGTTTCATCCGATTGATCCAATAACTCCGCAACACCGCTGCCGTCGCGCGCCAATTCTTCTTCGCTTGGCAAAGCAGACACCGTTTGATCGGGTGGCAAGTCAATTTCTGACAGCTTTTCAATGGATTTCAATGGGTCCGAGCACGCAGCAAGGGCCAATAAAGAAGCTGTCGAAATCAAAAGGCGCATAAGTTATCCACAGTCAGGGCGACCGACGCTGAATATCAAAAGGTTACTAAAGCGTAAACACTATGCGCGGAGACTTGCCGTTATTTGGATTACAGCTCTTCGACGTCCAAAACCCCATTCAAGGATTTAATCGCCCCTTTGATTTGTGGGGAAACCGGGAAATCTTGGCCCAGATCAACCTCCACTTCGCCTGGTAAACTTGTATCAAGCAGGCACAGTTTGATCGGTCCGCGCGGAGTTTTTTTCGCCGCTTCCTGGGCCCCCGCTAAGACACTAGCCACAGACCCCAACGCCATCGGCTTATCCAAAAACACCCGCAATCCCATGCCGGTCACATCTGCAACACCCAGATCAACAGACGCCACCGAACGCCCCAACAGTTTCAGCTGTTCCGCTTCCATGGTCGCTTCGGCGGTCACAATGACTTTGGCACCGGTTTCCAGCAAATCTTGTGCTTTTTCCAATGCCTCAGAAAACAACGTAACCTCGAACGCGCCGGTCGAATCTGACAGCTGGCAAAAGGCAAAACGGTTGCCACGAGCGGATTTTCTAACCTGTAATCCAGCCACGACCCCGGCCATCTTGGCGACAAAGGGCTGACCTTCGGCTTTTTGGGTCACGTCATCTAAGGTCATCACACCCTTGCGTTTCAACGCAGCGGCGTAATCGTCCAGCGGGTGCCCCGACAGATAAAATCCAACCGCTTTGAATTCTTCGGCCAACCTTTCGGCAGGCAGCCAATCGTCGACGGGTGACAAGCGCGGTTCAGGCAAATCCTCCCCGGCTTCACCAAACAGCGACACTTGATTAGATGCTTTTTGTTCGTGAACCGCGCCGGAATACGCCATCAAAGGTTCAAGCGCATCAAATACACGTCGGCGATTTCGATCCAGTGTATCAAAGGCACCCGCACGCGCCATCATCTCAAGCGGTCGCTTGCCCACGCGTTTCAAATCGACGCGTCGCGCCAAATCGAAAAGGTTCACATATGGTTTGTCCTTGCGCGCATCCTGCACCAATCGCATCGCGTCGACGCCAACATTTTTCAAGGCACCCAACGCATAGACCAACGCGCCATCGACCACTTTGAACGTCGCATCGGATCGGTTCACGCATGGTGGCACCCATGGCAGATCAAGCCCTTTGCGCACCTCTTCGAAATAGATGGCCAATTTATCTGTTAGGTGGATATCACAATTCATGACGCCCGCCATGAATTCAACGGGATGGTTCGCCTTCAACCACGCCGTTTGATAGCTGACCACGGCATAGGCGGCGGCGTGGGATTTGTTGAACCCGTAATTCGCAAACTTCTCAAGAAGGTCGAAAACCTCGCTGGCTTTTTTCTTGTCAACACCGTTTTCCGCCGCGCCTTTTTCAAACTTTGGACGTTCCGCATCCATCGCTTCTTTGATCTTTTTACCCATGGCCCGGCGCAGCAAATCCGCACCGCCAAGACTATAGCCAGCCATAACCTGCGCAATCTGCATCACCTGTTCCTGATAAACGATGATACCTTGGGTTTCTTCCAGAATATGATCGATCAGCGGGTGAACGGATTCACGTTCTTTGACGCCGTTCTTGACCTCACAATAGGTCGGAATGTTCTCCATCGGCCCTGGCCGATACAACGCCACAAGGGCGACGATGTCTTCGATACAGGTCGGTTTCATCCGCTTGAGCGCGTCGATCATGCCCGAGCTTTCCACCTGAAACACGGCGACCGTTTTTCCAGCAGCATAGAGTTTGTAAGAGGCTTCGTCATCAAGCGGGATCGCGTTGATTTGGTTCACCGCCCCGTCGGCCGGTTCGTATAACTGCGTCCCATCCGCCGCGACATGCAGATCACGTCCACCATTCCGGATCTGCGTCATCGCGTTTTCGATGACTGTCAGGGTTTTCAGACCCAAAAAGTCGAATTTGACCAGACCCGCCTGTTCGACCCATTTCATGTTGAATTGCGTGGCCGGCATATCGGATCGTGGATCGCGATACAGAGGGACCAATGCATCAAGAGATCGATCACCGATCACAACACCAGCCGCGTGTGTCGACGCGTTTCGCAACAGTCCTTCGACCTGTTGTCCGTAATTCAACAAACGTTCGACAACTTCTTCTTCGCGGGCGGCCTCACGCAGACGTTCTTCTTGGATAAGCGCTTCGGCAATCGAGACAGGTTTGACCCCTTCGACCGGGATCAGTTTGGACAAGCGATCCACTTGGCCATAGGGCATTTGCAACACACGACCAACGTCGCGCACAGCCGCTTTGGACAACAGCGCACCAAAGGTAATGATCTGGGCCACGCGATCGCGCCCGTATTTTTCTTGAACGTATTGAATGACTTCTTCACGGCGATCCATGCAAAAATCGATATCGAAATCGGGCATCGACACACGTTCTGGATTTAAAAAACGTTCGAACAAAAGCGCATATCGCAGTGGATCAAGGTCGGTGACGGTCAACGCATAAGCCACAAGTGAGCCAGCACCAGAACCCCGTCCCGGTCCGACCGGAATGCCTTCGTCTTTGGCCCATTTGATAAAATCCGCAACGATCAGGAAATAGCCCGGAAAACCCATGCCCTCGATAATGTCGAGTTCGAATTCCAGACGTTCTTCGTATTCTTTGACTGTTGCAGCGTGTGGAATGACAGCCAATCGATCTGCCAGACCCTCTTTGGCCTGACGGCGCAGTTCGACAACTTCGTCATCCGCAAATTTGGGCAAGATCGGATCGCGTCGGTAAGCCATGAAGGCGCATCGCTGTGCGATTTCCACGGTGTTTTCCAACGCCTCTGGCAGGTCCGCGAAAAGGGTGGCCATTTCGGCCTGCGTCTTGAAATAATGCTGGTCTGTCAGACGGCGACGATCTTGTTGTTGGTCAACATACGCCCCTTCCGCGATGCAAATCAGCGCGTCATGCGCTTCGTACATCTTTGTGTCCGGGAAATAGGCGTCATTTGTCGCAACAAGGGGGATGTCTTTCGCATAGGCCATTTCAACGAAGGCTTGTTCAGTCAAACGTTCAGCGTCCGGTTGGCCATTCGGGCCCGGATGTCGTTGTAGCTCAATGTAGAGGCGATCAGAAAATGCCTGATGTAACTTGTCCATCAACTCTTCTGCTGCGGGGCGATTGCCCATTTGCAAGAGCTGCCCAACCGGCCCATCCGGTCCACCAGAAAGACAGATCACGTCTTTTGCATGCGCTTCCAATTCGGCCATCGTAACATGCGGCAGCGCCCCATCTTGTCGTAAATAGAGACAAGAATTGAGCTTCATCAGATTTTCGTAACCGGCCTCAGTTTGCGCCAAGAACACCAAACCTGCGGGTGGTTTGGGCCGTTCGCCGGGACGTGTTTCCAAAAACGCCATGTCGATTTGGCAACCAATGATCGGCTGCACACCCGCGCCCGCCATCGCCACTGAATATTCCAACGCTGCAAACATGTTGTTTGTGTCCGTCAACGCCATCGCAGGCATGTTAGCGGTCTGACACAGACCCGGTAGCTTTTTCAGCCGCAACGCCCCTTCCAGCAAAGAATACTCGGAGTGCGTGCGCAAATGTATGAATCGGGGATCATGTACCATTTGGACAGATTAGAAACCAAACGCCTCTACATCCAGTGGCCAAGACGACTTATGCACATAAATATGCGAAGTCCGGCCAACCGAAGCGTGAATTCCTGCACAAGATTCAGCATTTGCCGCGTTTAACCTCGATCAAATGCACAAAACCTCTTGCCAAGACGCGAAACGCACAGTTTGATGCGTTGGCGCGCTCTCTACGCCGCATCGATGGCGCGCATATAGGACCGATTGAGTAAGGCGGCAGGTCTTTTTCATGCACACTACCTTTCTTCTGAATGGGGAGAAGGTCACAGTCGAGGCAAGCGCAACAACCACGCTGTTGGATTGGTTGCGCGATGCACGTGGACTTAAGGGAACCAAAGAAGGCTGTAACGAAGGCGATTGCGGGGCTTGCTCTGTGATGGTCACGGATGCGACGGGCGCGCATGCGTTGAATGCCTGCATTTTGTTTTTGCCGCAGCTTGAAGGAAAGGCCGTCAGAACGGTCGAAGGTATTGCGCCACCCGATGGTGATATGCATCCTGTCCAAACGGAAATGGTGCAGCATCACGGCAGTCAATGCGGGTTTTGCACGCCGGGTTTCATCACCACGATGGCAGCCAATCATCTGAACGGTGAAACCGACCATGCGACGGCCCTTGCTGGAAATCTATGCAGATGCACTGGATACGCCCCAATCTTGCGGGCGGCGGAGGCGGCCCAACAGCACCCCGTTCCGCAGCATTTGAAATCTGACGCCGCGGACATTCAATCAATCACACCTCATGTGTCCGATTCCGACCCCGGATGTGTGCGTCCAGAAAACGCAGATGCATTTGCAAAATGGTATGAGGCCCATCCCGACGCGACAGTGATTGCAGGTGCAACAGATGTCGGTCTGTGGGTGAACAAGGATTTTCGCGATCTAGGCCCAATTGCATTTCTGAACAGATGTTCTGATTTGCGTGGAATTGAAATTTCGTCGGACACCATTCGGATCGGCGCAATCACCACGATAACTGAAATTTACGAAACGCTCGACGACGAATATCCATCTTTTGGGCAGCTTTTGCGCCGCTATGGATCCGCGCAGGTCCGCAATGCCGCCACGATCGGTGGAAATATCGCAAATGGGTCGCCAATTGGGGATGGCACGCCTGCCCTAATCGCGCTTGGTGCATCCTTGCATTTGCGCAAAGGGGCGCAGCGCCGCACCATTTTGCTGGAAGATTTCTTTTTGAAATACGGCAAACAGGACCGCCAACCCGGAGAATTTGTCGAGACCGTTTCCTTCCCTCGTGCTGGCAGTCATTTGTGGTGTTACAAGAATTCCAAACGCTTTGATCAAGACATCTCGGCCGTTTGCGGATGTCTTTGGATCAAGCTGAAAGGCGACATCGTCGAAGAAGCGCGGTTTGCCTTTGGCGGGATGGCAGGAATTCCGTCCCGTGCACGATCTGCGGAAGCTGCTGTTTTGGGGGCGCAGTGGAACGACGCGACAATCGAAACAGCGATGCAGGCTTTGGCGCAGGATTTCAAACCTCTGTCAGACATGCGGGCGAGTGCGCCTTACCGCATGGAGGTTGCACAAAACATGCTGCGGCGCGCTTTCTTGGAACAGTCAGGACAGGCCGGATCAGTCTTAGAGGTTGCGCCATGAGTGTTGCCAAGCCCCTGCCCCATGATGCGGCACGCCTGCATGTGACCGGGCAAGCGCGTTATGTCGATGACATTCCAACACCAGCCGGCACGTTGCATCTGGCCTTTGGCACAAGTTCAATCGCATCCGGCACTCTGATTGCGATGGACCTAACAGCCGTGCGCAATTCTGACGGGG
Organism: Paracoccaceae bacterium; assembly: GCA_039960995.1. GTDB lineage: Bacteria > Pseudomonadota > Alphaproteobacteria > Rhodobacterales > Rhodobacteraceae > JABSSA01. The sequence goes on along the minus strand of JBDVKF010000044.1, from coordinate 186,407 downwards.
TTGTCGCCGTTTTGACTGCGGATGACCTGCCGCATTCAAACGACGTTTCACCGTCGATCCATGATGAACCGTTATTGGCCACACAAACTGTAAATTACGTTGGCCAACCCCTGTTCCTTGTCATCGCAAACAGCCACCGCGCGGCGCGTTATGCCGCTCGTCAAGCGAGTGTGGACATAAACCAAACCACACCAATTTTCACGATCCAAGACGCCTTGGACGCGAATTCACGGTTTGAGGACGGCCCACGTGTGTATGGCCGTGGCGATGTGCCCGACGCATTGAACGCAGCGCCCCATCGCCACAGCGGCTGCATCAATATGGGCGGCCAAGAACATTTCTATCTTGAGGGTCAGGCGGCCTTGGCCGTTCCCCAAGAAGGCGTTGATATGGTCGTTCATTCCTCGACCCAGCACCCGACTGAAATCCAACACAAAGTGGCCGACGCTCTTGGTGTGCCCATGCATGCGGTTCGTGTTGAAACCCGCCGTATGGGTGGTGGTTTTGGCGGAAAAGAAAGCCAAGGCAACGCATTGGCCGTGGCCTGTGCTGTTGCGGCTCGTCTGACGGGTCATCCTTGCAAAATGCGCTATGACCGCGACGATGATATGCTGATCACCGGCAAGCGTCACGATTTTCGCATTGATTACGATGTCGGCTTTGACGCAACTGGTCGCATTCTGGCTTTGGACGTTCGCCATTACACCCGATGTGGCTGGGCGCAGGATTTATCCTTGCCGGTCGCGGATCGGGCCATGTTGCACGCGGACAACGCGTATTTCTTGCCAGCTGTTCGGATAGAAAGCCATCGATTGCGCACAAACACGCAAAGCGCCACAGCATTTCGCGGGTTTGGTGGGCCGCAAGGTATGCTTGGCATGGAACGCGTGATTGAGGACGTTGCCGCGCAGTTGGATCTTGATCCATGGGACGTACGCCAGCGCAACTTTTACAACGCCCCCGATGATAACGAAGATGCGCGAACAACAACGCCTTATGGCCAACACGTAGAAGACTTTGTTCTGCACGATCTTGGCGCTCAGTTGGCGGAACAGGCGGGCTATAAAGAACGCAGTGCTGCCGTCGCCAAATGGAACGCCGAACACCCGACACTGAAACGCGGCCTTGCCTTGACACCAGTCAAATTCGGCATCTCGTTCACGTTGACGCATCTTAATCAGGCCGGGGCATTGGTGCATGTGTATCAGGATGGTTCGATCCATCTGAACCACGGCGGCACTGAAATGGGTCAGGGTCTGTTTCAAAAGGTCGCTCAGGTGGCCGCTGATCGCTTTGGCGTACCGGTGGATGCGATACGCATCACTGCGACGGACACTGCAAAGGTGCCCAACACCTCGGCCACGGCTGCATCAAGTGGGTCAGACTTAAACGGCATGGCTGTTCAGATTGCGTGCGATACCATACGTGATCGCATGGTTGAACATCTGGCTGAATTGCACCAAGCCAAACCATCAGATGTCACGTTCAGCGACGGTTTTGTTCAGACGCCAACCAAACGCTACAGCTTCGCCGAAGCGGTGAACCAATGTTATGTCGGGCGCGTCAGCTTATCCTCGACCGGGTTTTACAAAACGCCTGATATCAGTTGGGATCGTATCAAAGGCCAAGGCAGGCCGTTCTTTTACTTTGCCTATGGCGCGGCCCTAAGCGAAGTTGTCATCGACACGCTAAGCGGCGAAAACCGTATTCTGCGCACCGATATCATTCACGATGCGGGAAAATCACTGAACCCTGCATTGGACATAGGCCAGATCGAAGGTGGTTTTGTCCAAGGTGCGGGATGGCTGACCATGGAAGAACTGGTCTGGGACGACACTGGACGCCTGCGCACCTATGCGCCGTCAACGTACAAAATACCCAGCTTTGGCGACCAGCCGGACGTTTTCAACGTCGCACTTTGGGACGGACCAAATCCAGCGGACACGATTTATCGGTCCAAAGCTGTCGGTGAACCGCCCTTTATGTTGGGTATGTCGGTTTTCTTTGCGCTTCATGCGGCATGTGCGGCGTGCGGACCAAATGACCCTGACTTACAAGCGCCAGCCACGCCCGAAGAAATACTGAACGCCGTGCAAAGGGCCCGCAATGTTTGATCGCGACGCTCTGATAGACGCCTGCACGGCACATGGACGCGTCACCCGTGTTGTTGTCGCACGCGTGCAAGGATCAGCGCCGCGCGAAGTGGGCGCATCCATGTTGGTTTGGTCTGATGGGCAATCGGGGACCATAGGCGGCGGCGCTTTGGAATTTGAACTTGCCAAGGATGCCCGCGCCTTAGACAAAGATCGTTGGGCCAAACATGCACTGGGCCCTGATCTGGGCCAGTGTTGCGGCGGCGCTATTGAGGTATTGAGCGAGGTTTACGACCTGCAACGTGCGCAGTCTTTGCCGCTGGATGCAATCGCAAGAGGGCCATCCCCCATGCCGATGAGCGTGACGCGCATATTGCGGACGATGCGCAGCGAAGGATTACCGCCGCACACCCAGTGTCTGGACGGATGGATGATCGAACCGGTCAGCACCCAACCGCGTGATATTTGGATTTGGGGCGCTGGACATGTCGGGCGGGCCTTGGTCAATGTTTTGAACACCCTTCCAAACCTCAATATAACTTGGGTCGATGCCGATCTTGACCGGTATCCGTCTGACATTGACGCAGCTATCAACGTCCTTCCTGCGGCGGATCCGGGCAAATTGGTTCAGTTCGCGCCCAAAGATGCAAACCATTTCATCCTGACATACAGCCACGCGTTGGATTTGGAATTGTGCCATCAATTGCTAAGCTACGGCTTTGAAACATGCGGATTGATCGGATCGAAAACAAAGTGGGCGCGGTTCAAAAAACGATTGTCACAGCTGGGTCACAGCGCGCAATCGATTGACAATATCACCTGTCCAATTGGCGATCCTACGCTTGGAAAACACCCACAATTGATCGCCTTGGGGGTTGCTCATTCCTTTGTCCAAAGTGAATCAGTGCAACACGCCACGCTTCGGAGTGCCCGTTCATGACTGCACCACTTCTATCTCTTAAAGGGCTGACCAAAGCCTATCCCGGTGTCGTCGCGAACGATTCCGTCAGTTTGGGCATCGCGCCCGGCGAAGTGCATGCGTTGCTTGGCGAAAATGGCGCGGGCAAGTCCACGTTGGTCAAGATGGTCTATGGTTTGGTCAAACCGGATTCAGGCCAGATGGAGATTTCTGGCGCTGCGTTTGCGCCAACTGACCCACGCGAAGCCCGCGCGGCGGGCGTTGGCATGGTGTTCCAGCACTTTTCGTTGTTCGACGCGCTTTCTGTCGCGGAAAACATAGCATTGGGCATGGAATCCCCGCCCCCGATGAACACATTATCCGATCGCATCAGCGAAGTATCCGATGCCTATGGTTTGCCATTGGCACCGGGGCGTATTGTCGGAGATCTGTCTGCCGGGGAACGTCAACGTGTTGAAATTATAAGATGTTTGCTTGGCTCCCCCAAGCTGCTGATTATGGATGAACCAACCAGCGTGTTGACCCCGCAAGAGGTCGACATCCTGTTTCAGACGCTTCGCAAATTATCCGCCGAAGGCACTGCGATCCTTTATATCAGCCACAAGCTGGAGGAAATCCGCGCCCTTTGCGATGCGGCCACAATTTTGCGCGGCGGTCAGGTCGTGGGCGACTGCAACCCGCGTGAAACCTCGGCACGGGAAATGGCCGAACAGATGGTGGGCAAGGTTCTAAGCCCGCCAGAACGCGCGGCCCCAAAGCTTGGTGAAATCAAACTGCAATTGAAGGGTTTGAGCGTCACATCACCCAGTGCCTTTGGCATGTCTTTGCGCGACATCAACATGGAAGTCCAAGCCGGTCAGATTTTGGGGATCGGCGGCGTGGCCGGGAATGGTCAAGACGAGTTGCTGGGCGTTTTGTCCGGCGAGTTGCCGTGCGATCCCAATTCGCTGTTCCTATCTGGGCAGGATTTGGCGGGCATTGGCACGGATGAGCGTCGTAGAATGGGGCTGCTTGCGGCACCCGAAGAACGGCTGGGGCATGCTGCGGCACCCGATATGAGCCTGACAGAAAATGCGATGCTGACCGGGATCATCCGCGAAGATTTGGCGCAACGTGGTTTTTTGAATTGGTCCAAAGCCAAAAGTTTCGCGGAACGGATCATTCAAGAATTTGACGTCCGAACCCCCGGCCCGGCCAACGCCGCGCGATCATTGTCGGGGGGCAACCTGCAGAAATTTGTGATCGGACGCGAGGTCTTGCAGCGCCCCGAAGTTTTGGTCGTCAATCAACCGACGTGGGGCGTGGATGCGGCCGCTGCTGCTGCCATCCGCCAAGCTTTGTTGGACCTTGCCGCAAATGGCGCAGCAGTTGTTGTTATCTCGCAAGACCTTGATGAATTGATGGAGATCTCGGACCGGTTTGCCGCATTAAACGAAGGCAGTCTTAGCGCGCCAAGGTCGACACAAGGCCTGACAGTGGAAGAAATCGGCCTCATGCTTGGGGGAGCACATGGAATGGAAGTCGCGCATGCATAGCGTCAGCACCCGCCCTGAGCGGCACAAACACGAGGCGATGTGCATATGATCACCTTGGTCAAACGCCCCCAACCCAGCAAGACGATGGCGTATCTGACGCCTTTGTTGGCGGTGGTTCTTACGTTCTTGTTTGGGGGACTGTTGTTTGCCGTGCTTGGCAAAAACCCGATTGAGGCCATTCAGACGATTTTTTGGGACCCGCTTTTTGGTGAGTTTTCGTTCTATTACCGGCCGCAATTGCTGGTGAAAGGCGCGCCATTGGTTTTGATCGCGATTGGTCTTGCAATGGGGTTTCGCGCAGGCATCTGGAACATCGGGGCTGAAGGGCAATACATCATCGGCGCTTTGACTGGTGCGGGCGTCGGTTTGGCCTTTTACCCGTGGGACAGCGCCATCGTGTTCCCTTTGATGATCATCGCGGGTGCGCTTGGGGGATGGCTTTGGGCTTTGATCCCTGCCCTGTTGCGTGTGCGGTTTGGGACAAACGAAATCCTTGTGTCCTTGATGTTGGTCTATGTGGCCGAACAATTGCTGGCGTCGATGTCCCTGGGATTGATGCGAAATCCCGAAGGGTTTGGGTTTCCCGGATCGCGCAACCTCCAGCAATATGACAGCGCGCATAATGCCGAATTGATCGCCGGCACTGGCATGCATTGGGGTGTCGTCGCCGCCCTAATTGCCGTCATCTTTTCCTATGTCTTGTTATCCCGGCACCGGCTTGGCTTTGCTATTCGTGTCACGGGCGAAGCCCCGCGCGCTGCCAAATTTGGGGGCGTTCATCCGGGCCGTTTGATTGTCTTTTGCCTGGGTCTGTCTGGTGCACTGGCTGGATTGGCCGGCATGTTCGAAGTCGCAGGCCCCGCGGGTGTCGTGAGCATTGATTTCAATGTGGGCTATGGGTTTACCGCGATTATCGTCGCGTTTCTGGGCCGCCTGAACCCGATCGGAATTGTGTTTGCCGGGCTGTTGATGGCGTTGACCTATATCGGCGGGGACATCGCGCAATCGCAGCTGCAATTGCCTGCCGCCGCCATTCAGGTGTTTCAGGGCATGTTGCTGTTCTTCCTGCTCGCCTTGGATGTACTGACGGATTACCGCGTTCAGTTTTTTGGCTCGGGGGAAACCGCGTGAAGCGTTTCGCTTTAACACTGACCGCCATGTGCTTGGCCGGTCCGGCAATGGCCAAACCTTGGTATTGCACCGCTGCACTTGATGCGTCTGTTGCTGAACTGCGCTCGCCTGTGGCGTTGGAGTTATCGCTTGATCCCGGCGGGACATTCCAAGGTCGCTTGGAGCGCCGCCAAGACGAAACAACTGCACTGTTTGATTGGATGGGTCACTGGACCGGGTTTGAAGATCAAATCGCGCTGATCGGGACCGCAATTCAAGACGCAGGATTGTCATCAACGGAATTGCGCGCCGTCTCAACGCGACGGGGTACGCATTCGCTTTTTCTGGCCCTAAAGGCGCAGGATCAAACGCAACAAACATTGCGGTGCCTGCGCACCCGGATGGAGTAAAACATGGATCTTTCAGCCATTAACCCAATCCTGTTGATTGCCGCGATTATTGCGGCCGCGACGCCTGTTCTTCTAGCTGCCGTAGGCGAAACCGTTGCGGAACGTGCCGGGGTTTTGAACCTCGGTGTCGAAGGTATGATGATCATCGGTGCCGTTTGCGGCTTCATTATAGCAGTAAACACCGGTTCGCCTGCGTTTGGGTTTTTGATGGCTGCACTTGGTGGTGCCGGTCTGTCGCTGTTATTCGCCTTTTTAACCCAAGTTGCATTGGCCAATCAGGTTGCGTCTGGATTGGCGCTTACGTTGTTTGGCTTGGGGCTGTCGGCCTTGATGGGACAATCCTATGTGGGTATCAAGCCACCCCGGTTGGATCCGACCCCGCTTGGGCCCTTGGCAGATATTCCAGTGATCGGACCAATTGTCTTTGGACATGACATCATTGTTTATTTGGGTTTGGCATTGGTTGCGGCCACTTGGGCCACGTTGAAATATGCGCGGTTGGGATTGATCTTGCGCGCTGTGGGCGAGAACCACGACGCAGCACATGCGCTGGGGTACAAGGTCAAACGCATCCGCACGTTGGCCATTATGTTTGGTGGGGCCTGCGCGGGACTGGGCGGCGCCTACATCAGCCTTGTCCGTGTGCCCCAGTGGACCGAAGGGATGACGGCGGGCGTTGGGTGGATTGCTCTCGCTCTGGTCGTATTTGCCAGCTGGAAACCATGGCGCGTCTTGCTAGGTGCCTATCTTTTTGGCGGAATCACTCAACTGCAACTGAATCTGCAAGGTGCAGGCGTTGCGATTCCGGTCGAGTATCTGGCAATGTCGCCATACATCGTGACGATCATAGTTCTGGTGGCTTTGAGCGCGGATAAATCCCGCGCGCCCGGCTCACTGGGACGCATTTTCCATGCCTCGAGTTAAAGGCAAATCACAGGGGGAGATCCTATATGAAACTGACGAAACTTTTGGCAAGCGCTGCGCTTGCTGCGGGCCTTGCCACAGCGGCAGTCGCCCAAGACAAAACCAAAGTTGGCTTTGTCTATGTCGGACCTGTCGGTGACGGCGGTTGGACATACGAACACGATCAAGGCCGTTTGGCCGTCGAAGCAGAATTCGGCGATCAGGTCGAAACTGTTTTTGTTGAAAACGTCGCCGAAGGCCCGGACAGCGAACGTGTGATGACACAGATGGCGCTGGACGGTGCTGATCTGATCTTTACCACGTCGTTTGGGTTTATGGACCCGACAATCAACGTTGCCAAGAAATTCCCGAACGTGAAATTTGAACACGCAACCGGTTATAAACGCTCGGATAATGTGTCCAGCTATTCTGCGCGTTTCTATGAAGGTCGCGCAGTTCAAGGCCACATTGCGGGCAACATGACCGAGTCCAATATCGTTGGATATATCGGGTCGTTCCCAATTCCAGAAGTGATCCGTGGCATCAACGCATCCTACTTGCATGCCAAGAAGGTGAACCCTGATGTCGAGTTCAAAATCATCTGGGTTTACACATGGTTTGACCCCGCAAAAGAAGCCGATGCAGCCAAGACGCTGATCGATCAGGGTGCGGATATTATTCTGCAGCATACGGATTCAACCGCTCCGCAAGCGGCTGCTGCTGAGGCTGGTAATGTGGTCACTTTTGGTCAGGCCTCTGACATGAGTGAATACGCGCCATTCCCGCGCGTCAGCTCGATCATCGACAACTGGGCGCCCTACTATATCGCGCGCACCAAAGCCGTTATCGACGGCACATGGTCAAGCGTTGATACATGGGATGGCATCAGCACAGGTATGGTCGAAATTGGCGAAATCTCGGATCGTGTTCCAGCGGATGTGAAGGCAGAAGCCGAAGCTATGGCGGCTGCAATTGGTGCCGGTGAATACCACCCGTTCACAGGTCCAATCACCAAACAAGACGGAACCGCATGGTTGGCTGAAGGCGACGTTGCAGACGACGGGACGCTGGCCGGTATGAACTTTTATGTTGAGGGTATTGAGGGCGAAATTCCCAACTAAACCCAATTTCAACAACACGGAAAAGGCGGGGATTTCCCCGCCTTTTTTATGCGCCCCACATGCCCACCACACGCCCAGCGCACGCTGTGTTAACGACGGGTTTGGGCCTGTTTCAATGGGCGAATTTTGGGTTAAAAGACTGCGTTCAGGCCCGAAAGCCAGCTTTCAAAAATCGCAAAATCGACCATTTCGGAGGGATTTGCGCGAAAGACAGCTTTGGGCGCTGAAAGACGTCTTTCACTTTCGCCGTGGCGCACATCGCGTTTTAAATGGTTAATCCGGGGCGGTTTCGCGCGGATGTGTCGCGGTTTGGATGGCCTCAAGCGTCCCTGCGCCCTTGCGGCCCAAATTTGGGTTAAAATTCTGCGGCCCTGTGGTGGTGAACGTCAGATCGTTTTGATCTTTACGTCTCAACACTGACCCAAATCAGAATTATCGACAAAGCCGCCATTCGAACCGCGCGTAGCGAAAGATGAGAAAGAGCCCCAACTGACAGTGATTGAGAGTGCTTGTTAGCCGTGTTGCAACCACTCGGCCACCAAGCTATCGAGAAATATCGATATTGACGTAAAGAAGCCCAATAAATTTTGAAGCCGAGGCACATTCCCAAAGGTGTGCATGAACGTTGAGGAGAATGGTAATTTTGTTCGGTATGTTTAGAAACATGCGTCGCCGTGAACACCTTAAGATGTTTTATCAAACTGCAATTGCGGGAGCCAAAGCGTATGAATTCTACCAAGGGCGCGAAGACAAATCGTCTTGCAAAGAGGTAGACAAACTTATGCGCAAGGTCAGAGACTGCTTCACGAGTCGAGTGGATGGGATTATGCCTCCTGAAAGCGTAGATGAGCTTCTTGAGATTAATATGCAGTTTCGACGTTGGTATGACAGCTATCGGCTATCGAACGACAAGTCGTTTGACCATGCATTTCGACCAGAAGAAGGGTGGCGTTCGTTTCTGAAAATCCAAGTTGCGCAGAGGAACTTCGACTAGTCCAGCAAACGAACAGGGTGTCGAATATCGTCATTGCGCTATTGCTATGAACGAGCAACATGCCACTGACATTGCCTGAAATTAGTTCGCTTTGATGTCGTCAAAGAATACACCATGCTTGGGTTGCCAGTCCGGCGTCATGGCAACATTCCCCAACAACATGCCCGCATCCAGACTAAGCAGAGCTTCTTCGTTGATCGGAGCACCGTTGTTTCGGTTTATGCTGGTGCGCACGACCATAACGGAATATCGGCATCCTCCCAACTCCAACGCAGTGTTTTCGACTGTTTCTATGATGAATGCCCCTCGGTCAACTTCGTTTCCATTCACGAAAATTGAGACTGGGAAACTGTAGGATTTGCCAATTTCGCTTAGATCAGCCAATTTTGCATCTTCGCTCATATTTAGCTGGACATGGCTGGATGAGGTTATTCTGTCTACGGCGATTACACCGTTCCAGTAAGTCGTCGTTATTTTTTCAAAAGAGCCATTCCTGGTCATCTCTCTTTCTTCAATGACCGAACCGTCGGCCGAAACCGTATTGGTGACTTCAAAACGTGGTTCATCTCGCGTCAGGCTGAAAGAACTACCTTTTGTTAGATCAATACAGTCCGCTGAGGCAGGAACAGATATAAATGCGAGAAGCGCACCTAGGTAAAAGCTCGTTAAGCGCTGCATGTTCGTTTTATTCACTTTCGACCTCCTTCGGACTTCTACCCAAAGATTTGCGGAAGGCGTCACTGTTCGCTGGTTGGTGTAAGCCCCGTTAATGTGACAAATAGATTCGCAAATTGCCTAGCGTCAAGCTAATCTTCGCCATGCACCAAAGCGGTCATCGGTGCAGCCGCAGCGAAATGGTGCTTCGTCCGCATAGCGGACCTTGGCCAAGGTCTCGATGTAGGTCCGGTTTGGGCCCGTATTGTATGACGCGGGCCATTGATCGGAGACAGAACATCCGCCGCATCCAGTCAAAGCTGCGCGACGCTCCAGATATGGGCGACGCCACGTGGTTGTGAGCGTCACGCGCGCAGGCGGTCCGGTGTCAGTGCCGCCAGAACGTCGCCCGCCATGTCCACAGAGCGTTGTAGCGTGAGATCGGCCACCAGCTGGCTTGCTGCGGGCGCTGTGCTGAAGCCATAGCCGCCTTGCCCCGCGCTCCAGATAAAACTTGGGTCTGAGGGATCTGGGCCCAGCACAAGGCAGCGATCCGGCGCGAATGACCGCAAACCCGCCCAAGACGTGTCCAGCCGCGTGACCTCGGTGCGCACGTAGCCCTGATAGCGGTCGATCCCTTCGGCCAGGACCATGTCATCGGCCCAGGCGTCTTGGGGTTCGACGGGGTCTTCTTCAGCGGGGGAGATTATGAGTTTCCCGGCATCCGGTTTGGCGTACCATGTTTCGCCCGGACCAAAGAAAACCGGCCAGCCGGTGACATCCAATCCTTCGGGGGCTGGGACGCGCGCCATGGAGCGGCGATGGGGTACGATGCCCAAAGGTGTGAGGCCCGCCATGTCCGCAATCTGGTCGGCCCATGCGCCTGCGGCATTCACCACTTGCGCGCAGTCAAATTGGTCTGTGCCGCAGATGACGCGCCACCCGTTTGCGTGCTTTTCCAACCGCGTGACACGTTTGTTAAAGACAACTTCGCCGCCGTTTGAGCGGTGTATCCGCGCGAAATCTTGGATCAGTTTGTCTGTGTCGATGTCTTCGGCCCCGGTTTGATAGGCGGCGCGGGTGACCTGATCGGACAGGATAGGCACAAGAGCCCGCGCGCGTTGCATCGATATTTCATCGCATTGCAGCTTGGCCATGTCTGTTTCGAACGCGGCGTCTTCGCCTGACTTACACAGGATCATGAGCCCGCGCGGCGTCAAATATCCGCCATCCCGGTAAAAGGACGCGCTGGCCCGGTTCAGTGCACATACTGCGGGGGCGCCATAGTTTTCCTCAAACACGGCAGCGGATCGCCCTGATGCGTGGTATCCCAAGGCGCTTTCGCCTTCGATCAGAAGGGTTTTGGCATGGGGCGACAGGCGGGCGGCAGCGGATATGCCTGCAATGCCGCCACCGATGACGATGACATCCATCATTCTTGTTCTTCTATTCGGTCTGTTGCTGGGGGTGGTGTCTGAGACAGCTTTGAGATTTCGGCATAGAGGTCGGCCGTCATTGGGGTATTCAACGCGGCAAGCGACGGTTCAAGTTGGGAGACAGATCGCGCCGACACAATCGGGCGTGGTCGTGCGCTGTGCGCCATGGCCCAGGCAACGGCCAAGGTCGATGCATCCATGCCTTTGTCCTTGGCCAACGCCGTCAGGGTTTTTGCGGTGTCGTGCATCCAGTCCAGCCCGTACCGGGCAGCATAACGATCATCTGTGGTCAAACGCCCTGTTCCGCCGGTCGCATATTTCCCGGTCAGCAACCCGCCCCCCAGCGGCGAATAGGGCGCGATTTCGATGCCTTGATCAGCGCACATCGGAAGAATTTCGACCTCGGCCTGACGTTTCACCAGATTGTACATTGGTTGGACGATATCGATGCGGGTGCCAAAGCTGCTTGCGATCCACTGAGCCTTGACCACTTGCCATGCGGCAAAGTTCGACACGCCGATATATCGGATCAACCCGCGCGATTGCAGATCGGCCAACGCGTCAAAGCTTTCTTTCAGATCGGTGTCTGGGTCAAATCGGTGCAGGTACAGGATATCGACCACGTCGATCTGCAGACGCTGACGGGAGGTTTCCAGCGACTCGAGGATATTCGCGCGCCCGGAGCCGCCGTCATAGGCCGCTTTGGTGGCGATGATCAGCCCATCGCGTTCGGGTTGGATGCACTGCCCCAACAGCGTTTCTGACGCGCCACCGGTATAGACGTGGGCGGTGTCGAAATGGGTCAATCCCGCATCACGCGCCGCTTGGTACATCGCGTGCGATTGCTGTGCATCCGCCCCGCCGCCAAATTGCATTGCGCCAAAGGTAAGGGATGAAAGCGGGGTGCCGTTGGGTGATGTAATCATACGCCTAGTCGTGCCATGCGGGTCGATCCAAGGCAATCCGTCAGACGCATAGAGGGTCAGGAATACCCCCAATTTCTTTTTTGCAAGAACCGATTAACGTGTCCTTATATTTTTAAGGAGATTTAAAATGATTACCCGCTCAATTGGAGATGTTATTGGTAAAAAGGTTCATGTGACAGTGGCACCAGATGCGTGCATGAACGTTGTTTGTAGGTTGTTTCGCACGCATCATGTTGGGGCCATCCCGGTGGTTTATTCAGGGCGTCTGGTTGGTTTGATTAAGCGTAACGATGTCACGATGTTGCAATTTCAGGCAAAAGAAATCCTCGCCCATCAGTTTGCAACTGAGTTCATGTCCCCTGTGACAACCACCATTGCGTTGAACAGCTCTTTGTCGCAGGCAATCGCAACCATGATCGACCATGTCGAAGCACATTTGCCGGTTATTGATCGTGTGGGTACGGTTATTGGCGTGCTGTCCTTAAAGGACGTCCCGACCGAGTATCAAATGATGGTGGAACGTGCACGTGGACGCAAAACCGCTGTCCCGGCCGAGTAAAAATGCTTAGCCGGCCCATTGATTGCATTCGTGAAAGGTGACGTCTGAATCCATCCAGCCGCCACCTTTCACGACCCAATCCGGGCCGGAATATGTAACGTAAATCCAATTCCCGTTTGGCAAATGGCCATAGCTGATATTGTCCCCTGCACTGATGTAGCCGGTGACGGGGTATCCTTGGCCCTGACCGCTGAGCACGGGGCGCGGTGCGCCATTATACCCGATGCAGGCTGATTCTAATTCATCAGCGATGGGAAGATGCGCCAATTGACGGCGCACCCAGGCATCATCAAGCAACAGTTCGGTCTGATTAGTGTTCACGCGGCATTGGAATTGCTGTTCCAACGATTGCACGGTCGACACAAATTGCGACCATTCCGGCGCCAAGCTGACTGTTTTGCCAATGCAGTCCTGATTGTCGAACACCGCCTGCCCCAATTCAGTTCCAAAACAAAACCCAGCCCGATCCATCACCAGATTGCGGGTAAACCACAAATCATGGCACCCATCGGCAAAAGCGGGCGTGCCCAGACACAGAAATGCACAAAGATAATTTCGCATCCTTCCATCGTGACCCAAGGGCCCCAGAGGCGTCAATGGCGAAGCTGATTTTGGTGATTGACGGCCCTCAGAGCAAAAAGAAGAAAGATAGCGGCAGATTCTCATGAATTTGTGCTTGCACGTTTCGCAGCAGCACACTAACTAACGCCGCACGTTGGGATGTAGCTCAATTGGTAGAGCATCTGTTTTTGGTACAGAAGGTTGTAGGTTCGAGTCCTACCATCCCAGCCAACTTTCTTCTAAGTCTCTGATTTCTAAGAATCGCTCGCTGTTGGGTGCGGTGGATGTTCCCCGCTGCATCACATCTATGCATCACATTGGTGCGTAAAGCGGCTGATTGCATGTAAATACGCCAGAACCCGCCCGTTCTTTCGGAGTCAACATGCCCCCGCCTGACAACAAGAAACCCCGCCAGCGTAAAACTGGCGGGGCCGCATACCGTCGACATACAAAAGACTTAGGCGATCGTGAAATCGTCGACGGTAAAGTCTGTGACCAAAGCATCCTCAAATGTGATGACCTTGTTGTTGAGCGAAAGCTCAACGTGATCGTCAACCTGGGTCAAATTCCCAAGCAGATTGTCAGTTGTCACGTTAGGATCAGTGGTGACAAATTCGATGCTGTCCACGCCGAACTCAAAGTCAGTGATGATGTTGACGCCGATGTCTTCCTCGAAGAAGACAAAGGTATCCGCGCCTTCGCCGCCCGCCATCACATCATTTCCTGCGCCGCCGCGAATGACGTTGTCCTGATCATCGCCTGTGATCTTGTCATTGAACGCAGTGCCCGTGACGTTTTCAAAGTTGATTGCGCTAGACGCTTCGGCAAGAGGATAAGCGGCGTTGTCGAGGACGCCAGTTCCTAGATTAACGTCAACACCATTCGCCGCCTGACTGAGATCCAGCAGGTCAATGCCTTCGCCGCCATCCAGATTAAGCGTGATTTCGTCCAGCACAGTGTCCGTGATCACTGCGGTGTCGTCACCGTCGCCAAAGTTGGTTTCAAGCGTTTCTGTTTTGCGGATATCAAGCTGGAACAAGCCCGCCTCTGTCTGATCATTGACTTCTATCCGGGCGAATTGCACGCCTTTGTTTGTCACCGAAAACTCTGCAACATCCTTGTTTTGCAGGTCATCATTGACCAAATCCGTGTCGAAATTGACCTGTACCTGATCATAGCCACTGCCGCCGTTCATCAGGTCAGAACCGTCGCCATTGTTCCAGACAAGGTTGTCATCCCCCTTGCCGCCAAAGACTTTATCGTCGCCTTTGCCACCAACCAGAGTGTCATCGCCAGCCTGACCGCGGATCAGGTCTTCTCCGCCAAGTCCCGAGACGACATTGTCCTTTGCATCGCCTTTGATGACGTCGTCGAATTCAGTGCCAATAACGTTTTCAAAGTTCTTAGCGGTTGAATCGTCCAGTTTACCCTTGGCCAAATTCACATCGATGCCAGCACTGGCCTGAGACGCATCAAGCGTGTCGATGCCCGCCCCGCCATCAAGATCCAGCTCGATTTTGTCCAACACGTCGTCCTTGATCACTGCGGTGTCTTCGCCACCGCCAAAATTTGTCTCAAGGACCTCCGTTTCGCGAATGTCCAATTGGAACAGGCCACGTTCTGTCTGGTTGTTCACTTCAATGCGGGCGAATTGAACACCTTCTTCTGTCACAGAGTATTCCGCCACATCGCTGTTTTGCAGATCATCATTGACCAAATCAGTGTTGAAATTGACCTGCACCTGATCATAGCCAGTGCCGCCAATCATCAGGTCAGAGCCGTCGCCATTGTTCCAGACCAGCATATCATCGCCCAGTCCACCAAACATCTGGTCGTTGCCAGTGTTGCCGACAATCACGTCATCGCCAATGCCGCCATACAGGGCATCCACGCCTTCGCCACCTTCCAGCGTGTCATGACCAACGCCACCAAAGACAGTGTCATCGCCGCCATCACCCTTGATTTTATCATCGCCAAAAAGTCCAAAGATAAGATCGTCGCCACCTTTTCCGGCAATCTTGTCATCGCCAAACGATCCAAAGATCAATTCGCCAGCATCGGACCCTTTAATGTTGAGGCCTTTGGAAAAGAAATTGAAAAAATTAAAGTCGAGCATGGGATTCTCCATCCATTTATCGGTTTTCGTTTCAAAATCACCGTCTGCCACCCGGACGCTCCTTCGAATAAAAAAGCCTCACATTTGGAACTCAGCAACCAGTGAGATAACCGTTGGTCGTACCGGTTCGCGTTATGGTTCAAATTTAATTTTATTTTTTTAAACGGAGGGCACCGCTTGTGTTTTGCGGTTTCTCAGCTCAGTTTTGGAAACAAGTTAATTGTCAGCTAGTTCATGCTCAGGCCGATTGTTCCTTTGAACCCTCGGAGTTAACCATTTAACACAAACCTTGCACCGAGATGCCCACAGGAAATCGAATGGATGAGAAAGACGTCATGCGGCGCATCGGAACGGGTGATAAAAGCGCAATGCACGCGTTCTATCTCCACTATAACGACGCGGTTTATGCCTTTGTGTTGGGGCGATGTGGGGACGCGACCCTTGCCGTGGATTGCGTGCAAGACACCATGCTGGATGTTTGGCGCACGGCTGCGCGCTTTCAAGGCGGCTCATCGGTGAAAACCTGGCTCTTTGCGATTGCACGTAACAAGCTTGTGGATGCGTTGCGAAAGCGCGGCAAACTTAGCTTTGTTGAGGAAATCCCCGAGGTTGTTGACACGGCCCCAAATCCTGAAGCCGCCGCGATTGCTGCCGCGGATTCTAGCCGGCTGCACCGGTGCCTGTCCAAACTATCAGAGGTCCAAAGCACCGTGATCCGTTTGGCCTTTATGGAAGACCTCACCTATCCCGAAATCGCCGAAATTGAAGGGATTCCAGTGGGAACGATCAAAACCCGCATATTTCACGCCAAACAGGCGTTGATGCGGTGTCTTGAAATGGGCCTGCGCCGCTAAATCACTGCTTTAGGGCGAATTCAACAAGGTCGGTGCGCGCTTCTAATGCCACAAGCGCTTGCTGGCGCATGTCATCATCTTGGAACGAGACACGTATAATGCCAAGCGCGCTTGGTCCGCCTGTAAGGGTTGCGCCCAAGGGTTCAAGCAACGCGACGATGTCTTCGATCTGCGCGCCATCTGCAAACTTGATTTGCAACGTGACCGCATCTGACGTTTCGGTTGCGGCGCGAAATGGTTCTGTCGCCTGCGGGCCGCCAAGACGCGGCACGGCCGCAACTTGCCAAACCGCAATCGCAATACTGGCCACTGCCGCATATTTCGCCACTTGCAGCCAAGGCCGGCGATTTTCATTGGCTGGACGCGCCGGTTCATTGATGGCCGCCAACAAGCGCGTCCACCCCTGATCTGGATTGGGCATCTTTGGCCCGTCGGCCAGTTCAGCTTGCACAGATCGCATCACCGCAACTTCATCTGCAAGCGTTGCGTCCGCTGCCATCTCGTCTTCAAAACGCGCATGGTCTGCCGATGACAGTTTTCCCTGTAGGTAAGCTAGTATTTTGTCGTCGCGATCCATTTTCTACAGTCCATACGTTTACAGCGGTCCTTGCTTTGTCGCATGATCTGCAAAGAGGGTTCAAAACTATTTTAAATTTGTGCTCTGTCACTAAATGCTCTTTTTGAACCTTTTTGTCGATGCATACGACACAGCTTGTGCAGGGTGGCATTTCGGTCGGCCCACAGATCCTCGGTGGAGCGTGCTATGAATCAAGTAAAGTCTGTCGCACACATCTTAGCGGCACTCAGTCTTTTGATCTTTGTCTTGTCAGGCTGTGTCGCCCCCACGGACGCACCAAACAGGGCGTCAGGAGCCGCAGATATCCTGCATGCGCGCAAGGTCATCGCGTTGGTGTCTAACGCCGAAAACGAGCAAGCAACGCGCGCCGCGGCCAGCGCCGAAGGGTACAGGGAGTTGGAGACGGCGACCCTGGGCGCGCTTGGCTTAACGATGCTGACCTTTGAAATGCCTCCTGATGTGACAGGGGTTGAGGCCATTGAACAGCTCGAAGCGGCCGTTCCGGGCTCTGTCGTGGGGATCAATCATGCGTATCGGTTACAGCAGCAATCAAGCGGCGCTGCCTCGTTAGAATACGCCAATGCAATGATGCGCTGGCCAGATGACGGGTGTCGTGCACAGTCGCCCATTGGTCTGATCGACACAGGGCTTAACACGTCATCACCGTCTCTGGCACCTGCCCGTGTCATCACGCGGCGGTTTTTCGAGGGCACAGCAGGCGACACCGCTCACGGTACAGATGTCGCGACCGTTTTAGTGGATGCAAACAGATTGCAGGATGTCACGCTCTATGCTGCCAACGTGTTTGGCCAAGAAGAAAACTTAGGGTTAGTGGCCGGGGCTGATGCGTTGATCAAAGCGCTGGATTGGCTGGCCCAACAGAACGTGCAATTTGTGAACCTTGCGCTGGCCGGGCCTTATAACAAGCTTCTTGATCTGGCCGTTGAGCGCGCAACGGCAAATGGAATGATCCTTGTTGCCGCCGTTGGAAATAATGGCCCGAACGTAGAACCGATGTATCCGGCTGGTTTTTCGGACGTGATCGCGGTGACAGCCGTTGATATCAACGGCAACATCTATCGCAATGCCGTACGCGGACCGCATGTTGATATTGCAGCACCCGGCGTTGATATCCTGGTCAATTCAGGCAACGGCGCGCGTTTCGTATCAGGTACGTCGATTGCGACACCGCTTGTGACTGCCCGTTTGGTGGCCGACGGCTCGCTCAAGAACAAGCCCAGCATCGAACAGGTTCGCAACAGGTTAAAAGGCAAGAGCACAGACCTAGGCGCGCGAGGACATGATCCCACATTTGGGAACGGGCTGGTGTTGGCTGAGGACGTCTGCGGAGGCTGAGGTTCCAGTTGCTGATCGCAAGGCCCTATCCTGCACCAAAACAGTGACGACCAAAGCTGAAGTTGAAAAGGCGACGTAGGGTGGTGCAGCATTGAGAGTAAAATTACCTTTGACAATTACTTTTTATCGTTTTACATTAAATTAATTGTTTGAAAGGGTAAGTATGCATCGCCTAAACCGAGTCGAAAAATGGGCGCAGGTGCTGGAATGGGTCACGGCCATCAGTCTGATTGTTATTCCCGTTTTGGTCGTCGTAGGTCTTTTCCAGACCCCGATTACACCCGCGGCCTTGGACACTGCGCTGGAAAACCACGTGGTGCCATCGTCAACAACGCCGCTGCAGCTATATCTCGCCATCGGAATTATGCTCATCCCGCTCATCATCTTGATGTTCACGCTAAATTTCATGCGCGAACTTTTCGGGAACTATCGCAAAAGCGAAATTCTCACTGAACATTGCGCCTTTTTGATTCAGCGCATCGGTCAAGGTTTTCTCCTTGTCGCGGTCGTACGATTGTTAATGAGCCCAATGCTGTCTGGTTTGCTCAGCTTCAGCAATCCGCCCGGTGAACGGTCAATTTCATTCAACCTTAACGGCGAAATGTACTTCTTTGCGGTGTCTGGTGGCCTCATTCTTATGATCGGCTGGGCGATGCGCGAAGCGTCGGAAGTTGCCTCTGAAAACAAGGCGTTTGTATGAGCAACCTCGAGATTGTGGTGCGTCTCGACGTCGTCCTCGCACTGCGAAAAATGAAGTCGCGCGATCTGGCGTTGGCTGTCGGAATTACTGAGCAAAACATCAGCCTTTTGAAGTCTGGCAAAGTCAAAGGCATTCGATTTGAAACACTGGCCAAGATCTGCGCGACCCTTGACTGCCAACCCGGCGACATACTTGAGGCCGTGGTCACCGAAGAGGATTAAGGGAACGGGTAAAAGTCGTTGATCAATCAGTTTGATCGACACGTCATTAGGGAGGTCACCTATGCTACGTCATGCCAATCTGCTCCTTGTTAGTTGTATCGTTGCGTGTTTCGTCGTCCTGTGCCCGCCACAACCGGTGCAAGCGCAACAAGGCCGCGCGCATACGCAGGTTTTTAATCTGGATGGGTTGAAACGCAGCTTTATTTTATACCGACCATCGGGGTTGACGGCGGCAAATGGGCCGCGGCCACTGGTGATGGTGATCCATGGAGGTGCCGGAACCGCACAAGGTATGATGCGCATAACGCGAAGCCGCTGGAATACGCTTGCGGACCGGCACGGGTTCTTTGTCGTCTACCCCGAAGGCGTCGATCGCATGTGGGATTTTGGCGAGGGCGCAGCCTCTGCCCTTTTGGATCAGCGGGTGAATGATCTGGCCTATTTTCGAACCCTCATTGCCCAGACAGCGCAAACGGTTCCGATTGACCGAAGCCGCATCTTTGCGACGGGGTTGTCCCGGGGGGCGCAAGCATCTTTTTATCTAGCATGTAATTTACCCGGACAGATCACGGCCATCATGCCCGTGGCTACAAATCTGCCAAAATACATGGTGAATGAATGTCGATCCGGTCCGCCCGTTGGGGTGGCTTTGGTCTCTGGGACAGACGATCCACAGGTGCCATTTAATGGGGGCACAATCACAGTTCTGGGCCAGCGGCGCGATGTTGTTTTGTCATCCGAACAAACCATGGCGCTTTGGCAAAACAGAAACGGATGTGGCAATAAGCTGCGTTCGAGTACTTATGATCAAAGGCCCAACGACGGTGTATCTGTAACCTTGCGCGATTGGTCATGTTCAGGTGCGCCGCTGCGCCATTACACCGTTAAGGGCGGCGGGCATACGTGGCCGTCCGGGCGACAGTTCTTACCCAGACGATTGGTCGGCCGGGTGTCACGCGACATCAACGCTGCCGACGAAGGCTGGGCGTTTTTCTCTCAGTTTTAAGACGCCAATTAACAACCGTTTTGGCAAACAAGACGCTTCACTTTCAAAAGGGGATGAGATCTTGCGCACATACTTTATGACTATAATCGCTCCGGCGTTCTTGCTCCCCGCACAGTCTGTAAATGGACAAACCGTCGATCTTGACGCTGGGCTTTGGGAATACTCGGTTGTTCTCGAAGTTGATCCGGCGGGTGTCGTGAACCAAGAAACCGAAACATTCTGCCTGAGCGAAGCCCAGTCTAACTTGACGACGAACGACATCATCAACCAGATTAGCGGTGGACAATGCTCGAGCTCTAACGAGGTTTTGTTGATCGGCAGTGGGTCTGCGGACATGACGTGTGTCTACCCCGAAGACAACGCGCACGGTACTGGGCGTTTAGAGGCAAGGTACACAACGACAACCTATACCCTTGGCGCAACGATGCGATTTACAGGCCCAGGCGGCACATCAACCGCCCGCTTCACGGGCCAAGGGCGTCGATTGGGTGACTGCTAAAAGTCAAACCGCGCAACACGCGTTTATGAGGTGTTATTCAAAATGGCCGAAATCCCTAAAGAAGTGCGCGATTTCCTTGAGGCGATTGAGAATAAAACGCGTAGGACGGATAGCGAAACCCTTATTGATCTCTACTTTCGTGTTTCGGGTCATCCACCTGTGCTTTGGGGCACTATGGTCGGTTTTGATGCCTATGATTATCGATACGAAAGTGGCCACGAAGGGCGTAGCTTTCTTGCAGGGTTCTCTCCTAGAAAGGCAAATCTTGTCGTTTATCTAACTTCAGGAACCGAGCACTATCCAGAATTGCTATCAAAGCTTGGGAAACATAAATCTGCTGTCTCATGCGTTTACATAAATAAGCTTGCAGATGTTGATCTTGAGGTCCTCGAAAAAGTCATAACGCTGTCTTACAAAGACATGAAGTCGCGCGATCATTTTGCGTGCTGACCATAAGGACGATGTTAGGTGAGCGCAGACAGTTGTAAAATTTCAACGAAAGGCGCTTTGCCCATGTTTCGGTCTTTGGTGCATAGCTCATGGCTTCATTTTGAGAGAGGCGCACCGGTAAAACCTAAGCTGCTTTCAATTTCCGTATCAACGCCACGCCAGCGCGCCCCACCCGCCCGTTGTAACCACGCTGAATTTTGGCGTTTGCAAACCTGACAATCGTGGATAAGTTTCCATCATGACGGAAAAAGCAAACACTATCTTGGCCGCCCTCCCTGCACGCTTGAAGGAAGCCCGTAAGTCGCAGGGGCTTTCGCTCGAGGCGATTTCAAACCTCAGTGGTGTATCGCGTTCAATGGTGAGCCAGATTGAACGCGGTGAAAGCAGCCCGACCATTTCGACGTTGTGGAACCTGACCCGTGCGCTGAATGTTGATTTCGCGGGATTGCTGGAACACGGCGCTAAAGGCGACAAAATAGATGTTTTGAAGGCGGATGATGTGCCCACGATCGATAACATGGGGAATGGTTGTTGTATCGCGATCCTGTCTCCGCCTGAGGAAGCCGGCGGGCATGAGGTCTATGATATTTCATTCACCGCTCAAGGCAGGCTGAACAGCCAACCCCATGCACGCGGCGCGATTGAACATCTGACTGTGCTTGAAGGGCAGATTCGCGTGACGTCAGGCTCTGTCACAACCGAAGTAAATACCGGTGACACGGCCCGATATGCCGCTGATGTGCCCCACGATATTGCAGCGATGAGCGAAACGGCCCGTATTTTTCTTATTGTAAAATCAGCAGATAGATCGACTTAACGGAAAATTGTACGTTATTGTGGAATAATGTTATTGTGGAATAAAATCCACTATGGCAGATATTGGGCATTGAAGGAGATACCCCATGCCCGACGCGTTTCTTGCCGACATCACCGACACCCTGTCCCAAATTGAGGCCGAGGGCCTTTATAAGCGAGAGCGCCTGATTACATCGCCCCAAGCTGGGACAGTGTCAGTTGCACGTCGTAAGGTCATCAATCTATGTGCCAACAATTACCTTGGTCTTGCCGATAACCCTGACCTGATTGCCGCAGCCAAGGGGGCAATGGATCAACAAGGGTTTGGCATGGCGAGCGTTCGCTTTATTTGCGGCACCCAAGACGGCCATCGGATTTTGGAACAACGATTGGCCGCGTTCTTAAACAAGGATGATGCAATTCTGTTTGCCGCGTGTTTCGACGCCAATGGCGGTGTTTTTGAACCACTGCTTGGGGCCGATGACGCGATCATTTCTGATAGCCTGAACCATGCGTCGATCATCGACGGTATCCGTCTGTGTAAGGCGAAACGGTTTCGCTATGCGAACAATGATATGGCGGATCTTGAAGCCAAGCTGAAGGACGCCAAAGCGGCTGGTGCGCGTCATATCATGATCGCCACCGATGGGGTTTTCTCAATGGATGGCACTTTGGCCAATCTGCGCGGAATTCGGGCTTTGGCGGATCAATACGACGCGGTTGTCATGGTCGATGATTGTCACGCGACGGGTTTTATGGGGCCAAACGGCGCTGGCACGCCAGACCATTTTGATGTGGATGTGGATATCCTAACCGGCACACTGGGCAAGGCGCTCGGCGGCGCGATTGGCGGCTATATTGCAGGCCCGCAACCGGTGATCGACCTGTTGCGCCAGCGCGCACGCCCCTATCTGTTTTCCAATTCCTTGCCGCCGTCGATTGTAGCGGCGGGCATTGAAGCCATTCGTCTTGTTGAAGACGGCGCTGATCTGCGAAGCAAGCTGTTTGCAAACGCTGCTCATTGGCGTGCAGGTCTGACCAAGCTCGGGTTTGAATTGTTGCCCGGCGAACATCCAATCATTCCTGTCATGTTGGGCGAGGCGCATTTGGCGCAGCAAATGGCATCGGGATTGTTTGACGAAGGTGTCTATGTATCGGGCTTTTTCTTCCCTGTGGTACCGCGTGGACAAGCCCGCATTCGAACTCAGATGAATGCGACTTTGACCACTGATGATCTTGATCGTGCATTGGCGGCCTTTGCGAAAGTGGGCCGTGATTTGGGAATAATCTCATGACTACCAACACAATGACCGCGCTTGCCAAATCCAAACCTGAAGAAGGGTTGTGGATGGTCAACGCGCCTGTTCCGGAAATCGGACCAGATGAGGTTTTGATCCGCATCAACAAAACGGGGATATGCGGCACCGATATCCACATCTGGAACTGGGATGAATGGGCGGCGGCAACGGTGCCTGTACCGATGATCACCGGCCACGAATTTGCGGGCGAGATCGTGGAGCTGGGCCGCAATGTCACTGGCCTCACCCTTGGGCAACGATGCTCTGGCGAGGGGCATTTGGTTGGCAACGACAGCCGTCAATCGCGGGCTGGAAACTTCCATCTCGATCCTGGCACACGGGGTATTGGTGTAAATGAACAAGGGGCATTTGCGCAGTACTTAAAGCTGCCCGCGTTCAATGTTGTCCCGCTTCCTGATGATATCCCTGATGAAATCGGCGCGATTTTGGACCCGTTAGGCAATGCCGTCCACACCGCCCTCAGCTTTGATTTATTGGGGGAAGACGTGCTGATCACAGGCGCCGGGCCCATTGGGATCATGGCCGCTGCCGTTGCTCGCCATGCAGGTGCGCGCAATGTGGTGTTGACCGACATAAACGCGGATCGCTTGGCCTTGGCGGAACACGTGGTCCCGACCGTTCGCACAGTGGATGTCACTAACGAGGACCTCAACGATGTAACCCATGAACTCGGTCTATCCGAAGGGTTTGATGTCGGGCTTGAAATGTCCGGCAATCAAGTGGCTCTCGATCAGATGGTCGAAGCCCTCGTGATGGGTGGGAAGATCGCAATGCTCGGAATTCCACCGGGCCAATCGCCGGTGAATTGGAGCCATATCGTGTTTAAGGCGATTACCATTAAAGGCGTATACGGCCGTGAGATGTTTGAGACATGGTACAAGATGATCGCAATGCTTCAAAACGGTTTGGATGTCAGTCGGGTCATTACACATCGCTTTGACGTAGCCGACTTTGCAACGGGCTTTGCTGAGATGAAGTCTGGTCGCTCTGGTAAGGTTGTGTTGGATTGGACTTAATCCGTTTCATAACGCTCAAGCGGACATGGATTTAATCTCCATTGAGACTGCATAGCTCAATTCAGAAACCGAGATGCGCATCGGCTGAGCGTGCCTGAGATAGGAGCTTTAAGACAGAGAATGTACGGCGCAAGAAAATCGTGGCCGAGCTTGAACGGGACAAGCTGACCCCCAAGGAAAGCCTGACCCAGAACCGGTGAATCTCAATGCGCATACCGCTCTAAAGATCTGACGCCTTCTTTACGAACGAACCAACGAATAGACCGTTCATCATGGCGCTTTAACAACGAATTATATCACTGATGGAAAAGACCGCGTTTCCCCACCTAAAACGATATACATTTTTCAGTACGTTACCGCTCTTTTGCGCGCCCATCATGGATCGAACTCAGTCTAGAGAGGCCTATCCCTTGGCCAGAATTCATCTGAGATACAAAAAAGCCTGAACACATGTTGACACTCTGCGAGCAAGCCGTCAAAACGCGCTTCACGCCTTGCTGGTTA
This sequence comes from Paracoccaceae bacterium, assembly GCA_039960995.1. Taxonomy (GTDB): domain Bacteria; phylum Pseudomonadota; class Alphaproteobacteria; order Rhodobacterales; family Rhodobacteraceae; genus JABSSA01. Next base: position 161,773 of record JBDVKF010000044.1, on the reverse strand, counting down.
CGCATCATCCTATCGAAATGACGCAGCATCAACGCAAAGCGAAAATCATTGTTAATAACAATGATTTGCCCGGGTAGCTCAGGGGTAGAGCAGTGGATTGAAAATCCTCGTGTCGGTGGTTCGATTCCGCCCCCGGGCACCATATTGCTTCAATTAAACAATGACTTAGATGCGTTTTATGGTCAGTTCCAGATCGGCAAAATGCCCGTGGGTATCATTTCGCCAATTTGTATTCTGCACGCCAGCACGTCATGCGAACTACATCCACAGTCCCATCTTAGAGCCGTTGGGCTAGTTACGACGCTATTGTGCCAAGGTATCGTCGCAACTACTGGCAAGGCTTTGCCAGGTGGTCAAACTGACCGTTGGCACAATCATCTGTGAAGACACGCTCGTCCTGAGTTGAAGGTTCTATCGATCCAGTTGACTTTCATCCTGAATTATCGTTTATTTCTGTCATGACAGAAATAGCTGACATAAGTGATTCTTCGTCCAAAGCGCAATTCATCTTGTATTGGGGTGATATGGGCAGCCAATGGGGCGTTAATCGTTCTGTGGCGCAGATCCACGCGCTGTTGTTTCTCAGCGTGAGCCCGTTGAATGCTGAAGATATCTCGGACCAACTTGGGATTGCACGTTCCAATGTTTCAAATTCGCTCAAAGAGCTGGTGGGGTGGAAGCTGATCCGCCGCGTGCCTGTGCCAGGCGACCGCCGCGAGCACTTTGTCGCTGAGGTGGATGTATGGGAAATGGCGATGCGCATTGCCCAAGGTCGCAAAGAGCGTGAAATCGATCCGGCCATGTCGGCCATCGACAATTGCGTACAGCAGGCTGTCAACGAGCCCAATCTGGACCCGAAAATTCTGGCGCGCATGCGTGAAATGCAAGACTTCCTCGCGACCGCGGATCGGTGGTCCACCCAAATGTTAAACGTGCCAAAGTCCAAGTTGAATACATTGATGAAGATGGGCGACAAAGTCTTTTCATTGCTCAAGCTCACCGGGAAAAAGACCGAATAGGCCATTGCCTCTTTTTTTCACCTTTTCATTTCTGTCTATACAGAAGCTAAGGATTTTACAGAATGAGATGACACAATGAAAATCAGTAATTTCCCTATCTATCACGATCCCGATGATCGATTTGCCAAATTGGCAGGGCACGACGCTTGGGGTGGGTTGCGCCCGGCGGTGCGCAAGCGGTTTGGTCGGCGGCTCAAAGGGGGCGTCAGCGTCGCTTACCAAGGCAAGGTCGTTTCGATGCAGATGAACTTGGCTGGACGCATTCTTGCGCATGCAACCCGCATGATCGGCGCGCCTTTACCCTATGACTTGTCCTCTGTTGACCAGCCCGCAGTTGTGACCGTGACCGAAGATATCGCTGGAAGCGGTCAATTCTGGATCAGGCAATACGGGCGCAAGGCTGGCTTTCCGCAAGTCGTTCACAGTTCAAAGCGATTTGCGGGCCCGACCGGCCTGGAAGAATACATCGGTTACGGCATCGGCATGGCATTGAAGGTCAGTGTCGAGGGGCGCGATCTGCTGTTCAAGAGTGACCATTATTTCTTGCAAGTCTTCGGACGGCGCATGCGTCTTCCGCAGGTTCTAAGCCCGGGCGCTCTGGTCATTGGTCATCATGATATGGGCAGTGGGCAATTCAGATTTTCTCTTGATCTACACCACCGTCTGTTCGGGCAGATGATTTACCAAGACGCAATCTTTCATGATGGAAAAGAGTAACTAATGGACAACCCAATTCTTTGGAGCCTGATCTCAATTCAAGTCTTTATGGGCGCATTCGATACGCTTGTGCATCATGAGGGGACCGAGCGTCTGGCCTGGCGCGCCTCACAAAAACACGAGTTGCGCCTGCATGGTGTGCGCAACTTCTTTTACGCCCTTATTTTCATGACTTTTGCGTGGCTGGAACCACACGGGGTCTTCACCGTCATCTTGGCCACCGTCTTGACCGTTGAAGTGCTTATTACACTTTGGGACTTTGTCGAAGAGGACCTGACCCGCAAACTGCCCGCGACCGAGAGGATCAACCATACCTTACTCGCTTTGAACTACGGTGCGATCCTTGCGCTGGCGGCCCCTCATCTGTGGGAATGGGCATTTTTGCCGAATGCGCTTGTGCCCGTCAGTTATGGCTGGTGGAGTATTATGGCAACCCTATCTGCCATCGGTGTTGGCGTCTTTAGCGCACGTGATCTGTTGGCGGCGGAACGCAGTGACCGGCTTGATCGGGGTGACCCTGCTGCGTTGGTTGAGACACTGAAACCGCGCCAGAATATCTTGATCACCGGCGGCACTGGTTTTGTCGGCACGCGTTTGGTGGAAGCCCTTGTTGCTGCGCGGCATCACGTCACCGTCTTGACCCGCGACGTGCGCAAGGCTGATCAACTAACTCACCCAGTGCGCGTGATATCAAATTTGGATATGATCGACGATCATGATCAATTTGATGCCATCGTAAACCTTGCTGGTGACGCGGTTGCCGGCGGACTTTGGACTGCAAAGAAACGCACAAAGATCATTGCATCGCGTGTTGAAATGACCCGTGCGGTGCATGCGTTGATTGCGCGTCTCAATCACACGCCAGAGTGTTTGATCAATGGGTCTGCGGTGGGGTGGTACGGTCTGCAAGATGACGGTGATGACACCAAACTGACCGAGGACGCAGCTGCAAAGCCTGCCTTTGTCCACGATGTTTGCGAAACTTGGGAACAAGAGACCGTCCCAATCGGCGCTCATGGCGTCCGGGTCGTGATCTTGCGGATCGGGCTTGTGTTGGGTGTCGATGGCGGGATGCTTGCCAAGCTACTAACTCCGTTTGAATTTGGCGGGGGTGGGATCATGGGGCATGGCAGACAATGGATGCCGTGGATTGAACATGATGACATGATCCGCGTAATTGCGTTCGCAATCGCAAACCGGAGCATCTCGGGCCCAGTGAATGCCGTGGCGCCTGAACCGGTGCGCAACGATGCGTTTTCCCGTGATCTGGCCACTGCGTTGAACCGTCCATTGTTGCTACGCTTCCCACATTGGTTGCTTTCCGGAGCGCTTGGCGATTTGGGACGTGAGACGATGTTGGCTGGCCAACGTGTTGTTCCAGCGCGACTGCTAGAAAGCGGGTTTGTCTTTCGCCATCACACCCTCGCGCCGATGTTGCACAAGGTTACAGGGGCAAAAGGCGTCGGGGGATCAGTATAAGCAGATGCAACCGCATAAAATGCGTAACGCACGACCCCTTACAATCAAACTGATACCGTGTTGTCTATTTCGGTCAGCGTTCTTAGCGACAATCGGTATTTATCGCGCTGCACGGTCTTAAGCGACACAGCTTTTTGGGAAACTTCACCATCAGCGGAGGACGTTTCAGCCGAGATGAACTTTTTCCCTGATCGTAGCAAATCTCGGGCCACCGGTTTAAAGCTTCCCCTGCTCAAACGGCAAGCTATCACGACTTAATTTCTGGTTCGACCGTCAAGCTTAGCTCGTCTGGATTGGAATTTCACTTCGTTTTGCCGAGTCCTAAAACGCAAAACGAAGTGAGTGTTCGAGGGCCAAGTATCGCAGCGACAACAATTTTTGCAGTCCAACAAACACTCATCTCGGAAAGGCGGGCGGATTAGGATCAGTCGCGTTTAAGTCGCGATGACAGCCAGTTCAGAAAACCGGACCATTGTCGCGTTGCCTGCATCCGTCTGTGCCTCACCATGGCTATGGCGGACATTGGTGTCAGGCTATGTGCCTTTTGTAAAAAGAAGCCGGTCGAACCTAAAAGATCGTTATAAGCGGGGCCACCAAAATAGAAGACCTGCCAGAGGACAAACCAGATGGACAGAGGGCTCAAAATCAAAATGGATATTTCCAGAGACGCATCGAAACTGCCCGCGAAAAAGCGGGCCCCAATTGCGAGTGCAGAAAAAAGAAAAAGGAGGGGCAGTGCGAAGCGAAAACACCAGCCAATGAGATAGACCATAGCCGCAAACAAACCCACTATTCCCCAGAGCCATCCAGCCAGAGTCCAAGGGGGGCTATCGAATTTTTGTGGATTTTAATCTTTGTTCGCAGCAAGCGTCGTCAAAAGACATATCCTGATTTTCAACCGATGCAAATTTAGTGGTTGGCGTCAAACGTGGCGCAGGTGAATTTGATTAGTGTCCTATGCCGGGAAAATGTTGGCGATAAGGTCACTTAGCGCCTCTCAGGCTATGTACACGTTGACTATGTGCCACGACGTTCTTTGGGTGAAGGACGTATTGGGTAACGCGCAAAAAAAGAACCCCCGGATTTCAGGTCCGAGGGGTCTTTCAATTTTGCAGTGATCTATGGATCAGGCTGTGGGTTCAGGCTCTAAGCCACCATCGCCTTCGTCCCGCTTGCGTTTGCGCGCTTTGGGGATTGCGGTCAGGCTGGGCTTTTCCTCTTCCTTGACGGCTGGGCCACCCTCATCGTCATCATCTTCTTCATACGGCAGCTCACCGCGGATCACCCGTTGGATTTCTTCGCCGGTCAGCGTTTCATATTCCAACAGACCTTGGGCAAGGCGTTCGAATTCCTCGTTCTTATCCTTCAGAATTCCTACCGCTGTCTCATAACCTTCATCGATGATGCGTTTGACTTCGCTTTCGATCAGAGCCTTGGTTTCAGCCGAAATTGAAAACCCACCTGCCCCGCCATTGGGCGAATACCCGGCTGCGGCCTCTTGGTAATCAATGTTGCCGACCTTGTCCGACATACCATATCGCATGACCATTGCCCGCGCGAGCTGGCTGGCCTGCATGATATCACCCACGGGACCGGACGACACTTCGTCGGGGCCGTATTTCGCGATTTCAGCGGCTTTGCCCGCCATGGTCATGGCGATCTTTTGTTCGGCTTCATCCTTGAACATCTGCAGCTTGTCCATTTCAGGCAAGCTCATCACCATGCCCAAGGCACCGCCGCGCGGAATGATCGTGGCCTTATAGACCGGGTCACATTTGGGCATGTGAATGCCAACAATCGCGTGGCCTGCTTCGTGGTAGGCTGTCTTTTCTTTCTGCTCTTGCGTCAAAACCATAGACCGGCGTTCCGCGCCCATCATGATTTTGTCTTTGGCCGCTTCAAAATCGACCATCGCGACAAAGCGACGTCCAATTCGTGCAGCGGTCAACGCCGCTTCGTTCACAAGGTTTGCAAGATCAGCACCAGAGAACCCGGGCGTCCCGCGTGCGATTACTCGCAGATCGACATCAGGGCCCAGAGGCGTTTTGCGCGCATGCACACCCAGGATTTTCTCACGACCTTTGATGTCGGGATTGCCAACTGTGACCTGGCGGTCAAAACGGCCCGGACGCAGCAACGCCGGATCAAGCACGTCTTTGCGGTTTGTGGCAGCGATAATGATAACACCTTCGTTCGCTTCAAAGCCGTCCATTTCGACCAGCAATTGGTTGAGCGTTTGTTCACGTTCGTCGTTGCCGCCGCCGTAACCGGCACCACGATGGCGGCCAACTGCGTCGATCTCATCGATGAATACGATGCACGGTGCGTTCTTCTTGGCCTGCTCGAACATGTCGCGCACACGGGACGCACCGACGCCGACGAACATTTCAACGAAATCTGATCCCGAAATTGTGAAGAACGGCACGCCTGCTTCGCCTGCAATTGCGCGCGCAAGTAGCGTTTTACCGGTTCCGGGAGGGCCTTCAAGCAGCGCACCTTTTGGAATTTTCCCACCGAGTCGTGAGAATTTTTGAGGGTTACGCAGGAATTCAACGATCTCTTCGAGCTCTTCTTTGGCCTCGTCGATGCCAGCAACGTCGTCAAATGTAACGCGCCCATGCTTTTCCGTCAGCATCTTGGCTTTGGATTTTCCAAAGCCCATAGCGCCACCTTTACCACCGCCTTGCATGCGGTTCATAAAGTAGACCCAGACACCGATCAGCAACAAGAAGGGCAAGAGGTTCAGCAAGAACGTCTGGAAGCCGGACTGTTGTTGTTGCTCGACCCGAACCGGGATGTCATTGTCCAACAAAAGTTGTGTAACTTCAGCGTCTTCGGGACGAATGGTCACGAATTCTTCTGCGCCGCGGCGGAAACGAATACGTTCCCCATCCAGCACAACCGTGTTGACGGATCCGCCTTCAACATCATCCACGAATTCAGAATAGCTGACTTCACGGCTTTGCAGCGTGTTGTTGGAACCGCTGAACAGATTGAACAGGGCCAGAATTAACAAAAACAGGACGACCCAGAAGGCTATGTTGCGTGCGTTGCCCAAGGAAACTCTCCTAAATGCGTAACTCCCAAACAGGGCTGCTTGGGATTTGTAGATAAGATAGACATCATGCGCCGCGGTTCAATGCGATAAAATAGCGGCATAGAAAGAGTCATTGCCCCCTTCTAGCTCTGCTGTCCATCCCTCACCGAATCCAACGACTGGCGCGGCGATTAGAACGCCCTCATCCCACACAGAAGGAGAAGACGCCAGTGCTTCGCGTGGTAAGTTGATTTTTCGCCAGTCTTTCAGCTGCTTTAGGCCATCTTCGCCCAATGCACGGACAACCAAACGATCATCGTCCTCAGGGCCTTCCACAGTCCAACGATCATCCCAGCTGTCACCGACCATAGATGTGGTGTCGCGCACGGCATTAAATTCGCGGAAAATCCAAATTAAATCTGTCGCATGTACGATGTGACATCCATCCAAGGTCACATTGCGTCCCTCGCGGATCGAGTCGATGGCCGCCAACACAGCTGTCCGCCGTGGTGAATAGGTGCGGCCTGAGACCCAAGCCAACGCGCGCACCAGCATACGTCTTGCGATTTCTTCTTGCTGCGTGCGGTAGCGACGTACATCAATAGCGATTGCCCCATGGCTGACCTTGGCAAGATCGCGTGTGGCCAGAAACGTCTGCCAATCCAATGCTTCGCGCGCCTTGGACATGTTATATGCGACATCGACCAGTGTATCCGTCGTCAGTCCGAGTGGTTCCAGCACATTTAATGCGTCGCGCATGCGAATGCGTTCGAAATCGCGGTTTTCATTGGTCGGATCTTCGATCCACGTAACATTTCGTTGCTCAAGATACAGGCGCAAATCCCGGCGATGTATCCGAAGAAGTGGGCGCAACCAAGTGACCCCCTGCCAGATCCGGCGCGGCATCATACCAGTCAGTCCATCAACCCCGGATCCACGTGCAAGTCGCATCAGCATGGTTTCGGCCTGATCATTGGCTGTGTGTGCAATGGCGATTGTGTCGACTTCGTTCTCGAGGGCCCAACTGGACATCAGGTCATACCGCGCATTGCGCGCCTGCGCCATCAAGTTGCCTTCACCCGACCAGTTTTTCCAGAATTCCACATGATGAGGCACGCCAAGATTACCGCAGAGTTTGGTCACTGCGCGGACTTCTTCTTTGGCGGCTGGACGCAAACCATGGTCCACGGTGACTGCGTGAATTTCGATAGGGTGGGATTTGGCGTATTCGGCGGCCAAGCAAAGCAGGGCGACAGAGTCGCCGCCCCCGGAAACGGCAATTCCCAAACGCTTTGGGGGGCGGGACTTAAAAACGTCATGCAAAGCTCGAAAAAGCTTGTCATTCATTAATTAGCCACAACCTATGCGCAGCATCTCATCCTGTGCTTGCAATACTGCAGCGTCCCCGGGAAAGCGGATACCAACTTCTCCAAGTGTGACACAGGCTTCGTTGGTTTGCCCCAGTTGTCCAAGGGCACGGCCCAGACGAAACAGCGCCTCGCCAGCCAATGGGCCTTGTTGATCGGCCCGAAAGCCTTCGAGATAGGCGCGCGCCGCTTCGCGGGTGTCGCCTAGCCCATCCAACGCTTCGCCGCGACGCAGATCAGCGGCCACCGATAACGGGCCACCGGGGTAGGTCAGGTTAAAGTCTTGGAACTGCTGTGCTGCGTTGGTGAAATCACCATTGGCCAAAGATGAAGAGGCGCGTTCAAAATCTGCCTTTTCATTCTCAGCCAATTGCGCGTTGCCAGATGGGGTTTGGACCGGGTCCGTTTGCGTTGGTGCCGGTGCAGGGGTCGCGATGGCAGCGTCACCGCCCAACGTCGTTGTTTCCCCTAACTGACCAAGATCCCCGCCTTCCAGTTCAACAAGGCGAAATTCCAGATCACCGATCCGTCTTGTCCCATCTTCGACAATGCGGCCGATCCGAAACTCTAACTGTTCAGTCTTGCCGGTCAGTCGCTGCAATTCCGTTTCGATCGAATTGATGCGATCCAAGGTCGTCCCACCGCCGGTTGTGACATTCGGGCTTCCTGTTGTGTTGAATTCACGTTTCAATTTCTGAATTTCGACATACAGAACGCTTAATTCCTGACGAATATCTGCCAGTGTCTGTTCGCGATCCTGCGCCCCGACAGTAACGGGAAGCAGGCACGACAAGATCAAACCGAAAGACCAATACCGCAATCGCATAATGTTAGCTCGTCAATCCAGTGGCCAGCACAGTCACGGCACGGCGATTTTTGGCGTAACACGCTTCTTGGCTGCAAATCTCAAGCGGGCGTTCTTTGCCGTAGCTGACAACCTTGAGGCGCGATGCCGAAACACCTTGGCTGACGAGATAGGCCCGTGCAGCGTCTGCGCGTCTTGCGCCCAATGCAAGGTTATATTCGGTTGTGCCTTGTTCATCGGCATGACCTTCGATCACGGCCGTATAATCAGGGTTTGATTTCAACCAAGTGGCCTGCCCCTGCAAGGTGAACTGACCGTCTTGTGTCAAAGTTGTTTGATCCACTGCAAACAACACGCGGTCACCCACAGTTTGTTGGAAATACGCGACCGACGTGGGATCGGATGCGATATCATTGGCAAAGGCGCCATTGGCCCCTTGTGTGACGGAGTCGGCGTCGTTGTTGCCGAAACGGCCAGCGTCAGTACAGGCCGATACCCCAAGGGCCGCCACCACAATCGAAAATTTCAAAATAGTATTCATGCTGCTTCGCCTCTTTTTTGACCCGTAAAGGGTTCGTAATCTCTATTAACACATTCTGACGAACTTCACATCAGTTCTGCAATGGTCCCCAAGATGCATCTGATGCGCCTTCTGGTGTACGAACTGGACGCAGATTTCGCCCTGAAATATCAACCGAATACAAGGATGATTGCCCGGACGCGCCCTGGGTTTCACGGTTAAACATGATGACGCGGCCGTTGGGTGCCCATGTTGGGCTTTCGTCTAGGAAGGATGCCGTTAACAAGCGTTCTTCTGATCCGTCAGTGCGCATCACGCCAATATGGAAGCGTCCATTGGTTTGTTTGGTAAAGGCCACAAGGTCGCCACGGGGGGACCAAACCGGCGTTCCATAACGCCCGTTTCCAAAGCTGATCCGGCGCGGTTCACCGCCACCAAGTGGCATGATGTACAATTGTTGCGATCCGGACCGGTCGCTTTCAAACACGATTTGAGATCCATCCGGAGAAAAGCTGGGCGCTGTTTCAATGGCTGGTGTGTTGGTCATGCGTCGACTTTGCCCATTTCCCAGTGACATCGCATAGATGTCCGTGTTGGACCCTTGGCTTATGGAGTACACCACGGTTTGCCCGTCCGGTGAAAAGCGCGGTGCAAAAGACATGGTGCCGTCTTGTTCTTCTAGGACACGGCGTTGCACGCTGCCGACGTCCAACAGATAAATGCGTGGGAAGCCTGTTTCATAGCTGGTGTATAACACACGGTCTCCGGTCGGAGAAAACCGCGGCGCAAGGACGATTGACGCGCTGTCTGTCAGATATTGAACATTTGCGCCGTCGTAATCCATGATGGCCAACCGTCTGCGGCGTTCATTTTTCGCGCCGCTTTCGCTGACGTAAACCACGCGGCTGTCAAAATACCCACCTTCGCCAGTGATCCGAGCATAGATCGCATCGGACACTTTGTGCGCGATGCGGCGCCATCCCGATACAGTTCCTGCCAGTTGCAGGCCCTGCCCCATCTCAGCGCCCGAAAACACATCATACAGGCGAAATTTGACGGTGACCTGTTCGCCCTGAACGCGCACGCTGCCGGTGACCAACGCCTGAGCATTGACGGCCTTCCAATCGGCATATTGCACGGGGGCGGCAAAATCGGTCACTTGACTGATATACGCAGCAGCCGGGATTTCACGGAACAAACCTGTGCCCGCCAAATTTGCCGCTATTACGCGGGTCAGCTGTTGGCCAATCTCTGCGCTTTGTGGTGTTTCAGGGATGAAATTTGGCGCTGCGAACGGCAACGGTTCGATCACACCTTCAGTCAGTTCGATCCGCAACGGACCTTGTTGGGCCACTGCAGGAAGCGATAGCATCAGCGCCATCACATACATCAAGACACGCAAAATCATCGGATCCGCATCCTTTCTGGATTGAATGTCATTTCTATTTCTTTCCACTGTCCGTATTTTTCAACCGGAAGGTCGAAACCCTTAGCGCCGCAACGCAATATTGCGCGCCGGGCGGCTTCAAATGCTTGTTTGGCCGCAGCAGCACTGCCACCATCAAAAGACACCATACGCACAGAACCACTGACCGGTTTTGCAGTCTCTGCCATAGACACAGCGACAATCACGGTTGTGTTTAACGCCTCTGTCGATAACGAACCAACGTTCCAACAGTTTTGCACCGCAACGCGCAGACCCTCTTTTTCACCGGTCGACAAAGGAGGCCCAAGAGGGATGTCTTCGTTGGCGCCGCCCAATGCCTGTTGCAAAGCATCATTAACATCATCTTTCGCCGGAGCGTCAGGTTCCTCCGCTTGCACGGCTGGTTTTGGTTCGGCGACCTCTTTGGGTGGGCTTGGGCGCCGCGACGGAGGACGCACAGATGTTTTCATGACAGAGGATGCCGGTTCTTCGGCCTCGGTCACGATCTCAGGCGCGGCTTCCTCGGGGGCTGTTTCTTCTCGTTCGTCCTCGACGGTTTCGCTGGGTGCATCGTCAGGCGTCACGCTGTCTTGTTCAACCACATCAGGCGTTGCCTCGGGGGATGGCGTTTCGACAGCATCGGGTGCAACGCGATCAATGGGCTTTGGTTTTGGGCGAGGCGACACTTCGGGCAATGCGACCACGACCTCTTCGGGAGGCGTGATTGACGGCGGCGCGTCATCTTGCACTTCGGCGTCTGGTTGCGGCTCTGGTGTGTCTGGCACGTCTTCTTGATCAGGCGCGCTGGCCTGTGGCGGCGTGTCTTGCGCCGGGCTGACGTCCGGTGTTTCCGTCACGTCCGGTTCATCAATAGGGTCCAGTGCCGGGGGCAATGCAACTTCTGTTTCCGCTTGGGGGGCAGAGGTCAACGCATCAAAATCGGCGGATGAAATAACCGACACTTCGGTTATTTCAAACGGCTCCGGTTCAGACTGAAACGCGCCCCCGAACAAAACAATTCCAATCAGAACTGCATGTGCGGAGCTGGATATGGCATATCCTATTTGCACTGATCACTGATCCTCACCGTCTAGCGTAGGACCACCAATGTCCGTAACCAGACCGATATTAGAGAACCCACCGGCATTTAAAGCGCCCATGATTTTCATGACTTCTGCATAAGGAACTGCACCATCGGCGCGCAAAAACACCCGGTCGCCTTCACGCTCTGCGGCAATGGCTCGCAGTTTCGGCAACAGCTCGCCGGCGGGTGTCGATGTTGTCTGAATTTGAATATCACCTTCCGCCGTTATGGTGACGGTCAATGGCTCTTCTTGTTCAGAGGGCAACGGATTGGCTGCTGTTTTGGGCAATTCGACAGGAACACCCACCGTCAACAGTGGGGCGGCAACCATAAAGATGATCAACAGCACCAACATCACATCCACAAACGGCGTGACATTGATTTCCGCCATTGGAACGGCACGTCCACCACGACGGCGTCTGCGTGATCCGCCCCCGTCCTTTTTCATGACCCCAGCGCCCATGTTAGCTGTCCAACTGTCGGCTTAGGATTGTCGCGAATTCATCTGCAAAGGCTTCAAAGCCCGCCACGATCCGATCACTGTCTGCGGACAGTTTGTTATAGAAAATAACGGCTGGAATGGCGGCCATTAGGCCCAAACCGGTCGCCAGCAACGCTTCGGCGATGCCCGGCGCAACCACGGCAAGGTTGGTGTTTTGCTGTTCGGCGATTTCGATAAAGGAATTCATGATCCCCCAGACCGTCCCGAACAATCCGATAAACGGGGCCGTCGATCCCACGGTGGCCAGAACCGGCAGCCCGCTTTGCAGGGTTTCAGCCTCTTTTGCGATGGCGACATCCATGCTGCGGTCGATCCGGCTGGTTGCATTTGCGATCAACCCACCATCGTCGCGATGGGATCGTTGCCATTCGGTCATCCCTGCGGCGAAGATCTTTTGCGATGATCCTTTTGGCGTCGGTCCGATTTCTTGGAACAAGCCATCCAGCGGCTCGCCCGACCAAAAGGCTCGGTCGAATTGCTCGGCTTGGGACCGCGCTGCGCGATATGTGATGAGTTTTTGAATGATGATCGCCCACGACCAGATCGACGCACCGATCAGCATGAACATCACGATTTTAACCGTAAGGGTCGCCTGGGCGAACATGCCCAGAACAGTAAGCTCTTCCATTTGCCTGCACTCTTTTGACGGCTATGTTTTCTAGCCTTGTTGTCGTGAATCTAACCGAACACAAAGGGGAAAGCTATCACTTCGGCGTCAGATCGTGCTTATTTTGATAAAGATGCGCGAATTTCCGCGGGCAAACGGGTCGGTTTTCCCGCTGTGGTCATGCAAACGGCGGTCACTTCGGCTTTGAAAATCACATCATCTGCGCGTTTCACCACCTGATCAAAAACCCAGCGCACCGGACTTTCGGCCCGATGTGTCGTTTCAACGGTCAATCGATCGCCAAACCGCGCCGAACCAACGTAATCCGCAACAACCCGCGTCACCGCAAAAACGATGCCCAGTTCGCGCATGGCCCGCTGGTCGACGCCCATTTCTTCGACAATCTCGGATCGAGCCCGTTCAATAAAGCGCAGATAATTGGCGTAATAAACGATACCCGCCATATCGGTGTCTTCGTAATAAACCGTGATCGGTAGCGTATGTGGCTGGGTCATATGCAGGACTTTCAGGCGCGCTTTTATTGCAAGGTTGCTTGTTGACCGTGTGTCACCCGTGCAGCAAGTCGCAGGGCGTGGCTGGGGTCAGTGGCCGAACTTGGCATGATCGGATCATATGCGGCACAAAGTAAGGCGGCAACATCTGGACGCAAAACAGTGGTGTCTTTGGCCCAGGCCAAAGCGGATTGATCGCGAAATGCCGTGTCTGACCACAGCAGCATGGATTGGACCGCTTGCACCAACACCAACGTATCGGCAGTCACAGATTCCAATTCGCTGTCCATGCGCAAAAAGACAAAAGCGGCTTTGATAGCCCCGGTTTCGTCAAACCTGAAAAGACGGTATTGATTTGCGCCTGTGGCTTCGAGCTGTTTGACGATGGGTCCCAGATTATCGACAAGTTGGTCCAATCCGGGCACTTCGGGCAATTCATTCCAGTCCCGAAAAAAGAACCACATGAAGTTTGCGCCAAATTCAGGGTCGGTTTCCGCCATTTTGTGTTCCGTCAAAACGCACAGCGATTCAATTGCGCCTTTGACGACAGCCAGCGTTTCGTCTTCGACCCCAAATACGATCGGCACAATAGGCCGCCCCCAACGCGCAAACAGAAACGTATCGTCGCTGCGCGTGAACAAAGCTTGGATGTCTTCGGGCGTCATGACTTGGATTCACCAATTGTTAACATTCTGACCACACGTACCCAATGTTGTGGGGCTTACTCAAGCCCGGCACAGGGTCAGAGTTAACAGAGTTTCTGACATGTCATTCGAAAAGGTCGTTCTGTGATTTGGGCGCATCAAGACCCAAATGGCGCCAACCGCTTTGTCCCAACATCCGCCCGCGTGGGGTGCGTTGGATCAATCCTTGCTGCAACAGATAGGGTTCGATCACTTCTTCCAGCGCGTCTCGGCTTTCGCTGAGCGCCGCGCTGAGGGTTTCGATCCCCACGGGACCACCACCGTAATGATCCGCCATAAGCCGCATATACCGCCGGTCGGCGCCATCCAGCCCCAAATGATCCACACCCAGACGGGTTAGTGCGTTATCGGCCAAGGCTTGCGTGACGCGACCGTCCCCTTCGACGATGGCAAAATCCACCACACGTCGCAGCAATCGCCCGGCAATCCGCGGCGTTCCACGTGCGCGTTTCGCAATTTCGCGCGCGCCGCCATCTTCGGCAGGTGCGCCAAGTTTACGTGCATTGCGGCTAACGATTTCGAACAATTCGTCTTCGGTATAAAACTGTAGGCGTGTGGGAATGCCAAAGCGATCACGCAGGGGCGTCGTCAACAACCCCATCCGCGTGGTTGCCCCAACCAGCGTGAAGGGTTGCAATTCAATCCGCACTGTACGCGCAGCCGGGCCTTCGCCGATCACAAGATCAAGTTCGAAGTCTTCGAGGGCCGGATACAAGATTTCCTCGACCACCGGATTGAGACGATGAATTTCGTCAATGAACAGAACATCGCGCGCCTCAAGGTTTGTCAGGATCGCGGCAAGGTCGCCCGCCTTGGCCAGAACCGGCCCGGATGTCATGCGAAAATTCACACCCAATTCCCGCGCCATAATCTGCGCAAGTGTGGTTTTGCCCAAACCGGGCGGCCCATGGAACAGCGTGTGATCCATGGCTTCGCCACGCTGTCGCGCACTTTGGATGAAAATGCGTAAATTGGCCCGCGCTTCGGCCTGACCAATAAAGTCGTCCAGCACCTGAGGCCGCAATGCCCGGTCATTGTCCCCGGTCATGAGGTCTGCGCGCACAATGGGATCTGCTTCGGTCATTCAACCCTCAAACGGATGCTATACACCCAGATTAGCCCCAGATTTAACCCTTGGGCGCCAAAAGTTTCAACGCAGCGCGGATCAGTTCGGACGACTCCGCCTCAGGTGCACCCCCGGATGCTTGCGCCACGGCAGCGGCAGCCTCGGATGGGCCATAGCCCAAGTTCCCCAATGCCGACAATGCATCGGCTTGGTTCTGACCAGACGACATCGGCGCAGGTGAAGGCGTTGCACCTACTGGCGCTTCAATAACTTCGACTTCGGCGTCTGGTGACGCGGAATGGGTCGCGACAGGATTTCCCATCGCCATCACCTGAGACGCTTTGTCTTTCAGATCCAGAACCACACGTTGGGCGGTTTTGGGGCCCACCCCTTTGGCCGCTTTGACCGCGTTCCAATCGCCCAATGCGATGGCACGACTTACGCCGTCAGCACCAAGCGCGCCGAGAATGGCCAGTGATGCCTTAGCGCCGATCCCCTGCACCGACATCAGTAACCGATGCCATTCCTTTTCGGTCAACGACAGAAACCCGTACAGCTGCATCAGGTCTTCGCGCACAACCAGATCCGTATAAAGCGCGCATGCCTCGCCTGGCCCCGGCAATGCCGCCAAGGTGCGTTCCGAACAAAACACTAGATAGCCGACACCGCGCACATCCAGCAAAACATGATCTGATGCCCGGTATTCCAAACGGCCCGACAGTTTCCCGATCATGCGCGTTCCCGCTTTAACAAATCTTCCATTCGGTTTCCGCCCCCATGAAACGCGTGGCAGATCGCAACAGCCAATGCATCCGCCGCATCTGCGCCAGCGATCTTAGTCCCCGGCAATTGCATGCGCACCATGTGATCCACTTGCGCCTTATCCGCATGCCCAACACCGACCACGGTCTTTTTCACCTTGTTGGGCGCGTATTCACCGACGCTTAGTCCAAATTCAGCCAAAGCCAGCAATGCCACACCGCGCGCCTGCCCCAGCTTCAAGGTTCCGGCCCCGTCTTTGTTGACAAATGTCTGTTCCACGGCTGCTGCTTCGGGGCTGTGTTCTGCAAGAACTTGGGTCAATTGCCGGTAAAGGCACAGCAAGCGCGTCGCCAAATCGCCTTCGCCGCTTTTGCACAGGCCATTGGCCACGTGACTCAGTCGAGGCCCATTGGCTTCGATCACCCCCCAACCGAGGGTCCGGAGCCCCGGATCAATTCCCAGAATACGCAACTGCTTCGCCTCTTCGTGCTTTTTATGACGCAGTAGCACGAAAGGCGAACATCCGCCAAGCCTTAACGCAAAAGGTCTGTTTTCGACATCCACTTTTCCATTGGCGACATCCGGCACGGCATCCGGGTGAAAACCGTCAGCGAAACAGTCAAAAACGACATGCTTCCACGTTCAATTAATCGATATTTAATAATAGGTTAGGTGAATTTTGACCTATGTTTCCGCAGCATATCACCTATGCATTTTCACTGGCTTGTCAGAATAGGCGCGAGTTTCTATCTGCGGAAAATCAAACGCTGATCTTTAGCAAAACACAAAACAAAAGGACTGCTGCAATGGCTGCTTTCGACACGACCCGCCCTGTATATGGATCTGCATCTATTGCAGGCCAATTCGCGAGTTTCTTCACTTTGGTGATGGACAAAGTCATCTCTTGGAATGATGCGCGCATGACCCGCAAAACCCTCTTGGGTCTTTCGGATCGTCAACTGGAAGACATCGGACTGATCCGTGGGGACGTCGATGCCATGACGAACCATTTTTAACGACACCACCACTCACAATTTCTAATACAAGCACCACTCACAACGAAAGAACCGCGCGTCTCCAAGGCAGGAGCGCGCGGTTTCTTTTTAGGCTGAGAACCGAAGGGGGAATTAGATGCGGTCGGCGACCTTGCCAATTGCTTCTGTAAGGAAGGCTGACACCGGATCAGCTTGCATCACTTTGGCACCCATCTGTTCGATTGGTGTACCTTCAGCCAAAGCTTGGATACGCTGTTCATATCCTTCTTCACCGATGTTCGAAATCATGTACCCTTTGAAGGCAAAAAATCCGAGCATCAAAAGAACCAAGCCGCGCAGTGGAAATCCACGCCGTGCACGGTAGCGTCTAGGCTTAAGCAGAACGAGTCCGTCGCCGCGCATTTGCGCCACGGCACCATGTGTCATCGCCTTATGCTTGCGACCAAGGGTCCGCAAACGCGAGTCAAATGAAGAACGAGATTCCACCATAATTCAGCCTTTCCAAAGCCCCCACTTCGGTTCATGTCAACTTTCGCGCTGAAATGTGGCAAAAGGTGGGCGGGCGCAACGAAATTGGTAAATTTTAGCTTAATTTCAACCAGCTGTGGTAAGTGTTAGCGTCGTCCAGTCAACAATCTGCTGTCGGTGGTGAAGATTGGCCCCAGCCGCGCGATAATGGTCAATAACTTCGTCGGCTTGTTCATTAAGAATCCCAGAGAGAATCGCGAATCCCCCTGGCTTGAGTCGGCCCATCAGGTCCGGTGCCAGTGCCAAAAGCGGCCCTTTTAAGATGTTGGCAAAGATCAAATCAAACGGGCCGGTTAAACGTGCATGGTCAAAACCAGCGGCTTCGACAACATCAACACGTCCCTCTAATGCGTTCGCAAGCACATTGGCTTGGGCGACGTCCACGGCTTGGCTATCAATATCGCTGGCCAGAACGGTTTCAGGCCACATGCGTGCGGCGGCCATCGCCAAAACAGCCGTTCCACAACCGACATCAACCACATCATGCGCAATGAATCCTTCGTCGATCAGCGCATCCAAAGCGCGCAGACAACCAAGTGTCGTTCCATGATGCCCGGTGCCAAATGCCATCGCGGCCTCAATCAGCAGCGCTTGCGACCCTTCAGGCACTTTGTCAGCGTCGTGACTGCCATAGACAAAGAAACGTCCCGCTTCGACGGGGGCCAGTTCGCGCCGCACATGTGCCACCCAATCGGTTTCGGGCACTTCGGATATCACAAAATCATTTGCGCCAAACGCGCTGGTCAACAGCATCAAGGCCGCTTCATCCGGGTGTTCTATGAAATACCCGCCAACTTCCCATGTGCCAGAACCGTCCTCGACCTCAAAAACACCAATTCCAGTGGGCTCCGGTATCAAACGTTCCATCGCAAGGCCCAAATCTTCGGCCGAGGTTTTGCTGTTCAATGTCGTCAATGCAGTCCAGGTGGTCATTAGCGTCTCCGAAAGCGGTCCCAACTTGGGCTTGGCGTTTGAGGGGGATGTACCGCGCTGCTTGGCCCAAGGTTGGCCACATAGCGCCACGCCCATAGCGCCGCAAGCCCGCCGATCAAAACAGCGGCTGCAGCCTGCCCATAAATGACGCCTGCCGCTCCGAAGGCCCCCGATAACCACATCGCCGCGGGGAAACTGATCACGGCTTCTTTCGTCCAGTTTGCGGCCGTCGACCACAATGGGCGGCCCAGATTGTTAAACGCTGCGTTCGACACGAATAATGCGCCGACAAATACAAAGCCGCCAACACCGACTGATGTGAATGCTGACACGACTTCGGCCCCCTGCGCACTTAGCCCAAAGCCTTGGATGACAAGAGAGGTGGCGCTGGCCAACACGGCCCACATGACCAGTGTGTAAACCAAGCAAAACACCAAGGCGTCCCGAAACGTTGATCGTATGCGTTGGAAATTCCCTGCCCCGAAATTCTGCCCGAATATGCCGCCAATCGCACCGGACAAGGCGAAAATTCCGCCAAACGCCAATACGGTCAGCCGCGACACCACCGCCCATGCGGCAACCGCGTCATCCCCAAAAGGCGCCATCAGAATGGTCAAGATGTAATTGCCAACCGGTGTCGCCATCTGAGTCGCAATCGCAGGCAAGGCTAGCCAGATATACACACTGGAGAATTTTGACAGGTCCGACACGTTAGGGCGCGTTACCAGATTGTTTTGGATGCACACGAAATACCACGCCAATGCCATCAGCAAGAAACGGAACAACACCAAGCCGATCGCGGCCCCGTCCAACCCAAGCTGCATCCAAAAAATCAGGATCGGATCAATGACCAGCAAGAGCAGGCCTGAAAACAGCGTCACATACATCGCTTTCGCGCCAAATCCGTAGGCACGCAAAACACCAGATCCGACCAAGGCAATAGCCATCGGAACAAGCGACGGCATAGTGATCGCCAGATAGCGTGCAGATAATGCAGCGGTGTCTCCCTGCGCCCCGGCCAGCGAAACCAAAGGCTCGCGCCACAACACAATCAAGGCCGCAACACTGCCTTGGGTGATCGCAGCAACAATCATGCTGACCCCTGCCTGGCGACGCGCATCTTCGAGCTTGTCTTCTCCGATCAGACGGGACACCAACGCTGTCGCTGCAATCATCAGACCAATACCTGATGACACAGAAAAAAACTGGACCGCGTAGGCAAACCCAATGGCCGCAACCAAGGACTGATCGCCCAATTGCGAGATCCAAAACAAATTGGCTGCGTCTACAAGGAATACAAATGTAATGCCAAGGGCACCCGTCGCGGTCATGCGCACCACATGTCCCATCGTCGATCCGGTCAAAAACCGACCTTGAGCCATCTATTCGGCCGGCGCTTGCAGCCCGGTGGCGAAAACCGTTTCAAACCCTTCTTCCGGATGGCGCGGGATCATCATAGACAAAACCAGCGAGGTTGCCGCCATGCCTGCAGCCAACACAAAGACCGCCCCCGGCGACACCAACCACAGCAATCCCAATGGAACCGGCAACGCGACCGCCGCAATGTGATTGATTGTAAAGGCGACAGCGGCAGTTGGCGCGATATCTGCAGGGTCAGCAATCTTTTGGAAATAGGTTTTCAGCGCCAAGGCCAAGCCAAAGAACACATGATCCAGCACATATAGGACCGCAGCAACCATCAACCCCCAACTGGCAAAATACACACCGCCGTAACACAGGAAGATCACGACCAATCCGGCATATTCAAACATCAAAGCACGCCGTTCACCAAAGCGTTCTACAATGCCTCCCAGCACCGGGGCGATCACCATATTGACGACCAGGTTGATCAAATAAAGCGCCGTCAGCTCATACACTTCGACGCCAAATTTTTCGACCATCATAAAGCCCGCAAAAATCATAAAGATCTGGCGGCGCGCGCCGGACATGAATTGCAGCGCATAATATAACCAATACCGCTTGCGCAGCACCAGTGTTTTATGTTGCGGCGTGTGTGCGTCAAACTGTGGATAGGCAAAGAGCACAAAAACAGCGATGACCGCTGTTGTGCCTCCGCCTGCCATATAGACGATGTTATAGGTCAGGCCCAAAGGTTCCCACAGGACCATGATGACGAAAAAGACAAGGAAAGTTGCCGCAGACGCCGTGGCCATCAACCACCCCAAAATCCGCGGCGCGTCTTTCTTGGGCAACCATTGCAGCTGCAGTGATTGATTGACCGTTTCAAAATAATGAAAACCGACCGAGCTGATGAAGGTCAGGATCAAAATTCCAGTCAATTGCGGGAATTGCGCGGTCAATGCGGTCGCGATGCCAAGCATGAACAGGGATAAAATGCCCAACACCTGTTCTCGCATGAACATGGTGATCAGAATGACACCAATCGCCAAAAAGCCGGGGATTTCACGCACCGTGTGCAGGCGGCCAAGATCCAACCCGTCAAATTGAGCCACTTCCACGACAAAATTGTTCAGCAATGCGTACCACGTATAAAACGCGATCGGTAACGCCGCCGACATCACAAAAAGCAATGTGATTGGCCTGCGCCATACCGGCAATTGCGCCGCGTCTTCCTGGGACATAGATTGGAACATGCTTACCGCAATACGCCTCTCTCCCGCCTTTGGCGAGAGACGAAATTGCACACCCCTCTGTGCATCGCCGTTGCGCGGAAAAACCCAGAGCGCGGAATCACTGTGTCAGGGTTGGTGGGTGGGCGAATTCCGGCGCAGCCGGAAGAGTCCCACGCGCCGATCCTATAAAAAGCTCTGCGGATCTATATCGACAGACAAACGCAACTCTCCACGCAATCGCAAGGGGGCGATCCATTGTGCGATAGCGCCTTGCAACGCCACGCCTTTGCCTGCTTTCACCAGCAAGCGCACCCGATGCCGCCCGCGCACGCGCGCAATCGGCGCTGGAGCCGGTCCAAAGACCTGCGCTCCTACACGCGCCAAAGCTGCCGTGTTGCGCGCCAGCGTGTTGGCCGCGTCAAAAACTTCGCCTACATCAGGACCGCTCAATATGATCCCGGCCATTCTGCCATAGGGTGGAACGCCTGCCGCTTCGCGTTGCGCCGCTTCTGCCGCCCAAAACCCTTCTTCGTCCCCTGCCAGAATGGCCCGGATCACCGGGTGTTCCGGTTGAAACGTCTGCATCACGGCGGCCCCCGGTTTTTCCGCACGTCCCGCGCGTCCCGCAACCTGCCGCATCAATTGAAATGTGCGTTCCGCAGCCCGCAAATCGGATCCTTGCAATCCAAGATCGGAATCAATCACTCCCACCAAAGTCAGATTAGGAAAATTATGACCTTTGGCCACAAGCTGCGTGCCGATGATAATCTCCGCATCCCCTTCTGCGATGTCTTCAATCGCCGCCTTCAGCGCCCGGGCAGACCCAAACAGGTCGGATGACAACACAGCCAATTTCGCATCGGGAAACCGCGTAGCGGCTTCTTCTGCCAGACGTTCGACACCCGGACCAATTGGCGCAAGCCGCCCTTCGGCCCCACAAGACGGGCAGGTTTCCGGCATCGGAGTGGTTTCCCCGCATTGATGGCACATCAACCGCTTTAGAAACCGATGCTCGACCATCCGCGCATCACATTGTTCGCACGCTATCTGATGTCCGCACGCCCGGCACAATGTAATGGGCGCATATCCACGTCGGTTCAAAAACAACAATGATTGCTCACCCGCCGCGATGCGCGTTTCGACTTCTCGTGCAAGGGTCGGCGATATCCATGTGCCCGACGGTAACTTTTCTGCCCGCATATCTATTGTGCGCATGTCAGGCAAAACCGCCTCGCCAAAGCGGGCGGTCAAATCAATACGTTTGTATTTCCCGCTTTCCGCATTGGCCCAACTTTCCAAACTTGGTGTCGCCGACGCCAAAACAACCTGAGCCTCACAGATCGACGCCCGCAACACCGACATATCACGCGCATTATAAAGTGCGCCGTCTTCTTGTTTATAGGATGTGTCGTGTTCTTCATCGACAACGATCAACCCCAGATCCCGATACGGCAAAAACAGTGCAGATCGCGCACCGATCACCAAATCAGCTTGCCCCTGCCCCACCATACGCCAGATTCGACGCCGCTCTGTCATCGTCGCGCCGGAATGCCATTCTGCCGGTCGCGCCCCAAAGCGGGCTTCGACGCGGGTCAGAAATTCAGCCGTAAGCGCTATTTCTGGCAACAAGACCAAGGCCTGACGTCCGGCCCGAACACAGGCCGCGACGGCTTCAAGGTACACTTCGGTCTTTCCAGATCCCGTCACGCCGCGCAACAAGGTCGCCCCAAACGCTTTTGACGCCACTGCCGTCGCAATCTGTTGCGCCCCGTGCTTCTGGTCTTCTGTCAGGTCCTTGCCGGGGCGGTCTGGGTCCAGCTTTGGGAAAGGCGTGTCGCGCGGGCTGTCTTCTTCGGACACGGCGCCATGTTTTACCAACCCTTTGACAACCGAGGACGTCACGCCAGACAGCTCGCTTAGTTCTTTCAAGGTGAATGACAGATCACCGTAGTCTTTTAGAAACTCGAGCACGCGGGCGCGGGCGTCGGTCATGCGGTCGGGTTCGCCAGGGCCACGTCGATACACACGCCGCATCGAAGGCGGATCACCTAACCCCGGCGCGCGTGTCGCCAAACGCAGCATCGCGGACATCGGTGTCAGCGTATATGCCCCCGCCCGTTCCAGAAAGCTGCGCAGTTCCAACCGCATTGGTGCAACATCCAGCGTGCGGATGACGGATCGTAACTTGTTGGCGGCAAAATCACCGGCACCCGGACCCCAGACAACACCCAGCACTTTGCGTGGGCCTAAAGGCACCTCGACAAAAGCCCCCAACCAGCACCCGCCTTCGGGCGCTTTATAATCCAGAACTTTGTCCAAAGGTTGGGTCGTAAGCACGCCTACGCGCGCCCCTTCCTCGAAAAAGTCGGGCATTTCGGTGGTTGCGCTATCAAACAGGGTTCCAGACATCTCTTCCTTGAGGTAAAGCCTCATCAAGCGAAGGCCAAGCCATCACAAGGGACAGACCCATGAAATTTTTTGTAGATACTGCTGAAATTGACGCAATTGCCGAATTGAACGAACTGGGCATGGTCGACGGTGTGACAACAAACCCGTCACTGATCATGAAATCGGGACGTGACATTCTGGAAGTGACAAGAGAGATTTGCGACCTTGTCGACGGTCCGGTCAGCGCCGAAGTTGTCGCGACAAAAGCGGACAAGATGATCGCCGAAGGCCGCAAGCTGGCGGACATCGCATCCAACATCGCCGTCAAAGTGCCGCTGACCTGGGACGGTCTGAAGGCCTGTAAGGTGCTGACTGGCGAAGGCAAGATGGTCAACGTAACGCTTTGCTTTTCTGCAAACCAAGCGCTTTTGGCTGCAAAAGCGGGTGCGACATTCATTTCGCCGTTCATTGGGCGTCTGGATGACATATCGCTGGATGGCATGGAATTGATCGAAGATATCCGCACGATTTACGACAATTTCAACTTCAAAACGGAAATCCTGGCCGCGTCTATCCGATCAGTTAATCACGTGATGGACAGCGCACGCATTGGGGCGGACGTTATCACTGCCCCACCAGAAGTTATCAAAAAGCTTGCCTCACATCCTTTGACAGACAAAGGTTTGGATCAATTCCTGAAAGACGCAAAAAGCGCTGGCATTAAAATCGTATAAGCCAAGTTTGGCGCACAAGCTGGCGCAATTGTGCCACTAAGACTCACTTGCCAAAAAAAACATGCGAGGGGGAAGATTTGCGTCTTTCCCCGTGCTAACGTCCTTGAAAAAATAAGGGACAGGCATGAGCAGCCAACCAAAAATTGATGACGCATTGCGCGAAGCTATTATCATGCAACCTGATGTCATTTTGGACGACACTGATGTGATGCACGCATTGGTCGCCGCAAACGAGCGATCCTTGGGTGGCAATGTCGTCGATATGCGCGGGCTCGCGATGGAGCGTCTTGAGGCACGGCTGGATCGATTGGAAGATACCCATCGATCCGTTATTGCAGCCGCTTACGAAAACCTAGCAGGAACCAATCAGGTGCATCGCGCAGTCTTGCGTTTGCTGGATGCCCATGAGTTCGAAGACTTCCTGAACGACTTGAAAGGGCCGGTCGCAGAAATTCTGCGGGTGGATGCCATTCGCCTTGTTCTGGAATCTGCGCAAAGCGACAGCAACCCGACGATTGAAAGATTTGATGGTGTACTGAGCATTTCCCCTCCGGGATACACAGATGCGTATCTGACCTTAGGGCGTGCAATGCAGGTTCGACAAGTCACCTTACGCCAAATTCAGGGGTCGGACCCTGCGGTTTACGGGTCGCGCAGCGATTGGATTCGATCCGAAGCATTGCTGAAATTGGATTTCGGTGACGGCCGTTTGCCTGGCATGCTGGCGCTCGGGTCTGAGGACTCTCAAACGTTTAGCCCGCAACAAGGCACGGACTTGCTGGCTTTCTTTTCGGGCGTGTTCGAGCGGCAGATGCGTCGCTGGTTGGGATGATTTCCCCGGCTGCCAGAGATGCCTTAGAGCAGTTTCTGGCACAACAGCGGGCCTTGAAGGGGTCGTCCGAAAACACGATCACTGCTTATGGCAGTGACATTACGGATTTCGTGGCCTTCATGACTGTTCATTCAGGACAGTCGCAAGGCTTGTCCGCGTTGGCGCGCATTACCACGCGCGATATGCGATCATGGATGGCGCGCACCCAAGCTGGGGATGTTGGGCCTCGGTCGATGGCGCGAAAGCTGTCTGCGGTCAAAAGCTTTTATCGCTGGTTGGCTGAGCGCGAAGATTTCGAACCTACGGCCGTCTTGGCCGCGCGAGCCCCCAAATTCACCAAGAAACTACCACGGCCCCTGCCCGTTTCTGCGGCCAAGGATGTTTTGGACTTGGCAAGCGATCAAGACTTGCGCCCTTGGGTCGGTGCTCGTGATCTGGCGGTTCTGACGCTTTTGTGGGGGTGTGGTCTGCGTATTTCCGAGGCATTAAGCCTGTGTGGGAAAGATGCGCCTTTACCGAATGTTATGCGCATTGTTGGCAAGGGCGGAAAGGAACGAGTCGTCCCGGTTATCGCTGCAGCGCGCGAAGCGGTGGATGCGTATACTGAAATTTGCCCACATCCAATGAGGCCAACCGACCCGCTGTTTCGTGCCATCCGTGGCGGGCCTTTGAACCCGCGTTCTATCCAAGGCGTAATGGCACGCGTGCGCGCGCAACTGGGCCTTCCCGCGACGGCAACACCTCATGCACTAAGGCATTCATTTGCAACACATCTTTTGGAAGCAGGTGGCGATTTACGGTCCATTCAAGAACTGTTGGGCCACGCGTCATTGTCGACCACGCAGGCCTATACAGCCATAGATGCGCGTCACTTGATGGATGTCTACAAAGCCGCCCATCCCAAGGGATAAATCAATTGTTTCAATATTTGCGAACGTCTCACGTAAATGTGCGGCAATTTGACTGCCCCGATATGTTATTCTATGCAAATGTAGATTCTGAACTTTGTTTTGTTCCGAATGCAAGCCAGTTTGAATTTGAGGAAACCCAAGAATGAAATACACCAGCTACGTAGCCGCTTTCCTTTTGACAGCAGGAATGGCCGCAGCCGATTGTGCAGATATCACTGTTGAGGACGCCTTTGACCTTGAAGAAGCAGATATCAACGCGCTGTACACCTGCTTGGGTGACACAATGGCTGAAGGTTATGCGAAAGAAGGCGACGAAATCGGCAGCAGCTTCCGCGATTGGGCGGTTTCAGCGACACGTCCAGCCGTTGCAGGCCCGCACGGCAACCGTGCATTGCTTACATTCGCGAACGACATCGCTGCAGAGCAATATCTGAAATTCGAAGACGAAAACGTGCAAATGCCCGTTGGTTCAATTCTTGCAAAAGAATCCATCTCGATTTCGATCAAAAAGAAAAAAGCCCGCCCTGGTCCTTTGTTCATCATGACAAAATTGGAAGCTGGTGGTGCACCTGAGACAGGTGACTGGCTGTATGCAGGATTGCAGCCGAACGGCAAAGTCATGAAGGTCAAGCAAAGCTTCTGTCATGATTGCCATGTTGGTTGGGAAGACAGCGACATGCTGGCCTATCCGCTGGAAGAAGTCCGCGTCAGCCAATAATAACTGCTGAATTTGTTAACCTCGCTGCGGTCTTCGCGGCGAGGTTTTTCTTTGGGACATCGTTACTCACAACCTGATTGAACTGTGCTTTTGTCCCGCCCAGAAGACTGCTAACTATTGGCGCATGACAGATCACATGCGCGCTTTATCCGTTCACCTTTTTACCGCCACTGGCGCTGTTTTTGCGATGCTGGCCATGCTTGCTGCAGTCGACAGCAAGTGGGATCTGATGTTTGTCTGGCTTGTTGTTGCTTTTTTTGTCGATGGTATCGACGGGCCGTTGGCGCGCAAATACGACGTCAAAACCAATGCACCTGAATTTGACGGCGTGTTGCTGGATTTGATCATCGACTATCTAACTTACGTGTTCATTCCCGCGTTTGCGTTGTTTTCCTCTGGTTTGATGGACGGTTGGACAGGATGGTTTGCCATCATCGTCATCACCTTTGCATCAGCCATGTATTTCGCGGATACCCGCATGAAAACAAAAGATAATTCGTTTTCGGGCTTTCCAGGGTGCTGGAATATGGTCGTCTTGGTCATTTTCGCATTGGAACCCAATTTCTGGATTTCCCTCGCGCTGGTCACAACCTTGGCCGTCGGGATGTTTTTGCCGCTAAAATTCATTCACCCGGTCCGCACCGAGCGGTGGCGGAACGTTAGCCTTCCAATCGCTTTGGCGTGGACCTTCTTTGCGGGTTGGGCGGCATGGGTCGATTTCCATCCCGAAAGCTGGGCGCATTGGGGTCTGATCCTGACGTCTCTTTATCTGCTGTTTGCGGGTGTGGCCCAGCAAATGATGCCGTTGCGCGATTAGATCTGCACATACGTCACAACAGAAAGCCGCCTGCCCCTTCGTGACGCAGCAACGCGACTTTTGTTTCCACGCCACCCTGTCCTGAAAACCCAGTTAATCGGCCACCTGCCCCCATAACACGGTGGCAAGGGATTAAGATCGGGATCGGATTGCCGCCGCACGCCTGGCCAACCGCTTGCGCGGGCACGCCGAGCGCTTTCGCGATATCGCCATAGGTGCATGTGTCACCAAAGGGGATGGCGCGCATCGCGTCGCAAACGGCGATCTGAAACTCTGACGCATCAACGCGCATGGGTACGTTGAATTCGACCTGTTCACCGGAAAAATATGCGGCCAATTCGGCCTCGACCTGATCCAGTACGGGGGACGAATGATCCTGGCCGCGCGCGCCCCATTCCAAGGCCGTGACCGCCCCATCGGTTTCTGTTACGCACAGGTGCCCAAATGGGGATTGAATGTCTCGATGTTTCATTCGCCCAAGATGCGCGCGGGCGCGATTAGGCGCAACCCGAACCATGCGCATCCGGCAGCTGCCTTTGGGCTTTTGCTACTTGCCGAAACTTTCAACAAAGTTACGCAGGTTTTCTTTGCCAGAAACAGTGTTGCCATCCATAGCAATACCTTCCAATGCGGCCATGTCCAGCAAAGGCGTCAAATCAGTTGCCTTGGTTTCGTTCAGCCAAAGCGCGCCCAGTTTGTCGAGTTCGGCCAAAACAGACAAATCCTTTGCCGGCATTCTTGACAAGCTCATCTCTTTTAGATTGCCGAGCCCGGACAATGGGGACAGGTCTTCAACCTTTGTGTCACTGAGCCACAGTTGTTTAAGTTTCGGATGCTCACCTAAGCCGGATATGTCTTTCAGAGGTGTTTCGCGAACATCCAGCGTTTCAAGCTGAGCAAGGTTTTCCAAACCGTCGACATTGGTGATCTGGCTGCCTTTTAGATTCACATCCTTGACATTTATCGCGTTGGCCAACCCCGAGATATCTTGCAAAGCACTGTTTTCTGCAGAGAGCATTCGAAGATTTCCGCCCAAATCCAAGCCATCCAAGGACGTGATCTCGGAACCGCTCAAGGTCAGAAACTCTAAGGTCTTCATCTTTCCCAATGGAGACAGATCACGCAATCCATCACCGCGTAAAACCAGCCGCGTCAAATCCAGATCGGCAATGACAGACAGATCGGTTATTCCTGTATTCGCCAAGACCAGCGACTGCAGCTTTGACAAGTTCGACAGATCAGATGGGTTCGCAATCGGCGTGTTCACCAATGTCAAACTCTGCAAGTTTGCCAACCCACCGAAATTGACCTGCTTGCCCTCGTTCACATCGATTAAATTCAACCGTTCGAGCCCAGACAGTTGCCCCACCACTGCCAAGTCTGTGGCACCACCGTTAATGGTCAGCCGACTGACATTGATGCTCAACAGATCTTCGGGAGTAGAAAGTGTCACGTTTTCAAGCGATAGGTCCACCAATTCAGTCAACTTGGACAGGGCAGAGATGTCGATTTGCGCGCTTTCTTCGCTTGTGCCTCTT
The DNA here is from genome assembly GCA_039960995.1 of Paracoccaceae bacterium. Taxonomy (GTDB): domain Bacteria; phylum Pseudomonadota; class Alphaproteobacteria; order Rhodobacterales; family Rhodobacteraceae; genus JABSSA01. Next base: position 133,178 of record JBDVKF010000044.1, on the reverse strand, counting down.
AACGAAACAGCCTTCAACCAGGACAATTGTTCAATCCCAGCCAAATCATCCGACGCTGATGATATATCGATGAAATGCGATGTTCTGTTTTGTTTCACGCATCTGTCACGAAACTCGACGCAATCGTCTTGCGCCAAGGCAGGCGAGGCCACCAAAGCGATTGAAGCGATGAGCAAGTGTCGAAACAAGGCTTTCATGGGGACGTTTCCTTTGGACGTATTGGCATTAACCCCATTCAAAGGAGCACCGCCAAAGTTGCAATGGAAAACTATACATAAAAAAACGCCGCCCCGATGGATACGGGACGGCGTTTGTTTTGGTTTGTTGAACTCAGATCAGCCGCCAAGCGCCGTGTTACAACGCCCACACACACCTGGATGGCTGAATTGGCCAACATCTGGCAGGACTTTCCAGCAGCGTTGGCATTTTTCACCTTCGGCTTTTTCAAACACAACGTCTATGTCGGCGATCTCGGGCATCCGAAATGCAGTGTCTGGCGATGGATCTGTTGTCACGTGGATCGCGGATGTGATGCAAAGGTCATCAAAATCCACGGTCTTGAGGATGTCAGCCGTGGCGGCGTCCACATGAACCACGGGTGCGGCCTCAAGCGAGGCGCCGATTACTTTGTCGGTCCGTTGTACTTCAAGTGCGCCTGTGACCACGCGGCGCGTTCGGCGGATTGTAGACCACTTTTCGGCCAATGCTTCGTCGCGCCATGTGGATGGCGTGTCCGGGAAATCGCGTAAGTGCACGGAGCTGTCTTCACCGGGAAAGCGGCTGAGCCAGACGTCTTCCATTGTGAAAGCCAAGATTGGTGCCAGCCATGTCGTGAGGCGTTCAAACAGCAAATCCAACACGCTTAGGGCGGCGCGGCGGCGCACGGTATCACCGTCGCAATACAGCGCGTCTTTTCTGATGTCGAAATAAAAGGCCGACAGATCAACGGTCGCAAAGTTGAATAGCGCTGAAAACACGCCTTGAAAGTCGAACTTGGCATAGCCTTCGCGCACGGTTTGATCCAGTTCCGCCGTGCGGTGCAACACCCAGCGTTCCAGTTCAGGCATATCGGCGGGATCAACACGCATGTCTTCGGTAAAGTCACCAAGGGACCCAAGCATATACCGCATCGTGTTGCGCAAACGGCGATAGCTGTCTGCCACACCTTTCAGGATTTCCGCGCCGATCCGTTGGTCCGCCGTGTAATCCGTCTGGGCCACCCACAAGCGCAGGATGTCCGCACCGTATTGTTTGATGATCTCAGCAGGCACAATGGTGTTGCCGATGGATTTGGACATCTTCATGCCCTTTTCATCCAGCGTAAACCCGTGTGTTACGACATTCCGGTAAGGCGCGCGCCCCGTGGTTCCGACCGATTGCAGCAACGAAGAATGGAACCAACCGCGGTGTTGGTCTGTGCCTTCCATGTAAACGTCTGCAATGCCGTCTTCTGTTCCATCTTCGCGGTCGCGCAGAACAAAGGAATGCGTCGATCCTGAATCAAACCACACGTCCAGGATGTCAAAGACCTGATCGTAATCATCAGGGTTCACGATCCCTTCTAGGAACCGCTGTTTAGCGCCCTCTTCATACCACGCATCGGCCCCTTCGGCCTCGAATGCGGATGTGATCCGGCGATTGACTTGCGGATTGCGCAGCAAGAAATCGGGATCCGTCGGCAACAGGCCCTTTTTGGTAAAGCATGTGAGTGGCACACCCCATGCGCGCTGGCGTGACAACACCCAATCTGGGCGCGCTTCCATCATCGAATGCAAACGGTTGCGCCCGGCTTGGGGCGTCCAATTGACGTTGTCGATTTCGGTCAGGGCGCGTTCGCGGATGGTTTTGCCATGGGTGTCTTGCCCGTCATTCACGCCCTTATCGATGGCTGCAAACCATTGCGGTGTGTTGCGATAGATCACCGGCGCTTTGGACCGCCACGAATGTGGATAAGAGTGTTTGATCTTGCCGCGTGCAAGCAATCCGCCAACTTCGGCCAATTTGTCGATGACCACCTTGTTGGCCGTGCCTTCGCCGCCCTTGCGGGACAGGATATAATTGCCACCAAACAGCGGTAGGTCATCGCGGAATTTGCCGTCATCCGTCACGTTAAAAGTGATGACCTGTTGTAGCATTCCAAGGTCACGATAAAGCTCGTATTCCTCCATCCCGTGAGACGGCGCGCAATGCACGAACCCGGTGCCTTCTTCGTCGCTGACAAAATCGGCGGCACGGAAATCTCGAAGGTCGTCCCATTCGCCTTCACCGCCTTCAACACCGTGCAGTGGGTGCGCCAGCTTGATCTTGGACAGGTCATCCTGCGTGACATCGCACAAACGGCGATACATTGTGTCGTCCAGACGCGCACGGCCCAGCACATCATCGGCCATTTTGTCAGCGAGGATGTAACGATCACCGATGTTGACCCAACATTCTTCTGGACGTCCGGTGATTTCATACAGACCGTAGGAAACGTCTTTGCCATAAACGACAGCCTTGTTTGAGGGCATAGTCCATGGCGTCGTTGTCCAGATCACGACCTGTGCATTGTCCAATGTAGCGTCGCCGGTGTCGACGACCTTGAATTTCACCCAGATCGTGAAGCTGTCTTTGTCGTGATATTCGACTTCAGCTTCGGCCAATGCGGTTTGTTCGATAGGCGACCACATCACGGGTTTGGACCCTTGATACAATGTGCCATTCATCAGGAATTTCATGAACTCCTCGGCAATCACGCGTTCTGCGTGGAAATCCATCGTCAGGTACGGTTTGGCCCAATTGCCTGTGATGCCCAGACGTTTGAATTCATCGCGCTGAATGTCGACCCAACCTTCTGCGAATTTCCGGCATTCAGCGCGGAAATCGTTGATTGGGACTTCGTCCTTGTTCTTACCCTTCTTGCGGTATTGTTCTTCGATCTTCCATTCAATCGGAAGTCCGTGACAATCCCAGCCCGGGATGTATCGGCTGTCAAAACCCATCATCTGATGGCTGCGCACGATCATGTCTTTGATCGTTTTGTTCAACGCGTGACCGATATGCAGGTTGCCGTTAGCATAGGGTGGACCATCATGCAGGCAGAACACCTTGCGGCCTGTTTGTGCACGAAGCTGGTCGTAAATCCCAATCTTTTCCCAATGGGCCAACCATTCGGGTTCGCGCTTGGGCAAGCCTGCGCGCATAGGGAAATCAGTTTTGGGGAGGTTCAGCGTGTCTTTGTAGCTGGGCGTATCAGCGCACATCAGGGCATTCCTTTAGGAAACGGAAATCAGGGGTCAGAACGGCGCGGTCTCATACGCCTTTGCCCGGCCGCTCAGATTCTAGAGCGCCGGGACCCTAATTCGAATGATTATGGCGGGGCCACTAAACATGATGCGCCTTATAGGCAGGCCCCGCAGGACGAACAAGCCCAAAGCCAAGCAATTGCTGTATGATACCAAAGTGGCTTTGCACCAACCTTAGGCGCTGCAACGCTGGGTCGCAGGGACATTGCCATCTGGATCCTAGATACAACGAAAAGCCAGAAGAGGAAGTTGAGTGCGTTACAAGGTTGCGATTGTGGGGGCTGGCATCGGTGGGTTGACGGCTGCGGCCTATTTGGCCCGCGCAGGTCATGATGTCGAAATCTTTGACAAGTTCGATGCCCCGTCCCCCGTGGGATCTGGCCTTGTTGTTCAGCCGGTTGGTCAAGCGGTCCTTGATGATCTGGACGCCTTGGATCACGCGTTGCAACTGGGGGCCAAAATAACGTCGATGGCCGGTTTCGAAGTGGATCATGGCCGCCAAGTGCTGAACGTGAGTTATGGCGAGGGTTTTGGGCTGGCCATCCACCGCGCCAGCCTGTTCGAGGTGTTGTTGACTGCGGCGCAGCGGGCGGGGGCACAGCTGAACACCAAGGCAGAAGTCAAAGAGTTTGACGGGCAACACGTCATCGCCCGGACTGGGCGGCACGGACCCTTTGATCTGATTATCAATGCCAGTGGCGCAAATTCCGATCTCAGCCCGCTGCGATCACGCGCCCTGCCGTATGGTGCGATTTGGGGTTCAGTGCCTTGGCCCAAAGACACTGAAATGCCACGTAATGAACTGCTGCAGCGATATCAGAAAGCCAATCGTATGATTGGTCTTCTTCCGATCGGGTCTTTGCCTGATCACGATGTGCCCCTTGCCGCGGTCTTTTGGTCGATGCCAGCAAATGGTTATGACAAGTGGCGCGACGCGCCTTTGGATGCGTGGAGGGCCGAAGCCTGCGCGTTGTGGCCGGACATGGCTCCGTTTCTGGCGCAAATCACATCGCATGGTCAGATGACGATGGCGCGCTACAGCCATGGTACCTTGCTGAACCCAGTGCGCGGGCGCGTTGTGCATCTTGGCGATACGGCACACCGCGCATCACCGCAACTGGGGCAAGGAGCAAACATGGCTTTGCTGGATGCGGCTGCTTTGCACAGCGCGCTGACAGATCCGGATATCGACATCGCCTTGCTGAACTACCGCCGCGCACGACGGGCGCATGTCTGGTTCTACCAACTGTTAAGCGCGTCGTTCACGCCGCAATACCAATCCGACAGCACTGTTTTGCCCTGGCTTCGGGATCGGCTGCTGTTTCCGCTTAGTCAGGTGCCACCTGCCCCCTCTGTTCTGACCAGATTGGTCAGAGGCGATATCATCCCGCCTTTGGGCAGTTTACGCCGCTAAAAGCAATCCGTCCTTAATCCCCGCCTCGGGACACAAGGCCACCCAATGCCCCTTTGACCAAGCTGCGCGCGCGCGGTCGATCCACAGACACATATGGCAGCGGTCGGCAAACCTCCAATGCGGCGGCACCCACGCGCGCTGTTAGGGCGCCGTTGACCAAACCTTCGCCAAATCTGCGGGACAATTTCCCAAGAAGTGTGCCCCCCAAAATAGGTTCCAGCATGTCATCACCAACCGCAACCGCGCCCGTGGCCACAAGATGCCCCATAACCGCGCGTGTCAGACGCCAAGACCCAAGCGTACCCGCTCGACCTCCGTAGATTTCTGCAATCCGGCGGATCATGCGCAAATTCGCGGTCAAAGCGGTCAGAACATCCACCAAAGCCAGCGGGACCAAGGCGGTTACAGTTGCAACTTGCCGTGCGGCGGCTTCCACTTCGCGCATGGCGGCTTTGTCCAACGCCGGCATTAATTCACGATCCGCCAGTGCCAAAAGCCCATGCGCATCCAGTTGATCCCCTTGCAGTTCAGCGAACCGGTCGCGTTGCCAACGTGTGTCTTCACGCGCAGCGTATAGCCGAAGCACTTTGTCAACGACATCGCGCGCCTGTGCCAAGTCCTTTTGTTCCAACGCTTCGTGCGCCGCGTGACATACATGATCGATGCGACGCAATCGGGACAATGCCGCTAGTTCCCCCAAAGCGATGACCAACAAGACAAGTGCGAACGCAGCAAACAACGCCGCGAACATCCATCCCAAGATCGGATTCGCGGCAATCCATCCGGTGACAAAGCTCCATGCGGCTGTGGTGACAACAGCCGTCAAAATCGTGAGCGTCAGTCCCCAAAACCACCGCCCCAAGCGCGATGGTCTGCGCGCCGCAATGGCGGCTGCGGCTTGCATAGCCCGAGGTTCGGGCAAGCCTTCGGGTTCTGGCACGGGTGCCGCTTCGGCAACGGATTGCATCGGTGCGTCGTCGTCCAATTCGATTAGGACAGGTCCCTTGCTCATGTCTTGTCCTTTTTGTGCCATTCATAGCGAATGTCGGGCAGGCCTTCGTCATTTCCAGACCCATCCGTGCGTTCAACTTCGCGGAAGGCATATTTGGTGTAAAAATCCTGCGCGCGTGTATTGGCCTGAAATGTCCATAAAGTCAGCCGTTTTTGCTGATCGCACGTGTCCTGCAAAAGGGCACTGCCCACGCCCTGCCCGCGCGCATGATCGGCCACGTACAAGGCTTGGATCATCTCACCTTCGCGTGCCAAAAAACCAACGACGCCCGCAGGGGTTTCGGCCACGCGCACCCAGCCACGATCAATCAACATACCTGCAAATCCGATATCCTGAGCACGTGTATGTATGCGAGGCATCCAAGGCGTGGTGTCGATAAAGTTGGACAATATCGCCCCGATTGTCCCGGCATCTGTTGTGCGTGCCGGTCGTATGGCAACCTCAGTCACAATCGATCCCCCAACAGGAATTCAGCCGCGCGGTCCAGACGGATATGTGGCGGCCCGTCGCCCGGTCGCAAATCAAGAGGTGCAGGCGCAAACCGCATGGCTTGATAATCGCCATCCAACCAAGATGCGGCCCCTTCGCGCGCCGGTCCCAAAAGATGAGCCGGATCGGATGGCAAATCACCGGGATAGAATGCCGCCTGCTTGCCCGTATCCAACAAAGTCCCACGCACCACGCCCAGTGTGCGCCCCTCATGGGTCATGCGATCTTCGGTGGTTGCGCGCAGCGCAGCAAGTGACATCGCCTGCGTTTTGGCCCCGGCAAATCGGGCACGTTCACGCGCATCGCGCACCAAAGCCTGCATGATTTCAGTCAATTCGCCGTGCTGTTCATGATGCAAATGATCCGCCTGAGTGGCTGCAAACAGGATGCGTTCAACACGTTTTCCTCCCAGTAACTGTGTCAAAAAAGAATTTCGTCCAGGTCGAAACGCACTCAATATGTGACCCAGCCCTTGGCGCATATCCTCGACAGCGGCCGGTCCCTTATGAATGGCCCCAAGCGCATCAACCAACACGACTTGCCGATCTATGCGCGCAAAATGGTCGCGAAAGAATGGGCGAACGACTTGGGTTTTATACGCCTCAAATCGGCGTGCCATTTCACGCGCCATCGACCCACGCGGGGTTTCAGACGCCGGCAACGGTGCAAATGTCAGCACGGGCGATCCAGCCAAATCCCCCGGCAACAGGAACCGCCCCGGTGTGCAGTCGTAATACCCGGCTTCACGCGCATCATTCAGATAGCTTGCGAAACTAGCGGCCAACTCTTTGGCGACAGGTTCCTTCAACTTGGCCAATGGGTCTGTGGTTTGCAACAAGGCAAGGAAATCGCGCGCTTCGTCCCGTGACGCAATGCGGTCTAGAGTTTGTTGGGACCATGTATCAAAACTCTGATCCAACAGCCCAAGATCCAGCAACCATTCGCCTGGATAATCCACAATATCCAAATGGATCGTGCGCGGCCCCTGCAATCCAGCAAGCAAGCCTGACGGTCGCACACGCAAGGACAATCGCAATTCTGAAACGGCGCGGGTGCTGTCGGGCCAATGCGGCGGTTGCGCGGTCAGCGACGCCATATGCCCCTCAAAGTCAAAACGTGGAATTGTGTCGTCCGGTTGAGGTTGCAAAAAGGCGGCTTCGATCCGTCCTTCATGGGCCGCCAACAAATGCGACATGCGCCCTCGGTCTAAAAGATTGGCAACCAATGAAGTGATGAAAACCGTCTTACCTGATCGCGCCAAACCCGTGACACCCAAACGGATCACCGGCTCGAAAAAGGCCCCGGACACAGCGTCTTGCACACCTTCGACACTGCGCAACACACCGTCGGCCAACGTTCCAATAACCAAATGGCTACCCTCCTTCGTCCGGGGACAAGATAGGAAGTCAGCGGGATAAGTGCCAGAGGGAGCTTTCGCCGCGTTGTCACCCTTGCAAATATCGCAATGGATTGAGACAGATATGCCCCATCGGTTGCGTTGCCAGAAAACAGAGGTTAGGTCCGCAAAATGCCACGTTATGCATTGAAAATCGAATACCACGGCAAGCCCTTTCGCGGATGGCAACGGCAGGTCGAACACGTCTCTGTTCAGGGAACGATTGAACAGGCATTGACCAAGCTTGAGCCGCGCACGCACAACATCGCTGCAGCAGGTCGCACCGATGCGGGTGTTCACGGATTGGCACAGGTTGCGCATTGTGACCTCGACAAGGACTGGACACCGTTTCGGTTATCTGAGGCGTTGAATTTTCATTTACGTCCGGCCCCAATTGCGATTGTGGATTGCGCCCGTGTTTCAGAGGATTGGCATGCGCGTTTTTCTGCACTTGAGCGGCGTTACGTTTTTCGACTGTTGATGCGTCGTGCGCCTGCAACCCATCTGGACGGGCTGGTTTGGCAGGTGAAGCATATGTTAGATGAAGACGCGATGCAGGCTGGTGCAAATCATTTGCTGGGGCAGCATGATTTCACCACGTTTCGATCGACAATTTGTCAGGCGCAAACGCCTATCAAAACCCTGACGCAGCTTGATGTCCGCCGTGTGGAATTGACCAGTGGTCCGGAAATTCAATTTGACGTGCGGGCCCGATCCTTTTTGCACAATCAAGTGCGCAGTCTTGTGGGCACATTGGAACGTGTCGGGGCCGGTTCGTGGACCCCCGATGATGTCCGCGAGGCTCTAAACGCCAAGGACCGCGCCGCATGCGGCCCTGTTTCCCCACCTCATGGTTTGTATCTGGCCAGCGTTGGTTACGCGGATGATCCGTTTAATCAAACTTCATAAGATCAGCGCCGGCTTCTTTGTCGCGCGATGCCGCACTGTTTGGCACCAATGACAACCTTGTCAGTTGTTCCATCCGAGACCACAAAGCATCTGGTACAGGTACATCTGCAGGACGATCACGCGTTGTCAGTTCGGCCAAATTGATCCGAACGACCAAACCAGAAACACCCAAACGCGTTTCAACAGCACAAGGCATCGATTCAAGATAGCTGAGCACCAAGTCCAAAGGTGTTTCGTCTATCCGATGTTCGGTAACACCCATTGAAGCTTTTTCGACTACGCGTTCGATGGCAACCGAAAGCTTGATCAACGCATCTGGCGCCGCCAGAACATACGACAAATCATCAGGATTGCGCCCTGTTGCCAAGTGACGCGCCGCGGCCGCACCAAACCATGCCGATTGCGCAAAAGGAACTTCGGCCCCGCGCGCAGCACGGTCCGCCAAAGCTTGGGTTTCGCTCCAAGGGCGCAGTGTGGTGCTGGCTTCGGGTGTCGCCAAATTCTGCGCGTGCGTATCGATGCCTTTGTCACCAGGCTCACCCGCGCTCACGACGCTAAACTCCGGTCGAAACGTGTCATATCGAACTGTTCCAGCTTTGAGTGGTGCGTGGCCAACTGTGGGTTTTTTTCGGGTATTTGAATATTGCATACACCTCAATATGCGCATTGCACGCGAATCTGGAAGCCGTGAACCCTGTGCAGATGCCCGGATTCCGCTGATAAACCGTCACAATGCAGTGTATTTTTGTAAGATAACTTAGAATCCGCCGCCAATACCGAATTTTCGCAAACCGAACTGACCAGTGGGCCTTCTAAGTTGGGCCATCGAGCCTTCGCCCTAGATTTAAACTGCTTACTGTCAAAACATTCCAAACCTTCGGTCTGGATTGATCTGTCCATCGTCCCGGATGGTTTGGGCAAATACGCCTGAGCATCAATCATGTTTTAAATCTCTTTTTCGCCTTTCTTTCTCGGAAATTGACGGCACAGCAGGTAATACGCGTCGCTTAAGCGTAACCGCAAAGCCTGACAAGATGCCTATTCCGATCCAAATGGATCAAAACGTACAGGGTTGGCCAAGACGAACAGGTTGCATACAGATGCTTAAAAATTAGGCATTTCAAGATATTCAAATACCTATTCAAAGTGCCAGATTCTAGTGCGCAGGCGGGGAGAGACCGACCTGAGCATCGCAAAAGCGCGCTGTCAGGCCGGCCGGAACGGGGGCAATCATTAACAAAAAAACAAAAACCGAGTTCACCCCGTTCAGCTCGTTCGTCAACACGGCTAAGCGGCATTGACGCTATTCCTTACCCATCCGCGGGTACACTCAGCTTGTGCACAATAAAAATGTACGAATTGGTAAGGCCGTGTGATTTTTTTATGGCGGACACATGTTCGCTTTGGATGGGGCGCGTTGAACAGGATGCAGCAGGTTGGTTTTTTACACCGCACTTTGCAAAATCTCGAACATACGCATCCGGATAATAGTGTTTACTATCAATGTGATAAAAATGGAAAACCCGGGACTCAATCACGCTGGACCCAAGTTCGCGAGATTGGAATTAAGGGCAAAGTATGACTTGTGAAATATTGGAAATAGTTTGTTTAACCTTGGGAAAGGTCGCGCCTATACGGCACGACCTTTGGTTTGTTCGTTAAACGGGTCGCTGAGTGTATTTTTTCAGCTCTGCGCGCGCGACCTGACGCCGGTGCACAGCATCGGGACCATCCGCCAAACGCAGCGTGCGTTGATGCGTCCATGCAATGGCAAGAGGGGTGTCTTGGCTAATGCCCTGCGCGCCATGCATCTGGACCGCTTCGTCAATCACCTTAAGTGAAACACGCGGCGCGACGACTTTCACCTGACTGATCCACGGTGCGGCTGCACGCGCATCCCCTTGATCCATGAACCAAGCGGCTTTCAGACACAGCAACCGGGCCATTTCAATTTCCATCCGGCATTCGGCAATGATGTCGAAATTTGCACCCAATTGCGCCAGCGGTTTTCCAAATGCTTCTCGCTCCATCGAACGGCGGCACATCAATTCAAGCGCAGCTTCAGCTTGCCCAATTGCCCGCATACAGTGGTGAATGCGTCCCGGCCCCAAACGGCCCTGAGCGATTTCAAATCCGCGCCCTTCACCGACCAGCAGATTTTCTGCTGGTACGCGCACATCAGTGAAACGAATATGCATGTGGCCATGCGGCGCATCGTCGTGGCCATAAACCTCCATTGGTCGCAGCACTTCAATCCCTTCGGTGCCAGCGGGCACCACGATCATCGAGTGGCGTTGGTGTTTTGGTGCATCCGCGTCACCTGTGCGGACCATGACGATGTACACTTTGCAGCGCGGGTCGCCTGCCCCGCTGGCCCACCACTTTTCTCCGTTCAGGACATACTCGTCTCCATCCCGCACACAGGACAGCGAAATGTTTGTCGCATCCGAGGACGCCACCTGCGGCTCTGTCATCAGGTATGCCGACCGAATCTTTCCGTCCAACAGCTGACTTAACCAGTCGGATTTCATCTTGTCGGTGCCGTAGCGTTCGAACACCTCCATGTTGCCCGTGTCCGGCGCTGAGCAATTGAAGACCTCGCCTCCTAAAGGGGTGCGGCCCATTTCTTCGGCAAAATGTGCGTATTCAACGGTCGTCAGACCAAACCCACGTTCGCTGTCGGTCAACCAAAAATTCCAAAGACCTTCGGATTTGGCCTTGGATTTGAGCCCTTCCAAAATCTCGGTCTGTCGATCTGTGAATTGCCAACGATCGCCTTTGGCAATTTCAGCAGCGTATTCGTCTTCCAGTGGCATGACATCGTCGCGGATCATGGTTGCAACCCGGTCCAGCAACGCCCTGTTTTCGGGCCGCATTGAAAAATCCATGATGTCCTCCCTCGATTCACCTCACGGTGGCGTTCTGATCAAACGATGTCTAGAGGCTGCGCGCATAATGATTGGATAAATTCAATCAGGCAGGCCGCAGCCCCAAAATGGCGCGCGTTTGATCGGGTGTCGCGACGGGCCGGTTGTTCTGGTCACAAATTTCGACCGCCCGCTGAACCAAGGCAGCGTTAGATGGTGCCAGTGTGTTGCGATCCAGCTTGACGTTGTCTTCTAAACCAGCGCGCGCGTGACCGCCCGCTGCTATGGCCCATTCGTTGACGACCAACTGGTTTGCGCCAATGCCTGCAGCACACCATGGTGCATCCGGGAAAAACCGCTGGACTGTTTCGATGTAAAAATCAAAGACAGCCCGATCCACTGGCATCGCATTTTTCACGCCCATCACGAACTGTATGTAGGGTGTTTCCGTGATCTCCCCGCGCTCATGCATCGCTGCCGCTTGAAAGATATGCGACAGGTCAAAAGCTTCGATTTCAGGCTTTACATCATAGGTGCGCATCTCAGACGCCAGCCAAGCGACCAGATCAGGCGGGTTTTCATAGACGCGCGTCGGGAAATTATTGGACCCAACAGACAAGGATGCCATATCAGGTCGCAAAGGCAACATCCCACCACGCGCCAACCCTGCCCCCGATCTGCCCCCAGTCGAAAACTGAACGACCATACCGGGACAGTGTTTTTCGACACCTTCTTTTAGGGCTGCGAATTTATCTGGATCCGAACTGGGTGTTTCATCCGCATTGCGGACATGGGCATGACATATGGATGCGCCCGCCTCAAAAGCTTCATGGGTGCTTTCGATTTGCTCTGACACTGTGATCGGGACAGCCGGGTTGTCTGCTTTTGTGGGCACCGATCCGGTTATCGCGACGCATATTATGCAAGGTTGAGACATGACAAATACCTTTGGCAGTTTTCCCGCACACACTGCGCCACAGAAAAGTTGAGGTCCAGAGGTCACAAAGTATTTGCTGAATCATTTCATTCTGCGTAAACGTATTTTTAGAATTTTTATTTCGCCGAACGAGTCGCGGTGAAATTTGAGGGAGGACAGAACCGATGACCAAGGGGCTCAATGGCACCCTGCGCCTAACTATGGCACAGGCACTTGTGCGTTGGATGTGCGCGCAAAAAGTAGAGACGGAAAATGGTGTGAAATCGCTGTTTCCCGGCGTGTTTGGCATTTTTGGCCACGGCAATGTCACGTGTCTTGCCGAAGCACTGGAACGTGTTCAAGATCAACTGCCCACATGGCGTGGCCAGAATGAACAATCTATGGCCTTGGCAGGTGTGGCTTATTCCAAAGCCAAGCGCGCTGAACAAATCATGGTGGCAACATCATCGATTGGCCCGGGGGCGACGAACATGGTTACGGCTGCTGCGGTTGCGATGGCCAATCGTTTGCCTTTGTTGATCCTGTCGGGTGACACCTTCCAGAACCGCCGTCCTGACCCGGTGCTGCAACAGGTAGAGCATTTCAATGACCCGACCATCACGGTCAACGACGCGTTCAAGCCAGTTGTGCGTTGGTGGGATCGTATTTCGCATCCAGAACAAATCATGCATTCGCTCCCGCATGCTGTCGAAACGATGTTGAACCCTGCAACACGTGGCCCTGCGTTTATTGGATTGCCGCAAGACATCCAGGCGGCTGCATGTGATTACCCGGAGAGCTTCTTTATCGAAAAAATCTGGCGTCTGCCACGACCCCGCGCCGATGCTGGTGCCGTTGCGGATGCTGCAGAACTGCTTATATCGGCCAAAAAGCCGCTGATTATGGCGGGCGGCGGCGTCTTGTATTCGCGCGCCGAAAACGTTTTGAATGCCTTCGCGGCCAAGCATGGTGTTCCCGTTGCGGAAACGACCTCGGGCAAGACGTCCGTTCTGGACAGTCACGACCACGGTGTCGGTATGACCGGTCCAACGGGGATCACGGCTGCGAACACGCTGGCCGCTGATGCGGATGTCGTTTTGTGTGTTGGCACGCGCCTTCAGGATTTTGCGACGGGATCGTGGACATGCTTCCAAAATCCGGAGGTAAAATTCATCCACGTCAACACAGCCAGCTTTGACACACATAAACATGGTGGTTTGTCCGTCGTTGGCGATGCGCGCGAAACGCTGACTGAGCTTGGCGTGGCTTTGAGGGATTGGTCGGCGCCTGCAGACCGGATGGCGCAAGCCAAATCCGAAATGTCCGCCTATCGCGATTATCTGGCAACGCGTCGACAGCCCACAAATGACACCCCACGCTATTCCGAAGTGGTTGGGGCCATCTGGGAAGATGCGAAACCCGAAGATCGCGTTTTGACGGCCGCTGGTGGATTGCCCGGTGAAATGAACATGGGTTGGTTGGCCAAATCGCATGGCTCTTATGATTGCGAATATGGCTTTTCCTGCATGGGATATGAAACCGCAGGTGGCTGGGGCGCGGCGATGGCCAAGGCCGAAGATGATGATGGCGGTGAATTGGTCGTCTTTGTCGGTGATGGCAGTTATATGATGATGAATTCCGATATCTATTCGTCTGTTCTGTCCGGCCACAAGATGATTGTCGTTGTGTGTGACAATGGCGGTTATGCGGTCATCAACCGTTTGCAAAACAACATGGGTGGCAAGAGTTTTAACAACCTCATTCAGGATTGTCGGTTGGGCGAAGGTGTTGAACCGTTTACTCCCGATTTCGCGGCACATGCCGCATCCATGGGCGCGCTTTCGATTGATGTCAGCACGATTGATGAACTGAAAGACGCCTTCAAGCGAGCCCGTGAGGCCGACCGAACGGTTGTTATTTGCACCAAAGTGCAAAGTCACAACTGGACCGATGGCGGCAGTTGGTGGGATGTGGGTGTGCCAGAAGTATCGCCCCGCAAAGAAGTGCAAGATGCCAACGCTGAACACAGCAAAGGCCGCGACAATCAACGTGTAGGTGTGTGATGGTGAAAGTTGGGATCTCTCCTATCTGCTGGCAAAATGACGACCTGCCAGAATTGACGGCGGCGTACACGATGGAACAGGCTTTGCAAGAAGGCCGCCAGATTGGCTACACGGGCGTTGAACGCGGACAACGCATGCCCAAAGAAACCGAAGAATTGCGCGCCTATCTTGAGCGCTATGATATCGGATTGTGTGGCGGTTGGTGTTCGGGGGCGTCATTGGTCAATGGACTGGCCGATGAAAAGGCAGCTGTTGAACAGCAAGTGGATCAATTCATCGCATTGGATGCCCCTTGCATCGTTTATGCGGAATGTTCGAACACGGTGCAGGCGTTGCCGGGCGTGCCGGTGGCAGACCGTGTAAAGCTCAGCAAAGACGACATGCGCGATTATGGTGCGCGGATCGGTGAATTGGCCAAGTGGATGGCCGATGAGGGCATGCCAATGGCCTATCACCACCACATGGGCACGATCGTCGAAGACGAAGAAGACATTAACTGGCTGATGGAATTTACGCCCGATCAGGTTGGCTTGTGTTTTGACTCTGGCCATTTGCAGTTTGCAGGCGGGGATGTTGCAGCCACGCTTGACCGTTGGGCGGATCGCGTGCGGCATGTCCATTTCAAAGACATCCGTCCCGATGTGGTGACAGACATCAAGTCCGGCAACAAAGCCTTTTTGGACGCGGTTGTCGCCGGTGCGTTTACCGTTCCGGGCGATGGGTGCATTGATTTTCAAGCCATCGCCAATCGGTTGGCCAAAATGAACTACGACGGTTGGATCGTTGTCGAAGCGGAACAAGATCCGGCGAAAGCCCCCCCTTATGAATATTCCCAGATGGGATACGAACATATCCGGCACGTCTGCGCGACTGCCGGTCTGGAGATCACGACATGAAAAGAGACATAACAATTGCCGGCCAACCTGAAAACAAGGTTGGGCTTGAGCGTCTGCGCGTCGGCGTTTTGGGCATGGGCTTTATGGGGGGCACGCACACATTCGCGTGGAAGAACGGAAAATCCGTTTTTAACTGGCCTATAGATATTGAGTTGAAGGCACTTTTCGATACGTCTCAAGAATCTCTTGATCTGAATGGCGGCCGTTTTGGGTTCGAACGCACCACAAATAATTGGCGCGAGGTCATTGAAGCGGATGACATTGACGTAGTGTCGATCTGCACACCAAACTTTGCTCACCGTGAAATGGCCGAGGCGGCATTTGCTGCGGGCAAACATGTCTGGTGCGAAAAGCCGATGGCCACAAACTTGGATGACGCCCAATCGATGGTGGATGCCGCAAAAGCCAGCGGTGTCAAAACGATGCTTGGCTACAACTACATGAAGTCCCCTGCTCTTCTTGCGATCAAGTCATTAGTCGAGGAAGGCGCAATTGGCGACATCGTGCATTTCAACGGCGTCTATCAAGAAGACTTTATGTGCGACCCGGCCGCGCCTCATTCGTGGCGATTGACCAAAGCCGGTGGCGGCAAAGGTGCATTGGGCGATATGGGATCGCATCAGGTCAGTATGGCGATCTGGCTGTGTGGACCATTGTCAGAAGTCGCGGCACGCTTGCAAACAGTTCACAAACAACGCCCCGACCCAGAAACGGGCGCATTGAAAGAGGTCGAAACTGACGACCACTATTCGGCCATCGGAACATTTTCAAACGGTGCTATGTTCACATTGCATACGTCATGGATCGGCATGGGCCACAAGATGAACCTAGGCTTTGAACTGACCGGGACCAAAGGGTCCATACGGTACGATCAAGAAGCGATGGGGGAATTCTGGTTGTACGAAATGGGTGATCGGAAAGGTGGTTTCCACGATACGGATCGCAATGGCTACAAACGGGTTCTTGTTGGTCCGCAGCATCCGCCATTTGGGAATTTCTGCCCTGCCCCCGGCCATCATGTGGGGTTCAATGAAATGAAAATCATCGAAGCCGGGGCCTTTGTTCGCGCGATTTTGGAGGACACCAAAGCCTATCCTGATTTCGCGGACGGCCTGTATTTCGAAACTGCGTTGCAGGCGATACAGGATGCCAGCGAACAAAGGGCATGGGTAACGCTTTGACCAATCCAGTGCCCACGACGTACGAAGACTTTTCAGCGCAGGTTGTCGCCCAATACGACGACCTGCCGCCGCAATTGCAAAAGATTGCGCGCTTTGTGTTGGACAATCCGCAACGCGTGGCCCTTATGACCATCGCGGAAATGAGCACGGCGATTGGTGTGCAGCCTTCGGCAGCTATTCGGTTTTCCAAAGCTCTTGGGTTTTCTGGCTTTAGTGAGATTCAGCGCATTCTAAAGGATCAGCTCACCGACCTGATCCCCGCGTCCTATTACGAACGTCTCAACGAACAAGGCCCAGGCGAAGCCGACACGCAGATTGCCCGGATGGCTGAACTCGCGCAGGCCAGTCTTGCTGCGTTACCAGCCGCACGCGACATTCAATTCGCAGCTGAAATACTGGCTGAGGCGCGGATCATCTATGTTGTCGGTATGCGCCGGGCGTTTGGAATTGGGGCCTATGCGAGCTATTTGCTGGCCGGTTTTGGCGCACCAGTGCATCAATTGACTGGCGTCGGTGCAATGTCAGAGGGGCCCATGCAAGCATTGGGGCCAGAGGACGCAATGTTAAGCATCAGCTTTCCGAATTACCGGGCCGAGACGATGGATATCACCAACGCGGCACGTGCGCGTGGCGTCAAATTGATTGCGCTGACAGACAGCCCGGTCAGCCCGGTCGCACAATTGGCAGATCACGTGTTGTTGGCTGACCAGCCCGTCGAAGCCGGCTTTCGCAGCGTTGTCGGCTCTATGGTCACGGCCCAAGCATTAGCCATGGAATACGGTCGCATTCGCACGCTTCAGCAAGGTGCCGACTGATGGAGAACGACATGGCCAGATTAATCCCTAATCGCACCAATGCGCACCGTGTCGATGCGTTAATCATTGGACGCGCAGGGCTGGACCTCTATCCGACACCCGCTGGAACCAAGACCTGCGACGCAGAGAATTTCATGACCGATATGGGCGGGTCGGCTGGCAATATCGCAGCGGCCATGGCCCGACAAGGCGCGCAGGTCGCGTTGGCAGCCCCAGTGTCGGACGACCCAGTCGGCAAATTTGTTCGCAACAAGCTTGCAGCGTTTGGCATCCAACATATCAATGCAGCACAAGTCGACAATCAGGCCCGGACATCATTGGCCTTGGCAGAACTGGTCGATCAAGGGTCAGAAACGGTTATTTATCGCAACAACGCGGCTGACTTTTCGCTTTCATCAAGCGACATCAGTGCGTGGATTGACGCGGCCCTCCTGACCGTTGTCACCGGCACGGCCTTAGCCCGCGAACCGTCACGCGCCGCTTGTCTGGACGCATTGACCAAAAGTGCATGTGGTGTTTTGGATTTGGATTACCGCCCCTATTCATGGACCAGTCAGGACTCCAGTGCTCGGGTATATCAAGCGGCTGGGGCCGAAGCGTCTATCATCGTGGGCAATGACGAAGAATTCGCAGTGTTTGCCCCCGGAAGCGAACCTAGGGAAACCGCTGTGACGTTGGCGGCACAAGGCAAGACCGTCATCTTCAAGGAGGGCGCAAAGGGATGCACGGCATTGCGCGCCAACGCAGAGCCCTTGTTTGTCCCCCCCTACCCCGTTGACGCGCTAAAACCGTTTGGCGCAGGTGATGCATTTCTGGGCACAGCCCTTGTTGGATTAAGCCAAGGACTGGATTTAGAAGACGCCTTGCGCAATGGTGCAGCGGCAGCAGCCCTTGTTGTACAACGCCCCGGATGCGCCAGCGCGATGCCTGATCAAGGCGAAGTGCAGGCATTTAGACACATGAAAGAGGCAAGCTGATGCATATTCCCCCATTTGATAACGCCAACTCTGCGATTGTTGACGCCAATGACGCAATGACCCCGTTGGTTTATTTCAACCGCGTCCTGTTGAACGCAGGTGACACCTTTGAAAGTCATGTTGCGGGATACGAAACCTGCATTGTTCCTGCGACAGGCACCGTCGACATCCAGATCGAAGATTTCAGCACCGCAGGCATTGGTGAACGTGGCAGTGACGTGTGGGATGGCGAACCTGCGGGTGTCTATGCTCCTGTCGGTGCACGGGTCCAGATGAAGGCGACAACGAAAACCGAAGTCTTTATCGCCGGGGCAAAATTTGATGAGGTGTACAAGCCTTTTGCAATCCGCCCCGATAACATCGATCCCGTTCAATACGGATCAGATGACACCAAAACACATCGCAAAATCAAACACATTCTAGGTCAAAACCCACCCGGTCAGGTGGGGCGTTTGCTTGTGTCAGAATTGTTTACGGTCGGGGCCGGTGGCTGGTCCGGCTTTCCCCCTCATAAACACGACACGGACCGTTTGCCCGACGAAACCCATCACGACGAAGTCTATAATTTTCGGTTCAAACCGGATCATGGGTTTGGTATCCAACTTCTCCAACACGTTGACGGAGAAGTTGGACAAGCCCATCACTTGGTCGATGGATCGACCATCAAGATCGAAAAAGGGTACCACCCATGTGTCGCAGCCCCAGGATACGAGATGTATTACTTTACAATCCTTGCCGGGAATTCGCAGCGGTCCTTGGTGCAGTATTTCCAACCAACGCATGCCTATCAGGTCGAAACGATCCCGGGCATCAAGGATATGGTTGCAAAGTTTAAATAATGCCTCTGGTTCCCCTCACGCCTGTCCTTGATGCGGCCCTTTCGCGAGGTGGGGCTGCTTTGGGTATGGTTTGCCTAAGTTGGGAAGACGCAGAGGCGTTCGTGGCCGCCGGGGAAGCAGAAGGCATACCGATCATATTGTCTGCAGGTCCGGGCGCACGCGCGGCCATTCCATTGCGGATATGGGGCGAGATGTTTCGCACGCTTGCCGACCAAGCCAGCATCCCAGTTGTTGCGCATCTTGATCATGGGCATTCACTGGAAGATTGCGAAACCGCTTTGGACGCCGGTTTTTCAAGTGTGATGTTTGATGGATCGGAATTACCGCTGGATGAGAATATTTCCATAACCCAAAAGGTTGTGGCTTTGGCGCGCGCGCATGGTGCAAGTACGGAGGGCGAAGTCGGCGTTGTTGGATATGCAGGCGGGGCAGCTTCTAACATGACTGCAGCACAAGATGCCGCGCGGTTTGCGAGCGAAACACAGATCGATTGCCTTGCGATTTCAATTGGCAATGTGCATTTGACCCCGGACCATTCAACACCGCTGAATTGGGACCGCCTTACCGACATTCGCGCTGCAACCCCAGCGCCCTTGGTGATACATGGCGGTTCTGGTGTTCCGCCAGACAATCGCGCAAGAGCAGCGCGTGATTTTGCAGTGTGCAAGATCAATTTGGGCACTGAAATCAGGCAAGCTTATGGCAGTGCATTGCGAGATGTTCTTGCCAATGACGATCACATCTTTGACCGGCTCGCCATCGCACGTGGCGTACGCGAAACCAGAGCTCCGCTAATCCAAAAGCTGTTACGCGATGCGTGGACATGACTGAGTAAGACAAGTGTGTATCTGTTTCATCGATCTGTCCTCAAAGATAGAAACCGACTGAATTTCTTTTCTCCAACACACCGAAATTCTGAACAAATCCCGCGTGTCGGCTCAAAATCCTGACCACCAACCAACACAATTCTCGTTGACAAAAAAATGGCGTTTCAAAGCCGAATCACTCGGAAAATTGATCGTCATCGTTTACAAACTATGCCCAAGAGACCAAAGTGCGATTGTACCCAAAGCCAGAACATTCTCGGCTTGTGCGCCTTATTTGGCCATTTAAGCGCCCTATTCTCGCCTAACGTGTTTGCGATGCCTAAATTGTGATTAAATTTGTAGGCAGAATCGATGGCTGTAATTGGACGAATAACGTACCGGGCGTTGCTACTCGCAATACTCACTGTGTTTGGTTCTGTCGGAGTGGGCTTTGCAGAAGCGAGAGACGCTGCAAAATTTCAAGTCATTAAGCCTGAACCTGTTCAGCAGCAGGTTTTCATACCTCCGCTGCTTGGCCCGACAGACTTGAAGAACCTTATGGCGGTTACGCAACCTTACCTGCTCGACATTCGCAGCGAGTCCGCATTGCGTGCGCGGTTTAGCTATGAAAAAGGGCACATCCCGGAGTCAGTCAATGTCCCTTATGGGCAGTGGCGTAGTCTTTGGAATGACCCATTGTCAGTACCTTCCGACGAGCAGTTGACCGAATTGATGCAATCATCCGGACTGACATACGACAGACCCATCGTCATTGTTCATTCAAGTGCTGCCAAAGGTAATTTTGGGTCCGCAGCTTTCGTCTACTGGACACTTAAAAGCGCCGGTTTCGACAACATGGCAATCTTGAATGGCGGCATCCAAGGATGGAAAGATATCGGCGGGACAGTCTCCACGCAGTCGACTGAAATTGTCCGGTCGGACGTTGTTGTCCAACTGGATCAATCCTGGCTTGCCACCCACGAAGATGTTGACGCCGTTTTAGATGGAACAAGTACGGCACAATTGCTGGACGCCCGACCAATCAAACAAATCATGAAAGATGCGTCTTTGGATGGGTCCTTTACCCTGAATGCAGAAGAACTTGTCACCGGTGATGGTGCAACTGCGGCCAGCGACCAGTCCATTTTCATGCGTATCAAGAAAGCTGATCTCGACTGGGAATTCAATGACGTCATCACCTATTGCAACAACGGTGCTCTTGCTGCCGTTGATTGGTTTATGGCCAGCGAAATCGCTGAAATTCCGAATGTTCGGGTATACGCCCATTCCTTGAAAGCACGAGCGCGTGCTGAACGATTGCGGCAAAGCCGCCCTGTTAACTGAGTAACTTCACTTTGCATTTTTTACACCAATAGAAATCTATCGATCTGAGTGAAAGGAACATCCGATGACACCACTCAAGTCCAAAATGACTAAACTACTTGGTGCTTCAGTTTTCGCACTCTGTGCTGGATGGGCGCAGGCCGAGATGGTCACTTTGCATGCAAAAACTGGCGGAACCGCAATTCAAGGTGAAATCCTAAATTTCGACGGCTACGTTTACACCGTTCGCACAGTTTTAGGGGATTTGGTTTTAGGCGCTAACATCGTCACCTGCGAAGGCGCGGCATGTCCCTCGTCAGAGCCCGCTTTGGTTGAATTCAAAGTTGCGGGTTCGCGCACCGTTACGAAGGAGCTTTTGCCAGAACTGTTCATGTCATATGCCGACTCAATGAACGCAACCGTGGAAACGGCGGCTGAAGACGAAGCATTTAACATGTACCAGATGAATGTAGAGGACGGCACGGACCTAAGCGTCGAATTCGTACATTCAAATTCGGCAATGGGTCTTAACAAGCTGAACCAAAACGCGGTCCAAGCTGCATTTACAACACGCACAGCAAACACGCTTGAGCAAACGACAGCAGAGATTTCCGGCTTGGGGCGCTTGCGATCAGAAGAACAGGAAAACGTCATCGCATATGACGGACTGTTGGTTGTTACGCATCCAGAAAACCCTGTTCGCGCAATGTCGGAAACCAACGTCGCCCAAATATTTTCGGGCAAGTTAAACGACTGGTCGCAGCTCGGGCGGGCCCCAGGTCCGATCACAATTTACCTGCGTGAAGCAGAAAGTAGCTCACGTGAACTGTTGCAAGAAGTCTTGATGACGCCAAACCGCGAACAGATCAAAGCGCGCATGGAAATCTTGCAAAGCGACGCAGAAATCGCCGAAGCCGTTCGCAATGACCCAAATGGATTTGGGTTGACCAGTTTTGTACACCGCGCTGGTGTCACAACGTTGGAAATCGAAGGTGTGTGCGGCATCCGCGTCCCTGCGACCCACTTCACAATCAAAACCGGTGAATACCCGTTGTCGCGTCCAGTCTATCTTTATAAAACCGGTGCTGAAACGCCCAAAGCGATCCAGAGCTTTCAAGATTACATTGCCTCAGACGAGGCTCAAAGCGTCATTCGCCAAGCTGGGTTTGTTGACCGCGCAATCACATCCGAAGCCTTAAACACTCAAGGTCTGCGGGTCACACATGCCGTGATGCGCGAAGACGACGGTGTCAGCATGGACGGCACTAAAAAGATGCTCAAGCTTATGAGCAACGCAAAACGTCTGTCGACCACTATTCGTTTTGATAACGGGTCGACCGAATTGGATGCCACCGACTATGCGGAACTGGAAGCATTGGCCAAAATGGCTATGAGCCCAGAATACAAGAATACCCAAGTCTATTTCATGGGCTTTTCGGACTCAGTGGGCCGTGCGGACCTGAACCAATTCCTTGCCCTTCAACGTGCAGAAATTGTCCGTCAGGCATTGGTGTCCCGTTATCCTGAATTGTCGGATCGCATCAAAGCGCGCTCAGTCGGGTATGGTGAACTCTCACCATTGGCGTGCAACGAAACTCGCCCCGGTCGTAAGGTAAATCGACGTGTTGAAGTCTGGGTTCACAATCCCGCAGCACTTGCCGTCAAATAAGCTATTCGTAGTATAAACAATTAAAGCGACGCAGGATTCCCTGTGTCGCTTTTCGCTTTTCAGCCCAAGTCATCTGCCACTTTCGGAGACTCAATATTCATCATTGGAGGATCTTGGGGTGATCGGATGCGACGCATCAACGCTTCGGTTAGAAACGTCCCGGCCTGTCGGACATCTTCACGCACGACAATGATGTTCCTGCGAAAGTAACCTAGAAATGGGACTGCTTCCTTCCCAACAAGGTCCACATCCTTTCCAATTGTCATGCCGCAAGATTCAATGGTCGTAACGGCCGCAATTGTTGCAGCCGTCGAAGACGAGATTATCCCATCCGGTGGTGACTTTTGGGACATCACACGTTTGATCTCAGCTTCAAGACTGGAAAACGATGAATTGTTGAACACGTCTTGCAGCAACTCGACATTCACATTGGCGGCAATCGCAGCCGAATGCATCCCGTCAATCATATGACGTGCATAGTTCTGGTCGAAGGGCGGCGCGATCATCACAATGTTCTTGCGACCTCTGGCTGCCAGTTTTTGCAAAGCCAATTCACCAAACGCAGTGTTGTCGAAATCAAAATAAGGATGGGACCACCCCGCATCCGTCCGGCCATGTGTCGCGAACGGAAAATCGTGGTCCAACATGTATTTGACGCGTTCGTCTTGCGGTTTGATCTGATTGATAATCACCCCATCAGCAGAGCCGGTTTCAACAATGTAACGGATAGCTTCCATTGGGTCGTCTTCTGACGAAAACGGGGTAACAATCATATGGTAAGGCGTGCCACGCAATGTGTCGGAAATTGAATAGACCAGTTGCGCCGTGTGATTAACCATGTGTTCTTCGCTGGATACGACCAACGAAATCACATTTGTTTTCCCAGTGCGAAGCCGAACACCTGCCCGATTGGGGCGATACCCTACTTCTTTGGCAACGTTGCGGACCTTTTCCTTTGTCGCTTGGCCAATATCTGGCGCATCATTTAACGCGCGCGATACTGTTGTCACCGCGAGACCTGTCAGGTTTGCGATGGTACGCAACGTTGGACGTTCCGTTCCGTTACGGCGCTTTTCGACCGAATCACTCATCCCAAGCACCTACACAAATTTTGAGCGGGTTATCGAAGTTTCGATATTTAAATTGGGTCGATTGCATCAGTTTCCTCGAGGTTTTCTTGAGGTTTTCTTGGGCCATCTTCGTCATCGTGAAAGTTTATAAGTACAAGATTGATTTTTGCAACTGTAACGATATAGGTTGTTTCTGCAACGATACAGTTTTTGGGAGGAAACAATGAAGATACTGTCTTGGGCAGCCGCTCTATCGCTTTCGGTCGCGCTTCCACACATCGCGCAAAGTGCTGATTTAGAAGTTACGCATTGGTGGACATCAGGTGGCGAAGCCGCCGCAGTTGCCGAGTTTGCAAGCGCCTTTAACGGCCAAACAGACCACAACTGGGTCGATGGCGCGATTGCCGGTTCCGGCGGCACAGCACGTCCAATCATTGTGAGCCGAATTATTGGCGGCGACCCAATGCACGCCACACAGCTGAACCACGGTCGCCAAGCTGAAGAACTGGTAGAAGCCGGTCTGATGCTGGACCTGACCGACATCGCAGAAGCGGGCGGCTGGCGTGACATTGTTAACCCTGTTTCGCTGCTGGACAGCTGCACCGTTGATGGCAAAATCTATTGCGTTCCCGTTAATATTCACTCGTGGCAGTGGATTTGGCTAAGCCACAAAGCCTATGCCGACGCGGGCGTAGATGTACCGGCAAACTGGGCCGAATTTGTCGCTGCAGCCCCCAAGCTTGAAGACGCAGGCAAAATTCCTTTGGCGATGGGGCAGCAGCCTTGGCAATCAAATGGTGCATTTGGCGTACTTGCCGTAGCAATCGGCGGTCAGGACCTGTGGACAAAAATCAATGTCAACAAAGATGCTGACGCGGCAGCTGGCGCAGAGATGACAAAAGTCTGGGAAGCGTTTGGCGCAGCCCGTTCGCTGTCTAAAGGGTCGACGGTTCAGGATTGGAATCAAGCGACAAACCTTGTGATCACCGGCCAAGCTGGCGGGCAAATCATGGGGGATTGGGCGCAAGGTGAATTCCAAATTGCAGAACAGGTCGCTGGTCAAGATTACTCCTGCCTCCCTGGTCTTGGCGTAAACGAAGTTATTTCGACCGGTGGGGATGCCTTCTATTTCCCCAAGCAAGACGACCCGGTGATTGAAGCGGCGCAAAAAGAACTGGCGACCCTGATGATTTCGAAAGAAGTTCAAGTCGCGTTCAATCTTAAGAAAGGTTCGCTGCCAGTGCGCGGTGATATCGATCTTGAAGCTGCGAATGATTGCATGAAAAAAGGTCTCGACATTCTGGCTGCAGGATCAATCCTTCCTGATGGCAACCAAGTTCTGAGCCCGGACACGACAAGTCAGATCGAAGATCTGATGGTCGAGTTCTGGAATGACACGTCCTATACAACATCCGATGCACAAGCTGCATACGCGGACATCATTGCCAACGCAGACTAAGCCACACTGCACCCGCCGCGTTTCATGCGACGGGTGCACCTGCAGCTTTCCTATACCTTTGGAGGTCCGAAATGGCCGATGCCCAAGCGTCTTCG
This sequence comes from Paracoccaceae bacterium, assembly GCA_039960995.1. Classification (GTDB taxonomy): domain Bacteria; phylum Pseudomonadota; class Alphaproteobacteria; order Rhodobacterales; family Rhodobacteraceae; genus JABSSA01. The sequence goes on along the minus strand of JBDVKF010000044.1, from coordinate 107,698 downwards.
TCGCGACGCCCAAGTAGCCTTTTGCGCAATCTCAGCGCCAAGATTGCATCGATCCCCATGATCTTGACGGCCTTGGTTGTCTTTGTTGGCGCTACGACATGGACCATCGTTTATTCTTTTACGTCCTCGCGCCTCTTGCCGAAATTAGACTTCGTTGGTCTGTCGCAATACGAACGCCTGTGGGGCACGCGGCGCTGGTTGGTGTCGATCGAAAATTTGGCTGTTTATGGTATTTGTTCGCTGATCTTAAGCCTTCTGATTGGGTTCACTCTGGCGGCATTGCTTGATCGCAAAATCCGAGGCGAAAACATTTTTCGCACGATCTTCCTTTATCCCTTCGCTCTCAGCTTCATCGTCACGGGTCTGGTGTGGCAATGGATTTTGAACCCCGAATTCGGCATTCAAAAGATTGTGCGTTCAATGGGCTGGGAAAGCTTTACGTTCGACCCGCTTTATACCGCCGACATCGTGATTTACGGCATTCTGATTGCCGGTCTCTGGCAAGGCACCGGGTTGATCATGGTGATCATGCTCGCGGGATTGCGCGGGATTGATGAAGAGATTTGGAAAGCGTCGAAAGTCGACGGAATCCCGACATGGAAGACGTATGTCTTTATCGTCATTCCAATGATGCGGCCGGTGTTTGTCACCGCTTTGGTTCTGATCACCAGCGGCATTGTGAAGGTCTATGACCTTGTCGTGGCGCAAACATCCGGTGGTCCAGGCATCGCATCCGAAGTCCCCGCCAAATACGTCTATGACAAAATGTTCCAAGCCCAAAACCTTGGTCAGGGCTTCGCGGCCTCAACAATGATGTTGCTCAGCGTGGTTATCATTCTGATCCCATGGGCCTACCTCGAATTCGGAGGCAAAAAACGTGACTGATGCGACGTTGAACGCACATTCAGAGCCACGCGGACCACGTCCACGGCGCCGCTTTTCACGCACAAACATCATGCTATACGGTACGTTGATCGTTATCGCGATGTATTATGCCTTGCCTCTTTACGTGATGATCGTCACGTCCCTAAAAGGCATGCCAGAAATCCGCATCGGCAACGTCTTTGCGCCCCCGGTTGAAATCACATTCCAACCTTGGGTCAAGGCATGGTCCGAAGCCTGTACAGGTATCAACTGTGACGGCCTAAGCCGCGGCTTTTGGAACTCAGTCCAAATCTTAATCCCGTCCGTGATCCTTTCAATCGCGGTCGCCTCGGTCAACGGATACGCATTGGCCAATTGGCGCTTTAAGGGATCCGAAGTCTTTTTCACCATCCTAATCATCGGTGCATTCATCCCGTTCCAAATCATGCTTTATCCGCTTGTGATCATCCTGCGGGAAATGGGTCTTTACGGGTCTGTTTGGGGTTTGGTTCTGGTGCATACGATCTTTGGCATGCCCATTCTGACGTTGTTGTTCCGAAACTATTTCGCATCCATTCCCGAAGAGCTGTTCAAAGCGGCACGGGTCGACGGAGCGGGCTTCTGGCGGATCTATTTTCAGATCATGTTGCCAATGTCGTTGCCGATCTTCGTTGTGGGCATGATCATTCAGGTGACGGGCATCTGGAACGATTTCCTGTTCGGCGTGATCTATACAAAACCCGAACATTACCCGATGACAGTCCAGCTGAATAACATCGTGAATTCAGTGCAGGGCGTCAAGGAATACAACGTCAACATGGCCGCCACGCTGTTAACTGGGCTGGTGCCTTTAACCATTTATTTTGTGTCTGGAAAGCTGTTTGTACGCGGTATTGCGGCGGGCGCGGTCAAGGGATGAACCATGCAGGGCAATGTCCCAAGCAGAGCAGATGCTAGCGTAACACAAGGAATGCGTGCGGAAGACACGCACAAGGGAGTGAACATGGAACCGAGCATTTCGATTAAAGAGCTCAAGCTGAGTTTCGGCGCTGTCGAAGTTCTGAAAGATCTCAACCTGGACATCGGACAAGGCGAATTTCTGGTTCTTTTGGGCCCCTCTGGATGTGGCAAGTCGACTTTGTTGAATTGTATTGCGGGCCTGTTGGATGTCACCGACGGTCAAATCCATATCGGCGGGAAAAACGTCACGTGGGAAGAACCAAAAGACCGAGGCATCGGAATGGTTTTCCAATCCTACGCGCTTTATCCGCAGATGACGGTGCGCGGGAATTTGTCATTCGGCCTGCGCAATCAACGAATGCCAAAAGCCGAAGTGAACGAACGCGTTGACAGGGCGGCAGGTATTTTGCAAATCGAAAGCCTTTTGGACAGAAAACCCGGCGCTCTGTCGGGGGGACAACGGCAACGCGTTGCCATTGGCCGTGCCCTTGTTCGCGACGTTGACGTTTTCTTGTTCGACGAACCTTTGTCGAACCTTGATGCGAAACTCAGGTCAGAATTGCGTGTCGAGATCAAGCGCCTGCACCAACGGCTCGACAATACGATGGTGTATGTCACGCATGACCAGATCGAAGCACTGACATTGGCGGATCGGATCGCGGTCATGAAAGGTGGTGTCATCCAGCAACTGGCTGACCCGCAGACGATCTATAACAAACCCTCGAACCTCTTCGTGGCGGGTTTCATCGGATCACCAACGATGAGCTTTCTTGATGGCAGACTTGAGGTTGAAAGCGGTACCGCAAAATTTAAAATTGGAAACTACTGCGTCAATCTTAATGGGTATGACGGTGGCCCCCTTCAATCGCTGGATAAAGCAATATTAGGTCTGCGCCCTGAACACGTCACAACATTTGATACCGCCCAACCCGGCACCCTGCCCGCAATCGTTGATATCGACGAACCGATGGGGTCGGACAGCTTGCTTTGGCTTTCTGTTGAAGGACAACAGGTTTCAGTACGCGTTGCCGCCGAACACAAAGCGACCCCCGGCGCAGAAGCTCACTTAAACTGTGACATCAGCAAAGCATCACTGTTTGATGCCGCAACTGGCGAACGTATTTGATCCAATGATTGACGCGACCCTCTCCGGCACCTGGTCCTTGCAGGACAGTATGGGCGACTTCCAGTGCGACATGTCCGTACCGGGCGACGGTATTTCTGCGTTGGTCGCAGCCGGGCACCTGCCAGACCCATATATCGGCCGCGACGAATTGGAGTGCCGCTGGGTGGCAGAACGGGACTGGGTCTTAAGTCGCGAATTCACTTGTGAAAATACACAATACGACCTTGTTTTGGATGGGTTAGACACCGTCGCAGAGGTCTCTATCAATGGTCAGGTGGTGCTGAACGGACAGAACAGTTTCCGACGCTATGTTGTCGATGCATCCAGTGCATTGAAGATTGGCAGAAATGAATTTCGGATCACTTTCCGATCCAGCGTTCAAGAGGCCACAAACCGCCAAGCGGCACAGCCCTATTTCGTGCCATATAGTGAGGGCAATAGTCCAATTCCAAACGGAAATATGCTGCGCAAAGTTCAGTGCGACTTTGGCTGGGATTGGAATATTGCACTGGCGCCGTTTGGTATAACGGGATGTATTGGCCTGTCGTCGCAAAACAGCGCCCGTATCACAGGGATCGTCGCTACGCAGACCCACAGCAAAGATTTGGCTGAGCTGTCCGTTCGTGTGACTGCCGAACGTGCTAAATCCGCGGTGGTATCAATGTGTGGCGTCACGCAAACCGTTCTTTTGAACCAAGGGACTGGCATTGCCGTGCTGTCCATACCAAATCCGGATCTGTGGTGGCCTGTCGGTTTAGGGGATCAAACGCTTCACCAATTGACGGTCACAGCCGGCGATGCCGAAACAACACGGCAAATTGGTTTACGCGATATCGAACACATCAACATGCCAGACGCACAAGGTGCTGCGTTCAAATTCCGAGTGAATGGTCACGACACATTTATGCGTGGCGCGAACTGGATCCCTGCGGACGCATTGTTTTCCGGCATCTCTCAGGACGGTGTGCGCGATCTTTTGCAGTCGGCCACTGACGCCAACATGAATATGATCCGCGTTTGGGGTGGTGGGCGCTACGAACCGGATTGGTTCTATGATCTCTGTGATGCAATGGGCCTCATGGTTTGGCAGGACTTTATGTTTTCTTGCAGCCTCTACCCATCTGACCAAGAGTTCTTGGATGAGGTCGCCCACGAAGTGCGCGATCAAGTCACACGCCTCAATCACCATGCCTGCATCGCCCTTTGGTGTGGTGATAACGAACTGGTGGGTGCTTTGACTTGGTATCCCGAAGCAATTGAAAACCGCGACCGTTATCTGGTCGCCTATGACAGATTAAACCGCACGATCGAAGCAACACTCGCGGAGGTGGTCCCGCAGGCCAATTGGTGGCCCTCAAGCCCGGCCTCGGGACCACAAGATTATGGCGACGCTTGGCATGACGACAGCAAAGGAGATATGCACTTTTGGTCAGTTTGGCATGAAGGTCGCGATTTTGAACATTACCGCGACGTCAAACCACGGTTCTGTTCGGAATTTGGATTTCAATCGTTCCCCTCGGCCCATGTGATCCGAACATTTGCCAGCCCCTCTGACATGAATATTGCCAGCCCGGTCATGGAAGCCCACCAAAAGAACTCGGGCGGCAATGCGCGGATTGCTGAAACGATGTTCCGGTATTTTCGATTCCCCAACAGTTTCGAAGATTTTGTGTATCTCAGCCAAGTGCAGCAAGGATTCGCCACTCGCACAGCTGTCGAATATTGGCGATCATTGCAGCCGCACTGCATGGGCACTTTGTATTGGCAATTAAACGATACGTGGCCGGTCGCGAGCTGGTCCAGCCTTAACCATGGCGGTGATTGGAAGTTGCTACACCACATGGCCCGAAGTTTTTACGAACCAACCTCGGTTTTTGCGATTCCTGATGACGATTGCATTCGCTTCACTGCCGTAAACGACACGCGTCAAGAGACGGACTTCAATGTTGTAGCTTTCAGCTTGGACGAACATGGCAGTGCCCAGTCTATTGAGACGGCAACACAATGCGTTTCTTCCGCACGGTCAGAACCGATTTTGGAAATTTCGAAACCAGATGCGCCATTGCTTTGGTTCAAATGGCAATCGAGTACGGCGCAGGGGTCTGACCACATCGCACTACAGCGCTATAAGTCACTGGACTTGCGTGACCCGGAAATTGCCATGACCCCGTGCCAAAAAGACGGGTACTGGAACGTCGACCTTCATGCGCGATCCTTGGGCCTTTTTGTTTCTCTTGAAGCCGACATACCCGGACGCTTTTCTGACAACGCGATCACTCTTTTGCCAAACACACCGCAATCAATCCGATTCACGCCAGCGTCGCCGGATCTCACACCCCGCTTCACTGCGCGCGATCTGTACTCAGCCACTTACGCCGTTCCTCAAGACGCAGGGGCATCAACCTTAAGGGGGGCATTATGACCCAGTATTCCTATCAGCTTTATTCTTCACGCAACTACCCACCCTTGTCCGACACACTGAACATGATCAGCGCAGCGGGATATTCTGCCGTAGAAGGATTTGGGGCCATGTACGAAGGCCTCTCTGACGTCACAGCGCTTAAGGCCGAGTTAGACGCGGCAGGCTTAACAATGCCAACGGGACATTTTGGATTGCAGTCGCTTGAAGCCGATCCTGAAGGTGCTTTGAAAACGGCGCGTGAATTGGGCATCAAGGTTATCATTGTCCCCTTCATCATGCCCAAAGATCGGCCCACAGATGCGGCCGGATGGAAAACCTATGGCGCAAGACTTGCCAAAGTGGGCAATGCGATCACCGCGGCCGGATTCCAATTTGGATATCACAATCACGATTTTGAATTTGTCGCCCTGCCAACGGGCGAAATTCCAATGGCGTTGATTTTGGATTCTGCACCCAATATCGGTCTGGAATTAGACGTGGCTTGGGTCGTGCGCGGAGGCAGTGATCCGTTGGAATGGATCGAACGCTATAGCGATCGGATCATATGCACACATGTCAAAGACATTGCCGCCAGTGGCACATGCCAAGACGAAGATGGCTGGGCCGATGTTGGCCATGGCACCGTTGATTGGCCAACTGTGTTCAAAGCTGCACGCGCCACGGGCTGCAAACACTTCATTGCAGAACACGACAACCCAAATGATCACAAACGCTTTGCCGAACGTTCGATTGCGGCAATGAAAGCTATGGAAGGCTAACCCATGACGACCCCAATGAACGTTGGCCCAATGAAAGTTGGAATTATCGGCTGTGGCAATATTTCGGGTGCATATATGCGTCTGGCCCCTTTGTACCGCGACATCGAAGTTGTGGCTTGCGCCGATGTTTCAATGGAAGCGGCGAAAGCCCGCGCCGCCGAATTTGGCCTGTGCGCGCTAAGTGTTGATGATTTGTTGGCGTCTGACGACATCGACATCGTCGTGAACCTCACAATTCCAGAAGCGCATTATCCGGTCATGAAACGCATTCTGGACTCTGGCAAACACGCATATTCGGAAAAGCCTTTTGTTCTGGCCATGACAGAAACAACGGAATTGGCAAAATTAGCGCAAGAAAATGGTTTGAGGGTTGGGTCAGCGCCGGACACATTCTTAGGGGGCGCGCATCAGCAGGCGCGCGCTCTGGTTGACAGTGGTGCACTGGGAAAAATCACGTCTGGGTCCGCGATGGTTTTGAATCATGGTATGGAGCATTGGCACCCAAACCCTGATTTCTTCTTCCAGCCCGGTGCAGGCCCAATGTTGGATATCGGCCCTTACTATGTGACGGCTTTGGTCAATATCCTTGGTCCAGTCATACGCGTCGCGGCCTTGACGACTTCGGCATCAGACACCCGCGTTATCAAGTCTGAGCCGCGCAAAGGTGAAACCTTGCAGGTGAACACACCAACCAACATTCAAGCGTTGTTTCATTTCGAAAACGACGCGACGGTCAGCATTGTCACCAGTTGGGATGTATGGGCGCATCGCCACGAAAACCTTGAGCTTTATGGCACTGAGGGTTCTCTATATATTCCCGACCCGAATTTCTTTGGCGGCGCAATCATCGCTGGGGGGGCTGATAACGCCGACATGGAAACCTTGCCTGAATGGGATCACCCGTTTGGCAAGGCCAATGAAACCAACGGTGCGGGTGAACCACAGGCCAATTACCGCACTGCTGGCTTGGCGGATATGGCAGCAGCCATTCGCGAAAACCGTCCGCATAGGTGTTCGCTGGAATTGGCAAGTCACGTCATAGACGTGATGACGGCCACGCTAAAGTCTGGGGAAACCGGAGCATTTGTAACGCTGGACAGTACATGCACACGTCCTGATCCACTCACTCCGGATCAAGCGCGCGCTTTGATGAAATGATGATCGGGCCGCGTTTCCCTCGGCGCGGCCCTTTCAATACCACTTGCCAGAACACTCAATCGGCAATCATTGCGGGCAACTCGCGTATCACATCCGATGACCGTCGTGCGCGGGCCAAAAGCCAGCCTCCTTGCACCAAAACGAACAAATGTTCTGCTGCACGTTGCCCATCCGTTTCAGACATTCCGAAACGACCTGTGTGATCATACACTTCGGCAATCCATCCATCGTAAAGATGCATGGCGTGGGTTCGAAATCCTTCGTTATCCGGCCCTTCAAACAAGGTTGAGCCGATTGGGCAAGCATCCCATTTCCCTGTCAAATCAAACAGTTTCGCCAGTTTAAAGCACAGTGTTGTCGCGCCATCCCGGAAGGTCGCCGCATCATCGAAACTGGCTGCGATCAGTCGTAACATTTCGTCTGATGCCCACGTCGCGGCGGCCAGAGCCAGATCAGATTTTCCCTGTGGGAAGTGATGGTACAATGACCCTTTTGGGGCGTTGGCATCTGTCAATAGGTCGTTCAATCCAACGCCGTGATACCCACGCGTGCGAAACAAGTTCGCCGCCGATCTGATCAACCGATCTTTAGTTGGTAATGGGCGTGAAGATGTCTTCATCGTTTTATCTTGACATCAATAGACCGATTGGTCCAGTTCTAACGATAGACCAATCAGTCTAGAGCGGGAGAGTTTCCATGCCACGTGACACACAAGAACTGCGCAACACTGCCGAACAGACCCAAGTTTTCAAAACAAAGGATGGTGCAGAGTTGGTGGGGCAACTGTATCTTCCGTCCCATCCAGCTTTTGCAATTGTTGTCCTTAATGGCGCAACTGGCGTGCCCCAAGGCTTCTATCGGCATTTTGCGCGTTGGCTGGCAAACGAACGTGGTTTGGCCTGTTTGACATATGATTATCGTGACTTTGGACGATCCGCGTCCGGTACAATGCGCAACTCGACCGCAAAAATGAGCGACTGGGCCATCACTGATGCAGAAGCCGCAAGACAAGCAGCACGCAAATTGTTACCGGAAACCCCTATTTGGTTAGTCGGCCATTCTTTGGGGACGATGATGATCCCCGCGCAAGACGATGTGTCAGACATCGCGCGCATTATTGGCGTATCAAGCGGGTTGGTTCACATAAAGGATCACCCATTATCGTATCGATGGCTCGCCTATTTGTTTTGGTACGGCCTCGGTCCAGCCGCGACTGCCCTTTCAGGGTATATGCCTGGCCGCGCTCTTGGATTTGGTGAAGATTTACCAAGCGGAGTATATTGGCAATGGCGAGATTGGTGCACGACTCGCGGGTATTTCCAGCACGAATTTGGGCGCGAGCTGCCTGATTTTCGTCCAGACAGACTGAGCGCGCCCATACAATTTTATAGCTTAAAGGACGACGTCGTGACGACGCCAGAGTGCGTTCAGAGACTGGCCAACCTCTATGAAACAGCGCGCCATACCACGATCGATCCCGCCGAACATAACCTTGAAAAGGTTGGTCATTTGGGCTTGTTCACTCCGGCCAACAGGACGCTTTGGCCCGTTATTCTGGAAACATAGAACGCGCAAGTTGAATGGAAATACGGTGAGAGATTGACATCGACCCAAGCGGGGCTCGTTACGGCTGCTTCCTTCCGGATCTGACCGGGTTGGCGAGGCGCTTACCCGCGCCAACCTCTCGATTCACGATATAGCGATCAGTTTTCTACTTCGCAAGATGCCTCCGCGTCAGAGATCAAGTTCAAAGCGATATTTGTATTTTCAAAAAACCATCTTCCGTTTCATTCAATGGTGTCGGGTTGTAACGGTGAATTTCACTCAGATGCGAAATGGCGTTTGGCGCGGTTTCGAAATTGGCCTTGTGAGCAATCTCAGGATGCAAATGCCAATCTGCCGACACGTGACCTTTCCACGTCCCGCATTGCAATAGATCAATGATCGCCTGCTTTAACGTGATGTCCGAAACAAAATCCGCGCCAGTACTTGCCGGACTGGGAAATTTACCCCCGCCATTTGCACGGTGATTGCTCATTGCGACCAAAAACTGTTGCTTGGGATCAATAGCAGATTGATTCCACTGAATTGTGCTGATCCGATGAGCCGTCGGATCAACGATTTGCCCATTCACGTTATATCGCGCGGGTTGACGCGGATCGATAACGACAGACAGACCTAAAAACATGTCGAAATTAAATCCCGGCAAACCGACTTGTGTCAATCTGGGAGATGAACTTGATCCGTCCATTTGACTGAAAATTATGGCCGAGCGTTCAAGCCACTCTGTTATGTCTTGGCCGGTCAAAACAACACCACACAAAGAGTCTTCGTATGGGCACAGCATATCTATTGCACGCCGGGGAATGGGACCCGGTGGTACATCGACGTAATGGTCCGGACCAGCGCGTCCTCCCGACAAGCTAGGCGCGACAACAGCCAATCTTGGTAAATGAATAAAGTCTGATGGAATGGCACATTGGTCCAACGCGTTCAGAAAAGCGTAGGACAGCAAACCTTGCGCGGGATCAGGGCACAGCAAGGAAAAATACGAATGCAAGCAAACATCCGTTTGTCCGACCACTTCGTTTAGACGCCTATTCGTCAGCATTTGGGCCGGCTCGATCACCTGAGTGACTTTTGGTTCCGCTGGCTGTCCGCGAGCGGCCAAAAGCTCGGACTTAGCCGAAACAACATCCCAACTGCCTTGGGTCGACACTGCCAGTTTCAGATCAATGCATCCCAAATGAGAAGCCGCATAACCCGGCATTACCGTTGGTATTCCTTTTACGGTTCCATTGACATAATCGACGTCCTTGGCGTCACTCATTTTTGGCCCTGGCAAACATTGATGCGTGTGCCCCGCCACGATTGCGTCGAACGCTTGCGACGCTGCCAATAACGATCCAAAATTCTCTAAATCTGGCACGTCGGTCTTATCATCGAACCCCGAATGACATAGCGCGACAACAATATTCGCGCCATTTTCGCGTAACACACCCGCTGTATCGCACATCGCCTTTACTGGCTCGCAAAACGCCACGTGATCGCCGATCCGGTCTCGGGCCCAACGCCCGGTTTGGCTTGGCAATCCTGAGACGACTCCGATCTTTAAAGGCCGTGTTTGTCCGTCTGAACATGACACTTCGACATCAACTAGGGTTCCAGTCTTCAACGCTGTTTTGCGTTTGCTCCGCATGTTTCCGCACAAAACCGGAAACTGAGCCGCCCCGGCGAAACGTTCAAGGTAATCCATTCCGAAATCGAAATCATGATTCCCTACGCCCATGGCAGTATACCCAAGCAAATGCATCGTCTGAAGAAGGGGATGTTCGGCATTTACACCATTCTCAGCCGCCGTCGCCCCCAAAGATGTGCCTTGCAGTGTATCGCCATTGTCAAACAGCACCACCGCCCCCTTCGCAGTTTCGCGTTGGTGTGTAATCAAAGGTGCTAGTCGTGCCAAACCCGTATTGGGCGACGGGCGATTGCGCAAATCGTCGTGCCCCGAGAGATGCATGTGGACATCACTCGTGGCCAAAATCCGTAGGTCGGCAATTATCTGAGCGCTCACGCCCTCGGTTTTCATGAATGTCTTTTTCGAGGGATTTCAAACACGCGTCCAGCCCTTTGGAAAATAAATTTCTTGTAGAGCTATTCTTCTTGGCGGTGATGCTTGGACGCAATGCTTGCACCCAAGTGCAGGCCATGCAAAGCCTGAACACTGAATTAAGGGGGGCACTATGCAAACAGCCGAAACAGTTACATTTGGTGGCAGCAATCTTGACCGCGCTGCCGAGCTTCGCACCGATACCACCGCCCTAAACTCTTTAAAAAATGATCCCGCTAGCCGGGCAATAATCTTATGGCGCGGAAAACCTCTGATTCAAAAGGAACGTCCGGCACATCTTGTCCGCTTGCCGTTGACGCATCCGATCCTCAAAGACGCCTCGGCAGACACCATTTTTCTTGGCAGAGAAGACGGTGCGGGACGTTTTGCAGTCGACCTTTCCGACTGGACCCCGGCCGAGTTGGATCAATCACAATTGGGTGGATTTGCTGACACAAGCGAACAGAGTCACCCGAGCCTGTCCGAAGGCGAAGTATTTGCCGAATTGCGACGCGTTATGACATGGCTGAACCCGCGAGACGCAGAACTGGCCGCGACCGCCAAAGCACTGTTAAGCTGGCACGAGGCACATCAGTTTTGTTCCTATTGCGGGCAACCCAGCACAGTCAACTCCGCAGGCTGGCAACGCACGTGTGGTGCTTGTGGCCGTCATCATTTTCCACGCACGGATCCTGTTGTCATCATGCTGATTACCAAGGGTAACTCTGTGCTTCTTGGGAGATCCCCGGGATGGCCAGAGGAGATGTATTCGCTGCTAGCCGGGTTTATCGAACCAGGCGAAACCATAGAAGCCGCTGTACGGCGCGAAGTTTGGGAAGAATCCGGTATTCGCGTCGGGCAAGTTGGATATCTGGCCAGTCAACCTTGGCCCTTCCCAGCATCTTTGATGTTTGGATGCCAAGGCGAAGCTCTAAATGAAGACATCACAATTGACCCGAACGAAATCGAAGATGCGATGTGGGTCAGTCGCGAAGAGCTTGCTAAAGCGTTTGCAGGCGAACACGAAAGCATCTTACCGGCGCGAAAGGGTGCAATAGCTCACTTTTTGCTTGAAAATTGGCTTGCAGATACGCTCGATTAACCCGATGAAAATACCAACTGGAAATTCCGGCACAATTGAGCAAGGCCGCACATGAAATTTTCGAACCGCGAAGACATTGATGCTCCGATTCAGGACGTTTTTGATTTTCTATGCGATTTTGACAGATTTGAGCGTCAAGCCATGCGTCGCGGCGCGGTTGTTCAACGCGTGGACAAGTTGCCCGAACCTGGTCTTGGCATGACATGGGATGTATCATTCACCTTGCGCGGTAAAAAACGTGATGTCCGCTTGACCATGGTTAATTTGACATCGCCGACCGACATAGGTTTAGCCGCCAAATCCCAGGGGATCGACGGATCGTTTGAGATTGAATTGATCCCGCTGTCGCGAACCCGCACGCGGATGGCCATTGCATTGGAGCTAAGACCAATGAACTTGTCAGCGCGCCTTTTGATTCAATCGCTCAAGTTGGCCAAATCTTCACTCAACAAACGTTTCAAACTTCGCGCGGCTGAATATGCGAAAGTGATCGAAGATCGATTAAGCCGAACGGCTTGATTAATCTCGTCCGACAGCCGCCGGATACACGCCCAGAATATCCAAGCGATTCGTGAAATAATCTAACTCTTCCAACGCACGCTGAACGGGCGCATCATCGGGATGGCCCTCAATATCTGCGTAAAACTGTGTCGCTGTAAACGCGCCGCGAACCATATAGCTTTCCAGCTTGGTCATATTCACACCATTGGTGGCGAATCCACCCATCGCCTTGTAAAGTGCAGCAGGGATATTTCGCACTTCAAAGACAAAAGTTGTACGCATTTTCTCTGAGCGTCGCGTGTGATCCGGTTTCGGAGACATCAAAAGAAATCGCGTCGTATTGTAGGACGTATCTTCAATATCGTTGGCTAAAACTTCCAACCCATGGATATCGGCCGCCAAACGAGACGCCAGTGCACCAACACCCATTTCGCGGTCACGGGCAATATCTGCAGCGGCGCCAGCGTTGTCAGTTGCCGCCTCTGCGATCATGCTATGCGCCTCTAAAAAGGTACGCGCTTGCGGAATAAGCACCGGGTGACACCGAACGCGTTTGATCTCCGACGTTTTTTGCCCAGGCATTGCCATCAAAGAAATGCGCACGCGTACAAAAGCTTCGTCAACTATGTTCATGCCCGAATCGGGCAAAAGACGGTGAATATCGGCGACGCGTCCATAAGTTGTGTTTTCGACAGGTAGCATTGCCAGATCAGCCTCTGCGGATCGCACGGAATCAATCACATCTTCAAATGTTCCACAGGGCACCGGAACGGCATTTGGACGCGCCATTTGCACTGCTTCGTGGCCATAGGCACCAAGCTCTCCCTGGAAAGCGATCCGCTGCGACATGAAATCCGTCCTCATCCATCATTTTTCTACGTCCCGACCGTAGGCAGGGCGATTGGTCGCGCCTTCTATACCTTGCCAGAGGAAAGGGGAACAAATAGATACCGCCCCGAACTGCAAATTCAATCGCGGGTGCAAGATGTTCGATACGATGACCATGACAAAGATCGCTGCAAGCCTTTGTGGGGCTCTTCTTGTGTTACTACTGGGAAAGTGGGCCGCAGAAGCGACATATCATGCGGGCGGCCATGGCGCTGAACAGGCCTATGTCATTGATACAGGCGCCGAGGAAGTCGAAGAAGATGTCGTAGAAGTCGCGTTTGCCGACGTTCTGGCGACTGCCGACGCAAGCGCAGGAGCCAAAGTATTCCGCAAGTGTAGCGCCTGCCACAAGCTGGAATCAGGTGCAAACGGGGCCGGTCCATATCTTTACGGCGTCGTGGGACGTGACATCGGTTCTGCTGAAGGTTTTGGAGCGTATTCCGAGGCAGTCGCAGGCCTTGAGGGCGACTGGACTCCTGAAGCTTTGAATGGTTTTCTTGAGAACCCAAAAAGCTACGCGCCAGGAACGACAATGGGGTTCGCCGGTCTCGCAAAAATCGAAGATCGCGCAAATGTTGTTGCCTATCTTGATAGCCTCGACGACTAATTTCGGTAAAATTCTTCGGACTTGAAACTGCAAAGCGCATGGCAATACTGCCTTGCGCTTTTTCTTTTCCAAATCGCCGGCCTGAACAACCATAACTTATGTAAATCGACGACTCAAAATCGTCCTTTTGCACTCTCGATCCTGCCAACCAAAATATCGGTCTTCACGCAGTGACCTGAGGTTCAGAGCTACCTCGTTGACACATTCGAGTCCCTTATTAAGGCCTAATAAACTTGTCCATTCTAGTTTGCCTCCTGTGCCGTTTTTGCACCGCGCAATAGCAACAGGAAAAATGATGTCTCGGTTTCACAACACTCGTTTAGTCGTTGAACTGCCCGCGATCATGATCGCACTCACCGCTCTGTCAGTTTTGGTTGCTTCGATTGCTGCGTTCACTCAATCACGAAATGCTATGACGGAAGAAGCTTATGGGCGCCTGTCAGCTGCGAGCCAAGGACCGGCTACACGACTTAAGGATTTGCTTCTTAATGTCGACGCCGACCTTTACGCATTGGCCTATGATACGTCAACAGTCGACGGTCTTATCGAATTTACGGAAGCTTTTGCAGACATAAATAACCCGCTGCAGTCCCTCCACCGTTCATATATTGAAAACAATCCGCACCCAGCTGGCCAAAAGAACAACTTAAATGAAGGCACTGCAAACGGTCGTTATGATGCCATTCACGGACACTTTCACAGTGGGATGAACGCGCGTCTTACCGTGATGGAATATTACGATATATTTCTGATCGATCCTGATGGAAACGTTGTCTACACCGTATTCAAGGAATTAGACTTTGCGACCAATTTGAATTCGGGCGAATGGAAAGACACCGATCTCGCAAACGCGTTTCGTGGAGCACAACAATTGGACGCGGCAGAAACAGCCGTATATTTTGATTTTGCACCTTACGGTCCATCCGCGGACGCGCCCGCTGCGTTCATCGCGCGACCCGTCTATGATCTACACAACCGGTACATCGGTGTGCTCGCAATCCAGATGCCTGTCGACAAAATCAATGCGGCAGTGAATGCGGATACAGGTTTGGGCGACGTGGCCGTCAGCTACATCGTAGGTGAGGATGGGCTTTTGCGAAGCGACATCGCTTCGACCGAAGAAAATGAAATTCTGTCCACGAGCAAACAAAGCCCGGCAATTGAAAAGGGTTTGAACAACGAAACGGGTGTAACGAGTTATCAAGTCGAAGGAGCTGGCGATATGGTTGCGGCCTACTCCCCCCTCAGTTTTCACGGCACGCAATGGGCCATCATTACAGAGGAGCCCGCATCTGCGTTGTATGCACCTGTTAATGCAATGCGAAACAGCTTCGCCTTACTTGGCCTGGTAATCACTGCAGTTACAACTGTAGTCGCGTTGTGGATTTCAAAATCAATCGTACGCCCAATACTGGAAGTATCTGAATCGATGGGCGAGCTTGGTGAACAGAATTATGATTGTGAGATTTTGAACACTGATCGAGCTGATGAAATTGGTCAAATGTCTGCGAGTCTTGCGGATATGAGAGACGCATTGAAAAAGGCGAAAGCGGATGCGGAACAAGCCGAAAAAGAGAGTATAGAACGCGCCGAGCAAGAACAGCAGCGTCAGGCCGCAGAAGAAGCACGACAAAAAGCGGCCAATGCAGCAGAAGAAGTACGATTGGGCGAATTGCGTGCCGCAAATGACAAAGTCCAAAAAGAGCATGCCGCCGAACAAGAAAAGCAAGCTGCCGCATTGGCGCAAGTTGTAACGGATTTAGCAGATTCGCTGAGACGCATGGCAGATGGCGATTTGGATGTGTCGATCGATCATTTCTTTGACGAACAGTACAAACCTTTACGCTTGGATTTCAATGCCGCGCTAAAATCGTTGAAGGAAATTGTCAGCGAAATTTCGGAAAACACGTCTCATTTGGGGACCACTGTCAGCGAAATCGAGGCCGCGTCCTTGGATCTATCGCAACGAACAGAAAGCGTTGCAGCGGCCATCAATGAAACATCTTCAACCATGCAAGTCATGACCAATCTCGTTGAACAGACGACAGAAGGCATCCAATCTGTACGAGAGTTAACACATGAAACAACCGAGCGGGCGAAATCCAGTATCGATGCGGTAAAACGTACTGAAACTGTAATGCACAAGATCGAGCGTTCTTCAGAAGAAATTGGCAAGATCATTGAGGTTATCGATGACATCGCCTTCCAAACCAACTTGCTTGCCCTGAATGCCGGTGTCGAGGCCGCTCGAGCCGGTGAATCCGGACGCGGTTTTGCGGTTGTTGCCTCGGAAGTCCCGGCTTTGGCACAGCGAGCAGCAGACTCAGCACGCGAGATTAATAATCTGATTTCCGAAAGTACCCTTCACGTCAAAGAAGGTGTCGCCCTAGTAAAAGACAATGGTGTGAACGTTGCCAACATCACAAAAAGCGTTGACGCAATTGCAGATCAGATTGACGGGATCTCTTCACGTGCAGTGGAACAAAAACAGGGCATCGACGAAGTTAACCAATCGATCGACAAGCTGGATATGTCCACACAACAAAATGCAGCTATGTTCGAAGAAACGACTGCCGCAACAAGTGCACTGGCCTTATCAGTACGAGAGCTTGGCGAACTGGTTGGCCGTTTCAGAGGGTGGCAAGGCGATCAAGGAAACGAGGACAATCGTTTCGTCGCGTGAACAAACTGCCCACTAGTCGGTGCACAATCCTCAAGCTTATTCCAAAAACCGAGGCCATATCTCTGGCTTCGGTTTTTCATAAAACGAAAATTGGTCAAATAAAGCTCGCGATTCAAATTATAGTAACGCGCAAGAACTTCATCGCTAGACCGTCTCGACGAAGGATTAACCCAACTGTTCCATAACTTCATCGCTTGCTTCAAAATTCGCAGTGACGCGCTGGACATCATCGTCATCTTCTAATGCATCGATCAGCCGCATGAGTTTTTCCATTCCATCCAAATCCAGTTCCGTCGTCGTCGTTGGTTTCCAGACCAGGCGCGTCGCGTCGCTTTCTCCGAGATCGGCTTCCAACGCGGACGAAACATCATTCAGATCGGTGTCCGCACACCAGATGAAATGCCCTTCTTCGCTGCTTTCGACGTCTTCCGCTCCGGCCTCGATTGCAGACATCATGATCGTGTCTGCATCACCGGCTTCGGCATTGTAAACAATCTCGCCTTTGCGTTCGAACATGAACCCGACCGAGCCTGTTTCGCCCAAATTCCCGCCAGATTTGGTAAATGTCGAACGCACCGTGGATGCCGTACGGTTACGATTGTCGGTCATCGCTTCGACAATCACTGCAACACCACCTGGACCATAGCCTTCATACCGAATTTCTTCGTAATCATCGCCATCTCCCGCTTGCGATTTCTTGATCGCGCGTTCGATATTGTCTTTCGGCATGGACTGGCTTTTGGCTTCTTTTACAGCCAAACGCAAACGAGGATTCTTCTCGGGGTCAGGATCGCCCATTTTGGCGGCAATGGTGATTTCCTTGGATAGTTTTGAAAAGAGCTTTGCCCTGATCTTGTCCTGGCGTCCCTTACGGTGCTGAATATTCGCCCATTTCGAATGGCCTGCCACGGTGCGTCTCCTCACGTATCGAATGTACAAAGTTCTATATTCAGGCTAGCCCTTCGGTTCAATCCCCGCTCAGGTTTGAATTCCCGGCTTGAGGTCGGATTGCTGAACCTGTGCATCTTTCTCAGCGCTAAACTTATTCGTTGCAATCACTGCCGCAGTTTCACATTTGGACAGAAAGGTCACTTTCGCCAATTCATCGCTGATCAAAATGGCACTCAGATAGAATTTCCATCGAACCTTTTGCTTGAACCGGTTAATCTCAGCCCATGACACAAGATCAGATAATCCTATTTTCGCTGTTTGGCGCTGTTTTCGCTCTGCTTCTTTGGGGGCGATTCCGTTATGATATAGTCGCGTTTTCCGCCCTTATGGTTGGCGTCGTTTTAGGTGTTGTCCCTTCATCCGAAGCATTCTCAGGCTTTGGCCACCCCGCGACACTTGTTGTGGCATTGGTCCTTGTGGTGTCTGCAGGTCTTGTTCGATCTGGTGCGGTGTTTTTGATCACACGCACTTTGGTTGACGCTTCGCGATCCTTGGGTGGGCATATCACTTTGATGGGAGCCATCGGCGGAGTGCTGTCAGCATTCATGAACAACGTCGCCGCACTTGCTCTTTTGATGCCTGTCGATATTCAAACCGCCAGAAAAGCGGGGCGC
The DNA here is from genome assembly GCA_039960995.1 of Paracoccaceae bacterium. Classification (GTDB taxonomy): domain Bacteria; phylum Pseudomonadota; class Alphaproteobacteria; order Rhodobacterales; family Rhodobacteraceae; genus JABSSA01. The sequence goes on along the minus strand of JBDVKF010000044.1, from coordinate 89,454 downwards.
CCTGTTGGGTTAAGCCTGATGCCCTTAAGTTTCGCGACAATTCTGGGCGGTATGGTTACGTTGATCGGAACACCGCCCAACATCATTATTGCCACCATTCGCGAAGATACGTTGGGCGAACCTTTTCGTATGTTCGATTTTGCGCCTGTGGGCGGCGTGACAGCAATCGCGGGTTTGCTTTTTGTGGCATTGATCGGCTGGCGATTGATTCCAAAACGAGACGAAGACGCCGTCGGCACAAATGATATGTCCGCCTATATCGCGGAATTGACCGTTCCTGAGGGCAACCAGCATATCGGCAAACGCGTCAACGAATTGGAAGAAGAAGCTGAAAAAACCGATGTCGCCATCTTGGGTTTGATCCGAGACGGCAAGCGTCGTTATGGGCGGGCACAAACCGCGACCCTTCAGGCGGGTGACGCATTGGTTTTGGAAGCAGCCCCGGAAGCCTTGGACGAATTTCGCACTGCAATTGGTCTGGCGTTGGCTGACACAAAACGAGAAGAGCGTTTGAATGCGGCTGGGGACGGAGTCGAAGTTATCGAGGTTGTCGTGACCGATCAAAGCCGCCTTGTCGGACGTACAGCACAGGCGGTTGGTCTTTCATGGCGGCAAAGCACCGTTTTGATGGGTATTTCTCGGGAAGGCACGCAGATCACCCAGCAAATCCGAAAAACGGCGATAAAAACCGGCGACATCCTTTTGTTGCTGGTTCCTGCGGGGACCGGTCCAGATGTCAGCACATGGTTGGGTACGTTACCGTTGGCCGAACGGGGATTGAACGTAACTGCCGATAGCAAAGTTTGGCTGGCCATTGGTCTTTTTGCGGGCGCCGTCGCGTTGGCATCATTCGGATTAATCTACTTGCCCATTGCCCTTGGCCTTGTTGTCATTGCCTATGTATTGGCAAAAATCGTGCCGTTGTCTGAACTATATACGCATATCGAATGGCCCGTCGTTGTGTTGCTTGGCTCAATGATCCCATTGGGTGCTGCCCTTGAAGGGTCTGGAGGCACAGAATTAATTGCCGGGTGGCTGGTTGCCTTGACGGACGGATTGCCCGCTTGGGCGGTTTTGACCGTTCTGATGATTGTCACGATGACTCTGTCCGACATCCTCAACAACACCGCGACAACAATTGTCGCCGCACCGGTTGGCATCCAGATGGCCTTAACCTTGGGGGTTTCGCCTGACCCCTTTTTGATGGCCGTTGCGGTCGCCGCCTCATCTGCATTCCTGACCCCAATCGGACATAAGAATAACACGCTCATTCTTGGCCCAGGTGGATATAAATTTGGGGATTACTGGCGCATGGGTCTGCCTCTTGAGATAATTGTTATTGTCGTTTCGATCCCTGCAATTCTGGTTTTCTGGCCACTCTGACGGTGCGTCATGCTTGCTCGTCCATGGCGCTCGCTCATAGGTTTTAAAAAACCGGAGGGCAGCCGTGGACATCCTTATTAATGTGGTTTTGCCGCTTTCTTTGGCGTTCATCATGTTCAGTCTTGGATTGGGCCTGACCTTCGCAGATTTCACCAGAGTTCTGACACGACCTAAAGCGTTTGCTCTGGGTGCAGTGGCGCAGATTGCGGTGCTGCCCTTGGCTGCATTCATTGTCATTCAAGTCTTTGGATTGGGAGGGGAAATAGCGATCGGGTTCATGTTGCTCAGCATTTGTCCGGGTGGCGTCACATCGAACATGATCTCAAAACTGGCCAACGGCGATGTAGCATTGTCTGTAACGTTGACCGCAATTGTCAGTCTTTTGTCGTTGTTGACGGTTCCCGCATTGGCGGCTTGGTCCTTGCACCACTTTATGGGTGATTTAGCCCCACCTATCAGTGTGCGAGAACTGACCATCGCAGTCTTTCTGATTACGACTGTTCCCGTTCTTCTGGGTCTATTGATCCGTCAATTGGTCCCGTCCATCGCAGACAAGATCGAACCCTTGCTGTCTCGCGTGGCCGCAATTCTTTTCGGTATCATCATTGTTGCCGCTGTTGCCGGAAACTGGATCATTTTCACAGAAAACCTGATCACGCTGGGGCCCGCTTTGATCTTTCTCAATATTTCGCTTTTGATTTTGGGATTTGGATTGGCGTCGGGGCTTGGTCTGACCTGGGGTGAACGCAAAACAATCTCTCTTGAGGTTGGCATTCAGAATGCAACACTTGGTATTGCTCTGGCCGCATTGATCAGCGGCACGACCCAAGGATTTAGCACTGTGGCCTTGCCCTCTGCAGTTTACGGGATCACCATGTATTTATGCGCCCTGCCCTTTGTGGCGTGGTTTCGCACACGATAGGAGAAGCCAATGGACAACGCAGATGCAATCATTGTCGGGGGCGGCCTGTCCGGTCTTGTTGCCGCAGCAGAGCTGTGTGACCGCGGCAAATCAGTCATTGTCGTCGATCAAGAAGGTCCGCAGAATTTGGGCGGTCAGGCCTTTTGGTCGCTTGGTGGTCTGTTCATGGTGGATACCCCTGAGCAACGTAGGTTAGGCGTAAAAGACAGCAAGGACCTTGCCACGCGCGATTGGATGGGGTCCGCCCAATTTGATCGCCCCGAAGATGATTTCCCCAAGCAATGGGCGAAATCTTATCTGGAGTTTTCCGCCGGTCCGATGCGGTCATGGTTGCATGGGATGGGTATGCGCTGGTTCCCTGTGGTTGGATGGGCGGAACGTGGCGATGGCACAGCAACCGGGCATGGCAATTCCGTGCCGCGGTTTCACCTGACGTGGGGGACAGGTCCCGGCGTTCTCGAACCATTTGTTGCGCGATGTGCAGAACACGAAAAATCCGGTCGGTTGACGTACAAATTTCGCCATCAAGTCGACCGCATTGAGATGGAAAACGGCGCGGCCAACGGTGTTTCAGGATCCGTTCTGGCAGAGGACCCGGCCGCACGTGGGCAAAAAACCAACCGCGACATCACCGGCGAATTCCGCTTTCATGCAGCGTCTGTCATCGTCACATCCGGTGGCATAGGCGGCAATTTTGACATGGTCCGCAAGGTATGGCCAACAGATAGATTGGGCCCCGCGCCCAAAACTATGGTCGCTGGCGTGCCGGCACATGTCGATGGTCGTATGATCGATATTTCGAAATCCGCAGGGGGTCATGTCATCAACGGTGACCGCATGTGGCATTATACCGAGGGCGTTCAGAACTGGGATCCGATCTGGCCCGCGCATGGCATTCGAGTTCTGCCCGGCCCGTCTTCGATGTGGTTTGACGCAACCGGCAACCGCTTTAAGGCGCCGGTTCTTCCAGGATTTGACAGTATCGGCACGCTCAAGGCCATTTTGGCGACAGGATACGAATACAGTTGGTTTGTACTGACTCAAAAGGTCATCAAGAAAGAATTTGCACTGTCAGGGTCGGAACAGAACCCTGATTTCACCGGCAAATCGTGGCGTGAAACGTTGCGCCAACGGGTGTTTTCGGGTGGGAGCGCGACCGAACCTGTCGAAGCGTTCAAAGACAAGGGTACAGACTTTGTGGTCAGCGACACCTTAGAGAACCTAGTAAACGGGATGAACCAGATCGCGGGCGGTGATTTGATCGACCAGACGCATCTGCGCGAACAAATCGAAGCCCGCGATGCGCAGGTCGACAATCCATTCACCAAAGATGCGCAAATGCAGGCCATTCTGGCCGCCCGCAATTACAAGGGTGATAAACTGATCCGAGTTGCCAAACCCCACAAGTTTCTTGACCCGGCAAATGGCCCACTGATTGCGGTTCGTTTGAACATTCTGACCCGAAAAACACTGGGCGGCCTTCAAACCGATTTGCAATCTAGAATGGTCGGCGCGGATGGCAACGTTATTCCGGGCTTGTTCGCCGCTGGCGAAGTGGCCGGATTTGGCGGCGGCGGCTACCATGGATACAACGCTCTAGAAGGCACATTTCTAGGCGGTTGCATCTTTTCGGGGCGTGCAGCCGGGCGCAGTGACAATATCGCTTAAAGCGGCCAGAACACAGGAATAAAGATCGAGGACAGGATTCCAATGCTGAGGTTCAGCGGAATTCCCACGCGCATAAAGTCTGTGAATTTGTACCCGCCCGGCCCATAGACCAGCATATTTGTTTGATACCCTATCGGCGTTGCAAAACTGGCTGACGCCGCCACCATGACTGCGATAACCAACGGGCGCGGGTCTAGGCCAACTGCGCCAGCCAGACCAATCGCAATTGGCGTCACCACGACAGCAACCGCGTTGTTAGACACCAATTCGGTCAAGACAGATGTCAGCAAATAGATCGCCCAAATGATAAGAAACGGCGGCAACTCTCCTAAGGCAGGGGCCAAGGCTTCGACGATTAACGACACCGCCCCTGATGCTTCCAATGCGGCCCCAATCGCCAACATCGAAAAAATAAGTGTCAGCAATCGCCCATCGACAAAAGAAAAGGCTTCTTCTGCATCGATACACCGCGTGACCAAAACGAAAGTGACACCTACGACCGACAACAAAAGGATCGGCGCGACGCCGAATGCAGCTATCGTCACGATCCCTAACAAAGCGCCAATCGCCCACGGCGCATGACCCCGACGAAACGCGCGTTGCGACGGGTGGGACACATCAACCATGTCCATGTCTGCGGCCAAGCGCTGAATGTCTTCTGGAGCGCCTTCCAGCAAAAGTGTATCCCCGACTCTGACCTCAAGCACATCCAGTTGCCGACCAATATTCTGGTTTCGACGATGCACCGCCAGAACATAGACACCATACCGGCGGCGCAAACGCATCGCCCCAAGGGTGCGCCCGATCATGCGACACCCAGGCGTGATCAACACCTCAACCGTCGCAGTTTCCACTGCGCCCACCTGGTCCAAGCGTTTTAAGGATTTGTCCCGCTGAAGCGACAAAAGTTCGGTCATGCGAGTCCGCAACACCACCCGGTCGCCCACGTTCAGTGTCACGTCTTTTAGGTTGCGCCGCAGCGATGCATCCCCTCGCAACACATCAATCAGCCGCACACCATCCCGTTTGAACAGTTGAACCCCCAGAACCTCGCGCCCGATCAAGTTAGATTCGGGTGGAATGACCGCCTCTGTGAAGAATTTCATTTGACTGCGATCGGACAGCAGGTTTGCCATGCTGTCACGATCCGGCAAAAGCCAAGGACCGATAAAACGCAAATAAACCATCCCCCACACGACAAGGATTAACCCCAGTGGGGTCACTTCAAAAATTGAAAACGGTTCAAGCCCTTGCGCCCGCGCGACCCCATCAACAAGCAAATTTGTCGACGTTCCGATCAAGGTCAGCGTGCCCCCTAAAATCGCAGCATAGCTTAATGGGATCAGCAACTTAGACGCCGATAGCCCCATTGTTTTGGCCAGTTGCGTAAAGACAGGGATCATGACAACGACCACGGGTGTGTTGGATACAATTGCAGATGAAAACACAACAAATGCCATCATCATCGCAATTGCCAATATCGGACGCGTGCGCGCCTGTCGGTCTGCATGTCCAATAAAGGTCTCGAGCGCGCCAGTGCGCACCAATGCTCCCATGATGATAAACATGGCTGCAATGGTCCATGGTGCAGGGTTTGACAGAACGGCCAAAGCGGCTTCGTAAGGCAACACCCCAGATGCCAACATCAAAGTAACGCCACACAGTGCCACAACTTCGGGCGGCAAGCTTTCGCGCAAAAACAGCACAAACATGAACCCGACGACAACCAATGTCAGGATTGCGGCATGTGTCTGTGACAACTCGATTAAACCCATGAGATTACGTGTTTCCTGTTCCAAACATTAATCGCCATTTTCACCGACAGAGCCCGCGGTATCAAGCGCGGGACGTTTATTGCGTGGTTGAACCAGCGTCATACCAAGGATCATCAAGGCCAAAGCGCTCCAAACCAACGCTGGATAGCTTTCACCCAATATCAAAGACGCCCAGAAAACGCCAAATAACGTCACCAAATAACTAATCTGAACCGCAAAAACAGGTCCGGCATTTGACACAAGCCAAACATATCCAACGTAAACAAGTACATGGATTGTTGATGATACGAATTGTGCTAAATCAGGTGAACCATAGGGCGGCAAAGGCGAAATCCATTGACCCGTCGCCAAGGCCAAAGGCAACGTAATCACACTGCCGACAATGGACGCCCCCCACAGCAGTTGGATGGGATCCATCCCCGCTATTCCCCATTTCGAAACGTAATTCCCTTCAAACGCATAGAACAGACCCGAAATCAGGCCCACCATGATCCAAACGACTGGAATTGTGCTGTTCAGCTCTGCGTTTGGTAACACAAGTAACAACACAGCGGATAATCCGACCAACAACCCTGCGAAACGGCGCCATTCAAAACCATCCGAGGACAACATCAAGGTAATTGGAAACGCCCAAATTGGGATCATTGACAACAAGATCGACATAACACCGGCAGGCAGATGAACCGCCGCCATATAGGATGCCGAATTTGGCAAAACCGAACCGATCAGCGCAATGAACAAACACACAGCCCATTGTGTGCGCCCATTTGGCAGACGCTTTCCAAGGCATGTTGCGCACAGACTCATGACCACCGCGCCAATCGTCATTTGCCAAAAGATCAATCCGAAATGCTGATATCCTGTGCTGACCGCAATCTTGGTCAACGGCACTGTCAGCCCCCACCCTGCCCCAAGCAGCAACAGAATGCCGAGGTACAAGACAGGAGGCTTGTGCGTCACGGTCCGCTGACCTGCAACAAGCCCCCTTGTCGAACCGGCACAACCCGCGTTGCTTTGCCAGTTGTATCATCTGTTTCAACATATACGCCGGACAAGGTTGCGTCACCCAAAGCAGGCGTGAACCGTCCTTTGGGCATACCCGTTACAAAGCGGCGCAAGGGTTCGTCACGCTCCATTCCAATGACGGAATTGTAGTCGCCGCACATACCTGCATCGCTGAGATAAGCGCATCCTTTCTTTAGGATCATCGCATCGCCTGTCGGCACATGCGTATGCGTTCCAACACACAGACTGGCCCGCCCGTCGCACCAATGGCCCATGGCCATCTTTTCTGATGTCGCTTCACAATGGACGTCGACAATAATCGCATCAACGGCTCCACCTAAGGGATGGATGCGAAACACTGTCTCAAGCGCTGAAAAGGGGTCTGCAAAAGGGCGCTTCATAAAGACTTGGCCCAATACCTGTGCGACTAGAACTTTTCGTCCATTATGAGCAGTAAACACGCGCGCACCAGATCCGGGTGCTGTCTTGGCAAAGTTCAAAGGACGCAAAACGCGCGGTTCGCTTTCGATAAATTGGTTCATATCGCGCTGATCAAAGGCGTGATCACCAAGCGTCACACAATCCGCACCCGCCTCAAGCAAAGCCTTTGCATGTGATCCCGACAAGCCAGCACCAGACGTCGCATTTTCGCCGTTCACAACGACAAAATCCAAATCCCAATCCGCACGCAATCGCGGCAGATTTTCCGAAATCGCACGCCGACCGGCGCGCCCCATTACATCACCTAAAAATAGCATTTTCATACCTCAAGCCCCTAGAGAATTGGGGCTATAGAGGCAAGAGCCCTTGGCAAAAGCGGCCAAGTTCGGCGATCAACTCATCCAGATAAACACTGGGCATGGAGGTCGTAATGGCGACAGGCCCCTATCAGGGTTCGATAACCCCTGCTTCGGTCACGATCAGATCAAGCGGCTGGTCCGTCGGCTCCAATGGCAAAGTCGCAGCTTCTTGCGCCGCAAAGGCAAATCCAACAGCCAAGGTGGCGCGTTTGGCCCGCAATCTTTCAAGGGTGCGGTCATAAAACCCGCCCCCATATCCCAACCGCCCACCTGAACGGGTGAATGCAACCAAGGGCACGATCAAAATTTCAGGCTCAAAAAAGTCTTCAACAACTGGAATTTGCGCACCAAATGCGCCCGCTTGCATTTCAGCATCTGGTGTCCAGCGCGAAAACGATAGCGGAAGTCCGTTACCCAAGATCACCGGAACACCAACCGGACCATGAGCAGCTGCCTCAGCCATTGCAGGGCGTGGGTCTATTTCTGTACGGATCGGCATATACCCTGCTGTCGGAACACCTCGATACGCGGCTAAAACCTCGGATAACGTACCCGCGCTGGCACCACTGGCCAGTGCAAAAGCCTCCTTGCGTCGTGCAAAAGCAGCTTTGCGCGCAGCCTGTTTTTGATCTTCCAATGTCATGCACTGTCCCCTGTGGGACGGCGAGTGGGACGGCGGGCGGGGCGCATTTGGCCGCAGGGCCAAACAGCGGCGTCCCAAAGTCGCCTCACAACAACACCAAAGCGGCAAGACCTAGAAAAGCGAAGAACCCAACAACATCTGTAACAGTCGTCACAAACGCCCCGGATGCCAAGGCAGGATCGATTCCACTTCGCTCCAATAAAACGGGAATAACAGTCCCCGCGAACCCCGCAATCACAAGGTTCACAACCATAGCCGCAGCGATGACATAACCTAACGCAGGCGATCCAAACCAAATGACACCGATCACACCCATAACAATCGCAAAGACGATCCCATTGATCAAACCAACAGCACATTCGCGTCGAATGACTCGCCAGACATTCGCGCCAGTCAAATCTTTGGTTGCAATCGCACGCACGGCGACTGTCAGGCTTTGCGTCCCCGCATTGCCCCCCATCGACGCCACGATTGGCATCAAAACGGCCAAGGCCACAAATTGCGTAATCGCCTCTTCAAATTGCGCGATAACCAAAGACGCCAAAACCGAGGTAATCAAATTCACTGCCAACCAGGGAACTCGTTGTTTTGTGGTCTCAATGATCGTGTCGCTCAGCGCACTTTCTTCTCCGACACCCGCCAATCGCAAAATATCTTCTTCATGCTCTTCATCCAAAACCCCCATCGCGTCATCGATTGTGACCTGTCCAATCAAACGCCCCTCTTCGTCAACAACCGGCGCTGAAATCAAATGGTACTGGTTAAACGCATAGGCAACGTCGCTTTCGCTTTGCAGGGCTGGGATCACCTGAAACACGTCTTCGATCAGACCGACCAGCGGCACGTCTCGACGTGAACGCATTAGACTACCCAACGTCACGTTCCCGATGGGATGCAATCGCGGATCAACCAGAACGATGTGATAAAACTGTGTGGGCAATGTATCGGGCTCTCCGCCGCGCAAATGATCGATGGCTTCACCGACGGTCCAATGCTCAGGCGCGATCACGACTTCACGCTGCATCATGCGTCCGGCCGAATATTCAGGATAGCTCAGCGCTTGTTCGACGGCTGCGCGGTCCACTTCAGGCAGAACATCCAGAATGGCCGCCATTTGCGGTTCTGCAAGATCTTCGACCAGATCGACAACATCATCACTGTCCAAATCCCTCACAGCTTCAGCCAACACTTGTGGCTTAAGGACTGCGATGACTTCTTCGCGTATTCCTTCTTCGAGCTCTGATAGGATTTCCCCGTCAAACTCACGGTCATACAGACGAACCAGCCGCGACCGATCAAATGCGTTGATCTGTTCCAACAGGTCAGCGATGTCAGCCGGGTGCAACGGCTCCATCAACGCGCTTAGTTGTGCTTTGTCTTCGATATCCACGGCATAGAGTATCGTCGCGACGTCTTTACGACCCAGTGCATAGGTCGTGTTCTGGTCATCGGTTTGGGGCGTCTCCACTCGCTCTGCTGTCTCTGTCATGGCCGCGCCCCTTTAATCCTGCCGCGACCATAGGCAAGCGTCATTCTGTGTTCAATGCTAACCCTTTCGCTTCGAGACAGAGATCGCCATAAGAGCATAATGACTAAGCACTCTCTCTTGACCGGCCAAATATTGCGTTTTGCGGGTGACCCGTTTTCTGTCGCAATAAAAGACGCCGTTCGCATCGATTCTGGATCGATCTTGATCCGAGATGGTGTGATTGATGCCATTGGGGCGACCGACGACCTGATCGCTCAAGCGCCTGACGCGCAGCGGTTTAACTATTCTAACGCATTGATCTGCCCCGGATTTGTAGATGCTCATGCCCATTATCCGCAAACTGCAATTATCGCGAGTTGGGGCAAACGTCTGATTGATTGGTTGAACCGTTATACATTTCCAGAGGAAATGCGTTTTGGCGATCCTGATTATGCGGCGATCACTGCTGATAGATATCTCGACCTATTGCTGGATCATGGCACAACATCCGTCGCGAGCTATTGCACCATTCACCCAGAAAGCGTGGATGCCTTGTTCAATGCCGCCGCCTCACGCGGTATGGCCGTCACAGCAGGTAAAACCTGCATGGATCGTAACGCACCTGATGGGCTGCGCGACACTGCGAATTCCGCATATGACGACAGCAAATCGCTTCTGCAGCGCTGGCACGGTCATGGACGCGCGCAATATGCGATTACGCCGCGTTTCTCACCGACGTCATCCCCTGAACAATTATCGGCAATGGGCGCACTCTGGTCGGAACACCCCGATTGCATCATGCAAACACATCTTAGCGAACAATTGGATGAAATTGAATGGGTGCGAACATTGTTCCCCGATGCCCGCGATTACCTAGATACATACGAGGCACACGGATTGCTGGGCGCGCGCGGCGTCTATGGTCACGCGATTCATCTGGAGCCGCGAGAAATCGCGAGGCTCGACGAAATTGGGGCTGGTCTCGTGCACTGCCCCACATCCAATACCTTTATCGGATCAGGTCTGTTTGACATGTCCTTGGCAAAACAGCTGCCTGTTGGTCTTGCTACAGACACAGGTGGTGGGTCTTCGTTCTCGATGCTTCGCACAATGGCGGCCACTTACGAAATCGCTCAACTCAGGCATCAGGCGCTACATCCGGCGCAGTTGCTGTGGCTTGCCACACAAGGTTCGGCGCGTGTTCTTCATCGTTCCAACGAAATCGGATCATTGGACGTAGGCAAAGCCGCCGATATCACAGTCTTGGATTTGGCATCCACCCCATCCATAGCGCAACGCAGTGAGCATGCTGAAGATGTCTGGGAACAGGTCTTTCCGACGATCATGATGGGGGATGATCGTGCTATCGCCGACGTTTGGGTAAATGGTCGACAACGTGCAGCGCGCAAAGGGACGACTTAAAAAATCATGTCGCGAAAGCAGCCTTCTTTTTTACCGGTGACTTTCGCGTTACCTTAAATCGGACAACACGTTTTTTTGGACAACAATGTTAAATTAGCAAGGTGCGGCCAAAACCATGACCCAAATATTGTCTTTGCCAAGCACAACTGCGACGGATTTCGCCCGTTTTGACAATATGTTACGCTGATGCCCCTTTGATTGCATCCAGCTGTCCATAACTGAGGGCAAAGAAGGTTGACCTTTTGCGATATTTTCGGCTGCAAAACAGGCCCGAAAGCCGCTTCGTGTTACACGATCAAGAACGTTCGATCCGTCAGATCCATCATGGCTAAAGCGACCGGTGCGATGCAAATCCTGAGCGTGCCAGGCCGCCGCCTGTTCCAACTCAACATCCCACGTCAAAGCAGCCAACCCGCGCGCACTGCGTTCGGCGTTGACAGCCGACAACACCGACGTGTCAGCGGCGACCGATTGGGCCATCCAGATCAAGGCAAGCACAAACCGCATCATTGCAACCCCGCTGCCAGATGGTTTTGACGATCAATGACCGAACGCAAATCAAGCGTTGCGATCTGACCATCGCGTACAATCTGGCGTCCTTCCACAAACAAATCGCGCACAGTCGTCGGCCCCGCCAACAGCAATGCGGCTGTATCCCAGCTTCCGGCGCTTTCAATCCCTTGGACATCCCAAATCGCGATGTCCGCACGCTTACCAACTGCAATTTGCCCCACATCATCACGCCCGAGAACAGACGCACCGCCACGTGTCGCAATCCAAAATGCGTCGCGCGCAGACATTGCGTCTGCGCCATTGGCGACCCGTTGCAACAACATTGCCTGCCGTGCTTCAGCGATCAAATTACCCGCATCGTTAGACGCTGACCCGTCCACCCCAAGCCCAACTTTCACGCCAATGTCTTGCATTGCACGAACTGGCGCGATGCCAGACCCAAGTCGACAATTTGAACAAGGGCAATGGGCTATTCCCGTGTCCGTTTTCGCGAACAATGCCTGTTCATCCGCGTCGAGCTTTACGCAGTGAGCATGCCAAACATCGGGCCCAACCCAGCCCAAGTCCTGTGCATATTGCCCCGGACGACAGCCGAATTTTTCAAGACTGTACGCCACGTCCTCGTCGTTCTCAGCCAAATGCGTGTGCATCATCACGCCTTTGTCGCGCGCCAAAATCGCGGAGTCTTGCATCAAGTCGCGACTGACTGAAAATGGCGAGCACGGCGCGACGCTCACTCGGCACATTGCGCCTTCGTTTGGATCGTGAAAGCCATCAATCACGCGAATGCAGTCTTCCAATATCGAACGTTCCTGTTCAACAAGCGCATCCGGAGGAAGCCCGCCGTCACTTTCGCCAATGCTCATTGAACCGCGTGTTGGGTGGAACCTGAGGCCCAATTCAGCCGCGGCGTGAATCGTGTCCTCTAGGCGTGACCCATTTGGATAAAGGTACAAATGATCGGACGACAAGGTACATCCAGACAAGGCAAGCTCGGCCAACCCGACTTGCGCGGATACGAACATATGCTCTGGGGTGAACTGCGCCCAAATGGGATAAAGCGTCTGTAACCAACCAAACAAAAGAGCATCTTGGCCACCTGGCACGGCCCGCGTCAGACTTTGATATAGGTGATGGTGCGTATTCACGAGGCCAGGCGTGACAACACAGCCTGATACATCTACCACTTCGCCTTCTGCGATTAGGTTTGATCCTAAATCGGCAATAACGCCACCGCGCAAAATGATATCAAAATGACGCAACTCACGCCTGCCATCATCCATCGTAACGATAAAGTCTGCGTTCTTCAGTGTGACGCTGCTCATGATGATTTTCTTAAGATTTCCAAAGCAACCGCGTGGATTTCAGCATTGGCCGCAGCCAAGACTTGTCCCCCCTCATGAACCGGGTTTCCATTCCAATCCGTCACCAAACCACCCGCCGCTTGAATGACACCAATTGGTCCTTGAATGTCGTAAGGTTGCAGCCCCGCTTCTATGACAAGATCAATTTGGCCTGCAGCAAGTAACGCATATGCGTAACAATCCATGCCATAACGCACCAATCGCACATGGTCCGCCACGGCTTCAAATCCACGCCGATCCGCTTCGGTCCCGACCTCGGGGAATGTGGTGAACAAGATCGCTTCGTTCAGCGGGCGCGCGGCGCGTGATTGGATGGTCGTTTGGCCCAATGGCCCCATATAGAATGCTTGCTTCTCAGCGCCCCAAAACCGTTCGCCAATATAGGGTTGATCAATCATGCCCAACACTGGGCCGTCTTCATCACCAACAGCGATCAATACACCCCATGTCGGCGTTCCCGCCAAAAAGCCGCGCGTGCCATCGATCGGATCCAAAACCCAAGTCAAATCACTTGAACCCAATTGGTGCCCAAATTCTTCGCCCAGAATACTGTCTTGAGGCCGTTGGTCCGCCAACACTTGCCGCATTGCCTGTTCCGCAGCTTTGTCTGCGACCGTGACCGGATCAAATCCGACAGCTAACTTGTTTTCAGTGCTCAACGTACTTTGGCGAAAATAAGGGAGAATAGCTTCGCGAGCTGCGTCCGCAAGCGCGTGAGCCACAAGTGTCAAATTTTGCACGTCATAGGTCATACGTATTGGCCTGCCAGAAGCGAAACCGATACGCAAGCTCGACGGTTCAGGCCGCGTCGCTTAGAACCCTGGCCAATTCAAACAAACGTCGGCGTTGGTTCTCGGGAATGGAATAATAGGACCTGACCAGTTCCATCGCCTCTTTATCTGCCATCAAATCGGCAGGCATATTATTTGCCTTATCACCTAACTGAGCTTCGTTAAGCTCCAAAGCTTGACCGCTTACCATTCCTTCAAAAAAGAAAGAGGCAGGCACACCCATCGCTTCACCAATGTCCCAAAGACGCGACGCGCTGACTCGATTTGCACCCGTTTCGTATTTTTGAATTTGTTGGAACTTAATCCCAACCATGTCCGCAAGTGTTTGTTGCGTCATGCCAATGAGCCAGCGACGCTGGCGAATTTTCTTCCCGACGTGCACATCTACAGGATGTGTCATGGGCGTTCCAATCTGCTTCTGTTGCGTCAGGCTGCAAATCGCTGTCGATTAGGTCCTTAAATTGACCTGATCCGCTAGTCGGCCTGTCCAATATCCTCAGCACGATAATTTCAAAAAATTCCAAAATCAACAAAAACCACTCTACGCATGGTAGAGTAAATCTTAAGCTTCATTACCTAAGCGTTAATCTTTTGTTAACCTTTTCCGGCTGAAAGATCGCTCTTAATTATTGAAAATAAAATGAAATCTGGCGACGCTACGTAAGAATGCCGTTTTTCAATGGCTTACATCTCACCAAAATTTCGTAGCTCCGTTAACCATTTCACCATCACCATTAACTCTCAGTTTCTTTCATTCTCAAATAGGGCAATGACCAAGCGTTTTCTCACCTATTTAACTGCACGCAACTGTAATGAATCGAAGGATGTAAAAGCCCGCCGAAGCGCATTGGCGAGCGAATCATGCACTTCGCCCCCTTGCCCTTGAGCTCCGTAAAGGTTGATACGCTGCTCCGGCAAATCGGGCAAAACATCGCCATGATCGATCAGCTCTAAATGCGGCGGCTGGGTGCCTTCGATCATTGTGTGAACGGCCAGATCGGCGCTTACCGTCGCTTCGATCGTTCTGTCACTGTCCGTTTCCACGGTCATGTCCCAATCCACACCCGCATCATCCAATCGTTCGATCACACGCGGACGAAACGTACACATCCGACCAAATGCCAACTTCAAGGGGCGTTGTCGCCATGCAGCACCGCCCGGAGCACCAATCCAGCTTAATGGTCGCACACATAGCAATTCGCCACCGGAATCCGTTTCAATTTCCGTGGTTAAAATCATATCACAGCTGCCCTTGGCGAAATCCGCCTTTAGTGCGCGTGTGTAGGACGACACCAAATGCACTTTGACTCGCGGGAACAGTGCGTGAAATTGTTTTAGAACACGTGGAATCGCCGGATACACAATATCATGCGGAACACCCAAAGTGATTTCGCCCTCATATGCTTGATCCGTTAGACGCCGCACCGCTTCGTCATTCAACGCCAGCATACGCCGTGCAAACACCAGCAGTTGCTCGCCTTCAGCCGTCAACGCAATGGACCGGCCTGAGCGATCAAACAAGTCAACGGCAAGCAACTCTTCCAATCGCTTCAACTGCATGGACACGGCAGATTGTGTCAGATGAAGGAACCCAGCCGCACGTGTAACGCCGCCACTGTCAGCGACAGCGACAAAGGATCTTAGGGTCGTCATGTCCAAATTTCTCACTGTTCACAATCCTTGATGGGTTTCGTCACAAACATTCGTTTTCCAAATGTCGCATAATCAACCATATACATCAAGCAACACGATTAAAAACTTAAAACCCATCACGAAACTAAATCTCCGAGAGGTCCCCAAATGGCAATTTTAGACATCTTTTCCCGCTCGGCTCCGCTCCGTTCGCCAAGCCGTTCCCTGCGGTCCCCCTTGCAATATCTAGAAATCTGGCGGACACGCCGTGCTCTTGCCGCCTTGGATACAGACGCATTGTGTGACATCGGCGTCAGCGCGAAAGCAGCGGCTCAAGAAGCCGCAAAGCCAATTTGGGACGTGCCACAGACGTGGCGCAACTAACACTTTGCACAATTGATAATAAAAAGTGCCCGAGATCGGTGTCGAATTGTGTAATTCGGCCCCGATTTCGCTTGAAAAAATGACCGTGAGCGCCAATATTCACTACAGCGCGGGCGTCAATCCGCGGGTGGGGAGAACCCAAAAAGGACACACATCTCAGTTCGGAGGTCTTAATGGCTGAATTGAATACGATCAGATCTGGCGTCGGCGCACGCGCGGCACAGATTGACGAGGGACTTCGCTCCCATATGAATAAAGTCTACGGAACTATGTCCGTGGGCATGCTGATTACAGCATTGGCCGCTTGGGCTTTGGCTGGTTTGGCAACAACAACTGACCCCGCATTGGCCGTCGGCCAATTGGGCAACGGCAAAATGCTGACAGGCGTTGGCGCAGCCGTTTACACATCACCCTTGCGTTGGGTGCTTATGTTTGCACCTTTGGCATTCATTTTGTTCGGCTGGGGTGCCGTGCTACAACGTGCAAACGCTGGTACCGTCCAAGTTGCCTTCTTCGCGTTTGCTGCGTTGATGGGCATCTCGATGAGTTGGATTTTCATCACCTTCACGTCGTTCTCGATTGTGCAAACATTCCTTGTGACAGCAATTGCGTTCGCAGGTTTAAGCCTTTGGGGATACACAACCAAGCGTGACATCTCAGGATGGGGTTCATTCCTTATCATGGGCGTGATTGGCCTTATCGTAGCATCGATCGTCAACATCTTCCTCGGCTCTCCTGCCATTATGTTTGCGATTTCGATCATTGGTATTTTGATCTTTGCCGGCCTGACTGCGTATGACACGCAGAACATCAAGAACATGTATGTCGCACATGCACATGCAGGTGATCAGGATTGGTTGGACAAGTCTGCGATACATGGTGCGATGAACCTGTATTTGGACTTCATCAACATGTTCCAGTTCTTGCTGATGTTCATGGGCTCGCAAGAATAACTGACAGAAGCTTATCAGTATTGAAGAGGCCGGGCTTAAGTGTCCGGCCTTTTTCGTTACAGGTCCTTGCGCATTTCAACTGCGGGAAAGTCGATACCGGGGGCCAATGGCACCGAAATTGGGCCAAGGTTTTCAAACCCAACCGCCTCGTAAAATGGCACAGCGGTGCGTGTCGCCATACAATGCATCCACGTCGCACCCGACGCACGTGCTGTATCAAAGCTGTGCTCCATCAAAGCACGTGCGATACCGCGCCTAAGAGCCCGGTCGTCAGTCACAACATGGCGTACGTTGGCGCGCCCTGTTTGCTGATCATCTTTGCCTGGTATGGTCGCAGTCCAACCCCCAGCCCCTATTAGAACGCCATCCCGATCTTCTGCTACGAAATACGTACCTGACACAATCAGCTTGGGTTGCGCTTGCGTCATGCGGGGCAGTGCATTTGCCAGCACAGACGGTGGATAATCTGCCTTAAGCAAGCGCGGATAGCAGCGCTGCAAAATCGCATCTATTGCGCCTATGTCCGATATCTCCGCCGTTCGAATTCTTAATGTCATGTCCAATCTGCCTGAACCGTTTTGAGAAACCGAGTGACAGCGCGTGGCGAGTCCAATCGATGTACATCCAAATGCGGATGATCTTTAATCACCTTGTACAATCGGGTTTTGTGACTGTGACGCGTGTCCCAAATCCAACGATAAAACGGTAATGTTTCGGCGTGCACACGCTCCGTACAACCATCCGCCATATCGGGTCGCTCTTGCCCCCAATATTGGATCAAACGCTTTGTGACACGCCACATACGCAGACCAACCGACAGATCGATCCAGATCAACGTGTCGGCTCGTGAGGCCCGATGGTCATACGTCTTTGAAAAACCGCCCTCGAAAATCCAAGCTTCGCCGTTCTCAACGTCCAATGCCATCGGCAACCTATCTTCGGATGCACGCGCTTGCCATCCTGACATCCAATGGATGCGATCCATGTGATGCACTGGCAATCCGGTAAGATCGCCCAAAGCACGCGCAAGTGTGCTTTTCCCAGATCCCGACCCGCCAACAATCATAACACGCTTCATGGCTTGGCCTCTTGTCTGTGACACACTCCCTTTCGGTGATCCCCATAAGGACGCGTCCCCATGTCTTCGAAAAACCGCAACAAATATCCGTCTGGATCTGCAACGACAAATTGCTTGTTTCCGACCTTTTTTTGATCTTTGCGATACCATCGCTCTTCCAATGGCAGGTAAAGCTCCACACCCGCCACCGCACAGCTGTTTGCCAAACTGGTCACATCGCTCACCAGAATCTGCAGATTCACACCGCGACCAAATGGATATTGCTTGGGCATGTGATCATCAAAGTCGCGGCCAAGCCCGATCTGGTCCAGCATCAGCTCAGCACCCTCCCGTTCAAGGTAACAAAACCCCTCTTCTGGCCGCGCATAGCGCACGTTGAATCCGAGTATGTTGCAATAAAAGTCCCGCGATACGTCACAGTCGCGTACTGAAAATTCCGGCACTAGGACATTCGGCATATCGCGCTGACTCCTCTTGAAACGAAAAAGGGCCGCAACCTGATGGCGCGACCCTTTGAAACGATATGAAACCAAGACTTACTTGATCTTACCTTCTTTGTATTCCACGTGCTTGCGCGCAACTGGATCATATTTCCGAACGACCATTTTTTCAGTCATGGTGCGTGCGTTTTTCTTAGTCACATAGAAGTGGCCTGTGTCTGCAGTCGAGTTCAGACGGATTTTGATCGTTGTTGGCTTCGCCATGATATATCTCCTCGGGGCAAGCGGCGATCCGCATGCAAAAACTTGAAGTTCGGCTTTTATCCACCCTGCTACCGGAGTCAACGGGTAATCTGCAAATGAACCGCTTGGATATTGCGATCTTGGCAAAAAAATCCGTAAGCCGTCGACACGTTTTTCAACAGGATAATGAAAATGACCAACTTTTCGCGTTGTATCGCTGTTGGCATGACCTTGGCATTTGCCGCTCCTGCCTATGCTGACGGTTTCAAACGTATCACGTCAGAGGCTGAATTTCTTCAAAAGGCTTCAGGCAAAAAGCTCTGGTTGGACGACAATCACGTCACAGCACGTAAAAATGACCAAGGCATTTCTATAGATTACACAACAAAATAAACGCGCGGAGAATCTGTAAGCCGGATTCTGTTCCAGGGTTGCCCCCTTCGATGATCATTCCTCTTGGCGCCGCGTTGCCACGGTGCCTCTAGCTGCCGACCCGGATCTGCTGGGGCAAAAGCAACCCCGCCACTTGCGCGGCACGCGATCCCTATTTGGCATTGCTCCCGGTGGGGCTTGCCTTGCCGTCCCGGTTGCCCGGTCCGCGGTGGGCTCTTACCCCACCGTTTCACCCTGACCTTTGCGAACAAAGGCGGTTTGTTTTCTGTGGCGCTCTCCGTCGGGTTGCCCCGCCCGGGCGTTACCCGGCACCGTTGCTTTTTGGAGTCCGGACTTTCCTCGAGAGTTGCCCCCCGCGATCATCCGATCCTCCGCGCGTCGCGCTCTTTAGTGCGGGTTTTGGGGCCGCGTCAATGGTTTAGGTCCAAAGAGCGGCGTGTCCGATTGGGGTAAAATCCTCGGGGGACAATAGTCCGCTGGCATTTGGCCGGTACCGAAGCCGTACGGCAGAAAGCAGCGTTTCGTCGTCCACATCCGCTGTGTATCCTGCGTGTTGCGCAACCTTTCGAAAGGTACGCGCATCCGGATCGCTTGGGCCAATATCCGATCCACGACGCCCGGCAAGACCCGCGCGTTCAAGACGACCCCAATCAAATAATGGGCCGGGATCAATCTTGCGCCCCGGCGCCATGTCTGAATGACCAATCACATTTGACGGTGGAATGTTCCAACGTGTCAGGATTCCCGCCAACAAGGTTTCAAGGACAGCCATTTGCGCCTCTTCAAACGGTGTCTGCCCATCATTGTCCAACTCGATCCCAATGGAACGAGAATTCATATCCAGCAAACCCTGCCATTCCCCTTTGCCCGCATGCCAAGCTCGATCTGTCTCAGGGACCAATTGCCAAAGCTTGCCCGTCTTGCTGATCAAATAATGCGCCGACACTTCGCGCTCTGGCGAACACAGAACGTGCAAAGCATCTTCGGCCAGTCCCATGGCTGTGTAGTGCAGAACAACGAATTCAGGCTTCAATCCGTCGCGTCGTGGTCCACAATTTGGTGACAGGTGAACGTTCAGGTTCACTTAGCCGCCAACACGTCGGAACGCTGCAGGATCCCAACCGCAAGCATAACCATCGCCATCAGGGTCTAGCCCCTTGCGATCGCGTTTTGGTCCGCCTGTCGACAGGAAATCAACCTGTGCATCATCGTTAGATGCATAGGCCGCACAATTGCGTTGGAACTTTGCAGCACTGTTAATCGACACCCGCCGATGTATACGTGTGCCACGTGGATGCGACGTGCTTAGGGCGTATTCAACGATATTGGGCTGGCTCCCGCCGCTGCGTGTCGGCAACGCGGTGGGTTGAACAACTTCGCGCTGTGCCCGGTTTGCTGCGATACGCGCTGCGTCCGCTTCGATTGAACGTTGGGACGACACTGAACCGAAATCTTGTTCAGACGAAATCCCAGGATTGTTTACAATCACTGGTGCTGCGTTACTCGGGCTCGCATTTACAATGTTCTGGCCGGAATTGGCGGCGCGCGCGCGCGCATCAGCTTGCGCTTCGATTTGCGCCAATTCAGGGTCGCGACCGCTGGTGTCGACCGATCGTGGCACAGGTTGCGCAGAGACTTGCGTCGTTGGACCAGCAACGCCAGCAACCCCCGCGATTGGCGGACGACCCGACCTAGTTTGGTTTGCCAAGGACGCTTCTCTTGCCAAGGCAGCTTCTCGGGCCAATGCAGCTTCTCGGGCGCGGGCTTCGGACAACGAATTGTTAAACCCGACACCCCGTCCCGTATCCGGAACAGCGCCGTTGTTGAATCCCCGACTATCCGGAACAGACGGTTGGCACGCAGCCAAACCGACAATGCTGCAACAAATTAGAACACTACGCTTCCACATCAGCCTCACCCAATTTTAGCCGGGTTTCATCCCGCTTTACGATGGATTACCACCATTTCGCAGGTTTTTCCACAAAACCAGCAGCATTCTCTAAACCGTAGGCAATGTTTAGCAGGTCGCCTTCTTCCCAAGGGCGGCCAATCAGCTGCAGACCCAGCGGTAGACCTTGTTTGTCCAGCCCAGCAGGCACGGCGATACCCGGCAATCCAGCCATGTTTACGGTCACTGTGAAAATATCGTTCAAATACATCTGCACGGGATCATCAGACCCTTCGCCCAACCCAAAAGCCGCTGACGGTGTGGCAGGCGTTAGGATCGCATCAATCCCTTGCTCAAACACATCGTCAAAGTCTTTCTTGATCAAGGCCCGAACGCGGCGTGCGCGATTGTAATACGCGTCGTAAAAACCAGCGCTTAGAACATAGGTGCCGATCATGACACGTCGTTGGACTTCGGCACCAAAACCTTCGGCGCGAGTCTTTTCGTACATTTCGGTGATGCCATCACCCTGTTCCAAACTGGCCCGATGCCCAAAGCGAACCCCGTCATACCGTGCAAGGTTTGATGACGCTTCTGCGGGGGCAATCACGTAATAGGCTGGCAAAGCGTATTTTGTATGCGGCAGGGAAATGTCGACCATTTCGGCACCAGCCTCTTCGAGCATTTTGCGCCCGTCTGCCCAAAGCGATTCGATTTCGTCCGGCATGCCATCCATACGGTATTCGCGCGGAATTCCGATTTTCTTGCCTTTGATATCGCCAGTCAGCATGGCTTCAAAATTTGGGACGGGAAAATCTGCGCTGGTTGAATCCTTTGGATCATGGCTGCACATGGTTTCCAGCATCATCGCAGCATCGCGCACTGATTTCGTCATCGGGCCAGCTTGATCCAGCGATGAGGCGAACGCTACGACACCCCAACGCGAACAGCGCCCATATGTTGGTTTGATCCCGGTGATCCCAACAAAAGCCGCAGGTTGGCGGATCGATCCACCGGTGTCGGTGCCGGTTGCGGCCAAACACAAATCCGCCGCCACCGCGGATGCAGACCCACCAGATGACCCCCCTGGCGTCAGCGCCGTGTCGTCATTACCCCGCCGCCATGGATTAACCACGTCGCCATAGCACGATGTTTCGTTGGACGACCCCATCGCGAATTCGTCCATGTTGAGCTTACCCAACATCACAGCGCCCGCATCAAACAAGTTCTGAGACACCGTTGATTCGTATTCCGGCTTGAATCCCTTCAGGATGTTTGACGCCGCCTGAGATGGAACACCTTTGGTACAAAACAGATCTTTGATTCCCAACGGCAAACCACACATGTCCGGAGCGTCGCCATTCTGGATACGAACATCCGCCGCTTTGGCCTGATCCATCGCGATTTCTGGTGTTTTATGCACAAACGCGTTCAACGCACCTGCACCTTCGATGGCGTGCAAACAGGCTTCGGTCAATTCAACGCTTGTAACGTCTCCGGCTCGTAAAGCGTCACGTGCCTGCGCCAGTCCAAATTTGTTCAGTTCGCTCATTATTCGACCACCTTTGGAACTGCGAAAAATCCTTCACGGGTTTCAGGCGCGTTCTTGATAACTTTTTCTGCCTGATCGCCGTCTGTCACTACATCTTCGCGACGTTTCAAACGCTGCGGCGTGACCGAGGTCATGGGCTCGATGCCCTCTACGTCCACTTCATTGAGCTGTTCAATGAAGCCAAGGATATTGTTGAATTCATCCGCGAGCGCCGGAAGATCGGCCTCTTCAACCTTGATCCGGGCCAGCTTGGCCACGCGGGCTGCGGTATTAACGTCGATGGACATAAGGGGTCTCCGTGACAGGCTTTCGCTGGCTTTAGCGCTCTGTGCGTCCGGCTTCAAGGTGGGGCTTGCCGTTGGTTGCGATTGCGCCATGATATAACGCGAAAGGGTCAGTCATGAAACTTACATTGCATCACGTCAATTTAGCCACCGAGAACGTGGAACGTATGGACGATTTCTATCGTCAAGTTCTCGGTCTAAACCACGAAACTCAAGGGCTTCCCAAGCTTGAGAAAAATAAGGGGTATGCGGGTGATGTCGCCTTCGTGACAGACGGCGCAATTCAGATGCATCTGGCTCAAAAGGATGTGCTTGCCGGAATTCGTGCCGGGCAAACCATAAACCCCGTCAGCCACGGCCATATTGCATATCGCACGGATGATCTGCCTACCTTTATTGCGCATCTGAAAGAACAAGGTGTGCCCTATGCCGAGTGGGGCAATCAGGCGGTCGCAGGATGGCGCCAGATTTTCTTTTATGACCCTGATGGAAACGTCATCGAAGTCCATCAAGTCGAAAGCTAAATTGCCGCCCGACTGAACGGGCGGCGCGGTTTTCTGACGACAATTTAGCCTGCTGCGCCAATTTGCGCGACCGCTTCGTCGGTGGACCAAACGGCGTTTGCCATGTAGCGGAAATTTGTCAGCGCGGCGAGATATCCATCGCCTTCAGGAATAATAGCGGCGGCGGTCGCATCTTTGACAACGGCCACTTCAAATCCTTGCTCTAACAATTCCCGCATATGGGATTCTGTGCACAGGTTTGCCGACATTCCCGACAAGATCACTTGATCAACACCTCGCTTACGCAGCTGCAAAGACAAGTCATTCGTGTCGTTTCCATAAACCTTATGCGGCGACGTCACGATGGTTTTTCCGTCTTCGATATACTGCTTGTATTGCGGCATCCAATCTGCACCCGATCCTTCGAAACCATCGATGTTCAACGGTCCGGCGCGGTCAAACATTCCAATCTTGTGCATCAGTTTTTCCAATGCACCTTCAAACTTCCAACCATGATCGGTTGGATAGTAATAATGCGGCGACACAGCGACTGTGATGTCAGCCGCTTTGGCCGCTTTGAACAGAGTTTCGATATTGTTGACGGTGTTATGTTCAGTCACAGATTTGCCGACAACGCCCCATGTTACGCCGTCCTGGCTTAGAAAATCGATCTGTGGATCGGTCACCACCAATGCCGCACGGCTCAGATCCAGCTTCATATCTGAAGGGGGCAAAGCAGGTTCTGCCGGATCGGCATACGGGTTTGCACTTTGCGCGCTTGCCGATGTTGCAGCAGCGGTCGAGGCCGCGGCAACTGTTGCAGCTACTCCGCCGCGTAGAGCAGCGCGGCGTGAAATGCGTGTTTCTTCACTTCCTGTTTTAACATTGTCATGGTCATTGCAATTGCACATTGTCGGGTTCCTCCACGTATTGCGATAACTCAGCCTAGGAAGCCCCACGTGCCTTTCCGTCCGGATTGTGATCCCGAAGGCAAACTTAGGTCTCTTTTCGTCCAGAATTCTGCAATATTACCTCATGAACTTCGAACACATCTTCGATGAGCTAGAGATTTCGACAGACCCTTTCGCCATCTGCGAGTTGCAAGGACAATGTGATCTTGGGATGGGCAAAGACGCGGCTGTGACGCTTCATTACGTGTTATCTGGCGAAGGTCAGATCCAAATCGCCGGCCGACCGCCCCTTAAGGTTTCGAGGGGTTCATTTGTGTTGGTGCCTGCCCTTCAAAGCCACAACTTACGTAGCTTTGGATATTCCGATAACCTGATACCCGATTGCAAACCAGCCGAATTAAAGCTTGCCAGCTTGATGGCTGGAACAGAGGCAGCAAACGAAAGCCAGCTTACCGCGCTTTGCGCACATGTCACAATTGGATTGCGTGGCGTCACCGACATTATCGAACTGATCCGCGAACCGTTGGTCGAATACATTTCCGACACAAGCGAAGTCAAATATGCCTTGGCTGCCTTATTGATCGAAATATCGAACCCAAGGCCGGGCAGTCGCGCCATGATCCGTGCGATTTTAACGCAATGCCTTATCGAGATGCTGCGAAAGCGATTGAATGAGGCAGGCAGCACGTTTCGATGGATGGCTGCACTGGCTGATCCTTCCGTTTGGAACGCATTGCGCCTGATGCTTGACGAACCGGGTGAACCACATACCGTCGAAAGCTTGGCCGCCCATGTTGGAATGAGCCGTTCCGCTTTTGCAAAGCGATTTGCCGATGCGTACGGGTCAGGGCCGATGGAATTGTTACGTGAATTGCGGGTGCATCAAGCGGCACGACTGCTCAGCACGACGGATCTACCTGTTAAGCGCATCGCGGCCCTTGTCGGATTTGCATCCCGCAGCGCGTTCACGCGCTTGTTTGAAAGCAAAACAAACCAATCACCACGATCTTTCCGCGCGGCACATCAGAACAGGCCTTGATCTGAAAGACCCTTGCCCCCTTCTTACGGTACTAGTCGAGTTTCAAGACGCACGGAAATGTGCTCTCACTGAAGATTAACATTAACTATACTGGCTTCAGAGGGCTCTTTGCCCTTACTTCGAAAATAGCAGCTAAGGACAACACGCATGAAACCAACGGTATTTTTCTTGTCATTGTCTGTTGCAGTCACTGGCGTTTCGGTTGCAAACGCCGCATGCCCCCTTCGCGAAAAACTGCGAGATGCCCGCAAACCAGTGAGCCGTCTTGTCGGCGTGGCCCCCCGAGACCGGGACTTCCTGCGCAGCTTCGGGGTAACACTTGAAACACACGGCATTGGC
This sequence comes from Paracoccaceae bacterium, assembly GCA_039960995.1. Taxonomy (GTDB): domain Bacteria; phylum Pseudomonadota; class Alphaproteobacteria; order Rhodobacterales; family Rhodobacteraceae; genus JABSSA01. Next base: position 64,061 of record JBDVKF010000044.1, on the reverse strand, counting down.
GGCACCTATGCCCCGCGTGGATCGCTATTTTCCGCGCTTGAGGCGTCGAATTGCGACCCAAGACTAAGCCGATGGATTAAGAGAAAAGCCCGCCATCCAAGACGCCTCAACGATAGCAATTAAGACTTTCGGCGCGCTGCAAAGAAATCTTGCAAAAGTTGCGACGCTTCGTTTTCGGCAATCCCATCATAAACTTCGGGTACGTGGTGGGATTGCGGATGGGAAAACACACGAGCCCCATGAAGAACGCCGCCAGATTTTGGATCCGCTGCCCCAAAATAGACCCGCGCAATACGCGTCGCGGCGATGACACCTGCGCACATCGCGCAGGGTTCCAGCGTCACGTATAAATCATGATCCGGCAACCGGTGCGTCCCTGACGCGGCACACGCTGCACGCAACGCCAGCATTTCGGCATGGGCTGATGGATCTGAAAGCTCGCGGGTTCTGTTGCCGGCAGACGCGACAACCGAACCGCTTGGATCAACGACAACCGCGCCCACGGGAACCTCGCCCCGTTCGGCTGCAGCGCGGGCTTCGGCCAATGCCTGATCCATGAAGCTTTTGAACACCATAGGGTTCAGTCCCATGCTGCGCGGCGCCGTGCAAGCCTGCATTTGCGAATCCCAGCGTCGCGCCTTACCAACGCCGAATGGATAGAGATACAGACGATATTTATGACCCAGCTTTTGTGGCTGACTTGTTTGATCGATGTTCGAGCAATTATCGAATGTGGTCCGCCGTCGGTTCTATGGGGTTCATCTGGCTTTGGCGTCGCCAATGTGTGTCCAGATTGCCCGGCCAATTGGTTCTATCCCGCCATAAAGGCAGCGACATAAATAAAGATACGCCACAGATAATTGATCTGATGGCCGGAACCGGCGAAGCGTGGCCTCATGTTCTTTCGGTGTTTCCAAAGGCCATGATCACAGCAATCGACATTTCCAAATCCATGCATGATCAAGCGGTGAACCGCTTGCACACTCAGATCTCGCACCGCATTGAACACCGTCAGGCCAATGTTTTGGAAACTGATTTGCCCGATGCATCCGCCGATATCGTTATGTCGACGTTCGGGTTAAAAACTCTTACGCATGCCCAACAGTCCCTGCTGGCCAAACGCATTGCTCTGATTTTGCGGCCCGGAGGTGCTTTTACCTTGATCGAAGCGTCTGATCCAAAGGGTTGGGTTTTGCGACCGCTCTATCGGTTGCACCTCGACTTTGTACTGCCATTGATTGAACGACTGTTTTTGAAAGGTGCTCAGGATTTCAGCATGTTGGGCATCTATACACGCAACTTTGGCGACATCACTTTCTTTGCGGAGGCCCTGCGTACAGAGGGACTTTTTGTCAGTCAGAGGTCGCACTTTTACGGGTGTGCGTCGAGTGTGGCGGGTTTCAAGCCGGTTGCGCAGCCGGTAACAACCCCCTAAAGCCGCGACATGTCTGACAAAGCCCCTCCTGGTGATCGTATCGCCAAAGTCATCGCCCGCGCCGGTTTGGCCAGTCGTCGTGGTGCAGAAGATATCGTGCGTGCAGGTCGTGTGGCCGTGAATGGCAAAGTGATCGACAGTCCTGCGTTGAATGTGACCACATCGGACAAAATCTCTGTCGATGGCAAACCGCTTCAAGCGGCGGAACCGGCGCGATTGTGGCGGTATCATAAACCAACTGGCTTGGTCACATCTGCAAAAGACGAAAAAGGTCGCGCGACCATCTTTGATAAACTGCCCGAAGACTTGCCACGGGTGATGTCAGTGGGGCGCCTTGATATCAATTCGGAAGGGTTGCTGTTGCTGACCAATGATGGCGAACTCAAGCGAAAGCTGGAACTTCCTTCAACGGGTTGGATGCGCCGATACCGTGTGCGTATCCACGGCAGACCATCGGACGAGTCGTTTAAGCCGTTACGCGACGGGCTCACAGTCGAGGGCGAGCGTTTTCAGCCGATGCAAATCACCTTGGATCGACAACAGGGCGCAAATGCTTGGGCCACGATTGGTTTGCGCGAAGGCAAAAATCGCGAAATCCGTCGTGCGATGGAAGCCGTTGGGTTGACCGTTAATCGCCTGATCCGGCTGAGCTATGGGCCTTTCCAGCTTGGTGACCTAACCCAAGGGACTGTGGAAGAAGTCCGTCCACGCATCATGCGTGATCAATTGGGTCTGGCATCCGAAGCGGAACAAGAACCCAAGCCAAAACCCAAACCTCGTCGCACACGTCGCATTCGCTAAAATAAGAGACAGTGCGCGTCTGAATTCGCGTCAGACATCCAAAAGATGACCGAAACAGGCAAATACATACAAAAGAACGGCTAAATTGGGCAACTTAATGAATATTTCCCCTTGCTCCTTTGCCTGTGCTGTCACAATTCTCGTGCAACCACATAAAGACGCCGACAGGGGGACATCATGGCCGAGCTTTTGACAATCGAGAATTTGGGCAACTTGCTCATGCTGTGTTTCTTGCAAGCCGTACTTGGGTTCGACAATCTTTTGTACATTTCGATTGAAAGCCAACGCGCGCCCGTCGCCCAGCAACAAGCCGTACGGCGTTGGGGCATCATACTGGCCGTCATATTGCGGGTTATCTTGCTGTTCGTGATGGTGCGCCTGATTGATAGTTTGGCAGAGCCTTTTGTCGTATTTTCGGAAGGCGGCTGGATCGAAGGTGGCATCAACTTTGCAACCTGCGTTTTTGTATTCGGCGGGGTCTTTATCATCTACACCGCTGTCAAAGAAATCAGTCACATGCTGTCGATCGAGCATTTGGACACCGATGTGGAACAAAAAAGCGGAAAATCTGCCGGTAAAGTCATTGGCCTAATCGTGTTGATGAATTTGATCTTTTCGTTCGATTCAGTCCTGTCAGCGATTGCAATCACAGATGTCTTCCCCATTTTGGCAACGGCTATCCTATTGTCAGGTTTGGCGATGCTGGTGCTTGCCGATGGCGTGACGCGGTTTCTGGAAAAGAATCGCATGTACGAAGTACTGGGGTTGTTCATCCTGTTGATCGTCGGTGTGGTTTTGTTGGGCGAAGCCGGGCAAGCTGCGGCACATGCGATGCATGACGAAAGCCTGGCGCTTAAGCTCTTTGGATACGAAGTCATCCCGATGTCCAAAACAACCTTCTATTTCTCGGTCGTGGTTCTATTCCTGGTCGAGATCATTCAATCCGGTTACACCCGCAAACTAAACGCGGAACGCCGCACAGCCTCAAAAATGGGCACGCACTAGTTCTGCGTCGCCAATCTGCATATATTCGAAGTCACAAGAGTGGGACGCATGCAATCAACAGCCTTACAGAAGATCGCCTATGGCATTCTGCTTCTGATCCTTTTGGGTGTCAGCTCTGGCTTGCTGGGTGGCCTTTGATGGCGAAACGATTTGGCGGAAAATACAGCCCACAGGGCAAAGCCTCTGATCTGCCACCGGCAGAGACACCCAACGCCTATACGGGTGCACAAGTTAGCCCGGTTGGTGCCCGCGCCAATCTGATGTTTGTGCCTCCTGTGGTGTTGATCGCGACAACCGTCACCGATGGCGCAGTGGCCATGACACAAGGCCTGATCAGTGCGGGTCTTTTGGCGCTTGCGGCCTTTCTTTTGCGTGAAGGCCTGAAAGCAGAAGCGGCGTTTAACGACCGAAAGGCCGCGCGCCGCCCGGCCATTCCGCGCAAGATTTTTGCTGCAGTGCTTTGTGCTTTGGGTGCTGCGGGTGCCGTTGTCGCCCACCAAACCAGCTTTGGGTTGATTGCGCCCATTCTGTTTGCAGGTGCGACCGCGGCACTGCACCTGGTCGCCTTCGGCATTGACCCTCTGAAATCCAAAGGCATGGAAGGCGTCGACACGTTTCAACAAGATCGCGTTGCCCGCGTCGTGGATGAAGCGGAACAGTATCTGTCAGAAATGTCGGATGCGATGCGTCGTGCTGGTGATCGCCAAATGGAAAGCCGTCTGGAAACCTTCCAAACACAGGCGCGCAAACTGATACGCACCGTCGAAGACGACCCCAGGGATCTGACCGCAGCGCGCAAATACCTGGGTGTTTACTTGATGGGCGCTCGAGACGCGACGGCCAAATTCGCAGACATCTTTTCACGCTCTCGGAGCGAAGACGCACGACAAGATTATGCGGCCTTGCTGGATGATCTCAGCCAAAATTTCGCCGCCCGCACTGAAAAATTACTCACCGACGACCGCACTGACCTGACTGTCGAAATCGACGTCTTGCGGGATCGTCTTGGTCGCGAAGGCGTTCGCCTTTCGACCCACAATGACGCCAAGGAATGAGGTAAAACATGTCCGAAACCGTTCGCCAAAAAGCCGCCGAAGCAACAGCAATTGTTGAACAGGTCTCTGCAATAACACTGCCGGAGCCTGTTGAGGCAAACACAGTTGTTGCCTTGACCGAAGCCGACGCCCCGGTGGCCGCAGAAATCAAATCTCGTATGGACGAGCTTGATATGAGTGACACACAGTCGATTGTGTCCTTTGGCTCTGCTGCGCAGGCTGAATTGCAAGAAATAAGCCAAGCCATGTTGGCCGATGTGCGCAACAAAGACGTCGGCCCCGCGGGCGACAGCTTGCGCGATATTGTCACCACCATTCGCGGTTTCTCGGTTGGTGAGATGGATCTTCGTCGTGAACGCAGTTGGTGGGAAAAGCTGCTCGGGCGCGCCGCACCAATCGCAAAATTCACCGCCCGCTTTGAGACTGTCCAAGGTCAGATCGACAACATCACCGACAATCTTCTGAACCATGAGCATACCTTGTTAAAGGACATCAAATCGCTTGATCTTCTTTATGAAAAGACGCTTGGGTTTTATGATGAATTGGCCCTGTATATCTCGGCAGGTGAAGCAAAGATTGCAGAACTGGACGAAACGGTCATCCCTGCAGCAGACGCCGAAGTGAAAGCAGCCCCAGAAGATGATCAGGTGATGAAAGCCCAAGAGCTGCGCGACCTGCGCGCATCACGTGATGATTTGGAACGGCGGGTGCATGACCTAAAATTGACCCGCCAGGTAACAATGCAGTCTCTTCCATCGATCCGCTTGGTTCAGGAAAACGACAAATCACTTGTGACCAAGATCAATTCGACACTCGTGAACACGGTTCCATTGTGGGAAACGCAGCTTGCGCAGGCCGTTACAATTCAACGTTCCGCCGAAGCTGCCGTTGCCGTGAGCGAAGCCAACGATCTAACCAACGAATTGTTGACCGCAAATGCGAAAAACCTGCGATCCAGTAACAAAATGATCCGTGAAGAAATGGAACGTGGCGTATTTGACATTGAATCCGTCAAACAGGCCAACGCCGATCTGATCGGGACAATCCAAGAAAGTCTGGCGATCGCTGATGAAGGCAAGGCGAAACGTGCTGCTGCCGAATCCGAGCTTAAGAAAATGGAAACAGAGTTGCGCGACACATTATCAGCGGCCAAAGCCCGTCGTGATGGCGTCGGCGATAACGCGTCGACATCAGTGCCGGGATAAAGGGCCATTTGTTATGAAACGCTGGGTTCTACTGGCCACCTTATCACTTGCCCTTGCAGCTTGTGATGTATTTGTACCTGTAGAACCCACCCTTAAACCACAAAGCCGCCCACCCGGTTTGGACACCGATACAACAGCGCCCAAACCGCGCGCCACATCGCAAGCCAGTGCTGAGATCCGCGCCTATCTGACACAAGTTCAATCCGCGCAATTGACCCAAGGGTTGTTGCGTCGCGATGGCGGCGGGCCGGACACTCCCTTCACATCAGACGTGCTCAGCCGGAACTTTGAACGCATTGCGTTTTTCAACGAATATACGGGAACCTTGTCATCCGGTGTTGCCGGGGCATTACGCCGTTGGAATGTGCCCGTCCGGATGGAGGTCATCTTTGGCGCATCCGTTCCTCCGTCTCAACGCCGAACTGACAAGCAAGATGTGACGCAATTCGCATCGCGGCTGTCACGTGTCACCAAGCACCCGATATCAGTCAGCTCCCCAGGTGGTCCATCTTCAAATTTCTTGGTGTTGTTTGTCAGCGAAGATGACCGATCAGAAGAAATTGACAAACTCTCCGCACGCTTTCCAAATTTGACACCTGCTGCACTTGCACCGCTGAAAAATCTAAGCCGGGAAACCTATTGTGCAGTCATCGCATTTGGCCAACTGGAAAATCCCGCCAGTTACGGCGCGGCAGTCGCCGTCATTCGCGCCGAAAACCCCGACCTTTTGCGCCTGTCGTGTATCCACGAAGAGTTGTCGCAAGGCTTGGGGTTAGCCAATGATAGCCCACAGGCCCGCCCGTCTATATTCAACGATGACGACGAATTTGCCTTGTTGACCAACCATGATGAATTGCTGTTGCGTATGTTATTCGACAAGCGATTCGAAACTGGGATGTCTTTGGAAGCCGCAAGACCTATTATCCGTGAAATCAGCATTGAACTGACAGAAGCCAACGGCCCGGCCTAAAAGAGGTCACTGCCAATATTCGGATATGTTTTGCGTTGTGGGGTGGCTCAAAAGAATTTCCCCTCTGTTTTCAATGGTACGTTGCGCGGGCATATGAGACACTCAGACTAAGAATGACACGAAAGGGGCAGACCCATGGGAATTTTTAATTTTTTATCCGGCGAATTTATCGACGTCATCCATTGGGTCGACGACAGCCGTGATACGATGGTTTGGCGTTTTGAACGCGAAGGCCACGAGATCAAGTACGGTGCCAAACTGACCGTACGCGAAGGCCAGGCCGCAGTGTTTGTACATGAAGGTCAACTGGCCGACGTTTTTACACCTGGCATGTACATGCTTGAAACCAACAACATGCCGGTGTTGACGACGTTGCAGCATTGGGATCACGGTTTCAAAAGCCCCTTCAAATCTGAAATTTACTACGTCAACACAACCCGGTTCAACGATCTGAAATGGGGTACGAAAAACCCGATTATCTGCCGCGATCCCGAATTTGGTCCGGTTAGATTGCGCGCTTATGGTACGTATTCCATTCGTGTCAAAGACCCTGCTCGGTTCCTTGTCGAAATCGTCGGAACAGACGGCGAATTCACAATGGACGAGATTAGCTTTCAAATTCGGAACATAATCGTTCAAGAATTTTCGCGTACATTGGCCCGGTCCGGCATTCCTGTATTGGATATGGCGGCCAACACTCGCGAACTTGGGCAATTGGTCAGCAAGGAAATTGAAACAACCCTTGCAGAATACGGATTATCCGTGCCCGAGCTGTACATCGAGAACATCTCTTTGCCGCCCGCCGTAGAAGAAGTCATGGACAAGCGTTCCTCGATTGGTGTGATCGGCAATCTGAATGAATACACTCAGTTTCAAGCCGCCGAAGCCCTTGGTCGGGACGGTGCAGGCGCTGCGGCGATGCAAACTGGACTTGGTGCCGGGCTTGGCATGCAAATGGGTGCATCATTGGGGCCTTGGGGGGCAAGTGCCGCCCCAACGCAAACACAGGCGGCACCGCAACCCGCTGCACAAACGCCACCCCCTTTGCCAGTCGAACACGTTTGGCATGTGGCCGTAAATGGCGAAACGAAAGGCCCGTATTCCAAGGCGCAAATGGGTCGCATGGCTCAGGTAGGTGAACTTACACGGGAAAGCCACGTATGGACGCAAGGCCAAGACGGTTGGTTGCGTGCAGAGGACGTCAGGGAACTGGCGCAGTTGTTCACCATCCTCCCTCCGCCTCCTCCACCGCCTGCTGTTTAAAGGGTCTCGCGCCCTAAGCAGAGATGATGATGGTGACGCGTCTAGCAACGTTGATGCGCCACCTTTGGCCAAGCACGAAACTTTGGTTTGCCCGGTCTTTTACGGTCTTCTAGGATCGAATTCCATATTGCCCCCTTGCCCCATCATGTCCGGCAAGGCACTAAAAGAAGCACTTAATTTTCATCAGCCCGACGATGTGACCTATGCAAGACCTCGCTAACGCCACACCATCACAGCATCGCTTTCCATGCGACAATTGTGGTGGTGACTATCGATTTGACCCGGAACAGTCGTCACTGTGCTGTGACCATTGCGGCAACACAGCTGAAATAGAAGGCGTCGGAGCACATACACATTCTTTGTCGGAATTGGATTTGCGGGCGGCGTTGTCACATTCACTTCCGCAGGCTGAAATCGAAGAATCGCGCGTGCTGAATTGCCCCAATTGCAGCGCTCAAGTTGAGTTTGACGCCGTTGTGCATTCAGCTGAATGTCCTTTTTGCGCAACACCCGTCGTCACCGACACAGGTGTCCACCGTCACATCAAACCCAAAGGGATTTTGCCCTTCGCACTGGAGGAAAAATCTGCCCGAACCGCTATGACCAATTGGCTTGGTCAGTTGTGGTTTGCGCCATCTGGATTACAGGAATACGCCAGAAAAGGGCGCGCATTGCAGGGTGTTTATGTCCCCTACTGGACCTTCGATGCCGACACACAGACGGCATATCAAGGCGAACGCGGCACGGTATATCACGAAACCCGCACCGTCATGCGCGACGGCAAGCGCCAACAAATCAGCGTGCCCAAAGTGCGTTGGCGGTCTGTTAGAGGGCGTGTGACGCGGTTCTTTGATGACGTGTTGGTTTTGGCATCTAGTTCTTTGCCCAAGAAATACACAGATGCGTTGGAACCTTGGGATCTAAGCGCGCTCGAACCTTATCGCCCCGAATTTCTCGCTGGATTTCGGGCCGAAGGATATCAGGTTGAATTGGATGAAGCGTTTGAAACTGCGCGTGTTCAGATGGATCAGATCATCGCGCGTGACATCAAATTTGACATCGGTGGCGACAGACAACGCATTCACAGCGCGAACACACAACTTGGGCAGCTGACATTCAAACATGTGCTTTTGCCTGTGTGGGTGGCTGCATATAAATATCGCGGGAAAACCTATAATTTTGTCGTCAACGGACGCACGGGCCGCGTGCAGGGTGAACGCCCATATTCGGCGGTCAAGATCGCAATCGCTGTCGTTATCGGCGTCATTATTGCCGCCTCGATTGGGTATTTGGTCGGGCAAAGTGAGGGTTCGTATTGACCATGGGCGCGATAGAACAGCTGGAACAGACGGCCAAAGCACGCTGGTCTTGCCGTGCCTACAAACCTAATCCTGTCCCCGAGGATATCATCACCAAGATCACAAAAACTGCACAACACGCGCCATCTTGGTGCAACGCACAACCTTGGCAATTGGTGATCACGCAAGGCCAAGAAACCGACCGATTTCGGACGGCTTTGTATGATCATGCGCAGGGTGCCGCGCCTAGCCCTGATATGGAATGGCCCACAGGGTATCCGGGTGTTTATGGCGAACGGCGTCGTACATGCGGCTGGCAATTGTATGATGCAGTCGGCATCGTCAAAGGTGATCGGGACGCAAGCGCACTACAGATGATGGAGAATTACCGCCTGTTTGGAGCACCACCTGTCGCGATCTTGCATTCCCCTGCGGATCTTGGGGCCTATGGCGCGATGGATTGTGGTGGTTTTGTCAGCATGTTTTGTTTGGCTGCACAGGCTATGGGGGTCGCGACAATCCCTCAAGCCGCCATCGCAGCCCACGCCCCATTTGTCCGGGACTGGTTTCAGATTGCAAAAGACCGCACCATCTTATGTGCGATTTCTTTTGGCTATGCAGATATGGATCATCCAGCCAATTCATTCAGAACAGACCGCGAAGACGTGCAAAACGTCATCGCGTGGAAGGTGTAATGCGCGCCCTTGTTCAAAGAGTATCACAAGCAAGCGTTGACGTAGACGGTAAAACCGTGGGGCGAACGGGACCGGGATTGTTGATCCTTGTGTGTGCGATGCCAAATGATGACGCGGACACGGCCAAGGCGCTGGCTTTGAAACTCTCTAAACTGCGCATTTTCAAAGATGACGATGGCAAGATGAACCAATCATTGGTGCAATCGGGTGGCAGTGCATTGGTTGTCAGTCAGTTCACCTTGGCTGCGGATACATCGCGCGGCAATCGGCCGGGGTTTTCCAATGCTGCAGCGCCGGACATGGCGAAAACCCTGTACCTGCAATTTGCACACTATTTAAAGGACCTCGGCATCGCGACGGAAACCGGGCAATTTGGCGCGGACATGTCGGTCAGCTTGGTGAATGATGGGCCCGTGACGCTTTGGTTGGATACGGATTGATCACCCGCTTTTGGGTTTTGTGCGATCCAGTTCGGGTGAAATTGGAATAAATTCCTGTTCATCACCCGGGGGCAACCTAAAAGGCCCATCTTGCCAATCGGCGGCTTTCCATGCCTCCTTTGCCTCTTGGATGCGATCGGTCGAGGACGACACAAAATTCCACCAAATATAGCGCGGACCATTTAGTGTTTCCCCCCCGAGGGCCATCAATCGTGCCCCCTGTGGGCCCGCACGAACAGTCAAACGGTCACCGGAGCGAAAGATCATCATGCGCCCTGCTTCAAAGACATCGCCCGCAATCTCGACGGACCCTTGCACTATATGAATTCCACGATCCTCATGATTATCCGGCAAAGGAAATTGCGCATGTGGCGCGAGGGTAATGTCCGCATAAAAGACCTGGGATTGCATGGTTACAGGGCTTTGTTCTCCCCACGCAGTTCCAAGGATCAAACGCGCCTGTGCGCCATTGTCGTCCAGAACAGGCAGAGCGGCTTCTTTGTGGTGTTCGAAATCCGGAGCCATATCTTCGCGATCTTCCGGTAACGCGATCCAGGTCTGAATACCAAACAGCTTGTGCTGCGTGGCTCTGGTCGCTTCAGAGGTTCGTTCGGAATGGGTGACACCCTGCCCGGCCAGCATCCAATTCACTTCACCTGGATGTATCATCTGATGCGTTCCAAGGCTGTCGCGATGTTCAAATTCGCCTTGATACAGATAGGTGACAGTTCCAAGCCCGATATGAGGATGTGGCCGCACATCGATACCGCCATCTGTGATAAATTCTGCAGGTCCTATTTGGTCAAAGAAAACAAACGGACCGACCATCTGGCGCTTTGGGCTGGGCAGTGCGCGGCGGACTTCAAACCCGCCAAGATCGCGGGCACGCGGAATGATCAGCGTTTCCAAATTATCCAGCCCAGCAGGTAGGCGATCAGATGAATGGGTTGGATTCCAGCTCATGCCTTATCCTAACATATGCAAGGCACGCTGTCTGAAGCGAAAGAGGTTTCCAAGCCCGCCATCGCACATCGAAGGCACGAGTTTTCGGACAAGTTGTCTGTGTGATTGGCACATCAAGAACAGTAAATTGCCCTTGTCAGCTGTGAAGTTGGCGCACTGGTCCCAAAATCAAGATGCAATCGCAGTTTGAATCGGTTCCGCTTCTGCCCCCCAAAGTTGGGCCAGCACCTGATCTTTGGGCCCATCAAAAGCCACTTGACCGTGCTGCAAAACCAACATGCGATCTGTCAACGCAACAAGCGACTTGCGTTCTGTTGCAATGATTGCAGTCCGCCCCTCTAACCAACGCGACAATCGATCCACCAATGTCGCTTCCAACAGCTGTTCTAGTCCTGCGGTCGGTTCATCCAAAACGCAAATCTTAGGATTTTGCAGCCAAAGGCGCGCCCACCCAATGGATTGACGTTGGCTCTTTGTCAGATCGCGACCGGCATTAAAAATTGGTAAATCCAACCCTTTCGGATGGCTGCGCACAAACGGGCTTAGCCCTGCGAAAGCCAAAGCGTCACATAACCGTTCATCATCCTGCTCAACGAGATCAAGGTTCAAATTGTCCCGCAACGAACCTGTAACAACTCGAACGTCGTTCCCCAGATATCCAATCAATCCCTGCAGTTCTTTTCGATCTATTTGCCACATCTCGATCCCATCGATCAAAACTTGCCCCACCAACGGAGTGCGCGATCCACTCAGGGCGTTCAGCAACGTAGACGTGCCTGATCCGTTTGCCCCAAGAAGCACGATCTTCTCTCCGGCCGCGATTTCCAATTCCGGAATTTCCAGCGTCGCGTGCTCATTTGTATCTGAATAATACGACAGATTTCGCACTTCGATCCGCCCCTCAAAAGGATTACGGCGCACATCACTTGGATCATTCTGTGGGACTTGCAGCGTGTCCGGCAGCGGGCTCAAGACATCGGTCGCTGTCTTGGCTTGTCGCCATTCCAACAACTTTTCAATCAATTGCTCGCGGCGCGCCGAAACACCTAAGGCAATGATCGCGACCACGACAAATCCACCGACAAACAACCAAAGAGAACCAGTAATAGCGGCAACGATGATGGCGACGACAACCAGCAGGACTAAGGCCCAAGACTTCAAGCTGAATGCTACAACGTCCGGACTTAGCCGATCGGCCCCAGCCTTGATCCAATTCGGATTGAAATTTGTGTCTTCAATCTCAGTGGTTTTGGTCACCCCATTTTCTGCGCGCACCAAAAATCCGGAAAAGAAGGGTTTGAAATCGGACTTCGGCACATAGGCCTGATTGTCTGCGCATGCCGTGTCGTAAACGACCAATTGATCCGCATCTTGACCCAACACAAGAATGACTTGGCCACTGGTCATGCAGGCCAAGGCTGGCCATTGATCAGGATGTAAATCTTCCACTTGGACTAAAGTTGCGTCCAGCCCCGTGCTGGTCAAGGCCGCGACCATTCCTGCACCCTGAGTTTGGCCGTCTGACGAAGACATCAATTGAGCATGCAAAACCTCAACCAAATCTTTGCGCGTGATACTGATACCCAAAACACCAGCGTAAATGAGTGCAAGATCGGCGCGGGTTTCGACGCGCTCGTCGATCGCGGCGTGACTTTCTCGGCTTGGCAAAGTGCCCAATACATCCGGTTGTAGATTGTCGTGGCCATGGTTGAGGGTGTTTGTCAGGTTGCCTGTGACCATCACGTTACTTGCCTTATCGTCCATCCCGGTTGACCGGATTTTTGTTAGTGGGGCGCGGTTACGGCCGAACCGGTCCGCGCCTCAATTCTTGGTTCTTGCTGCACTTAGGTTATTGGGGTGCGGTTGCGGCCTAACCGGTCCGCACCTCAGTTCTTGCTTATTTCTTTGATCGACCTCGTCGGTTTGAGGCGTTTCACCCGATAGATCAGTCTTGCAGGTTCCCTTTTTCGGGTTTGTCGAAACCCATTGAATGAGCGGCGTTGAAGAAATCGTCACGCTTTTCTCATTCTGAGTTTGACACCCGTTCAATGGGGCCATGTCATGATTGGATCTGCTGGATGCCTGTATCGAACGAGTCATTCGACCTGATTTGAATGCATCAACCCAAGCCAGCGCCGGTGCAGCAACGGAAGCATCCGCCCTTGCACTTAAGACTCCCATCTGGATTGCGCTCGCGTCACCGCGAACGACATAACCGTTCAAATTCATAACTGCTCGTTTCGTTTCCCGAACACACGCAATAAACTATCTTTGTAGAAGGTTTTTTATTGGTGATCTTGCGTGTGCTTATCGGTTCTTGTAACGGAAGACCGAATCACTGGCTAGTCTATTTTTTCAAAATTCGGACAATTTTCATTCAAGGACCACGATATATAGTATCGTGCCATAGATTTCTGATTCACGAACCGGACCCTATTTCCAACATTTGAACGGGTGGAAAAATGCACAATCCAATACCTCTGAAAACGCTTTGGCGTGCAGGCGTTGATGCGGTCGGTGGCGCAAATTCGGTCCACAAATCGTTGACAGACACGCCCATCACACCACCGGATCAAATCATTGCTGTTGGAAAAGCCGCTAGCGCCATGGCCAAGGCTGCAGCCCGATTTTTTCCCGATGCGCCCTGTCTTGTCGTTACGAAATACGACCACGGACAAGACTACCCAACATCCGCACATTTGATCGAAGCCGCCCACCCCGTTCCTGACGTCCAAAGCTTGGCCGGTGGGCAAGCGCTGCGGGACGCGGTCATGCGATGCAAACCCGGAAGTCATTTATTGTGTTTGGTTTCGGGCGGGGCATCCGCACTGGCCGAAGTGTTACCCGAAGGTTGGTCGCTGGACAGGCTGGCATCAGAAACGCAGCGCATGTTGGCGTCGGGCGCTGATATCCACGCGATGAATGCGCGCCGCAAAGAGATCAGCCAAATCAAAGGCGGCAAACTCTTGGCCCTATTTCCGGGGAGCAAGGTGACGTCTCTCGCGATTTCTGATGTCGAGGGCGATGTCCTTGGTGTGATCGGATCAGGCATTGGCGACGCTTTTCCCGACGCCTCATTTACGTTTGACGCCCGTATTGTGGCGTCCAACGCGATCGCACGCGGCGCTGTTGCAAAGGTGGCGGGCGAACCGCTGATTTGTAACGAAGAAACTTTGTATGAGGACATCGGGGCATTGGCCTCTCGTCTTGGCAAAATGCTCAAGTCTGGACCTGCAGGTTTGTATCTTTTGGGCGGTGAACCCACCGTGATCTTGCCTGAGACCCCAGGCATGGGCGGGCGCAACATGGCGCTTGGTTTGTCGCTCGCCAGAGAAATGCAAGGCGTTGACATCGAAATCTTGGTTGCTGGAACGGATGGCACCGATGGTCCGACAGATGCAGCCGGTGCGATTGTGTCGGGGAAAACTTGGACAGATCAGGCCCAAGACGCTTTGGATCACGCAGATGCTTACCCGTTTCTGCGCGATGCGAACGCTTTGTTCAAATCTGGTCCAACAGGCACAAATGTCATGGATTTATTGATCGCACGAAAGCGGTAATTCAACAGTTCCGCACATCAAACAATTGACAGTCCGTTCGGAACTGGCAAGCCTTCGGACATGAAGAACAAACTGCGGTCCATCACCGAAACCCCCGACATGGAAATCGTGCTTTCAGACGGAATACGTTTGTCATGCCGCGCCTGGATTCCAGATGATGCAAACGATGATCCTGTTCCCATGCTTTTGGAATATCTTCCCTATCGCAAAAGAGACGGCACCTGTGCACGCGACGCGCTAACGCACCCGTGGTTTGCCAAACGTGGATATGCCTGTCTGCGCGTTGACATACGCGGGAACGGTGACAGCCAAGGCATCATGGAAGACGAATATACCGAACAAGAACTTGCCGACGCTGTTGAGATCATTGAATGGGCTGCACAGCAATCATGGTGCAATGGACGCGTCGGAATGATGGGTATCAGCTGGGGTGGATTCAATGCGCTTCAGGTTGCAGCCCTTGCCCCCGACCCTTTGAAGGCCGTGGTTACGCTCTGTTCAACCGATGACCGGTACGCCGATGACATTCATTATAAAGGTGGGTGCTTGCTAAACGAAAATCTGGGTTGGGGGGCAACGATGTGGTCGTATTCATCCCGCGCTCCAGATCCCACGCTGCGTCCGGATGATTGGCATGACATGTGGCTGGAGCGTTTGGATGCGGAACCGTTCCTGCCATCGGTTTGGTTAAAACATCAACACCGCGATGCCTATTGGCAGCATGGATCAGTGTGCGAGGATTACAGCGCTATTAAAGCAAAGGTTTTGGCCGTTGGTGGATGGGGAGACGCCTATAAAAACGCGGTCCCTCGCCTGGTGTCCAATATACCCGGCGCAAAAGGCATCATTGGCCCATGGGTCCACAAATATCCCCATTTCGCCGTGCCCGAGCCGCGCATCGGTTTTTTGCAAGAGGCGTTGCGCTGGTGGGATCGCTGGCTAAAGGACATAGACACAGGCGTTGAAGCCGATCCAGATTATTCGGTTTATGTGATGGACGGCGTCCGCCCCGCAACGTGGTACACGGAACGCCAAGGTCATTGGATCAGTGCCAACCCTGATGCGCCGCAAACCAAGGAATTCGGTCTGTCGCTTGGCAAACTCGGCACGTCAAAACCGTTTTCTCAGGTCATTGCCAGCCCACAAGACACAGGCGCAGACGCGGGAGAATATTGTGCGATCTGGCTTGGACCCGAAATGCCCGGTGATCAACGCAATGACGACGCCAAGTCTGCGGTCTTTGACTCAGAAATTCTGTCCAAGGATTTGGACATTGTCGGCACACCGAAAGTGCAGCTGACGCTTTCTTCGTCAGACCCACAGGCGCAAATTGCAGTGCGTTTGTGCCACGTGCATCCAGATGGTGCGTCAACACGCATAACATACGGCGTTTTGAATTTATCTCATCGGTTTGGACACGAAAATCCGACCTCTATGCGCAAGGACCAAACGCAAGATATCTTGGTTTCTCTGGACAACATTGCGTATCGTGTGCCTGCCGGGCATCGCGTACGCTTGTCCATCTCAAACGCCTATTGGCCACTTGTTTGGCCAAGCCCGACCATGGGTACGCTAACATTAACGCGCGGCACACTTGGCTTGCCAATTCCAGCAACCAAAAACGAACAAGCCCGAACATTCTTGCCGCCAGACGCCGAATACCCATGGGAAACTGAAGAACTGCGTCCGGAAAACCACGTGCGCCAAACGCAAATCGACCACGTTACTGGCCTTGTCACGCTGCATATTGAGGATGATTTTGGAAAAATACGAGACCTTGATCATGGCTTGATCACGGCATCTGTCGCGCGGGAATCTTGGTCCATTGATCCTCAAAACCCGCTTCGGGCGTCTGGCGAATGCCACTGGACAGACGAATTGGAACGTGACGGAATTGCCTTGCGTACTGAGACACAATGCATCATGACCAGCGATGCGACCCATTTTCAACTAAAAGCGACAGTAACCGCATTTGAAAATGACGTTCTGGTCTTTACTAAGGATGTCTTCGACGAAATTCCGCGTGATCACCTATAAAACTTGCGGATTTTTTCTTGCGGGCGGAACGCAAACCTTTACCCTATACCGCAATCTATAAAACGTCTGCCCACGAAGAGGCGATAAATCAACCGGGAGTTGTACGATGTCAAACGAATTGAAGTTCCTATCACAAAAAGTGGCAAAAGGCTTAATGTCTCGTCGCGAATTTATGGGAAAAGCCGCTGCAATGGGTGTGACGGTTGCTGTCGCCAATACATTGCTTGCGGATGCTGCAAGTGCGGCCACCCCGGTCGTGGGCGGTACATTCAAAATGGGTGTGCAGGGCGGTGAATCAACAAACAGCCAAGACCCTGCAGTCTGGGCTTCTGATGTGCCTCTTGCTGGCGGTTTCTGCTGGGGTGAGCCCTTGGTAGAGCTGACAAGCAACAGCGAGCTGAAAGGCCTTGTTGCGGAAAGCTGGGAAGGATCCGCAGACGCCAAAGTCTGGCGCTTTAAAATCCGCCAGGGCGTCAAGTTCTCCAACGGGCAGGAAGTAACTGCCGAAGACGTCATGCAGACAATGGCGCGTCACTCGAACGAGGACTCAAAGTCCGGTGCTTTGGGTATCGTTCAAGGTATCGAGTCCATGCGCACAGATGGTGACGTGTTCGAAATGACTATGTCTGTTGGCAACGCCGATCTGCCTTACCTGATGGCGGATTATCACCTGATCATCCAACCGAATGGTGGGTTTGACGGACCAACTGACGCGATCGGTACTGGGCCTTACACTCTGGAAACAGACGAACCCGGCGTGCGCATGGTCTTTAAACGCCGTGATGATTACTGGGAAGGTGACCAAACGGTTGTCGCTCACTACGACACTGTCGAACTGATCGTATTGAACGACGCAACTGCGCGGACAGCCGCGCTGCAATCTGGTCAGGTCGACGCCATCAACCGCGTTGAACCAAAAATCGCGAAACTGTTGGATCGCGCACCCACAATCAACGTGGAACGCACAGCAGGTCGCGGTCACTATGTGTTCATCGCACATATGGACAAGGCTCCGTTTGACAATCCTGACATCCGTTTGGCGCTGAAATACGCGCTGAACCGCGAAGAGATGGTCGATAAGATCCTTCAAGGCTTTGGGTCTGTCGGTAACGACATGCCGATCAATGAATCGTATCCGCTGTTTGATGAATCCATCCCACAGCGTGCGTTTGATCTTGAAAAAGCGGCAGAGCATTACAAGAAATCTGGTCACGACGGATCACCCATCATTCTGCGCACAGCCGATGGTGCTTTCCCCGGTGCGGTTGACGCTGCAGCCTTGTTCCAACAATCCTGCCAAGCGGCGGGAATTCCGTTGGAAATCAAGCGTGAACCAAACGACGGCTACTGGTCAGAAGTCTGGAACGTACAACCGTTCTGCTGTTCTTACTGGGGCGGTCGTCCGGTTCAGGACCAAATGTATACAACAGCCTATCTGTCTTCTGCAGAATGGAACGACACACGCTGGAAAAACGAAGCCTTTGACGCACTGCTTTTGGAAGCCCGCGCCGAAGTTGACGAAGGCAAACGCAAAGAGATCTATTCCAAAATGGGTCGCATGTTGAACGAAGAAGGTGGCCTGATGGTGCCAATGTTCAACGATTTTGTGGATGCTGTTTCGACAAATGTCAAAGGTTGGGAAGCCAACCCAAGTGGCCCACAAATGTACTGGAAAACATCCAAGTACACGTGGAAAGCCTAATAAACTAGCGCCACACACCATCGGTGATATGCGCTTTGATCTGCCCCAGAACACTGGGGCAGATCTGCTCCCACCCTTCGGGATTGGTCGAGCGCACATTCAAAGGGCCCGCCCCTCAATGACCGGTGCAACCGAAACAGCCAAAGCAACTGCGACAGGTAACCATGCACCCCATTTTACTCCTCGTTCTTCAAAGGCTCGGATTGGGCGTCATGCTCCTCCTTGCAGCCTCAGCCCTTATTTTTGGGCTAACCGAAATTTTGCCCGGTGACGCGGCGCAAGCCATTCTGGGTCAAGCAGCAACAGCCGAAAGCCTTGCCAACCTACGCGAAGAAATGGGCCTAAATCGCCCGGCTACAGTGCGCTACTTTGAATGGCTTGGTGGTGTCCTCACCGGTGACATGGGCAATGCGTTGACCAACAAACTGCCGATCGCGGACCAAGTCTCCAGCCGCATGTCAAACACGCTTTTTCTTGCATTCTGGGCCGCGCTTATATCTGTGCCGCTGGCCATTCTGCTTGGCCTAATTGCTGTGCGTTATCAAAACCGCTGGCCTGATAAAGTCATTTCAGGCATCACACTTGCGTCGATTTCTTTGCCCGAATTCATGATCGCTTACATTCTGATTTTCTTCTTTGCAGTGCAAAGTTTGGGATGGGGCATTTGGGGATGGTTCGGCCTTGATCCCATTGCTTTCCCCTCTTTCGCGTCGATCTCTTCGACGATGAGCTTGGGTGAAAAGCTCTATTCAATCACTCTGCCCGCCGCGGTTCTGACCATGGTCGTCTTGGCGCATATGATGCGTATGACCCGCGCTGCGATTTTGAACGTGATGCAATCCGCCTATGTCGAAACGGCCGAATTGAAAGGTCTCACAACCTTTAACGTGATTTACCGCCATGCTTTTCCCAATGCCATCGCTCCGATCGTAACCGTTGTGATGATCAATCTGGCCTATCTCGTCGTCGGCGTGGTCGTGGTCGAAGTCGTCTTTGCCTATCCCGGCATGGGACAATATTTGGTGGATGCTGTGGTCAAACGCGACGTGCCGGTGGTGCTGACCTGCGGCGTCATCTTTGCAGCGGTCTACATCATCCTAAATATCGTGGCCGATGTCGTATCCATTCTGGCCAATCCAAGACTGAGGCACCCAAAATGAAACACCCCAAACTTGATAGCTGTGTTTGGGGTGACCTGATCTCAAATGTTAGAACACTCGCTCCATCCACTTTTGGGGGAACATCATGCTAAAGAACATTCCCCTCTCTGCTGCATTGGGCCTTAGTATTACCGGCCTTTACTTTCTTGCCGCACTTCTCGCACCACTCATTGCGCCCTATGGAATGGCCGAAACAGTGGGGGATGTCTGGGAAACCTCGTCATCTGCACACTGGCTTGGCACAGACCAAATCGGTCGAGATCTGCTGACCCGGATGATCTACGGTGGGCGAACAACGATTTGGATCGCCACCCTGGCCACAATCCTCAGCTTTGTCACCGGATCGGTGCTTGGTTTTCTTGCCGCCGTCATGGGGGGATGGTTCGACCAGATACTGTCGCGCTTTGTCGACTTGATGATGTCGATCCCCTCACTGATCCTTGCTTTGGTTATTCTAAGCTCAATCGAAGCCAGTGTGTTCACGCTGATCGTCTTGATGGGACTTTTGGATTCCACACGTGTCTATCGCCTCTCCCGCGCGGTCGCCGTCGACATCTCGGTGATGGATTACGTTGAAGCGGCGCGCTTGCGTGGTGAGAAAATCGCTTGGATCATATTCAGAGAGATTTTACCAAACGCTCTGTCGCCCCTTGTCGCCGAAATGGGTCTGCGCTTCATCTTTATGGTTCTCTTCATTTCCACACTCAGCTTCCTTGGGATTGGCGTTCAACCGCCCCTCGCAGATTGGGGTGGCATCGTGAAAGAAAACAAAGAAGGCATCAATTTTGGTATCGGAGCCGCGCTTTATCCAGCCATCGCAATTGCCACATTGGCGATATCGGTCAACTTGGTTGCGGACTGGATTTTGACCCGAACAACCTCCCTGAAAGGAGGTCGCGGATGACACATTCACGTAACGCAAGGGTCGGTGGGTGGGCGCATTTGGCGCAGCCAAACAGAACACCTTCCGACACACCACAGCACAAGGTACGCATGTCATGACCGAACCTCTTGTCAAAGCACGCGGACTAAAAATCGGCGCAACTGTCTATCCCCCCGATGAAAAGCCGCATGATATCGAAATTGTCCACGGCGTCGATTTTGACATCATGCCTGGCAAAGTCCTTGGCCTCATCGGGGAATCCGGGGCCGGCAAATCCACAATTGGCCTTGCCACAATGGCTTATGGCCGTGGCGGCGTAAAAATCACTGGCGGCACTGTCGAAGTAAACGGTCGCGATATCCTCTCCTCCGGACTGAAAGACGTGCGCGCCCTGCGTGGGGCCGAAGTGACATATGTTTCGCAATCTGCTGCCGCATCTTTCAACCCTGCCAAAAAGATCATAGAACAAGTGATCGAAGCCTCTGTCGCAAAAGGTAAATTCTCACGCAAAGACGCAGAAGACAGAGCGCGCGTTTTATTTGCCAAATTGGGTCTGCCTGACCCCGACAACATTGGAAGCCGCTATCCCCACCAAGTCTCGGGGGGCCAACTTCAACGCTGCATGACAGCGTTGGCCCTGTGTCCTGAACCAGATCTTGTTGTGTTTGACGAACCAACCACAGCGCTGGATGTGACAACGCAAATTGACGTTTTGGCCGCCATCAAAGAAGCCATTCATGATACGGGCGTGGCAGCGGTTTACATCACCCATGATCTGGCAGTGGTCGCGCAAGTTGCGGATCACATCATGGTTTTACGTCATGGCAACATGATCGAATACGGCGAGACGGACCAAATCATCAATGCCCCACGCGACGAGTACACACGTGCACTGGTCACCGTTCGCCAGATCGATCATCCTGAAAAATCGCCGACCGATAACCCGATCCTCAAGGTCGAAAATATCACCGCCCGCTACAAAGGCACCAATTTCGACGTGTTACACAACGTGTCCGTTGAATTGTCCGCAGGTCAAACGCTGGCCGTCGTCGGTGAAAGTGGGTCTGGGAAATCGACGCTGGCACGTGTCATCACAGGGCTTTTGCCTCCACGTGATGGTGACATCACCTTCTCTGGCCGTACACTCACTCCCGATCAACCGAGCCGGTCAATCGAAGACCTGCGCGAACTGCAAATGATCTATCAAATGGCAGATGTGGCGATGAACCCCCGTCAGACGGTAGGTACAATTATTGGCCGTCCGCTTGAATTTTACTTTGGTCATAAAGGTGCAGACAAACGGAAGCGCACCATCGAACTGCTCGACGAAATTGAGCTGGGCGAAAGCTTCATCGACCGCTATCCCGCCGAACTTTCAGGTGGTCAAAAACAGCGTGTCTGTATTGCACGTGCACTGGCGGCCAAACCAAAGCTCATCATTTGCGACGAAGTCACGTCGGCGCTTGATCCTTTGGTTGCGGACGGCATTCTCAAACTTTTGCTCAACCTGCAAAAGGCGGATGATGTTGCGTATCTGTTCATCACGCATGATCTTGCGACCGTCAGCGCCATCGCCGACAGCATCGCAGTTATGTTTCAAGGCAAGGTGCAACGCTATGGCACAAAGACCGAGGTCCTAAGCCCGCCCTTTGATGACTACACCGATCTGCTCTTAAGTTCCGTCCCTGAAATGCGTCTTGGCTGGCTTGAGGATGTGCTTGCCAATCGAAAAATGGAAAGTGCTGGAAACTAGGGACAGACAACTAACGTTTCGCCCCGACTTGCCGCAAGAATTGGGGCGAATTTAACGTTGAAAGAGCATTGCGGTGTAATCCCTGAATGTTACAAAATTCAGTCGCGTTTATTACGGTAATCGCTCCATATGTAGCATTCGTTTCTTCACCAGATCGTCCTGACAACCGGTTCCGGCTCGGACATCATCGGACGTGGCATCGATGTTTTTGGCGAATACTGTTCTGGGTCGTCATTGAAGCAGAAAAATATAGACATTGGGCCTTTGGATTGCACGGAAAATCCCGTTAACAAACGCACCTCAAAATTAGTCGATGTCTTCAGAAACAAAGTCGAGCTTGGCGAACACGCCTATTAAAACTGGTTGGCACTATTCATTGAGCCCGACAATAGGGCGTAGAAATCCTGACAACAGCAGTGCATTCTTTGTACCCTTAAACCCTTAAGGGCAGTTCATTCCATCAAATCACGCAGATGCGCCATGTGCTTCGAAGTGGGCCTGAAATTGTTGGAACAGGGCGTCTTTGTTTTGCATGCCGCGCAGAACCTCTTGCAGATTTCCTTCGCCATCAAACAGCAGCAACGTCACATGTGGCACGCGATGTTTCTGCGCGAGCTGCTGCCCAGCAGCTGTGCGAATGTTTGCGACCAGATAAACAAGATCTTCTTGGTCAATGTCCTTTAAGGCCTTGCGCACTTCTTTTTGCAACGCCGTGCATACTGGGCATTGTGGGTCATGAATTTGGACGATTGTGGCTTTGCCAGTGCCAATTCGGCTCAGATCGTATTCTGCGGCACCCACGCGTACAGCACCAACACCCAGATAGCCTGCGCCGCCCAACACAGCCGCGCCCAAAACACCGGCAGGAACCAAACGTAAAACATCGCGACGCGTTTTCTTGGGTGCCTCAACAGGCGCTTGGTTTGACTGTTTTTTCTTTGGGGATTTGCGTTGTTTTTTCATTGAAGGCGAACTCCATACCGTCCCGGGCAAATAAGATTGGCGACTATAACGTATCAAAGCGCTTTCAAAAACCCGTCGGCCTGAATGTAAGATTATGTATCAGGACCAATCAGGAAGCTGTCCAAACTGCAGCGACTTAAGGCTTTTAATCATACGAGCGAAACTCGAGTTCGCTTTTTCAGACATATGTCGTGCGCGCAAATACGCGTGCACCAACCCTTGTTCTTCCAGCCACATCGCTGGAATACGCGCTTTGGTCAGTTCCTGAACATAGGCATCACCATCAGAGGACAAAGGATCACATTGCGCTGTTATCGCAACAACGGGGGGCAAGCCGCTGAAATCAGTGTCTTGCAAAGGTGCGTAAGTTGCGTCACCGGTTTTGTCTTGCCCGTTTGAACGCATATTCATGTAAAATTGCATATCCCGTGTGGACAGGCCCGGCGCGTCCGCATGTTCAACATAGGATGGTAAGGTCCATGCCCCGCCTAGGCTCGGATAGATCAGCAAGCACCCGGAAATGCGCGCACCATGCGCCTTGTTTCTTTGGGCATGCGCAACGGCGGCGGCTAGATTGCCACCAGCGCTGTCACCGGCCAAAACAAACGTGCTGGCATATATATCACAAATCGCCTCAAACGCCGCCATTGCATCGTTGAAATCTTCTGGATGAGGATGTTCCGGCGACAAGCGATAATCAACCGCCACAACACGCATCCCCGACCCTGCTGCGAATTCGGCACAAATGCTGTCGTGGCTTTCAAGTCCACCGACAACGAACCCACCACCATGATAATAAACAACCGAGTTTTTCGCGCCTTCAACGTTGTAAATTCGGCAATTCACCCCACCGAATGCACGATCCTGAGCTGAAACTTCCGAAGGGTGGTCGGCATCGAAATCCGCACACATCCGGTCATAGACGGACCGCTGTTCCGCAACGGTCAAGGTCACCGCATCAGGTGGATAAAACGTTGCTGCTCGGGCCAAAAAGGCCCGAACTTCGTCGTCCAAAAGCAAATCGTAGTCCGGCATTTATTCAGCGGCAACTTGCGCCGCGTCCGTTGCCTTTTCCCACGGGCGAATAAAGTCACCCAGCACTGTTTGGATGGCCGTATCGCTTTCACCATTGGTTTCCACTTGCGCGATAAGACCTCGTTTCTTGTCATCGACAACGGCCACAACACGTGTTGCTAACCCTGACTCTTCTAAGGTCTGGTTATAAATTCGCGTGATCGCGCTTTTGCGTAGGTCAGGTTTAAAGATTTTGCCAACCGCAGTTTTTGGCAGTTCATCCATAATTTCAAGATGTTTGGGATGTGCTGCACGTTCGTGAACGTTCTGTTTACAAAACTCGAGCAATTCATCCGTGGTCACGCTTGCACCATCAATCAGTTCAACGAACACGCATGGGATTTCGCCCGCATGCTTGTCCGGCTGGCCAATCGCGCCTGCAAAGGCGACCGCTTCGTGGCCCAGCAAAGCTTCTTCAATTTCGGCAGGATCAATGTTGTGACCCCCGCGGATAATCAAATCTTTCGCACGCCCCGTGATCCACAAATACCGATCCGCATCAAAACGTCCCAAGTCACCCGTGCGCAACCATTCATCATGGTAAAACAGGTCCTTGTTCTTTTCGGCTTCGGTGTAGGTGTGGCCTGCGAATACGCCAGGGTTGGACACGCAGATTTCGCCCACTTCGTCTATGCCCGCTTCGATGGGGCCATCGTTAGTGGCCTTGTAAATCTTGATCTTGGTGTAAGGGAACGGGATTCCAACCGACCCAATTTTCTTTTCACCATCAACAGGGTTACAGGACACAAGACACGTGGCCTCGGTCATTCCGTACCCTTCGACAAGTTTCACGCCGGTTGCTTTTTCGAACCGTTTAAACAATTCCTGCGGCAATGGCGCTGAACCCGAAAACGCACATTTCAATGTGGAAATGTCGGCATCAATCGGACGCTGCATTTTTGCGGAAATTGCGGTTGGCACAGTGATGACAAATGTGACCTTCCACCGTTCAACCAGCTTCCAAAAGTTATCCATGACACCATCGCCGCGATATCCTTGCGGTGTCGGGAAAATGGCGTGGCCTCCGCTTGCTATGATGCCCATCAGAATGGGTTCGCAGGCAAACACGTGGAACAATGGCAGCGGGCATAGGATGTTGTCGTCTTCGGTGTACAGCATCTTATGGCTGAGCCAGCCGTTGTAGATCATCCCTGAATATTTGTGCTGCGCGACCTTTGGCATGCCGGTTGTGCCACCTGTATGGAAATAGGCTGCGACACGATCTTCTTGGACATCTTCAAATTGTAATGTCGTTGGGTGCTTTGCGATTTCCTTTGTGAAATCCAGATACTGAGCCTTGGACGCTTTGCATCCTTTCGGTCGGATCAATGGCACGATCCACGACTTTGGTGGCGTCAAATACTTCAGTAGGTCCACTTCGATAACGGTCTTTACACCCGGCGCCAAATCAACGGCTTCGGCGACTTTGTCACCCACGTCAGTTTTTGGGAACGCCTTTAGCGTCACAACGACTTTAGCGCCCGTTTCGCGCAAGATGGCCCCGATTTGTTCAGGTTCTAGCAAGGGGTTGATTGGATTGGAAATCCCTGCGACCGCACCGCCTAACAGCGTCAAGATCGTTTCGTTACAGTTGGGCAAGACATACGCAACGACATCCGTTGGACCAATATCAAGCGAGCGAAACAAATTGGCTGTTTGCGTCACCTTCGCGTGCAAGTCTTGCCACGTCAGGGTTTCCGCCTTGTCTTTTGGTCCGGAAAATATCTGAAAGGTTGCCGCGTTGTAATTTGGAAACTTTTGCGCGGTGCCCGAAAGCATACCATAAAGTGTTTTGGGCAAATCACGTTCATCCCAAGCCATCTCCGCTTCGATGGCGTCCCGGTCTTCATATCCGACAAAAGTCATGGGCGTCTCCTCCCTGGCACGTTCGGCCAATTTTGGCTCTGTACAGCTTTGCTTCCCTTAACTTAACAAAATGCGGGCTTTCCGAGCATCACGCAAGTATCTCGTGATGCAACAACGACGCGAGACGTAGCGTCATTGCATTCTGACCTTGGGTCACGAGGTGGACCAGGGCCCCACCAGAGTCGCTCTCAACTACAACTCCGGTGGTGTGCGGCCCCGTGCACGTTCTACTGCGGAAACCGCAGAATTTGCGCTGAATGCTTAGCGTCAGAAGGGTTAACCGATGATCGCATAGCTGCGAATGTTATGTCCAAACGGGATCGATTGCCCAAACTGCATGACAAAACAGTCCTAAGAGCTTTGTCTTCCTCAACTATCCGAAAATTGTTGTTCAATACTTTGTCAAAGAAAACAGCATCGCCATTTTCACTAAAAATGGTGAAGCCTTTCGACGATCTTAAATTCCACTGCGTCATAATTTGCATCCAATAAATACTTGGATCATCATATTGCAAAGCGAGATTGCAGTTAAACGGGGAATTATTCGGCCGCGATCCCATCTGTGAATTGCAGCCGTGCCAAACGCGCATAGATGCCATCCTCCGCGACCAGCTCATCATGTGATCCTTGGGCGACGATCTGCCCCTCTTCCAACACAATAATCCGGTCGGCGCGCTTCACTGTCGCCAACCTGTGTGCGACAACCAACGTTGTACGATCCTGCGACAAGCGATCTACAGCTTGTTGTACCGCGCGTTCACTTTCAGCGTCCAATGCGCTGGTCGCTTCATCCAACAACAACACTGGCGCGTCTCGCAAAATTGCGCGGGCGATCGCTATGCGTTGCTTTTGCCCACCAGACAGCATGACTCCGCGTTCGCCCAAGGGGCTGTCATACCCGTTCGGTAGATCCATAATGAATTCATGTGCTGCAGCCGCTTTGGCCGCGCCTTCGATTTCCACATCCGTCGCGTCAGGACGCCCGAATGCAATGTTTTCGCGCGCGGATGCGGCAAAGATCATCGGATCCTGTGGAACCAAAGCTAAGTGCCTCCGATACGTCTCGCGCTCTAACCGCGCCACGTCGACCCCGTCCAACAGCACACGGCCCTTTTGCGGGTCATAAAAACGCTGGATCATTTGCAAAATAGTTGTCTTTCCCGCGCCCGATGGTCCAACAAAGGCAATGGTTTCCCCTGGCGCGATGTCAATGGACACCCCATCCAAAGCGGCCGTGTTTTGACGCGTCGGATAAGCAAAATGCACATCTTCAAAAGTAATCTGTCCCGCCACCGGAGACGTCAATTGAGTCGCCTTTTCCGGGTCAGACACTGAATCCTCAGCGTGTAATAGTTCAATCAATCGTTCAGTCGCGCCAGCGGCCCGTTGCAGTTCGCCAAAAATCTCTGACAGGGCCGCGACGGCGCCTGCAACCAGAATGGCGTAAATTACAAACTGAACCAATGTCCCCGCCGACAAATCCCCGGCGCGCACATCATTCGCACCAATCCAAAGCACGCCAACTATGCCAGCAAACACCAAAAAGATCACGATCACCGTCATTTGCGCCCGCGTCCAGATCCGGCGACGCGCGGCATCAAAACTTGCCTCAGTTACATCACTGAACATCGACCGACTGGCAGCTTCTTGGGTGAAGGCTTGAACGGTTTGCACAGCACTTAACTGTTCAGATGCACGCCCAGATGACGCGGCAATCCAATCTTGGTTTTCACGGGACAGGACTCGCAAACGACGCCCAAGAACGAGGATTGGCACAACAATTGCGGGAACGATCAAAAGAACCAAAAGCGTGAGCTTGGCCGACGTCAACATCATCAGGACCAAGCCGCCAAAGAATATAAGCACGTTCCTAAGTGCAATCGAAACAGAAGACCCAATGACACTTAGGATCAACGTCGTATCGGTTGTGATCCGACTTAAGACTTCGCCGGTCATTATGTTTTCAAAGAATGCAGGTGACATTCCGATGACGCGATTGAACACAGCCTTCCGGATATCGGCCACGACGCGCTCGCCCAGTCGGGTAACCAATGCATAGCGCAAGCCAGTTCCAATCGCGAGCAGACCCGCGATAACCAAAGCCGCCATAAAATACTGATCAAGGATCGCATCATCAGCGTTGCCAAAACCATCTATCACTCGGCGAACAGCCAAGGGTAAAGTCAGCGAAATGATGGCCGTTGCAACCAATGCAGCCAAGGCTGCGGCCATCAGCCCCGAATATGGGCGCATAAATGGCCAAAGCGACCGCAATGCGCCAATCCGTTTGGATTTTTCGCGCTCAGCTTCCGTTCCACCGGCCGGTGGCGCCAACTTCGGATCGCTCATGTTCACTCCTTAAGACCGGCCACTGTTTTTACCATCGCTCGCACAAGGTCAAGCGCAGGTGCCATGCGGATCGGGGAAATAAACATTGATTTGATGAGGCTCGACGCGACACATCAATTCCGCATGCATCACCATCATCGCGAAAACGCGTATTGAAGTCGTATTCACAACGGCCCACCATCAAGAATGCCGAAACAGTAGAGTGAACGTAGAAGAAAATTTCTGGAGCGGGCGGCGAGAATCGAACTCGCGTCATTAGCTTGGAAGGCTAAGGTCTTACCACTACACAACGCCCGCCCAGTGACATGAGGTACTATTTGATACCAATATGGGCGTCAAGTGGAACTCATCAAAGAATGTTCGGAGGAGGTCGCAGGTGGTCATTTTCCGCGCTTGAAGGGCATCGGGCAAAGTACGAAACCGGTTTCAAGCGTTCTCCAACGCGACCACTTCTAGATTCTCAGGGTCAATTGATCCCATTATTAAACCCCTTGTTTAATTAACCACATGGTATATTACGTGGTCATGGACAGAACCAGTCAGCTTGACATGGCCTTTGCTGCCTTGGCCAACCCAACCCGCAGAGCGATCCTTGCGCATCTGGCGCAGGGCGAGGCAACGGTCAACACCTTGGCCGAACCGTTCAATATGACCCTACCCGCGATTTCGAAACATATTCGCGTTCTCGAAAAAGCCGGGCTCGTTACACGAGGGCGGGACGCACAGTTTCGACCATGCACGTTGAATACAGAACCTCTTCAGGCGGTTTCCGACTGGACCGACCAATATCGCCACATCTGGGACGTACGTTTTGATGCAATGGTCAAAGTTCTCTTAGCTATGAAGGAACCTAAAAATGAGTGATCAGCAAAATTGGGTAAAGATACAGCGCGAATTTGATGCTCCGATTGAAGAGGTCTGGAATATGTGGACAGACCCTCAACTATTTAAACAATGGTACGGTCCGATGGGGATGTCAGTTCCCACAGCAGAAATGGATGTTACCGTGGGCGGGACGCGCAAAATCTGCATGGAAATGAAATCGCCGGAACGCACAATGTCGATGTGGTTCATAGGTATCTACAAAGAGATCAAGAGCCCGACCCGCCTCGTTTACACTGAAAGCATATGCGACGAACATGGGACGATCATATCGCCAGAAAGCATGGGCATGCCTGCCGGACACCCAGATATTACCGAAGTCATAGTCGAACTGAGCGAAACTGATGGTAAGACCATGATGACGATGGTCCACTTTGGCGTACCAGAGGGGTCAGCAGGTGAAGATGGATGGAATCAGACCTTCGACAAACTCGCGGCATTTATGGGAAAGACCAAATGAATGCAGATGTCTCACGGCAATCGGGCTGGAGGCCCATCCCGATTGTACTCAAGATTCTATCAGTTGTGATGGTCGTGTGGGCCGTTGGATCGGCGATGAACTTGCCTAATCTGATGGAAAACGGCTTGCCGGTTTTAGGCACTCTCGTATTTGGCATTTCCGCATTATTGGTGGTCCTGTTTTTGGACTTCATAGGGCCTTCAGTCTTCTTATACGCGGTTTGGAACAGAAGAAGTTGGGGTGTCAGATGGGCGTTCTTCTACATTGGGTTGTTTATCTTTAATGGGATTGTCGCTTTGCTCACTTTGAGCGACCAACTTGGTCTTGTGCAAATTCTAGTACCCAACCTAATCAGCTTGCTCTTCTTGGCCGTGATCTTCTGGAAGCGAACCTATTTTATCGGCGCTGACTAAAGCGCGAATACATCGGAAAAAGCGGCCTGAATCGTGCATTAAAAGTGCAAGCAGAAACAGCTGCTTAATCATCGCTCACACTTTGGTGCGTTTGAAACATAAGACCGAACTATCGCTGCGGCTGCGCGAACCTCCGCTCTGACAGAGTTGACCAATCAGGTTGAACACAAGGAAGACCTGATCAACAGCCGTCGCCTCATCAGTTCCATAATCTTCGTCCGACAACAGTATTTCGGCAATCGTCTAAGGCACCAACCATTGCCCCGCCCAATCGGAATTCCTGCTAAAATGCGCGCGGCGATGACGGTCACCCAGTTCAACAACGTCGATATCATCCACGTGAAACGTCAGAATCGCAAAATTCTACGCAAGACCGAGTTTTTCATAGTCAAAGACAATCGCAATTGGCGTTCCCGTCTCGGGATTGGACCCATAGTTGCTCCGAGATTCCTTTGGAATGGACGGCCAAATCGAAGCTGTTTCATCCCCACGTACAATCTCAACACGTGCTTTGAGGCGCAATTGCAAAACTGTTTTAGCGTTCCAATAAAGTAGTTCCGCATATGGGCACGCGCCAAGCGATGTGACCTTGGCCGATACGACATCTGTATTCACACGCAGGATGGAAGACGCGCGGGATACATCTCGCAACACGACAGTTCGGACCTCAGGGTGCCCGTCCTTCGATACAGTCGCAAGCGCGACCTGACGAGACCCCAAATCGCGCGTCTTCATCGCGTTTTCTAACTGCTTCCACGCCAAATCATAAAATTCACTCAGATCGTTCAAATCACTCATATCCAGTCATCTCCAGATATCCTTGACCTGTGTGGCTGCCTTGGATGCCCACTGGCCCTTCCCAATACGGCAATGAGACATCCATCCAAGAGTCGTTGTTCTGAGCCTCAACCGTCACATCTACCCCTTTTGCTGGCAATCGCACATGCCAAGACACCGGCATTTCTTTGCCCTTCACATCCGCAACGTTGATCGGGTCTGCACTGAAAACACCGTCTGTATAGGATGTCGTTTGACCTGTGGGTGATATCCATGTGGCCGAATTAAACGTTTCACCGTCACTTTGGCGCAGACGAAACCCCATCAGTTTATCGCCCGTGTCAAATGACAGCGAAAACCAATCCCACCCCGTTTGATTGTCAGACAAAGGTTGCGAAGACCATTCCCGATCCAGCCAAGCCTGACCTGAAACTGGGACGTCCCCGTCGGGCAATTGCAGCAGTCCCGTAACATCAAAAAACGGCTGAGAATAATAATAGCTTGCTTGCCCCTCTGCGGATTTGACCGAAAATCCCGCGTCCCCGTGAAAGATCATCGGACCAGTTGCCGTCAGATCGAATGCGTATCCAAAATCAGGGCCTGTTGCAGACACTGTCATTTGCCCTTCGAACGCCCCTGACATCTGCCACTCGTCAATCCAAGCATTGAAGGGACTTGCGGTGACCCCCGCTTGACCGATGCCACCGCGCGCAAACCGCTCTGTTACAAAATGCATGTCCGGAGTCGTTATTGCGGCATGTGCAAACCAAACCTGCGGGTCTTGCCAACCTTCCTTGGTTTCTGGCGCAAGCGCGGATCGAAACAACGTCCATTGCGCGCCGTATTGCGTCCCGTCCTCACTTGTCAGGTTAGCCGTCAAGTACCACCATTCTATGCGAAAATCGGGATGTGCGCCGTGATCTTGCGGAAATTCGAATTGATACCCTTGATGTGGTTGCGCAAATTCTTCCGCTGCGGTGCCCAATCCCGCAAATCCTTGGGCAAACACGGACACAGGCCAAAGAAATAGGATCAGAACAATGGATTTACCGATCATTCGCAAACACCTTCAATAAGGTCCCCGGAGGCGTATAGGCCAATCTGCGGGCTGGGATCATAGCGGCAACAGCGGCTGCGACCAATGCAAATACCCCCAGACGCACGTAAAGGGCCGGAAACAAGAACATCGGCAATTCCCACCCAAAGGCTTCGACATTCACGACCGTCAACAAAACCCATGCCAAAAGCAGCCCCAAAGGCAACGCCAAAATCGTGGTCAACGCCGCCAAGACAACCGCCCGGATCAATTCAAGTTGTCCCAGCTCGCGGCGTGTCATTCCAAGCGCCCAAGCCGGAGCAAGTTGCGGAATGCGCATCGCGGATAGGGTCAGCAAGCTCATCAAAATAGCAAAAGCCGCGACGGCCAATGTCAGGATATTCAAAGCGCCCGTGACTTTGAAAGTTCGCTCAAAAACACCCAGCGAAAAGGCTTTGATTTGCGCCTGATTGACGATGTTGGCGGCCTCGATAGACAAGTCATTTATCAAACGCTGGCTTAACCCTTCGGGGTCATCCGTGCGCACGCCAAACCGTTGTGCGCGTTGATCCGGGAACCGTTGCAAGAATTGAGCCTCGTTGATGACCACTTGTCCAAGAGGATTTCCGTAATCTGCAACGACGGCCGCAATCGGCAAAGTGAGATTTGGTAAGATTTGCACCATGTCGCCCGGCCATAAATCCGCCCGGAGTGCAAGTTGTTCATTGATGATGGCCGCTTGACCGGCCTTGACCAAAGACCAAACATCACCTTGCGCCTTCAAAAACCGCCAGTTTTCTTCATAGGTCGGGACAACACGGACCCCGAACAATGCGGTTGGGACGTCTGCCACCTGAATGTCTGTCGATACGACAGGCAACACTTCGCGGGCATATTCAGACAGATATACATCCAGTGTCTTGGCCTGTTCATCGTTTGAGACGCTTACAAACAATTCTGGGGCCAGGCGTTGATCCAAAAATCCGACAAAGGTTTCACGAAAACTGGATACCATTGTGGAAACGCCAACATTGGCGGCGGTTGCCAGCAGCAGGGCCATCAAGGCCAAGCTTAATCCCGGCACTTGTTGACGTGTGTCCGCCCAAAACCATTCCGAGATGGGCCCACATGCGAACCGCCTGCCCAAAGACACAACGCCAAACAAAAAGTAGGGCAATGCCAAGGCCGCCCCCGTCAAAAGACATCCCAACAGGACAAAACCAACCAGCAATCCCCGCCCCCAGATCGCCAGCACCAACGCCGTTGCAAGCAAGGCGATTGCAGCCAATGCCAAAAGGGCTGCGTTCTTACTGGATTCGACCGCCCATGCCCGCGGTCGTGCACTTGCTAAAATGGGCATTCGTGCAATTTTCCATAACGCACCACCAGCAGCGATTGCCGTTCCGCCAAACGCGATTGCAAAGCCAGAGACCCACCAGTCGGGTCGCAATTGCAGAGCCCCAACAACATCCGTGCCGTATAACCCCCGCAGCGTAGCAGCGACATCAGGCAGCAAAACAGCCGCAATCAAATACCCCATGACTACGCCCAAGGCCCCAGAGACAAAAGCAAACGCGATCAGTTCGCCGACGAACAGCCAAATAAGAACACGTAAAGGCATACCTAACGCGCGCAATGTCCGAACCAAGCTTCGGCGTTGTTCAAATGCAAGACCGATCACCCCCTGAACAATAAAAATCCCGACTGCAAAGCTCAACAACCCAAACGCGGTCAAGTTCAGATGGAAACTGTCCGTCAAGCGGTGCACGTCTTGTCCATCAATGGCAGATTTAACGAACAGTTCGGGCGCGATGTCGTCCAAAGGCAAGATGTTAAGCGGCTGAAACTCCGCAACGATCAACCGGTTAATCTGGGCAGGTTTGTCCAACAATTGTTGCGCGACGCCAATATCCGTGATCGCCACTCCCGGTGCAACAGCGTCGTTGATGATCACTTGCAACGACAGATCATGCGGCAGCAAATCCACCGTGTTTGGATTCACAAAGACAAATCGTGTCGTCAAAACCCCTACAATATCTTGACCTTCCCCTTGTCCAGTTGGCATCAATCCAGCTGGCGCTGTGAGGGGATCAAAGCCAAGCAATCGCACTTGGCGTATGATTGGGCCAAGCGCACCATCCAAGACCGGTGTCACTTGCCATCCCGCTCGTCGCAGCGCGATATATTGATCTTGCGAAATCGTATTGCCTGAGCGCGGCAAAACCTGATCGAACTGACCTTCACCCAATGTGGTCGCGGCAGCATCGTAACTTGCGCGCGCTTCGGCGTTGATGGCTTGCACGCCGGACCAAAGGGCCGTCGCCAATGCTAGGCCAAAAACAAGCGAAAACAGTTGCAATAAATTGCGTCGCCAATGCGATAAGATCGCAGAGAAACCGGCCCGGATCACAAAAGGCGCCCTTTATTCAATCGCACTCGCCGCTGCATGCGCGATGCGACCTTTTCCGAATGAGTGACGACCATCATCGCCGCACCCGTTTCGGCAACCAATCCAAGCATTTGTTCCAACACGTCGTCGGCGGTTTCCTCGTCCAAATTTCCGGTCGGTTCATCCGCAAGGATAAGTTTCGGGCGCGCAAGGAGCGTCCTTGCTATGGCGACACGTTGTTGCTGTCCGCCTGACAAAGCCTCGGGGAATTTATCCAGATGGGTGTCCAACCCAAGCGACGCCGCCAAAGTCTGCAAACGCGACACGTCATACGACCCGGCAAGGCGGGCTTGGAACGCGATGTTCGCGGACACGTTCAATGATGGAATCAGGTTGAACTGTTGGAAAATCACGCCAACGTCTGCGCGCCGTAATTCTGCACGGCTTCGATCATCCATGTCCAATACATCGTGTCCAGCCAACGTAATCTGCCCACCGTCAGCAGTGTCCAACCCACCAACCAAATGCAGCAATGTGCTTTTGCCGGACCCGGATTCTCCGGTCAGGGCCAGTGTCTCGCCCGCTGCCAATTGAAGATCGATCCCGCGCAAAACCTCGATAGGTCCGTCGATACTGGGGTAAAACTTGGTCAATTGTTTAACTTCAAGCAGCATGCATGGTCCTTTATTGCCCGTCCATTATTGCAGGCCCTTTTATAGGTGCACCTCACGACATCCCACAGCACACTGCGATGTGGCAAAAGGGCTGTTCACGCTCTTTTGCGAAATTAACCGCTACGACAACAAAATGGCCATTGTCGTCAATCCTGCAACCTCGGTCAGCAACTGAGCAGCCCCCAGGACATCCCCCGTTTGCCCACCGATCCGTTTCAGCGCACGCCAGCCCACAAAGAATGTGACCATCGCCATCACAATCAAAGCGATGACCCCTGCAAATCCCAAGGCCAGCATCAAAACCAAACTCATAATTGCGCCAAAGACAAAAGCCGAAGATTGGCCCGACCCGGCCGCCGATCCCAAACCCTCAGATCGTGCGGCTGGCAAGGTTTGCAGCAACGACACCATGGCGAACCGGCTGGTCACAGAAATCGACACAAAAACCCATAGGTTGGCTTGCACGCCAAGGTCTGTAACGGCCGATATCCAAAGCGCGCAGGCGATGACAAGCGCAAGTACCCCATAGCTTCCGATGCGGCTGTCACGCATGATTTCAAGGCAATGTTGCGTATCGCGGCCGCCACCTATTCCATCGGCAAAATCCGCCAAACCATCAAAATGCAGCGCGCCCGTCAGCATCGCCAAAACGCCAAGGACAACTATTGCCGCAATGGAATCCGGCGCGCCAATCCCAAGCAGAACCACGTGGGAAAACCATGCGAAAAACCCGACCGGCACGCCGACCAATGGATAGGCCCATTTACATTCACTTAAGGTTGGAACTGGCGCATCCAATGTTCCAGCAGGCAAGCGCGTCAAAAACATCAATGCAACGCGAAGCTCTTTGATCCGCACCGCAACATCCGTCATCCGCCAGATACTCCGGCCTCTGCAAAGGTCGCCATCCCGTTGTGACATTCCAACGCGGCGCGCAGCACCCCCAAGGCAAGCGCGGCCCCTGAGCCTTCACCCAAGGCCATTCCTAATGACAGAATTGGCGTCTTTTTCATTTCACTCAACATACGGGCATGACCGGGTTCTGCACTGCTATGTCCGACAAGGCAGTGGTCCAGTAATTTAGGGTCAAGATCATGCAACGGCACGACAGCTGCTGTGCATATATACCCATCCAAAAGAACTGGTATCGACAAAGCCCGCGCCTGCAAGACAGCGCCACAGATGGCGGCCTGTTCGCGACCACCTAATGCGGCAAGCATTTGCAACCCCTGTGCCTTTCTGTGCAGTGCGACGGCCTGCGTAACAACCCGCGCCTTCAGCGCCTGACCGTCCTGATCTGATCCGGTGCCACGTCCAACCCAGCCGTCGGCATCGCCACCAAATCCAGCACAGGCCAGTGCGGCAGCAATCGTCGAATTTCCGATCCCCATCTCACCCAAGACCAAAACCTTCGCGTCTTTATCAACGGCGGCGGCACCGCGTTGCATCGCATCCAATGTTTCGGCTTCGCTCATGGCGGCAGCTTCGGATATGTCTTGAGTTGGGGTTTCCAAATCCAATGCGACAACAGAAAGCTCGGCACCCGATGCACGGCACAACTGGTTGATGGCCGCGCCCCCGGCTTCGAAATTCGCAACCATTTGAAACGTCACTTCCTGAGGGAAAGGATTGACGCCCTTCCCGCACACACCGTGATTTCCGGCAAAAACAACAGCTTGCGCCTTGTCGATTGTTGGCTTTTCAACCTTCTGCCAACTGGCCATGAATTCAGCCAAGTCTTCTAGTCGCCCTAACGACGCTGGCGGTTTGGTCAGACTATTTTGACGCGCACGTGCTGCATCTACTGCGGCACTGTCCGCCTCTGGCAACGTGTCGACAAGATTTGCAACGCTTGCAAAAGAATGCAAATCAGAAAGAATGGTCATTCGGTTTCACCTTTACCGGATAGCCCGCAACAGACAGCCAAACTTCATCCGCAGTTTGCGCGATGATTTGATTAAGCCACCCTGCTGCATCTCGAAAGTCTCGGGCCAATTTGTTTTCGGGGACGATGCCGCCACCCACTTCATTTGTGACCAAAACAACAGGCGCTGTTTGGTTTGCGATCTCGGATGCAAGTGATTGCCCGGCTTCACGCCAATCCATGTCCGACAACATCAAGTTCGACAACCACAAGGTGAGACAGTCGATCAAACGCGGCGCGTCACCATCACTTTGCTGCAACGCACCAACCAAATCGATCGGAGCGTGAAGGGTGCTCCACTCAGTGCCTCGCCGGGCTTGATGTTGGGCAATACGCTGTGTCATCTCTGCGTCGCCGGCCTGTGCCGTCGCGATATAAACCGCGCGCCCAGTAGGCTTTAACGCCAAGGTTTCAGCCAAGACCGACTTACCTGACCGCGCACCACCAGTTATGAGTATCGACTTTTGCATCTTGGCGTGAAAAAGCAGGTTTGGTTCGAAAAGAAAAGAGGAAAGGACCGCTGTGTCGGCTTTGCCAAACAAAGGAGCGCAACTGGTCCTGATCCGGCATGCGCCAATTGTGGACAGCGGAGTTTTGTGCGGTCAAACGGACGTATCTGCGCGTATCGATCCCGCGGCCATTGCGCCGGTTGCTGATGCGGTGGCAGCAATTCAAACGGTTATCAGCAGTCCCGCGTTACGCTGTCGGCAAACCGCAAAAGCCCTTTGGTCAGACCGGCCTGACGCACCTCAAGATGCACGCCTTTGGGAACAGAACTTTGGTCAACACGAAGGATTGCCTTACACGGCGCTTCCCGATCTTGGACCGATGACCAATTCACAATTGGCGGACTACGCCGCTCCAGATGGCGAAAGCTTCCTTGATCTATGCACGCGCACGCGACCCGCTCTGAAAATCTGGGCGCAAAAAGCCTATGATCTGCAATCTGCGGTCGCGCTGGTTGTTCATGCAGGTGTTATACGCAGTGCTATCGGTTCCGTTTTGGATCATCCAAGCCAAGGGTTGAGCTTTGAAATCGACCCTCTGTCCATAACGCGACTGCGGGTTGGTGAAAGCGGCGTATTTTCGATCATATCGACAAATGCGAGGTCGTTGTGACTTTCGCCGGCATGATGTTTGTAGGCTTTGTGATTGATGCCGTCTTGGGCTGGCCCAACGCATTGTTCGCGCGCATCGGGCATCCGGTGACGTGGATCGGTCGGTTGATCATCGCCCTTGAAAACAGGTTGAATATTGGACCTGAAAAACAAAAACGCATTGCTGGAGCATTCTGCGTGGTGACGGTTTTGGCAATTGTGACACTGCCTGCGATATTGATCCAACGGGCGTTGCCTGATGGGCCGATCGGTCTGATTTTGGGTGGAATACTCGCCTGGCCGATGTTTGCGGTCAGGTCCATGCATGATCATGTGTGCGCCGTCGCTGACCCTTTGGTAAATCGAGACGTTGCATCCGCAAGGGCTGCTGTCGCAATGATCGTCGGGCGCGATCCTAGCAAACTGGGCGAAAACGGTATCGCACGGGCCAGTATTGAAAGCCTTGCGGAAAACACATCCGACGGTGTGATTGCACCGGTCTTTTGGGGCGTTGTCGCCGGTTTGCCGGGGTTGGTCGCATATAAGGCAATCAACACGCTAGATTCCATGATCGGTCATCGCTCAGACCGCTATGAGCATTTTGGCAAAACGGCTGCACGCCTTGACGACATCGTCAACTTACCCGCCTCGCGATTGTCTGGAGTTCTGTTTGCCGCGGCCCAACCAAAGACATTTGCCAAATCGTGGTCTGTCATCAAAAACGACGCACACAAACATCGATCTCCTAACGCTGGTTGGCCCGAAGGCGCAGTTGCGGGCGCTCTTGCGATACGTTTGTCAGGCCCGCGCGTTTACGAAGATCGAATTGCGGACGATCCTTGGTTGAACCCCGGCGCACCCGATCCAACGGCCTCAGATGTTCATCGTGCATTGTCGCTTTATCGCCGAACAATGATGCTGACTGTGCTTGCGCTTGGCCTGCTTGCCCTGATCTAACGCGCACATGACCAAAGGAAACGCATTAAAAACCCGCGATCACGGCGGCAATCTGGACGCCGCGATTGGGACATATGGCGGGACATTCAACGACTGGGTTGATCTGTCCACGGGCATAAACCCCAACCCCTACCCGGTTCCGCAAATTTCCTTGGATGCTTGGTCGGCATTGCCGCGCAAGACGGACATGGCGCGTTTGAATATCGCGGCAGCAAAAGCATACGGCACGAACGCGACCCCCATTGCGTTTGCCGGGGCACAAGGTGCGATACAGGTCATTCCGTTTTTGGCGTCCCCGACAACGGCGCAGGTTTTGACGCCAACCTATAATGAACATGCCGCGGCATTGCAGGCAAATGGTTGGAATATTGAAAGCGTCACAACCTTAAAGGATCTGGTTGGCGCTGATCTGGCCGTCCTTGTGAACCCAAACAATCCGGATGGTGGTCGCTATGACCCTCAAACCCTTATTGAACTGGCCCAACAGGTCGGATTGCTGATCATCGACGAAAGCTTTGCCGATCCGGAACCCGATCTGTCAGCCGCGCCGCTGATCAAGGACACAACGGAAAACGTCATTGTTTTGCGGTCATTTGGAAAATTCTACGGGCTTGCCGGTCTACGCTTGGGGTTTGCCCTAACCGGTGCCACACTGCGCGCTCGTCTGGCCGATCTTGCAGGGCCTTGGCCGATTGCTGGCCCCGCCATCGAAATCGCACAAACAGCGCTTGCGGATACATCATGGCAATCCAAAACCATTGGGCGATTGGAACGGGACGCACAGCAATTGGACAAGATCGCGGCCGCATGCGATTGGTCCTTGGTTGGTGGCACTCCGCTGTTTCGGACCTACGCAACTGCAAACGCCAGTGCCGCGCAAGACAGGCTCGCCCGCCACCATATCTGGAGCCGTATTTTTCCATATTCGCAAAGTTGGATCAGGTTGGGTTTACCCGGATCAGCCAAAGAACTCGAACGCGTCGACGTAGCCCTGCGTGATTAACGCGCCAAACCAAGCAGCCCATCAACATCCAAATGCAGTTCCAGATGCGCGGCAAGATCATCTAATGTTTGGTCTACTTGGGCATCATAGTTCAGATCAGAGACCCCAGCGCCAAGGTCATGCAAAAATGCCCGGCGAAACGCGTCATCCGAAAACATGCCGTGCAGATAGCTCCCTGAGACAAGGCGGTCCGCCGACATGGCCCCGTCCACGCGACCTCCGATCTGGGCAAAGGGTCTATCACAGTCAGTGCCCGTCGTTTGTCCGATGTGAATTTCGTATCCGTTAAAATCTACACCAGAGTTCACATGCTTGGCCTGCACATCACGCAGGCTTTTGTCGCCACCCAAAATCGTTTCGACATCCAACAGCCCAAGCCCACGTGTGTCCCCGGCAGATGCCTCTATCCCTTCGGGGTCAGACACAACATGTCCCAGCATCTGATACCCACCACAAATCCCAAGAACACGCCCACCCCGACGGTGATGCGCCAGAACATCAATATCCCAGCCTTGATCGCGTAGAAAATCCAAATCTCTTCGCGTCGATTTGGTTCCCGGTATGATGACCAAATCCGCATCACCCGGAATAGGTTGGCCTGCGGACAGCATCGTGACCCGCACACCCGGCTCTTGGGTCAATGGATCAAGGTCGTCGAAATTTGCGATGCGGCTTAGACGCAAGCAAACGATGTGCAGACCGTCCGATTTGGAACTCGCGGATATGTCCAATGCGTCTTCTGCCGGCAACCGCCACGCATCTGAAAACCATGGTGCGACGCCAAATCCACGCCAGCCCGTTTTTTGTTCGATCAAGGCGTACCCATCATCAAACAGTGTTGGGTCACCTCGGAATTTGTTAATTAGAAAGCCAGCGACAAGGCCCGCATCCATGGGTGACATGACCGCTTGAGTTCCTACGATCTGCGCGATCACGCCCCCCCGATCAATATCGCCACACAAAATGACGGGCACCTCTGCCGCTTCGGCAAATCCCATATTCGCGATATCACCGGCGCGCAGATTGACCTCAGCTGGGCTGCCTGCACCTTCGACAAGAACCAAATCATGTTTGGTCTTTAACCGCTCAAAACTGTCCAAAACTGGCTGCATCAGGCTTGGCTTTAAACGGGCGTATTCGCGCGCCTTGACCGTTGTAAGTCGCTTTCCGTGAACGACAACCTGAGAGCCGACATCGCTTTCGGGTTTCAACAATACAGGGTTCATATCAGTATGCGGGGCAAGTCCACAGGCACGTGCTTGTAACGCCTGCGCCCGCCCAATTTCGCCGCCATCCGTTGTGACGGCCGCGTTGTTTGACATATTTTGCGGCTTGAATGGCGCGATTGACAATCCGCGCTTGCGCGCCGCCCGACACAAGCCTGCCACCAGCATTGATTTCCCGACATTCGAACCGGTGCCTTGGATCATCAAAGCCTCGCTCATTCGATCCCCAACCGCATCGGTAAATCGGCGCGGGTGTCGTCGGTAAAATGAAACCCCTGCCACCCTCTTTTTTGACAAGCTGCAATATTGGGTGCGTTGTCATCCACCAACAATATCTGATCTGGACGCAATTTAGCCCAACGTTCTACTGCAGACCAAAACCCCGGATCAGGCTTGGCAACACCCATCCGACCCGACGCAAAAACGTGCTCGACACGATCTGCAAACCCCATCGAGGTTTCGATATAATGCGCACGAAGCGCTTCGTTATTGGTGCCGATAACGCGCCGCCCGGGATGCTTTTGCATCCACGCGATCACTTCAAGATCAGGGCGTGCATCTTGTTCGAACCAGTAATCCAGAAACCGATCCGTCGTCGGGGCATTCGTCTGAGTAGACAGCCAATCCCCAACGACATCATTTAGATTTTTGCGGCCACGCACCACATCCTTCATCAAACCCGACCCAAACAGGTATGCCGAAAACGCCTTTGGATCGAGGCCAAGATCTTCTTTCATTCGATCCGCCCAGACAAATCGTCCTTTGACTACGTTTGCGTTCAGCACGCCGTCAAAATCCCAGACGACCAGTTCGAAATCAGACATGTGTCAAAATTCCACACCTGGCTGCGCTTTAACGCCATCCCGGAACGGATGCTTGATCAGTTCCATCTCAGTCACAAGGTCTGCAGCTTCAATCAGTTCTTCCTTGGCATTCCGGCCCGTCAGGCACACATGGGTCATCTGGGGTTTTTCATGCAGCAGAAAATCGACCACTTCGTCGATATTCAAATAATCATAGCGCAACGCGATGTTGATTTCGTCCAACAAGACGAACTGGATGTCCGGATTCAGTATCTGTTCTTTCGCGATCTTCCAGCCATTTTGGGCCGCTGCAATATCGCGTTCCCGGTCTTGCGTTTCCCAAGTGAACCCTTCGCCGGACACAAAGAACTTGCATTCATTGGCAAATCGATCCCGCAAAAATGTCTTTTCGCCCGTGGCCCAATTGCCTTTGATAAATTGAACAACAGAGCAAGGTTTTTCATGGGCGATACAACGCATGATCATACCGAATCCCGACGATGATTTGCCTTTGCCCTTACCAGTGTGGACCATGATCAGACCTTTTTCTTCGGTCTTGGTCTCCATCATCTTATCCCGCGCTGCTTTGATTTTACGCATTTTTTCCGCGTGACGGGCGTTTTCGTCTTCGGTCATAAGGATATCCTCG
The DNA here is from genome assembly GCA_039960995.1 of Paracoccaceae bacterium. Lineage (GTDB taxonomy): Bacteria > Pseudomonadota > Alphaproteobacteria > Rhodobacterales > Rhodobacteraceae > JABSSA01. The sequence goes on along the minus strand of JBDVKF010000044.1, from coordinate 21,294 downwards.
TTCTTGACATTGCCTGGTATTCCAGCGCACCTGACATCTTGCTGGTGCCTGTGTAAACAGGTGAAAAGGGAATGTGCAGCCGGACAAGTGCCGGTCAAGTACAGCCGCCCCCGCGACCGTGACCGGAGAGGTTGCCCAAACGCCACTGGCCAAAAGCCGGGAAGGCAGGTGCAACCGAAGGCAGTTTCACTGCTGACATCCGCAAGCCGGGAGACCTGCCAGCATGACAGGACGAAACCGGACGGGGTGTTCCGGTGTCGGGATTGGGTGCGTATATGCCCTGCCCCGTCATCTGACCCACGTTCCATAATTGTATGGGACACGACATATGACCGAGGGTCTCCCTCAGACTGAATTGCTGATCTGCGTCAAATGCAGGCGGGGCCAAGATGCCCCCGGCGATGACAGACGCCACGGCGAACGACTTCACCAAGAGTTGGAACAACGCGACATGCCGGAAGGTGTGCGCCTGCGGGCGGTCGAATGCCTGCAGAATTGCGATCACGGCTGCACAATGGCCCTGCGCGGTGGCAATCGATGGACCTATGTGTACGGAAACGTCGACGAAGTGACGCATCCGGACATGATCCTTGAAGGGGCCGCACTGTATCACGACTCGACCGACGGGCTAATCCCATGGCGCAGCCGTCCCGAACATTTCAAGCGTAACTGCGTTGCGCGCATCCCGCCTTTGGAGTTTGATGAATGACTGATCTAGCAAAATTGCCCGTCACCGTAGTCACCGGTTTTCTGGGCTCAGGAAAAACAACTTTGATCCGGGAATTGATGCAAAATCCCGGCGGCAAGCGATTGGCGATTGTGGTCAATGAATTTGGCGATGTCGGTGTCGACGGCGAGATTTTGAAAAGCTGCGCCATTCCGGATTGCCCTGCTGAAAACATCATGGAACTGGCCAATGGCTGCATCTGCTGCACAGTAGCGGATGATTTCATTCCAACAATCGAAGCTTTGATGGCATTGGAACCACGCCCCGATCACATCGTGATCGAAACCAGCGGACTTGCGTTGCCCAAACCTTTGCTAAAGGCCTTCGACTGGCCTGACATTCGATCCAAAATCACAGTGGACGGTGTCATCGCGCTGGCCGACGCAGAAGCGGTGGCTGCGGGGCGTTTTGCACCCAACGTCGCGGCAGTGGACGCACAACGGTTGGCGGATGAAAGCATCGATCACGAAACGCCTTTGTTCGAGGTCTTTGAGGATCAGATTTCCTGCGCCGACATTATCCTGTTGACCAAGCCTGATCTGGCCGGACCTGATGGGGTGGCCAAAGCCAAAGCCGTTATCGCGGCTGAAGCCCCACGCCCTGTGCCAGTGATCGAAGTTGCCGAAGGAGTGGTTGATCCTCGCATCATTCTGGGGCTGGAAGCCGCAGCCGAAGACGACATGGATGCGCGCCCGTCCCATCATGACGACCATGACGATCACGAACATGACGATTTTGACAGTATCGTTGTGAACATCCCCGAAGTCGCTGACCCCAATGATCTTGTGCATGCGATTGAAAAGCTGGCCAACGAACAGAATATTCTGCGCGTCAAAGGCTATGCATCCGTTGCCGGTAAACCAATGCGTTTGCTTGTTCAGGCCGTCGGGGCGCGGGTGCGTCACCAATTCGACCGCCCGTGGAAACCGGGTGAAGATCGTCAAGGACGTTTGGTGGTGATCGCGGAACATGACCACATCAAAACCGATGTGATCACCACAACGCTAACTGCGGCCCCAATCGCAGCCGAGTAAAAGGAAAAGCGGGGTTCGCCCCGTTTGCTACGCCCATGCACGTCGTTTTTCGCGAAAGCCACGGTCTTGAAGAGACCGACACACCAACTGATCTGGGCCAAAGCCCAGCCAGTTTGGTTGTCTTGTCGTTTTCGGACAGCGATCTTGGGGCGTTTTCTAAAGCATGGCATCGGGGCGGCGGACCACAAGGCCAAATGCCGACATTGCGTTTGGCCAATCTTACCGCCCTGAAACACCCGCTTTCTGTCGATACTTACATTGAACAGACGCTTGAAGGCGCTCAAGGCATCCTGATCCGGCTTATCGGGGGGGTGCCCTATTGGGCTTACGGGTTGCAACAAATACGCATTCTCGCCGAACGCAAAGGCATTGCAGTGGCTGTGCTGCCAGCAGACGGCCGCGTCGATACGCGGCTTGATGAATTTTCAACGCTGCCTGTGTCTACGTTACGGCGTCTGACTCATTTATGCGACAATGGTGGAACGGTTGCTGCGCAAGCTGCATTGGCACAAATGGCATTGGCTGCGGGTCAGTATTGCGCGCCAGTATTGGGCGCAAAGATCATACCGCAAGTGGGCGCGTGGACACCTGAACATGGCGTCACCTGCCCATTGGCTTTGCCGCAGATGGATCAAAAACCACGGGTTTTGATCACCTTCTATCGCTCTTATTTGGTGTCGGCAGATTTGTCGCCGATTTCGGCCCTGTTCGACACGTTTCGGGCGCGCGGCTACGACGCCGTTGGTCTGTTTGCTCCGTCCCTGAAAGCGCCGGATGCTGTTGGCTGGTTACGGCGGCAAGTGGCACACCTCAAGCCGTCGGCCATCGTCAATGCCACCGCGTTCAGTGGCAAAAGCGGCTCTGGTGCGTCGCCTCTTGATGCCGCAAATGTCCCGGTGTTTCAGGTTGCACTTGCGACATCAACACGGGATGCTTGGGCTGAATCTGAGCGCGGATTGTCCCCCGCTGACTTGGCCATGCACGTGGTTCTGCCCGAAGTGGACGGGCGCATCATGGGCGGTGTCGCGTCTTTCAAAGAACCCGGACTGCGTGATCCACATCTGGAATTTTCTCGGTTTGCCCATCAGGCCGAAACAAACCGGATCAAAGCGATTGCAGACCGGGTGGATGGTTGGCTGCGCCTGGCCCGCCTACCTGCACCTGAACGACGTGTGGCCTTGGTTCTGTCGACATATCCCGGCAAGGATTGGAATATGGGCCACGCCGTTGGGCTGGATGCACCTCAATCCGCACGCGCGATTTTGGACGACTTACAGCAGGCGGGTTATGATACCGACGCACCTGATGGTGAACTGACGACATCGCTCATGGCGCGCACTGCTTCGCTTTCTTTGTCTGACTATGTGTCCCTTTCAAACGCGTTGCCCCAAGAATTGCGAGACGACTTGCAAACGGTCTGGGGTGCGCCGGAAACTGATCCTGACGTTGTTGACGGAAGTTTCCGATTTTCTGTCACACATCGCGGCAAGGTGCGGATTGCCTTGCAACCCGAACGCGGCTCGCCTTTGACCAGAGTTGATGACTATCACGATCTTGCCCGCACACCGCGCCATGCCTACGTCGCGTTTTACCTGTGGATGCAAACGCAGGTCGATGCGTTGATACACATAGGTGCACATGGCACGTTGGAATGGCTTCCGGGAAAATCAATCGCCTTGTCCAACACCTGCTGGCCGGATGTGTTGGTCAAGAATTTGCCGATCATCTATCCCTTTATTGTCAATGACCCCGGTGAGGCCGCGCAGGCCAAACGGCGCATCGGCGCCATCACTTTGGGCCATGTTCCCCCGCCATTACGCCAAAGCGAAACACCTGATCGCCTGTCCCGCCTCGAAGCCTTGTTGGATGAATTTTCGAACGCTGATGGTCTGGACCCGAAACGCAGGGACCGCCTGCAACAGGACATCCGGGCCGAGGCCCAATCCATTGGAGTGGAGCAGGACCTTGGATTAGACCAAGCCAACTGTTCGGCTGAGGCGCTGACGCGTATTGATCGGTTTGTCTGCGATATCAAAGAAAGTCAATTTGGCGAAGGGTTGCATATTTGGGGCCGGGCCGCTGGCAACGCGCATTTTGACACCCATGGATCTGCACAGTCTGAACGGCAATCCTTGCTGGATGCTTTGGATGGCAAACGTATCGAAGCAGGCCCATCAGGGTCGCCTTATCGCGGCCGAACAGATGTTTTGCCCACAGGCCGCAACATCTACACAACGGACCCGCGGTCTGTGCCCACGCGCGCAGCATACGCCCAAGGGGTCAAACTGGCCGAAGAATTGGTGCGTCGACATCTGCAAGACGAAGGCGACTGGCCACAGGGGCTGATTGTCGACCTGTGGGGGTCTGCCACAATGCGCACCGCTGGTGAAGAATTTGCGATGGCGTTGCATCTATTGGGCGTGAAACCTGTGTGGGACAAAGGATCTGAGCGGGTTTCGGGCATCGAAGTATTGCCCATCACCGATTTAGAACGCCCCCGCATCGACGTCACATTGCGCGTGTCGGGATTGTTTCGAGACGTGTTTCCAACCCTGTCCGCGCTATTTGGCCAAGCCGTCCGTGTTTTGTCTGAAAGAGACGAAGCATCAGACTGGAACCCCTATGTAGGACGCGGCGACCTTGCACGCGTTTATGGTCCGGCACCTGGAAGTTTCGGGGTTGGAATGGGCCAACATCTTGAGATCTTCACACCAGAAGCCAAAGCCGCCGCCGGACAGGCATGGCTGAATGCCAGTTCATGGGCGTTGGATCACGCCGAACCCATGCGCGACGAAGATGGAATTCGCGCACGTGTTGGCGCTGCTGACAGTTTTGTCCATCTGCAGGACTTGCCCGAAACCGATCTTTTGTTGGCCTCTGATTACGCGGCACACGAGGCTGGATTCGCTGCGGCCCAAGCGCTGACCGGTGGGACAGCCGCATTGTATCATGTCGACAACACCGACCCGACCCGCCCAAGGGCACGTGGTCTGCGCGAAGAAATCGCCAGAGTTGTTCAGGCCCGTGCCGCCAATCCAGCATGGATCAAGGGCATGCGTGCCCATGATTTCCGAGGGGCTGCGGAAATTTCCGCGACGTTGGATCATATGGCCGCTTTTGCGCATCTCGCCGGGGCGGTGTCGCCACATTTGTTCGACCTGTATCATGATGCGACATTGGGTGATCCTGAAACCGACCAATTCCTGAAAGAGGCCAACCCAGACGCCCATGCGGCTATGCGGGCACGGTTTGCTGAGTTGGTGGAAGCCGGATTGTGGCAAACGCGCCGAAATTCAATTCGCGCCGCATTAGAGGATCATCCATGACGGTCCCTTCCCCTGTCAAAGGATGGTGCCCCGGCGCTTACAAGCCCATGATGTCGGGCGATGGATTGATCGTTCGCGTTCGCCCGATCATGGCGCATTTGGAGGCCACCCAAATCATCGGCCTGTGCGAGGTCGCGTCCAGATTTGGCAATGGAACCATTGACCTGACATCGCGGGCAAATTTGCAAATTCGTGGAATTTTGCCCGAAAATCATGACACGTTGCTTCAAGAATTGGCCAGGCTTGGCGTGTTGGATGTCGATCCAACCATCGAGGCCAAGCGCAATATTCTTGTGACGCCACACTGGGCCTCGAGCGACCTGACCGATCGCCTCGGGCGCGCTTTGTTGGCGACACTGCCCGCTTTGCCGTATTTACCCGCCAAGACGGGTTTTGCCATCGACACCGGACCGTCCGCCCAATTGCAAAACTGTTCTGCCGACTTTCGATTTGAATTGACGCAGGACAACCAACTTATTCTGCGCGCAGATGGTGCCGATACCGGGCGCAGCATTTCTGAGCACAACGCGCTGGATGCTTTGCAAGAGCTGATACAATGGTACCTGGACACAGACGGACCCTCGTCCGGACGTATGAAACGACATCTTGCTGTGCGTGACCTGCCCGACCAATGGGCTGGGGCCAGTCCTCGGGATCAGAATTACGATCAGCGTCTGGGTAGAAATGTGATGGGTTGGACGCTTGGCGCGCCTTTTGGTCAGATCGATGCCAAAGCCTTGGCGACCCTTGTGAACGACAGCCTTGCAAACGCAATGCGGGTTTCACCCCATCGCCGCTTTACTCTGTTGCAGGTTCAAAGATTTCCAGATTGCGATTTTGTCACGGCACAGGATAATCCAGTGCTGAACGCGCATGCATGTCCCGGTGCCCCGGCCTGCCCGCATGCCAGTGTTCAAACCCGCACGACAGCCATGGGGTTGATCCGATCATTGCCAGCAGGTGCATCCTTGCACGTCTCCGGTTGCGAAAAAGGCTGTGCCTTTCCCCATGCCGCCGACTACACGCTTGTTGGACGCAACGGTGCTTTCGATCTTGTCAGAAACGGTGCCCCGTGGGATGAACCCGCTTACCGTGGATTAAGCCAAGCAAAACTCAACGAAATAACGCAGCTTTGATGATGTCATACACATACGAAACCAACGGCGCGGCGATTTACAAACAATCCTTCGCGACGATCCGATCCGAAGCTGATCTTGCACGTTTTGCCACCGACGAAGAACAGATCGCAGTGCGCATGATCCATGCAGCCGGAATGGTTGGCCTTGAGCAGCACATTCGGTTTTCGCCCGGCTTTGCCACGTCTGCAAGGCAGGCTTTGGAACGAGGTGCGCCCGTTTTATGCGACGCGCGAATGGTCAGCGAAGGCGTGACACGCCCGCGCCTGCCTGCCAACAACGACATCATTTGCACGCTTCACAATGACGGTGTCCGTGAACTGGCCGCAAAAATGCAAAACACCCGATCTGCTGCGGCTTTGGAATTGTGGCGACCTCATTTACAGGGCGCTGTGGTGGCAATCGGAAACGCTCCAACGGCGTTATTCCATCTCTTGAATATGCTCAAAGACCCGGATTGCCCCCGCCCAGCAGCCATCATTGGATGTCCAGTGGGGTTTGTCGGCGCGGTCGAAAGCAAAGATGCGCTTTGGGCGGATCAGCCGGTGCCAAGTTGCATCGTGCAAGGCCGATTGGGAGGCAGCGCCATAACCGTGGCAGCCATCAACGCAATCGCGAGTCGTGCGGAATGAGCACAGGCACGATACACGGTGTTGGATTGGGACCGGGCGACGCGGATCTGATGAGCGTTCGCGCGGATCGATTGCTGCGCGAAGCAAAACATGTGGCCTTCTTTCGCAAGGCCGGACGATCAGGTCAGGCCCGACGGATCGTAGACGGCATGTTACGCGATGACGTCGTTGAATTTGCCATGGAATATCCGGTCACGACTGAAATTCCTCTAAGCGATCCACGCTATAACGAAATTCTGTCTGCTTTTTATGCGGAGTGTACCGCGCATCTTAGACGTCTTGCCGATGCCGGAGAGAACGTCGTTGTGCTGTGTGAAGGTGATCCTTTTTTCTATGGGTCGTTCATGCATCTTTATACGCGCCTGCGGGATGACGTCATGGTCACCGTCGTGCCCGCCACAACGGGAATGTCAGCAGCGTGGACCGCAACGGGCCAACCGATCACATGGGGCGATGATGTTCTAACTGTGCTGATGGGCACCTTGCCCAGCGATGAATTGGTGGCGCGCATGACATCGACCGACGCGTTGGTGGTTATGAAAATCGGGCAAAACATCGAAAAGATCCGAACCGCCTTGAAAGATGCGGGTAAATACGATGACGCATGGTTGATAGAATTTGCCAGTATGCCCAACCAAACGGTTCAAAAACTCGCAGACGCGCCTGACAAACTGACCCCTTATTTTTCAATTATCGTCGTGCACGGTCAGGGTAGACGACCATGACAGGGTCGCTTGTCATAGCAGGCCTTGGCCCCGGGGCAGATGACCTTGTGACGCCTCAGGTGCAAGACGCACTGGCCAAAGCAACGGATGTCGTTGGCTATATCCCTTATGTTGCACGGGTTGCCGAACGAGACGGTTTAACATTGCACTCAAGCGACAACCGCGTGGAATTGGACAGGTCGCGTCATGCCCTTGAAATGGCGGCAAATGGCAAACACGTGGTTGTCGTGTCCTCAGGTGATCCAGGCGTGTTCGCAATGGCGTCTGCCGTGTTTGAGGCCGTTGAAAACGGCCCGGCAGAATGGCGGTCTTTGGACATCAGCGTGGCTCCCGGCATCACAGCGATGCTTGCGGCGGCGGCCCGTGCTGGTGCCCCCTTGGGACATGATTTTTGCGCCATAAACCTGTCGGACAACCTGAAACCTTGGTCGTTGATCGAAACCCGCCTTAGGCTGGCTGCAGAAGCCGATTTTGCCATGGCATTTTATAACCCCAGATCCAAATCGCGCCCCGAAGGGTTTGAACGTGCGCTTGATCTGTTGAAAGACGTTTGTGGGGATGCGCGACCCGTTATTTTTGCGCGGGCTGTTTCGACACCTGATGAGACCATTCGTGTCGTTCCTTTGCCCGACACCACGGCAGATATGGCCGATATGCGCACCATCGTCATTGTTGGGTCCTCCACCACGCGCATCATCGAACGTGACGGGGCACCGATTGTTTACACACCCCGATCGGTCACAGCATGAGGCAGCCAGTCCATCACAGCCTCAACACTGTGCGCCTCAAGTCGTGGGGGGATAGACGGTCTGTCAATCATGACGACGGTCAAACCCAGCATGCGCGCCGCCGCAATTTTAGAATACGCGCCAACCCCGCCCGAGTTCTTCGACACCACGAGATCAATGTCGTGCGCTTGCATCAAATCCAAATCCGCGTCGATGCTGAACGGGCCCCGTTCAACGACAACGGCGTGTCTTGGGAACGGCAAGTCGACAGCAGGCGGATCAACCAAGCGCAGCAAATAGAAATGCTGAGGGTTCGGCGCAAATTCAGCCAAATGCATGCGCCCAACGGCCAACATGACCCGTTTGGGCGTCCCTTTCAGGGCCTCGACCGCTGCGGCCATTTCGGGCACGTTGGTCCATTGGTCTCCGGCTTGGGTTTGCCAAGGCGTGCGTGTCAACGCAATCAAGGGAATATTCACCTGCGCACAAGCGCCAATCGCATTCGTGCTCATCTGTGCCGCAAAAGGATGGGTCGCGTCGATCACGTGGCTAATGCTATTAGCGCACAAATATTCAGCCAAGCCGTCCACGCCGCCAAACCCACCGACACGCTGTGGCAAAGGTTGTCGCACAGGCCGCTTCACGCGTCCGGCAAAGGATACGGTGCCTGTGATACCATCCTCAGCAAGGCGTTGGCACAGGGCCGTTGCTTCGGTGGTGCCGCCAAGGACAAGCAGGTTATGTGCGATGGGTGATGCTCCGTGGTTGACGATCATTGGATTGGGCGAAGATGGACCTGAAGGACTGTCGACTGCAAGCCGTTCTATTCTTGCATCCGCAAGCATCATTATGGGCCCTCCACGTCATTTGGCGCTTGTGACAGATAGCAGTGCAAAAATGATCGAATGGCCCGTTCCTTTTGCCAAGGGCGTGGATGATTTGATGGCGTTGCGCGGTCAAAAGACCGTGGTGCTGGCATCAGGTGATCCCTTTTGGTTTGGTGCTGGAACAGTCTTGGCAGATCGCTTGGACGCGGGTGAATGGCAGGCCTTTCCCGGCGCATCCACGTTTTCCTTAGCCGCAAATCGTTTGGGGTGGGCGTTGGAGTGCAGCTTGTGCTTTGGCCTACATGCAACGCCAATTTCAAAGCTCCGTCCGCATCTTGCCCCGAACCAACAGATCGTAATCCTTTTGCGTGACGGCGCTGCCGTTCCGGAACTTGCGTCCTATCTGACGGATCTGGGATTTGGAGCATCGCAACTGTCGGTTTTTGAGGCGCTTGGTGGACCACAAGAAACCCAAACCGATTTACGCGCCGATGTGCCGTGCGCGCAGACCTTCACACACCCCGTCTGTGTTGCAGCGACAATTCAAGGTCCTGGCAAGGTCGTCCCCACAACCAGCGGCATCCCGGATGATTTCTTTGACAGTGATGGGCAAATGACCAAACGCCCTGTGCGCGCTTTGACCTTGTCAGCGCTCGCACCAAAGCCCTTCGAACATTTGTGGGACATTGGCGGCGGTTCAGGCTCCATTGCCATTGAATGGTTGTTGTCCCATTCGACGATGACAGCGACATCCATTGAACCGCGCCCAGACCGCGCAGAACGCATAACCCGCAATGCCGATGCTTTGGGCGTATCGCATCTGAACGTGATCACTGGCAAGGCGATGGATGTCGTCGAAACACTGCCAAACCCGGACGCCGTATTTGTCGGTGGCGGGCTGGATCAACCGCTTTTGGATTTGTTGCTCCAAACACTTCAGGCCGGGACTCGCATCGTCATCAATGCCGTCACGTTGGAAACCGAAGCGTTGTTGGTTCAAGCGCAAAAACAATCCGGCGGCCACCTGATGCGGTTTGAAATGTCTCAAGTCACAGAAATCGGATCACGCACGGGTTGGAAATCTCAATACCCGATCGTGCAATGGAGTGTGGTGTTATGATCGTCGCGGGTTTTGGGTTTCGAGGGTCTGCCTCAGTCGCGAGCTTACGAGATGCGCTGTCTCAAGCGTCTGGGACGCTTGACGTAACGCATCTGGCAACGGTCAGTGACAAAGGAAAAACAGATGTGTTTCTAGAGCTGGCCAAAGCACTAGGCCTGCCAATCGTTGAAGCCTGTGCCCCCCAACTGATAGCACAACCAACGCAAACCCAATCAACCGCGTCACATGCCGCGCGTCACACCGGAAGCGTCGCCGAAGCCTCGGCTTTGGCTGCTGCGGGTCCCTGCGCGCGCCTGCTTGCACCGCGCTCAATATCAACCGATCGTCTGGCCACATGTGCCTTGGCGCAAGGAGCATCGACATGACCGTTCATTTCATTGGCGCCGGCCCCGGTGCGCCTGACCTTCTAACTTTGCGTGGTCGCGACCTGATCGCGTCATGCCCCGTCTGTCTCTATGCTGGTTCTTTGGTCCCCGAAGCCATTTTGGCCCATTGCCCGAAAGACGCGCGCATCGTGAACACGGCCTCAATGGATTTGGACGCGATCATCAACGAAATTAAAATGGCCCATTCTGCCGGTCAGGACGTGGCCCGATTGCATTCGGGTGATTTGTCGGTCTGGTCTGCTATGGGTGAACAAATGCGCCGTTTGCGTGCGGAATCCATACCCATCAGCGTAACGCCGGGTGTCCCGTCGTTTTCGGCCGCAGCGGCGACATTGGGCACAGAACTGACCTTGCCCGGCTTGGCGCAATCCGTTGTCTTGACCCGCACCCGAGGGCGTGCATCGTCAATGCCCGAAGGCGAAACACTGGAAAATTTCGCAGCCACCGGGGCCACGCTTGCCTTACATCTGTCGATCCAGAACCTTGATACGGTTGTCGCTGATTTGACCCCAGCATACGGGTCCGATTGTCCGGTCGCAGTCGTCTATCGCGCAAGCTGGCCTGATGAACGCATCATTCGCGGATCACTTGGCGATATTGCGTCGAAAGTAGACGCACACATCGCGCGAACCGCACTTATCTTGGTTGGGCCTGTCCTTGCAGGCGAAGGGTTTGACGAAAGCTGTCTTTATGCGGCGGATTACGATCGCAGATACCGCCCGCAAACCGCAGACAGCCAATGGGCAGATTGGACACATGGCGATGATTGAACAACGTGGATTGATGATCTCGGCGCCGTCCTCGGGCACCGGGAAAACGACAGTGATGTTGGGGTTATTGCGCGCGCTTTCGCAGGATGGCTTGCGCGTTCAACCGTTCAAATCGGGACCTGATTACATTGACCCGGCCTTTCATCTGGCCGCCAGTGGGCATGCGTCGTTTAATCTGGACACTTGGGCTATGGACAGCAGCCTGTTCAATGCAATCTCGTCTCAGGCAAACGGGGCAGATATTTGCATCGCCGAAGGGTCCATGGGCCTCTATGACGGTGTCGCCACGCGTGGACAAAACGGTTTCGGAAGCAGCGCGGAAACAGCCAAACAGATGGGCTGGCCTGTTATTTTGGTTGTCGATGTCAGTGGCCAAGCGCAATCGGCTGCTGCGACCGCATTGGGGTTCAAGACCTATAGTCCCGAATTGCCATTTGCGGGCGTGATCCTGAACCGGGTCGCGAGTCCACGACATGAACGCCTTGCACGTGTTGGCATGGATCAAGCCGGCATCAAGGTTTTGGGGTCGTTGCCCCGCCGCGGTGATCTTACCCTTCCTGAACGGCATCTTGGGTTGATACAAGCCGTAGAACACCCCGATCTAGAGGCTGCGATTTCCGGATATGCGACGTTCCTACGCGACAATGTCGATCTAGCGGCCATTCGATCAGCCGCACTTGGCCAATCCCTCCCTGATACATCCGGTGCCCTACCCCAACCACCCGCCCAACGGATCGCATTGGCCCGAGACGCTGCATTTTCGTTTACCTATCCGCATATCCTAAAAGGGTGGCGCGATGCGGGGGCGGAAATCTTGCCGTTTTCGCCGCTGGCTGATCAGGCACCCGACCCATCAGCCGATCTGGTTTGGTTGCCGGGTGGGTACCCGGAATTGCATGTGGGTCAACTTGCTGCCGCGAATGTCTATCTGGACGGGTTGCGTAAGCACGCCGAAACCCGTCCTGTTCATGGTGAATGCGGCGGCTACATGGCCTTGGGTAGAACATTGATCGACAAGGAAGGTCATGCACATCAGATGGCTGGCTTATTGGGCTTGGTCACCAGCTATGAAAAACGAAAATTCCATCTTGGATACCGACAAGCGACCCTAGATGCGCAAATGCCGGGCCTCGCTAAGGGGACTGTTTTGCGCGGTCATGAATTCCATTATTCCTCGATTTTGGATCAGCCTGACGCACCATTGGCCCGCGTCGCGGATGCAGATGGAAACGCTGTGCCCGAAACCGGATCACACCGCGGACACGTGACCGGAACCTTTTTCCACATGATCACCACTGAGGGCAACAAATGAGCGGGTTTGTCAGCCTTGTCGGGTCAGGTCCCGGCGATCCGGAATTGCTGACCCTAAAGGCCGTTGATCGCCTGAAGCGGGCGGATGCTGTGTTGTTCGATGATTTGTCCTCGGGACCTATTTTGGAACACGCGCGCAACGGAGCCGATTTGGTTGGCGTCGGGAAACGCGCCGGTCGCCCTTCGCCGAAACAGCACCACGTCAGTCGCCTTTTGATCGATTACGCCAAAATGGGTCATCGCGTGGTGCGTCTGAAATCTGGCGACAGCGGTATTTTTGGCCGCCTCGAAGAAGAGCTGATCGCCTTGCGCGACGCTGGCATAGAATACGAGATCATTCCGGGCATTCCTTCTGCCTGTGCCGCAGCAGCCGCCGCTGGTATTCCTTTGACCCGACGCATGACTGCGCGACGCGTTCAGTTTGTCACCGGACATGACGCATCTGGACAGTTGCCAGAAGATATCGACCTGCAGGCATTGGCCGATCCGACAGCCTCGACCGTGATCTTTATGGGCAAAAGAACCTTTCCCAAATTATGCGCGACGTTGATTGAATTGGGGCTACCTGCCGACCAACCCGCGATTCTTGCCGAAGACGTAAGCGGACCTAACCAACGCATCACGCGATCCACCGTGACGGACCTCGCAACCAGTCTTAAGACCGAGATCAGCACACAACCTGCATTGATCGTATTTGGGCCGCTCGCAGAGGCTTAAATGTCGCTCTTTGCGCTTGTGCGAGTTTCGTTTTCCAAGCTAAGTATTTTTTACGGTGCCACGGTTTGTGGCTGAAAAGGGAACCGGGTGAAAGCCCCGGACTGCCCCCGCAACTGTAAGTGGAGAGCGCCAAGGATATCCACTGGTCCGATCTTGGGCTGGGAAGGCCAAAAGCGCGACAACCCACAAGTCAGGAGACCTGCCGTAAACACGTCAATTGCGTTCGCGCATTTATTCGCTGCCGGAGGGGCAGCATTTTAGAAAGGGACTACCATGCATATCGAACCCGGAATTGTTGACGGAGCCAAAATGGCCCTCGCCTATGCCACTGCGGCAGGCGCAACAGGGTACGCCGCAAAACTTGCCGTTGGCGAGATTGCCAAAAGCAACATCGCCGCCTTCGGACTAAGAACCGGACTGGCCACCATTGGCACCTTCTTTTTCTTTGAAGTTCTGCCGCACTTTCCAGTCGGCGTTTCCGAAGTCCACTTTATTTTGGCAACGTCGCTGTTCTTGTTGCTTGGGGCCGCACCGGCCGCATTTGGCCTTGTCCTTGGACTTTTGATCCAAGGTTCGCTGTTTGCACCAACCGATATGCCGATGATCTTTGTCAACGCGACCACTCTTTTGGTGCCGCTCTTTGCCATGAATGCCCTTGCACGCCGGATCATTCCGCAAGACCGGGCCTATGTTGACCTTGCCTATTCAGATGTTCTGAACCTGTCCGCATTGTATCAAGGTGGCGTCGTCGCTTGGGTCGCGTTCTGGGTGTTTTACGGTCAGGGTGTTGGCGCAGAAACTTTCAGCGCTGTTTGGACCTTTGGTGTAGCTTATATGCTGGTCGTCATTATCGAACCTGTCATTGATCTGGGCATTCTAGCCATCGCCAAAGCGACGCGTTCGACATCCCTAACCGGTTTGTTCACACCGCGCCTATACAGCGCAGTTTAAGACCTGTCTTTTATGGCCCGGCTCCAATAGTTTTGGGGCCGGGCATTTCTTTTGTGTGGGCATGAATGTGATCAAAGACCTGTGGCTTGTTGGTGTCGGAACAGGCAGTCTTGCGCATATCACGCAAGAAGGCGCACAAGCATTGCGCGATGCGCATACGATCCTGATGCCCCAAAAGGGTACTGGTAAAGATGACCTAGCTGAGATCCGCACCCGCATCCTTACCGATTGTGGTGCGACCGGAACAATCATTCCGTTTGAATACCCCGTTCGCGATCCCGATCTTCCGTATTTGAACCGTGTTGATCAATGGCATGACCAAATTGCAACGCGTTGGATGGATGCCCTAGCGCCATCCAATATCGATGGACCCGTGGCGCTTATGGTGTGGGGCGATCCATCATTATATGACAGTACAATGCGCATCGCGCAGCGGCTGTCGCCCCCACCCAACATTCGCGTCGTTCCCGGCATCACGGCACTACAAGCCCTCACCGCGGCCCATACCATTCCGCTGAACACGGTGAATGGACCTATCACTATCACGACGGGGCGCTGTTTGCGCGCCGAAGGTTGGCCCGCCAATGCAGAAACTGTTGCTGTCATGCTGGATGGTGAAGCAAGCTTTCAATCACTGACAGATGACACCCTGCATATTTGGTGGGGTGCATTTCTTGGTATGCAAGAACAGATACTGGAAAGTGGCCCATTGGCGGACACAGCTGTGCGTATTGTAAACACACGCAAAGCCGCCCGCGAACAGCACGGGTGGATCATGGACACGTATCTGCTGCGCCGTATCTGATACTATCTATGCGCAAGCACCTATTCAGATTGGCCTTCATCTGAAGCAGCACGACTTCTTGCAATGCCAAGTCAAGCACCGATCATTCGAGTTGCTTAGCATTCAAGGGTGACATCAGGTTCTAGGAGTGTGCGGCGCTCAATCAAGGTATCCTTAACCAACCTCGGCTCTAGAAACTCAAGCAGTTCAAATGCATATCGGATGTAATTCAGCCACATATTGCATGTGCGAAATTCCGCCGATTGTTTCTTTTATTTGGCTTATTAGTCGAATCGCGTCATAACTGTGTTCGGGAAAATCAATCGGTTCACACGGGGAGTGAAAAAGAATGTTTTTACGGGGCGCGTTGACCAGCATGGTTGCTGGCATGGTTTTGTTTGGAGCACCTGCACAAGCGGCAACAAATAACGATGAGTTTTGGGATGTCCCTGAACCCTCTGAAAATTTGGTTGATGCCTTAGGCTACATCTCTAGCACGCCTCCGACCGCTACGTACGATTCAACAGATGATCAATATCCCGTCGGGGCGCCGGTAACGATGCCTGACATTGCATCACTTGCGATTTCTCTAGGCGCAAGCGCTGCGGGTGCAGCAGGTAACACGCTGAACACGCTCGAAGAATCTGTCTTTCGCTTTACAGGCAATGTCGCCGTCAAAACGTCAGCAGCCGAGACGACCGCAGATGGTAGTACTACTGTAGAAACCAGTGTCAGCGCTCAAATTGACTTTGAAAGAGTGGAAGATCCGCGATCAAGTGGTCTGACTCTTGAGCAGGCAACCAGCGCCGCATCGTCCGGGGTTGGTGGCATAGCACCGGTTCAGCCGTTTTTTGATGGTCAAGAACCACTGGAAACAACGGATGAAGAAGCTGTCGCGGAAAACGAAGACGGCGTTGATGCTGATGGAACCGATTCGCTAACACCGGTTCCATTGCCAGCCAGCGGTCTTGGTTTGATGTTGGCGATGGGAGCGATTGCAGGTGCGGCCGCAATGCGGAAGCAGCGCAAAAACAAGAGCGCTTAAAATTTAAGCACTTCCTCAAAACATGATCATAATTGCTATCCTCATGGGTAGCTCTTATCCCTGCAGTCGGACAGATTGCGCGGATGATACTGATGACTCTAATTGCCACCTCTTCGGGCCCTGATCTCTTCGATTTCGGTTCGGCCCAAGTTCGCAGAGCTCCTTCATGTTGATCGCACAGTCCTTTCACGATCACGCCCACGCCAAACCGCTGGATGAAGTGTATTTAACGTACGAAGATCGCTTTCTGCGGCGCAAGGTTCTAACGCTGCAATCGGGTGCGTCCCTACTTGTGGATTTGCCCAACACAACCTCCTTGGATCATGGCGGTGTCTTGGTAACGCAAGACGGCGAAATCACAGTGCTGGCCGCCCCCGAAGCACTGTTCGAAGTCACCGGAGACGATCTGCCACGTATTGCCTGGCACATTGGCAATCGGCACACGCCCTGCCAGATCGAAAACACCCGCCTTTTGATTCAGCAAGATCACGTTATGGCCGACATGCTCAGCAAAATTGGGGCCAATGTGCGTGACGTGGTTGAACCTTTCACACCGGAAGGCGGTGCATATGGGTTCGGACGCACACATGGCCACAGTCATGGCCACCAGCATGAACACGGGCACTCGCATTCGCATTCGCATGACTGATCCATTGCTACATCTTGTGCAATGGATGTCGCCGTCCTTTCCAATTGGAGCGTTTGCCTATTCCAGCGGTCTCGAAACCGAGATTGCCGCGGACAGGATCAAAACCGCCGCCCATCTTGAAGCATGGTTGAAAGATATCTGCACGTACGGCGCTGCACAGTCAGACGTTGTTTTACTGAATGCGAGCTATTCGGCGTCCATCGATGGCCGGTTAAATATCGATGCAATCGCGCGCGCCTTTTGCCCAAGTGCAGAACGTCTGAAGGAAACCGATCTGCAAGGTGCCGCGTTTTGTGATACGGTAAACGCGCTTTGGTCGCTTGATTTGCCAAGGTTCACCTATCCTGTGGCCGTAGGCGCAGCTGCACAGGCCAAACAAATACCGATTGAACAAACCGCCCGCGTTTTCCTGCATGCAACGCTATCAAATTTGGTTTCCGTGGCCGTGCGCTTGGTCCCATTGGGGCAGACCGAAGGGCAGCGTGTTTTGTCAAACCTATCCGAATACATTGACGACATTTGCGCAGATGCATTGGCGACCCCGCTCAGCGCGATATCCTCATCGGCCTTTGCATCCGACATCGCCTCGATGCGACATGAAACACTGGACACAAGGATTTTCCGAACATGACCCAAATGAATGGTCCATTACGCATCGGAATTGGTGGCCCTGTTGGTGCAGGTAAAACCACCCTAACGGCAGAGCTTGCCAAAGCTCTCAAGGATCAACATTCCATCGGGGTCATCACCAACGACATTTACACCCGAGAAGACGCTGAAGAATTGATGCGGCGCCAAATTCTGCCGAACGATCGCATCATTGGTGTGGAAACCGGGGGCTGCCCACACACGGCCATTCGCGAAGACGCCTCGATCAATTTAGCGGCTGTCGCTCAGATGCGAGAACGTCATCCAGATGTCGAAGTCATTTTGATTGAATCAGGTGGTGACAATCTATCCGCAACCTTTTCACCTGAATTGGCGGATATAACATTATACGTAATCGACACCGCCGCCGGAGAAGAAATTCCACGTAAAGGCGGGCCTGCGATTACCAAATCCGACCTACTGATCATCAACAAAACGGACCTTGCGCCGCATGTCGGTGCGTCGCTCGATGTAATGGACCGGGATGCAACGCGGATGCGCTCTGGAAAACCATTTGTGTTTTCCGCCCTGCGTCATGGAACTGGTGTTGACGAAATTCTGTCGCATGTGCGTCAAATTTCCGGTCTAGGGTTTCAAGCGGCCTGATCCCTAAAACAGTACGCGTCATCGATACAACAACCGCATATGAATGCCACACATTCAATGTGCAGTTCATTTCGACCAACTGACCCGTCGACTTACGTGCTGATTTTGACGGGACCAAACCGATCAACCCAAGGTTTTCAGTTGACTCATCGGCAGACGCTTCATCAACATATCCAATACTATGAAAACAGTGGACCAGATCATTCCATGCGGGACACATTGCGCATCCTTACCGCCTAAGGAATGGCCAAAGCCATCGACCTGCGTTCGGGCAAACGTAGGCTAATTCATTTCTAAGGGAGGAAGACATGAAACCATTAAACAGACGACAAACGCTTCGATTGATCGGGGCAGCTGCTGCCACCGGATTGACATCACCAACATTAGCGGCAAATAAAAAGATCAAAGTCGGCGCACTGCGTTTCACGTCACATTCAGGCAGTTTCATTGCCGCCGAACGCGGTTACTTTGCTGATGCTGGTTTGGATGTCGAATTCGAGTTCTTTCAGGCGGCACAACCAATGGCGGTTGCGATTGCCTCTGGGGATATCGATTATGCCGTAACAGCTGTGTCTGGGGGTTTGATTAGCCTTGCACAAAAAGGGACGATCAAGGTGATTGGCGGCGCGTTATCCGAAGAAGACGGTATCGATGGCCAAAAATACTTGATATCGGACACATCTTATCAGGCAGGTATCAAAACGCTAAAAGATCTCGATGGTAAGAAATACGCCGTGACGCAGGCGGGTTCATCGTTCCACTACATGGGCGCGAAAATGGCAGCAGCCGAAGGGATAAATTTACAATTCACGCCATTGCAAAAGGTGGGCGCGATCATCGGTGCGATGAAATCTGGCCAAGTCGACGGCTGGTCTATCGTACCGCATATCGCCAAACCGTTGGCCAAAGTCGGTGCTTGGCACATGGTGGCCAATGTTTCGGATTTCATTCCGAATTATCAGGTGACCACCGTGTTCACATCCGCAGGAAACGCCGCCAATGAACGAGGCATGACAGAAAGCTTCCTTGCTGGCTTTGCAAATGGTGTCGATGATTATGCGGCGGCAATGATTGACCAGACTGCTGATCAGGATGCCATGATCGATCTGATCCATAAATACGTCTACACTGATCGCCCTCTCGACAAAGCAGCGCCTTCTATCATCAATGGCACAATGCGCTTGAACAAAGGGGCTGCGTTGAACGTTGCGTCGATTCAAGACCAACTTGCTTGGTTCCAATCCGAAGGGTTGGTGGACGCCGACATTACAATCGATCAGCTCGTTGACGGGTCTTACGTCGAAACGATTAGCGCCTAGGATCGACAACTTCAATTGATCGAACCCCTGTCGTCATTGCGGTTCGACCGATTCCATCAGGCAAGGATGATCATGGATATTCAGCTGGACGGCATCTGCCATTCCTATGGCGCAACCAAAGTGCTGCAGGATATTTCTTTGGATGTAACCTCTGGCCAGATTATCTGCCTTGTCGGACCATCCGGATGTGGAAAATCCACGTTATTGAGGGTTCTTGGTGGACTCGAACGACCGAATCACGGACGTGTCTTACAGTTGGGCACGCCACCTGAGGGATGCTTGAACCCGCTCACTTACATTTTCCAAGACTTCGCATTGCTGCCATGGCGCACCGTGCGCGGAAATATATCTCTGGTTTTAGAAGATCATGACATTCGAGGATCAGCCGCCGAGGATATAATATCGGATATGTTGGTTCGGACGAAGCTGACTGATTTTGCTGACGCGTTACCCAAACAATTGTCGGGCGGTATGAAACAACGCGTGGCCATTGCGCGCGCATTGGCTGTGCGACCGGCGGTCATGCTTATGGACGAACCTCTTTCTGCGCTCGACAGTCAGACGCGTGAATTGCTCATGGACGACCTGATCGGGTTGTGGGCCCGACAGCCTTTCACAGCTGTTTATGTGACCCACAATCTGGCCGAAGCTGTTCGCCTTGGACATAAAATCGTGGTTCTGTCGCGTCGCCCCGGTCAAATCCGAGAAATCGTAGGCATCACCAAACCCCTGTCTGATCGCAGTTATGGTGATGCGGATTTGGACTCGACACAAAAACATCTTTGGGAATTGATGCGCGATGAAGCACGTGCCGCAGACGAGGAATTGATTGATGTCTGATGCAACCCCCCTGAACACACAATCATTGGAAGTTCGGTTTAGGGGCGGCGGATTTGCCCCAGTGTCACACCGATGGATCGGTGCGATTGTCTTCCTTTTCGTGATTGCCTTGTTGGAATGGGGGACGCGGTCAGGCTGGATTTCACCTCTTTCATTGCCAAAACCATCTGACGTCCTCGCCACGTTTGGGGAATTGTGGAACTCAGGACTTTTATTCCAGCATCTTGGACCCTCGTTGTCCCGCTTGTTTGTGGGTGCAGCAATCGGAGTCAGCGTCGGCATCAGTGTTGGCGTCCTGATCGGGTTATTTTCCTATATCCGTTCTGGTCTGGTTCCGGTCGTCGCCGCGATATTCCCCATCCCAAAAATTGCGCTTTTGCCATTGTTTGTGATCTGGTTTGGAATCGGCGAAGGATCGAAATACGCACTGATCGCCTTTGGAACATTTACTCCAACTGTTGTCGCCACATACGGAGCCGTGGACAACGTGGATCGATCGCTAATCCGCATGGGCCAAAGCTTTGGCTTGTCCTGGCTCTCCATCGTGCGAAAGATCGTCATTCCTGGTGCTATGCCCGGCATTTTATCGGGGTTACGCATATCACTGGCAATTGCCATCATCCTGTTGGTCGCTGCAGAAATGCTGGGCGCGCAATACGGGATCGGCGCTTACATCCTCGAAGCAGGATCGTTGTACGATTTGGAACGTTTGTTTGCCGGCGTCGTCATACTGTCGCTTTTAGGCGTGATAACCTCAGCTGCAATCGGATGGGTTGAACGCCGCGTATTAAGTTGGCGCACCTGATCCTAAGTCAGATTGGTAGGCAAGACTGCGCGCGCCCACCATTACGCAATTCATTGGCGTCTCAGCGGATCAAAACTCCACGACGGCTCTGATTGATTTGCCCTGGTGCATCAGGTCAAAGCCGTGGTTGATCTCGTCCAATGTCAGCTTGTGCGTGATCATCGGGTCGATCTCGATCTTGCCGTCCATGTACCAATCCACGATCTTG
>JBDVKF010000043.1:0-3824 GCA_039960995.1 Paracoccaceae bacterium | reverse complement strand
ATTCCGCCACGCAAGAATGCTAAGCCTTGGACGCCCACGAGCGCCGGAGCCATTGCTCGTAACGAAGCAGTCCAAGCATCGCGATATCTAGGCCGTGCCTTATGGCGACGGTGGAGCGGATACCACCGTCGAAGCCGTGTCAAAACGAAGATGCACTGTGTCAAACTCATGGGCCAATCGCTTATGGCTCGTGACTTCGAAAGGCAGGTCGCGGAGATCCAGATCCGCATCGCGGTCCTCAATCGCTACACCGCTCTTGGCATACCCGTCACAGAGCCCGTAGGCTAAATCCGTCTGGGGAAAGGGGAAGTCCGTACCTCATCCGATTTGTGCAACAAAGCCATTTCGAGGCGCTGACCCTCGAGCAGGAGGCAGCGCTTGGTGTCGTCACACCCCCGGCGTCAGCTCAAGAGGTTGCGAACCATAGAGGTATTCCAATCTTAGAGACCGAAAGCAGACCTTTTTCGCAAGAAGAGATAGACGAAATTATCCGCGTTCTGGACGCTGTCCCTGCAAGAATGTTAGAAAGCCCCCCAAAGGCTATTGTCGCCGCAAGCAGTGAGACCAGCGGCCGTATTGTTCGACCAAACACAGTCGCGACAGCCAGTGGCCCCTACATCTTTTTGGGGACTGCCTTTTTTGAGGGTAGTTCAGGTGGTTTCAGTAGCGAGACCACAGAAAATGATCGTCTAAGCATTTTTATGCACGAATATGCGCATGTACTGCAGTACTATCATCTTGATCCCGAAACTGGAAAACAGAGTAATTTCAGCGACAGTTCAAGCCTCGTCTTCGATTTCGCGACCAATGTTGGTTGGACAGCCAAAACATCCGTTAGTGGCGAGTATTTTGAAGGCGATCAGATCCCCTTCAACAGCCAATCTTACATTGGTTGGAAGCTACCGGAAGAGCAGGAAACAAACACAACAAGATACGGTCGGACAAATTCAGTAGAGGATCAGGCGGAAAGCTTTGGCTGGGTCATCGCGGGGCATCCAGACTACGTCTCGCCGGACCGCGTGGCATACGTGCTGCGCTATCTTGATGAACCAAAAGAAACCTTCACGCAGGGCGTTGTTCCCTTGCACCCTGTATCCCTTCGCGGACGCGGGCAACCGCGCGGCTCCCAAAGCTTTTTTCAAGACATGACACCAAGTGCCTTTGGATCAGAGGATGATGCAAGCAGCCTGCATTACTTTTTTGACAGGGAGTCTGGTATCACCTTTGATCAGGCCGTCGCATACTTCGAACAAGAGATGACCGAGCGCGGTTTCACGGTCATCGATACCATTTCATCAACGACGTTAGAAAACAACGAAGATCACGCAAGTGGGGTATTTGAATTCGAGGACACACGGGTGTTGTTCCAAATTTTTGATGTTCTAAATGCAGAAAACTACATAACGAAGGGGAACATCACTTTTCGTTTCGTCACGAAGCAGAATTGACTGCCAAAAATCAATAGATTGCGATTGGATACAACATTTCGGATAAATGTTGTACAGGTTTTCCGCCTTCCTACGACCGGTTAGTATATTCCGCCCGTCTCCCCCGCCGAAAAAGGTGAGTACATATGCGGAGATGGTTGCATTTTTTGCAAAGCTCTCCAGTCGACGGTACCATTATTCGGCGGGATATGCCGTCAGGTGTCGCGCGCGCTTGCAAACATGACTTGAGAGGTAACAGATGTCTTTTGTAAGTGGAGGATTGGTCGCCTCCATCAGCAGGGCTATTAGTGGCAAATATGCTCCGAAATTGGTCAAGTGGTTGGGCCGTAAAAAACCTCTGACTGCCAATCAGACGCAAGACATCGAAGCCGCGCTCAACAAATTGGGCCCAAAGACAGTTGGGAAGGCTCAACTGCTTGGCACGATTTGCACATTGCCGTTCGTCGCCATGATTGGTCTGATCTTTGGCCTTCCCTTCATATTTCCGGAACGAACGATCTTTGTCGCATGGGACAATCTGGTTCTCTCGATGCCCAACTGGGTCCATATCATAGCGGTTTTACCGATTATTGTTATCGCCGCGATCTGCGCCATGCATCTTGCCATCGCTGTTGTGCGTGTCTTCCATAGATTCAAGTGGCCGGGTCAAAGCACCGAATATCTCTATTACATGGGAGAGGCGACGACGCATGGGCCGGGTGGCTTCAAGGTGCAGGGCGACTACATCGCCCTCAGTCGTATCTTTCTGGCAGGGTCTCTCATCATCTATACCGTTGTCCTAGGCATGTATTATCTCAGCACCGATCTGGTCACGACAACGCATTATCACAAGCGATCCGCAATCCCGTTCATCGGCAAAACAGTCGCGCATGAGGACCTAGTCTACGTCTACGATACCCGTGAAAAAGGCACCGGAGATCTCAACCTGTTCTGGGCGGAAGATGAAAGCCTGTTCCTCAGTCGTTTTATGCGCGGGGGCAGTGAACTTCAGGCACAGCGGATGGTCGATACGATTGCAGATATTGAGGCAGTTCAGCTTTTTCAAACCGAAGGTGATTCAATTCCAAACGCCCAAGACATCTCAGATACGTTTCTCGCTGATGCTCGGTCGATCATCTCATCAGACGACAATGAGATTCGTCTTTGGACGCATCCTCCTCGTGTGCTTGTCATCTCGCATGACAGCCGAGCGGCTCGCTATCTGGCTGAGGTGCAATCAGCTGTAGAACAGAATGTCACGTCGCCATTTGGCGAAACCTTTTTTAACGAGTGGGAAGATTTTGTGCTTCCCCGCGATTGGTCAGATAGCCCAGATCAATCGCAGTTTGAGCAGGTCGAGGGCGGACCAGCAGGTCGCCAGGTTGCGGTGAAACTGGGAACAGCAGAGCCGATCCACACAGACATCGTCATTGTCATTGCAGACCGCTCAACGCTCGCTCAGCTCAATACCTTGTGGGGGGTCAGTAGCGCACGCGCGCGACGGCAGGCAGAAGGTGACACGTCTGGTTGCTTTTATGCATCGTGGGACAAGGACGGTGTCACAAGAGGAGCCTATGTTTCGATCCCGTCGGATCTTGAAGCAGATAAGCTCAGTTCCTGTGTCTGGGAGGAAGTCTTACATACTTTGGGCCCGCGACAAGACGCCAGCGGAACCGATTTCTTTTCATTCGACGACACTCTTGAGGTTTCAGCAAGCAAAAAAGTCAATGATATTCTGTTGATCCGCGCGCTCTATGAGAGCGGCGCGAATGCTGGCGATGCGCCTGATCAGGTCCTTACTTATCTAGATAGCGTCAGATAGCTTATGCGCGCAGCAACAATTCGTTTCGCTTCGCTTCGCTTCGATTTGATTTGGCTATATCGTGTTGATGCTAAAGCACGCCCTGATACAATCACAGCGGATGCAACCATTGTCCTCGCCTTAATTGTTGGACCAGAGTGCCGCGAAAGGTCCGTTTGGTTTCTGCCCATTCTGACGTGATCGAACGTCCGGTCTGGGGAAATTCGCCGCGTCGCAGAGAGCCCCGTGCCGCGGGCGCGAGAAAATGCTGCACGAGCAATAGCTGCACGAGCAAAAGGCGGCTCTGTCCCGCAATCCTTGAGTTCGACCTCTGATCTTTGCTGCACTCTGCATGAATGGCTGGTTTTACCGCTGCGCGGCAGCACTAACTTTTACGCTGACGCAGCATTTTTCACGCTGCGAGCGCACGCAGCAGGAAAACTGGACTCACACAATGGGCTTATTCTGTTGAAAAACTCCAATGTCGAGCATTTTGAGTAAATCCGGCAGAATAATATTCCGAAATGCAGGTTTTTCTTTCACATTTTGCGGCATGTTTAGGTGAGCGGAGAACAGTGTTCTGGTTTCAGAAAATT
>JBDVKF010000042.1:0-17882 GCA_039960995.1 Paracoccaceae bacterium | reverse complement strand
AACAATCGCCGTCTGCTGGAGCCAATCGGGAACATCCCACCAGCCGAAGCAGAGGCACACTTCTATGCCGCTATGGAAAGATCAGATATGGCCGCGTAACTAAGACAAATTAGCCTCTGGCAAACCCGGCGTGGTTCAGTGGGCATCACACCTTGCATCCCGAGCTGGAAGTCACGTGACAAAGTTATCAAGTACGACAAGCGGCGCTACAAAAGACGCGACCGCCCCTCTCGTGACGGTGCTGCACAATGCATTGTCAGGCAATGATTGAGATCATGTTTGGCGGTCTCAAAGTTTGGCGGCGGATTGCAACACGCTCTGACCGATGTCTAAGGGTGTTTCTTTTGGCGGTCGCTCTCGCCGCACCGTTAAATTTCAATTATGAATCCGACACCTAATCATTCAAAAAAAGCGAACCAGATTTTCGCGACACTAAAAACGCTGTGCTGTCAAATTTCATATGCGGTAGATACTTTGCCTTATTCAAGACGAGTCTATACCTGTAATTCGGATTTGATTACATTTTTCCCTCCAAGGCTGCGAAGGTATATTGTATATTTGACAAGTTTAAACTTGCACGTCGAGTCCCAATCTGCAACATCTCTGTCGAAAGTGAAAAAATAATGGATGAGGTAATGAAATTCTTCCGATGGATTGCTAGTGCCATTGCTGCGTTTGTACTCGTTTTTTCCATATACTATTCTTTTCGGTTGATCTTTACTAAAACAGAGACGTTCTCTGTGCGGGGCGGTGCTTTGCTTTTTTTAATCTTCATCTTATTTGGATTTTTATCGCAAGCTCGGAAAAGCGCTAGAAAAAGGCAGAAGTATAAAGATGGGTAGTGTTTTAGATTTAACATTTGGTGCAAAACATCCGGCAGGTACCATACCAGGAACTGGTTTGAAGATGTCGGTTCGACATGAATTCAAAGCGTCTAGCGGGTTTGAATACACTGCAAAAACGGCTTTTAGCTTTGGGCAACCCGAGGTGTGACAGCGGTAGTATGTATGCGCTTTTTGACGCTCACCGGTTAGGAGTGTTTTGCAATCTGCACAGATCAAGAGCGACCGTAATGCCATTTGGTGTTTAGTTGTTTTCTTGCGATGCCGTCCCGCTTTGACATCTTTCACGCGTTGGAATTGGCTAGCCGTTATCAGTGGTTCGTGGGTTGCGTCATAAAACGTCCCGCGAATAAGCATCTTGCCCATGAAAAACGGATTGCGGAGAATGGTTTCGATATTGCTGCGAGAAACTGGCTTGCCATACCAACCGGTGAGGCCAAGCCGTCTCATTTCTTTGCTCAGGCTAGTGATCGAGTACTCGCCAGAGCAGTATAGTTCGAACGCTAACTTCACCAATGGTCCTTTAACTGGATCAACTGTCTTGGGTTGCCCCTCGCCATTATCGAGATAACCCACCGGAGCCTTGAATGGGTATTGGCCCTGCTTGATCCTGCCATAAAGCCCTTTCTTCACTTCGAAGCTAAGGTTGCGGGAATAATGAGCCGCTAGCACCATTTGGATATCTGCCATCAGGCGACCACCAGCGCTTTCAAAATCAAGTCCATCCGCAGCAAAGTACACCTTGATACCTTGTTGGGAAAGTTGATCGATATGTGCCCAGTCGGTGTAGTTTCGGGACGAACGGTCGATGCGGTGAATGATAATACCTTCAGCGAGCCCGCTTTGCAGTTGCTGTCGCATATCAGCAAAAAGCGGGCGACCCACCTTTGACGCCGTTTCCTGTTCTTCAAACCACTTCGTGATGATCAGATCATTTTGACTCGCAAAGGCCGTGATTGCATCCTTTTGTGCGTCGAGTGAAGCACCATCGGCTTGCTCTTTGGTGGACACTCGGATGTATCCAAAACACGGTTTCATGCGAAATTCGATTGGTCTTCGGCCTCTAACACATCCTCAGATTCATGCGAATCCGACCACGGCCAATTACCGTTTGCTTTCATGCGTTCATATATGCGGCGGCATAGTTCTAAATGGCGGTCTAAATGTTCTCGTTTTTCCATATCCGTAGGGTACGTGGTACAGCTGCAAAGAATAGCAGCCAAACTATCCCGCCCCATGATACGGGCGAAACATCGACGCGGTGAATGGCTTCAGCCGCTCGCTTTGGTGCGTCATCAAAACATTGGCGCGGTGGTTCGGCTGGTTTTGAAAATCGTAAGCGGAGAATGTCGGCATCAGTCGCTCAAAGAACGGCGCGTCACTCGCGCCCACCCTGAACACCACCATATTTCCAACGTTGCCTACAATCGCGTCGCGCACATCATTGTCGATCTGAGATAAATGTTGGTGCGCTAGAACAAGTCCCAAACCATATTTTCTGGCTTCAGACAGCATACCGGCAAACGACTTGGTGGTGAGGTTCTGGAACTCATCAACATACAAAAAGAACGGTCTGCGGGCGGCTTCCGGCAAGCCATGCCTGGTGGTGGCTGCCTGCATGATGCTTGAGGTGATCAATCCCCCCATGACATTTGAAATATCTGCGCCGATGCGTCCTTTGGCTAGGTTCACAATCAAGATTTGCCCGCTGTCCATGATCGATCGGAAGCTAAGTGGTTGTTCCGGTTCGCACAAAGCTGTGCGCACAGTTGGATGGGTTAAGAATGCACCCACCTTGTTAGCGATTGGCGACGCACCGTCTGCGCTGGTTTGGTAATTAAGTGCAGGAAATTCATGCTTCCAGAAAAAGCGAACTTGCGGATCAGTTAGACTTTCAGTGACCTGACGCCGATAGCCCTTGTATACAAAAAGGCGCATGAGGTCGCGCAGGTCGGCGGCTGGTTGTTCCATGAGAGCAAGAATTGCGTGACGCAATAAATGTTCCATGCGAGCACCCCAGGCATCTGGCCATTGCTTCTTCAGTGTTTCGATCAAACCGGACGCGACCAAAGGTCGAAATTGAGCAGATACGCGCTTGAGTGGGTTGTATCCAAAGGGACAGCCTTGGTCTGCCACGTCCCAATACAAGTGCTCTTCTTTGATGTTTTCATTAAGGCTTTCCGCTAAATCACCATGTGGATCGATCAAACAAAAACCAGCTCCGTTCGTAGCGTCCTGCCAAGCCATGTTTTGCAACAAGGTTGATTTTCCGGCACCTGTTTGGCCAATCAGGTATGAGTGCAAAAGACGGGCATGTGGATCAAAGCAAAAAGGCGTTGGGGTGTCGTATTGGCGATATGCCAAGCCAATGATGGGAGAACGCATTGCAGAAGTATGCGGCTCGATTGAAAAGCCATCTAGCAGGCAAGTTATCAAGATATCACCTCCACTCATAAGTTGACTGCTAGAGCGGACTGCTTGTCTTCGGCACACTTAGTGCAGATCGTTCTTCATCGCCTTCAGCGGAGCGCGCAGGAAATTTCTCCTGCTCGCTCCATGCTGAAGGAGATATCCATGGGAATACTTCAAGAAGATATTGCTGGTGATGTGGGTTCTGTCCCACGTTGCCAAACGTGCAGATCAGAACGTGTCGTCAAGGACGCTTGGGCCTGTTTCAATCCAGATAGTGGATTGTACGAATTGGAAACCGTGCTTGATGCTGAACACTGTCACCTGTGCGAAGGCAAAACAACGTTTGTCTGGTCGACACAAGACGCGCCACCTCACCTCAAAATCCGCGAACTGAATGATCGGTTTCGGCGCGACGGGTTAGGCAACGGATCGGTCATGCTCACCGCTGGCGTTCAAGCCCTGGGTGATCAACTGATGCGCGAGTTGATGCTGGCCGTGAAGGAGTTTGCAGGCTTCAGCGACGACATCGATCCTTGGGGCGAACATGACTTTGGCGCAGTGGAGATTTCTGGCGAAAACGTATTCTGGAAGATCGACTACTACACCCCAGACTTAACTGCCGGAAGCGAAAACCCAGCCAACGAAGGCTGCACTCATCGCGTCATAACCATCATGCTTGCATCTGAGTATTAAAGACCGCCGCCCACTTTGGGCGGCGTTTCCTTTGACAATATCTTGCATCCTAGCCAAAGCCTTGCCAGGTTTTCGAATGTGTCTTCCAATGAAAGGATTATGTTTCAAACGCGTATAATTGTCATCCAGCCTCGGCTTGCTCAGCCGCTCTCCGGGGCTCATACCACATTAGTCCGAAGATGTTGCTGAGCCCTGTTCTTGTGCATTTTCAGAGACGAACACGCAGTTGTGGACGTTCGCTTGTTTCCAGACCCGTTAGGGGTCTGGTTATGCGCACGCACCCATTGCAAACCGTTTGTCCTGCAATGCGCGATCCCGCCCGAAAATATAATCCTGAATGATATCTTGCCTGCTAGAAACAGGGCCTTTGGCGACATAGACTGAGTATCCTCCCACCACGAGGATTAATCGCTAAGTACACCATATGAGTTCTCAATTTGCCCTTGATCTGCGCCTAGCGCGGAAGAAAGCGGGCTATACGCAAGCTGATCTTGCGCACCTTTTATCAGTTCATCAGTCGGTCGTGTCAGACCTTGAACACGGCAAACGACAGCCAAATGTAGTGGAGATTGTAGAATTATCTTTGATCTATGGCCGGTCGTTCGAAAGCTTCTTTGAAGAAGTCATGGCTGGTAGCCGCGAGCACCTGTCTGTGCGACTGGCATCTCTTCCCGCCCCTGGGCGCAAAGCCATGAGCACCTTTAACCGTCCGAGCTCGTTGGCGCGCCTCAAGCGCCGATTAACTGAAACGACCGACCATGGCCGCGCTTAAGGTGTTGTCGATTGCGGTGGCCACTGGACGAGTCGGATACGTGTTCCTTGACGGCAACAAGTTGATTGACTGGGCTATCACCACCCGAGTATCGAAGAAATCAAGCGACTTAGTTGGCTTTGTGCAGGAGCTGATCAACACCCTGAAACCAGACGTCGTGGTCACCGAAAAATGCGATGGAGACTGCAAGAAAGGGTCACGAGCCAAGCGACTGATTGGTTCGATCAGCGAACTGGCCAGCCACAACTATGTTCTGGATGTATCGGTGCCTCGGCCCCGAGAGTTTCAGTCCAAGTACGAAGAGGCTGAGAGCCTAGTCGCACGGCACCCAGACCTGCTAGGCTATCTCCCCAAAAAGAAACGCCGGTTCTATGACTTTGAACCCCGAAACATGATTGTATTCGAGGCGTTGGCTCTGGCTGAAGCCGTCATATTCGGCCCACCCGAACAACTAGCTGCCGCGATGGGATAACCCCAAAGCCGAAACCGCCCAATTCAACGGGGCGGTTTTTTTAACGGTACCGTCAGGCCTGCTTTCGTACTGGATATCAAGACGGATTTCTAACCGACTTGATGAACGGTAATAACTACACAAGATCAGATAGATAATAGTAAAATCTAGTCCGAAATATAGATGAGTATTCAACTATATCCCACCCGCCGCCCTTTGTGCTGAGCAAACGCGTTGAAAAACATCGTTACAGCTAAGACAGAAAGCTCAGTGTCACCCTTAAGGCACTCTAAATTGCCTCTACATCTGGAGGCACCATTGGTTTTTCATCGGCGGCTTTCCTGATTTCCTTGTTGGTATCTTCTTCAGTATTTTTGCCGTCTTCTTCTTTCTCAAAATCTACCATTTCTTCTTTTGATTTCACCTCTTCTTTTTCTTGGCCATATTTCTCTTCCATACGCGCTTTAAGCTCGCCCATGTCTTCATGCTTGGGGAAATCCTGCAGTGGATTTTTTTCACCTTTGATCGGCATGAAACCTTGTTTTCGTGTGTGCATGCCAAAGGTGAACTGCGGCAGATTGAGGATGTCTTCGGGCTTGATCTGCATGCTGCCCGCAAACTTGGCAGCATCTTCTTTGAATGAGGTCCAAATCAATTTGGTGGCCGTGTTCACCATCAAAGGATCTGCGATGTTGCTGCCGGTTTTGCCACCACGACTTTGCGAGATTGATTGATGCGCAACGATCAAGCCGATGTTGGCCTTTCTGGCCTGTTCCAACATGTCTGATATCGACTTGTCGAAATACTCATGTGCTTCATCGACGATCAAATAGACAGGGCGTTGATACGCGCCGCCTTTGAAACGTTGATGCGATGCCTGCAGGATCATGGCAATGAACAAGCGGCCAAAGAACGCAGAAGCTGCGTCATCCAGCATCGGTTTGTTGGTATCAATGATGATGAGGTTCTGACTCTCCAGTTCCTCGAGCATTTCGATCTTGTTCTCTGTGGCAGAGAATAGCCGCCGAAAGGTTGGGTTGAGCAACAAGCTATCCAACCGCCTCCGTATGGCCTCTCTAGTTCGCTTATAATCATTGGCTGGATAATCGACGGTGAAGAAGCGTTGCAGGTTTTCATCGAGTTTGGCGATGTCACCGGCGTACCGCTCCTGCCCGCCATCAGCCAATACATCCATGAAGGTGTTGATATTTCCACCTTCAATGCTGATCACCAGTTGGATCACATACTGGAAGATGGTTCGCTGCGGGTTGGTGAAATCTGCGCCCATCATGCCTTCCATGACAAAACTCAACAGACCGACCGTTTTGTTGATCAAAGTCTCGCCTTCGATCCCCCTGCCCCTCATGTCCGCGTATCCTACATCAAACAGGTTCAACGCCAATTCGAACTTGGGCGTGATGTATGTTGTATTAGGCACCTTCAATCGGGCCAACTTGTCGGTGAGCTGCGTCTGGCTATCAATCACTACAACACAGCAATCTTCGTCACTCTTGAGATCATGCGCGATGATGTTCTCGATGAGGTTGGTCTTGCCTGACCCAGACGAACCAAGCAGGTATGTGTGATACATACGATCCGACAAAGAAATCGCGTCTGTCGCTTCCGCCAAATCCAAGAGCGGCGTTTCCTTCAGGTATCGCCATGCATAGTCACTGTGTTTGGATTTGCCTGGATAGACCTCCCCCTCATCGCGGAAATTTTCGTCTAACTGATCGATCAACGGTTTAAACAAGCTGCCATCATTCACAAACCGCAAGATCAGCTTTTCAATTTCTTGTTTGCTGAGTTTGCGCTCGGAAAGAAACATTTCGTCGCCATCTAGGCCGAGTGGAATGCAGGGTGTGAGTGCCGCGATCAGCTTCTTTTCAAACCGCTCATAGTGATCCGGTTGTGCATGGTTGATGAAGGTTTCAAGCGTGTCCTGATACCGTGCCAGCTTGATAGGGTCGTCACCAACTGGCGGCAAGACAGGCGGTCGCAAGCCTTCTTGATCGTATAGCGCTCTAGCGATGCGGTGCAGCAACACGGTGTCGATGCCCACCTCAAACATTGCTTGCTCCAGATGATCAAACGAAGGCGAAAGCGTCTGAGCCTGTTTGTATAGCGCCTGTGTACGCCCCTGAGCTTCTTTCCGGCGCTTCTCCGGCAAATGAATGTTATAGATGAAATACAGCGATCCTGCGCCAACCAGGCCGACGGGAACCACCACGAAGCTGGCCATGATGGCAACAACCGCCACCACACCCAACAGGAGCGTGAGGGCAATAAAGCCCCCAAGCATTTCTGCAATATCGTCCCCCACTAGAGTTCGAAGCTCGTGGTTTCCTTTTCGACCTCAGCGTTGCCGACAATCCAACCCTTGAGATTAACCAAGCCGTTTTTCAGGGCCTCCTCATATTCTTTGGCTTCCACCGGCGTGCTAAAGAAATAGACGTCTTCGCCTTTCATCAGCTTGTTGACGGTTAGGTTGAAATTATTGGCGTCAGCACCGCTAACGGCGGCTGTGAGAAGCTTGCGACCCAAACCTCGGTTCGCGTGTTTTTCGGCAGCCATGTCGGACATATCAGCCGGGTATCCACGCTCTAGCACGATATCAACTCCAAGCTTTCGCTCGTTGATCACCGCCAGCTCTTCGGCGTTAAAATCAATTCTGACGGACACACCGTGAAAGGTGGTCTTCCGGATCATTCCAGTTGTCTTCTGAACGTGATTAATGGTGACCTTCATAGATTAGCTTCCTTTTAATAAAGAGTATTTTGAATGATCTGCATGATCCCTGCTTAGCCAGCCATCATGCAGCAAGTTTTGGCGCACGGCGTTGAGGGTACTGAAACGATAAAATTGGTGAAAATCTGGTGAGAGCTTTGCAGCAGCGTTTCGCATATTGGCTACGCGCTGGTCGGTGGTGGTGACGACAAGCAGGTGAAATCCATTGAACTTGCCAAGGCGGGCATGTCGATCCGCAACCAAGCCACTGGCGAGGTACCGATCATATTGGGCTAGCTTATTGGTGAAGGTGGCGATGTCATTGTCTGTTTGTTTGGTGGTGAGGCGGGTGGTGCCACAATCGACTTCGATCAGGAAAAGCGCCCGCTTGCCGCTAGCAAGATTCTCAACCGCAAACCCAGCGTCCGGTACGATCTTGTTCTCTGGCGTTTGGGTTGAAGACACATAATTAGTAGTTTCTTTGCGCCACCGTGTACCAATCTTCTCGCGGCGATATTCGACCAACGTTCCAGCTAGTCGGTATTCGCTCATCCTTGCACAATCCCGTTCCACCGCTGCCAACACATCAAGCGTATCAACGCGGTGAAACATCAACGGTGACCAGCGACTGGTGATGTTGATGGGCTTGAAAGCTGGAACCGTCTGACCTTCGGCTTCGAGTTCCTCTGCCAGAACTGAATGCCCGCGCTTCGTTATGAAATATATCTTTGGGGTTTTGCCGTATCCGCGAATACCTGTGTTGCCAAACGAGCCAAGCAATTTTGCTCGTTCAAGTCGAAGCAGCATCTCGGAGGCAGATTTTGGACGCACCCCAACAATCGTCGCAACCTGGTTCACAGACAGATACCGGTATGCGCAAATTGCTGACAACGCAGCGACGGTCAGATGAGTGACCGAAAGATCAACACCCTTAAACAAAATATATTCCTAAAAATCTAGAAAATAGTGCCGGATTTCTTATGGTTGAGTCTAGGAAAAAAACTATTTCAAAATATAGAACAAAAAAGTATAGCGCCTATATAAATTTTTTGGTCGTTGGCATTGAGGCTCTTGCAATGTGATCCAATTACAAGGCGGCTTTTGAATTTCACTGTGGTAATTTGTTAGAATAAAGTATGAAAACTGAATCGGTAGATTTACCAATAAATGGTGAGAACGAAGATCGTCTTGGCCACATCAGTGTGGCCAGAGCGCTTGCAAGCGCAATCGAGAGTCAACCAAACGAAGTTAGCTTTGTACTCGGTCTGGAGGGTGCAGGGAGCTCTGGAAAATCTGGTATTCTAAATTTGGTTACCGAGCAAATCAAACGTAGAAATGACGAAAGTGAGAAAAGCGGCATAGGCAAGATCACTGGCCGATATTCACCCTTGAAGTCCAAAGCGGCCATTGGCGGAAAAGAGCCCGTATTGACTGATACCGCATCCGGCACCAATGTCGGCTTCAAAATTGCATCAACAAAATGGGAATTGATATGTGGTTATTATCGCGCTCACCCGAACTCACATATGTCGGAGCTTTCTTTCTATTAGTCATACTGATCTACTTTTGTTTTTTCGCGTTACTGAAAGGTGAATCCATACGAAGACGCGCGAAATTTCTGTCTGATATACTCCTAGTTCTTCCGCTAGCGGCAGGCGTCATTGCAGCGACTTTGGAAATCAACGATGTTCTTAGAGAACGAGAAATTGAACGTCAAACGATCAACACGCAAATCAATCTGATCCGTCAGTTCGAAATCGAGAGGCGCGTTTCTACGGGTATGGTTGCGGTAGCAGACATCGCCGCACAATATCGACCATATTGCGATGTGCAAAATCCAAACCCTACAAGTAAATTTGCCAACATACTGGGTCAACATTTTCAACGTGGTATGGATAACCTGAAAAACCATACTTGTCCTTCGGTGAGTAATGAAGATCAGGTATGCCACTCACTTGATAATCTACGACGAAACAGCTTGGTTTGGGCTGCGGCACCCAGCCGAGCTGCCGAAAACCTTGGTCACAGTGACGTCCAATGCTTCCTTTCAGGAGTAAAAGAAGCCTATCATCCTATCAAAACAGCAATGGAGCGATCAGGTTTAAGAGTCTCTAAGTTAGTTGAACTTTTTGCGAGTGATTTGTCAGATTTGAACGTTCTAGTCATTGACGCCAAGGAATTAAAAATGCCCGATGAGCTCACGGAATTTGAACGGAATTACTTTTGGTTTTGGTTGTTGACTTTCGCTGCTGCTATTGAAATTAGTCGAAAAATTATTGAGCTTTACGGCCCGGAAAGATAACCACCATTAGTGACGGGTCAGCGAACGTCTTGAAATTCTGCACTCTGTGAGTTCATGCTGGAACCAGCCAATGGCTGGTCCTATGCATTGCTGCCCTTCGCTTCTGTCCACCCCGATATCGGTAGCGCAGGTCGCGCGGCGGCGCGTCCGTCACGTCGGGATTGACTGCCGCCATGTGTTCACGCGAACCGATATCAACAGCCGCAGCGCCGACATTCCTCGTCTCGATTGCTGGTGTCTTGCAGGTCTTTTGCTTTGCCATCTTTGATCCTCCTGTTGGCAACAGAAGGGCGTGGGCTATGCAAATCCGTCATCTTCCTAACCGGGATCACCGCAAAGCAGCGTCACCACTCTCAAGTTCGCATCAACCCATGGACCACGTTTTTTAACGGGGTTCCGCCCTAAGACGGACCACCATTAAGCGAACGGCCGCTGCCCTTCATAGCGCAACTGTAGCACAGGCTGTTTCTACCGCGCACAGGCGGGCCCCAACCCAGAACGGTTTTTTAGGATTTCCCTCTCCTCCTTGAGGAGCCGGATCTCTCGTCGAAGTCGATCATTCTCTTTGGCGAGGCTCAGATCTTCTTTCGACACTTCATCTGTGTCCCGATGGGCTGTGATCCATTTGTTCAGCGTCGACATCCCGACACCCAAATCATCAGCCACCTGCTTACGCGTAAGCCCACTGGTCAGCGCGATACGCACCGCATCCTGGCGGAATTCGTCCGTCCGTTTCAGTCCCATAGTCAATCTCCTTTGTTGCAGTAAATGCTATCAAAGGGGCGGCATCAAACCGCGACAGGTCCAAAGGCTTACTCTCGCGAGCATGAAGCTGGCGAAGTCAACAAACATTGAAGTTCGCAATCCAGCGGTCATAGTGTATCCTCGCAATAAGCAAAATATCGTTCGAAAGAAAAAAATTGGTGGGGGCTGTTGTGAAAACCGAACAAGTGATTGACATAATTTATCAAAAATACCTCGACGAAAAAGAACAGATTGCAGAGACCGCAATGGCGCATTGGTGCAGCACACTTGATGCGCAGATTGATAAAAGGCGAGGTGCTGAGTGGTCAGATTGGTCAGAAGAGAAACTAAAGCTGTTTTCGGCAATCGTCTATGAAGCAGATAGGCTGTGTTGTCGCGATAACTTTCCAATTCCCCCCGATGAAGCGGCCTCTTTCTATAAGAAAATTGATGCGATGCAAAAAATAAGGGAGACAGAACAGCCGGGGCGTGGAGAACACGAAACCTTGCTAAAATATCGGGCCTATGTCCTTGGATGTGAGTGTAAGTTTGAAGAGGCCGTTACTGATCTAGTTCGCGCCGAAAAGATTCTGGCCTCTCAGGAGGCACCCGAAGATGCCAAAAAAATTGCGAGGATTGGTCTGCTGTGTGATCGGGCGTACTGTTTGTCCAAGCTTGGCAAAAGCAGCGAGGCGATTGAGTGCGCCTCCATGGCCAAAGACCTCGCTGAGGAATTTCAGTTCGAAAAGGAGGCATGGCATCAAGCCGCTGTGAAGTATTTTATTCAAGGCGACAGCAGTACACACCCAAGGTGCCAAACCTACTTTACTCATTGCGATGTTCGTGCAGTTTTGGCCGGTGAAAGCGATTTTCCTGAAGCTGAACGGGAGTTTCGATACTACTGGCGAAGGTTGCAGACAGAGCTTCGTGCGCCTGAAGCACTGCCGATCCCGTATCTGCTGCAAATTGCTACAGATGAGAACTGGAAGATACTCTTTGACGATGTGGTGGCAAGCTGCGCGCGTACATTGTACATCAAGACAGCGAGCAATCCTGGCACCGCCATGGCGCGATACTTGATTTCGGCGTTTGCTGGTTTGCGGGCAAGAGTATCTGGCAACCCAAGAAAGGTTGCGGCAGCCGTTTTGTTCGTGGCGTTTGTTGGCGGCACACTGCCCTCTGGTGATCTGTCTTTGATTGTTAACATTTCGGAATTGCCAGATGCCGTTCAAATTGATGACAGTACGCTAATGACAAAAGAGGACTTTCTCGAAATTGCCCGGGAAGAGAATTTGATTTCCGGTGAGAAAATTGACTTGGAAGCAATTATCACCGGTGATGGCGCTTTTCCGGGATCTGTTCAAGTTGCAAGCATAGCGTCAGATGGTGCGATCATTATCAATTTGTAATGCTAGTAGGAGGCGAGATACGTGTGTGAGCCGATCTCGCCTCCCTAAGCTCTAGCGAGAGATCGCGCCATAGCTGATGCTCGCGCAAGCGCTGCGAATACTAACTAAGTCCGCATTGTGTAAATTCACATAATTTACAACAAAGGTCTGCTTACCTCCGCTCGCCCCAAGGCGGAGGGCGAAGGTGAATGGAACGCCCGTAAACATAGCGGCCCTAAACGTCGCCTTTGGCGTAAAATCCACATAGGTATCGATGAGCAGTGAGCGCCCGTTGAACCCGCCCTAACGATGGTTTGTTGAGTGAACTAAGTGTCCATTTAGATAAGTGGACACTTAGAGGCATGTTATGAAGAAGCGTCGCAGCTGGTCGGACGATGAGAAGCGAGAGACTTGTCAGCAGACTAGGCCGCAAGAATTGGATGTTTGCGGGCTCACAAGGCGGCGGCAAAGCTATGGCGATTGCCTACACGCTGATCGT
The DNA here is from genome assembly GCA_039960995.1 of Paracoccaceae bacterium. Lineage (GTDB taxonomy): Bacteria > Pseudomonadota > Alphaproteobacteria > Rhodobacterales > Rhodobacteraceae > JABSSA01. The sequence continues at coordinate 5,052 of JBDVKF010000042.1, read as the reverse complement.
GACAAACAGGTCCTGGCTCTAAAATCACATTTGAGACACTAAATATGCGCCACAAGATCGTGTCCTGAAGAGTTAGAATTTCCTACTAGTATTGTATTTCTAGTTTTGATTTTTAAATTGCTTTTTCATCGGATTTCTTTTTTGCTCGAGGCCGTGCTAACCCCAAACAGTATCCTCTTGAAAGGGCCATCTCTTCAAGAGGTTCGCTCTTACCAGGACCTTTTTCTTCTAGCCCTTTCCTAATTTCGGGTTCGATCCAGCTGAGACTTGACGACCCAACCTGTCGGAAGTTCTAAGTATTTACGGCCAATACAAAGAACGCCTTCTGACCAGCCTTAATCCTGCGGTTACCGTCTAGTTCGTAACTTTTGACTCGGATACTTTGATCGACATTCCCGCCAACCACTTTCAAGCGCTCGGATCCGACGTCGACAACAACATCTGTGTGCGACGGAAAGTGCTTGTTGGGAAGATGAAGTCGGACGTCGGAAGTGGATTTCACAGTATCATTTGTGATTTTGGACTTTCTGATACTGCTGCCATACCCAACAAGGTCCCCGACGCGAGGCGTAAAATCCGCGATTTCGTGGTAGGTGAGTTTCTTCTGGACGTCGTTCGCGCTTTCCCCGAGGTTTCTGTTCTGAAGCGCACGCAAGATGTAGCGAGCATGGTTCGGAGCGAAGGGGAAAACGTCCTTTGTCATCCCAGCCTTGTGAAACACGAAGGAAATGAATGCGGCAGACCAAGGGTTCGCAGGTCCGACAATCGTCGCACGAGAACTTTTCACAAATGAAAAGTAATGAAGGCCGCGCGCGTGAAGAGGATCACTTTCCTCCGTAACGACATTGCCATCAAGGCGCGCAAAAGTCCGCATTTCGGAAGTCGCAACAGTTGCGGCTTGATTTGCGATGATGCGTTTTGACGGGTCGAGAGTGATCGCATTTTGTCCTTGTCCGGCTCCAGCCAACCCGAGTTGGTTGCCGTCAATAAGCCCCTCCACCTCGTCCAAATGAAGTCTGACGATGGTTAGAAAACGATCCATCGCCTGACGAACTGTCATTCCGGAGAAACCGTTAAGATTTGCCTCATCTTCCCCAACAACAGAGGCGACACTTGCGTCCGGTTCGGCCTGCAAAAGGCGAAGTGATCCGGTCAATCCCTGCTGGTGAGCCATGTAAATCGCAGTCGCAGTCGGCGACGCTATCCCATTGGCGACAAGCCCCCTTTTCATTTCGACAAGATGGGCAATTCCAAGCCGAACTTGCTCGAAAATCGGTGCGTTTGACGCAAATCCGTTTCCTTTGCCCCCGCCGACAGAGGTGTCGCCGCCAGCGCTTTCCCAAGTGCTATCGATGAACTGAAACAACCCACCCGCGCTGGACCCAGGGTTGCGCGCGTCCACCACAAAATCGCTTTCGATCGCAACAATACATAAGACGATCTTAGGGTCAAAGTCCTCCGCATTCGCGCCATCAATGATGGCTTGCACGATTGTCTTTTTCCTGTCTTCCAGCGCGGCTGAAGCCGAAATCAAAGTAGACCCGGATGAACTCTCGGCCCCTGAACTTGGGCGAATGCGGCTTAACGCCTGCTTCAACTCATCCGCCGCTGCATCAAATCCGAAAGCCTGTTGGGCCTGGATACGTTCTTCCAGTTGGTTGGCAATCTCATCAAGATTGGCGATGGCGCCCGTATTGATCATCACCTGAACGTCCGCCAATTTATCCAGGATGATCTCAACCTCGCCCTGTATTTTCGCAACGCCGGAAGCGTTTCCGTCCTCCTCAGCCGCTTCCCTGGCGTCAAATAAGATATCGAGACTTCTCGAGTATGAATCCCGTGTTTGGAATAGCTCTGCGCTCATATTTAACCCCCTTGAATTCTCGCGTTATTCAAATGCCCCGTCGGTCCCGATTGCTGCGGTCTGAGCATTTAGTGCTTCAAATCCAGCAAACACTTCGAATGAATTTTCGGCCAAGTTTCGAATTCGAACCTCGAGGTTTTCTGGATTGGAAATGGCAAATTCCATTCCCTGTAACAGATCTTGGGTTTCCTCGATCAACACGGTCCAGTTGGCAAGAATGCTACGAAGCTCACGCCGGCGCGATTCCAGCGCCTTTCGGTTCACCCCACCTTCACCGATCAACCTCAGTGTTCCGGTGTCGACGTTTGTATAGAGAGCGCCTGACTGAATGGCCATCCGTTGGAACGCAGCTTCAACAGTTTCAAAATTGGCCGTCAGAAAGATCTGCAATTCGCGTCGGTCTCTGATGTTTGACGACTGCTGAACCAAAGGCGTCAGCTCATCCACAAGCTCCGTGAATTCTGCGGTTGCCGTCGCCCCAAAGACGCCCACGATATTCGAAAATTCGTCGACATCCTGTTTAATGAACTGAAGGCTGACACCATTTGAATAGGCGATAACAATGACGTTGAAGCGCGCAATGATGCTGATCAGATTTCGATAACTCTTCACAAGCGGCGGGTCACCAATAGTCGCGAACGCATCCCGAATTTGATGGCAGAATGGGTCGTTTGAAAGGACACGTGGCTGATCCATTGGACAATCCGTGGTCGTATAATTTGTTTTACGGGTCGCGGCGCGTTCATACGGCGCGACGATGTCCAAGACCTTGTTACTCACATTTTCAAAAGCCTCGAACGTGCGTGCATATGCGTTCAGTTCCGCCTTTGGAAGTGGTGTGCATGCCACCAGAAAACCAACGGCCAACACAAAATATATGCCAAGTCGCACAACGATCTTCATTCTTCATCCTCCTAGTCAGCCCAAAGGAGCCGGCATATCGTCGACAAGTGTCGGTTGATTTGATTGAGCCGAGGCATCGAAAAGCGCTACGTGTCCGGCGGCCCGTGCAATGGCTTCATTGTCGTGTTTAGGTGAGGCCACATCTCCGACACTTTCCGGAGACCTGCCTCCCACCGATCCGGCAAGACGTCTGATTTGTGAGATGTTTTTTACAATCCTGTACCAGAACGGCGCTCCAAGCCCGATGAGCACACCCGCGATCAGCACTTCGATGATCCAGATGAGAAACGTTGCGTTTGCTTCCGGCTCAGGTCGCATTAAATCACCGTAAGGATAGAATTCCCAGCCGATCGGCAACTTGAAGTCTGTCTGGGCAGATTTGAAAGCCTTGGAAAGCTCCTTATAGTCATTGATTGCATCTTCGAGTTTCTCCGCGCCATCAAGCGCGTCAGGGATCTCTTTTATCTCTGCAAGTATTTCTTCCTGCTGCTCGATTACCTCCGCCACAACTTCGGGATTATCTCTCAAATGCTGGACCAACTTGCTAACGCTGATATTCCCACCAACGGCCAAAAAAATGGAAATCACGAATGCCAAAGCATTGGCGTGCTTTCGAAAATGCTCCGACGACACGGCCATATATCGTTCGAAAGTCAGTGACAGGTATGTTATTCGTGCCTCACGCTTTTCTGCAGGCTCGTCAGAGAACGCCATTCCAACACGCGTATTTGCTAGCCTCTCGATAAATCCCTCGGTGGAGAGCTCATCAATCCGATACCGCGAAAGCCACCAAAGAAACTTATCAATCATGGAATAATCGGCCTTTGGTTGCACCTCATTCCGCATCAACTCATCGACGAGTTCTTCGATGACGTCATCGTGCGTAGTTTCGAGCAAGCCGACTTCTAAGCCCAACGTTTCCTCGTAGCTCGGCCAAAGCACGTCCTCCGAAAATCTTCGAAGAGCCTTTTCCAGGTTCGCCGACCGTGCTGGATAAAATCGCAACAAAACTTCGGTAAATCCGGAAGCAATTGTCGAAAAAAGAACCATCAAAAGCGCAAACGCCAGAATAATTTCTATCGTCGCCATTTTTTAGCTCCTTTCAACTCAATTTCTGACTGCTAAGTCATATTGCCCGAAGAAAAGCCCGATCGAATCCGCCCAATTTTTGGTATTTCTCCACATCATCTTACAATGATGGTTGTCAACATATTGAATGTCGGACTGCTGAAATAGGCGCAGGCATTCCACAAACGCATTATTGCATCTGAATAAACATGCTGCGGCCCCCACCACAAAGCACTTGTATCGAAAAGAGTATTACAATGTTATGCAGTTTAAGCCGAGTTTCACAAAAAATCAACAACGTCGGAGCATTTCGGAAAAAGCAGTCCACGCGACGGGCACGGAATAGGTGGCACTGTTTTCATTTCGGCATTCGATCAAGACATTTTCTGAAAGGCGCACGGAAGAATCCCGTGTAGAAGAACAGGGTCAAACAGCAGCTCATCTTCGCTATACCACCCGCCCAAAGGCGACGCGCTTGGTAGTGCAGGGGCGGCTTTCAAGCGGCACGCAGGCCAAAGCAGCCACCCACCCTTACCGAGGACGAAGCACACAGGCGCATGGAAACAACACGGCGCAGCACAACGGCGGCGTCGCAGAACACCGAGAATTCGATGGCAGGCATGTCAAAGCTGCTGCGGGAAATCGACCGCCATTCAACCAAGATCGCCAGACTGACCGAATCCGTCGGCTAGTTGGCATACAAGCAGGAACAGCAAGTGGCCGATTCCAAAGCCTTCCTCAACCGCGCCCAGGGCGAAAACCGCCATTCATGGCGACTGGGCAACAAAATCTGACCTGCAACCCTTGGGTGCTTGGCAAGACGGATTAATGATCTTATCGGAAATCAGTGTTCGCCAGCGAGACGAGTTGCCACGCATACCAAACAACACGTTCATCGTTGGGCATGTTTAAAATACGGTGTGACTGTAGGTCTGCTCATGTATGCTGACTTCTGAATTTAAAGATGAACCACCAACGGAATTTAAGCAACAAAGTCACCAAGCCGAGAGCCTTCCAAGGGACTATTTAATTTAGAAAAAGGTACAAATGCCGCTTCGACATTCTCAGCAGGCCGACTGTCTAGCCCCCTGTTTGAGCACCACGGATTTGGTGTTTCTCTAATAAGGTTTCAGGCATTGGTGGGCGCATATTTAATGCGTGGTGCGGTCTGATTTTGTTGTATTGCCTGAGCCAAGCATTGATGGCGACCTGGGCCT
>JBDVKF010000041.1:0-38810 GCA_039960995.1 Paracoccaceae bacterium | reverse complement strand
AACAATCGCCGTCTGCTGGAGCCAATCGGGAACATCCCACCAGCCGAAGCAGAGGCACACTTCTATGCCGCTATGGAAAGATCAGATATGGCCGCGTAACTAAGACAAATTAGCCTCTGGCAAACCCGGCGTGGTTCAGTGTCCCCCGCAGATTTTATTTCATCTCGTGTAACGTTCTCCGGCTTCCCTCGAAGTTCTGGGCGGTCGTACTCATGGATAGCAAAGTCCTGCAGTGAAGTTGATGCAACCATTCTGATTTTCTCAGATATTTCCTCTGACGAGGTCGTTTCTATGTTGACCTCATTTTGCAATGCAGCCAATGTCGGATTTGGTCAATAAATCAGCAATACAACCAGACAGCGTGAATGATGATTTGCACAGGAAAGCGGTGGCGTTTGTAGCTGATTGAAGATGTGCTCATCTCAAATTCATAGTCCCCCATCCGGCGTACCAAACAAAACGGCACGGTTAACTTGACAACACCGGGCAGCGTCTTGGTTGGCCAAAGACTCTTGGGGCTTTAAGGAGCAGAATGATCTTCAAAATCCAATTGGGGTCATTTGTAGCCCTGCCATTTGCCAAGCCTGCAACCCGCCACGGTACCAGTACACGTTCGTGTAGCCCGCGGCCACGGTTCTCAGGGTCGCGTTATAGCTAAGCCAACACAGTGGATCTGAGCAGAATAGAACGATTGGCATGTCTTTTTGCCCATTGGTGATTTGATTTAACCACGTATTGGCTTGTTGTTGGGTATGGTCTTGAAAAGATCCCGACGATGCCAAAGCCGTTGCCGAATAGGCATTTGGCAAACTGTACTGCCCGCCCAAAACGTCGATCAATATTATCTGAACACCTTGGTTTAAATTCTCAAACAAAACCTGGGTTGTCACCAACTGCGCGCCGGGAACGGATGTCGGGGTCGGGCCATGGAATTGTCCCTGTCGCAACGTGCTCTGAGATGGCACCCCCAGATCATTTGTTTCGAACGCAGCAATCTGTGGGTCCAACTGGTAATTGTTTGGCGGATCGTTCCCGTCTGAATTGTCGATTGGTGGTTCAGGTGTTGTTACAGGCGGCGGGGGTGGAGGCGGTGTTACATCCTCCGCAATGTTGTCATTGTGCGGTGGAGGCGGTGGCGGTGGAGCGATGGTTTGGTCGACATTCGCCGTGCCGCCCTCGGTTTCAAAGGATCCTTGATCAAATCCGGTCCCAAGGTTCGATATTGGCGGTGGCGGGGGGGATGGCGGCTCGTTTGATACATTGCCGCCATTGTCAAAGTTGCCGCCTTCAAAACTACCGTCTTCGAACCCCTGAGGCATAACCGGTGTGGCCAGCCCTACGCATAATGCAAACGCCAGGGTATTTTTTAGTGAATACATGTTAATCGCCTATAAATAGGTATGGTATCAGTTGCTCCGGATCGTGTTCCCGATCCAGTCAAAATAGTTGGAAACGCGCGTGTAGACACCGTAGAGAGAGGGTGTTCCACAGGCGATTTCGGCTCCGAGTGGCGCTTTGCCCCAACTTACAATGCCGACCTGAATCCATCCGCCATCTTGGCGTTTCATCATCAGTGGACCACCACTATCGCCATGACAGGAATCGCGTTCACCGCTCGACACACCGGCGCACAACATATTCCCTGTCACCGCGTCTCCGATGTTTGGAGCGAGAATCTCGTATGCTTGCTCCAATTTGTCCTGGGGAATACTATTGCTGGCCCCCATGGAAACAAGGAAGCCACCAAGGTCGCGGCGTGTTTGTTCCGCCATGCCACGGTTGCAGGTTTCGTTGGTGACAATCTCGATGTCAGTCTCCATAAGCACACCGGGAATTTGGCCCCCTTCGAGCAATCCCCAGCCAATTGAGACAGCAGCCCCAGAATTGAGCTGCGACCCGTCTTGCAGAACAGGAATAGCCCCTACTGGGTTGTTAGTTTCGGTGATGGGTTGGGACAGTTTCAGCAAGGCGATATCGTTGTCAAACCTGATTGAATCGTAGCCAGGGTGCGGGATCACTGCACTGATTGTACGAAAATCGCCTTCCCATAGCCGAACATCACCGGACCGGATTGTCAGTTTGTCGGCAGGCATGATCTTATTGTCGCCATCTTGCACGCAATGCGCGGCGGTCAGAACCCATTGCCGGGCGATTAACGAGCCGCCACAGAACTGGGACAAAACCTTACTTTCTTGATCTGCGCCCACTCGTTCTGCCGTATGCAAACTGACCTGCCATGGCCAGTTGCCTTGCTCGGCCGGGCGGCCACCAAAAATCCGAGTATTTTCGACGTCATTAACGAGCGTCCCGGCTTTCTTTCTTTCGTAAATGTAGCGGCTGATTTCGGTCGTGCCGCCCGGACGAACGATGTTATCCAGAGCAGATTGCGCAGTTGCAGGAACAGTAAATCCAAAGCTAACCGCCAACCCAATTGGAAGTGAAGAGTAGCGCATGTTTTCTCCCGTTAATTTTCTGTATCTAAGCCAGCCTGAGAAAGTGCTTCTTTCCGCGGTAGCAGTTGAAGATCAAATCGTTCGATCCAAATATTGGTTAGTCCAAATGATTGCATTGTGCTTCGAGTTGCGTTGTGACCTCGCAAGTCCGAAAGAAAATCCGTAACCACAGGATTTGCAGATCGAGTCCCCGATGCAACCGCAGCTGGGCCGCAATTGTCCAACTGGCCCTCAAGATTCAAAGCTTCTTGATTTGTTCCAGAGTCCGTCACGACGAAAAACACACGCTGCGACCCTGCTGAGAATACCACATCGCCCGCCGCTGTCGGACAATCCGAGCAGAATTCCATCGGGGGGCCAGCAATAGCAGGTTTCGAGACGCCTTCGACGAGCTGATAATCTGTGTGCACACAATATTGGTTGTCGATATAAACTCGATTGACGTCGCGCGATGGTCCTTGAACGCTACCAATGGCACCGAACAATAAAACATCACATTGTTTAACTGTATCACCCGGATGAAGATCTGTTTGCAGCTCAATAACCTGGCGTGCGACACCGCATTCGGCAACAGGGTCTGCAGGTACGGTCGGTGCAAGTTCAGATGTATTTGATACTAAAAGCTCTGTGGTGATTTCGACGGGCGAGGGGAACAGCATAGATGGTGTTCCTGCGACGCTACCAAGGATCTTTGCGGCTTGTTCCGCCGAAGAAATTCGGGCCAATAGCGGTTCAAGAGATCCATCTTCTGGCGCCCATCTAAGTCCAACCGGGGTATCTCCTATGGCGATGTTCGAGCCAAACCACAGTGCCCCGCCGTGGGCTCCTGCTAGAACTGCACCGTCCTGATCTATCCGGATGTCCGTTCCATATTCTGAATTAGCGGCGTCAATAGCCTGTACGAGAGCCGCGTTCAGAGGGTGGCTTGCGTCCAAAAGCTGTCCACTTTTAAGATCAGCTGGCGGAGCGATCAAAGTTGCCGCATCCAAGGGTCTTGAGGCGACCCGCGCAAATTTCACATCAGCGGCAAGGTTTCCGAGCCGTTGACAAGGCGCGTCGGAGCCCGGAACGCAGTCCTCGGCGACGGCCACTAGATTAGCTGTGAACGCTCCGGCTTTATCCAATTGCGCAAAGCCTAGAATGTCGTCCGAAGTCGATGTCGCTTCTGCGACCAATGCAACGACAGTATTGTCGACCAATCCATGTAGTTTTCCGGCTTGGAGCTGGTTGCCGTCAACCGCAAATTGACGAATGCCAACCACTTCGTTTCCACCAAAAACAGGCGCGTCGATTAGGCTACCTTCCCAAAGAGGCGTTTGCAAACGGGCAGCAACAGGCACGACACCGGTGTTCAGATCCGACAGAACGGCCTGAAACAATTGCTTGTAACTGACATTGGTATTTTCCTGCAGACGCGCCGCGAGACGTGATGTAAAAAGGCCGTACCAGCTGTCGGGATCATTCTCATCAATCTGAATTTCCCGCGCTAACTCCGAAGATTGTGCCGAGTAAAACGCGAGATACCCTCCCGGCAAATCTTCTTCACTTGGCGTATCAAACGGAGAGACACGCACGGATTCTGCCAAATCGGTCAAAGACAATCCAAGTGCGGACGGATCGACATATCTGCTGGCCACCCTTGGTGATCCCGCGCGTAATCCTGACCCCGAATGACAGCTATCAAGCACAAACCAGACATCCACGCCGTTCTCACGCAGAGCTTTGACCGCATCACCTATTTCTTCGTCGACAATTGCATTGGGGATTGTGCCGCTGCCTGGTTCTGCCCGAGCCGTGTCTGCCGGCAGGAAAACTTCATCTTTTCCATCGGACTCGTCCCCGTTCAAATCAGCTTGCTGGGTTCCGTGACCTGACATGTGGATATAAACGAAATCGCCTTGCTCAGTATCGTCGACGAGTTTTTTGAGGGCTGTTAGAATAGCGTCCCTTGTTGGTATGGGTGAACCTTGGATACCGTCTGCAAGTATGCGAATATCAAAGTCGTCACGTTGTCGCAGTACATCGCGGAGCAAGCGAATATCGTTTTCAGGCCCCCGCAGGTCGGTCAATCCGATCGTCTCATCGTAGTTGGAAACGCCGACCAATAGGGCCAACGATCTCGCCGATACCTCCGAAACGCCGGCGCAAGAAAGCGCAAAAGCAATTAAAACGGTAAAAAAAGAACTTTTTAGTTTCATTGGAATCCCCAAACGAGTTCTAACGATATTCAATCTTGCTAAGATGTCTAGTCACGTGTTCTCTTGTGACATTGCTCAATGAGGTTTTAGGTCCCGTGCAGAACTTCTTTCTTTGTGTCGCCACATGCATCTTCTGCGTGGCATTCTCATCTCAAAAGGGTCACGCTGAAATTTCCCTAGAAATCTTGAGCGGAAACATTGCGCCAGAGAGGCTTGATGAATTGATTGCGGACAACGCAAGTGATCCAGCTGTTTCTTTTGATCTGTTAGAGCAGAAAGCCAAAATGTCCGCTCCGGCACAAGCGGCGGAACTAAACGTTGTCAGAGCTGCGTTGGCCGAACGGTATCCTGATCTTATTCAATCAGATGTTGTCGGGATTAGGATTGAAGCAGCTGAGTTTTATATGAAGGCGGATTTGTTGGAGCAGGCCTTAGGTCAACTTTATCTTGCCTTTGATAGGCTGCAGGACAGCTCGGCCAATCACGAGTTAATGGAAGCGGTCTTGAAGAACATTGCTAGCCTAGAAGAAAAGGCTGGAAGAGAAGAAAAAGCCAGGCAATTACGCGGAATGATTGATGCGTTACCGGCCACGCTTGATAAACCGCCCGCATCTCGCAGCAATGACCCCGGATATGCCAAGATTGAGGTCTTTTATGCGACGGACCGAGCGCGCACTGGTCGCTCGTTTCCCTCGCGGTTCTATGGACACGAACGGGCAGATTTCCTTGATTACGGCGTTTTAAATGTGACTCTTCCGCGTACGCATGTGTCCGGATCAATAATTACACCTTCAATCTGGAAGCTAGAGTTTTCCGAGGATCCGACCAAACACACCATGCTTCAATCGGTAACACCACTAGATCAGAAGGTCTTTTATAGCATGGCTCAGCAAAGCTTGTCTGATCGAGGTGCTTCAGACGCGTTTGTTTTCGTTCACGGCTACAATGTAAGTTTCGACACGGCCGCAAAACGGACGGCGCAAATTGCATATGACATGAATTTTGCTGGCTTACCGATCCTGTATTCCTGGCCATCTCGCGGTGCGACGACAGGTTATGTACCAGACAGCGCAGTCGTCCGGCTAAGCGGTCGGAAACTGACGCATTTCTTAGAAGATTTTGCAGCGAAGTCCGGCGCGAAGACGGTGCATTTAATTGGACACTCTATGGGCAACCGCGCTTTAACTGATGCGTTAGAATTGCTCGCGCTTCGTAGGGCACCAGTCGAGGTTCCAATTTTTGACCAAGTCATTTTCGCGGCACCTGATGTTGATCAAGGATTGTTTGCGGCAGTTGTTCCAACAATAAAACCCATTGCAAAACGGCTGACGCTATATGCTTCTGATCAGGATCTGGCACTGCGCGCTTCTCAGAAATTGCATGGTAATGCGCCACGTGCTGGGCAAGCTGGCGAAGCTAGTTTGAGCCATTCAGAAATAGACACGATCGATATGTCGGGTTTGGGTGACGACGTTTTGGCCCATAGCTATGTCGCCAATGATGAGTCCGCGATGCTCGACATCGCAACGCTTTTCTGGCGAAATGCTGACCCATCTGACAGGTGTGGGCTAAATCGCCATGCTGAAAAGCTACGCGTTTGGTTATTTGTTGGCGCTGAATGTGCCAATCTAACTGCACTTAGTCTTGTCAGTACTTTGCGCAACGAAGGTGCGGAGACCCGAAATCAAGTTCGCAGCGTGGTTCGCCGAGATTTCCAGGATGCAAGGCAAACCAGAGCGATTGAACCACTGCTACTTAACCTGGTTTCGGAATAGATCTGATACCGGTTCACATCTATGCGTACTCGTGATCGATTGACGCATTGAGGAGGGGAATAACAATGAGATTGTTTATCGCCTTTTGGTTGGCTCTGTTCCCATTTTCCGCATTGGCGGACCTAGATCGCGCCATTGAGGCATTCAATGCGTATGATCTAGAGGAGGCACGTAATGAAGCATCAAAGGCTCTAGGCCAGGACCTGTCTGACGATAATCGCTTGCTCGCGAGAGAGCTATTTCTACTGTCGGAATACTACACTGGGCGCGACGACAACGATCTACTTGATGAGCTGCAGACCCTTGATGGCGACCTCGTGGCGACCCACGGACAATTTGCTTTGGAGCGATTGGAGGTCTTAGCTGCCATTTCGGATTTCCAATTCCAACGAGGGCAATTGGCCTTTGCGACGCGAACATATGTAACTGTCATCAGGATAGCCCAGAAACATCCGGATGCGGGGGAAGACTATTTTCTAGCTTTGCGCAATCTAGCCTACATACACCTTGATCTTGAGGATAGTTCCAAAGCAGTACTTTACGCGGCACTGTTCGAATTTAATGCAAGCGATTTGCTGCCTCAAAGCGAGACCGCACAAGAAGCCACGGCGCTCATGTCGCTCGCGCTGTTTTATGATGGACAATGGGTCAGAGCGGTCGAACGATTTGTTCAATATTTGCCTGAAGACTGGGTACGCTTTGCTGCTCTGGGTCCCGACGAAGCCGATTTGTTCGATGAGTTGGATGAGGCAATAGCTTCAATCGAGATCGACGACGTGGAGGGATTTTTTTCCGAAGTCGAAACTGCAAATCAAAAGTTACAAATGCTGGATGCAATTTTCGATGACATAGAAACCTTAGAAGCAAGCCGTCTTGCTTCAAACGAGGAATTGGCCGCGCTGCGAAATGCAGGCGACACCGAGACCTTAGAAGAACGATTGCGAGGCCAGGACGGCACCAATTTCACGATTGGTTTGGAAACTGTCGCTTTGATGGATGAGTATTTGGAAGCCGCGGAGCCAGATGATCCGATCAACTACATTTTCGCGAGTCATATCTTGCGAAGCTACAGTTCGGTGGGCGATCTGACCAATTCCCGGCCATACCTTGCCACTCTGTTGACCCTTCCGATTGAATATCTTGCAACCCTGAACGTGCAGATCTCAGAAATTGCCGCATTGCAAGCCAGGGCGGGGGGGCTGGACGGCCGGATCATGGATGTTTTGCTATCAAAGGCCGTGGCCTTAGAAACAATTTTCCCAAATTCTGATCCTGAAATTCTATTCGACCTGTTGCGTGCTTCTGGGCAAGCGAAAGAGCGTCAGGGTGATTTTGAACAGGCAGTTATGTTTTACAAAAAGGCTCTTGAGCATTTGAGCAATGAGGGTCTGCCGCCCGTTCTACAATTGGTGAGTGAACTGACGTCGGCTCTGGTGGCACAAGCCAAGTTTGATGAGGCCCGCCAATACGCCAATCAACTTCTTAAGGCTGCTCTTGAAGACGCCAACGATGATGGAGTGAGCGCAGCTTTTGGGCAATTGGCTTTGATCGAAGCCTCAGTTGGAAACCACGAGGCGGCAATTGACTTGGGGCAGCGGAGGTTGACCTTTGAGAACGAGCGAGATGTTCTAGACCCTGCTAGTCTGTGGCTGGCTAAGGCCAATTTGCTCATCTTGCGCCTGAGCCATGAACCAAAAAATTCAGAACGGGTTACGGCGTTAGCCATAGATGTTTTTGAAACTATTGATGAAAGCCATGATGGAATTGGCGGCGAAATATTGCGCGCGATTTCTCTGAAACTCGAACTATCGCCCGTGGCTATTGAAGGTAACGGCTTCTTTGCAAAATTATCTCTTGGCCAGAAGTCTTTGCTGGCAACACTTATGGCGCAAACGCTTTTTGAGACGCAGGATTTGGCAGCCGCTGCGCATTGGAAGGATTTAGGCCTCAAGTTGAGTGACACTGGTTCAGATAACTTTCTAGCCCTTAAGGAAATCGACGGACGGCTTGCGTTAATTGGCGGAGATGCAGCCAGTGCTTTGCTTGCGTTTCGAGAGGTCTCCGATGTGCGACTTCAACCTGCTGTCCGGTCACGCGACGGAGCGCTTGCCCATCTGCCCTATCACATCTCAGCAGCTTCGATCCTAGCCGCAGATCCGGTGGCGGGGCAAGATCTTAGATATCACGCTGAAATGTTCAGCATGGCTCAACTCTACGGAGAAAATACCTCCGGTAGCGCACTGACAGCATCTTTCGTACGAGCGTTGGCAGGAACAGAAGTCGGATCGTTATTAGGCGAACGGGAAGAGATCGATCGTAAACTTAGAGAGCTGGATGCGGCGCTTGAACAGGCGCGGTATTTTGGCCAACAATCGGCACGCATGACAACCCGCGCCGAAATGCTCAGACAAAAGTATAAGGAATTGACCCAGAACATTGCTGATCTGGCACCGGAAAAAGCGGCGATGATTGCATCCAATCCGGTACATATGAGGACGATTGCGGATCAGCTTCGAGATGACGAAATTCTCATCACTTATGTCACAAGCGATCTGGTCAATCCTTACGATGATCAGCCAGCTTCTTATGCACTTGCCTTGACCCGTGAGGAACTTTTGTTCACGCCAATTGCGTCGCGATCTGATCTCAAAGAACTTTCGCTGGCCTTGAGGTGTTCGGCAGCATTGACAGACCCCAACTGCCAGCTCGGTTCAAGTTCTGGGACGCGAGGCACGTTTGGAACGTTTGCTGCCGTAGAGGGGCGTGCCAAGGGTCCGGATTTCGACGGTAATGCCGCGTATCAAACTTACCAAGAATTGCTCGCGCCTATTGAGGGCCTTCTTGAGGGCAAATCGCGGCTTATCGTCATTCCGGACAGAAGCCTGACGTCGATGCCATTCCATTTGATGCTTCGAAAGCCTAAGGCTGCTGAGCAGTCAGTTCGCGATGCCGAGTGGCTTATTAGGGATTTTTCGATTGAAATCACGCCATCCGTTTCCAGTTTTCACTATTTGCGTCAACGCGACACATCGGCAGTCAACCCCAATAGTTTTCTGGGGGTGGGTGACCCCTTGATCGGAAATCAACACGATGGGGCTGTCCCGATAGACTGTAAAATTGCATCGGATCGACCTGTGCAATTGGCGCAAGGAACATCGCTTCTTCAACGTGGAACAGCCACAGATCGTCTCGCCAGTTTAATCGACCTCGCTGCTTTGCCAGATTCCAGATGCGAGCTAGAGACCGTTGCGGCGGGATTTGAGGACACCAAATTACTGCTTCATGGGGATGCGACCGAAGCGGGTATAAAGGCACTCAGTGCCGCTGGTGACCTAAAGCAATATTCCGTCATAAGTTTCGCCACACATGGGCTTGTCGCAGGTGAAATTGGCGTGAATGACGCCGCTCTAGTTTTAACCCCACCTTCTGTTGCAACTGCCAATGATGACGGGCTTTTGTCCTCAGCTGAGATTGCGAACCTCGAGCTTGACGCAGAGTTGGTTATTCTATCGGCTTGCAACACGGCTTCAGGTCGTAGCGGAGAAGAAGAGGGACTCTCAGGTCTCGCCAGTGCTTTTTTCGCAGCCGGGGCAAAAAGCCTGATCGTGTCCCATTGGCCAGTATATTCTGATGCGGCGGTGGATTTGTCGACGAGAACACTGGACGTTCTTTCTACACAGCCGGGCGCTACGCGCGCGAATGCCCTACGTGCTGCAATGCTGTCACTTTTGGACGATCCCAGCGCATCTTCGAGACAACTCCATCCAAGCTATTGGGGACCGTTCATGCTTGTTGGTGACGGGTTAGGTTTGTAGACGAACAGTTAGAGTAAATTACCGAATAGAAGAAATGTGACCAAAAGCCAGGATATAATCATAAAACAAACTCGCACCGATGTTTTGTAGCTCAAGTTCACTTTTCGAAACCACTGGTCGATGTGCCCATCTGTCTCAGGGAAGGTTTTCAAATCGGCGAGTGCTGATCTAAGCGCGCCATAACCGTCATGCAAAGATACATGGAAAACCAGCAAATTCACGGTGTAAATAGAGAGCACTAAAATCCGTTGTTGGGTAAGGAAAGTCTCAGCTTCGTAGAAAAAAACTAAGACAGCAAAGAGTGCCGCATGAAGGTACATAATGCGGAACCAGGTAACTTCAACACGGCTCAATTTGAGCTGATAGAATTGTACAACTTCGTTGTAAGTCAAGTTAGAAACTTTTTCCATTGGTCATCCTGAAGGAAACTGACTGCGAAGAAAGGCTTCGAGCAACGTTAGTCTATTTTGAGATGTGAGACGTTTTCAAGAAGTATTGCCTTGAAAAACGAAGGGATCGCGATAAACTCATTGGGCTTTTTAGTTGGGAAACCCTATGCATAACTTTACTTGTTCGTTATTTTTTTTAATCTCGATCGCAATGACAGTCCATTATGCTGAGGCTCAGGGCTTGCCGCCGACACCGCCTCCACCACCAGGAGCGACGCCTCCACCTCCGCCGCCGCCGCCCCCACCGGCACAACAGCTGAAGGTGTATTTCTCTGTGAATGGCCAAGTATTCGGGCCGTTCAATAAGGAGCAACTGACAGCCAAGATTTCAGCCGGTGAGATCAACCGCCAGACACTGGTCTGGACGGAAGGTATGGCCGAGTGGCAAGCAGCGGCGACGGTGCCGACGGTTGCGCCACTTTTGACAGCTGTTCCGCCTGAACCAAAATTTGATGCATCGGGGTATATGGCGGGTACTTGGGAAACTTCAGCTCCAGGGTATTTCCCAGATGGTACGCAATACCACGGCTCTTCAACAATCACGTATCGAGCTGACGGATCCCTGACCGGTTTTGGGAAACTAACAGCGCAGACGCAATATGGACCTTTTATCATAAACAATTCCATGAAAGGCACTTGGAAGGTTGAGCCCAAAACAGACAATAGTTTTATACTGACGACTAATATTACAGTGACCGCAACGTCGGGCTCTCAGCTTCCGAGAACGGAAATTGTCAACGACTCTAATCTTTATACTGTTTTGGACCGAAACACGCTTGCTGACCCTAATGGCCGCAGAGCTTATCGAGTTGGCAATTGAGGACAATCGCTATGTTTAGAATAATCGCCTTTATCATCATCCTAATGGCAGCGCCAAGCTTCGCCCAGGATGCGTTCAGAAGCCAGTCGCGCAACGTGAATAACGTGCCTGCGCCTCCACTTCAAATTTATGTTTTGAAAGATGGTCAGCAAGTTGGGCCGGTGGACACACAAAAGTTCTCAGAAATTCTTGCGAACCCAGCGGCGGCAACGTCTACCTATGTCTGGATGGCTGGTATGGCGGAATGGCAGCTGGCATCGACCGTCCCGCAACTTCAAGGGATTATTGCATCAATCGGGCAAGAACCATCGTCGGACATAGCTTTCCAAGTCGCAGATATTCAATCTTACGCTTTGGGTGTCTGGATCAGCGACAAGTTTAATTGGCAGCAGTCTGAGGGCGTAAACCGTCATGCCATTGTTCAAATGAAACTTTTGCCTAATGGTCGTTTTGAGGGGGCTACACTCTTCTTTGATATGGGCAAAGAAGATCCAGCGATTGAAGTGTCTCACGAAAAGGGTACATGGACGATTTCCCCCGATCAATCCAACGCTTTCAAATTTGACAGAAACATAACTTTTACTTCGATAATCGGAACAAAAGTGGTTTCAACTGGACAGCTTAACGATGTCTTTGTCATTACGCCAAATGGCCCCAATTCGTTTGTTTCTAAAGAAAATATCTCTTTTGTGCGTGTTCCTGAACAGCCTTAACGAAATGAGCATAACGGATAATCTCCATGCGGGACGATCTTGCCATATCAAATAAACGGTCTCGGCCTGAACTGCTTTGGGCCTCGGTTGTTAGGCAATTGGCGGCCCTTTCTTAGTTGGTGAGCAGGCGTTAGGCTGGGGAGCTGTCAACGGCGGCGGAAGTTCCTACCATTGGGGTGGAGCAAAAATCGGCCACTGTGTGAAGTGATCCTGCTTTTCTGGACCGTTTTGTGGCTCAGCTAAGATGTAATCTGATTGGTTTCATGCCGCCTTCTGGGATCGTTGTGTGTCAAAGAATGCGTCGTCAGGGGATCGCTTGTCGAGAGCCGTGTGAGGGCGCTCGATGTTATAGAACGTGATCCAGTCTTTGATAACGCGTTTGGCTTGGAAGCCGTCCTGCAATTCGTGCAGATAGACGGCCTCCTGTTTGAGTGACCGCCACAGCCGTTCGATGAAGAAATTATCGAGATGCCGAAAGCGGTCATTGATGCAAAATGCAGCGAATGACCCAAAAGAGCCCGCTTTACCGATTTTCTGCATCGCAGCGAAGGTCAGCTATGCGATTAGAAAGTTATTGGACCCCTTGATCCGGAGCCTTACCAAGGGCCCGTTGGGTGATTTCAAGCATGGAATCGTCGGTATGTTGTGTCTTGATTTCAAACGCGTCAGCCCAATCCGGATCTGGCAAGTCGGGGGAAACCTCAATCGGTTTTTGGTCGGGTGTGTCTGATGTCACGATATGGACCTGTCTTTGAATGGGCCGCGACGTTCCAGAATGCGTAGCCGGACGCCATGCCGCTTTCGATATAGATACCGCCCCCAAAGTGCGAAGATCGACGTCGCCCAGCCTGCGTCGATTTCAACCAAATCAGACATCTGGCAGCCTGCCGCAGTCGGCGTCACATGGAGTGTATGGCACCAGCTTTTGACGCCAGCCCCATATTCTGACGACTTTAGTATCATGTTACCGTCATCGAATTCCAAAACTTCCATGTGGTAGGGTTGTGCGGGTAGCTTGCCAAAGAGGGAAACCGTTACATCCGCCTTTTGCCCAGCTTGGACCTTTCCCGCTGGCAGCCCGTCGAAGCTGATTAATCCCTCCACCACTTCAGCGAGACAACCGTAGTCGATGGCGATATCCCAGACTGCCCGTGCGGGTGCTGCGTAGCTATGGGTCAGGTGAATGGTTTTCATCGACCTAGTCCTTATCGGGGATCGTTAGGAATATCTGGCTGAGCGTATGCCCTGCCATTTCTGAAGTTTGGCCGACGAAACCCGGCGCAAAGGCGCGCCCAATCGCAGCCCATGACAAAAGAATCGCACGGTCTTGGGCGAAGTGTTCCGGCAGCCCTTCATTGGTCAGCAAATCTTTCAGATAGCTGACCCGAATTTGATCAACTTGTTCCAAAGCAACCGCTACGGCTTCATTCATCCCGCCCCAGCGCCGCATTCCGTTTTCGAGCGGCTGTGGCGTATCAATGCCCATCTGGATCAAGGTGGCAATCTTGGTTTGTGCGTCGGGCAAAGCGTCCAGCTGTGCAATCGTGTCCAACGTGTTTTCCGTTCGCCACGCCTCCAACAGAGCATTATGGAAGTCACCCAGCGACGGAAAATGCCAATAAAAGCTGCCGCGCGACACATTAAGGGCCTTGGCCATCGTGTCCGCCTTAAGCTTTTCATGCCCCTTATATCGCAGCACGTCAAAGCCGTGTTCGATCCATGCTGTTCGTGTCAATCGATCTGCCATGTCGAAACCATACAGAACTGTCTTGTTTATTCAATGCAGTTCTGTATGGTTTTCTCCATATTGTCACTTTTCCTAATTGGAGACACAGTCGATGAATATCCCCGTTTTGATCGTCGCCTGAATAATGGCCCTTGCAGTTGTCGCGCATGTGCTCGGTGGTACGCGAGAAACAGCGCGTATCGCGCCTTCTGCAATGACATCACCTTTAAACCGGAATTGGGTGCAAGCGATGGGTGCTTGGCAGATGCTCTCGGTCGACTTAATTGCTGTTGCGACCCTGCTCTTTGGGGTGGCATTGTGGGATTTGGGCGCAGTTGAGGATGTGATCCTGAAGGGGCTGATTTTGCTATTCTGCTTGTGGGGACTTGTTTGGTTCGCACAAGTTTGGTGGCTATAGCGGGAGGGAGCCAGCATCCTACATTTACCACATTGGTTGATCTGGTTCGCCTGCGCTGGTCTATTGGGTGTTGGCCTATGACGTGGGCAAAGGGATGGGCTCAACACGAGAATTGACTGCACGGCCCTCAAGACGGCCCCTGCGAGAACATATGCGCCTCAGCGGCTACCAATAAAAAGGCAATTCATGTCATATCGACGGGCTACAACCCTCATATCACTGATTTTTATCATATTGTTTGTCGTGTTGGTTCTATTCCCAGAGGTCATCTACTGGCTATTCAGCTTACAACAAAACGATGTCAGCGATTTCCTCGCCAAGCGTGCAGGAATGCTATTTTTGGGACTCGCAATCCTTTGTTTCTATTCTCGAAATACAAGTTCAATGGAAGTCAAGAAACTCGTCTCGCTCTCTATTGCAACGTCGATGGCGGCTATGGCCGTGCTTGGCGTTTTTGAGATTTCGCGTGGAAATGCGGGACCCGGCATCATGGTCGCGGTCTTTGCAGAACTCTTGATCGCTGCGCTTCTTTATCGATTATGGTCTGCGAACCGACAGAAAGCTTAAGAAACTTCTGGGATATGTTACCCGCGAAAAGAAGGATCAGAACCTAGGCGAAGCTAACCCGAAGCAACGGAGCCTACGGGGAGCAGGTCAGGGACGTCAGTTTTTTTCTCGCCAAATTCTTGTCGGGAGCTTGTTGGGTTTTCTTTAGGGATGACGACTGTGGGGTAATCCTGGCACAAGACTATGGTAGCACTTGACGCAGAGCCAACAATCTTGGCTGAAATTGAAATCATTATCCAGATTATATCTTACGTTCTAAAAATTGCAAAGAGTTCGGTGAACTTGGCACTTCGTTTAGAATCTGAGGGACCGAAGCATGTTATGGCCTCAACGGTGGGACTTTGCGCTCCTCCGGCCTTTAAAAGCAGACGTTTGCACTCTGGTAGCAAATGGCGGCAAAGTCTGCATACCCCAAGAATGGCCCCGCCCATGAAATCCGCAATACCGGTGATGTGCCCTTAAGGCTTCTTGTCATCGGGCAGCGGCTTCCGGAAGATGTCATCGACTACCCCGATCAAGGCAAACGTCTCTATCGCAGCGCAGGAAAACTCAACGATTTGGTCGATGTCGCTCATATCGTCCCATTGGGCACTGCAGACTGATATTTGCGTTGGACCCAGAGTCGGCGTCGACTTGCCAAGAAAACAGTATAGGGCTGTGCAATCGATTGATTAACGTAACAAGGGCAGTTACGGTTACTGACCCAAGATGGTGGAGCAGTCATTTGAAACGAAATTTCACCTATCCCTTTTGCTGCACGCACACAACAATATCAGCGTGTGTGGCGTTCCGGCGTTGCGCCGGTCGGTTTTTGCGCAACATTAACTGACTTGGAGAACACAGCATGAATGATCAACGTGTCCCAGTGACGTTGCTAACCGGTTTTCTGGGGGCTGGGAAGACAACGCTTCTTAATGCGGTTCTTGCTGATAGTTCAGGGGGACGTGTGGCCGTTATTGTCAACGAGTTTGGCGAAGCAGGGCTTGATCATGATCTGATAAGAGAAAGCAGCGATGAGGTCGTCCTGATGTCGTCTGGCTGTTTATGTTGTTCGATACGCGGCGACCTTGCCCGTACGATGGTTGGCCTCATCTACAAGCGCATGTCAGGAGAACTGTCGTTCGACCGCGTTGTCATTGAAACGACCGGACTGGCCGATCCTGGGCCAATCGTCCAAACTCTCGTCAACGACCAAGACCTCAAACGCGCCACACGGTTGGACGGTGTTGTCACGGTTGCCGATGCGGCCAATGGACTGACCACCCTAAACACTCAGTTTGAAGCGGTGTCGCAGGCAGCTGGGGCCGATTTAATCATCCTGAGCAAGACTGATCAGGCCGCGCCAGAAGCGACAGCGGAAATTGAAACAAGACTACGCGTTCTGAACCCCACCGCCCCGATCGTCAAAGCCATTCGCGGTGAAAATGTGCATCAGCACATGTGGGGTCTGTCAGGTGTGCGGCATGGTGTAACACAGACTGAGGCGCTCCATTGGTTGCAAGCGCCAAGTCCTGCGCCAAGCGATCCTTTGCAAAATATCTCGGGTCTGGCCACGAAGCCGGCAGCCAGGTCGACATTTTCCCCGCATGACAATCGCATTCGTAGTGTTTCGATCATTCTTGATAAACCGCTTGAGGATCAAGTTTTTGACGACTGGCTTACGGATTTAGTTGCTTTGCGCGGACCCAACCTGTTGCGGGTCAAGGGCCTTGTCTTTCTTCAAGGCATTGAAACGCCCTTTGTGTTCCACGGCGTTCAGCATATTTTCGATGACCCTGTTCCAATCAAAGACTGGGACCAGAGCGACCGCAGCAGTCGGATCGTCATCATCGCGCGTGATATGTCTGAAAACCGATTGCGGCGTTGCTTAAGGCCGCTGTCCAAAAGTGCCGATATTACGCTGACAAATGCAGGTTAGGCCGACTTTGGATTGGGCGAAGCGACATGTTGTCTCGGCGTGCCGGATCCCAGTGCTTTGCGGTCTGATCGCCCTGAGCGCTGGTCCTGTCGTTGGACACCCGCATGTTTTTGTCGACGGTGGTGTGACTTCGTATTCGGCGACAGCAGCCGTGTTGCGCTGCAAGTGTCCAGTCTATACGATGATTTTGAAACCCTCTATATTTTGTCATCCTATAGCCTTTCAATGAACGCCGAAGGCGGATTGGATGAGGTTGACCGCAGGGCGCTTGTCCGACATCGCAGCAATTGGCCCAGTGATTTTGACGGCTCTGCGCATTTGTCTGTCGAAGGCAATCCAATTTCGCTGCAATGGCCCCAAGATCTGGATGCCCGGATGATGGATGGCAGGTTGCGAATTACTTTCACAAGGGAGTTGGATGAACCAATCAGGTTGACTGGCCTGACTGCGGAGGTTTCTTTTTACGAGTCCACCTACTTTTACGCTTTTTCTATCACGGAGCAGCCCGAATTTTTTGGTTCTGAGGGCCGGTGCGATGGAGAGGTCGTCAAATACGACCCGACGGAACAAGATCAGCAAATGCAGGCAATGCTGTCCAAGCTGAGCCGAGAGGAGACATCGGGCATTGCCAATGTTGGGGCGTTGTTTGCAGACAAAGTTGTTGTGACATGCGCGTAATGCTGGGTCTTATCGCGGCACTTGTTGCAGCGGTTCTCATGTTTGGGTCATCGGATCTCAGTCGGATTGCGAATTGGCCAGTGGGCGCGCAGCGAGACTTTCAGAACCAGATGGCGGGTGCAATACGCGCACTGAAAAGCAGCGATATCTTCGCCTATTTTACCTTGTTGGGTGCGACAGCGGCGTACGGTTTTGTTCATGCGCTTGGGCCTGGTCACGGAAAATACCTTATCGGGGGGGGCGTCTGTTTCTGTCCGCAAGCTTGTCAGCTTGGCCACCGCTGCGAGCCTGACACAAAGCCTGTGGGCCATCGTTTTGGTGTATGGTGGGTTCTTGTTGATTGAGATGTCTGCACATCAGATGACCACGCTCGCAGAGGACTATCTGGCACCGTTGAGCTATTCGGCTTTTGCGAGCGTGGGCTTATTGCTTGTGTGGTGCGGGTTACATGCCCTGGCGCGGGTTGATAGGTCTATGAGAAGCCGTCAAGCCAGCCGCAGTCTCGTCTCTACCAGTGGGTTTACATTCGCAAAGCAACACGCACTTACGCATGCGACTGGTTTTACGGAGACTGAAACCAAATGGACGGCCCCGCAGGACATGACAGTTCTCACGCCTTGCGTAGAGGATTGCAACTGTGGTGCCCATGGCCCCACGCTGGAACAGGCCGCCCGTATCAATTCATTGCGCGAAGTGGTGGTTCTGGTCCTGAGCATTGCGGTTCGCCCATGTACCGGTGCCATATTTTTACTTGTGATCGCATGGCAAATAGATCTCGCGTTTGCAGGCGCGCTCGCGGTTCTGACAGTGGGGTTTGGTACCGCTGCGCTGACGTCATTGGTTGCCATTTCAAGCATTGCGGCCGGCAGTGCCGCTGGTTTTTCAGCTCAGGTGGGCCGAGGCTGGCGCTTTGTCATGCCGGGCATACAAGTGTTTTCGGGTGCAATGATTGCCTTGATTAGCTTGGGTCTATTGCGGTTCAAGCTCACATTGTAATTGCTTGTTACTGTTTGAGGTCACACATAGTTTTGCATAAATATGGTCAATCCTTACGTGGGCTCTGCGGCATTGCCCTAGACAATGGGTTGCATCGTGCCTCACAAGGAACGCCGCCCAAGAAGCCATACGAAAAACATACCACCGACAAGCCCGGTCACGATGCCGATTGGCATGTCCTCCGGTGCCATGACCGTGCGTGCAGCAATATCAGCCCAAAGCAGAAAGATTGCGCCGACCAATGCTGATGCTGGCAGAACTCGCGTATAGTCGCCCCCGACAAGCATGCGTGCAATATGCGGGACCATGAGACCGACAAACCCAATAATTCCCGAGAACGCGACCATCACTCCGGTGATGAGGGCCCCAATCACAAAAACGACCAGTCTGAATCGCGCAACTGCTATACCGAGCGTGGCGGCGGTTTCATCCCCAATTGTCATTGCGTTCAACTGGGTTGTCCGCAAGGTCAGCCACGCGCCGCACAAGATCAGGATCACGAGCGGGTAGATCAGTTGATCCCATTGCGCGAGGCCAAGGCCACCAAGCATCCAGAAGACGACCGTATGGGACGCACGCGGATCGCCAAGAAAAATCAACCCGTTTGCTGCAGCCATGATGATGAACGACACAGCGACGCCGGCAAGGACCAGCCGATCCGCGCTTGATGCGTCGGCAAGGCGCGAAACGCCAAGGACAATCAATGTTGCGGCGAGCGCCCCGATGAATGCCAACAATGGTACTGTCAAAGCCCCTAGAAACAAACCCGAATGGAGCAAGGCGAATATCGCACCAAACGCACCTCCCGATGAGATACCCAAGAGGTGAGGATCAGCCAATGGGTTGCGCGTGACTGCCTGAAGACTGGCCCCGACGGTTGCCAGACCTGCGCCGACCATCATCGCCAAGATTGCGCGCGGAAAGCGGATATTCCAGACGATAGCCTCGCGGCCTTGAGTCCAAGTCTGCTCAATTAAGCCCGGCGAAAGCTTGTTGGCCAAAACCCCCCAAACCGTGCCCGCAGGGACCGCAACGGCCCCCACGGAAACGGCAATGGACAAAGACATAACCAGCGTCGCCAGGCCGCCAAACAAAAGAAAGGACATGCTTGCCCTTTTGGCAGGGGCTGATCGTGCTGTGATGTCACTCATCGGTCAATTTGCCCAGAACGCCTCGGCAAGGGTTTTGATCGCTTGAATGTTGCGCGGGCCGGGCGTTGCCTCAACATATTCAAGGGTCACAAAACGATCATTCTTGATGGCGTCGATTTCAGCAAAGGCGGGGTTTGACATCATGAATTCGCGCTTTTGTTCTGCGGTGACCTCACCGTAATTGACGATCACGATTACTTCCGGGTTCTGTCCGACAACTTCTTCCCAGGTCACGGTGCCCCAGCTTTTCTCAAACCCGTCCATGACATTCGTGCCGCCTGCGGCTTCGATCATCGCGGTGGGCATGGCGTATAGCCCTGCAGTAAACGGCGCGTCCTCGCCGCTGTCATAAACAAAGGCCCGCAATGGCTCTCCTGTCTCCAAGCCGTCTTTGAATGTCGCCAGCTCCGCCTTATAGCCGTCGATCAACGCGGTTGCCTTTTCTTCAACGCCGAAAATCGCGCCAAGATTCGCCAAGTCGGCATACAAGTCGTCGATACTGGCCCGGCCTTTATCCATGATATGGGTGCAGCTTTCCGTCAGCTCGTAGACCTGAATACCGAAGGGTTCCAAGGTTTCGGGTGTGACCTCGCCCCCGACTTTCATTCCGTAGTTCCAGCCCGCAAAGAAAAAGTCAGCATCTGCGCCAACGAGGACCTCTTTGGATGGGTAGCGTTCGGACAATTCGGGTAGAGCCGCGACACCGGTCCGCATTTCTGCGTCGAGCTTGTTCCACCCATTGATGCCGGTGTAGCCGACCATACGATCTGTCAATCCGAGCACAAGCATCATCTCGGTCAAGTTGACATCGTTCGAGATTGCACGCTCAGGCGGCGCGTCGAATGTCACTGTACGATTACAGCTTTGAACACTGGTTTCGGCCGAGGCCAGCCCTGCGCTGAGGCCGAGCGAAAGGGCGCTGAGAATGATAGATCTCATGGTATTTTCCTTAGGTCTAAAGTTGGAATGTCAGGTGATTGGTGTCGCTAGGCGCAAGACGTTCTTGCCTGGCTGTCACGAAGAACGCCCTTGAAACGGTGTCTTCGGTGAGAACGGAGTGTGGCGGTCCAAACCCCAATGGATGCCCGTCTTGAAGCATCAACACATCGTCGCAGGCCGCTGCCGCCATATTCAGATCATGCAATGACGTCACAATCGTAAGCGGCAGGTCGCGGATGAGGGCCAGAACTTCGAGTTGATGTCGAATATCAAGGTGATTTGTAGGCTCATCCAAGATCAACAGACGCGGCTCCTGCGCCAGGGCGCGTGCGACCATTACCCGTTGCCGTTCTCCGCCCGATAGCGTCCCAAGTCGACGGTGTGCAAAACGGCCCAGATCAAGACGATCCAACGCGTCCCGCACGATGGCAGCATCTTTTGCGCCCGACGTGCCGCCAAAGCCTTTTCGATGCGGCGTACGCCCAAGTGCCACGATCTCGCGGACATTCAAGGCAAAGTCGATTGGTTGCTCTTGTAGGACTGCGGCAACGGATTGTGCTGCTTCGCGGGCCGACAGGGTCCAGATATCGGTTCCGTCGATTTCAACAGTTCCTTCGGACGGGGCATGGAACCGGTAGAGTAACCGCAGAAGCGTCGACTTTCCGGCCCCATTTGGTCCAACAACGCCAAGAACCCGGCCCGGCGTCAGCTCAAAACTAATTGGATGCAACACGCGCTGTCTGCTCTTTGGAACAGCCCAGCTAGCGTTTTCGACTTTCAAATGGGCCGCGGCCGCCAAATTCAGCGATGATTGAGGCGGATGATCGTTATCAAGCAGGGCGTGATGTAAAGGAAGGTCTTTCATGTTTTCATTCTCTTTATCTGCCCCAGCTTATTGCAGATCTCTCGAAGCCCGGTCATTCCGCAGCGACCGGTTCGAGGCGCGACACAAGTGGCGATGCGCTGGGGATCGGTGGCAGCCGTCCAAGTATGTTTGCCCTCAAAAGCTCAGGCCGATCTATCCGCTCCAGAAAGCCTTCAGGAGCTTTGTTGTACTTTTGTACAAGTTCAAACAGCGCTTCTGTGTGCGCCGATTCGTGAGGATCAAGGTCGCCGAAGAGATAGGTGAACTTGTCATCTTGGCTAAGCGATACAATGCAAGGGCGCGTGCATTGGCTCATGCATTTGACGCCACGAAGCGCCACACAGGCGTCGTCCAAACCGCCAATGTGCGCGTGAATTGCTTCGGCGAGGCGCGACCCGCCACGCGTAGCAGTTTCAGCCTCACGACCGTCTCGGCATGTCATGCAGATCGACAAAACTGCGCGTCCCCCACTCACGTACCTACAGCCCCATAATGTAATGTTGTAACATTGCGTTAAGTAATCGCACATGTTACATGACGTCAAGCGCAATAGATGCGAAGGGCAAGACAGTGCAGAAGCAACCAAAACGGGTCACCCATGCGGACCGTGTCCTACGTTATCTCAAAGAACAGGATCGCCCCCTCTCGGCTTATGACATCTTGGAAGGTCTTCGCTCAGATGGGGTAACCGCATCGACGACCGTCTATCGTGCGCTGGAAAAGTTACTGGACGCAGGCGAGGTACACCGGATCGAATCCCTGAACGCCTGGACGGTTTGCTGCGGCGGACATGATCATGACACCCCCGTCTTCGCGATATGCGATGACTGCGGCAACGTCTCCGAGCATGTCGTTTCTGAATTTACACAAAGCATTGCAAGCCTGTCAGAGCGGACCGGCTTTGCCCCCAACCATACAGTTCTTGAAATTCACGGCCGATGCAGCGATTGCAACACCGGCGTGTCAGCCCATTGAAAGGATAAACAATGGACCAGATCGCGAAGGTGCCCGTGACCGTTTTGACAGGATTTCTAGGGGCCGGAAAGACCACACTTCTCAACCGCATTCTAACGGAACGCCACGGCAAGAAATATGCCGTCATCGTAAATGAATTCGGTGAAGAGGGCATAGACAACGACCTTGTTGTCGATGCCGATGAAGAAGTTTTCGAGATGAACAATGGATGCATTTGCTGCACCGTTCGCGGCGACTTGATCCGGATCCTGAGCGGTCTGATGAAACGGGCCGATCAGCTGGATGCTATCATCGTTGAGACCACTGGCCTTGCTGATCCAGCGCCTGTCGCGCAGACCTTTTTCGTTGATCAGGATGTGGCCAGCCGCACCAAACTTGATGCGATTGTGACAGTTGCGGACGCTGTGCATCTTGATGGTCAACTTGGCGAACATCACGAGGCCGAAGAACAAGTCGCCTTTGCTGATGTCGTCTTGCTCAACAAAACAGATTTGGTTGAAGCCGACGGGCTAGGACGGGTCGAGGCACGCATCAAAAAGATAAATCCCTATGCGAAGATCATCCGCACCGCGCATTGCACCGCTCCGCTTGACGAGATTGTTGGGCTGAACGCGTTCAGCTTGGATCGAGTTTTGGAAGTTGAACCAGACTTTCTGACGTCAGACCACGATCATGAGCATGATGATGACGTGACCAGCGTGTCTTTCACATCAGAAACACCTCTTGATCTAGACAAGTTTCAAACCTGGTTTGGGAAGCTCTTGCAAACACGTGGCCAAGATATTCTGCGCTCAAAAGGTATTCTCGACTTTGCGGGACAAGATGACCGTTATGTCTTCCAAGGTGTGCATATGCTGATGAGTGGATCGGAGATGGGACCCTGGCCCGAAAGCAAGCCACGCAACTCACGTGTTGTTTTCATTGGGCGCGATCTCGATAGCATGGGACTTAAGGAAGGGTTTGAAGCTTGCAAAGCGGCGTAACGGCCGAGCTCCCCCGCAAGACCGGCCTCCCTCCGACCGCGCTTGAACAACGTGGCACGCGGTTCGCTTTCGGTGCTCCAGTGACAGGTGCCGTTAGCGTTGGCGATGCAGTTGTTGCCAGTTTTGGAGACGGCATGCTGCGAGTTTTCCGCTCCGACAAGATGCCCCAAGAGCTTAAGCTGCATGAGGGCGTTATCCTTTGCTTGGTGGCTGATGGCGACGGGCATGTCCTGACCGGCGGGGATGACGGGAAATTTCTGCGAACGTCCCTAGAAGGAGGCGTGGAAGAGCTGGCGCATTTCGGCACCCGCTGGGTGGATTGCGTTGCCGCAAACCACGGCCATATTGCCTGTTCGTCAGGAAAAGAGGCCCATGTCTGGACGCCTGGACAAAGCAAGGTCACCGTCTTTGAGCATGCCAGCACCGTTGGCGGGCTCGCCTTTGACAATAAAGGCAAACGCCTTGCTGTCAGTTACTACGGCGGGGCGACCATTTGGACACGGGAAAAGCGTTGGAAATCATCCAA
Organism: Paracoccaceae bacterium; assembly: GCA_039960995.1. Lineage (GTDB taxonomy): Bacteria > Pseudomonadota > Alphaproteobacteria > Rhodobacterales > Rhodobacteraceae > JABSSA01. The sequence goes on along the minus strand of JBDVKF010000041.1, from coordinate 14,845 downwards.
ACTCGTCTGGAAAGGCTTCCACGGCGACACCTGTTTTAGCCCAGATGGCAAGTATCTTGTGACATGCATGCAAGAAAACGCGCTTCATGCATGGCGTTTGCGAGACAAAGGAGATTTCGCAATGCCGGGCTATCCGGCAAAAATCAAAAGCTTGGCTTGGGTCGGCGAAACGCCGCACCTTGTCACCTCAGGCGCGGATGAAGCCATCGCCTGGCCGTTCGATGGCAAGGAAGGACCTATGGGCCGCAAGCCCGTTTGCGTGGCCTTCAATGAAGATGAACTCGTCACTTGCGTGCATGCCCTGCCAGACCAAGGCGCCGTCTTTGTTGGGTTCCGGGATGGTGCAGTGCAATTGGCAGAGCTTGATGAAACGAAACCGGCGATTGTCAGATCTGGGTCTACCGGTTCGGAAGTCATCGAAATCACTGTTGCGGGGCTGCATATCCTTGTTGGTGACGCTGCTGGAAATGTGCTTTGGGCACCTCTTTGGGAAGGATCCAGCTTTGCTCAACATGTTTAACACCTCCCAACCTGACCCCGATGCGATTGCCCGCGTCAAGGCACTGTTCACCGAAGCGTTCCAACTGCCGGACGATACCCTCTTAAGCCTTGCAGAACTGCGATGCCATGAACTGGGTTGCCCACCGATCGAGACTGTCATCACCGCACGCGCGCAGGGCGCAGGCATGCGCGACTGGCGTATTGGAAAACCCATCGCAGAAATCACGGAAGCGGATATCGCGCTACTCACCGGCGACTAGAAGGAAATCTCATCCGGACATATCTCGAGGCAATCAGCGCACCGAAGGCAGCTGATCCTTGCTCACTTTCTGGTGGACGCAGCTTGTCGGAATGACCGCTGTTCATGCCGCGCTGCCGAATAGAAAATCATGCACCTGCGGAAATTTCCGTGCGGCGAACGCGCGCAGCGAAAAAATCGAATTCACACAATGGGCTGATTGTGTTGAAAAACTCCAATATCGAGAATTTCGGGCAAATTTCGCAGAACAATATTCTGAATTGCAGAATTTTCTTCGATATTTCGCGACGTGTTTGGGTGAACAGAGAGCAACGTTCCAGTTTCAGAAAATTTGCAGTCGCAGCAAAGAATTTTTCAACATGGCGCAATCAGGACCAGCGTTCCAACCGCGCCTGTTATTCAGGATGCAATTGTCATTGGACAGGAGACTGGTGAACCCCTTACGAAGCTCTCAGAGACAAGCCACAGTAACAACGCAAGTGTCCCGCAGGTTCGTCTAGGTTACAAGCGGCTTTTATAAATGGCGTGCGAAGTATGGCGGTATGGACGCGTCGTTGATCTCGCGGATGAAAGTCTTGGACGTAGAGAACAGCTCACGAACTCAGTGCCACGGTCGAAAGTGATCGATCTGCGCGCGATCAGACCATCTCCGGTTCAAACCAAATCGACAGCGATCCGCGTTGCTTCAGGCTGTCATTGTAAGACGACCAGTTTGTCGTCTTGTACTTCGTTGGGGCCCAATTGCTCATGCCTTTTGCTATCATGGTGGATTCACGACATGAATCCCCTAAACCGATTTGTGCAACAAAGCCTCGGCGGTCATCATTGGGCCCTCGGGCGCGCTAAGGGCCATTGCCGCCTTGCGGTAGAGCAGTTTCGAGGCTTCAAGAATGGTCGTAAGCTCGCCCAACATCCACTGGATCCTGTCCAGACCGAGGTTCTTATCACCAAACATCTTGCGGTTCTTGGGATAGGGCCGCGCGGCGGTACATTTGGAAGCGGCGATCCTTTTTCATGGTGACGGTCGTTTTTGGCGGCTACATCGCCCCCTTCATTCGAAATTATGCTCAGCGACTGTTGCGCCAATGTGGCGGTTGAGGTGCTCAGTTAGTAACCTTTGGATGAATAATCGTTGTGACGTTGGCGCTAAAAACTTGTGTCTATACAAACGATATATTAGACGTGGTTTGACACTCGCAATCAGAGAAAAAAGCGGTTCTCACCTCACTCCAGTCTGTAACGAAGGCTAGGTTTCCCCTGTGATCAGAAGTCTCGCTTTGCAAGAAAGTCGCGATCGGTGGGAGGTTGGAAATGGAGGTGTTTCGGTGAAAGTCGTGAATATGGGCGCGATAAATCGTGACTTAATTTTTAAGGTCCCGAGTTTTCAGGCTGCGGCCGAGACGATCGGGGAGCGGAATGTTCAGTCGAGGTTGGTTGGCAAAGGGCTAGATCAACCTGTTAGGATTGCTCGGGCAGATGGTTCGGTCATCAGTGCTTTTGCACTTACCCCTATTCCCGATGCGCCATTCCTACAAGCTTTGGAACAAACAGACACCTCAGACTGGACGCAATCGATGTTCTCCAGGTCGCTACAAAAGTGGACAACGTCCCCCAAGAACGCCGCGCTAAAAGTGGAGGCGCTGCAGTGAAACATATCATTGATACAGACCCCGGGCATGATGATTTCTTTGCCATCCTATATGCCGCTCGTCGCCTTGACGTGATTGGATTGACGACAGTGTTTGGCAATTCAACGGTAGAGAACACAACACAAAATGCCCTGCGTATTTGTGACTTGGCAAAGCTTGATATTCCGGTTGCCATGGGTGCGGGCAAGCCAATTGTTGGTGATTATATGGTGTCCCCGATCCACGGTAATGACGGTCTGGAAGGGGGCAAGTCCATTCCTTCGACAAATCGCGCCACGGACCCCCGTGGAGCCGCGGAATACCTGATCGAAATGGGTCGCACCCATGCGGGAAACCTATCTTTGATTGTGCTTGGACCGATGACGAATATCGCATTGGCCCTTCGTATCGAACCCGAACTTGCCGAGTGGATTTCGGAAATATCATTTATGGGCGGGTCCACAGGAACCGGCAATGTGACCGCATTTGCAGAAGCCAACGTCTGGAAAGACCCCGAAGCGGCGCAGATGGTTCTGACCTCGGGTGTGCCTTTGCGCATGGCGGGGTTGAACCTGACAGGTCAGGCGCGTTTGTCGCAGGCCCACGCTGACCGCATGGCCAGGGCAGGGACGAATATCGGCACGCAAGCGGCCCAGATACTGAGTTTTTATCTAAAGCAACATTCCGCGCGCTACAAACGCCCTGATGCGCCGATGCATGACCCCTCTGCGGTTATTTCTTTGGTTCATCCCGATTTATTTGAGTTTCGCGACACGAATGTGTCGGTTGAATTGGTTAGCCCCGCGCTTCGTGGGATGACCATATGTGACATGCGCGAAATCGACCCTTTCCCGGGGGAGGTTTTACCCAAACCGAATGTAAAAGTCGGTGTGCGTGTTGATGGCCCAACATGTGTTGAAGCCATGATCGAGGCCATTCTTGAATATGAATAAGCCTATTCGTCCCAAATAAACGCCCCACAGAAGGGCCTGATCCCGCGCCGATCGCGGTCTACCAACATGGAGAACAAATGAGACATCTAAGAAAGCTAACTTTTGCATTGGCGGCTTCTATCTTTACCGCTGGTGCGGTCGCCGCAGAAGATGCCGAGCTGAGTGCAATTGGCCTGTCCTTTTCGGATGGTGCTTTGACAAGCCTATTGAGCGGCGCGGCCGCAAATGTTGATGGCGTCACGGTTGACACTGAATTGCTGCCTTTTGGGCAGTTGTTTTCGGGCCTCGAAGTTCGCCTGCAAGCGCGCAATGAAACCCCTGACCTTTACTATGTAGATGGTCCATTGACCGCCTCTTATACGGCGCGCGGGCACTTGACACCTCTTGATGAGATCCTGCCAAATGCATCGGAGATCTACACATCGGCTGCTTTGCAACAAGGTACGGTCGACGGTAAGTTGATGTCTGTTCCGCTTGAAAGCAGCACGGTCGTCATGCTGGTCAACAACGCTTTGTTTGAACAAGCCGGGATCGACGCGCCAACGAATGATCCAGAAGATCGCTGGACATGGGAAAAAGTCGCCGATGCAGGCAAGAAAATTTCTGCTTTGGGCGAAGACACCTGGGGTTTCAATTTCCACTTTGGTGACAGCCCGTACATGGCGCTTATCATGCCAATGTCCAAAGGGGCGACATTGATCGGCGAGGATGGCGTGACCGCATCGGGTTACGTCAACAGCCCCGAGTTCATTGAAGCGATCTCTGCCTATTCCGCGCTGTACAGCGATGGTATCGCACCGGCTGGCATGTATGACTACAGCCTCGCGCTGGAACTGTTCCTGAACGGCAAAGTCGGCATGTTCGCAGGCGTTGTGTCAGATGCGGTTACCGCTGGTAAGCGTGACGGATTGGACCTAACGGTTGCACCTTTGCCATATTTTGAAGGCGGCGCCCCTGTGACGCCAACTGGCAGCTGGCACCTAGGTGTAAATCCACGGTCAAAGAACCCAGAAAAAGCAGCGCAGTTGGTCCAAGCCCTCGCACAACCAGAATTCGTATCGGCCTATTTCAATGCGCGCGCTAACCCACCCGTTTTAAAATCAGCTTGGGAAAGCCTTGGCGATCAATTGGATGGCGAGCTGTGGACACTGGCACGTTACGAGATCAACAACACTGCCGTGGCGCGTCCGTCTATTGGTGGTTGGCTTGAGTACGACTCGATCTTGCGCAACGCGTTGCGTGAAATTCAGGGCGGTGCTGATGTCACGGAGCGACTGAATGCAGCTGCGGCTGAAATGGATCGCGAACTTCTGAAATACAAGAAGTGAGATTACAGATGACTGACTCGCCAGTAGCATCTTCAATGACCAAATCGGTCGCGACGGCATCTAAAAAACGCGCAATGCTTGATCCGCAACGACCAAGCTGGGCGACGCTTTTGATGTTTCTTCTACCGGCGATCAGTCTTCTTATTGTCTTTAGACTGGCCCCGATCGCAATCTCGATCGGGGGCAGTTTTACCAGCCAATCGTTGTTGGGGGAAACGACCTTCCATGGATTGGGCAACTACAGCAGTTTGTTCAAAGATGAGGGGTTTTGGAACTCCGTTCGCGTGACCTTGTTGTTCAACATTATCATCAACCCGCTTCAGATTTTTGTCGCGTTTGTCATGGCGCTTCTTGTCTTTGCACCGGGACGTTTTTTGACGTTTTTCCGGGTTTCATTTTTCCTGCCAATGACGATGTCAACCGCACTGGTCGCCGTCATGTGGAACCTTTTATTTGATCCAAATTTGGGTCTTGTAAACTCTATCCTGGCCCACACCCCATGGGGCCGACAGGGGTTCTTCTTCGACGAGGATCAAGCGCTGGGCTCCATGATCTGGATTTCGACATGGAAAGGGGCGGGTTATTATATGATCTTCCTCTTGGCCGGTTTGTTCCGCATTTCCGAAGAACTGTACGAGGCCGCGCATGTTGATGGCGCTAGCCCGTGGCAGCAACTGCGGCTGATCACGTTACCGCAAATGAAACGTACGTTTTTGTTTGTTTTTGTGGCCGATACCACGGTCAACCTGCTGTTCTTTGCGCCTGTTTTTATCATCACGCGCGGTGGGCCAAACGGGGCGACCGACACGTTGATGTATCGCGCTTATGAAAGCTCTTTTGCGTTTATTGATTGGGGGCGGGCGCTGTCGTTGTCATGCATCCTACTGGCGCTTGTCGTCATTGTGGCCAGCGCGCAGATGTTATTCTTTAAACCCGGAGAAGGCGAATGAGCGATTCACTCCGTCCTGGTATGCACAGCCCTGTTAAACATGCCGTGCGCTATGCTCTCATGTGTGCTTTGGCCTTTCTTGCACTGGCCCCACTGCTTTGGATGTTCCTGTCATCTTTGCGTCCAACGCAAGAGATGTTCTCCTATGCAGGCAGCTTCTCATGGCACACAATTTGGCCAGAGACGTTCACGTTTTCAAACTATACGGGCTTGCTCGAGACTGGGTTTCCACGGGCCATTGGGAATTCGCTGTTTGTGGCTGGGGTGACCATGGTGATTGGTGTGCTGGTCAATGCGGCTGCGGCCTTTGCCTTTGCGACGTTTGAATTCCGTTTCCGCGGACCACTATTCCTTTTGGTTCTTATGACCGCGATGATGCCTTTTGAGGCAATCGTGCTGCCGCTCTATATGCTGGTGAACGGGCTGGGGATGATCGATACCTATTCGGTGCTTATCGTGCCTGAGCTGGCGAACGGTTTTGTTATTTTGATGTTCCGCCAGTTTTTCGCGGCGATCCCCCGCGAGCTCTATGAAGCAGGGAGGATTGATGGCGCGTCTTGGTTCCGCATTTTCTTCACGATTGCCTTGCCCGTGTCGTGGCCGGTTATCCTGACAGGGTCGATCATGATTTTTATCACACAATTCGAGGCATTCTTCTGGCCGCTTGTCGCCGCGCCGTCGGCCGAGCTGACTGTGGCGCAAGTGGAAATCGCTAAAAACATCAGTCTTGAAGGCGCGAACTGGGGGTTGTTGTTTTCTTCGATGAGCATCGTCTGCGTGATCGCGGCACTACCGTTCCTCGTTTTCCAGCGTTTTTACATCCGCAACGTCGCATCCAGCGGCATAAAATAACAAAAGGGCTTATCCTAAATGGCTCAAGTCAAAATCGCGCAGGTCGGTAAAAAATACGGCACCAACGAAGTTCTTCACGGTATCGACATTGATGTCCCCGACGGCAGCTTTTCGGTCTTAGTCGGACCTTCGGGTTGCGGGAAATCAACTTTGCTGAGGATGATTGCTGGGCTGGAAGTTATCACCAGTGGTGAAATCAGCATCGGCGACAAGGTTGTGAACGATCTGTCGTCGCCCAAACGCGACATTGCAATGGTTTTCCAAAACTATGCGCTTTATCCGCATCTGACCGTAGCGCAGAACATGGGGTTTTCGCTTAAGGTTGCCGGGTTTCCCAAAGCGACAATCACCGCAAAGGTCAAAGATGCCGCAGAAATGCTGGGTCTGACCGAATACCTTAATCGCCGCCCTCAGAAACTCTCTGGCGGGCAACGTCAACGCGTCGCGATGGGGCGCGCAATTGTCCGTGATCCGTCGGTGTTCTTGTTCGACGAACCGCTCTCAAACCTTGATGCGAAAATGCGAGGGCAAATGCGGTCGGAATTGCGGGCTATGCACCGGCGTCTGGGTTCGACCATGATTTACGTGACGCATGATCAGATTGAGGCCATGACGATGGCGGATCAGATCATTGTGATGAATGGTGGTTATGTGCAACAGATTGGTGCGCCGCTTGATCTATATGATCATCCGGCCAATTTGTTTGTAGCGGGCTTCATCGGTGCCCCTGCTATAAATTTCCTGTCCGCCAAAGCAACAGGCGGTCAGGTGCATCTGGCAGATGGAACCCCCATGCCAATACAGATCGCGGATAATGTCGACGGCGACGTGATTGTCGGAATTCGTCCCGAGCACCTAATCTTAGATCCCGATGGGCCGCTGAAAATTATCGTGAATGAGATCGAGCCGACAGGTTCCGAAACCCATATTTCGGCGACCACACTAGAGGGTATGTCGATTAAAATGGTCACTTCCGACCGCGTGGCGGCAAAACCGGGTGAGACGCTGATTGTAGGCTACGAGGCAGAAAAACTGCACTTGTTTGATGCAAAATCTACGGACAGAATCCCGACCGCAACACAATAGATCACCAGAGGTCGTTGACTGTATCGGAGTCCTCCTGAAAGTCGACATCATCGAGACTGACGTGGGTCACCTTGCGACACAATTGTTCAAGATAAGGAAAATAGTCTGCCAATTCAGGAATGGAAGCTCGCTCGCGGAATTCATAAGGGCTGGCGGAACACCACCGCACAAACAGGCCTCTCTTATGGTTTGCAAGCAAAACACCGCTGGGCAACCGGAACAGACGACAGTACTGACAAAAATGACCGCAGACATCGACAGAAAACGCTTGCAATGCAGGAGCCACCTACAGAGGGTCTTCACAGGTCACGCAACGACGGTCTCCTGTGAGCCCAAACAGATCAATGCTGCACGATCGTCCAATTTCTACTTTGATGGATCGATTACCTGCTATCACAAAAAATTTTATTCGATCTAGCGCTGATGTGTCTATGGGTAGCTTGAAGGTGTCGCAGATTTGCTTTGAGGGGTTAAAATTGGCTGGTTTCTTTATGATTTGCGTCATGACTGCGGGATATGCGCTTGTCGCCAATCGACTGTCATCGACGATCTTAACAGCGCCCATGATTTTTCTGGGATTGGGCGTCGCGTTTTCCACAAGCGGCCTCATCCCACCTGAATTCGCCGAGACACTTTTGCATCCGGTCGCCGAGGTGGCATTGGTTGTATTGTTGTTCCTTGATGCGGCCAAAACCGATTTTGCGGCATTGCGTCGCCGCTTTGTCTGGCCAGTTCGGATGCTCGTGATTGGACTGCCACTGGCTATGGTATTCGGCGTATTTGCAGGTGCTATTTTCATGCCTAACTGGTCCATTGTTGCGGTGGCCTTGGCCGCGGCTATCCTTGCGCCGACAGATGCAGCACTTGGGCAAGCCGTTGTATCGAACGAGGCTGTCCCCATAAGACCGCGCAGGGCATTGACTGTCGAAAGTGGTTTGAATGACGGCCTCGCCTTGCCTGCGGTTCTGTTCTTTGCCGCGCTGCTGGCCGCATCAGAAACGCAAGACAGCACCGACTGGATCGTTTTTGGGGCCAAACAGATATTACTTGGCCCTGTGGTGGGGGTTCTTGTCGGTAGCGTTGGCGGCTGGGCATTGTTGCGGGCCAAATCCGCGAACACAACGGCTGAGATCTATGAAGGGATTGGCGCGCTCGCTCTTGCGGGAACGGCCTATCTTGGCGCTGTGCTGATCGGCGGAAACGGATTTATTTCGGCGTTTGTCGCAGGTCTCGCGTTTGGGCTGATTATCAAAGGCGCATGCAAATTCGTCTATGAATTCACCGAAAGCGAGGGCCAGCTTCTGACGTGGTCGGCTTTTTTCCTGCTCGGGGCCGCGCTTGTGCCTGACGCGATCACACATCTGACGCTGCCAATGCTGGGCCTAATCCTTGTCAGCCTTTTTGTCGTCCGCCCGCTGGCCATCTGGATTTCGCTCATCGGCACGGACGCGCAGCCTGTGACCAAACTGTTTTTCGGATGGTTCGGGCCGCGCGGACTGGCAACCGCGCTTTTTGCACTTTTGGTTGTTGAAAACCTGCCCCATGATCTGGGCGAAGACATTTTGCACCTCGCGATTAACACTGTTTGGATAAGCGCGGTACTGCATGGCATCACCGCAGCACCCGGCGCGCGTTGGTATGCACGTAAGGTAAAGGACATGGCGCCCCACGCCGATACTAACCACACGATCAGCCCGTCAAAGGAAACCTCATGAACAAAACCTCAATCTGCAAACTGAGCACATTGGCTGAGCGAACACCTGATTATGCTATCGTGGAAAGGCCAGCCTTGGTTGAGATCATGACAGACGCGGACCTCGTGTAAGCCATGACTGCAGCCCTTTCATTGCTAATTATTCTTGCGGTGTCGTTGATCGTTGTCCGGATTGGTGGCACGGCCTTGCGGCTGACGGGGATGTCTTTGGATGCCGCGCGGTTCCAAAGTATCTCGGCGTTGACCGGCACAGGTTTCACAACACAAGAGGCAGAGACGACCATGCACCATCCGGTGCGACGCAAGGTGCTCATTGGGTTGATGTTCACCGGACATCTGGGCGTGGTTTCGCTGGCCTCTGCTGTCATCCTTGGCCTGTCGAGCACACAGGACGGGGCGGTTGTCTGGACGATTCTTTATATGCTGCTGGCGGTTATCGTGATTTGTGCCGTCGCGATGAGTGATGCGTTTGACCGTCTGGTTTGCGGCGTGATTGCTGTCGCTCTTAAGCGGGTTGGATGGTTTGATGACGGGCAACATCTCGTGTTGATGGAACTGCCCGATGGAACGCAAATGGCGGAGCATACAGCCCAAAATGACTGCACAGTTGATCCATCCGGGCTTGGCCTGACAGTCTTGCAGCTGAACAATACCCCGCAACTTTCGGAGGAAGTGCGCCTGCAAGCCGGAGATCGCATTTTGTGTTTTGGGCCAGCTGGGGCGCATTTGGCATTAAACGATATTACGGCTCTTGAATGAGGCTTTTGCAAAACATCTACCCAGTGATTACTGACCTGCCATGTGTGACCACAGACCAGATGATCGAAGTCGACCGGCGGATGATGGAAGAGGTTGGCATCAGCCTTTTCCAAATGATGGAAAACGCAGGACTTCAACTTGCCAATGTGGCGCGGGATATGTTTCTGGGCGGCGATGTTATGGGCAAACGTATCGCGGTGCTGGCTGGAACGGGCGGCAATGGTGGCGGTGCGATTGTCGCTGCGCGCCGATTGGTGAATTGGGGGGCGACATGTGATGTCGCGCTCAGTCGCACCGCGGATGTGATGTCAGACGTACCCCGCGCCCAGTTTGAAATTTTGAACAAGATTGGAAATGTTGACCGTATCGAGCCACAAGATCTTGCGTCAGGATACGACTTGATCCTTGATGGGCTGATTGGATACAGCCTCAATGGTGCGCCACGCGGCAAGGTCGCGGATTTCATTCATGCGACACACTCGACAGCCACACCGGTTTTGTCCTTGGACGTTCCCTCGGGCTATGACGGTGCAGAGGGTGTCGTGCTAGATCCTTGCATCCGAGCAGCTACAACGCTGACATTGGGGCTTCCCAAACTTGGAATGACGGGAAAAGATCGATCTGAATATGTCGGCCGATTGCTGTGCGCAGACATTAGCTGCCCAAGCGCTGTCTTTGCTGATCTTGGTTTGAATTCGCCCTACAGAGTGCCGTTTTCGAGCCAGCCTGTTGTTGAGGTGGGATGAAAGAAACCTTCAAGCTTTAGATGCCACTTGTCCAAGCGCTATGGCGCAAATTGCCTGACGCAAACCTTTGAGGAATTAGCGGCAAGGTCTGGTTTACGCACGCGCCGTGATCTCATTAGCGGTCAGGTCGATTATGACCTTAGGTTCTAGGCCGGATCAATGTGAAACTGCGAATTATGGCAACCAGAAGACTACCATAGCCTTCCTTAGCTGGGCCTTCTAACTTCACGGTACGAAGCTTTTACTGATGCACTCAGGTTCTCAATGCCTCATTTACCACGACACGGTGCATCCATGTTTGTAAGGCGGAACGCCCCTCGAAGGCATGGAATCTGGACCAAATCTTTGTGAATGCAACTTGGACGGCATCCTCTGCATGGGCGCGATCCCTTAGAATGCGGAATGCCGCGCCAAGCATTCAGTCGGTGTGCGCGCGGACAAGCTCGGCGACTTCATTCGAAGTCAAAATCTGTTCAGCCACTTCCAGACCTTCAGCCGTATGTTAGTCTTTTTTGTAATCCATGTCGCACTGCCGCCTGCCTTGGCCCGACGCAACAGGAGTAAAAATATTTTTTCAAGAATTTTGTAACGTTCTTTCGCTTTTGAGCGTCTTAGCCAGTGAAGGTAAATTAATGCGCAACAAACAGTCCAATAGGAAGCCGATTTTCACATATCTGATGACGTCCCTATTCACCCTCGAATGTCTCACGTTTGATCACATTGGCTTGTGGGTAGTTGCTTCGGTGATGGGTAAATGTTGCAAGCGAAATCAATGAAACGCGCCTTTCTGGAATGAGCGAAAGACGCCTTAAAGGCCTCCGAAAACAGACAAATTTCACGGCCCTCCGGGTCGCTATTGGTTTTTTGAACCATCAAGGCTGGATGATGAAAGAACACTCCGAATGACACATAAACGATTGATCATGATCACAGGGCAAGTGGGACTTGCTGCTGCGATTCTTGTAGGGATTGGTGAATTCCTGCTGCACTATGATAAGCTTGCGCGATATACAGATACCTTTGCGTTCTTTGAAGGCGTCACACGTGAACGTGCCACGATCGGCCATTTCTTTGGCGTTTTTGGGGCTCCACTTTATGTTGTGGGGGCTGCTCATATCTATCTAATGTTACGTCCCGCCCATGAGGTTGCTGCGCGCGTTGCAGGTCTGATGATGGCGTATGCCTGTGTCGTTGGGGCGGTTTGGATCGGATCGCGCGCGAGTGCCGTTGAATTGGTGGCCGCCGGTGGGATCGAAGAGCAGTTGGCCTTATACGAGTTGCGATACGAAAGCCTTTTGCAGGTCGTGCGACTTGGTGTTCTCGCATTGTCGGTGATCTTTATTTGGCTGTGCTTGACTGGCCGATCTCATTACCCACGTGCAATGGCAGCGCTTAACCCGATATTCTTGATCATCGTGTCATTCATCATTTTCTTCACCATACCTGCTATTGGCAAATACATTATGCCGATCGCCCTGAACGTTTCGTATTTCGTCATGTTTTCGGTATCGCTTCGTGTTGCCTCAAAACTAAACTTGGAGGGCTAAGCAATGCTCGGAAAACTGAAATATATTCCAATGGTCATGGTGCCAGTAATGGGCACAATGGTCGTTGTGATGTCGGCATATACGTTGAACGATCGTCGTGTGGATTATGACGTTGATCTTGGCGATACGATCATTCCGGAATTCGACCATGTTAAAGTCCCGTTCTTGCAATCGCACGAAGATGCCACCTCATTGCCAATGACCGGCAGCGCCGCGATCGATATTGATGGTGATGGCACAGAAGAACTTTTCATTGGTGGCAGCTTCCAACAAGAGAACGGCCTTTTCAAATTTGAAAACGGCGAATTTGTTGCTGTAGCAGATCAAGCAGGCCTGAATAAACCCGGCGACGGCACAGCGCTTGGCGCTTTGGTTTTAGACCACAACAAGGATGGGCAAGTTGATATGCTTGTCACCCACCCTGAAGGTATCTGGCTCTACACAAACAACGGGGGCACGTTCACCAGCGAACAGCTGGACACACAAATGAATGAAAACACAACAGGCCTATCAATCGCAGTAGCTGACGTGAACAGGGATGGCCATTTCGACATGTTCGTTTCTGGATATATTCAAAACGACAAAATCGAAGGCTTGAATATCTTTAACCGTGAAGGATACGGCGGCACATCGGAACTGTTCATAAACAAGGGTGACAACACGTTTACCAATGAAACCCGAGAGCGTGGCGTCTACTTTTTGCACAACACTTTCCAAGCCACATTTGGCGACTTTGAAGGGGACGGTGATTTAGATCTGATCGTGGCCCATGACACTGGTAATATTCGGACCTACGAAAACGACGGTACCGGCCACTTCACGAACATTGAAAACCCAAATACTGATTTACCATCATATCCGATGGGTATCGGGATTGCCGATCTTAACAATGATGGCGTGACAGACTACAATTTCTCCAACATCGGATCTACGCCGCCGACATTTATGGTAAGGGGCGATCTGCGCGACGACCAACCTTTGAACCGCAAATGGATGGCCTTTGTATCTGATGGGAACGGTACCTTTTCCGAAGAAGGTGAAGCGATGAAGATCGCTGATTACGAATTCGGTTGGGGCCTGAGCAACGAAGATTTGAACCTAGATGGCCGCGAAGATCTCATCGTGTCGCAGAACTTCGTAACCGCACCGTTCCATAAAATTCCAGTATTGCGCCTTCCAGGTCGTATGTTGGTTCAGACGGCGTCCGGTGAAATGGCCGAGGTGGGCACACTGAATGGTGTCGTTAATCGCCAATATTCAATCGCGCCGTTAACCGCTGATTTCAATGGCGACGGTCGTTCGGATGTTGTGCACATTAATATCGCGGGCAACTCACAAGCCTTCATCAGCGCGGGCGATAACCCAAACGGTTTCTTGAAAATTCAATTGCCCGAAAACCTCGACAGTATCGGCGCGATGGTTGAAATTACTTTGGAAGACGGATCGTCGCTTTTTAAGCCATATGTATCCGGTGAAGGCCTGCTGTCAGACAGCAGCCGCATGATCATCGCAGGTTTGGGTGCGCAAAGCGCAAGTACCATTACGGTCAACTTCATCGATGGAACCTCCGTCACACAAGACGGAAACTTCCGCGATGAAACATTGACCTTCGACAGCTCTGCACAGTGATTTGGGTAAGTCGCTTTTTGCGCGTGGGTGTTGTGCTCACGTGTGTGGTGGTGCTGAGCGGGATCGTTCCGATCTCGCTCACCCATTTTCAAACGGGTGACGCATGCCCAGCACTTGGGCCAATCCCGGCCTGCTACTTGGTTTCAATTTGCTATGCGGCAATGGCCATTGCCGCATTGGTATGGTGGCGCAGGCTGACTTGGCTGTTCTTAGCTGGTGCTACACCGGTCATTCTATTAGCCGCTCTTGGCACTACGCTTGAACTTTTCGGTAAACCGACATGCCCACTCTCTGATACCGGGTTGCCGTTGTGCTATGTATCTCTCGCAATAGGGTTCTCTATATTGGTGACGTATTTACTGGTTGTCTTAATTGAAAAACAAAATTGATCTGCCTTTTCTGGCTCTGTTGAACGACATGGACACTTCATCACTTGTGAAATTAGCACCCCAGACCCAATATGACGGGCACAAGGATCGTTGATTGCAGTTAGAGTCTGCTCGTGTGTTTCATTGGTTCAGTTGCTGTGAACGCCAACTAATGTGCACCGCATTGGAACATAAATTCACTTGGTCGATTTTGAAGTAAATCGGTACAAAGATCGTGATCTGTGCATAGCTGACCTTATCGTGCAGCGCAGCATCCCAGTTTTGGTTTACAAGGACTTGAACGTCCGCTTTGCCTATCTGGCACGGGGCCTTCGCAGATGTAGCGAACGTCTGCCTCTCTAATTGGGTGTCTGGGTCAAGCTCATTTTCCTTCTTTTGAGTGATCAAGGATCGTTTGTCCGGGTCACGCTTCTCTTCGCAGTCTGGTTTGGCGTTCGAAGGGCGCCGCTGCATGCATGTGTCGGATCGGTTGTGGAGAGCCCTGCTTCCCGGCGCGCTTCAAGTT
>JBDVKF010000040.1:0-21191 GCA_039960995.1 Paracoccaceae bacterium | reverse complement strand
GTTGAAAGACCGTTGCCGATCTATCCTTGACGTCGAACCTCTGCACATCGTCCCATTGTTCAAATGGGACAGTCTTCTGTTTGTTGTGCTTCCGGTTTTCATAAGAAAACTAGAAACCCTACAAACAGTGAAGCTGACACTCAATCATCGGGCCGAAACCCTAAGAGCGCGATATGAAGAGGTTGATCCATCGAATGAACCAAACCGCCCACATATCTCTTCAGTATCCATCAATGTCAAAAAACGTAGAGACAAAACTTAACGAGATGCGCCCTGTTCTCTTGGCGCGCCCCGCCTCACTTACCTCTGATATTATCGTCGCCTCGTAACCGCCTGTCCGCGTCTCCGCTTCCGTCTGGCCCGTCCGGCGCTACCAACCAGCGCCTCAGCGCCGCCGGTGAAGGGGGTTCTAGAGTTACTACCGAAAACCCGCAACCCCTTTTTCTTCAAAAACGTCATCTTTTTTCAGAAATTAATGTTTACTAATAAAATCAATACGTTAATGCGTTGTTTTTCTGATCAAATGCCCTTTGATTCACTCAACCATCCCCTTGCACTGCTCTGCACAGCGACTCGCGCCCCTACATATAGCGTTATCCTCTGGCTTACCCCCAAGACTGCCCCCAGAGTCGGAGTAGAGTCGGGGCAGACTCACCGACTTCTCACCGATTCAAATGAAAGTTTCGGTGGGATTCTTGCGCGGGCCACAACAGTGCTTCCCATCGATTGGGGTAGAAACTCCACGTACAAAGGGGCGCACGCCTCTGCGACTGTAAGGAAAATCTGAAGGTTTAGGGTTCTCGGCGGTACGACGGTCAGCCTGTGTACCGATCGTTGCAGCAAAAAACGGAATTCAGGCCGAAGCCGCTACCTTTTGCCGTTTGGGCAGCAATCGGAACGCCAACAGTCCACAAATCAAAACCATGTAAATGATCGGTTCTAACTGGAAACCTTTGCGCAGCCAGATGAAATGAACACCCGCAAGCAACGCAATTGGGTAGGTCAAAAGGTGCAGCTGGCGCCATGCAGCCCCGAGGCGCCGCACTGATTTGTTGTTGGACGTCACGGCCAGCGGGATCATCAAGATAAATGCCGCCATGCCAATGGTTATATAGGGTCGTTTGACAATATCCGCCCAGACCCGTTCCAGCGACTGCACATCCAGCACCGTCCACACGACCAAGTGCAACACGACATACGTAAATGCGAGCACACCAAATGTACGGCGAAATTTGATCAGATTGATCCCGGAAATCCGACGCAGCGGCGATATGCACAACCCGGCGATTACCAGCTGCAAGGCGATTTCGCCCAATTCATGTTCGAGAGATTTAACGGGATCGATGCCAAGTCCACCGTTGATCCCTTGATACAAGAGGACGGGCACCGGAATGAGGCACATGATGTACATTGCCCAAG
The DNA here is from genome assembly GCA_039960995.1 of Paracoccaceae bacterium. Lineage (GTDB taxonomy): Bacteria > Pseudomonadota > Alphaproteobacteria > Rhodobacterales > Rhodobacteraceae > JABSSA01. Next base: position 19,772 of record JBDVKF010000040.1, on the reverse strand, counting down.
TGGGGACCCACCGGGCCCCCCGATTTATCCCGTCCACTAGCATCAAAAGTTAGCGCGCAAGTCCATACCTTCGTAAAGGCTCGCAACTTCTTCTTCGTAACCATTAAACATTAACGTCGGAATGCGGCGTGCAAACAGTCCTCCGCCGACGCGGCGTTCGCTTGCTTGCGACCAACGAGGGTGATCGACGGTTGGGTTCACGTTACTATAAAACCCGTATTCCCGTCCGATGGCTTTGTTCCAACTGGTGGGTGGTTCTGAATCCGTTAACGTGATCCGAACAACGGATTTGATGGATTTGAACCCATATTTCCACGGAACAACCAAACGCATCGGCGCACCGTTTTGGTTCGGGATCGTTTTCCCGTAAAGACCGGTCGCCATGATCGTCAGGGGGTGCATCGCCTCGTCCAGACGCAAACCTTCGACATATGGCCAGTCCAGCGTTGGGAAGCGTTGGCCCTGCATTTCTTCCGGACGCACCAAAGTTTCGAACGCGACGTAGCGCGCGTTTTCCTGAACGCCAGCCAAGGCCAGCAAATCCGACAATTCAAATCCATTCCACGGTATGACCATCGACCACGCTTCTACGCAGCGGAACCGGTAAATGCGTTCTTCGACCGTCATTTCTTTCATGATTTCGGCGAAGTCATAGTCGCCCGGGCGATCAACCAACCCGTCAATCTTGACGGTCCATGGACTTGTTGTCAGCGCACCAGCGTTTTGCGCCGGATCTTGCTTGCCCGTGCCGAATTCATAGAAGTTATTGTATTGGGTAATATCTTCCCACGAGTTTGGTTCCAGCGTCTCAGCTTGAGCTTGAGCTTGAGCTTGAGAGCCAATTAGGCCAGCGCCGATCGCGCCAGAACCCGCCATGCCAGCCAAAATCTGACGGCGGTTCAGCCAGACACCTTCAGGTGTCGCTTCGGCGCTAGTCAGATTATTTTTCCAGCGATGTGCCATTGGGTTCTCCTCGTACAGCCAGTGGTGAACATAGGCGTGCTTGCCTTAACAACATAGACGTCATCGCTCACAATCTTGTGCTAGATATGAAATAGTCTGCATTTTGCAACGCAATTTCCTCAACCATTGGTCGATTCAAGTGGAACGGATGGGTAAAGAACGTTCATGGGGATCGATGCACCATTGTCTTGAATGATACGGACATGACGCCGGCGCATTTGGCGCGGTTCGGCCACGCCGACGGAATGCGCGATGATCTCAACTTCGTGCCGGATGTCTTCGGCATAGCGGGCAACGCGTTTGTATTTGTCTTCGACAACCAATCCCTTTTGGAACCTTTGATCATGGGTCGTGATACCGGTTGGACACGTATTCTTGTTGCACTTGAGCGCCTGAATGCAGCCCAAAGAAAACATAAACCCGCGTGCAGAGGTTACGAAATCTGCCCCTGCGGCCAATGCCCAAGCAATATCACCGGGATTGACCAATTTACCGGACGCGACGATACGAACGCGATCATGCAAGCCGGCTGCATCACGAAGATTGACCAAAGCTGGCAAAGCTTCGCGGATCGACATGCCAACCAAATCCATCAAAGGCATCGGTGCGGCACCTGTGCCACCTTCGCCACCATCCATTGTGATGAAATCAGGCGCGCATCCAGCACCACGTTCGACGATCTTGTTAAAGAGATCCTCAAGGGGATCGATGGCCCCCATCACAGTTTTGATCCCGACGGGTTTTCCGGTCACATCCCGAATGTGACAGATCATGTCCAACAGATCATCCCAATCATCCACACCTGCGTGCCGGTTCGGAGATATCCCGTCTTGTCCCTCTGACAACCCACGGATGGCCGCGATTTCCGCAGTCACTTTGGCACCGGGCAGAATCCCACCCTTTCCGGGTTTCGCCCCCTGCGCCAGCTTGATTTCAAACATGCGCACATTTTCATGGGCGGCGATTTCGACCAGTTTTTGATCACTCAGCGCGCCGTGTTCGTCACGCACGCCAAATTTCGCGGTCCCGATTTGGAAAACGACATCACATCCGCCTTCCAGATGAAACGGGCTTACTCCACCTTCCCCAGTATTCAGCCATATCCCTGCCTGAGCGGCGCCGCGGCTGAGCGCTTGAACGGCGGGTTTGGATATCGCCCCATAGCTCATCCCCGAGATATTAAAGAACGAAGCCGCCTCGAACGGATGGCGCGCACCTTCGCCAATCACCATGGGTTTGGTCTTTGCGTATTGGTCTTCCAGAGGTGGAAAAGCCGCGTTTACGAAAATGGGCGTTCCAACAACGTTCAGATTTCTCGTGGATCCGAATGCGACGGTGTTTTGTTCACCTTCCGACGCCCGCTTAACCCATTCTCTTTGCGCTCTGTTAAACGGCAATTCTTCTCGATCCATCGCAAAGAAATACTGCCTGAAAAACTCGCCCAAAGCCGAAAATAAATGTCTGAACCGCCCAATCACCGGATAATTCCGACGGATCGCGTCTTCGGTTTGCAGGCGATCTATGACGAAAAACACAAGGCTTAGCGCAACGACCAACCCTATCAGTCCAACGAATACCAAAACCAACGATTCAAGCGCTGCCATTGCAAAACCCATTCTTCACCTCAAAATTTCATGTCCGACTTAATGCCGTTTCATTTCTAATCGCTGCAGCCCAATTAAGTGATCTGAACTGAAGCTCCTGTCAAACCCACGTGATCGACAGTCCGTTTATAGCCTTGAATGAAAGAATTTTGACACTTTCGTGATTGGAAATATGTAACGGCTGTTGCTTAGCGCCAATTCCCCAAAAGGCAATTCAAAGACAGCACATCTTTTTGAAATCCGTTCCGCCCGAGCATCCGTAGGTCGTTTCATCATGCGGCCGTTAAGTGAAGCGCTCAAAAAATTCTCGATGCGGCCGAGCAAAGAGGGAGATCAAAATGACAACAATTGCAGATATTGCTTCGGGCGATGACTTTTCCATTCTTCTGGCCACGGTGGGGTTTATTGACGCCAACCTTCCCGGCTCAGACCTTGTTGGAGCATTGTCCGGCCCAGGACCTTTGACGGTGTTTGCCCCAAACAACGATGCTTTCGGTTTATTGGCCGGCGATCTGGGTTTTGCCGGAGATCCCAGCAACACCGCGGACGTGATTTCGTTTCTAACGGCAAATGTTCCTGTTGAAACCCTGAACGCTGTGGTCACTTACCATGTCTTGCCCGGCACTTTCACATCAAGCGATGTGGCGAACGCCGACACCCTGACCACTCTTCAGGGTGGTACAATTACGCCGGATCTGCCCACATTGATCGACAACGAACCGGACTTGATCGACCCAAGTTTGATCGCGCTGGACATCATGGCCGATAACGGCGTCGTCCATGTAATTGACCGTGTTTTGTTACCCGTTGACCTTAGCGGTAACGATGCCCCGACGATTACAGAAATTGTTCTGCAAAGCGGCGAAGGCTTTGACACAAACGGTGAAGATTTCGACTTGCTGCGCGAAGCCGTCGTGGCCGCTGGATTGGCCGACACGTTGAATACAGCCAGTTTGGATGTCACTGTGTTCGCACCGACAGATTCCGCCTTCATAGGTCTGGCCCAAACAATTGGGTTTCATGGATCGGACGAAGAAGGCGCACTGACTTACTTGCTTGAAGCTTTGAACTTGCTGAGCGCCGGGAACGGGATCGATCTGTTGCAAACGGTTTTGACCTTTCATGTCGCCGACGAAAGCCTGCAAGCCAGCCAAGTTTTAGGCGGGGCACCGATCAACACCTTGGCGGGTGCATCCTTGACCGTTGACGGAACAAGTTTGGTGGACGCGGACCCTGACATCGCAAATCCCAATATCATTGCGACGGACATCCAAGCCGCAAACGGGATCGTGCATGTACTGGACGGCGTTTTGATCCCTGCGGATTTGTTACAGTCAAACGGCGCAAATGACGTCGATTTCATAATTGCTGACGAGTCATCAAACAGGATTCTGACTGGGGCCGACGACGATTTTGTGGATGCAAATGGCGGCAACGACATCGTTTTTGCAGGCAGCGGGAATGACGTTGTTTTGGGCGGAACTGGCAACGATTACGTTGCGGGCGGTTCGGGCGACGATACCCTGTCGGCGGATGAAGGCCGCGACACAGTCTGGGGTCAATCTGGCGATGACCAAATTTCAGGGGGCACTGGTCGCGACCTTCTTGGCGGTGGATCTGGGCAAGACACCATTGATGGCGGCGCAGGCAACGACAAAATTTGGGGCGGTGGTGGCCGCGACGATATAACTGGCGGCACCGGTCATGACTGGATCAGCGGCGGATCAGGCAATGACACGATCGACGGGGGCGCAGGCGACGATTATCTGTACGGCGGTTGGGGCAATGACACATTTGTCTTTGACGAAGACAGTGGCAGTGACCGCATTTTGGATTTCCGCACAGGCCGAGACAAAATCGATCTGAGCGCCTTTGACATAACCGACTTCCACGAGCTGGAAGATCACATCTCTGGTGGGTGGTTCCATACCAGCATTGACCTTGGCGATACACATATCGCGCTAAACTGGGTCAGTCCTTGGCGTTTGGATGCGGATGATTTCATCCTTTGATACAGAAAGGGCGCCTTACCCAGGCGCCCTTTTTCATGTCTTCAATGTACGACGGCGTCATCCGGCCTCGGTCGTTTTGTGGAACTGACGCGGTCGCCAATCAGAAGACCCTCAACGCCAGCCTCGACAGAGATAACTTCGCCATCTTTCACATCTCCCGACAATATCATTTCCGCCAACGGATTTTGCAGCGCCGATTGGATCACACGCTTAAGCGGGCGCGCCCCAAAAACCGGATCATATCCTTCGTCGGCCAACCATTGGCGCGCACCTTTGTCGAGATCCAGTACAATCTTGCGAGCCGCCAACCGCTTGAGCAAACGCCCAAGCTGGATATCCACGATGCCGTCCATATCCTCACGGGCGAGGCGGTCGAATATGATCGTTTCGTCGAGGCGGTTCAAAAACTCAGGACGGAAATGCGCCCGCACAGCGTCCATGACATTGCGCTGTGCCTGAGAGGAATCTTCGCCCTCTGGCAATTCACTAAGCGCTTGTGATCCCAGATTTGACGTCAGGATGATCAGCGTTTGTTTGAAATCAACTGTACGCCCCTGACCATCCGTCAAGACACCGTCATCAAGCACCTGCAACAGCACATTAAAGACATCGGGATGCGCTTTTTCAACTTCATCAAACAAGACCACTTGATAAGGCCTACGACGCACAGCTTCGGTCAAAACACCGCCTTCGTCATATCCAACATACCCCGGAGGAGCCCCGATCAGACGCGCAACCGCATGTTTCTCCATAAACTCAGACATATCGACGCGAACCATCGCATTGTCATCATCGAACAGAAATTCTGCCACTGCTTTGGTCAATTCCGTTTTCCCAACGCCTGTTGGTCCAAGAAAGAGGAATGATCCAAGTGGGCGGTTTTCGTCATTTAGACCGGCACGCGCGCGGCGTACTGCGTTGGAAACAGCTGTCACGGCCGCGTTTTGACCGATAACACGGCGGTGTAGATCGTCTTCCATCCGCAACAGCTTTTCGCGTTCGCCTTCCAGCATCTTTGACGTTGGGATACCGGTCCAGCGTTCAACCACGGCTGCAATCTGTTCGGGGCGCACGGCTTCTTCGACCATAACGTCGCTGTCACCGGATTCCGCTTCGATCAACTGAGTTTCAAGCTGAGGTATGACGCCATAAGACAATTCACCCGCGCGACCAAGATTGCCGTCCCGCTTTGCGATCTCAAGCTCGGCACGCGACCGGTCCAATTGCTCTTTGATATCACGCGCACCCGCCAGTTTGTCGCGTTCGGCCTGCCACTGCGCGGTCAGTTGGGCGGATTGATCCTGCAAATTGCTCAACTCTTTTTCGAGTGACGCAAAGCGATCCTTGGATGCCGAGTCGTCTTCTAGCTTCAAAGCTTCTACTTCGATCTGCATTTGTAGGATCTGGCGATCCAACGCGTCCAACTCTTCGGGTTTGCTATCCACCTCCATACGCAAGCGGCTGGCAGCCTCGTCCATCAGATCAATGGCTTTGTCCGGCAAAAACCGGTCCGTAATGTAACGATGGCTTAGCGTTGCGGCCGCAACCAAAGCGCTATCAGACACACGTACACCGTGATGCAGTTCGTATTTTTCTTTGATGCCGCGCAAGATGCTGATCGTATCTTCAACTGTCGGCTCAGAAATGATCACGGGCTGAAAGCGACGCGCCAAGGCCGCGTCTTTTTCAACGTATTTGCGGTATTCATCCAGCGTCGTTGCGCCCACGCAATGCAATTCGCCACGGGCCAAAGCCGGCTTGATCAGGTTCGCCGCATCCATCGCGCCATCTGTCTTGCCAGCCCCGACAAGAGTGTGCATTTCGTCGATAAACAAAATGACTTCGCCAGCAGCGGCAGTGACTTCGTTCAGGACCGCTTTCAAACGTTCTTCAAATTCACCGCGATATTTCGCACCCGCAATCAAAGCGCCCATGTCCAAGGCCAGCAATCGTTTATTGCGCAAGGATTCCGGGACATCGCCATTGACGATACGCAAGGCCAACCCTTCAGCAATCGCCGTTTTACCAACGCCCGGTTCACCGATCAAAACCGGGTTGTTTTTGGTCCGGCGAGACAGCACCTGCATTGCACGGCGAATTTCTTCGTCACGACCAATGATTGGGTCAATCTTACCTGCCTCAGCATGCTCAGTCAGGTCCATCGCAAACTTTTTCAGGGCATCATACCCTTCTTCCGCACTGGCGGTGTCCGCTGTGCGTCCTTTGCGAATGTCATTTATGGCAGCATTCAAACCTTGTGCCGTCACTTTTCCAGCAGCCAATGCGTCTTTGGCCGCAGATTTTACCATCCCCAAAGCCATCAGCAGGCGTTCCACAGGCACAAAGCTATCGCCTGCTTTCTTCGCCAGCGTTTCGGCCTCAGTCAGAACTTTGGTCGTCGCATTGTCCAGATAGACCTGAGCCGCGTCACCCGTAACCTTCGGCAGCTTTCCTACCGCCTGATCAACGTAAGACGCCACACGCTGAGCATCGCCCCCTGATCGGTTGATCAGATTGCGCGCCAAACCTTGGTCGTCATCAATCAGTGCTTTCAGAATGTGCTCGGGCACCAGCCTTTGGTGGCTTTCCCGCATTGCAATGGTTTGTGCAGCTTGCACAAAGCCACGCGAACGCTCCGTGAACTTCGATAAGTCCATCGTTCATCTCCTTCTATAAGCGCCCGTTCCAGTCATGCCCTGCAAGAGGCACATGACCAAGTGAGCCTTCTTTACCTTAAATGGGGACTGCCCTTGATTTCGCAAGATGTCTTAACTGCGTTTCGAAACAATGATTCACTGTCCTGTGAATCAAATTTGATCTTTTTCCCCGTGAAATACTGCAATTGGATTCCCACATCAATTTCACCAAACCCAAGAGGTGAAAGATGGAACATCATCCTGTCGAGCTGAACCGTGTCGTCTATAACGCTGCTGACCAAGCTTTCGAAGCGCTGGTAACGGTACATGATCCGAATGGAACACGCAGTTATGCCTGCGCAATCCACGCACCTATCGATATGGAGTTCTCCCGAGCGAATGCTGGCTTAACGACACAAGCTTTGCGTCGCCATAACGGAGCAGAACATTCGTCTTACCTGCCAAGTGGGCAACTGTTGCCCCAGTCCATCTCGCGTTTGTTTACGTGGCGCAAACGCATTGCCGCGCATTACCGGGCCGGATCGATCGCGGCCTAATCGAATTCCCTCACGCGCAGTCTGTCCCCGCGCGTAAGTAAGAGACTTCGCCTGCCTGCCTTGTCTCTGATTAACTCACCCGGGTGCAAATGCATCCGGGTCTTTTTATCGGCCACCTTCCTTCAAGGTCAGAATTCGCAAGAATAACTGCGCCCGTTTCTTTCGCCGAAGTGACGAGAAATCACCCAAATGACACAGATTGTATTCCATACACGAGCAGCCTAAGACGTCTCAAATCACCAGGAGGCAAGATATGGCGGACGACCGTTTAATTGTGGCACTCGATGTGCCCAACGTGATCGCTGGTTTGGAACTTACGGGCCGCATAGGCGATACAGTGTCATTTTACAAAGTCGGTTTGGGCATGTTGACCGGCGGCGGTTTCGCCTTGGCAAACGAGCTGATTCAAGACCATGGGAAGCGCATTTTTCTCGATCTTAAATTATTCGACATCGGTGCAACCATAGAAGCAGCAGTTCGTGGTCTTGCTCAGTTCGATTTGGATTTTCTCACGGTTCACGGTGACCCAAATGTTGTGCGCGCCGCCAAAGAAGGTGCCGCCGGGTCTAATCTAAAAATCATGGGTGTCACCATACTGACCTCATTGGATCGAACCGATCTGGATGCTGCGTTAATTCAACCCGGTGATATGACGGATTTGGTTTTGACACGTGCCGCCCGTGCATTCGAGGCCGGTGCCGATGGCGTAATCGCATCCCCGCACGAGGCCGCCGCCATTCGCGCATTACCCGAAGCCGAGGGGCGTTTGATCGTTACTCCGGGTGTGCGTCCATACGGGTCTGATCATGGCGATCAAAAACGCGTTTCAAACCCCCGTTCCGCAATTGAAGCTGGCGCAGATCATATCGTCGTTGGTCGTCCTGTTTGGCAAAACCCTGACCCAAAAGCGGCTGCACAAGCGATTCTGGACACACTGCCCTAATCCCACAAACTGTGTGAAAATGGCAACGAACCACACGATATGGGGCTTGCTAAAAATTGCCCCTCGCATTGTTCCCTTATGGGTGGTATTAATAGCTTAAGAGATACTCCCCGACGGACCGGTTCTTCCCTGGGTTCGTCACCTTCCCCCCGCCACAACGCGCGGGGGGCTTTATGTGGGGCAGCCGCCTGTCAATTCCTCCCCAAGACATAGTCAAAAGCGGCTGCACCACACTTTTCCGAATGGTCGCAAAACCTAACGGGCAAAGGGAAAAGAACTTGCAATTAAACTGAGCCTGCTGTCGTCGCCAAATTAACCTTTCAGCGGGAAATTGCATGTTTCGCAAATTCCAAAAGACTGACCTCTCACATGGTAATCCACATGCAACTTTCCCCGTTATCCAAAACATAACAGCGCTATGTATCGAACAGTTACGTCTGTGTTCTGATCTCATACAGGAGCGCTAAAATGCCCGCGATAGCAGTTTGGTCAATCCCCGATTTTGACGCTACTGATCTCTTTGATCTGGTCAATGGGACATTCACAATTTCAGCTGGCGCGACTGCGGTTGTTGCCGAATTCACAGACGATGTGCCCAGCTTTGACGATTGTGTTGGGCATGGCGAAGAAACACAAAACGACGCTGGAAAACAAACCCTGACGCAAGACCTCCTGATAGACGAGGTCAGGGTCGCAAGCACAGGTGAGCAGATTTATTATGCCGCCGAAGGTATCATCACAAACAACACAACGGGCGAAGCAGGCAGCCTTTTGTTCTTAACCGTAAATGGTAAATCCGCCGGCGATTTTATCGGTGTTACCACCACGATTGAGATCAAGTCAGGCGACAATGTCACAACGTCAGATCTGACCCCGCAAGTGACAGACGAAATCGCTAACACGGCCATGTGCTTTACTGCCGGGAGTCTTATCAAAACAGACACAGGCGAAATTCCTGTTGAGCAGCTACAGGTCGGCGATGCGGTGTGGACCCAAGCCGGTGGTTTTTTACCCGTACAGTGGATCGGCAGTGAATCGGTTACCAAAGCAATGCTTGAAAACAATCCGAAGCTTGCGCTGGTCAAAATCCGAAAAAATGCACTTGGTCCAAACCTGCCTGCACAGGATATGTCCGTTTCGCGAAAGCATCGAATATTGGTAACCAGTCATGTCGCGGAAATGCTGTTTGGCACAAGCGAGGTTTTGGTTCCCGCTATTGGCCTTACAAATTTGCCGGGCATAGACGAGGAAATCGACACGGACAGCGTCGAATATTGGCACTTTCTGTTGTCCGAGCATCAGATCATCAAATGTAATAGTTTAGAGACTGAAAGCTATTTGCCATCCAGAGATTGCGCGTTCACGCGTTCTCAGGTGGAATTGACAACGGTTTTTCCAAAGCTGTTCTCAAACCCGATGACGTTACAACCAACAACACAGCAGTCACTGACAGTCAATGAGACCCGCATTTTGACATCGATGATGCTTGAGATTGATCAATTCGCATTTGCCAACCACTCGACAAATGTCAGCCCCATGCATGTTCTTTAACGAACGTTGACATGGTTTCTGTCGATAACCGCACTTTGCACACCCGCCAAATAATCCTGCAGGCGCGGTTTGAATTGTGGCACTACCCGCTCGCGTTCCAGAAACACGTCAACGGTCATAAGCGCCCAATCTTGACCTTCGTCTCCTAAGCTCATCTGTTGTTCCAAAGATGCAGGCGCATGGGCTGCAAAGAACCACGAAATGTTACCATTTGACGTCCCGTATTCTCGACCCCACTGAACAAGGGATGGATCCAAGGCGACACACAGCTCTTCTTCAAGTTCACGCAGCACACATTGCAATGGGGTTTCATCCCCCTCAATGCCACCGCCGGGCACGTCCCAATACCCTGCCCAAATCAGCCCCGGAAGGTCGTCTCGCAGCAACGTCGCGAGCTTATCCCCAACAAAAAGCGCAATTTTTGCACCAATCAATTGCCCTGCCATGGTTCACGCTTTCAATTTCGATTAAGATAACCAGACCTAAATCAAACCAGTTGTTATGCCCAGCCTTTGCCGCGAATGCCTGACCGATTTTGACGCCGCCCGGCGATGTCCTGCCTGCGGCAGCCCGCGCGTCGTGTCGCATACTGAACTGTTTTCGCTTTCAATCGCGCATATGGATTGCGATGCCTTCTATGCCTCTGTCGAAAAGCGCGACAATCCTGATCTTGAAGACAAACCTTTGATCATTGGGGGTGGACGTCGTGGGGTCGTATCGACCGCATGTTACATCGCGCGTATCCGAGGCGTGCGCTCTGCGATGCCCATGTTCAAAGCACTGCAATTGTGTCCGGAGGCGGTGGTCGTCAGCCCTCGGATGGCGGCGTATGCCGAAGCCTCGAAAGCCATTCGCGCCATGATGGAAGAGCTCACCCCATCAATTGAACCCTTGTCTTTGGACGAAGCGTTTTTGGACCTAAGCGGGACACAACAACTGCATGGCGCCCCCCCGGCTGTCATGATGGCGCGTCTTGTTCGCAGAATGCGTGATGAGTTGGGCCTGACGGGGTCGATAGGGCTCAGCCATAACAAGTTCCTGGCAAAGGTCGCATCCGACTTGGACAAGCCTCATGGGTTTTCTGTGATTGGTAAGGCAGAAACTGATTCATTCTTGCGTGACAAACCTGTGCGTTTGATTTGGGGGGTTGGTCAGGCTGCGCAATCGTCCTTGGAAAAAGCGGGTATCCGAACATTTTCGGATCTTTTGCGTTGGGAACAGACTGATTTGATTGCACGTTTTGGTGCAATGGGGGACCGCCTTTGGCATTTGGCCCGCGGCCAAGATGCAAGGCGTGTGTCCCATAACACGCCGATGAAGTCGATTTCCAAAGAAACGACATTCAGCGAAGACACATCTGATGCCGACATTCTGGACGGTCACATTTGGCGCATGGCCGAACAAGTCGCGGACAGAGCAAAAGCCAAAGGAATCGCAGGCCGTGTTGTGACGCTGAAACTCAAGCGCGCCGATCATTCGTTGCTGACCAAACGTCTTGCTTTGCGTGGGCCGACACAAATGGCCGATACAATTTATCGTACGGCCCGATCGTTGTTCGAACAACGTGGCGATTCCGGTGCCTACAGATTGCTGGGCTGCGGGTTGTCTGACTTGGTCCCAGAAGAACGCGCCGATATCTCCGGCGATTTGCTTGACCCCGAAGCGAACCAACGCAGTGCAGCAGAACGAGCAACTGACAAGATCAGAGCGCGGTTTGGGAGCGATGCAATTATGAAAGGGCGCGCTTTGCGTTAGCGGTCGCACACAGGCAAAAAAATCGAACAGCCTATTCAGCCGCAAGCGGGATGCGCGATTGGCCGATCTGCGAAATCTCCGACGTGACGCGTCGCAGCGATGATCGGACCGACTGGAAATTTGCATTTGGTTCGACACGTCGTTCATTCATGTAAAGCGATCTGTCAATTTCGACTTGAATGGCGTGTTGCCGCCGCGACGGGCGACCATAAGATTGTGTAATATAAGCCCCTGCGAAAGGAGCATTGCGCGTGACCGTAAATCCAGCCCGAATAAATGCTTCTTCCACTTGATCAACGATCTCTTCGCTGGCGGCGGCACCAAACCGATCGCCCAGTACGACATCAGGTCGCCTTACACTGCCACGGGCAATCCCATCCATTGCCTCATGCGGCATGGAGTGACAGTCGATCAGAATCGCCTGACCAAAACGCGCATGTGCCTGATCCAACAGACCCTGCAACGCGCGATGATATGGATGCCAGTGCGATTCGATTCTCTGTTCTGCGTCTTGGCGTGACAATTTTCCTCGGTAAATCGCCCGCCCGCCCGCAACGACGCGGGGAATCACACCCAACCCACTGGCGATTCGCGGATTGTGCCCGCTAGACCGGATCCCCGAAATAAGCGCTGGGTCCAATTCGTCGGGGCTTCGGTTTAGATCAAGGAACGCGCGAGGTGCTGTCGCTGTTATGAACGGAGCCCCAAATTGTGGTGCCGCATCAAACAAATGATCAACATATGCGTCTTCCGAGGACCGTATTGTACGTTCATCCAATACAGATTGGCGCAAGAATTCCGGGGTATATTCCCGGCCCGAATGCGGACTGGCAAACACCAACGCGGATCCCAGCGTATCCGGACTTGTAACGTTATAGGTAGAACCAGCCATTCGAACTCCTTACAAAAGAACATAGACTAATTTCCATGCATGCCAAAAGCCCTTGATCCCATTTGATGAAGCTTTTATAGCACCCGAACCGGCGCGGCCTTCCGCGCCCCTTTCTTTTGGGGTGTTCGTCGCGCAGGCCATATGGATGATTAGCTCAGCGGTAGAGCACTTCGTTGACATCGAAGGGGTCACTGGTTCGATCCCAGTATCGTCCACCATGATTTTCTCGGCGCATCGTTCGATGCATCGATATTGTAACGCGGCGCCGGCATCTGCGCCCAGATAGGAGAGAGCCCATGAAGGTTCGTAATTCGCTCCGCTCGCTGAAGAACCGGCACCGTGATTGCCGCGTTGTTCGTCGCAAAGGTCGTGTCTACGTCATCAACAAGACGCAGCGCCGCTTTAAAGCACGCCAAGGCTGATTTATCAGCTCAGAACTATTTTGATTAGGCCGTCCCTTTGGGCGGCTTTTTCTTTGAGTGACCACAGAGCAGACAGAAGTATGTTTCGGACACTTCCTGTCCATGAGGCCGCGCGTCAAACTTCAACGCTTTGCACTGCGTTAAACGCGCATCAGCGCGGTTTTTGATAAACAGAGATGTGCATTTTACTGTCCGCGTTAAAATCGTTGCGATCCCAACCGCCCCAGCGGTGCATCAACTCAAGACCCGCTATTTTCGCCATCAAGCCCATCTCGCTTGGCCACGCGTAACGCATTGGCAACGGAACAAGTTTTGTTGCGTTTTCTGAAATTCGAATTCTCTGAAATTCAAACGTTTGTTGCACCGGGTCATGCGTCGCCGCTTCGATCCAAACAGAATGCTTGTCCAACCGTTTGATTTTGGTGTGTTGGTGATCCTTGAAACTGGACAAGTCTGGAACAAATGTTTCGACCAAGAATGTGCCGCCGGGTTTTAGCTTTTCTGCGACGTTTGAAAAGCATCTGAGCTGGGCATCCTGAGTTGGCAAATTAAACAATGTATTGAACACGAGGCACACGTGATCAAATGTGCCGTCAATTTCCACGTCGGCCATGTCACCGATCACAACGTTAATCTCATCCCCGCCCGGCTTCTCTCGCAATTTGGCCACCATTTCGGGCGATCCCTCAATGCCTGATATTTTGTGGCCCAACCCTCGCAACGGTAGTGCGATTCGACCTGTTCCAATCGCGAGCTCAAGAATGCTGCCCCCGTTTGCAATTTCGGAAATAAGCGCAACGGCCTGATCCGTGGTGCTCGGATCTTGCAGTTCGTCATACTCTTCCGCATTCAGTTCCCCAAATGTCGATATTGTGAAACCAAGCATACCGCCCTCCAATGGCCTTCAGATCAAACATCTCATCCATCTCAAGTGAAGGCCAAGAAAAAATGGCCTTGTAAGTTGCAAATTCAATCATACCCTTGAGACTGACCAAACAAGGAAGGGCCGATTGATGGCTGACACTTACACTCCCCCGGAAATCTGGACCTGGGAACAAGAAAGCGGCGGACGCTTTGCCAGCATTAACCGCCCCATAGCTGGAGCGATAGAAGACAAAGATTTGCCAGTCGGCGAACATCCTTTTCAACTTTATTCACTTGCGACACCAAATGGCGTGAAAGTGACCATGTTGTTTGAAGAGCTTTTGGCCGTGGGTCACGCAGATGCGGAATATGACGCATGGCTGATCAACATCGGTGATGGCGATCAATTTGGATCTGGGTTTGTATCCGCCAATCCCAATTCTAAGATCCCCGCCTTGATTGATCGGACAGGTGACACACCCATACGCGTTTTCGAATCCGCATCCATCATGATGCATCTTGCAGAAAAATTCGGAGCCTTTTTGCCCAAATCGGGAACCGCACGCACAGAAACGTTGAATTGGCTATTTTGGCAAATGGGTTCGGCCCCGTTCCTTGGCGGTGGGTTCGGACACTTTTATGCCTATGCCCCAGAAAAATACGAATATCCAATCAATCGCTATGCAATGGAATCCAAGCGCCAATTAGACGTTCTAGATCGCGAGTTGGCTGAAAAGCCATACATTGCAGGCGATGAATACACCATTGCTGACATGGCCATTTGGCCTTGGTACGGCCAGTTGTGCCTTGGCCGCCTCTACGAGGCTGCAACCTTCTTGGATGTTGAGAGCTACAAGAATGTCATGGCATGGGCAAAAAAGATCGACGCGCGTCCGGCCACCCTTCGGGGGCGAATGGTCAACCGCGCATTTGGCGAGCCGTCACTACAATTGCATGAACGACATTCTGCTTCTGATTTTGACACGAACACCCAAGACAAAATCGGCGAAGACGCTTGATATACTGCACCCCGCGATGCAGGTCGTGGGGTGATTTCAGACCTTCGGCGTTCTGGAAGCGCGCACCATACGGGTCGAACTAAAGCCAATCTCGCCGCCGCTTTCCAGCAGCTTCCCGCCTTGAGTGAAAAACATTCCCTGCGTTCCAATTCGTCATGTAAGTTCTTGCATAGCCATTGGGAGGAAAGCAATGTTGGACACGACGATCACGGACCAGACGCAAGCGTTTTTAGACGCATTTGGAAACGCACTGGAAGCGCGCGACATTGAAGCGGCCAAAGGCATGTTTCAAGAGACATGCTATTGGCGCGACCTTGTTACCTTCAGCTGGAACATAAAAACCGTAGAAGGCCATGCAGGCGTTGGTGACCTCCTCAAACATCAGCTGGATTCGATAAAGCCCAGCAATTGGAAACTGGCCGAAGGCGAAACACCAACCGAAGAAGGTGGTGTCGTCACAGCTTGGATTACGTTCGAAACTGAAGTGGCGCGCGGCGAAGGTCTTGTGCGTCTGATGGACGGGAAAATCTGGACATTGCTGACCGCCATGAAAGAACTGAAATGGCACGAAGAAAAACGCGGCCAAGCGCGCTCGCAGGGTGTTGCACATGGTTCTTTCTCAGGTCGCCAAACCTGGCAAGAACAACGCCAATCTGAAGCTGACGAACTGGGTTACAAGACGCAACCGTACACTGTGATCGTTGGTGGTGGACAGGGTGGTATCGCCCTTGGTGCGCGGTTACGTCAGCTTGGCGTGCCCACAATCATTGTCGAGAAAAACGACCGCCCCGGAGACAGTTGGCGCAATCGATACAAATCTCTCTGCCTGCACGACCCTGTTTGGTATGATCACCTGCCCTATATCAAGTTTCCCGAAAATTGGCCAGTCTTTTCTCCCAAAGACAAGGTTGGTGATTGGCTCGAGTTTTACACCCAAGTCATGGAGCTAAACTATTGGACGCGCACCTCATGCACGTCCGCAAAATTTGATGAAACGACGCAGGAATGGACTGTTGCCGTTGATCGCGACGGCGAAGAAGTGGTTTTGCGACCTAAGCAGCTCATTTTGGCAACTGGGATGTCGGGCAAAGCCAACGTGCCAGATTTCCCAGGCATGGACAGCTTTAAGGGTGTGCAACAGCATTCGTCGCAGCATAAAGGCCCGGAAGGTTGGACCGGCAAGAAATGCTTGGTCATCGGCTCCAACAATTCGGCGCATGATATTTGCAGCGCTCTTTTTGAAGAAGGCGCAGATGTCACGATGATCCAACGGTCCTCTACACACATTGTCAGATCAGACACTTTGATGGATGTCGGCTTGTCTGCTCTCTATTCCGAGGACGCGGTCGCTGCAGGCGTCACGACCGAAAAGGCAGACATGATTTTCGCGTCCCTGCCCTACCGTATATTGCACGAATTCCAGATCCCGCTTTACCAAGAAATGAAAGAACGGGATTCCGAGTTCTATGCAGGTCTAGAAAAGGCTGGCTTCAAGCTTGATTGGGGGGATGACGATTCTGGGCTGTTTATGAAATACCTGCGCCGAGGTTCGGGATATTACATCGATGTTGGGGCCAGCCAGCTGGTTATCGACGGCAAAATCAAACTGGCCCAAGGACAAGTGTCCCAAATCGTAGAAGATGGTCTGGTTCTGGAAGGCGGTAAAAAAATGGAGGCGGATCTGATCGTATACGCCACCGGATATGGATCTATGAATGGTTGGGCGGCGGATCTTATTGGTCAAGATGTTGCGGATAAAGTCGGCAAATGTTGGGGGCTTGGGTCTGACACAACCAAGGATCCTGGGCCTTGGGAAGGTGAACAGCGCAATATGTGGAAACCAACGCATCAAGACGCACTTTGGTTTCATGGTGGAAACCTCCATCAGTCGCGTCACTATTCCCTATATCTTGCCTTGCAAATAAAGGCGCGCATGGAAGAAATTCCGACACCAATTTACGGGCTGCAAGACGTCCACCACACAAGCTAACCGGCGATTGGCAGGGGCGGCGGGTGGGCGAATTTGCGCAGCGCACAAAGAGTCCACTCACCGTCCCAATACTGGCTTCAACGCGTCAACATGCGCAAGCCTTGGGTCACGTCAGAACGCACGGCAAGCCTAAGGCCCGGCTCATCCCCTGCGCGCAGCGCGGCTATGATCATGCGGTGGTATTGCGGTGGCTCAGTGCGCCGCAGTCGTCCATACAAAGACCGCATCGTTGGCCCCATCTGCAACCACACCGTCTCGGTCATGGCCAACATCGCTGGCGCTTGCGCGCGCAAGTACAGCGTCCGGTGAAATTCTAAATTCGTTCGAATATATGCTACTGCATCTCTATGTGCGACCGCTTCAGCAACAGCACCATTAATTGTGGTCAATCGTTCGATCAAAGCCAGATGCGCCCGTGGCAAAGCCCGCGTAGCAAGTTCAACCTCGATCAACGCACGAAGCGAGGCCAATTCTTCAATACGTTCAGGGCTCAGCTCCGGTGTAGAAACACGGCCCGAAGGCGACAGCGTCAAAGCACCTTCTGCCACAAGGCGTCTAACCGCCTCACGTGCGGGCGTCATCGACACATCATAGCTTTGTCCAATCCCACGAAGCGTCAGCGCCGCGCCGGGCAAAATTTCTCCGTGCATGATCCTCGAACGCAATTGCCGATAGACCCTCTCATGGGCGGGTCCGGTCATTTCGGTTGATCTGGGTGTTGAGGTCATGACTTCAATGTGATCACAAATATCATGTGTTACTTATTCTCAAATCTGAACCGATGCAGCAATGCGCCATTCTCACGCAGCCACCGTCGGGGCGGCGCATAATCGCCGTATAAAGTGTCGACAACATCCCAAAAAGCGCTGGAATGATTCATCTCCTTTAAATGCGCAACTTCATGTGCCGCGACATAATGAAGGACGTCTGGCGGTGCGAGAACCAGCCGCCAAGAATACATCAAACGGCCAGAGCTGCTGCATGACCCCCAACGCGATCGTGTGTCTCGTATTGAGATGCTTGAATAAGCGCAGCCCAAAGTTTCTGAGTAATTGTCCGATGCTTCTGCCAATCGCGCACGCGCCATTGTTTTTAGAAATCCGCTAAGCCGCGATCCAACCCGTGCCTCTGGCCCCGGAACGCTCAATCCTTCAGCGCCAATTTTGATCCGCCGTCCATCACCCTGAACAACATCAAACGATTCTCCGAGAACAGGAATTTGCACCCCGTATCTCACTTGAATGTCTTCTTCGTGCTTTGCGAGATGTTTGCGAAGCCATGATTCCTTTTCAGTCGCAAAACGCACAGCTTCACGATCCGAAACGCCATTCGGCAACGTCATGGTCACCCTACCATCCAACGAGGACACGCGTAACGTAATTCGACGTGCACGCGCAGAACGTCGCAAAACAACCTCAATTGGGGGGTCTCCAGACAAGACAAGTGCGCACATTGGCCGTTTCTTTCGCTTAAGGCTTTGACTCCGCGCGACCCTTATGGCAGTTGCCCAGAATCGTCGCAATTCCGGTTCAATGATTTTGTGCCCGAAGACAAAAGGATGTATACATGCCTAAGGAAGAATGGGGCACAAAACGTGTTTGCCCCACAACCGGCAAACGCTTCTACGATTTGAACGCGAACCCAATCGTTTCGCCCTATTCGGGTGAAGTCGTCGAAGTAGACACGACAAAGACGCGCATGATCGCAGCTGACGCAGCAGACGCGGCAAGTGCGAAAGCCAAAGAAGCTGAAAAAGACACCACAGATGGTGAAGTTCTAGAAGACGACGTAGAAGTCGAACTGGACGACGATCTGCTGGACGACGAAGAAGAGGAAGATAACATTCCTCTGGAAGAGCTTGCGGACGTCGCTTCAGAAGACGAAGAATAAGGATTTGCGGGCTCAGGTTTTTGACTTGATCCCGCGTCCATAAGCGCCTAATCAGCGCTGCATTGGGGCCTTAGCTCAGCTGGGAGAGCGCTTGCATGGCATGCAAGAGGTCAGGGGTTCGATCCCCCTAGGCTCCACCAATTGCCCCCTGTTAAGCACCCCATAATAGTTCCTTTTTGGCAGCATAGTTTTTCCTTTTTGCGGGGAAATTGGCGGTTTTGCCAAATCTATTCATTTGAGCAGGCTAAGTTGGCAACTTGCATGCTGTCGCAGACGCGGGCACCTTAAGTATTATTGGAAGCCGACCGACTTAACGGAAAGGATGCGATGTGAAGCAGCCTAAAGACACTACTGATGAACAGCGGATAGCAAATGACATTATTGCTGCGCTGCCCCCTACTGGGTCTCTCGTGGAACGTATGACGGCCCTGCAAAAGGCTGCGGACGAGATCGGGCCTGTAGACCCTAGCTATGACCAAAAGTCATTCTTTGACACGCTGTAAACATCAAGACAGCTACATGGTTGCGATGAATCTGAACCGCGCCGGGTTTGCCGGAGGCTCCAACTCATGAGTAGGATGGAGCATCATGAACAAAACGACGAACAAATATTCCCCAGAAGTGCGCGAACGTGCCGTACGGATGGTTTTGGACAATCAAGGGCAGCATGACAG
>JBDVKF010000039.1:0-9887 GCA_039960995.1 Paracoccaceae bacterium | reverse complement strand
TTACTCGACGGCGACGTGGTCGCGATTGATGGCAGCCGGTTTAAGGCGGTCAATTCCAAGGCCAAGAATTACACGCGTGGCAAGCTGCGCCAGAAGTTGGGTGAGATCGACAAAGCGATCGAACGATATCTAGGCGAATTGTACCGCGCCGATGAAGTGTTTGAGCAAACCCGCACTGTGCTTCCAGAAGCGCGCATGGAGCGGATCTTGGTCAACCAGCCGAGGCCGAGGCAAACTTCTATGCCGCTATGGAAAGATCAGACATGGCAGCGTAACTAAGACAAATCAGCCTCCGGCAAACCCGGCGCGGTTCACAAAGGTCAGCCTCTTGATCATTGATGAACTGGGCTTTGTGCCGCTCAGCAAGACGGGCGCAGAACTGCTGTTCGAGCTGATCTCGCAGCGCTATGAGCGCGGCTCAACCCTCATCACCAGCAATCTGCCGTTCGAAGAATGGACGGAAACGTTCGGGACCGAGCGGCTGACCGGCGCATTGCTGGATCGGCTGACCCACCACGTGAACATCCTCGAGATGAATGGCGAAAGCTATCGCCTCAATCAGAGCAAATCACGGCAACCCAAAACCTGAACAGCTCGATTGGCCTCACGGCCAACGCGCCTTGGAACCTGCTTGCTAATTGATGGCATCACGCCCCAAGGCGCGCCTCCAACTGGACGACTTTTGCTCCGCCCCAATGGCAGGAACTTCCGACGCCGTTGACAATGCAACCTTTCGATAGCCGCGTCCAACCTGACACAGGTCACGAGGACACCAACAGGCTAGACTTTGAGCACTGCCCCATATCTGGCCCGCCGATTCACTCTGTCGCACCCGGCTTTGCCACGTGTCGGGCCATCACGCGTCGCCAGTCTAAGCCCTCAATCAAGGCCTCGAACTGCGCCTTTGACAGCCGCATCAAACCATCTTGTATCTTGGGCCATGCAAAGCTACCGCTCTCCAACCGCTTATAACGCATCACCAATCCAGACACACATAGCGAATTATCTCCAAGAGCGGGTGTACGCGAAAGCATCCATCTTTGTCCTTTCCCGACGAAATTGAATCGGCCTCAAACGTCCTGCCGTCAACGCCGGGCAATGGGTTACCCCCATAAAAAACGACTTCACCTGCCGTCAAAAAATTTGGACCATGAAGCTCTATTGGATCAGAACCAATACGGTGCCCTATTTTCGATCCATAATAGATACAACTTGCATCGAATGCGTGGTCAGCATCCAATACTTCGAAAGTGGCCCGGTCGCAAACTGGTACGATATTTGCCAAGCTAAATATGTGGGCGTCATCTTGTGCCCAAAACTCGCCTAATACTAAGAACGTTTTGACATCTGCGGCGTCAATTCTCTGATAACCGTAGAAAACGCTTTCATCGTCAGTAGCATAAATGAATCGACTTCCTCGGTACTCATAACGTTCAAGCTTGAAGCTTTTGGATTTTGCGAATTCAATTTTTCGCCCTTCAAGAAAAACATGAGAGTTGTCATGTCCATATCTAAAAAAGGGTTCCTTACGACCTAGAATTTCAAACGTCGCAGCATCTGCTTCCTCTACCACCTGTTCGTATTGTCGCGATGCATCCCAATACTTCCAGATGACTTCCCCATCGTCCACCGAGTATCCATGTTCGCACCCAAATACGCTCGCAAAAAGGACTAAAGCGTTCGCTGTGATGAACTTCATCTGCTCACTCCTACGATTATCATTTCAAATCAGGCTCCTTGTTTGCCCAAAAAATTGAAGGTACATAGTTCAGAACCCGTAACAATTTCTGAGTGATCACTTGAGCTTAGCGGAACCTTGTTCTTTTCGCCTGAGATTACACCCACTCACTGTTGCATGAATAATTTCTGGTGCAGGGCAGCGTTGGGTTTTTGGCAACCGCATGGACCCTTTGAATTGTAGATTTCCCGTACCAACTTTTTGGCTCCATCAAAGGCGCTGAAATCCCCCGTCGATTGATTGGGTTCGGCAACTTTTCCCCAACTGGACCGGATCAATCAGAGCGGCGTCAAACCATTTTCGTCCAATTGGTAATTTCGTGCATTAACACCCATACCCTCCAGTATGGCTTGCGCCTGATCGGACAAGGCTCGCATTTTATCCGGATCGTCGACGGCGGCCGTTCGTGCACCGATCGAAAACATCGTTTGATACACAAGGATTTCGGCGATCATCTGTCTTTGCTTGTCTTCTAAACGGCCAATGGCATGGCCCATGCCGTTGGCGATATTGTTCCGCACCGCATTCACTGCATTCTTGCGCGGAATGTCTGCACGGTTTGCGATCATCCAGTTGGTAATAATGAATGCAGCAAAGACATCTGCGAGGTCGTTAGAAGACAGATCAAAAGGACGCATGTCTCTATCAAACATTGCTATGATGTCATGTTCGCGAAGAGATTGTTTAAGCCTTCCTACTGCGGCAGGGTTCGCTTTCTGTGTCAAACCAATAAGCGCTGATTTCGCACTTCGGCTGACCTCTGGGTCAGGCGCATACGTCAAAGACTCTTTGGTATGCGTCGCTCGGTTGCCTCCCTTACCGGCAGATTTGACGGCGTCGGTCATAACATTTGTCAAACCTGCCTGAACAGACCAATTCCCGAAGGCACCAATGTCCTGTGCCGAGGCCATTGTCGACGCCATTGTCGACGCCAAGACCAAAATCAGTGAAACCAAAACGTGTCGCATAACTCGCTCCTGTTTGAATTCTGGGGTCGCAAATTTTTTTGGTGAAATATCCGCCAGATGCAGAACCTCATTCAGACTGACACTAACTGTGTACCGGGAATTTTTCAAATTTTATGACGTAAGACCAGTCACTTTTCTGCGTAAAAAAGCCGATGCGAATGATTGGACGGCCAAACCGCCGGAGATCACATCCTACACCTAAATCGCTATTTGTTATCAGTTACGAGTGAAAACCTGCGAAGGTCGTCTCTTGAAAACCAATATACGTCACCCGACGCGGCGAGCGTTGAATGGCACAGACTTGCCCAATCAATTCCCATTTTCTCAACATAAGCCTTGGTGTGTTTCAATGGGTCTTGAGGGCTCTCAGAAAAACCGGGGTCATTGAAACATCCTATTGGCATACCCCCTAATTCCCACTCTAACGCAAATCGCTTCACGCCGCCCATGAAAGCCAGCGCACATGCCGATGCGCACCTTCCAGAAACCCTGCCTTTTTGGAACGGTCTAAAGTTTGGAACGGCGACTGTCTTACCGATACTGGTCCAAAGTTCTCGTTCCCGGATCATAGTTCCCAGTTGGATCGCAGCAATTACGTCGCCTCCGACAGAGTCGAACACAACAGCTCGGCCATAGGTTCCGTTTTTCTCAATGAACTCTTCGAATTTACGAGGTGTATCGCCAGATATCGTGCCCTCGGCGGCTATCCATTGGCATCCATTGCAATTTCCCCCAGTTGCAGCCACCGAAAACTTCATTTCTTCTGCGACCACATCCTCACAAAGAACCAACGAAAAAGCTGGAAAAAGAAAATACCTGAAATTCACGATCATTTCCTTCGACTTTTTTACATAGCCCCAGACGTTGTCAATTTACCTCAGATAACCAGCTATACATATTTTTCTTTGCGAGGTATCAGACGGCGGCGGCAGTTAACCATCACCCGACCGAAGGCCGAACGCGAGTGTCTTTCAGTTTCTCAGGCTGCGTCGTTTGATCATTGAGATACCATACTTCGCATTCAATCTCGAAAAGGATCGGCGCCTGAGCGGACGCTTGTTCCAATGTAGGGAACGTGACCCGAATGGTTTCGATGGGGCTGCCATCATCATATTGCCCGTTAAGTCTCCAAGTCAAAAGTTGCATAATTTCAGATGGCCTCACAAAAGTCCCCATTTCCGTCCACGCCGTCACGTCTAATACCTTCTCTTGTGGATCATAATGGAAACCATGAAGTGACGTGCCACCTTCTGACTTCAATAACTCTTCACATTCTGCCACACGATGAGGGTTTCTGATCGTTTCGAGGATCTCCCCGAAGGTGACGTCTTCAGGTTTGCACGAATGTCGCGCCAGTTCCCACTGGTGCTTAAAAATGGATTTCTGAAAGTTGAAATCATCGCCTTGATCCAATACTCGGCAAACCAGCGAAAGGCCATTTTTTAACTCAATTCGACTATCCCAGGCCGACCAGAACATGTCAGGTGGATGGTGCTCCTCTAATTCCTCCGGATCAACAACAGTTAATAACGCACCGCACTCTGCCATTCCTGTGCTTGGACTACATGACAGAGAGTCCTGCCTTTTGATGTAAGCTTGCTCGACGCCGAACTCTTCATTTAGCAATTTAACCAATTCGCAAGCAGCTTGTTGCGCAGCGACGACTAACTCTGGTTCTGCATCCTCGAAGAATTGCACGAGGTTAACCACGATACAGTTATCTATGTAAAATGCATCTTTTGTATTTTTTCCCGGTCGCTGTTCATCGTAACTTAAGGCAGATAAGGAACTAGAATTTGGCCCCACAAGGAGCATGGAACGACGTGAATTGTCGCGGTATTCAGTCTCGCTCGGCAGATCGCTGACAACATCCGTGTCGAGATTATGCAATTCGGTTAAGCACGCCATTCCGGACCAACGTTCAAAGATAGGCACCATCACATCGCCGAACTTGGCTACAACTGCCACCTTGGTCTTCAAAACCCCATTTACATAGTCGCTCATGGCTTCAACCTTCTGGCCCGCTAGTCAGTGTCAGTTACTCGTTAGCAACGGCTCGGTTGCATAAGCTCTAACAAATCGGGTCACTCTCTGAGAGTCAATTTGTAGCAGGGTCTAATCATATTGCTGCCCAAAAGATAAGTGTCCGCGCTGCACCGTTATCCGGCGTGCCTTGTGTCAGCGTGACAGACTTTGTGCCAGTCGCATCAGTTGCACCGCTTCTGTTCGGTAACCGAAGGCATCTTCGCCTCGGTTCGCGTTGGCCAATGCTATGGCGTCATCGTAGCCCCAATCGCCGAGATACCGATCATCCCGGAGTAATTGCCCGAAACCGGCGATGGCTGCGGCAAAATTCGCCTCTGTTCCAGGAATGGATTGTCCGACGATCGGTGTTTCCAACAATTGGCTGACGTCTTCGCCTGGTTCTTTATAACGCAGTTTCACAAACCCCATTTCGTCTGATTGGCTTGCGACAGTGTTTGGCGCATAGCGTAGCGGATCGCTGAGCTGCGCCGGGCTGCCCACGGGCGTGATTTCGTAGATGGCCGTCACTGCATGACCGGCCCCAAGTTCGCCTGCGTCGACTTTGTCATTGTTGAAGTCTTCACGTGCTAGCGCACGCGTTTCATATCCGATTAGCCTGTATTCGGCGATTTGTGCAGGATTGAATTCCACCTGAACTTTCACGTCACCTGCGATGGGGAATAATGCACCAGAGAGCTGATCCACCAGCACTTTTTGCGCCTCTGACAATGTATCGATATACGCCGCTGTGCCGTTCCCATTTTGCGCCAATGCCTGCATCGTTGCATCGTCCAGATTGCCCCGACCGAAGCCAAGGACAGACAGGTAGGTGCCCGTATCCCGTTTATTGGCGATGAAATCCTTGAGCGCGTCTGGGCTGTTGATGCCAACGTTGAAATCCCCGTCTGTGGCCAGCAGGATGCGGCCAACTTCAGCGTCTTCTGACATTGCCTCGGCCATTGCGTAAGCTTGTTGCAACCCGCCTTGCCCGTTGGTGCCGCCGCCCGGTCGTAGGGTGTCGATGGCGTCAATGATCGCGGACCGATCAGATGCCGGGGTCGGGGCAAGGACTTGGCCCGCTGATCCTGCGTAGGCGACGATGGCGACTTCATCTTGTGGACGCAATTGGTCCAGCATTAACCGGAAGGATTGCTTCAGCAATGGCAGCTTATCCGGTTGGTTCATGGAACCGGAAGTGTCGATGAGGAACACAAGGTTCAGTGGTGGCCGATCCTCCAACGCGGGCATTTGTCCTTGCAGGGCGATGTGCACCAATTGGGTGTCTGTGTTCCACGGGGTCTGGAAGGTGCTGACCGTCGGGCGGAATGGCGCCTCGCCCGTGTCGGGGGTTGGGTAATCGTAGGGGAAGTAATTGATCAGCTCTTCGATCCGAACCGCCTGTGTGGGGGGGTGTTGGCCCCGGTTGAGAGACGAACGCACGACCGAATAAGCTGCCGTGTCCACGTCGATGGAGAAGGTAGAGACAGGTTCCGTGGAGGTTATTTTGAGGGCGTTGGGAGTTTCAGTTGAGAAGGTTTCTGTGTCGGACTGCGGGTCAATTAAGAGATCTTCTGTGGGTCTTTTTTGCGCAATGCCGTCTTGCACATAACCTAGTCCTATACGAGCTGAGCCAGTGATGTTTAAACCTCGGCGAGCTTCGGGTGCTGGAGAAACAGCCGCAGACGGAGCGTTCTCAGACGCTGCCCCTTCGGTTTGGTTGCCTTCTGTGCTGAACCCTTGAAAATCGACATTACGGTTTCGTACCTGTGGGGGCGTGATTTCGCGTAATGGTTCCACGCGCTGCCGTTCGGTTGGCGCGATTTCGGTTTCCTGTGGAGCTGCGAGCTCGGCCATTTCGACCTGAGGAGCCTCTTGGTTGACAGTCGGCTGCCCCGGGGTGTGGGCAAAGGACTCTCCAATTTTATCCTCATTACTGTCGCGCAATTGTGGGTCTATTTGACTAATGGTAGGTGGAATTGGGACTGGCGCGGCGGGTTCTGCAGTCGGGATAATCAAGTCGGTTCCACGATCGCGTGCACGGCTTTCCGGCCCGCCATCCATGACTTGAGGGGCGATGTAGAGGAACCCAACGGCGACAAGTGCTGTGGTTGCGGTCAACCCGCCTTTGGTTGTGAATGTGTTCAGCATGGCCTTAACTCCTGTCCAGAGGCCCTTTGCCTCGGTTACAGGGGTAGGACGCAGGCCATCGCGCGATCCTTGGAGGTCATCGAAATTTTTCTGCGCCAATGCTAGATTGTCCGCCCGTCGTGCCGCATCGGGCCGGGGCGTTACACTGTCCATTATGGCCTTGAGGTCGTCTAGGTCATCGTTCATGCCACGTCCTCCTTTTCCTTGATCGCTCGTAGGGCTTTTTTGGCTTCTGAAATGCGCCAACTGATGGTGCCTTCGCTGACGCCTAACACCTCGGCGGCTTGGGCATGGGTCATGTCATCAAGCACAAGGGCAAGTGTGTCGCGCAGGTCGTCGGTCAATTGGTTCATCGCTTGGGTCAGCCAGTCGATTTGTGCGTTGCTGTCGTGGTTTGCGGCGGTACGGTTGGTTTCCCAATCACCCCAACCAGTTGTTGCCTTGACATAAGTGGCGCGTTTGCGCCGCCTGTCGTGTGCTGCGTTGACGGCGACGCGGTAAAGCCATGTTGTGACCTTTGCGCGGCGTTGATAGCTGGCAAGTTTGGCGGGCAGGGCTGCGCATATATCTTGGCAAAGATCTTCTGCTTCGGCGCGTGCGCCAGTCAATCTGAAGCAAAAGGCAAATAGACGATCGTAATGGCGATCAAGCAGGCTGGCAAAAGCCTGTTCATCACCATCTGCGGCGGCTGCCGCGAGGTCTTCGTCGCTTGTTGTCATGCGCATCACGGTGGTTGGACGCGTGCCAAAGGTCAATCCTTGGGAGCCGCGAAAAATTCTTTGCTTTTGCGACTGAAACGGCAACTTTCCTATCAGGCTCGCCAGCAGTTTCCTGCTGGCGATTGTTGTTTATCCACTGGCGGTTACAAAAGGTGGGCGCAACACTCCGAACTTTCTGAAATGGTACGGGACCCAGTTTACGATAGTATTGGCGTGATCTCCAAGAGTGAGCTATTGTGCAATTCCATGAGCAGTGATCGAGGCCAGTTGAGTTACCGTATCTCTATCATTGGGTTAACCCTATTTGTCTCGGCATGTTACGAGGCCGAAAAGAGTGCGCCCACTCCGATACCTGCGATGGTCGAAGTCACAAAGCGCGCATATTCGACAAAGACCTTTACGGCAATTTCCGCAGTTGAAGGCACATTTCGGACTCGCTTCGAAGACGATTTCGGTCAGCTCAACAAGGAAAACTATCAAGTTGAACCGGACACGAATTTGGGCGGAATTTCTGATCATTATGCAAACCAACTAGAGCAGGAAAAAGAGTGGAAGAAGTTCGATGCACAATCGGTGAATGTGGACGAAACGGTAAGATGGTACGGTTGGCATAGCGAAGATGACCTGTTTATTGTCTTTTCGGTGTTACCAGAAAGTGAGACAGAATATTTTCCAGTGTTCACCTTGAGCACCCTCGAAACACAGAAGTAATGCCGCTTTGGCGTAACACTAATCGCTCTCTCGTCAATTCCAGCTACCCTAGATCTCACGCAAACTTCTGAACCCATAACCTTGCCTGGGCCGCGTAACCGCTGCGGGCTGGTTTCACTCTGAAATCTAGACGTGACTAAGTAAAATCTGGTAGTCAGGTGATTGCGAGATATATTCTTGGCTTCTTTCGGGGCGTGGGGTTAATGGAGACAAGTCACCAGACAACTGAGTTTAAAGCACTGGCATTAAAGGCACTATGCTTCTTTGTTGGCGTAGCCTTGGCGTTGCTAGTATTTGCGCTTGCCGCGAGATACCTGCCGCGTGCACCAAGCAGTTTGTTCTGGCACGGAACGTTACTTGTCGTGGCAATAGTGCCTCTGATCGGATTAAGAAAACGCAACGTATTCTGGCTAAGTACAGCGCTTGGGCTGGCTTGTGCCAGTGTTGCCCTGATTGCCCATAGCATGTTCTGGACTCCAAGGGTCATCATAGCGGAAATAGAGAAGTTTGTCGATGGAACGCGTTACTGTTTGGCGACACGTTCTGGGCAGCCTGTTACAGGCCCGCTTGATCTAACGAACTTAAATGGTTGGCAGGGCGAAACGCTTGACCGATCCAGAAGGGGGGATTGGGACAAATATCCGATGGTACTTGTCGTGGATGCGGACGCCGTCAATCCCGAGAGAAAAACCATTAACCTTGGGTTTGACCTACATGGATGGGACGACGCAAGGAGCAGTTTTGTTTCGCAAAGTGCATCTGCACCAAATAATTACGATAACATATACAATGTAAACTGCATCCCATCCGTTGATTGGCTTGCGCAGAAACGCGATCCAGAATTTGTAGAGATTTCATCCAAAGCGGCGAAATTTCGAATTCCGTCGGCACACCACCCTGTAGCAGCTATAGGCACAATATACCTAAGCGGCGGCGCGCCCGCTTTTCAACCACATGGAGCGTTTCACTGGAAACGTCATAGTTTCGATGAGGTGTTTTCGATCGTTTCTTCGCCATACGCGGACGTCGAGGGAAAGTGGGCAGATCTCGAAGCCCAATTTGGCGAGCTTCCGAGGTATGAAGATGAACGCTCGCTGGCTGTCTACGATGGTCAATTTTTGGACCATACAAGTGACGACTCTGAACTCTTCCTATATTCGAATGATGGCTCAAAGTTATCTGGGTTTATTGCGTGCTTACGCACAAACCAACCTGAAGATTCTGTCTGCACACAGTTTCACGTCATCGCAGAAAGAGAAATGTTCACCCCCATAGGTGTAATTTTCTCATACAAAAAAGCAGCATTAGAGCATTGGAACTCTTATGGGCGAACTGCCGGAGGGATAGCAGAATCGTATTTATTGGAGGTTCTTGATCCTCCCGAAAAACTCTTATTGGAGTGAGCGAGAGTTTGTTTGCGATTGTTTCAGAAACGCTGTCCCCGTCCGTTGAAGGCGCTCTGGCGGCACAGTGATCTGCACTGTTATGCTGCTTGAGCAGCATAACGCCATGGGGTCAGTTCGTCGAGGCGTGTAATCTTGTGGTCGACGATTTGGCCCAGGACCCACGTTAGCCAAG
>JBDVKF010000038.1:0-2532 GCA_039960995.1 Paracoccaceae bacterium | reverse complement strand
CTTGGCTAACGTGGGTCCTGGGCCAAATCGTCGACCACAAGATTACACGCCTCGACGAACTGACCCCATGGCGTTATGCTGCTCAAGCAGCATAACAGTGCAGATCACTGTGCCGCCAGAGCGCCTTCAACGGACGGGGACTACTTAGAAGTCGCAACATGGGAGAAAACGACCTTAAACGTAGAATCTAATCTAGATTAATGCCGATAACCGCATAGCAAAGGTGAACAGCGCATAGTCCATAAGACAAATCCCAGAATCCGAGCGTGATCAGCAGTGGGTTTGCAACACTAGGGTGCGACGGTGTGGAAGTCTCGGTTGGTCATGGCCCAGATCGGATGAACTGCATATATTCGGCTTATTTCACCGTTTTTACAAAGGTGCGACGGAATTGGTGCCCAAGCGTGTCCAAAGAGTTTCGCACGTCGGTGGTATGACCGTCTCTATCGCCTGCATTGCGTCGACGATCAGATCTTCGCGCCATCTACGTCCAGCGATTTGCACACCAATAGGCTGCGGAGCGCCCGCGCTCTGCGTGACATGTGTCGGTAAATTGCCTGCGGGTAGTCCTAAGAAATTCATGATGAAAGACCAATGCGCGCCACCCAATGCATCCCGCACACCCTCTGCGCCTTCCGCGTCGCGTCCAGGCGGAAAGAACGGTTGCAGTAGGAAGGGTGTCAGAACCAGCGGATAGTCTTCAAGAAAGAGCGACCAGGCACGCGCATAATGCGTGCGCTGCGCCAGTTTGGTGATAAGTTCTACGCCTTCATAGGGCGGAAACTGCCGATAATATTCCTCGAAGATCGTGTTGAGTTCGGTTGAGCCATGGGTGTGAATATCAGGTCCAATCAACGCTTTGACTTCCCCCATCAACGCCCGGTACCCGACTTCACCGGTTTCGCGTGCGAGAGGCGGTTCAACCATTTCCACAGCATATCCGGTATCCGACAACGCGGATGCAGCTTTATCAATTGCTGTCGCCACATCCGGGCTAAGCCCAAAGCCAAAATCCTCGTGAGACACAGCGACACGAATGGGCGCATCAAGCGGCGTTCCACGCCACGGTATCGGTGCATGGAACGGGTCATTTGGATCAGCGGCAATCAAAGCAGGCATGGACAGGTGAAGATCGGCGGCTGTCCTTGTGATCAGTCCTTGCACCGACATGGATTGCGCCAGCAGACCTCGCTCAACTTTTTGGCTCGGGTTGTACGCGGGCACGCGTCCCAAACCAGGTTTGACTGTAACGGCACCGTTTGCAGAGGCCGGAAACCGCAGCGATCCACCAATGTCGTTGCCATGCGCCAGCGCACCAATCCCTGCCATCACCGCGGATCCTGCCCCCCCAGAAGACCCACCAGCAGAGACATGACGCCCCCAAGGGTTATGAGTCCGCCCAAAAAGCGGATTGTCAGTGTCTGCACGGAACGAAAACTCGGGCGTATTTGTGCGTCCGATCACAACTGCGCCCGCCGCCTTGAGGTTACGCACAACGGGAGCATCCTCAGGTGCGATCATGTCTTTGAAAGCAGGGACACCGTTGGATGTGGCGTGTCCTTTCTGATCCACATTGATCTTGATCGTCACGGGCACGCCATAAAGCGGCCCTTTGGCACCGTCTTGTGCATCAAGCGCCTTGGCGTCCTCCCGCGCTGTGTCGGCCAAGCTTTCCACCACAGCATTCAGATCGTGGTTGACTTCATCCATCCGCGCAATCGCGGCTTCGGTGGCCTCGATCGCTGTCAGGCTGCCGTTGTGCGTGGCTGTTGCGATCTCAGTCGCACTCCATTGCCAAAGAGGTGCCTTGCTCATTAACTGGTCGTCCTTCCCTCTGGGCGGCTGAAGTTTTTAGCAAATCCATCATCAGCGCGGAAATCTCATCGGTGTCGCTGTCCGTAATCTGACAAGCGGCATTTTCTGCCATACCAATGTTTGCCTCGTTTTTCATCTCATGCGCAAGCGCCTCGGGCGTTATCTCCGCACAGTCAGCAGGCAATTGGGCAGGAATTTTACAGGCGCGCATCAACCCAGACAGTGCCGTGGGCTGCTCGGCGGGTTCTGCCATCCCGCCCATAGCTTGCGCCGCAAGGCCATAATTTTGTGCACTTTCGGGGATCGCATCCAACAAGACGAGCTTCCATAACTCATCCGTTTCTTGGAAATGTGATTTCGCCTGTTCCCGCGCCCAGGTTTCTTGAAAATACCGGGTTCTTGCAGCGACGATCTCGCGCACCTTTTTCTCGATGACAGTAAGGTTCTCGGGTGTGAATGGCGTTTCACGATCAAAGTCGCCGTAAAAGCCATGTTCAATTGCCGGACCGATGGCCGTTTTTGTGCCCGGCCAGAGACTTTGCACTGCCTCAACCATGATATGGGCCAGGATCACCATATCATCGCGCTGCCGCTGGCTCATTGGGCGAACCTTCCACGCCCGAAAGCCACGGGATGTGACCTGCATAACGCGGCAAAGAAACTCGACGGGCCAGACTTCTTTCCCGGCATCAATGAAAGCGAACCTCATCGGTTTTG
>JBDVKF010000037.1:0-2742 GCA_039960995.1 Paracoccaceae bacterium | reverse complement strand
GGGCCAGTGCGCCTGTTTTTCGCCAAAATGGCGGGAATCGGGCAAGAAACACACAACTAACGGGAAAATAGTGTCTGAATCTTCGATTTTTTGCCGGTTAAACCCAAGATCGGCAAATATCAGCAGTTATTCAGACCTTCCTTAGTAAGAGACACAAGGTGCAGGCCATCTTTATAAAACCGGTCTGCTTTCGGCAATTCGCTGGTCGGAACCCAGCATTCACTCTTACCACTTTCCAACTGATAAGCTTTTTTCCTGTCTTCTTGCGTGGCGCTTTTATTGAATCGACGACCGGCGTACTCGTAATTCAAATAAACCAGCTCCCTTCTTGGCTTTTTATATATTTCGCCTGTCTCGGGATCGCTAACGGTCGTGAATGCGCGATTCAGAGTCCGCTTTTTCAGTGACGTCCCACAATGAGGACAAGGAAACGGATTTTTCTGCTCCCCTTTATTGAGATCTACAGCACCATCCCAGTAATTAAATTCCTTAGAGCAGTTCGAGCAAATAAAAACATCGCTCCACACACAGTACTGAATCACTCCCTCCTGCCCATCTTCATTCACAGTTGTGAAATATTTCTTGAATTTTTCCGTAGCTAGTTCAAGAAGTCTCGCAAACTGCCTCTCAACATCTCTACCATGTAGCTCTGCATTAACATTAGACGCGATAAAGCCTGGTAATACCGAAAGATCTAACAGAATACTATGTCGCATACCTATATTCGATTCTATTTCATTGTTAGACAATCGGACGCCGCATTCTCTCGCTGCAATCCCTGTCATGCCAGTACCACAGAATCCATCAAATACAATGTCACCTGGCTCGGTGTAATGCAGGATATATTGCCTGATAGCCTTTGGTGGGACCTTGGTGTGGTAGGAGTGCGCGTTGTAAATTGGGTCGTTTTTCCCCTCGCTCACATCGGCTGCAAAGGGCTCACGATGGTAATGATAATCTTTTGACCGCTCAGGTTTCTGCTTCTCCCACTCGGCGATGAAATCTGGGATCCACGGATTAGGGCATGCTGTGTAGTATGGCGGATCACTAAGATTCAAAATGTCTTCATCATTGCCAATGGGAAAGCCTTCGATCTTACGGAACTCTGGGTCTTGAAGCTTTTTTCTCAGTTCACCAGAAAAGTGGGCTTGGCGAGCCTCATCGCCTTCAAAAGTAATGCCAAGACAAGTCACTAGACCAGACGAATTTTGCTCAACCGACTGCTCTTGCTCAGAAAATAAGTCGTCCATATTCATAACTTGCCCCAATTATTTGCTAGCTGCGGAATCGCGTGCATTTTGCTCCTGAGCGTACTTCTTCATACCGTCCCGTAAAATTTCAAGGAAGGTGTGATTTCTACTTTCCGCGTCCGCCACGATAGCGTCAAAAGACACTACAAACGTAGGCGTTGGAACGATTCGCCCATCAGGATGTGGAGTGTCGTATTCTTGATAAAAGACACTGCCTTTGGAAAAGAGAGGAGCCCATTTTAATTGTCGCAAGCGAAGAGCCATCGTGTCATTCACCTGCATGACTGCGTAGTACCAAATTCTCTGGATATTAGGACAGTGCTCCACCAATTTTACAGCTCGATCAAGCAATTGATTGATCGCGTATATATTATCCTTCTCGTCATCGGTCTTTTTCTTGATCTCGACAACAACTACATCCACCGCCTTTGCGTCAGCTGGATCTGCAGAGAAAATCATTGCGATATCCGGTCTTCCATCCTCTGCCGTATACTCTCCACCGAGTCGTACTGCGTTGATAACAGAATCCATCCTTTTCTCGCTTAGAATCGTTTGAAAAACCATGAACTTGTCATCCAATAGCCAGGCGTTGTTCTGGTATAGCTCGGACGCGATTGATTCCTGACCAAATTCCTTATAGCGAGGGACAATTAGATTATGTATATCCGCTTCGGCGTTTTGATCCGACATTTCCTTCATGCGGCCTATAATTTTCTCTCGGTAAAGCACATATTCGGTCAGCGTTCGAGAGGACAATTCGAGTGATTTTTCGTAAGCAGCATCGCTAAGCGTTTCACATTGAAGAACTTCTTTCTGAACACGGAAAAATTTTTGCTGAGCAACGGTCAACGCGTCATCTTGGTCTATAAGCCCAACTGTATCTTGTTCAAAGTATCCCAATAGATGTGGAAACGTTTTTTCAAACTGAGCTTTGGTTTTTTCATTTCTTTCGTTAATGATCGGAATCTTTTCCGCCAGTACCCTGCCGAGCTCACGCGTCAAAAATCTATACAGACGAGCTTCCGGTATGCCTTCAGGAAGAACTAGTTTTTGACGTGAGGTATCTGAACTCGACTGAAAGATCTCAGACTCAAACAAGAACACGCATAGGTACCCGGCTGGAAACGATGAGGCTGGGAGAAGGTTGGCAGGTATAGTTCGCCCATCAATACTGAAAGCAGTGAGGCTGCTCCCCTTCCCTGTCACTTTCTCGATGTGATAAAGCATGTCTATAGATGTGATTGCGTCTAATGTGTCATCTTGAATTGTTACTTTGGCCATCGATGGCAAGTCGTCTTCCGTGACGGTTGTTTTATGAGGGAAGAACTCTTTTTGGGAATTACTCTCCCGGGTGTAGTGGTCAACTAATCCCGGACAGTATTTTAAGTTTTTCTTCCGCGACTACAGGTGGCATGCCGTCATTGAATGTATGGGGACGCTGCCGGTTGTAGTAGTCCATCAGGTAGTCACCAATATCCTTTCTTGCATCAGG
>JBDVKF010000036.1:0-10677 GCA_039960995.1 Paracoccaceae bacterium | reverse complement strand
ACGAGTCGCGGAAATCCAAATCCGCATCGCTGTGCTTAATCGCTATACCGCGCTTGGCATACCTACCACAGAACCTGTAGGCTAAATCCGTCTTGGGGTAAGGGAAAGACTGGCAATCACCCGATTTGTGCAACAAAGCCCTACAATGGGAGTTGATATAGCAGAAGGTTTGGATTCTTGGTTTGACAAGAGCGGGAATTTTGACGAGGCAGACGACTTTGATGAGGATATCTGGGTTAATTACGTAAGAGTAATGAATCCGCTTGCGGAAAAAAAACAACCCTTGGACACTAGGCGCGCTAGGCAGGTATTATACATTCGATGAACCGAGTCTTGAAGGATACAATTACCTTTTGTTGGGCTCAATATTTGGTGACGCACCTTCACAATTCCACTTTGGATTTAAAGTTAGAAACGATGCTAATCTGAGTGGGCTATCGAGGAGGCTAATAAATGCCGCAGCCCAAAGAGGCTATGCTAGGGCCGTTGAGTTTCTGGAAGCTGAAAACTCACAATGAGAGCTTGACATAAATAGCCGTGTGCCCATGTCGCCGCCGACAAAAGAGCAACAATTTTTCTTCTCGCTATACTCCTACGATTCAGAAAATCAGACGAAACGTAACCAAAAAAGCGCCGGATCTCTCCGGCGCTTCGTCAACTTTGGGACATTGGAACCAATGACTTAAATGGTAAGCATTACGCTGACTGTTTCTTTTTGCGCTTCATGACTGACATTCCAGCCAGACCAGACAACAACAGCAGACCACCAGCCGGCAAAGGAACCGGCGCAGGAGCATCAGAAAAATCATACGTTACAGTGACAGTACCACCGGCAAACGTTTGGAAGATTGTTGCCAAGTTGCCCGGACCGGACGCGCTTGAACTGCCAGTACCTGCAAGATTGAAATCGACAAACCCATTGCCGGTGAATTCGGCCAAGGACGCCCCGGTCAGCACAACGCTATCGGACAGATCAGCAGTAAGATTTGTAATACTGCCACCAGAGGTCCCCGCAAAATCGACGGATCCGTCAAAGACAGTGGCAGATCGAGTTTCCTCCTGCGTTGGCAGCACGACGATCAAAGACCCAAGCGTGGATGTCGAAAGACCGATCTCAGCAGAAATGTTCGTAGTGACGTCTGATGGTGCAGCATCCAAGCTTTCGTAAGAAACACTACCTGAAACGGTGCCCAACAACGTGATTGTCGCACTGTTGAGCGTACCCAAAGAGGCGTCAAATTGCGCAATCGAGCCGACTGATCGATCCGAAAAATTCGTTATCTGGTCGCCCAATGTTTGCGTGAAAGTGACTGTTGCGGCAGATGCAGCAGCACCCATACCAGCGATGAAAGCTGTTGATAGAAGGAGTTTACTAAGCACTTGTGTTCCTCGTTAAATTTGTCCTGAACAGACTAAGGTCTTTTGGCCTTTAGTTCCCGGTCTGACTAGAAGCGGACAGGGGCGAGATTGAGACCACTTTAGGACCATTCGAGGCCGCGAAAAAAGTGTATTTGGGTGAATTGTTTTACTTTTAAGGTCAATGACTTCAAGATCAGCATGATTGCTGCCGGTTCTTTGCGAGTAGAGTGTGATTGAAGTCAATCAAACGATGTTCTCTTGCTCGCGTTGGAAAGTGTTTGGGGCGTACAATACGTTACGATTCACCAGTGGCGGCTGGATTGGCCACCCTGTTCATAGCTTCGATTGACCAATCGCAAATGTGGGTCAAATCTTGAGCTCAGTTACGCCGTTTGTATTTTCGGATGATCGGCTAACATGTCGGGGGCACAAGAACAATGTCATAGCGGCGGCAAACAATTACCTCGGCCTAGTCTCAAGTGAATACTTCCGCGCTCAGGCTCGATAGCTTAAGCGCGGGAGTCTTTGGTTTAGTTTGCCGCAAAACAGTACAGCAGGCCGGCACCACCAGAGCTGGCCAGCGCTTCGTCGCTGCATCCACGTGAGGGATGTGACGAATTCCACGAAACGAAGTTGCGCGATGCAAGTGGACCGGCACGGTCGTGGTGACCGACAATGGCAGAACCAACATCATTGCTTGTCCAGTTGCCACAGGTTGTGTCCCCGCCCGCAGTCGAAAAATAACCGTGCGAGTCTGATCCCGTCAGGATATCGTGCTTGGTTGGCCGAGTGCCGCGCTTGTTGATTGAATTGCCGTTCTCATCAAGGCCAGTTTCGAAGTTAATGTTCACATCATCCTCGTGCAGATGATCGACATCGTTTGCAATCAATTCGCCCTTGATGTTGTACCATGGGCCAGATCCAATCCGGTCGCGCGCGTTCACGCCTTCGGTGATCTGCGTTGTGCCGCTACTGCGATCAATGATCATGCTACTGCTCAGATACGCCGCCCATTCTTTCGATGAACCCGCTGCACTAGCCAGTGAGGCGCAATGGACATCAGCCCCTTCCAAGCCACCAAAATTGGCGCCGTCACCGGTACCAACACTTGTGATGAAAAAAGACATCTTCTCTACATCATTTGCTGATTGAGCATTCGCAACAATCGCACCACCACAGACCGACAACGTAAACGCTGCCGAAAAAGTTGTTCGTTTTAGAGCATTAGACATGGTGTGGTTCTCTCCCTAAATTCCGGTGCGAAAACGGTACGTACCGGAATTTGATAAGTCGAGTGGAGCCACGTTCACATAAACGTCAAGAACAGCATTACCTTACTGTCGATCGACTGCAGCACCGCTGTTCTCGCCCAAGCATTATTCATAGCCACGCTTGGCTTTTTGCATATGTAGGTCAAACCGGGCGTCTTTGGCAGCGCCTTCTGTCTCGAACCAGTCTGTGCGCTGTTGGCCAGAGTTGCCGATCCGACCCCAGTTGCGAACAAGACCCCAGTCTCCGAATAGGCCACGCACGATATCCATGCGGTAAAACCGGAACAAATTGCCATTTGGCTCTGTTTTTGTCAGATGCATGTCCCGTATCCCCATAGTCTCGATGCGAAGTCTTGCGCTTCTTAAGGCTGTGAACATTAATTACCCATACAAAGCGCATAGCCAAGACAAAAAAGCCTGTCATTTCCCAATGAACCAATTTCTGCTGGGGCCTAAAGCATCATAGCCCGTTTAGAGGGACTTTCAGGACTGGGTTTCCGCTTTCGTCTTTGGGAACTTCTCCGGCTCGCATGTTCACTTGCAAAGACGGGATGATCAGTTTGGGCATGGCCAGTTGCGCATCGCGTTCGGTGCGAAATTTGATAAAGTCATCGCGCGATTTGCCACCTCCAACATGGATGTTGTTGGCCCGTTCTTCGGCGACAGATGTTTCCCACGCGATATCGCGCCCACCCGGTCCATAGTCGTGGCACATGAACAGGCGCATGGCATCAGGCAAAGCAAGCACCTTTTGGATGCTGTCAAAAAGTTCGCCCGCATCGCCGCCGGGGAAATCTGCACGGGCGGACCCGCCATCTGGCATAAATAGAGTGTCGCCAACAAAAGCGGCGTTGCCCATGACGTGCACCATACAGGCGGGCGTGTGACCCGGTGTTGAGATGGCAAAACACTGCATATTACCGACGGAATAGGTGTCACCTTCTTCAAACAATCTATCGAATTGCGACCCGTCACGTTGAAATTCAGTGCCTTCGTTGAAAATCTTGCCAAAGGTTTCCTGTATAGCGACGATCCCTGCCCCAACGCCGATCTGCCCGCCGATCTTGTCCTGAATATAAGGGGCCGCACTGAGGTGATCCGCATGGACGTGGCTTTCGATAATCCAATCCAGCGTTAGCCCATTGGATTGAATATATCCAATTAGCTCATCCGCATGATCATAGGTGATGCGACCGGCGGCATAGTCGATATCCAAGACGCTGTCGATGATTGCGCAAGCCGTCGAGCTTGGGTCTTTGGCAACGTAACTGATTGTGTTTGTCGTCGCATCAAAGAACCCTTTGACGTCTGGTTGGATGTCCATGTTCACGGGATAGGTCATGCATCATTCCTTGCTAATCAGGCGATTTTTGGTGTTTTGGTGGTGCCATGTGATTGCA
The DNA here is from genome assembly GCA_039960995.1 of Paracoccaceae bacterium. Taxonomy (GTDB): domain Bacteria; phylum Pseudomonadota; class Alphaproteobacteria; order Rhodobacterales; family Rhodobacteraceae; genus JABSSA01. Next base: position 6,647 of record JBDVKF010000036.1, on the reverse strand, counting down.
CGAATTTGGCAAGAAGAATGCCGGGGATCACCGCACCAGTGAACACAAACACCTCCCATCGACCGGTGCCCAAAGCGGGCAGCGCACCTCCGGGGCAAAATCCGGCTATCCCCCAGCCCACTCCGAAAACAGCTGACCCGCCCAGCAATCGTGTGTCAATTTGTCGAATAGTTGGCAGGCGAAAACCCTCGTCAAACAATGGTGTCGCGCGGCCAAAAACGACGCGGTAGCCGATCAATGTCGTGACCAAAACTCCACCCATCACAAAGATAAGGGACGGATCCCACGTTCCCGCGATGTCAAAAAAGTTCATAACTTTGGCCGAATTGGCCATGCCAGATATTGCGATGCCGGTGCCAAAGATCAGGCCAATAAGGTAGACTGCCAAAAGACGCATTGCTCAGGCTCCAATCACGTGGCGAATGACGAAAACGGTCAGGCATGTGCTGATCATAAACGTGACTGTGGCCGCGAGGGATCGTGGCGACAGGCGAGCCATTCCACAGACGCCGTGACCCGATGTACATCCAGCCCCGAATGTCACCCCCACCCCAACGATCAATCCACCAATGATCATCATTGGAACCGACACCGGGATTTCAACGGCAGGCATCGTCCCGGTCACTGCAAAGATAAGCAACGGCCCAGTGACCATGCCCGCAAGCAATACCGCCCGCCACGTGAAATCCTGTCTCGAAATGGGGGAAATCAATCCAGCTAGAATACCAGTGGCCCCAAACACGCGTCCCAGGGTCAACATCAGCAAAGTTGCCGCCAAGCCGATCAATACTCCGCCACTCAGTGACAACCACGGTGTGAATTCTGTTTCAAAACCTATCATTGCACCCCCCTGATCGCTTATGATGTCACACCGCTTTATTCTACATATTTACTACTTGGTGTGATTATGTTCCTCATTCAATAAAATACACGCAACAGTGTTCCAATAATGAAATAGTTACTAGAATTTTGTGACTTTCGATTTTCATGAATTTTGCCTGCACGGCATCCAAATCTCTTGTCGCGGTCTTTTGCATTCGCGTTGTGCTTCGCCCTGTCACTAGGCTATCCCGCTTCACATGAACAATGCGTACGCGTTTGTTAATTTAAATATGTCATCAACCACATTGGAACATCCGTTGTCTCGACGTATACAGGCAGCCATTCTAGGTTAAGTAGAATGAAAAGCGAGTTCGACTTGCCGCGGTATGGCATGCACTGCAACGGAGATTTTGATCAGATGGTAGGGGTAACAGAACACGATGTTGATGCACTGCGCCGTCAACTTGTGGACGCCCAAAACACTGCTGACGCACTTAAAAGCCAGCTTGCTGAACAACAAATAATCATGTCCGAGCTGCAACAGAACGAAATTCGATATCGCAGCATTCTGGAATCGACCAAAGCCGTCGCATGGGAACTGGACGTGACATCCTTGACGTTTACGTATGTGAGCCCCCAGATCGAAGCGCTTTCGGGATACCCGCCAGAACTTTGGACGGATTTTGAATTCTGGGCCAGCAAGATACATGATGATGAACGCGATAATGCGGTAAACTGGTGTCAGGTTGAGACGGCAAAAGGGCTTGATCACGATATCGAATATCGGATGGTCAAAGCAGACGGTGATACGGTTTGGGTGCGCGACGTTATCAGCGTGATCGCCGAGCCAAACAAACCCATGATTTTGCGCGGTCACTTTTTTAATATCGATGACCGCAAAAAGGCCGAAGAAGCTTCTTTTGCCCTGCAAGCCACAACGTATCGATCCCAAAAAATGGAAAGCCTTGGGTCAATGGCTGGTGGGATTGCTCATGACTTCAACAACCTGCTTTCTGTTATGTTGGGCAATACAGAATTGGCTTTAACCATGTCAGATTTGGACATGCGGACCAAACCGTTGCTGGAAGATATTAAAAAAGCAGGCCATCAAGCCGCAGACTTGATCCGCGAAATGCTCACTTATGTTGGCAAAGAACCTCTGACGCTCAAAGTTACTGACCTCAATGCCTTGATTTTGGACATGTGGAGCCTCATCGAAAGAGCCCATCCCAAAAACGTTAATCTTACCCATGACCTTGGTAAAAATTTACCTCCGGCAATGGCCGATCCCACGCTTGTTCAACAGGTTATTCTTAATCTGATCATCAACGCGTCCGATGCCATTGGCCCCAACATCGGGTCGATTACTGTCAGAACACGCTTGGTCAACACTAACCTGATTAAGTTTGATGAAAGCTTCACAAACCCGCTGCCTCAAGGCGACCATTGCTTAGTTTTTGAAGTTTCGGATACGGGTTGCGGAATGGAAAAAACGGTTGCTGCAAAACTATTTGAACCGTTTTTTACGACAAAGATGACCGGTCGCGGACTTGGCCTGGCAACCGTGCAAAGCATTACCAATCGCCACAGCGGCACAATCTCGGTCAAAAGCAAAATTGGGCAAGGCACCACATTCAAGATTTATCTACCTGTTCTAGATCAAATGACTTCAATCCCGGTGGAACAGGAGCTCATAATAGAAGACTCTCATACCAAGGGAAAGATTCTTGTTGTTGATGACGAAGATGGCGTACGTGATATGGCCTGCCGGGTTCTTAAACATTCCGGGTTTTCGGTTCTCAGCGCATCAAATGGGTATGACGCAATCGACCTATATGAACAGTGCCAAGACGAAATTGACTGCGTTCTTTTAGATCTTCGTATGCCCTTGATAAGCGGAGAAGACACACTGCGACGTTTGCGAAGCATCGACGCAAAGGTCCAAGTAGTGTTGGCCAGCGGCAACTTTGATCCTGCAGAAAGCTCTAAGTTGAACGTAAGCGCGTTTGTCCAGAAACCATATACGATTGAGAAGATTACAAGGGTACTCTCGGATGCGATTGAGGAACCGATAACTTCTTGAGGCTTTTGATGAGCTGATCAAATGATCCGGGCACTGGTTCGGTTTGCGGCATCAAAAACAATCGGTAGACCCAAAGCAGGAAGACTCGCGCCTTTTGTCTTAGATCATCGACAGATTGTCCGTCAGAACGGCCGTTCCAAAAACAAGAGCGTTGGCAGCCATATGCGCAACAATCGGGTCGGATATGTTGCGCGAGCGGTGCATGACCCAGGAAAACGCCAACCCTGCAACAAATGCTTCGGCCCATCGATCGTGCAATGCCGCAAAAAGCCCGGCGGTGATCACAGCTGCGAAAATTGCCCAACCGATACTTGATCCTCGGCGCAGACGGCTTTCCAGATAGCCGCGGAAAAATAGTTCTTCGATGATGGGTACTAGGATCATCGTGCCAAAGCCGCGCAGCAGGTACCAAGCCACCAGAAGCCCCCCACTTAGCGCGCCGTAAGGCACGGCATCGCTTGGTTCGACTGGTATCAACACCCACATCGCACCAATGGCCAAACCTACAGAAATCGAGACCGGATCAATCCGCCAAGGCATCGCTTTGTACACGCGCCAGAACAATGCCAGCACGGCCGTCATCACCACCACCCGCACCGGATAGACAACCCCCGGAACGTTGACCAAAGCGGATGCGGGCAACGCGCTCAACATGAAAACAGCGAACGGCAATATACGGGCAACGATTGGATCTTGGAACAACGGTGGCGGTGCGGTAGGCGCTGCCGTCTGCGTTGCTCCTATGGTCGCTGCTTTTTGCAACGCTGGAACGGATTGTGCCAACGTGATGATGCCAAGCGCCACAAGCGTAAACATCAACCATCCCGCATGTGAATGAAATCCACCGACAGCCAATTCCGGATTGCCATTCAATCCGATGGCCAGCAATGCACTGATGCGCACCACGTTAAACGCAACCGATGCCGCGATCCCGATTGGGTACAAAAGAAACGCACGCGGAAAACGCAAATTCTGACGAAACAACCGCAGGTAAATACTGACGAACAATATCACCAACGCAATGCCCTCAACCCCGGAACAGACAGGGGCGACATTGATATAAAATCCGTCAGCGCCGATGATTTTATCTTCAGGAAAGGATTCGGCCTCGATGCCCAGAATACCAATCACCTGAATGACTGCGGAAAATGTCCAATCTGCAATTGTGTCCAGCCGCCACAAGGGGCGGATCAGCGTCGACAAATAAGGTGTCACAGCGCCTGCTATGACCATCGGGACAAGCGTCGACCAGTTCAATGCAAAGAACTCTGTCCAGCGGTGGGTTGGGGCGACGTACAACATCAATCCAAGGCTCAACAGCGTCATACCAACGACCCAGCAGACAAATGCCGGCACTAAAACAGCGTCCCCTACGCCGTCGCGCATAAACAATACGGGGATCATTGCAATGATAACACCGGCCGCATTGGCGATCAAAGGCCAAATGCGCGTGCCTGCCTCTTCAACCAATGTCTGAAAGGGCGCGGGGCGTAGCATCGCCATAAGAACCATGGTTCCCAGAACGCAATAGACTGCAATCAGGATGCCAGATGCCCCTGAACAAGCCCATTGTGGCCAGTTCGCAAGACATTCAAACGAGATAGCGTGCTTAAATACAGTTCCGATCAAACCCAATTGCCCAACCAGAAGCAGCGCTGCCAAAACCAACGCGCGTTTTACAGGCGAACTAGACTGGGATGCATCCAAAACTGCCATTCCATTTTCTCCGAAATTAACACAAAAATACTCTAATTAATATTCAAGCTACGGGCCCGCCTTTTCAAATGAAAAACGGACCCGCAAAATTTTTAGTACAGGGTTTGCTTACGCCGCGCGGCGACGGCGTTCCCATGTCAACAATACGATTGCGGCCAAAGCTGCGATAGCAGCTGTACCTTCAAGCGCACTGATTTCCGGAACAGCAGTAGTTTGACCCGGCACCGGAGCGCCAACAGCATAGACTGGAAGCGCCGCAAGCGATGCAATCGCTGCAATTGCTAGTTTCTTCATGATGTCCTCCTAACAGAACAATAGCTACTCAAGGCCGTGTGATCCTTTGTAAATTCGCCGGATCGAGCCTTGACGGTGGGGGCTCCCACCTCGGCAATCGCCCAAGCCCGGGCAATCGTCGTTTGGACAGTCTCAGCCCAGAAGGGCCGAGACCAACTCTTAAATGGGGTCTTTTTATCCAAAAGGTCCGCCCAAACCGTCATCTGTTGGACACAGACAATCGAGATCTTCGAATTCGATACCAACGATGAACGGTTGTGCGTTAGTGGCCGTTGCTGGGTTCGGATCAAGGATCACCCCAACAATGTCACCCACTCCTGCTTCGAACCCTTCGCCATTCGCTAGCGCCTGCTGCACGATGAAGTCAACATCCGAAACCTGACCAACCTCTGGTGCTGCGTTGAACGTCAGATCGCTGTCAACACTGTTGGTCAGTTCCCAAATCGCGAATTGAACTTCCCAACCCGTAAAGTTGCCATCAACTGAACCGGCACCAGTGTTCTCGAAGTCTTGGTTCAAGATCCAAGTAATCAGGTCAAGGTTATCTGCGGCAGTTTCGCCATTGATACCAACTTGCGATGTTTCAAATACTGACGATGCATCAGCATCAGTTGCCAACAAGAGATCAGCAGTATTTGTCGCGCCGCTAAAGTCGCGTGCAGTTGCCGCAGGATCAAGGAAGTCGAGGCAATAGGCATTCGTGAATTCGATACCTTCAAATCGCAGGTCACCACCAGCGGATCCAATTTGGATATCGTATCCAAAGTCTTCAAATGGAGCGCCACCCGAAAACCCATCCGCAATCTGATATTCGACCAGACCCGAAGGCAAGCTATCGCTGATCGATTGCACAGAATTCGCGTCACCTTTGAAGGTAACGGTCAATTCGGTGGTCGCCGTGTTGCCGTTTCCATCATCAACGGTATACGAAATTGCTTCGACCGCAGTTTCATCGATGTCCAGCGCTTCGTAAGCTGCTGAGCCATCAACCACGAGCGATACATTGCCCGTGAATGGATCAACAAGAAGCGAAACGATTGTGCCATTGGCGGTCGTCACCTGACCGTTTGCATCAAACGCCTGACCATCGACCGCAACGATAGACAAAGGATCACCGTCCGGATCAGAGTCATTATCCAGAACCATCACAGCAGCAGCGTCTTCTGCACATGTGACGATTACGTCAGGCTCAGGTTCAGGATCTTCGTTCAGCGCCACCAGACCGGCATCAACGTCACGCTCAGCTTCACCGATGGACAGGATGAATTCATCCGTCATTCCATCGAGCAAGCCCGCGTCACTGTCGTCATCAACCGCATCGTCTGCCGCCGCGCCTTCAGCTGTAAAGCCAAAGCCAGCCAACGTACCAAACATGACCGCATACGTGCCAGCGTTCAGGTTATTGAACAGATACTGACCACCGTTCGACGTGAACTGCGTGCTAATTTGCGTTTCCGCCGTGCCATCACCGTCCAGATCTTGGAACAATTTGACTTCAACACCATCGGCGCCAGCGTCTCCAGCGTTGAAAATGCCGTCGCCGTTATTGTCAAAGAACACAAAGTTGCCGACAGACGCTGTGCCTGGGTCTTCAACACCCGCATCAACGTCGCGCACGTCTTCGCCTTCACCCAGGCTGATTGTGCCCGTGTTAAAGTTGCCGTCCGTGTCCGTATTGTCAATGTCACTGTCGATCGTATCATCACCACCAACATTGCTTTCAACAAGCGTC
>JBDVKF010000035.1:0-39745 GCA_039960995.1 Paracoccaceae bacterium | reverse complement strand
TATTCTGTTGAAAAACTCCAATGTCGAGCATTTTGAGTAAATCTGGCAGAATAATATTCCGAATTGCAGGTTTTTCTTTGACATTTTGCGGCATGTTTAGGTGAGCGAAGAACAGTGTTCTGGTTTCAGAAAATTTGCAGTCGCAGCAAAGAGTTTTTCAACAGAATCGGCTCAAACCAGCCGTTAGCTGCGACTGCGAAGGCAGAATGGTTCAAATTCACAGGCCGATGACCGCATCGCAGGACTAAGCGACCGTCCGCCTCTACCAGATAGATGACCGCTCGCAGCCCGAAGCCGACGTTGGTTTTCGCAATGCGTGCTGTCTTTGGTAACTGGTTTTGGGCAGAATACTCTACTAATGAGGACTCCAGAACAGACTGATTGCGAATCCCATAAGGGAGAAAGCCCCACCCACTTGCCAGATCTGCCAACCGGTATCGAAAAATTCACTTTCTCCAATGATCGGCGCAAAAATCCCTACGAAGAATATAAGGATCGCAGTAACCCAGACGATTAAGAACGCGTTGTAGGCAGGTGTATAACCTGATTGCCAAGAAAAAGGCAGCTCTGGGCGGAGCCCCTCGTCAGCGAGTATTTGTTGCATCCGATCCGCTGCCAATCCCTGCGAAAACAGCAACAAAAGTTGAATATGCTTGCCAAGTGCCTGTTGCTGCAAACTTGACTTGGTCATTGCCGCGGACGCCTCCATTACATCGGATGCAAAGTGAACAACGCGGGACAAAGCGCCACTTCGCTGCATCTGCGTCAATGTCTGCAAAGAGGGATATCAGTCTTTGGCGACATCGCCCTCGTCTGTTGCTTCGTCAAATGCCTCACGACCATATCTTGATCGCATATCAAACATTAATTTGTGCACATCCTCGTCAATATACGCATCAAACCAAGTCCGGATACCGAGTTGGGTAAGGTGTCTTTGATGTTGAAAATCCAATTCAAAGCTAAAGCACTGGAGATTGAAGCTTACGAAAACCATCCGCACATCGTAGTCGCCATTCAAACTTTGTAATGCCAATTCACGCGTGCGCATTCGCCACAAAATCGCCTCGACATGGATATTTAGGTCTTTTGTTTCAGGTACGCCACTATTGAGCTTCCAGTTCGTGAACCAGCGCTTCTTGTGTGGGCCTTTAGTTTGCCAAGGATCGCCCTCCGACCACTCTTCATCAGGATTAATCCCCAAGACGTCCGTAATTTTCTCGGCTGGTCCTTTGCCTTGAATTCCAAGGTAGGCATACTGTCGATACGTCTGTGGCTCTACAGGCATTTTGTTAACATCTTCTTTTTTGAAAAACTGATTGGTAACTTAGGTTATAACAGACCTTCATACAGTGTGCAGCATCGGTGACTCTGGGCTCAAACCGGACATTCGCCGCGATCCGCACGAAGGTCCGCTTCACCTGTTTTCTGAATTTGGCTCAATGTTGTGACGTGAAGGTCAAAGATATCTAACGTTCAATATTGGTTGGTAAAAAATATCCAGATTGGACGGGAGGCGGAAAAAGAAATCAAAGGAATTTTGGCGGTGGATCGTGCGAACAGAGGAAATTGAGGGGGACCAAGGTCAGTTTTAAAGAACGTGTCACGCGCTGACCAAAGAAAGACCGGCCAAAACCCGACTTGGCCTTTTGCATGGTCAACTCAAACGACCGCTTTGTCCGACAGGCTTCAATGGATCAGAGCAAAATCGTTAAATGTCTTCACCCACACACAAAGTAACGCAGCCCCCCAACGTCACTGATCTGTCGCGCGTTCAATCATCGGCTCAAGGGCATCCCTGATCAAATCCACCAATTCAGGATCCATGAATTGGTAATCGTCCGGGATATCGAGGACGTGAATGGCCTTGCGTTTAACGTCGCCCCGAAAATCGGAACGCAGGCGCGCATTATGCTTTTCCTCCATCACACAAATCAAATCCGCCCACCGGATATCGCTCAGGTTCACTTGGTGGCGGACCTTGCGGCTGGTTCCGGCAGATCGCGTCGCCACCCCATCGTAACGTCGAAAGATCGCCTCGCCCGTCGGGCTGCGCCACTTGTTCATACTGCAAATAAAGAGGATGTTCATCTTCGAGGGTGTATCCCCAATAGATCCAGTCATCCAGAAGTCACGCGATGACAAAAAGTTCTGCAACGCCATTTGAAAGCAAGAGCCGTGTCTGCCCCAACATTGTTTTTCGAGCAAGGCATCACATGACCAGCATCTGCTGTGGTATGGAAATTGTGATCGCATCCAAGCACTTGAGCTCTTGCGATTTACTCCGCGCAAGGTACGTTGCGGCGCAGCCACATATACGGGAGCTACACGTCAGTTATGGATTCTGCTCAGGCAATTATAGCTTTTTTCCAACTGTGGGGTCTCATCGGCGCAGTGGTCGCCCTGCCCTTTCTCATCTTTGGCATTGATCGAATCGACGAAGATGCACGCGATGCATACGTGTTTCGCCCGCTTCTCATTCCCGGCATTCTCTTGATCTGGCCAATCGTGCTTTGGCGCTGGTGGCAAATCGAAAGCGAAAGCAGCGCGTGGATGTCTCGGTACCGCGTCGTCCGCAAGGCCCACGGGCTCGCTGCAATGCTGATGGCCACAGTTGTTGTCGTTGCAATTGTTGTCGGCTTGTCGCTGCGTCAAACGTGGCCCGCAGATTTTGTGCCACAACAAATCAGTGAGGCCGGACAATGAGCGTCAAATATATACCCGTTCAATGGAACCCGAACAAATGGCTGTATGATGCGGTCATGTTGGCCGGTATCGCGCTGTTTTTATGGGTTTTTCTCTATGTTACGCCTGAATCGCTCAGCCATGAGCGCCCGGTAAATCCACAAATTCACAATGCCCGTGCCTTTGGGGCCTGTGCCTTTGTGATGCTGACGATCATCTTGGCCATTGGCCCATTGGCGCGGCTTGATAAACGGTTTCTGCCGTTGCTGTATAACCGGCGCCATTTTGGCGTCATGACGGCCTTTATCGGCGTGACACATGCCGGTTATATCCTGAATTGGTATTTCGCGTTTTCCAGCTCGGACAAATATGTCGGCTTGCTCTATGCGAATTCATCATTCGGCCAAATTGCCGGGTTCCCATTCGAGCTTTTTGGCATTTTCGCGCTGACCTGTCTGTTGATCCTGGCCTGCACCAGCCACGATTTCTGGCTTAAATTCCTGACCGCCCCCCTTTGGAAACGCCTGCATTACCTGATTTACGCAGCCTACACGTCGGCTGTTGTTCACGTGTGCTTGGGCATTTTGCAAGATCAGCAAAACCACCTCTTTACGTTCATTGTCCTAACCGGAGCGGTCTCTGTATCGGCCCTGCATCTTTATGCATGGTACGCCACACGCGAAGACGCGGTTGCAGCCACATCGGGCCAATGGTTCCCCGTCGGCCAACCCGAGGATTTTCAGGAAGGTTTTGCCAAGGTAACGCTGCTCCCATCCGGGGACCGCGTCGCTGTGTTCCTGATGGAAGGGCAGTTGTCTGCAATCTCGAATGCTTGTGCGCACCAAAATGGCCCACTTGGCGAAGGCAAGATCATTGACTGCCTCGTCACCTGCCCTTGGCATGGCTTTCAATACGACGTGCGCAACGGACAATCCCCGGCCCCGTTCACAGAACAAGTTCCAACATACCGCCTTCGGATCGAAAACGGCACCGTGCAGGTGAACACTGACGCAAATGCGCCCGGTACGCCCGTTGATCCACTGCCCTTGCCCGTTTCGGAGATCACAGCATGAGTGAAAAACCATTCTTTGTCGGGTACCTGCCCATCCCCGGCCCGTTGCGCACATTTCTGATTGTCGTCACCGTCTTCTTCTTCGGCGGCCTCGCGGCAGGTGGATACCTCTTGGGCGCGACCCAAGATGACCCCGGCCCCGGCGCCTTTCGGTTTGATTACGGACGCCAAACCGTCACCGGGGTCGTTGAAATGACGCCCTATCCTGTTCTGCACGTCACCGAAGGAAATGACCGGATCAAAGCGGGCGAGAGCTTTTTGATGACAGCAGGCAGTAAATCCGGTGTGGACAATCGCGCCAAACCGCTTGAGGGCAAACTGGTTCAAGTCTCTGGCGTCGTATTGGAACGCGGCGATTTATACATGCTGCAACTCCGCGGCGGTAAGAACGGCATCAAAGCGGCCGAAGGCGACGTGTCCGCCATAGAACCTGAACCGCTTGGGCGATGGAAATTGGCGGGCGAAATCTGCGACGGGAAATGCTTGGCCGGGGCGATGCGCCCGGGTCGTGGTTTGGCCCACAAAGCCTGCGCCAATCTTTGCCTTCTCGGTGATGTGCCGCCAATCTTTGTGTCGTCTCAACCCGTTATGGGCGAAGAATACCTCTTGATCACCGGCCCCGACGGGACACCCCTTCCCATCGAAGCGTACGACCGCGTGGCACAATTTATCGAAGTTGAAGGCGACATCTCACGCCACGGCGATATGCTCATTTTTGCGATTGATACATCGACAATGGAATTGACCCAATGAAGCGTATGATCTGGCTCATCGTGACCGCCTGCATGGCGGTCGTCTTCTTCTATCTCAGCCGCTTTTGGTATCTGCGCCTTTGGGGACGCGAAGGGCTTTTTGGTCAGGATGCTCTGCGCCCTCAAGGGGGCCTTGTTGGGCAATGGGTGCGCGGAACAAATTTTGCCCCTTTCGAATTATTAATCTGGGTGATTGGCGTGTTCTTGGTGCTGACCGCCCTGCAAAAAATCTACGATCTGTTTAACCGCCCCCCAGAAGCGTAACCCACAACACCCGCGACCCGCGCCCCAAAAAATGTCGTTGCGCACGCCTGCGTGCGCTCAATTGGGACACGACACGCTTAGGTTGGAACGTCGCCCCGCTTTGGCTCAACACACCGTCCTGACACGGTGGCCCAATCCGGTGGTTCAACCCGGTGGGATTTTCTGAATTCCACCAATGGCCCGCGCCACGCAATTCGACCCCAATCATCAAGCATTCCTGGCCCAAACCAGACCTTCACCACGGCTTAGCCAATGTCGGCAGTGCGGACTTAATTGCCGTTGTCTCTAGTAAAATTTAGTCACCGCAAACGATAGAGGTATACGTTGTTTAAGTATCCCTCATCCTCAATGCTAAAGTGCGTCTCTCCGACATGCTCAAAGCCCTGCGCCAGATAGAACGCAATAGCAGGATCATTTTCTGCATTGGTTGTAAGCCAGACCGATTGGACAGCCTTATCACGGCAGTGTTGGAGAGCCGCATTTAAAAGGCGTTTCCCAATACCTTTCCCGTGATGACGGGGTTGAACATAGAAAGTCGAAATTTCCACATCCGAACAACCGTCTACGGGTGCTTTGCTCGCGAAAGAAACCCGTATAAATCCGTCAATCCCTTCCTCATTCTCAGAAACAAGGATGAATTGGTCAGGATCAGATAGGAGTTTCTTTGTCTTTGACGGTGTAAATTCGTCCAGTGCATAGTCCGCAAAAAAGGAACTAACGCCCCGCTTTAAGTATGTGCCTATCCACACCTCAATCGAAATCGCAGCGATGCTGGAAGCATCAGAGTCTTTAGGCTTGCGCAGTGTCATGGCGGATAGATGCTAGTTTTCACGGAGAGGTCAACATCAATTCTCTTGGCAGGAAAGGGCTCACAGCCGCCGTTCTCTGCGTCCTACACAAAGGTCAGATTTGACCCATTCTCTAAATCTGAGCCAGTTTTATGACACAAAGATCAACGTCATCTGACGTTCCACGCTCAGGGTAATTGGATGGCGCTTCGTGGAAATCTCGCTGTCTCTGTGGTCAAATCATCATATGTCACACGCACTGCGATCTCGATCACCGCATTCGGAGCAAAGGTTCGATAGGGCAGTCCGTCTTCTTCCAAAATCGCATTCGGTGTTGACGTATCCATATGACATTCCGGTAACGGCCAGATTTCAAACGGGCCAGAATTCACCGAAACCTCCAATTGCACCAACCCGCAGCGCCAAGCCCAGATGTGGGTCACGTATACGTAATCTTGCGATTCCCAATCCCGGACGGCCACCCAACTGCTGCGTGTCGCGCTTAGGATTGGTTTCACCTCTAGCGCCGTTGTGAAATGTCCCAGAGGCACCTGCGGTTCAGCCTCCAAAACACCTTGCAACCCTTGTCCTGCCGCTGCAGTCCCACATAAAATCGATGCGCTTAAAACACCCCATCTCAATATTGACATCTAAAATTCCTTTCTCGAAACACGAACATCCCTTCTCGCCGCCAACAGACCCGCCTATACAGGGTCCGAGATCGTCAACAACCAGCGCGAGCATGGCACATAATCCAAATCCAAAAGGCTTCCCGACCTTTAATGTCGCTATAGTAGCCCAAGGCGGGCGTGTCAGCTACGAAGCGTTGCTTTTTGTCGCTTCTTTTCGGCATTCAAACCCTAATTTCACGGGCAGGTTGATGGTCATGGAACCACAGCCCAACGAGCTGTGGAATTCCAATCCCCGAATCCGGCCAAGTCCCATTCGGGATTCTCTGTTGGAGCTCGGCGCAGAGATCATTCCCTTCGAAACAAAACACTTTGGATCCAGCTATCCAAACGGCAATAAGATCGAAATGTTGATGGCCCTGCCCAAGGGCGAACCCTTCATCTTTTTTGACAGTGACACGCTGATCTTAGACGACCTGACCAAGGTGCCGTTCGATTTCGACACGCCCTCCGCATCAAATCGCGTCGAAGGGACGTGGCCAACGCTCGAACTATATGGCCCCGGATATGACCAGACCTGGCAGTCGCTTTATGACCGGTTTGAGATTGATTTCCAAAGCTCGCTCGATCTGACACAACCCGAAGAATACTGGCGCCGATATCTGTATTTCAACGCCGGGTATTTCTATTATCGATGCCCGCATGAATTTGGCAGCCTTTGGCTTGAATACGCGCTCAACATTCGCGATGACCCGCCCGAGGCGATCATATGCCAAACGCTGTACCCTTGGTTGGACCAGATCACCCTGCCCCTTGTCATTCACAAATTAAACGGACGTCGCGATGCCTTGCCCGAGGGGCTGCTTGATGGGTCGGTCAGCTGTCATTATCGGCTATTCCCGCTGCTATACGCCCGCGAAAGCGACGCTGTTGTTGAACATCTTGAAACGGTTTGCGCGCCCAACAAGCTGAAAAAGGTGCTCAAACAATATGATGCCATCAAGCGGACGGTGTATCAGGGCCGCGGCCAAAAAGTGCGCGCCCTGTTTGATCGTGACAATTTGCCGACCCGCGAACAAGCCATCAGAAACCGCATCAAATCCGAAGGGTTTTGGATGCGTTAAGCGTGGGATCGCGCGCTTTGATCACATCGCCAAAGACAGCGGCTTGTGGGCAAGCCATTCTTCGCGCTAACCATGTGCAACCAATCTCTGGGAGGATATTTTGATGACCGATGGCCCGACATATGGCTTTGACACCCTGCAAATTCATGCAGGCGCGCGCCCTGACCCCGCAACAGGTGCCCGCCAAACCCCTATTTATCAAACAACGGCTTACGTGTTCCGAGATGCAGATCACGCAGCCGCTTTGTTCAACCTTCAAGAAGTTGGATATATCTATTCGCGCCTGACCAACCCAACCATCGCCGTTTTGCAAGAACGCATCGCGACGCTCGAAGGTGGTGTGGGCGGCGTTTGCTGTTCCTCGGGCCACGCAGCGCAACTGATGGCCCTGTTCCCGTTGATGGGTCCCGGCAAGAATGTCGTTGTCTCAACCCGTCTTTATGGCGGTACGGTCACCCAATTCAGCCAAACGATCAAACGCTTTGGCTGGTCCGCAAAGTTTGTGGATTTTGATGATCTGGATGCGGTCAAGGCAGCCATTGACGACGACACGCGCGCCGTTTTCTGTGAAAGCATTGCAAATCCGGGCGGCTATATCACCGACATTCCGGCCATCGCGAAAATCTCTGATGCGGCCGGCCTGCCCCTGATCGTCGACAATACATCGGCCACTCCGTATCTGTGCCGCCCCATTGAATTGGGCGCGACACTGGTTGTGCACTCGACCACCAAATACCTCACCGGCAACGGAACGGTCACCGGCGGTTGCGTGGTTGATTCAGGCAAATTCGACTGGTCGGCCAATGGCAAATTCCCCTCGCTCAGCGAACCGGAACCTGCTTATCACGGGCTGAAATTCCACGAAACCTTTGGCCCATTGGCGTTTACCTTCCACGGCATCGCGATTGGCCTGCGCGACCTTGGCATGACGATGAACCCACAAGCCGCGCATTACACTTTGATGGGCATCGAAACGCTTAGCCTGCGCATGGAACGCCACGTCGAAAACGCTCAAAAACTGTCCAAATGGCTCGAGGCAGACGACCGCGTTGATTTCGTGACTTATGCCGGTCTTGAAAGTTCGCCCTATTATAAACGCGTTGCAAAGATCTGCCCTAAGGGGGCCGGTGCTTTGTTCACCTTTGCTGTCAAAGGCGGCTATGAAGCCTGCGTGAAACTTGTAAACACGCTCGAGATTTTCAGCCATGTGGCCAACCTTGGCGACACACGGTCGCTGATCATCCATTCGGCGTCCACGACGCACCGGCAATTGACTGTGGATCAACAACGCGCTGCTGGGGCCGCACCCGAAGTGGTCCGCGTGTCCATTGGAACCGAAGACGTCGATGACCTGATCGCAGATCTGGATCAGGCCCTCAGCAAAGCCACAAGCTGACCGACGTAAAGCTGGCCCGTTCAACCGTTAGGCCAGCTCATTGATACCGGCCCGACCGACTGTTGGGCCGGTTTTTTTGATTACTGAAGCAATTCGAATACCATTTCGACCCGCGAGCGGATCGTAACCTCGCCCTCCGCAACCGGGACGTCGGTGCACAGTCCGATACGGGCCGCCCCACTCACCCGCAGACCACCTCCACCGCTACCTTCTTTGATTTCAATGATGTTTCCGATGGACGCACCCGCCGCCTCGGCCAGGTCTTTCGCCTTGCTCATTGCGTTTTGCACCGCGATTTTACGCGTCGCAGCTTTATATTGCTCACGGTCAGACACATCGAATCGCACCCCCGAAGACCAACCGCCCACCTGATTTGCGCCATCCGCAATGGTTTGACCCAAAATCCGACCAAGCTTGGGTAGATCGCGCACGCGCACCTTCACTTGGTTTGACGCCCGAAATTGCGATCTGTTGTTGTTCAGCTGAACCTGAACGCGTGCCGTCTGAATATCGCGTTCGGCTATGGATTCTTTCTGCAGCGTTTTCATGATGGCCGTCATATCAGCGCTGACCGACTTCATCGCCTTCACGGCTGTATTTGCCTCGTGAGTGACCCCCAGAGTCAATATCGCAAAGTCGGGCCCCACCACTATTTCACCAACCCCATTGACCACGACCTTTGCAGGACCGGTCATTACAGGATCAGTGGCAAAAACTTGCGTCGACCAAAATCCAAACGCCAACATCGCCATTAAAATGCGCATAGCTCTCTCCCTGTTGCTGCCTGCCACGTGTGCAGGAATCGCCTTCAAACAAGGTCAGACCACGCGAAGCCCTTTGCATAAGCGCGTTCCTGCAGTATTCTATGGTTCAAATAAAAGCGCCTTAATCGGTGCAACTACTCAGTCCAAGGGTTTCAAATGACGCCAAGTTTCGCGCTTTCCTTGTCATACGAAAGGATTCGCCTGCTGCACCGCGCTGCAGGTGGCTGGCAAAGAGTCGGCGATGTCCCCCTCACAGTTGAAGATTTATCAGCATCTCTGCGCGTTTTGAAAAAAACGGCCACCGCTTTGCATGCCAGCGCCCTGCGCACAAAACTGATTATTCCAACTGAACAGATCAGATTCCTGAAAATCGAGACCGGTGAGCAAGATCTTGCCAATCGCAGAACGGCTGCGGAACAAGCGCTGGATGGCGTGACCCCCTATGACATCCCCGATCTATCCATCGATGTCGTCGCGGACGGTCCCATCACCTATGTCGCAGCGGTTGCGCGCGAAACTTTGGCCGAAGCAGAATCCTTTGCGGTGCAACACGGATTCGATCCGGTGTCCTTTGTCGCAAGCCCCGATCCAAGCCAATTTGCAGGCGAACCGTTCTTTGGTCCCACAATTCATGCGGCCTCAGTTTTGGCACCCGGTGAATTCGTCTCGCGCGATCGCGCACCCGTGGATGCCTATTCGACCCCTGAACCGCACGCACCGGCAGAACCACCGGCACAGGTGCATTTGGCGGATGATCCGGCAATCGACGACACCGCATTCGACGACGGAACAAACGACCCTGAACCGAACGAACATCTTGCCCTCGAAGAGGCCGAAGCAACATTTGAGCCGCAAGGCTCCGATGCCCTGTCTGATCTGCAAGAGCCAAACGACGTCGAAGCGGAACTAAGCCCCGAGCTCGGATCCGAATTTGAAGCTGAACTTGAAGCCGAACTTGGGTCCGAACCGGAAACGCCGACATTAGAAGCATTAGAAGACGTATCAAACCCGGAAAATGACGACTGGGCGCTGTCCAAGATCATCGACGCAGCCGACCCAGAAGAAAATACGCCCGCGGAAATCCAAACAACACCGGAAATCGAAGCGACGCATAGCGCCGAAGATGACCACGGTGACTCGTCAGAGGGTCCCGTTGAAGAATTTTCGACATCACAACGCGAAGCCTTCGCCGCAGAGGACCTTCAAGAAAACGCGCCAGAATTGGCCGAAGTCTCTGAATTTGCCGAAGACTCTGTCCCCTTTGAGACTGACCGAGTTGACTCAGAACCCTTAATTCCTGAGCCCTTTGACACCCCAACGGAAGCATTGGAAGCGCAGCCGCTTGAGGACGTTGAGGACGTTGAGGACGTTGAGGACGTGGCAGCAGCATCTCATTCGGATCTGCAAACAGGATCAGAACTCGATGCTGATCAAGAACTCGACCTAGAACGAGAACTGGAAGCGGCTCTTGAACTTGACGCCGAACCACCACTGGTCGCGCAATTCAGCACCCGTCGCAATCCCGACGATAGAACACCAAAACTGGGCGGTGTGACCCGCGCGGATGCGCCACCTCTTGACGATTTCGAACCAGAAGAGATCGAGGCCGCACCAGCACCAACACCTGTCATACAGGCACCTATTGCGATCATTCGTAACGAAGATGCCGTCGAAGATGACCGCTTTTCGTCTGGACAACGTGCGGCTGCCTTGGCTGCGATACCTCCACTAGAAGATACCAAGGCTGAACCTGAATTCGCACTGAGCAGCAGCCCAATAACGGATGAAGAACGCCTTCTGGACGAAGCGGATCGACTGACTGTATTCGGCGCGCGTCAGCGTGGGCACGACACAGACGGCAGATCAAAATATCTTGGTATCGTGCTGGGTGTGTTCTTGTTTGTATTCTTGGCAGGCGTTGCCAGCTGGGCAACCGTGTTTTCGAACGACGGATTGGCCAATCTGTTCGACGATCGCCCCGAACCAATCATCGCAGAACCGGCCCAACCTATCGTAACCCCCGATGCGTTACCGACGGAAACTTCGGTTGCGCCCACGGTTGAAGACCCGGCTCCGGATACCGAGCTTGCATCCCTGCAACCTGAATTGACCGACGAAGACGCGGCCGTTCTGGATGCGTTGACAGAGGCGCACCCCGAACCCGCTGAAATTGGCCCCCAAACAGAGGCCGAGAAGAAAGCAGATTACGCTGTAACCGGAATTTGGGCCACAGCGCCAACAGCCCCGGAACCTGTTTCAATCGTCACTATCGATGACATTTACCAGACCAGCATCGACCCCGGCAGCACCTTGAACGATGCCATCGCACTCGCGCCGCCACCCGACGCCGAAACGCCGTTGTTGCAAGTGCCATCGCCTGCCGCCCCGGACATCGCATTCGATCTAGATGAACGCGGATTGGTTAAACCAACTCCAGAAGGCACGCCTACGCCGGAAGGAGCAATCGTGTTCTCGGGGCCTCCGCCCGTCAGACAGCCCGACGTTACACCGGAACGGCCCGGTGACGTGACAGTGCAGCCAACCGTGGCCGCAGGGGCCGCAAACACAGCGCTCGCCGCGATCCGCCCGCGCCTGCGTCCGGCGCAGCTTATCGAAAACTCTGAACGGTCATCGCTTGGGGGATCAACCCTTGCGGAATTGGCCACCATTCGTCCGGTGGCGCGTGCGCCAGTGGCGCGCACCCCCGATCAACAAAGCGCAGAAATTGACGCGGCCCTTGCCGTTGCCATGTCAACATCGGTGCGTCCCAATCCGCGCGCCAGCAATTTCAGCAGAGTAGTTGCCCGCGCAACTCCTGCACCCGCCCCGGCACCAGCAGCACCGGCAGCACCCGCACCGGCCGCCCGTGCACCAGAAGAACCCCAAGAAGAACGAGCCAGAACGGTCCGCTCTATTGCGCCCCGAACTGTGAAACCCACCGTCCCAACGTCAGCTTCAGTCACCCGTCAGGCAACACTGGAAAACGCGATCAACTTGCGCAAAGTGAACCTGATCGGAGTGTTCGGGAAACCGTCAGAACGCCGGGCATTGGTGCGTATGCCAAACGGGCGCTACAAAAAAGTGCAGGTTGGCGATTCATTGGATGGAGGACGCGTGTCAGCCATCGGCGACAGTGAATTGCGCTACAGCAAAGGCGCGCGCAATGTCGTTCTGCGCATGCCACGAGGGTAAATCCCGCACGCTTAACGCAAACCGAAAAGCGAGGCGCAAAAAAAGGACAAGAGATTTTCTTGTCCTTTTTTCATCTAGTTATCGGTCAAAGCTGATTTTATAGTTTAACTAGATTTCCACAGCTATTGCGCGGCGATTTCGCCATTATCGATCTGCTCTTGTTCAATCGATTCAAACAGCGCCTTAAAGTTCCCTTCGCCGAAACCATCATCGCCTTTGCGTTGGATGAACTCGAAAAAGATCGGGCCAATCACTGTCTTTGAAAAGATTTGCAGCAGGATCCGCGTCTCTCCACCATCAACCACACCTTCCCCGTCAATCAGGATGCCATGTTTTTTCATGCGCTCGACCGGCTCTTCGTGACCGTGCACCCGGTCAAAGCTGAGGTCGTAATAAGTGTCAGGTGGACCAGGCATGAATTTCAGACCATTTTGCGCAATCGTATCCGTCGCATCATAAATATCGCGCGCACCAACGGCGATGTGCTGAATGCCTTCGCCCTTGTACTTTTTCAGATAGGAAACAATTTGCCCCGTCTCGCCCCGGTCTTCATTGATCGGGATGCGAATACGCCCACACGGTGACGTCAACGCCCGGCTGAACAAGCCTGTGAATTTCCCCTCAATATCGAAAAAGCGGATTTCCTTAAAGTTGAACAAATCGCCATAGAAATTGAACCACTTGTCCATGTTCCCCTTGAACACATTATGCGTCAGGTGATCGAGGTAATAAAACCCAACACCCCTTGGTTTCGACTGGTTCAACCATTCGTATTCAGCGTTGTAAGGGGATGTGTCGTAATACTGATCAATGAAATAGATCAAGCTGCCCCCAATCCCATAGATCGCCGGAACATCCAAAACCTTGCTGTCACCCTCATAAGGGGTCGCCCCCTTTGACACCGCACGTTCAAACGCATGCTGTGCGTCCACAACACGCCACCCCATCGACGCGGCACAAGGCCCATGTGCTTCAGCAAACTCCGCCGCAAAGGACTTTGGTTCAGCATTCAAAACATAGGTGATGTCACCTTGTTGCCAAAGCTCGATGTCCTGCGATGTGTGCCGTGCCACACACGCATATCCCATCTTGATAAACAGGGCGCGCAATTCCTCGGGGTCCGGATGTGCAAATTCAACAAACTCAAATCCATCCGTACCTGCGGGATTGTCTGGCGTGATTTCGGATTTCGGGGCTTCGTGCGGGAAAGGACCCATCTGCGTCTCCTTGTGCGTAAAGTGTTTGTGCAATCATCAAGCACAACACATGCGCTTGGGGCGCAAAATTCCACGCAATTCAGTTGATCACGCGTGAAATCCGCACGATACTCGCCTTGAACGCAAGGAACTTGCAAATGATTGATTCAACAGACACCCGCCTGATTGCCGCGTTACAACACAACGCTCAGATGACGGCACAAGAATTGTCAGACGCATTGGGGCTCTCTGCCAGCCAAATCAGCCGTCGACGTCAACGCCTAGAGGCGGACGGCATCATCGTTGGGTACACAGCCCGGCTTGACCCCAAACAACTGGGTCTGGATGTCCAAGCTTTCGTTCAAGTACACCTCGCCGTCCATGGCCCCGAAACCGCACAAAGCTTTGCGCGTCTTTGCACTATTCGCCCGGAAATCATCAGCGCTTGGACGATGACCGGCGACGCGGATTACCTGCTGCGCGTTTATTGTGCAGATTTGTCGGCCTTGAACGCTCTCATTCACGAAACCCTCCTGCCTCACCCGGCGGTTTCTCGCGTACACAGCCAAATTGTCATGGCCCAACTTAAGCAAGATGGTCCATTACCTACTTAATCGTTACATTCGTATTTAAATACCCATAGCAGTGGACCGAGATGGAAGAATTTCTTTACCAAGCAACAATTTACCTCGCTGCAGCCGTTATCGCCGTTCCAATCGCCGCCCGCTTGGGCCTTGGTTCTGTGCTGGGGTATTTGGCGGCGGGCATAATTATCGGGCCGGTCTTTGGTCTTGTTGGTTCAGAAACCGAAGCACTGCAACACTTTGCCGAATTTGGCGTTGTGATGATGTTGTTCCTGATCGGGCTTGAACTTGAACCCCGCGCCTTATGGGATATGCGCCATAAACTCGTGGGCTTGGGTGGCATGCAAGTTGGCGTTTCGGCTCTGCTCATGATGGGCGTGGCGATGGCCTATAACCAACCTTGGGGCTCTGCTGTCGCGATTGGTTTGACCCTGTCCTTGTCGTCTACGGCTATTGTCCTGCAAACCCTCTCTGAAAAAGGCCTGATGCAAACCAGCGGCGGGCGCAGCGTCTTCTCCGTCCTGCTGACGCAAGATATCGCCGTCATTCCCATCCTCGCCTTCCTACCCCTGCTTATGGTCACATTGCCGGTCAGCATCCTGCCTGACGGGTCGATCACGCGAAACTCACTCAACACCACCGGCGAAGATGTGGCCCACAGCCATGGGCTCAGCTTGGTCGAAGGCCTGCCCGCATGGGGCATCACATTGGTGACGCTTGGGGCTATTCTCGCCATCATCCTGTTTGGCATCTTTGCCACCCGCCCGATTTTTCGCTACATCCACGCCACCCGCTTGCGCGAAATGTACACCGCTTTGGCCTTGCTGATCGTCGTAGGGATTTCCTTCTTGATGAACCTCGTCGGGCTCTCACCCGCCTTAGGTGCCTTCCTCGCCGGTGTTGTCCTCGCCTCTTCTGAATTCCGCCACGAACTGGAAACCGATCTTCAACCCTTCAAAGGTCTGTTGCTGGGGCTGTTCTTTATCACCGTCGGAGCGGGCATTAATTTCACGCTTCTCTTAGAACGCTGGCCGGCCCTGGTGTCGATGGCAATCCTCGTCATCATGATCAAAGGCTCGGTGCTCTATCTGCTGGCCGTGGCGTTCAATATCAATGGCCGGGATCGGTGGCTGTTCACCCTCGCCCTTGGACAAGCGGGCGAATTTGGCTTTGTCCTTGTGGCATTTTCTGTGGCGCAAGGCGTCATCGCTCAGCAAATCGCAGAAACCCTATTGTTGGTCATTGCGCTTACGATGCTGATCACACCTTTGTTGTTCATCCTCTACGATCTGATTTCGCCTCGGATGCATGACAAGGCGGAAACACCCGAAACCGATGACATCGATGTCGACGGCCCCATCATCATCGCTGGCATCGGGCGCTTTGGCCAAATCGTAAACCGATTGGTGCGAGCCTCTGGCTTCAAAACCGTCGTGCTGGATCACGACATCAAAACAATAACCCTGATGCGCAAATTCGGGTACAAAGGGTTCCTCGGCGATCCCTCTCGCCCTGACATCCTTCAGGCAGCCGGCCTCCACGAAGCCAGCGTGCTCGTGGTCTCACTCGATGATCCCGTCGCAGCGACCAAACTTGTCGAATTCGCACGCAAACAACGTCCAGACCTCCATATCGTTGCGCGCGCGCATGACCGGTTGCACGTCTATCGGCTCTATCGCGCTGGGGCCAATGACATTGTCCGCGAACTCTTTGATGGATCTCTGCGCGCAGGCCGATACGTTCTTGAAAACATGGGCCTAACCGACTTCGAAGCCGCACAGGCCGAAGACGTCTTTTATCATCATGACCGCGATGCCGTCCGTCAACTGGCCGAACTTTGGGATCCGGATATCCGCAACTCCGAAAACAAAGCTTATATCGAACGCGCAAAGGCTCTGGAAAAGGACCTTGAATTCGCAATCTCAGCAAGGGCCGAAGAAGAACAAGACCAATCCGCCTGACAAGGCCGATTGGTCCCGACAAAATGGCAAGGCAAAATGGCAAGGGTCGGTGGGCGGGCGCCTTTGGCCAACGGCCAAACAGACCCGCCAACCGAGCATAAAAAAGGCCGCGCTCAACATCTCAAGCACGGCCTCTGATCTTATCTGACGTTCAGATTACGCCGCAACGCGGCTCATCAAAACATCACCAACTTCTTTTGCAGCCGCCAATTCATCACCACCCGATACGGCAGCAACTTCGCGGGTCAACCGCTCCAGCGCAGCTTCATACAACTGGCGCTCAGAATAGCTTTGCTCGCGCTGATCATCCGTGCGGTGCAAATCGCGCACAACTTCGGCAATCGCGATCAGATCGCCCGAGTTGATCTTTTGCTCATATTCCTGAGCCCGCCGCGACCACATCGCCCGCTTAACCTTGGCTTTGCCCTTCAACGTGCGCATCGCCTGACTGATCACATCCGGGCTCGACAAAGCCCGCATGCCAAAATCAGTCGCCTTATTCGTCGGTACCCGCAGGGTCATTTTGTCTTTCTCGAAAGAGACGACAAAAAGTTCCAGCGACATCCCCGCGACTTCCTGCTCTTCAATAGACACAATCTGTCCGACGCCATGCGCAGGATAGACCACGTATTCATTCGGGCGAAAGTCGAGTTTCTTCTTACTCATATTTGTCCTCATCCAGACCACGATCCCAGCCTGACGAACGTTATGACACCAAAAAACCTGTACGGTGCCACTGGGCCCCGGCAGGTTATGAATTCAGGTCAGAGTGTTTGACCGACTTGAGTGGTTCAATCGGCCAGAAATACGTCCATATGTCAGATTCAAAATGCTTATATCACAAAACCAAGGCGATATAAAGCTTCCGCGGCGTCAGCCACGCGTGCCCCTCCGTCCGGGGCGTCTTTCCTTTCTCGATCACACGAAAACCAGAGTCGGGTCAACCACCTTCACCTGGCGCTTCCGAGAAATACTTTTCAAGCTTTCCAGCCTCTCCATCGCGCTCTTCAGCTTCGGGCAATGGATCTTTCTTGGTGATGATCACGGGCCACAATTCCGAATACTTTCGGTTGAACTCAACCCACTTGTCCATATCCGCATCCGTGTCCGGGCGGATCGCATCCGCCGGGCATTCAGGTTCGCACACACCACAATCAATGCATTCGTCCGGGTGGATCACAAGCATGTTCTCCCCCTCATAAAAGCAATCTACCGGACAAACTTCCACACAGTCGGTGTACTTGCAGGCAATGCAGCTGTCGTTAACGATATAGGTCATAGGCCATTCCGTAATCTTAGTCTTGCTGTAGCTAGATCAGCCGCCGCAATCATTCAAGGTGCTGCCTGCGTGAAAGATCAGCCTGCCTACGTTGTTTTTTGGTCGGACGCCCTTTTCCCTCAAAAGCGGGGTTTTCCGGAACATACTCCCGCTTTGGGCGCTCTGGCGACAAATCTGTATACAACGCCTGTGCCTCAGGGGCCGGTCCACGCCGGGTTGCGATGGCTTCAATTTGGATAACGCGCACCCAATCGCCCTGTGCAAACGTCAAAACGTCTCCCGGACCAACAGTTGTGGCGCGTTTGCTGACGGGCTGCTGGTTCACCCGAACAGCCCCATCAGACACTTTCACAGACGCTAAACTGCGCGTTTTGAAAAAGCGCGCATGCCACAACCATTTGTCCAACCGCTCTTTTGCAGCGGCTTGGGACATTAGTTGTTGTCCTTCAACCCCATAAGCGCAGCTGCGAAGGGGTTATCTGGATCAATGGTCTTTTCTTTCTTAGGTGGGCGCGCCGAAAAGGACTTGCCGCCATCTCGCTGGCCTTTGCCCCGGTTCTGCTGCTTGCCACCGCCCTTGTTGCCTTGGGGCCGTTTGCCACCCCCTTTGCGTTGAGGCTGGTCGCCTTGCACCGGACGTCCGCGGTTTTTGTTGGGCCGTCCCCCACCCCAAGCGAAGGTATAAAACACTTCCATCTCAGGGACTTCAGGGGCTTCAGCGTCTTCCGCCGGGGCCGCAGCATCCGATGTGTCACCCGATGTCGCGCCATCTTCAGCGGGCGTTTCCGCAGCCGGAACATCTGCAGCGGGCGCAGGTTCCGCAACGGCTGCATCCTCTGCCACAGCTGCGTCCGCAGCTTTCTCGGGTTCGGGTGCAAGCTCCGATGCTGGTACGACTTTGACTTTTACCCGCTCGCCCTGCTCGGCTTTATAACCAAGCCCTTGCATCAAATCGGCAAACTGCTCCAGCGTCATCCCCGTGATCGACAACATATCGGCTTTGGCTTCAAATCCGCCGCGCGAATCCTCGGACCGCAGCATATCCGCCAAACGTTCCAACATATCGATCCGAATCGCCCGCGTGCCCGCATTGCGGTATCCGGCCATCGTATCCGTGCCTTGCGGCGAATCTGACATGCTTGGAACGGTGACCAATCCGGGTGGCGGCGATTCAGGGAATTCACCCAAGTCTTTTGACAAGGCCCACAGAACCAAGCGCAACCGCGTCGGCGCGGGTTTCAACAGCGCCGGCATAAAGATCGTGAACTGGCCAAACCGAACGCCATGCTTGCGCAAGAATCCGCGCGAATCCTGGTCCAACGCCTTCACATCGTCCGCCACCACGTTGCGTGGCAGCACGCCAAACCCCTCGATCAACTGGAACGCGAATCCCTTGGCCAGCCCGGCAAGCGCTTCGTCTTTTTGCATTTCAAACAGCGGTTCGAACAAGGCTTGTATCTTGCGATCCATGAAATGCTGCAATCGACGCTGCACTTTTTCGGCAACATCCGCGCCCGCAATATCATCCACAAAGGCTTCGATGCGCGGTTTCAAAGGGTCTTGACCGGCAACCAATTTACCAATCGCAGCAGACCCCCACATCAATCCACCCTGTTCCGTGAAATCGATTTCGGTATCCGGAGCGTTGTAAAAACGGTCGGCGCGCAAATGAAAATGCGGCGCTAAAGCCTGCAACGCAGCCGTTTTTACCGTTTTCGCTTCCTGTCCCGCTGCGGATTTATCCAGCGTGAATCGAAAGCCTTCCAACCGTCCGACGAATTCGCCTTCTACGGTCACATCACCTGCGTCGTTAACTTCGGCCACCATGGCCTCCTTTTGGCCCAGTCGGCGCAACAAAACGGATGTGCGCCGATCAACAAATCTTTGTGTCAATTTCTCATGCAAAGCATCTGACAAGCGGTCTTCTACAGCGCGAGTCTCGGCGCGCCAATGAATTTCGTCTTCAACCCAATCTTTTCGCTGCGACACATAAGTCCAAGTTCGGATGAAAGCCAAGCGCTTTGATAACGCGTCGATATCGCCGTCTGTGCGATCAATGCGTCGAATCTGCCGTTCAAAGAAGTCATTTGGCACTTTTCCGCTTTGATGCAGGAAGTTGTAAATGAGCCCCAAAAGGTTCGCATGCTCTGCATTGCTGATACCGCGAAAGTCCGGAACACGGCACACATCCCAAAGCAACCGAACAGACAGGCCATCCGTCGCACGCGCTGCAATTTCAGCATCTTGGCCCATTGCCTTCAACGCCACCAAGTCGTCAGAATCGCGCGCCTTGGTCAATGCCTCATGCTCTGGGGCTTTCTCAAGCGACCCGATCAACCGGTCGACCGAACCGAACTCCAACGCGTGATTGCGCCAAATCAGCTTCTTCAGCGGCGTAAACCGGTGATCCATGATCGCGCTTGCGACCTCATCAGGCAATGCAGGCGCGTCCCCGGTGACCCCAAATGTGCCGTTCTTTTGTCCCCGCCCAGCGCGTCCCGCGATTTGGGCCAATTCATTGGGCGCCAAGGGCCGCATCCGACGGCCATCAAATTTCGACAGGCTGGAAAAGGCAACGTGATCAATATCAAGGTTCAGCCCCATCCCAATCGCATCCGTCGCGACCAGAAAATCAACCTCGCCCTCTTGATACATCGCCACCTGCGCATTGCGTGTGCGCGGCGACAACGCCCCCATAACAACCGCAGCCCCGCCGCGTTGGCGTCGAATAAGCTCTGCAATCGCATAGACGTTTTCAACAGAAAATCCGACAATCGCCGACCTTGGACGCATCCGGCTAATCTTCTTTTGCCCCGCATAAGCCAAATCGCTCATCCGGTCGCGCGTCAGAAAATAGGTCTCGGGCACAAGCGCGGCGATGGGGCCCCGCATGGTCGATGCCCCCAAAAACAACGTTTCATGCAGCCCACGTGACCGCAGCAGACGATCTGTGAACACATGCCCACGTTCCGGGTCAGCACATAGCTGAATTTCGTCAATCGCCAGAAAATCGCATCCCATGCCCTCGGGCATCGCCTCGACGGTACAGACCCAATATTGCGCACGTGGCGGCACAATACGTTCTTCGCCCGTGACCAACGCCACCACAGACGGGCCGCGCAATTGCACAATCCGATCAAACACTTCGCGCGCAAGCAAACGTAATGGCAGGCCGATAATGCCTGTCCGATGCGCCAGCATCCGCTCGATTGCATAGGTGGTTTTACCTGTGTTGGTGGGGCCCAATACCGCCGCCACCCGCCGCTCGTTCATCCGCGTCTCCGAAAAAGAGTCAGAGCGTTTGCCCAACTCCGAACCGCTGTACTTGTTTCAATGCCTCAGTGGCGTTCTCGTGATGCGGATGCAAGTCCAGAGTCATTTGAAACGCGTCTGCCGCGCGAACATGATCACCCATTTCCTGAAAAACGATTCCCAATCCGTAGATCGCATTCCAATTGTCAGGGTTTAAGGCCAACGCGCGTTGCAAATCGGCAATCGCCGGACCAATTTTTCCCGATTGGAAAAACGCCGTTGCGCGTGCATGCCACCCTTCAGCAAAATCTGGTGCATGATCTGTCACGGCCGTTAAATGTTCGATGGCCAGTGTCCAGTCTTCTTCTTCCATCGCATCATGCCCACGACGCAGCAGCATATCCACCGACGTCGATCCAGAAAGCCCCCATTCACGTTCCACTTCGCGCACGATCTGAACGGCGCGTTGTTTTTCCGCAGATTTCAGCTCTTCCAGCAAAGGCTCAATCTCGGATTGAGCAGCCAAAGGTAAGGAATTCCCGACCATGAGACTAAGTGCCGTAACGATACGGTAGAGATTTTGACGCATGATGCCCATAACACTAGGGAATGTAACAGCTCTGCCAACCAAATCCAGTGCGCATGAGCATTCCGACAGAAAAAAGGGAGACAAAGATGAGTGAAGTGCTCGAACAAGCCGTTGCCGTTCTCAATGAGAAACTGGCAGGATCAGATTTTGGCGGCAGCGCAAAATTTGAAATCGAAGGAACCGGGGCGATTGTACTCGACGGATCAGGGGCACGCGTTGCCGATGATGAAACGGACGTGACCCTCAAAGCGGATGCCGACACATTCCAGTCGATTCTGTCCGGGGACACGAACCCGACATCTGCTTTCATGACAGGCAAACTGTCAGTGGATGGCGACATGGGCATGGCGATGAAACTCGCTTCTGCACTGGGCTAATCTATGACACAGGCCAAGGCTCCCTTTCATGCAGACGTTGCCCCCGGCCCATCCGGGGCGCAGGCGTTCTGGGCGCAAACATCCGATGACTTGCGCATTCGCCTTGGCCTATGGTCCACCCCAAATGCCCGTGGAACTGTATTCATGTTTCCCGGACGGACCGAATATATCGAAAAATACGCCCCAACGGCTCAAGAATTGGCGAACCGCGGGCTGACCACCTTTGCCATCGATTGGCGCGGCCAAGGCTTGGCAGATCGCATGACCGAAAACCGCAAAGTGGGTCATGTCGACACTTTCCCTGATTATCAAAAGGACGTGGCCGCAATGCGCGCCATGGCCGAGTCGTTGAATTTGCCGAAACCCTGGTTCCTGCTGGCCCATTCTATGGGAGGCTGCATTGGCCTGCGCGCCCTGAACGAAGGGCTGCCCGTTGAATACGCGGCCTTCACGGG
Source organism: Paracoccaceae bacterium (assembly GCA_039960995.1). Classification (GTDB taxonomy): domain Bacteria; phylum Pseudomonadota; class Alphaproteobacteria; order Rhodobacterales; family Rhodobacteraceae; genus JABSSA01. The sequence goes on along the minus strand of JBDVKF010000035.1, from coordinate 17,389 downwards.
CCCGATGTGGGGCATTCGCATCGCACCCCATTTGCAACCCTTTGCCTTTCTGCTGAAACACGCCATGCCGGCTTTTGGCCTGGGACACCAGACACCCCCAACAACCATACCCGACCCCTACGTTCACAACGCACCATTCAAAAACAACATGCTCACCAAAGACCGCGCCATGTGGGACATGATGGGCGATCAGATTCGCAAATATCCCGACTTGGGGCTCGGCGGCCCCAGCTATGTGTGGCTGCGCGAGGCTGTAAAAGAATGCAATTGGCTGCATGCGCAACCCTCGCCTGATGTACCGTGCGTGACCTATTTGGGAACAGACGAAAGAATTGTGCATTTAGGTCGCATACACGACCGCATGGCACGCTGGCCCAATGGCCATCTCGAAATTATGGAACGTGGCGAACACGAAGTGCTTGTGGAAGTTCCCGAAATGCGCACTCAGGTCTTCGACGATCTGGCCTCCCGGTTTATAAAAGCAGAAGCCGCTTAACCCCAATCCCCCACAATCCAAGGCGTCCCAGTTGTTGACTGTCAGATACTTTTGATCTTGACGTCACAACACTGACCCAAATTTGAAAAGTCGACAAAACCGCCGTTCGAACCGCATGCGGCGAACGCCAGGAACGAGCCCATAGCTACATGTGGATATAAGCCAAAAGTCCCTCTACCGTTTCAGGTAAAACACCTTTTTCTTCTGCTTCTCCTAGTACTGGAGGAGACCACAAAAACCACGGCTTCTTTTTAGAGCGATGTATCCGCGCTTCTTGGACACCTTTGGCTGCGTGTTGCAGCCAAGAAATGACAGTATCGATATCAGGTTCACTGGTGTGCACTACAGAACCGATTGCGACGTCACCGTCCATTTCTAATCTGATTTTTTGGCCTAAGCCATTCAAAGCGAAACCAATTCCACCACCCTCGACCATCCATGCTTCCATCTCTGCACACATCTCATGTATATTGCGGTAAACAGAAACATCGTCGGGCACCGAGTAGTTCTCACTCTCGTTGAATATTGCCACATCTGAAAGCCACACATGATCTGTATTGCTGAGAGACAAATCTATATTCCCTGAAAATCCAACTTAGATTTTACACTGGCTCAATCTCAGTAGAGTGTCGACTGACTTTCAACTGGATAGTAGCTTTGTCCGCAGAGCGGTCATCGCGGTTGACCGCGATCAATGTCCGGTCTGGGTCAGAGTTGCTTCAATTTTGAGCCAATATCGCGTGACGCGGTCTTTTGATTGGATTCAGAAAATCCGCCGCATCGAGGCAAAGGTGCCCAACGTTCCACAACTGTCAGCCCCCTAAGGGACGGTGGGCGGGGCGTCTTTTCGCGCAGCGAAAACAGCGTCCGTCCCCTGTCCAGTCCTCCAAGCGTCCCCCCAAATCCACCCCGAACAGGCAACGTAAACGCGATGCCACACCCTGAATTGATGTAATTTTCGCAAGAAAATGCACTCTATTGCCCAACAACCTGCGTGGACAGCTTGCACTTTGCCCGGTTCACCCCCTACTTCATCAGACAAAGCATCAAGGATACGCGCAATGATCAAACGACCAACTTTCGACGCACACACCGACACCGGGGCCGACAATCTGGGCAATCTGCCGGAATGGAACCTCGACGATCTCTACACTGGGGAAGACGCGCCGGAATTGACTCGTGATCTGGAATGGCTCGAAACAGCCTGCGCCTCCTTCGCTACCGATTACGAAAACAACCTGCACACACTCGACGCGCCCGGATTGCTCGCATGCATCTTGCGCAACGAAAAAATCAACCAAACCGCCGGGCGCATCATGTCCTATGCCGGGCTGCGCTATTACCAGCAAACCACAGATGCTGATCGCGCCAAATTCATGTCCGACCTGCAGGAAAAGATCACCAACTTTACCACCCCGCTGGTGTTCTTCACGCTGGAAATCAATCGCCTCGAAGATGACCACCTCGACGGTCTGCTGACCCAACAAGAGGACTTGGCCCGCTACAAACCCATTTTCGAACGTATCCGCGCCATGAAACCCTTCCAGCTTTCTGACGAGATGGAAAAATTCCTCCACGATCTCGGTGTTGTCGGCGATGCGTGGGAACGTCTGTTTGACGAAACCATCGCAGGCCTGTCCTTTGACATCGACGGCGAACCTCTCAACATCGAAGCCACGCTGAATTTCCTAACCGACCCGGATCGCACCAAACGCGAAACAGCGGCGCGCGAAGTGGCGACCGTCCTTGGCGAAAACATCAAAATCTTTGCCCGCGTGCACAACACCCAAACCAAGGAAAATGAAATCCTGGACCGCTGGCGCGGCATGCCAACCGCCCAAACCGGCCGTCACCTGTCCAACCAGGTTGAACCCGAAGTGGTCGAAGCCCTGCGCAACGCCGTTGTCAAAGCCTATCCCAAACTCAGCCACCGCTATTACGAACTGAAACGCAAATGGTTGGGGCTGGATGTCATGCAAGTCTGGGACCGCAACGCGCCCCTGCCTATGGAAGACCCAACACAAGTGCCGTGGGATCAAGCCCAAGAAACCGTGATGGGTGCCTATGCCGCCTTTGATCCGCGCATGGCCGACATTGCCGAACCGTTCTTCACCAAAGGCTGGATCGACGCCCCGGTGAAACCCGGCAAAGCCCCCGGCGCCTTTGCCCACCCCACCGTGACCAACGTCCACCCCTATGTGATGCTGAACTATCTGGGCAAACCCCGCGATGTGATGACACTGGCCCACGAACTGGGCCACGGCGTGCATCAGGTTTTGGCCGCCGAACAAGGCGAAATGCTGTCCTCGACCCCGCTGACACTGGCCGAAACCGCATCCGTCTTTGGCGAAATGCTCACCTTCCGCCGTATGCTGGACGGTGCCAAAGACGACGCACAACGCAAAGTCATGTTGGCCGGCAAAGTCGAAGACATGATCAACACGGTTGTCCGCCAAATCGCGTTCTATGACTTTGAATGCAAACTGCACGAGGCCCGCCGCGGCGGCGAACTCACCCCAGAGGACATCGGTGAACTCTGGATGTCCATCCAAGGCGAAAGCCTCGGCCCTGCATTCGAATTCATGGACGGCTACGAAAACTTCTGGGCCTACATCCCGCATTTCGTACACTCGCCCTTCTATGTCTATGCCTACGCCTTTGGCGACGGCCTCGTGAACGCGCTTTATGCCGTCTACGAAGAAAACCCAGACGGCTTTCAGGACAAGTATTTCGACATGCTCAAGGCGGGCGGCTCCAAACACCACAAAGAACTGCTCGCCCCCTTCGGCCTAGACGCCTCTGACCCGGCGTTCTGGGACAAGGGCCTGTCGATGATCTCAGGCTTCATCGACGAATTAGAGGCGATGGAGGGGTGAGGCTGATCCATAGGAAAAGCTAACGCGCAGAATTTAGTTCTTCCGCAGATGGGACACGTGACTTTCCGCTGTAATTGAAAATTGACCATCGGAAAGTATCACGCCGCATCTCCAAAATTAAGTCATTTTGCGCTTTGGACAAGTTTTTGAAATCAGAGGAAGCAGGCGGTGAATCCGGTGTCAGGGAGCTGAAGGCAATCCAATAATGTTCGTGCAACTCCTGCCAAGCTTTGATCACTAAAATGTCACCATAAAATAATAACTGGGGAATCATCTCCAATGCTGGAGACAGTTTTTCCTTGAACTCACTTTCATCCATGATGAAGTGAGTGCTGTTCAGCTCCGGAAGTACGCTCAAAATTCGATATATTTTTTTCGTTTTTCCGCGAGTATCTTTTCTGATTCCGCAAAAAACTTTCCAAATAGAAACCCTAGCGTACCAAGAACAACCCCAGCGATAATAGTCAGCATAAAATTCTCCGTAATGTCAGCGTCAGAATGTTTCCTATTCAACGAAGATAGATCGCAACCACAAGTGAAACCAAGGCAATAGTACAATCCATGTTAGAATTCCGAACCTTGGAGACATCAATCCCCAGCTTTTTCAACCTAATCCGCTATGCGTTAGCAAGAATAACAACGCACCACCCGCAATCATAATAAGCGTCAAAACCAACACAGCGATATTCCAAGCCGTGCGATTGTGAACGCGCGACATAACATTGCGATACAACAAAATGCCAGACACAATTGCGCCAATCAGCGTAATGAAATCCGAACGGCCTGAAATAGTTGGAATTAGAAACACGGCTAAATTGGCTATGATCGCAGCCGGAATGACCCCGAAGGCAACAGCGCGAAGTACTGGGGCAAGGGCTTTGAATGCTATTTGGGGTCGAAAAATAAGTCCGTATTCCCGAAAGACCAAAACGAAAAAACAAACAAGAGCCGCATTGAAAAACGATGCCGGGATTAGCTTAATTATTACGAGCAGCACAGTAATTCCTTTTAGCGCGACAATGTTCAAGGTCAGATACTAGACCTGCGCACTCAAATCTACAATCACCGGCTATCTCAAGGCGCGTCACCGAATTCACGTCGGTGAAACACCCCGTTTGCCAACACGCGAAAGCAGCAAAAGCAAGCCGTGGAACAATTTCACGCCAATCAATATCGCCAACCAATACAGCACCCGCCCGGTGAATTCGTCAAACAAATACCAATGCAAGAAGGTCAACGCGGCGGCGGGATAGACCCAAAGATGCAGCGACTTCCATGCGCGGCCCAAAAAGCGGACAGACCAGTTATTTGACGTCATCGCCAGAACCGCAAAGATCACAAACCCCAACCATCCGACGGCAAATTCAAGCGCCAGAATGTCTGTCAGCATGAAACGCAGGCTATTTGTTTCCAACACATAGTGGATCAAATGGGCCGCGCCAAAAATAAAGCTCGCCAATCCAAAATGTCGGCGTCGTTGCAGCAACCAACGACCAAACGCCTTGCCCCGGCCCAACCGGTTTATCAGCTTTAATGTGGGTGTCACCGCAATGGTCAAGATCAACAACCTGATCGACCAGATCCCGCTGTCATACATCATCCACGGATAATACCAATCCGCTTCAATCAAGCCCCAAAGGCTGTACCGTCCGGGCCAAAGCATGAGGATGTAAAGCAAAGGAATAGAGTTTACGATCCGCGACATTCAAACTGTGCTTTCTATAGACGCCCAGCGCATCTTGGCCGAGGCACAGGGCGAAGACCAGACAGGACGACCCATCCCAAGGAAACGTGAAGCACCACCCTTGTGGCCGCAGACACAGTGCCGTCCAAGCCCCAGGCACGGCGCGGCGCGGCGGCGCGGAAGGTTCAGCGTTTAAGTCCTAACACATTCCAAACGCGCGCCCCAAATCGTTAACGAAATAAATCTACGCAACGGGGGCGTGCGGGATCCGCTCGATTCGGGTTTGGATGAAAGCCAGCTTTCACGCCTCAAAGCCGGCGTTCGCCCAAATCACCCCGAAAAGACGCGTTTGGCCCGAATTTGAAAGCCGGCTTTCGCGCTCCAAAGCTGGCTTTGGTGGGGTCGGCGCACCGCACGCTGCCTTAACACAATCCGCCATGGGGCGGGATTGACCTCGTGGGCTCCGCCCTGAAAACAGGCCATCCCCTCAAAAATCCGCGCCGCACTCGGTCAGCTGTTTGGTGGGATGGCTCACGTTCATCCGCATCAGGAAAACGCGATGGCGGTCATCATTTGATCCGTCCATAGGGGCCACGTCGCAGACATAAAAAAGGCCGCGGAACATCCCGCGGCCTTTTTATATTATTGGTTTGGCTTACGCTTAATGCGCTGGCCCTTTGTCCCAGTCTTCCTGCTTTGGAAGGATCTCGAACGTATGCTCCGGCGGAGGTGACGGCAGCGTCCACTCCAGCGTATCCGCATATTCGTTCCATGGGTTCGGCTCTTCACATTTGGCACCACGGGTCACCGACCAGTAGATCACACCAAAGAAGAAGATAAACGACGCAAAGGACAAGAACGCACCCCATGACGACATCGCGTTGTAGAACGCAAATGCTTCAGGGTAATCGATGTAACGACGTGGCATGCCCTGACGACCCAAAAAGTGCTGTGGGAAGAAGGTCAGGTTTGCACCGATGAACATGCTCCAGAAGTGCAGTTTACCTGCCCATTCAGGGTACATCCGGCCAGTCATCTTGGGGAAGTAAAAGTAGATTCCCGCAAAGATACAGAACACCGCACCCAGCGACATCACATAGTGGAAATGCGCCACAACATAGTAGGTGTCGTGGTAATACCGGTCCACGGCTGCTTGGCTTAAAACGATGCCTGTTACGCCACCAACGGTGAACAGGAACAAAAAGCCAAATGCCCACAACATCGGTGTTTTGAACTCAATCGAGCCGCCCCACATAGTGGCGATCCAGCTGAAGACTTTGACGCCCGTGGGCACCGCGATAACCATCGTTGCCAGCATGAAATAAGCCTGTTGGTTCAAGCTCATGCCCACTGTGTACATGTGGTGCGCCCACACGACAAAGCCCAACACACCAATCGCAATGATCGCCCAAACCATCGGCAGATAGCCAAAGACAGGTTTGCGCGCGAAGGTCGCGATGACGTGGCTGATGATGCCGAACCCCGGAAGGATGATGATGTACACTTCGGGATGCCCAAAGAACCACAGGATGTGCTGATACAGCACCGGGTCGCCCCCGCCTGCTGGATCAAAGAATGCAAATCCAAAGTTCCGATCCATCAGCAACATAGTGATCGCGCCCGCCAGAACCGGCAAGGACAACAGAATCAGCCACGAGGTGACAAAGATCGACCACGAGAACAGCGGCACTTTGAACAGGGTCATGCCCGGTGCGCGCATGTTCAGGAACGTGGTGATCATGTTAATCGCGCCCAAAATCGAGGACGCACCTGACACGTGAACAGCAAAGATGGCAAAGTCCATCGACATGCCCGCTTCGTTGACGGAAAGCGGCGGATACAGAACCCAACCGACCCCAGAACCGGGTTGGCCGTTGCCACCTGGCATGATGACCGAACAGACGGCCAATGTCGTGCCAGCGACATACATCCAATAGCTTAGGTTGTTCATGCGCGGGAACGCCATATCCGGCGCGCCAATCTGCAAAGGCATGAAATAGTTGCCAAATCCACCGAACAGCGCCGGAATGACAACGAAGAACATCATCAAAATACCATGGCCTGTGATCAACACATTCCAAAGGTGCCCATTCGGTGTACAAGGATCCGATGCGAACCCTTCCAAGCACATATATTGTACGCCAGGCTCCATCAGTTCCAGACGCATATAGACTGTGAATGCGACCGAAATGAAACCGACGATGGCTGAAGTGATCAGGTAGAGAATCCCGATATCTTTGTGGTTCGTGGACATGAACCAACGGACAAAAAAGCTTCTGTTGTCCTCGTGTTCGTGTCCGTGAATGGCTGCGTCTGCCACTGTGGATGCCTCCTGTTAAAATCGCGCACGTCCTCGCGTCAAAAGACGCACGTGTTCTCGAGCGTTCTAAAGGTGCAAGACTTAAGGCTCAATGATCGTATTTGCCGCAGGCCGGGAAAAAGTGTCGCGGGTGTGAGGCCTATTTTGCAGGGTTAAGCGGGTTTCTGTACCGTCACAGCGCGGGAATTACCCGTCCTCAAAGACTTTACCAAAGGTCTGGCGCAGCGCGACATCCACATCCTGGAAGGTCACAGGCAGGCCCAAGTCAACCAAGCTTGTCACACCGTGCTCGGCAATCCCGCAGGGCACAATGCCCTGGAAATGATCAAGCTCCGGTTCAACGTTGATCGAAATCCCATGAAAACTGATCCATTTGCGCAACCTAATCCCGATGGCAGCGATTTTGTCTTCGGCAATGGATCCGTCCGTGTAGAGCGGTTTGTCAGGGCGTTCGACCCACACCCCTACCCGTCCATCGCGAACCAAACCGGTCAGATTGAATTCGGCCAGTGTTGCGATCACCCACGCCTCAAGATCGTGTACGAATTTACGCACATCATGGCCGCGTTCGGCGACGTTGAGCATCACGTAAACCACACGCTGCCCGGGCCCATGATAGGTGTATTGCCCGCCTCGTTTGGTATCAAACACTGGGAAACGGTCAGGATCCGTCAAATCCTGAATGTTGGCAGATGTCCCGGCCGTATAGAGTGGTGGATGTTCCACCAGCCAAATACACTCCGACGCGGTTCCCGCTGCAATCTGTGCCACACGGTCTTCCATAAAGGTTTCGGCATCCCGGTATTCGGTCAATCCGTCACTAACGCGCCATTCGATCATGTGCGTACCGGCAGTAGCCCTGCCTCTTTTAACTTTGACATATTTGCCCGGCTGACTGGAATACGCGCGCCTGTCGTCATCGCCAGAAAAACACGCGCACCATCGCGTTCGACAGCGTCCACATGTTCGAACCCAGCCCAATGCGATCTGTGCACTTGATCACCAAAAGATGATCCGATTTCTTTGATGGCATCAGATAACCGCATCAACACCAGTTCTTCTCCATTTTTCGTTTGTACCCGGACGTAGTGATCTTCGACAGACAATGCCACAAGATCCCCCCGTTTTTCGAGAGGAAGGCGTTCAAGGATGGGTGGCAGAACGTCTTTGTGCTGGTGAATTTCAACGGGCGACTTGGTCATAGATTGGCCAATAAAGTTCAGGGCCAGCGTAACGATCATTGAAATGGCCATGACCGTCAGCACGAATTCAGGCAATTCGGACAAGCTGGGAACATACCCAAAAGTCAGCGCATTCAATGCCATCACAAATACAGTGACGCCGATCCCCGTGAGAAACCCTGACAAGACAACCAACATCAACGGCAGGCGAAGACCAAACCGCTGGCGCATCATCGCATCGACAAAGCCCCCCCAGGAATAACACCCAAACACCATCACGCACCAAAACACGCAGCGCGGGACCAATCGCATAACATGGCTGGTTTCAAACGGGGCAGCCACGCCAAGAACACAGCCAATCGAAACAAGCGACACGAGCGTCGGCACTTTGCGAAGATGCGCATGCCATTCGCGAAGCGCGAGCTGTATCGACCTGTTATTCACGCAGATTTCCCTGTGTTTCCCGCATCAACTCTATCGGGCATCCCCGCCTCGGTGTGTAACGGCCTCAACACCAACTTCAAGAGGTTCAGATGAACACCGCGCCTTTTCTCGAACTACCGCTATATATCCAAATTCACGCAGCCAGCGCCACATTGGCGATCCTGATTGGCCCTATTGCCATCTATCGTAAACGCCGTGACAGACTGCACAAGACCGCAGGCTATGCTTGGGTGTTGTCCATGCTGACGGTTGCGATTTCTGGGCTGTTCATTCCCAGTTTCGAATTGGCCGTCATCGGTCATCTCGGGCCTATTCACCTATTCATTGTCTTGACGGTTGTTTCGCTTTGGCAGGGTATGCGCGCCATCTTTCGAGGCGACATCGCAGCCCACCGTGCAGCAATGTGTGGCCTGTACTGGCAAGGCCTCCTTCTGGCTGGATTGTTCAATTTCATTCCCGGTCGCATGACGAATCGCAGTCTGCTTCCCGAAAATCCGGAATGGGGATACGGCGTCATGGTCTTGGGCGGCGCGCTAATTGTGTGGATTCGCCTTATAAAGCCACGCCTACAGCGCTCGCGGCAACTGACACGGGTCTAATCGCGGACTTAATCATGCAGCTTCGTCAACAATCCGTTTCAAAACATCTGCATAATTCTGCGCACCTTGCGCACCGGTCACCAGAAATTTACCGCCGAATACCATGGACGGTACCCCGCTAACACCGCGCGACGTCCAGAACGATTGCTTCTCGCGCACCTGATCAACCAACGCACCGCTGTCCAAGGCCTGTTGGCAGGCATCCCTGTCCAAGCCGGTTTCGGTTGCGATCGTTATCAAAATCTCCTGATCAGACACATCTAGGCCATCTTCAAAATGGGCTTTGAAAAACGCCATCTTCAGGGGGTGTTGAATACCCTGAGACAGCGCAAGGTCCAACAATTGATGGGCTTTGAACGAATTCACGATGCGACTGTCATCTTTAAATTTAAACGCAATCCCAAGTGTTTCGCCCAGACTCTTCATCTGCGCACGCGCCGCTGTGCTTTGTTCTTCGGTCGATCCGTATTTGCGCATGATGTGGTCGCGCAGGTTCTCGCCCTCCGCAGGCATGTCCGGGTTCAGCTCGAATGGATGCCATCTGACACGCGCGCCCATTTTGGTCATTCCAAGCGCCTGTTCCAGTTGCCGATATCCGATAATACACCACGGGCACATGACATCCGATATGATATCGACCTGAACGACTTGATCTGATTGGTCTGACATGGGTTTGCTCCTGGCGCGTGCATTTGCTGGCATTTTCAGTTGGTTTTACCACAAAGGACAGGATGTCCACCATTGCCGTGCATCACGAGTCGGTGTTATGTTGCGTCAAATTTCAGGAGGATTGGAAATGATTGCCAAATTTAAGTTATTGTCAGCGACGGCCCTGTCAGCCTCGTTGGTTTTGGTTCCAGTAGAGCGCGCGCAAGCGGATGCTGGTGACTTTATTGCCGGCGCCATCATCGGCGGCGTGGTCGGACACGCGGCCACGAAAAACGCGCAACGGAAACAAGTCCAGCGGAGCCAAACCACACGGACCAAAGTTGTCCGCAAGAAGGTTTATCGCCCAACCATTCCTGCAACTCAAACCGGAAGAGAAATTCAGGCCTCGCTGAATTACTTTGGGTTTAACGCGGGTCGTGTTGATGGACAATTGGGTCGCAGGTCACGCGAAGCTGTTTCGCAGTACCAAGCTTATTTGGGATATCCGATCACAGGTCAGCTGACACCGTTCGAACAGAACCTCTTGATCACGTCATACACACGCGCTCAGGCTGGCGGGCACACTGTTTCACAGCAAATTGCCGGACACCCTGATGGCACACGTGGTTTGCTGAAAACCTACCGTGCCGAGCTTGCTGGACAGCCCGCAATACCAGGTGTGGCGCCCGCCGCCGCAACCACTGTCGTCGTGGCCCCTCAAGCTACCGTGCCTCAGCAACCAGTTGGAACAACCACCACAACCACAGTTACAGCCGCCGCGCCAGTTGCGCCTTTGCCAGTGGTTCCAGTTCCAGACGCGGGCACAACAACCGCCGCGCTTCCGAACTTTTTAGGTGGTGACAACAGCAACCAAAAATCGCTCGCGTCTCATTGCAACACGGTATCGCTACTGACAAACACCAATGGTGGTTTCACAACTTTGGCGTCCATGAACGAACCAATGCAGGTTCTGAATGAACAGTTTTGTCTGGCTCGTACTTACGCGATCTCCAATTCAGAAGACTTGATCTCCAAAGTGCAAGGGTTCACACCTGCGCAGATCTCTGCACAATGCGAACAGTTCGGCCCCGCAATGCAAGATCACGTGGCCGCTTTGTCATTGCAGCCGCTCGCAGATGTGCGCCAAGGCGTCTCCAGCTTTGTCCTCAGCACAGGAATGTCCCCCGCGCAATTGACAGCGACGGCGCAAATCTGTTTGGGCGTTGGATACCGCACCGATGACATGGATGTGGCATTGGCGTCGGGTCTGTTGCTGCACGCATTGGGCCAAAACGTTTATGCTGAATTGATGGGACACCATCTGGCACAAGGGTTTGGTACGGCTCAACGGGTCGACATGGCGCGTGCATGGTACGAAGACAGCCTGAACGCTGTTGACGGTGGCGCGACATTGGTCTTCTCGCCTGGTCAGCCAGAACGCACAGAGCTGTTGCGCAAAGCATCATATCTGTTGGGCAACCAAGCGTCGAACACGGCCACACCAAAGGTTCAGCCGGTTTCGACACTGCCAACGTTCAGCGTCAGCAACAACTAAACAACATATAATTCCATCACGCCGCCCGTGCAGTTTTTGCGCGGGCGGTTTTTCTTTGCCAAGTTACGTGAAAACCCTCTTGGCAAGATCGACAGGGAACGTTAAACGGCCTGTGCCTAGACAGTGCGGTCGTGGCGGAATTGGTAGACGCGCAGCGTTGAGGTCGCTGTTCCTTAACCGGAGTGGAAGTTCGAGTCTTCTCGACCGCACCATAAAATCGACACAAGACGTTGTATTTTAACGGATATTTTAAAATTACCTCATTTCAATCCACCCAAATATCCACCCTTAGAGCGACGCTGGTTCACTGTTCTGCAGATTTCTAAGCGCGTGAGCTTACTTTCGGTAAAAGTTGGTAAACTACTCACTGGTAACCTGCCGTCATGAAAGTATGGAAAATCGTCATACGACCGGACACTGATTTGCCGGGCAAGCGCCAAGGTTGGGCGAGAGCGGATACAATGGGTGAGGCTATGCATATTCTCAGTTGTTTGCCGCCCCGCTCCCGATAACGTTGTCGTCCAATCTTACCAAGACTGGGCGGCGTACCAAAAGCGGGCGCTGGTCTTGCAGCGAATGGCGGCTTCTCTAATTGGGTGTTTGGGTCAAGCTCATTTTCCTTTTGGGTCATTGTCACTCATCCGGGTCACGCTTCTCTTCGCAGTCTGGTTGATGCCGTGATGGCACCGCTGCACGCATATGTCGGATCGGACGTGGAGAACCTTGCTTTGAGACGCGCTTCAAGATGCGCAGCAGCCATTTTCGGTTTCTTCCACGAACCTCGTCCGGTGAGGGACGACCCCGTCAGAATTGGATTCCGGCCGTTCAGCTCATGCCATGCCTCCCACGTTTTTCTGACGGAATTCAGTGCCATCCGTCCACATCCGGTGGAGCAAGACAGCGAGTTTGCGCGCGACGGCGACAACAGCGCGTCGACGCCCTTTGGTGCGCACCAGACGCATGCCCCGTGATTTGATCGGGGACCCCGTCATCGTGCGCATAAGCAAAGCGTCGGCGACAGCGTACAAAATTGCACGGACATCTCGATCCCCGGCTTTCGATATGCGGCCAGGATTGTCATGTTCACCAGACTGGAAGCGTCGCGGTGTCAGACCAAAATGCGCACCAACAGTCCGTAACCGTTTGAAACGCGTCGGATCATCGACAGCCGCTTTGAAGGTGAGAGATGCAATCGGTCCGACGCCTGGCACCGTCATCATCCGCATGCAAACCTCATCTTGGCTGGCGGCGCGTTTGACCCTGCGATCCAGTTCCCAAAAGTGTTCATACAGGACGACGCGTGCATCCAGCAGCGGCACCAAAGCATGGACCAAAACCTCGTCCATCTCGATCAACGGTCGCACGACACCGTCGAAGCTGCCGTGCTTCACAGTCATAGGGAGGCGAATACCAAAAATCTTCAACAGCCCACGAACCTCATTGGCAAGATCCATCGTCTTCTTCAGAAGCGCTTTGCGGGTACTCAGCAAGGCACGGATGCCATGCGCTTCGCGGCTCTTCATGTGAACAGGGCTGAACCAGCCGATGCGTAGGACTTGAGCAATGCCGCGTGCGTCATTCCTGTCTGTTTTGTTGCGCATTGCTGACAGCGCGGCATTGACCTGACGTGCCTCCATACAAACGACATCAAACCCTACTTTGGTCAGGCCAAAGAACAGATGCTGGCTCATCGTACCAGCCTCAAAGCCAACCCGTTCAATCGGATAGGGAAACGAGCCAAGGCATTCAGCGATGTCGCTGACCTCACAAGTCAGCTCTCGTTCAAGCAGCACGTTTCCCTTGCCATTAATAATGTAAAGCGCACAGGATCGCAGCGATACGTCTATTCCGGCAAAATATTCCATCTTCTATCTCCCTTGTTCACAGATATCCCGTGATCCTATCAGGAGCTCGACCTCAGAATAGAGGGCAGCCCAATTACGCATGCTTCGAGTCCAAACTACAGTTTTTCTGTGCCGCAGCGAACGGCAACTTTGTGGAAATTTTTGCGATGACGCAACGAAGAGAATATTCTAATTTTTAAAGCTGATTTGTGAATTCGTGCTCACTTTGCCAATCATGGCCGCAGTCAACGTTTCCCAATCGGCGGAAATATCGTCGTTTTCTGGTAGGCTGGTGAGTGACGCATCCAATGCAAAAACAGTGATTGTGCATTCGTGGGCGGATCCTGCTGGTGAACACGGAGGGGTATATCCCGTTTGTCGTTCGTCTTTGTCAGCACCTTCATCGCCAATTGACGTTGGGTTGGCGCGGTCGAGTTCGGACGTATTTGGCGGGATATTCCACTGCAACCAGTATTGGTTGGGGACATCGCGCCCAGCTACCGCGCCTCTTGGATAGTGGTGCATGATCACGGCGAGGCTTTCATTTCCAGCAGGAATCTCTGACCAGACCAGCGGAGGTGATACGCCATCCCCACCATCGCGTGTGCATTTCAGGGCAGCCGGTAGCATGCCCCCGTCCAAAATTTCAGGACTGGTTAGGGTGAACGTGTTCTGCGCGACGCTGACAGCTACCAGTGACGTGCCGACCGATGCAGTGGCGCATATGGCGCAAAACCGGTTCAACGACAAAACTCGCCGGTCATCAGTTCACCCGCATTGGTCACAGTTTGGGTCGTGAAGGTGTAACAACCATCGGTATCCGCCGGTTCATAGCGAATAAAGAAAGCATCACCCTTGTAGGTATAATCCATGCTCCGAGTGCCATCGTCGTTTTGCGTGAACACAAGGCCTTCAACCCCGCCGCTCGGCGGGCGACCGGGTGTCGCACCACCACCAACCGCAGCGGATAAGGGCCGTACACGTGGTAGAGCATCAAAGTCGGGCACTTCGCCCATTAGACATTGCACAATGTAGGGCGCTTCAGGTGACGTATGGTAGCGGTAGCCAAAGGTGTCATCCACCTGACCGTTACAAATGTCCAACGTCCCCTCCGCAATCGCAGCCCCGTCGGGGTTTGCGTCGCCATAAATCGGGAACCCGTCAAAGGCCCAGCCGATGATCGCAGCATCACCTGCATTGGCCATCTGTTCAATCATACAAACTGGTTCGGCGTGGTAGTGGTAGTCGTCGCCCCGCCCTGCATGGCCACCGCAGACATCAAGTTGCTGGGTAACGATTGTATCGTGCTGGTTCTGGTGATGGGCTAGATCGGCTTGGCTCATCTCTCCGCCACCCGTGTAGTCATAGATCGGCACACCGTTCACAGCGACACCCAAAGCCGCATCGCGTGTCAGAGGCGTACCACTTAAGGTCGGTGCCAGAATGATGGGTGCGCCGTACTCTGCGGGCACGGGCACTTGCTCGTTTGTACCGACGATGCCTGTCATCATGTCGTGGTCGGGATACGTGTCCGACGTCAGGGTCGCATGGCTGTCGGTACAGGTCACAACCACTTCGCTGTCAAATCCAGCATCCGCGACCGAGGCCGCAACCGCCGCGCAATGGTCCTCGTGTCCAAGGGTAAGTGTTGGGAAAGTGGATACGGTCAGGGCAGCGATGGCGATAGGTTTTGAAAAAGACATATTTAGGCTCGCCTTAAAATTTCTATTCGACAGTCAGACGGCACAAAACCGTGTTGCTTTGCTCAAGGTCTGGGCCCCAAATCAGTTCGGTGCCGTCCACCCAACTGATTTCATCGTAGCCGTCTTTGGGGCCGACCTCGCGT
The DNA here is from genome assembly GCA_039960995.1 of Paracoccaceae bacterium. Classification (GTDB taxonomy): domain Bacteria; phylum Pseudomonadota; class Alphaproteobacteria; order Rhodobacterales; family Rhodobacteraceae; genus JABSSA01. Next base: position 1,896 of record JBDVKF010000035.1, on the reverse strand, counting down.
GCAGAATAGACATCGGCTTGGGGCCAATCGGAGGCGTCAAAATCTGCAGTATCCCAGCCAGCAGGTTCCTCGGATGCCTCAAACGTGCAAGCCCCTTCGCCCGCGACGGGATCGGATGATCTTTCACAGGATTTGTCCAAAGGTGCGGAATGAATAGCAAGACACTGCCAGCCATCGTTGCTCACAGCCACGGTTTCGCCATTTGCATCCATGATCTGGACGATCACACCTCCATCGCCCATCTGCTGATTGCGCGCCCCTATGTATTCCAGCCCTGTGTCGTTTTCCTTAAAATCCTTGGCAACCAAACCGATCACAAAAGGGCGTTCGGCCTCAAAACTGAAGCTCTCGGCGTTAAACGACCGCTCGGTGGTGATCGGCACGCTATCTTCGGCAACTTGCACACCGTTGATACGCATCTCGAACCAATTGTCGGCCCAAACATTAGCAGACAGAGTTTCGGCTGAGAGTGGGCATGTTGTTGTAGCCAGCAAAGCCAGCGAGCCAGGAAAAGGTTTCATAACGGGTTCCTTTAATGAGTCTAGCGAACATTACACGTGCCACACACTATATTCTGTCGCACAAAATTTGTATTTTTCATTTCAAGGTAATCAGTCGCTTGTATCCCACAAAGCAGCCGTCGACCATTGAGGAGCGAATAACCGCTAAGTCCGGAGGCTGTGTGGAAACTCTGCTGATACTAAGTGCTGCTGTAGCTTTTGCCGTTTGTGTTCATTTTGGCGTGGGATCTTCATTTCGGCTGTTTCGAGGGTTCGCGGGGCCAACAGTAGCCATTTGTGACAGATCCAGCGTTTCATGCCCCGATTTCAGGGCAAAGGAAGCCTCTTACGCCTTCATCGCTGCGATTACCGCCGGAATGCCCATGATGTTCATGACGCGGGTCATATTGTAGGCGAGGACATGCAGCGCCATCTCAGTTGCCACGTTTTTCAAGGTCCGCATTTTGAAGTGGGTGGCCCCCATCCATGATTTGATCGTGCCGTAGGGATGCTCGACGGTCATGCTGCGGACAGCCAGTTGGGCCGGATCTGCATCCATTCGTGCTTGGACGCGATCAAGGACATCCTCTTTCTCCCACCGACGAACGCGCCGCTCTTTACTGGTCGTGCATTTGTCTTTGATGGCGCAATCGGCGCAGGCACCCGACCAGTATGATCTGATGGCCTTTCCATCTTGCTGGCCGGTAAATCTATAGATCAGTCGCTCGCCTGCTGGGCAATTATAGACATCCTCGACGTTGTCATATGCAAAGTCAGCTTTATCGAACTGACCGCGCGCCGCAGCATTCGATGTCATCGGTTTTGGGACAACAACCGAGATACCAGCCTCTTCGCTCGCAACAATTTCCTCACCCTTGTAATAACCTTTGTCCGCGATTGCTGTTAGCTGATCCGTCGTCATGACATCGTTCGCGGCCTCAGCCATCATCGACAAAGCGCCGCGATCAAAACCAAGCATTGTGACTTCGTGCGCAACGATTAGATGGTTGTCCGCCTCGACAGCCGTTTGGACATTATAGCCGACAATACGTGACATCCGCGCCGTTGTTGCCATCGATCTGGCGTCTGGGTCGCTGAATGAGACTTGGGTTTCGCCGGTCTCATCCATGCGCTGCTCCATTGATCGGTAACGCAGCGCCTCCTTTTGCAGATGTTCCAGCTTTCGCAGGGTGCGCTCCATGCGCGCTTCTGGAAGCACAGTGCGGGTTTGCTCAAACACTTCATCGGCGCGGTCCAATTCGCCTAGATATCGTTCGATCGCTTTGTCGATCTCACCCAACTTCTGGCGCAGCTTGCCACGCGTGTAATTCTTGGCCTTGGAATTGACCGCCTTAAACCGGCTGCCATCAATCGCGACCACGTCGCCGTCGAGTAA
>JBDVKF010000034.1:0-15230 GCA_039960995.1 Paracoccaceae bacterium | reverse complement strand
GCTGTCAAATTCGCCCTGATGCTCGAATACCATCCGCACAGCACGTTCGCGCACCTCGGGTGAATATCTGTTTCCACATTTGTTCTTTCCCATAACCCAGTATCCTTACTTCTGAGTCTCCGGCAAACAAGGGGCAGTTCATTCTGCTCTACACCACCGATCACAACCAGCGCTTCACCAAAGTCTGCTTGCCCATGGCCGGGTGGGTGGCTCAGAGGTACAAACATCTCACGCGAGCCGCGCTTTTGGCCGCGCACATAATCTTTGACAATGGTGTAGCCACCGTCGAACCCGCATTCGTCACGAAGCCGTTCAAAAATACGCTTGGCCGTGTGACGTTGCTTACGCGGTCGGTCTTTGTCTTCAGCCAGCCAGTGTTCAATCTGATCCGTATAGCTATCCAGCTTTGGCCGCTTGATTGCCGCTGTCCGTCGATACCCCGGCGGTTCCGAATACGCCAACATCTTCGCAACGCTGTCTCGACTGATCCCAAAATCCCGAGCGATACGACGCCCACTCAGCCCATCTTGAAAATGGGCGCGGCGCACCTTCAAATACAATTCCACGGTGAAAATCCCCAAGCCCTCCCATCAAATGAAAGGGCAAAAGTGGCCGACTTTTACGCCGCCCGCGACAACACAATGTCGCCGCTACCGTGGCCGAGTATTGCTCCGCCGATTACAGCCCGGCACCCGAGTTGAGATCCTACAGAGTGGGATGGCTCCAACTACCTATCCGACATTGCGCCATACATACCCGACTTCGGCAGCTCGAAATAGAATTTCGCATAAGAAGGTAATTTATAGCCCTCCCGGACCTCGCGGCTAACAAATTGTTAACCAAAACAGCAAAAATGTTGTGGCTACACCTACGGCCCGATTCAATTGGAGCTCAATATATGATTACTTCCGCCAGAAAGAGCCTCTCTAGCGTCTCCCGCCGAATATCACGACATGTCTGGTCGGCGTGCGTTGGGACGCTGATCTTTGGTGTTACACTGTTTGTATGCGCCCAGTTCGACCGCCAACGAACTCAGGTGCATAGTTTGGTAATCAGGGAGATTACAGCTGACATCGGCATGCAGACCGCCAAGTCCATACAGAACGAGATCAGCAAACACCTTGTAACCTTACAAGCTCTTGTGGCGTTCAAAAATGTTGAGCCATCACTCAATTACGATAAATTTGTGAATTTCGCGAACCATATCAAAAACAACGACGCCAGCATCTTGTCTCTCCAATTCGCGCCGAATGGTATTGTTGAATATGTAACGGATGTAGAACACAACGCCGCAGTGATTGGTTACAATCACTTAGAGGATCCCGAGCACTCCAAGGCAGCATTTGACGCAATCGAAAACGATAATTTCATGTTCGTCGGCCCTGTGGATCTTATTCAGGGTGGCGTAGGTCTCATTGCAAGCAAGCCCATCTTTGAGCAAAACCAAGAACAGTTTTGGGGGTTTGCCACTATCGCTATCGATTTTGCGGCTGTGACGAATTTGTTCCCGAAGTACGCGGTAGAGGACCTGCAGCCCTCTAAGGGTCGAAATCTTTACGCTTTACGCGAGCTATCAGAAGCGACGCCAAACCGGATGCTTTGGGGTAATCCCGAAATATTCCAAATGGACCCACATCTGGCAGAAATTGAACTCGCAACCGGAACGTGGCAATTGGCAACTATTCCTTTAAAAGGTTGGCCGACTGCCTGGCCCGCGGCTCCAAAATTCCGAGCAGCGTCACTTATTTTTGCGACGGTGCTATCGGTTTTCTCTATCTTCCGGCTGCGTCAACCAGCGCAACTCCGACAGGCTGTTTCGGTCGCTACAGCAGACTTAAGGATGACGGAGGATAACCTGCGCGAGGCTCATAGGGTGGCAAAGATCGGGGCTCTGACTTTTTGCCCCAACACGATGCAAATTGGACTTTCGACTGAAGCGCGAGCACTGCTCGGTGTGAGGCCAAAGATGGAACGGCTGGAGACGGAAGACTTTGCACTTTTGGTTCATTCCGAAGATCGCGAACGGGTACGCGATATTTTGAAAGAAACTATCGATAACAGCAATGAAGCCGAGTCCATTTTTCGGATTACCAAAGCAGATGGGGCAGATGTAGTAATCAAACTGCGCGCGCAAGAGCGGAGTGATTTCTACGATGATGGGCAAACCTTGAGTGCCACCATCCAAGACGTCACAGAAGAAACAAGGAAAGAAGAACAGCTCCGGCGCGCGCAAAAAATGGAAGCCATTGGGAAACTGACCGGCGGTGTCGCACACGACTTCAATAACTTGCTCGCAGCTATTCAAGGCAATTCTGAATTGCTGGAGGCGACACTAGATCACGACCTGGACCTCCTTGACGAAATCCAAAAAGCAACGCGTCGCGGCGCTTCGCTGACCCAGCGTCTGTTGGCTTATGCACGAAAACAACCACTAGTGACAAAGCAAACCGATCTAACCCTCCTTATACGAGATATGGAGAGCATTCTCTCCCGCACCATCGGTGAAAACATTGACGTAATACTCAAATTGCCAAGTGATCTCTGGCACGTAAAAGTGGACCCCGGACAGATTGAAGACGCTATCTTGAATCTTGCTTTAAACGCGCGCGACGCAATGTCGAGCGGCGGAATGCTTCGGATAGAATGCGAAAACACTTCGATAGAAGAACAAGATATTGGTCAAGCGCAGGAGTTGAGCGAAGGCAGCTATGTCGTTATTTCGATTTCTGACAATGGCGTAGGGATGGACCATCTCAACCTAGAACGTGCTGTCGAGCCCTTTTTCACAACCAAGGGTGTTGGGCAAGGGTCTGGATTGGGCCTATCAATGGTCAGCGGTCTTGCACAGCAGTCCGGGGGAGCGATGACAATTGATAGCCAGACCGGATTGGGCACGACTGTCAAAATTTACTTACCGCAATACGCAAATGTTGAAGTGTTACAGTTTGATCTGGAGCCCAAGATCGATTTTCCAAAGGGGAATGGCGAAACCATTTTGATCGTCGAGGACAATGAAGTCGTCCTCCAAATGCTCAAGCGTATGGTAAAGAAGCTAAACTACACCGTGGCCAAGGCCCAAACCGTTCATGAAGCACACCTATTGCTAGCCGCGCGCTCTGACATTGATCTGATTCTCACTGATGTCATTCTTCCAGGCGGTCAAAGTGGGCTTGATCTTGTTGCCTCAATAGAAGATCGCGCATGGCGGCCTGAAATCGTGATTATGTCCGGCAATCCGAGCGTTGACGGGGGTAAGAACGAAGATATGATCGAGCAACATAGCTTTCTGAAAAAGCCATTTACTCAAGCTGACTTAGCCGAGATCGTTCACAGAAAGCTCAAACACGGCAACGCAACCAAGCGCAATGTTACAACTTTACCTCCGAGACGCGCTTAAAGCGTTGTCGAAATAATCTTTTTCGGGCTTTCTCGACACCCTTCATCGGCAGCGTACCACCGGCGGAGGGTCACGCCGTTTTTGGCGCTACTAAGTTTCGAGAGCTGCCATTGGGGTAGCTGCAGCGAATTCACCATTTGTCCGCACTGAAGACCTTGCTTCAGATCGCAGCGAATGTCCGCAATCCGCCCTCTCGGCCCAAATCGGGACCCAAAACCTGTTTACTCCGCCCGTCAGAGTGTGCAACATCACTGCATCACATCCGGACAGGGTAGGCGAGTTCCGGGTCTTTAAATGGGTCATGTCCAAAACAATAAAAAAAGTCTAGATCGCCGCCGCATGCGTGTTCTGTTCGGTGGTAAACATGTCAATTTCTTTCGCGATGATCCGCGCCAGTGGATAGGTTTCTGGGCGCATGGCCAAACCGGTTGAGTCCATCACAAAGACATCGGGGTACAGCCTCATCAGGTTGATCGCAGATCGACGGATTGTATCTTTCTGTTCCGGAAAATCACGTTGCAATTCTTGCGTGGGAAAGCCGAAACGACACATCAAGGCCTCGATCATTGCTGCCACCAAAGCGTCGCTGGACGTCAACGCATACCCCTTATGCCCTGCAAGACCGGATGCTGATATTCGATCTTGGTAAGCCGATGTGGCAACAGCGTTTTGAGAGAAACCTTGGTCAAAACGTGAGATTGCAGATGCACCAAGCCCGATCAACGTCTGGCATTGATCATCTGTATACCCTTGAAAATTGCGCCGTAGCCGCGCAGCTTTATGTGCCCTAAATAGGCTATCTGATGGCTTCGCGAAATGATCGATGCCAATGGCTGCAAATCCTGCGGATTGCAAAACTTGCGAGGCAATGCGCGCTAGATCAAAGCGTTGTCTGGTGTCTGGCAATGTCTCCGAGTTAATCATCACTTGGCGCTTGGACATCCACGGAACATGGGCATAGCCATAGATCGCCAATCTATCAGGATTGAGCGCAACAACATGGTTCAGTGTCGTCCGAAAGCTCTGCTCAGTCTGATGTGGTAGACCATATAGCAGATCAAGATTGACCGCATCGACACCCTTTTCCCTAAGAAAGGTGACCACAGTTTGGGTTTGCTCCAAACTTTGCAGCCGCCCGATTGCTTTCTGGACAGCAGGCGTAAAGTCTTGGACACCTATGCTTGCGCGGTTCATGCCAAAATCGATCAAGGTTTGTAATAACGTCGGCGCGGCTTCGGTTGGATCAATCTCGACAGAAAACTCGAAACCCCGTGTGGTTGAGAACGTGTCGAAGACCTCAGAAAGCAAGCCCTGCATTGTTTCAGGCGACAGAATGGTTGGTGTCCCTCCGCCCAGATGAAGACGGTTCATCTTGACGCCTTGCGGTAGGTTCCTTGCGACTGTCTTCAGTTCTTTCTTTAGGATTTCAACATAGGCGTCGACCGGCCTGAGTGTTTTTGTCCCTTGGGTGCGGCATGCGCAGAACCAACATAAGCGCTTGCAAAACGGGATATGAATGTAGATCGATATGGCTTCGTTCTGCTGCACGTCCGACAACCAACTGGCCTGACAACGCTGGCCCACATCATTTTGGAAATGGTTCGCGGGCGGGTAGCTGGTGTAGCGCGGCACTTTGACGTCAAAGAGACCATGGCGAGAAAGAGTATCGATGTTTTCCATACCGCCAGTTATATCTAGTCGAAGAAACCCTGCTTTGACACAGATCAACATGACCAAATTGGACCTCTCGTCTGAAAACTGCAGTGATTGCCCCATCCGCCATCGCGCGGTTTGTTCGCGTTGTGATGCCGAGGAAATGATAACCTTAGAGACGATGAAGTCTTATCGCACCTATTCGGCAGGCGATGTGATCTTGTGGCGCGGGGAACCTCTGGAATTTGTGGCTTCTGTTGTGTCGGGTGTCGCGAACCTGTCCAAAACGCTGGAAGATGGGCGGACACAAATGGTTGGCATGCTGTTGCCATCAGATTTTATCGGTAGACCGGGCCGGACCCATGTTGAATTTGATGTAACGGCGACAACGGATGTCACTTTATGTCGGTTTGAACGCCTGCCATTTGAGCGGATGTTGGAACAGACGCCCCACGTGGCTGGGCGGCTAATGGAAATGGCTCTTGATGAGTTGGATGCAGCACGGGATTGGATGATCTTACTCGGCCGCAAATCCGCCCGAGAAAAGATCGCGACCTTCCTGGACCTGCTAGCACGTCGCGGTTCATTAAACGGAGTTGTCGGGCACATGTCTTTGGAGCTTCCGATGACGCGTGAACAGATCGCAAATTTCCTTGGTTTGACGTTAGAAACGGTCAGTCGCCAGATGAACGCCTTAAAGAAAGAAGGCTTGATCGCCTTCTCAGGCCGCAAACAGCTTGATGTTATTGACCTTCTCGGGCTGCGTCAGGCGACCGGTGATGATGCCGATGGCGGTCTAATCATCTAAATTTTTCGTTTTTGATTCAGATCAAAGAATCAAACCTAGCGCCCAGATAAAACAACCTTGCGAACAGGAACGTCCTTCGACGTTCGGCCAAACGTGAGGGCGATTAATGGACTATGTGAAGCTAGTAATTCTGGGTCTTGTCACGCTTGTGGCAGCGATTGCGACGAACTGGGCGCATGACCTAGCGTATCAGGTCCACGCGATCTTGGTAATGGCCATCGCCTTTGCAATGTTTATCTGGGTACTGCGACAGACCGACGAACCTAAGCCACTACAACAAGATGGTATCTACTTTGATGGCGTTATTCGCGCGGGCGTGATCGCCACCGCCTTTTGGGGCATTGTGGGGTTTTTGGTTGGCACGTTCATTGCATTCCAGCTTGCATTTCCTGCGTTGAACTTTGATTGGGGCCAGCCCTTCATAAACTTTGGGCGCCTTCGCCCACTGCATACCAGTGCGGTGATATTTGCCTTTGGTGGGAATGCCCTGATTGCCACGTCTTTTTACGTCGTCCAACGCACCAGTGCTGTTCGACTGTGGGGAGGCAACCTGTCGTGGTTCGTATTCTGGGGTTACCAGTTATTTATCGTTCTGGCCGCTACAGGTTATCTGCTTGGAGCGACGCAATCCAAAGAGTATGCGGAACCTGAATGGTATGTTGATATCTGGCTGACCATTGTTTGGCTCGCCTATCTTGCGGTCTTCCTTGGCACAATTTTCAACCGCAAAGAGCGCCACATCTATGTGGCCAATTGGTTCTATCTTGCGTTCATCATCACTGTGGCGATGCTGCACGTGGTCAACAATCTGTCCATCCCGATCAGCATTTGGGGCAGCAAGTCTGTGCAGGTGTTTAGCGGTGTGCAGGATGCGATGACCCAATGGTGGTACGGTCACAACGCCGTTGGATTTTTCCTGACGGCAGGCTTCTTGGGGATGATGTACTATTTCGTACCCAAACAGGCAAACCGCCCTGTTTACAGTTATAAACTCTCTATCATCCACTTCTGGGCGTTGATTTTTCTGTATATCTGGGCTGGTCCACACCACCTGCATTACACCGCGCTCCCCGATTGGGCATCTACGCTTGGAATGGTGTTTTCCATCATCCTTTGGATGCCCAGCTGGGGCGGTATGATCAACGGTCTGATGACGTTGCAGGGCGCTTGGGACAAGTTGCGCACAGACCCGATCCTGCGGATGTTTGTTCTGTCACTTGGCTTTTATGGCATGTCCACCTTTGAGGGTCCGATGATGTCGATCCGCGCCGTGAACAGCCTAAGCCATTATACTGACTGGACCATCGGGCACGTCCATTCCGGCGCACTTGGCTGGAACGGCATGATTACATTCGCCTGCATCTATTTCCTGACACCACGCCTATGGGGACGTGAGAAAATGCATTCGATGGCGGCGATCAACTGGCATTTCTGGTTGGCCACGATTGGCATCGTCCTCTACGCGGCCTCTATGTGGGTCACGGGGATCATGGAAGGTCTGATGTGGCGCGAGGTCGATGACCAAGGTTTTCTGGTCAACAGTTTTGCCGACACAGTTAGCGCAAAATTTCCGATGTATGTGGTGCGCGGATTAGGCGGAGTTTTGTTCCTCAGCGGTGCGCTCGTGATGGTCTGGAACATGTGGATGACCATCCGCGGGGCCAAACCAGCTGTCAAAGCTCTGCCCTATGCAACACCTGCCGAATAAGGATCAGTACAATGGCATTTCTTGATAAACACGCGATCCTGGAAAAAAGCCCGACCTTATTGCTGGTTGCGAGCCTTGGGGTCGTCACCATCGGCGGCATCGTCGAAATCGCACCTCTGTTCTGGCTGGAAAACACAATCGAAGACGTCGAAGGCATGCGCCCCTATTCGCCGTTGGAATTGGCGGGTCGTGACATTTACGTTCGCGAAGGGTGCTATGTCTGTCACAGCCAAATGATCCGCCCAATGCGCGACGAAGTGGAACGTTATGGGCATTACTCGCTGGCTGCTGAATCGCAATATGATCATCCATTTCAATGGGGATCAAAGCGCACCGGGCCAGATGTAGCCCGCGTCGGTGGGCGTTATTCAGATGCGTGGCATGTAGACCATTTAATGGACCCGCAGTCAGTTGTTCCTGAAAGCGTGATGCCGAAATATGCATTCCTCGCGGATACGCGTTTAGAGGGCGATCATATCGAAGACCTGTTGGTGACCCATCGATTGGTCGGGGTGCCCTATACCGATGAGCAAATCGAAGCAGCATACGCCGATTTCTATGTCCAGGCCGACCCCGAAGGGGATTGGGACGCGCTTGTTGAAAGGTATCCCGGTGCGGTCGTGTCTAACTTTGATGGGCAGCCGGAGCTGACAGAAATGGACGCGTTGATCGCTTATCTTCAAATGCTCGGAACGCTTGTCGATTTCTCAACCTTCACTCCAGACGCAAGCCGATAGGAGGCACCAATGGACACTTATTCTTTGCTGCGGCAAATCGCAGACAGTTGGGTTTTACTGGCGATGTTTTGCTTTTTCGTTGGTGCTGCCGTCTGGGCGTTCCTGCCAAGTCAAAAAGCGGCCCGTGAGGATGCAAGGATGATCCCATTGCGAAATGATGTGGACAAGAAAGCCTGCTCAGGCGTTTGCGAAACATGTGCTTGCTCCAAACTGGCGAGCGCATTGAAAGGGTTGGAACATGGTTGAAGACCACATTGACGAAGAAACCGGCGTCGAGACCACCGGCCATTCTTGGGATGGCATCCAAGAGCTGAATAACCCTTTACCGCGCTGGTGGCTTTGGACGCTTTATATCACAATCATATGGGGCATCGGTTATACGATCGTTTACCCCGCGTGGCCTATGATCAAAGGCGCAACGGAAGGTGTTGCAGGTTGGTCAACGCGTGGACTAGTTGCGCAGGACATTGCCGCTCATCAAGATCAAAACGCAGATCTTGTCACAGCACTTCTTGATGCAGACATGGCTAATTTGTCGGAGAGTGCGGATCTCAAAAGATACGCAATCGCGCGGGGAGGGTCGGTTTTCACCGCACAATGTTCGCAATGCCATGGATCTGGTGCGGCGGGCGCGACCGGTTATCCCAACTTGCTTGATAATGATTGGCTTTGGGGCGGGACCATGGATCAGATCACGCACACAGTTCGTCATGGTATTCGCAATGACACTGACGAGGATGCGCGGTGGTCCGAAATGCCGGCCTTTGGAGAAATCCTATCGGGCGAAGAGATCGAAGCCACGGTTGAATACGTGACGTCATTGTCGACGACGGAATTTGATCCGGCACTGGCCAGCGACGGTGCTGCTCTGTTTGCCGATAATTGTGCGGCATGTCACGGAAACAACGCGATGGGCGACCGCGAACTTGGCGCGCCTAATCTGGCGGACGCAATCTGGCTTTACGGCGGTGATCGGAAAGCACTGACCGAAACTATTGAAAACGCGCGGTTCGGTGTCATGCCTGCTTGGGGTCAACGCCTGAGTGAAGAAGATGTGCGTGCGGTCTCAGCCTATGTGCATACTTTGGGAGGTGGCGAGTAGGCTGGTAAGGTCGCTGGCTTAGCCAGCGTCCTAGGCTCTGAAACGGTCCTGTTCGCAAAACGTACCGTTACAGAGCCTTCTTTGATTCAGATCAAGGCATCAGAATCGCCGCGTCGATACGGTGGCAGTGCGAACAGGAAACCAACGACATGTCTGACACGACCCCAAAATTATATGACGCCCAAGAACCCGTTTTCCCCCGCAAGGTGAAAGGGTTCTTTCGCACCTTCAAATGGTGGATCATGGCGATCACCTTAGGGATTTATTACCTGACCCCATGGATACGCTGGGACCGTGGCCCAAACCTGCCAGACCAAGCTGTGCTGATCGATATGGCGCATCGGCGGTTTTATTTTTTCTGGATCGAGATTTGGTCGCACGAGTTCTACTTTGTCGCCGGGTTACTGATCATGGCCGGTTTAGGGCTGTTCCTGTTCACTTCTGCGCTTGGTCGTGTGTGGTGTGGCTATACCTGCCCGCAAACCGTCTGGACGGATCTGTTCATATTAGTCGAACGATGGATCGAAGGGGATCGCAACGCGCGGGTTAGGCTGTGGAAAGCCAAGTGGAGCGCGCGCAAATGGCGGTTGCGGCTCACCAAATGGATCGTTTGGCTCTGTATCGCGGTTGCCACTGGTGGTGCTTGGGTGTTCTACTTCGCTGATGCACCTACATTGCTGTGCAACCTACTGATGCTCAATGCGCACCCCGCCGCCTACATCGCCATCGCGATTTTAACTGCAACGACGTTCCTATTTGGCGGTTTCATGCGTGAGCAGGTCTGCATTTATATGTGCCCGTGGCCGCGTATTCAGGCTGCCATGATGGACCCCGAAACCATCACAGTGGCCTACCGCGAATGGCGCGGGGAGTACCGCAAAAACTCGCAAGCGGTGAAAGACGGCGCGCCTCAAGGTGACTGCATCGATTGTTTGGCCTGTGTGAATGTCTGCCCTGTGGGCATCGACATCCGTGATGGCCCGCAGATGGAATGTATTACGTGCGCGCTGTGCATTGATGCCTGCGATGACGTCATGACCAAGATCGGCAAGCCCCGCGGTTTGATCGATTATCTTGCGCTTTCGGATGAGAATGCAGAGCGCAGCGGCACGCCGCCAAAGCCGCTTTGGAAGCATATCCTACGCCCTAGAACCATTCTTTACACGGCTCTTTGGTCTGCAATTGGTGTCGGGCTTGTTTATGCCTTGTTTGTACGCAGCGACATTGAATTAACGGTCAGTCCCGTGCGCAATCCGACCTATGTGCTGCAATCTGATGGCGCGATCCGCAACATTTATGACGTCCGCCTGCGCAACAAATTGGGCGAGGATCGTCAGTTTCATCTGAACCTGACAAGCGAGGCCATTTTGCGGATCGAGTTGGAAGGTCAGGGGCGTGTCCTAACCGTGGATGTCCCCGCCGACAGCACCGTTTTGCAACGGGTCTACGTGACCGCTCGCCCGCAGGATGACGCTGCCAAGCAGGCCGCAACGCCGTTGCGGCTATGGGTCGAAGACCTTGGCTCAGGTGACCGCGCAGGCCAAGCCACCATATTCAACGGAAGGGAAACCCAATGACAGAGATAAAAGGATGGCATGTCTTTGCGGGGTTCGCCGCCGCGTTTTCGGTCATTATTGGCGTGAACCTGACGCTGGCGTTCAAAGCGGTGGCGACCTTTCCCGGGCTGGAGGTGCGCAATTCCTATGTCGCAAGCCAGTCATTTGACGTTGATCGCGCGGCACAGTTGGCCTTGGGCTGGGATGTATCTGCCACATTGAACGGCGACATTCTGTCCCTCACCATCTTGCAAAACGGTCAACCAATCGCACCTGCCATCGAAGAGGCCACACTTGGCCGTGCGACCAATGTGGCCTTTGACGAAACCCCAAACTTCGCTTTTGACGGCACCGCCCTGCGCGCACTGGTGGTTGCTGGAACCGGCAATTGGAACCTGCGTCTTAAGGCGCGCGCAGAGGATGGGACGCTGTTTCAGCAACGCATCATCGTTGAGGTTATATCATGACCGTCGCTTGCCCCGCCTGTATTGCTATTCCAGACATGGACGAAATAGGGCTCAGCACAGGTCTGCAATTCTCGGTGCCAACGATCCACTGTGCCGCCTGCATTGGCAAAATCGAGCGCGGCATGCAGGATGTGACGGGGGTGCGCACTGCCCGAGTGAACCTCTCACTCAAACGGTTGACAGTGACCGGACCGGCCAACCCAGAACACATCGAAGCCAAATTGGCTGATCTGGGGTTCGAGGCTTATCCGCTAGATATCGAGGCGCTGAGCACGGCGCGCGACACGGTTGGGCGCACATTGCTGATGCGTATGGCCGTGGCTGGGTTCGCCATGATGAACGTCATGCTTTTGTCTGTGGCCGTCTGGTCGGGCGCCGCAGATACCACGCGCGATTTGTTCCACCTTATTTCTGCTGCGATTGCATTGCCCGCGGTCGCCTATTCCGCCCAACCGTTCTTTCAAAACGCATGGGTCGCACTGCGCGTGCGGCGCTTGAACATGGATGTGCCGATTTCTCTGGCCATCCTGTTGGCCGCAGGCATGTCTTTGTTTGAAACGTTGAATGGCGGCGATCACGCCTATTTTGACGCGGCCTTGTCACTGACTTTCTTTTTACTGATCGGTCGTTACATGGATCACCGGACACGCAGTGCCGCACACTCAGCAGCCAAAGAGCTCACCGCACTTGAGGTTCACACGGCGCAACGCATCACGGGAAGCAACACGCAAACCGTAGCTGTTTCGAACCTTGCGGTTGGCGATGAGATTTCTGTGCCGACGGGCGCACGGGTGCCGATCGACGGGTTTCTTTTGTCTAGCCATGCCGTCATAGATCGATCGTTTCTAACAGGTGAATCTGCTGCTGTGGATGTTGCGCAAACTGCACAGCTGCAGGCGGGCGAGGTAAATGTCGGCGCAGTCCTGAGGCTGCGGGCAACAGCCGTGGGGGAAGACACATCGCTACGCCGCATGGCGCAACTGGTCGAAACCGCTGAAAACAGCCGGAATAGCTATACCGCATTGGCCGACAAAGCGGCGCAAATCTATGCACCCGCCGTGCATCTGTTGGCGTTCTTCGCCTTTTTCGGATGGGTCATCGCCACAGGTGACGTCCGTCACGCCCTTAATGTTGCGATTGCGGTCTTGATCATCACATGCCCCTGCGCTTTGGGGCTTGCTGTTCCGGCAGTCTCCACGGCCGCTATCAGCCGCTTGTTTTCGATGGGGTATTTGGTCAAACATGCCACTGCACTTGAACGGCTGGCCGAAACGACACGGGTGGTTTTTGACAAGACGGGCACGTTAAGCAGACTATCATTTACGGTCCCTGAAAAGATGCCGTCCGATGTTCGTGCAGTTGCAAAAGCGCTGGCCCAGTCATCAAATCACCCCTTGTCAAAGGAATTAGTATCGGCGTTGTCTGACACAAATGCCGCATCAGTTCGCGACCTCACCGAGATCGCGGGCCAAGGCATTCGCGGCGCATGGCAAGGTCACACCGTCCAATTGGGTCGCGGTGCATGGCTGGGTGCCGATTTTGACGGATTGGGCGTAAAGATCGGAACATCAAGGGCTGAGCCATTTGAAACGTCAGAGGCCGCCCGCACAGGCGCAGTTGAGGCGTTGAATGAACTGACGATACCCAGCGAAATCATCACCGGCGACGCTGAAAAACCTGCACAAGCATTTGCGGCCATGCTCGGCATCCCTCTGATCGCAAACGTACGCGCGGACGAAAAGCTAGGTCGATTGCGGGACATGACAGATCAATCTGATCGTGTTTTGATGATTGGGGACGGTCTGAACGACACGGCCGCATTGGCGGCGGCTCATGCCTCCATGGCTCCGGCAACAGCTCTGGATGCATCCCGTTCCGCATCCGATATTGTGATCCTGACAGACAGCTTTGAGGATTTGCCCCTTGTTCTCAAAATCTCAAAGCTAACGCGTCATCTCTCCAAACAGAATTTCGCGATTGCAGCGCTTTACAATTGCATTGCAATTCCAATCGCTCTCGCAGGGCTCGCGACGCCATTTGCCGCAGCATTGGCAATGTCGGCGTCGTCCATCACGGTCCTTTTGAACTCCCAGCGTGTGAGGTACGTCAAATGAATGTCCTTGTCGTGCTTATCCCCGTGTCGCTTTTGTTAGGGACAGTTGGCTTAGTCGCATTCGTGTGGACAGTGCGCAGTGACCAATATGACGATGATCAAGGAAACGCCGCACGGATTTTGTTGGATGACGAGTGCTTCCCCGAGGCGACAGATCGGAAGTAATATATCTTGAATTGAATGACTGCTTTTACGTCGAGCCACCCATCCACAAATATCAGCGGTGAAAATCAAGCGTCCGCCCGTGTTGGGTGTTGCTGCCGGTGCGGGCCTTCCATGCTGGTTTTGCAGTGGTTCACGATGGGCCCGCAAGGATTTTGGCGGCGTTCGAAGAAATTCATAGTGCGTCATCTAGCTGCCGAACTATTGATCGCTGTGCTCTTGATCGCTCATGACAAGAACATCGATGTCTTATCGAACGCAATGTTTTGCGAGGCCTTTGGCCTGCGCCTTGGCAGATCATCTCAACACAACGTTAGAGGCGTTGGTGCATCACGGGGATGAAACCACTGATCACGCCCATTTTGAACTGCGAGGCTTCACGAATGCGGGGCATCCCGTCAGCAAAGAATTAACCCGACAGGCGATGTCAGAACTGCAAGATCTGGCTGCGGAAATCATGCAAAAGTACTGCCCGGACATTCAGCGCGGCAATCGCAAGCAGAACCGGCTTGATGCAGGTGCAAATTATCCGGACACGCTCAATCGGTCTGTCCGGAAATTGCACGAAGACCTCCCCGCTGAAATTGCGGCCAAGGAGCAAGAGATCGACGATCTTGATGCCCAAATTGCTACACGGCAGGCGTCGATTGTGAAGGATCAGGAAAGAGTTGAAAAACTGGAGCAAAAGGAAGTGCTACAGGTCAACGAAGAAAAGCGCCTTGGGAAATACCGCACCCGGATCGAAAAAAAGGAGAAAGATTTGACGGCAATTCAAGCGCAACAAGCCACGCAGCGTGAGGCGTTGAAGCAACGTGCGGAAAGGCTTGAGCGCGCTGAACACAAAAATGCAGCCAAGGCGGAAGAGTTGGAACAAAAGTCCGCCCGTGCCGACGCCGCGCTTGTCCAGTCACAAATTGCGCAAGCGGAGGCCGAAGCAGGAATGGCGGCGGTCGAAGCGGTTGTCGAAGAAATGGCAAACGATACGATCCGCGAAACTCCGGATGAAATAACTATGGATAATCCCGCCCCGATTACGGCCGCTCCAAAACCAGTTCAAAAACGCCTGACAAAGCTGGTTCATCGCTATTTGGATTTGCAGCAGGAATGGCGGAAACGCTCGGAGTGGTTGAGTACGATGGTCGCGAAGGTGCAGCTTTGGTTGGGCCGAGATGATCTGCCCAATGACGCCCGAAACGATGGTGAACAGATTAAAAAGGATGTCGATGACGGCCCGAGTATGTGACCAAAGCGGCCAGAGCGGCTTTTTGTGAGAATTTCTCCTAACGGTTGCTCTAAATTCCCACACTGAGAGCGCTGACTTCGTTGCTGCATTAGCACTATCCAGAAAGAATGGCGTATTCTGTTGAAAAACTCCAATGTCGAGCATTTTGAGTAAATCCGGCAGAATAATATTCCGAAATGCAGGTTTTTCTTTCACATTTTGCGGCATGTTTAGGTGAGCGGAGAACAGTGTTCTGGTTTCAGAAAATTTGCAGTCGCAGCAAAGAGTTTTTCAACAGAATAGGC
>JBDVKF010000033.1:0-41900 GCA_039960995.1 Paracoccaceae bacterium | reverse complement strand
CTGTCAAATTCGCCCTGATGCTCGAATACCATCCGCACAGCACGTTCGCGCACCTCGGGTGAATATCTGTTTCCACATTTGTTCTTTCCCATAACCCAGTATCCTTACTTCTGAGTCTCCGGCAAACAAGGGGCAGTTCACCGCGACTTCGATCGTCAGGTCGCAGAGATCCAAATCCGGGCCGCGATCCTCAACGGCTTCACTGCACTTGGCGTTCCGAGGACCGAAACCGCAGGCTAAATCCGCCCAGGGTAAGGGGAATTCCAACCCCAGCCTGATTTGTGCAACAAGGCCTTGCAAATGGAGTACCCATTAACAAATTTTTCACTGTTATAAATGAAGTATCCACTAATAAGTTGTAATTTTTTAAAGGAAATTTTGGAAATGGCCTTTATCTCTGAAATTCACTATCGGACCGCAGATGTCGTTACTACAGATCCGTCCACGTTTGAATTTGTTGAAATTACCTTGGCACCGGGGGACGATCCCGCCGACTTCGTCGTATCTTTTTACGATACTAATGGTATGTTGATGAACGGTGCTGGAGATGACATACAGGCAACTGGTGTTACTGGTGCAGAAGTAACATTAGACAACCTTGCTCTTGTCGGGGTAGCAGTTCCGGGCAATCCTGGATACATAATCTATGTTATAACAGCCACGGCTGCGACTGGTGAGCTGATTAACGCGAGCAACGGCGACGTCCCAGACGAAGCCAACTATATTGCGTTAACGAATACATCCGCAGGAACCTCCGAAATTGTTAACATCGGCAATAACCCTGTCCAAGCTCTCACAGGTGGGGCTGCTGATGGCAAAACCTCGGGGGCGGCAGTCAGTACGGTTAACAGCGGGGAGTCTGTTCAGTTTGACAGTTCCGGAACAAACGTTTCCGGCCCGAGAACACCTGGAAACGCTGATATATTTTGTTTTTGTGAAGGAACAAACATCAGTACGGGTCGTGGCAATTCTTTGATACAAGATCTGTGTGTCGGCGACGAAGTAATGACTTTGCAGCATGGACTGCAAAAAATTCGTTGGATTGGCAGGCGGACGGTTGACCAAAAGGCATTAAGGTCGAATCCAAAGCTGTGCCCCGTTCAAATTAGAAAAGGTGCTTTGGGTAATGGGATACCAAAAAACGACTTAGTTGTGTCTCGTCAACACAGAATACTTGTCGCTTCTGCGATCGCTAAACGCATGTTTAATGATGACATTGTGTTGGTCGCTGCGCACAGATTGACGAAGGTTCCGGGCATTTATGTTCAGAATGATCTGGAAACGGTAACCTATTTCCATATTCTGTTTGATCGCCATGAAATAATTTACGCTGAAAATGCGCCGTCTGAAAGCCTGTTTACTGGTCCGGAGGCACTTAAGGCGGTTGGTCCAGAAGCTATCCAAGAAATTAGCGAAATTTTCCCAGAGATTTTGAATCCTACGTTTATACTGGAGTCTGCTGCGTACATTCCCAGCGGCAAAAGGCAGGCGACACTCGTTGAACGACACGTCAAAAACAAAAAACAATTCCAGCTGAGTTAACTTGTCCGCCTCTCTATCGGCGCAAGTATTGCTGCTCACTCTATTGTGCGTGCGCCGGAGGCCATGGAAGACCACGATGGGCCATATCCGGGCAAGCATGGTGTCTATTTTTTGACATGTGACGCGCGCGTCCGCTCTTTGGATACGGGGGGCCTTTGATGGGACAAAAAATATGCTCCATTCCCCTCTAACGCTGTCCGACGCCTTATGCGCAAGCATGGGCTTGTCCGAACCTTCAGCGCGTTTCTATGTCTTGCACGCTTATGGTGAGGCCGCTCTGAATGGCTAGGAATAGTCGAAACAATGGCAAGCGGTCTGAGGATGGCCAGTATACCAACCTGACTTATGCTATGCTTAAGTCTCCAGCTTGGCGGTCCCTATCAGGGGCCGCCGTCAAGGTATTGTTGGAACTGCACACCCGATTCAATGGCGGGAACAATGGCAATGTGCGGTTATCCTTGGCAGAAGCGGCCAAGTCTCTGGGCTTGGGTAAAGCGACCGTGAAACGCGCTTTGACTGATTTACAAGATCGAGGGTTCATCATCCTAACCGTTCCCGGCAATTGGTATCATCGCCGCGCACAAGAATGGCAGTTGACGGCATGTAGCTCAAGTACAAAGAGCGTTGTCGTCCTTTTATAGAAAAATGGCGGCCAAAATGGGGGGTAGATAAAGAGCATCACCCTCTAGTCGATTGAAATATTTAAAAATTTCAAAACTTAGTGGCGGAGGCTGTGTCCTTTTGTTCGAATTTAATATTTGGAAATAACTGTTCGAAATCAATTACTTGATGTGAACGAGAACTTCTTCGCGTGTAGCATGATGTGTAGCAGAACTACTCTACGAAATAAAGCTCTGGTGAACTGTGATCCATTCGGATTGGAAACAATTTCTAGCCATGCCTTCATGATTGTAGAAATAGAATTGACGTTGTCACTCCAAACCTAACATCCGTTTTTTATCGGACGCCCACTTCATGATCGTTAGATCAAAAGTCAGCGCCATCAGCGAAACGCATATCCCAAGCACAAAGTTCTTGCCCAAATCTGTTCCGGCCAACGTACGTTGCAATTCTTGACCAAGGTCTTGCGTCCCAATGAACGCAGCTATGATCACCATGAAAAAAGCAAACATGATGGCCTGATTGAAACCGACGGCCATGGTCGGCAAAGCCAGTGGCAACTGCACACTCCACAGTTTTTGCATACGCGTTGCGCCGGACATGTCGGCGGCTTCGGTCATCTCTTCAGGGACCGTACGCAACCCCTCAATTGTGTAGCGCGTCAAAGGCACCATCGCGAATATTAGGATCGAGAAGATTACTGCGATATCCGTGATGCCAAACAACATAATCGCTGGAATGAGATAAACGAAACTGGGGAATGTTTGGGCCGTGTCGCAGATCAGCAAAACGCGTTCTGACCATTTTTGCGATCTAGATGCAAGAATGCCGATGGGTAAGCCGATCAGCGCAGCCAGGCTGACCGCGGAAATGACAGAATACAGAGTGATAATGGCCCGGTCCCACCACCCAGACAACGCGACAAGGGAAAAGAACACAAACGCAAAAGTTGCTTCCCGCCGGCCAGCGACAGCCAGTGCGAAAGCCACCACCAACAAGATGAACGCTGGCGTGGGAATTGACAGCATGAAATTGCGGAATGGAATGAGAACTTGAACGTTTAGAAAGGCGCGCAAAAACCCCGTTGTCGCTTTCACCCATTCAATGCTCAAAAAGCCCTTGATCAGGTTATCAAGCTCTTTGCCTTGGCTGAAATCCTGTCCACGCCCGACTTCTGCGAAGAACGGCACAACCAACGACAGCAGTGTTAACCCAATAAACAGCCCAACACCCAGCAACAACATGCTGTGACGCTTCCAATACGGTGTGCCGCGTTCAAAATGTTCGGGTTGTTTGACGACCCATGCCTTGGACATCCGATCCAGCATGACCGCCAGCAGAACGATAGTGACCCCTATTTCAAACGAACGCCCCAGCTTAAAACTGCCCATCATGGCCAACAGCTTGGCACCGAGCCCCGGCATACCGATGAATGCCGTCAAAACCACCATCGCCAAACATAGCATGATGACCTGATTGACCCCGACAAGGATTTCAGTGCGCGCAGACGGAATATACACGTGGCGCAGCATTTGCCCCTTGGTACATCCGCTCATTTTGCCGGCTTCGATCACTTCGGGAGATACTTTCTTGAGCCCAAGCGTGGTCATCAAGATCATCGGCGGAATGGCGTAAATCGTCGTCGCAACAGCGCCGGCAGTTGGCCCAACCTTGAAAAAGATCACAGCGGGCAAAAGATAGGTGAAAAACGGTAAGGTTTGGAGAACTGACAAGACAGGTTTGATAACCTTGTCCACCCAAGGATATTTCCACGCAGCGATACCCAACGACAAACCAACAGCAAAAGCCAACGGGGCCGCAATTGCCAACACAGACATCGTCTGCATGGCGATTTCCCACTGACCAATCATCGCCGTCCACACCATTGTACCGCCGCCAAGCAACGCAAGCTTCCAACCGCCCAAATAATATCCGATTACAGCCGCTACGGCTGCAACAGCAGTCCAAGGCATCGGACCAACGTTTGGAAAACGACGTTTGCCGAAGAAAATGTTGGCGGAAAAGTCCAACAACCACTCAAGCCCCTCGGTCAAAAAACGTGTGAAGGCGAGCAGGCCAAGATCGTCTTTGACGAAGTTGAATATGGCATCCAGCCACAGGGCAAAATTTGGGATGACCGCGTCGGGCAGTCGATGCAGCCAATCAGGCAGCCCACCTAAATACTGGAGGGCGGTCAAAGCAGCGGCTATCGCAACCATAACAAGCGCAATTTGTGTGCGGCTCAAAGAACGCTCTTCGGATGGAAGAGTCGTTGCCTCAACACTCATTCTTCGGCACCCAACAGGATATCCAATGCGTCTTTGCGGGGCATAGCCCCTATCAGCGTGTTTTCACGTTTTACCGGGATCATGTTTCGAGTGTCGTTTACGAGCATCCGAGCCATGTCATGTACCGTCGTCATCGCATCCAGCGGTTCACCCTCTCCGATGGCACCTTCTTGCGCTAACACTCCGGCATGGACCACACGGGCTTTGTCGATATCTTCTGTAAACTTGCGCACATATTCCGTTGCTGGGTGCAAGACGATCTGATCAGGCGTGTCACATTGTTCGACGGCACCGTCTTTCATGATAGCAATGCGATCCGCCAATCTAAGGGCTTCGTCGAAGTCATGGGTTATAAAGACAATCGTCTTGTTGAGCATTTGTTGAAGGCGCAGAAATTCATCCTGCATTTCTTTACGGATCAAAGGATCGAGCGCGCTGAACGGCTCATCCAAAAACCAAATATCAGGTTCGATTGCGAGGCTGCGGGCAATGCCAACACGTTGTTGCTGCCCACCTGACAATTCACGTGGAAAATAATCTTCGCGCCCTTCAAGGCCCACAAGTTTGACAACCTCCAACGCGCGTTCGCGCCGCGTATGCTTGTCTTGCCCGCGCATTTCCAAAGGGAATGCGACGTTTTCCAGCACACTCCGGTGTGGCAACAATCCAAAGGATTGGAAAACCATCCCCATTTTGGATCGGCGCAGGTCAATCAAGTCCTTTTCGGACAAAGACATGATGTCTTGACCTTCAACCGTGATCGCGCCCCCAGTGATGTCATGAAGTCGAGAAAAACAACGCACCAGTGTAGATTTTCCAGAGCCAGACAGGCCCATAATCACTAACATCTCGCCTTTATGGACGTCGATCGAGACATCCTTAACGCCTGCGATGTACCCGGCGGCACGGATTTCATCGAAACTCATGCCATCTGGCATGCTGTTCAAAAATCCTGTGGGGTCGGGTCCGAAAACCTTCCAAACATTTTTACAAGAAATAACAGGCGTATCCGAAGACATGGCGGTCCTTGCAGGTAAGTGTCCCCGCCCGGGCAACCGGACGGGGATCGATCAAAGTAAATCAGAGTTGGCTTAGTTCAGCCAGCTTTCCCAAATATCTTTGTTGTCGGCCAACCATGCCTCGGCTGCTTCTTCTGGCTCCATCTCGTCGATGTCGACCAGTTTCGCCATTTCTGCAATCTGTGGGTTGGTGAAGCTCACTTTTTCCAAAACGGCGTAAGCGCTTGGCCATTTGTCCGCCATGCCGTCCCATGCCGCTTTCTTTAGATAGCCGGTCGCAGGGTTCCCACAGTCATAAAGAGCGTCTGGATTTGGACCAACGGACGGATCCTTATCACAACCATCGACCCATTTAGGGAATTCAACAAATTCACCGGGCCAAACTGCTTCTGCAAAGTTTGGAGTCCAGTTGAACACAACGACGGGACGCTTTTCGGCTTCGGCAGCGCCGATTTCAGCCCAAAGAGCGGCCGCCGAACCTGCGTTCACGACGACAAAATTCATACCCAACGCTTCAACGCGTTCCTGACCGTGCTTTAGCCAGTCAACGGGTCCATCAAGATAACGGCCCCTGTCACCAGTTTCTGCTGTCGCAAATAGAGCGGCACACTCATTCAACGCTTCCCAGCTTGGCAAACCGGGGCATGCGTCTTTGGTCCACATAGGATACCACCAATCTTCGCGCGTGACTGCATTGTGGTCACCCACGTCAACGATACCGCCTTTTTCAAGTGCGGTGCGGAACGAAGCTCCAAAAGCGCCTTCCCAGACTTCCAACTCAAGAGTCACGTCACCCAGACGGACTGACTCGTACACGGCTTGGCTATCGGTTGTGACGTATTCAACGGCGTTTCCGTTTTGCTCTAGCATTTGACCAACAACATTGGACATCACGATCTGGCTGGACCAGTTGTGAATCGGAATTACAATCGGATCGTCGCTGTCAGCAGCAAAAGCACTTAAAGGCGCAAAGGCAAGAACCCCGGCCGTCAAAGCGGTTGTAAACTTATTCATTTTTAGCTCCCTAGTTGTAGCTCCCTGACGGGAAGCCGCGCCATCTTTGCATTGGTCGATGGCCATCAGATACGAGTCTAAGCGATTCTGAGCGTCGCAATATGCATCTGTGTTCACTTTCGCAGGATATTCCTGTCAATCAAGTTTTTTTCTTGCCAGTGCTGAAAAATTGAACACCATAGGGTGTTGTAAGTGCAATCAACCATGTCTGGTATTATACTTCACAAGAGTTTCAAGCTGGGCGGAATGAACCAAAAAGGGATCGCGATATGCGTTATTCTGGTTTCAAAGTCATCAAGGAGGCCCTAACCGGCCATAAGGGCTGGCAGCCCGCATGGCGCGATCCAGAACCGCAAAGCCACTATGACTTTGTGATCATCGGTGGCGGCGGGCATGGTTTGGCTGCGGCCTACTATCTTGCCAAAGAATTCAAACAAAAACGGATTGCAGTGATTGAAAAAGGTTGGGTCGGCGGCGGCAATGTCGGTCGAAACACCACTATCATTCGGTCAAATTACCTACTGGATGGAAACGAACCGTTTTACGAATTTTCCCTCAAACTGTGGGAAGGTTTAGAGCAGGACTTGAACTATAATGCGATGATCTCACAGCGCGGAATCCTGAACCTAATTCACTCGGATGCGCAGCGCGATGCGTTTATACGGCGTGGCAATGCGATGATCTTGAATGGTGCCGACGCCGAAATGCTGTCCACCCAACAGATCAAGGCCCGCTATCCGTTTTTGAATACTGAAGACGCCCGTTTTCCGATAAAAGGTGGCCTTGCTCAACATCGCGGTGGAACCGTACGCCATGACGCAGTCGCTTGGGGGTACGCGCGGGGCGCTGACAATCACGGCGTCGATATTATTCAAAATTGCGAAGTGACAGGTTTTCGAATCGAAAATGGCAAATGCCTTGGCGTTGAAACAACGCGCGGGATCATCGGCGCTTCGAAAGTTGGGTGTGCCGTTGCGGGTTCATCAGGACGTCTTATGGCCAAAGCGGAGATGCGCCTTCCTATTGAAAGCCATGTGTTGCAAGCCTTCGTTTCTGAAGGTTTGAAACCTGTGTTGCCCGGCGTGATTACATTTGGTGCGGGACATTTTTATGTCAGTCAATCGGACAAGGGCGGATTGGTCTTTGGCGGCGATATCGACCGGTACAACTCATACGCTCAACGCGGAAATCTACCGGTTGTTGAAGATGTTTGTGAAGGAGGTATGGCGATTTTCCCGGCCTTCGGTCGCGCCCGGCTTCTGCGCATGTGGGGCGGTATAATGGACATGTCGATGGACGGTTCACCCATTATCGATCGCACCCAAATTGATGGTCTCTACTTCAATGGCGGTTGGTGTTACGGCGGATTTAAAGCAACCCCGGCAAGCGGATTCTGCTTTGCCCATTTACTTGCCAAAGACACCCCCCACCCCAAGGCCACAGCATATCGGTTTGATCGTTTCCAACGGGGTTTAATGATCGACGAAAAAGGTATGGGCAATCAGCCCAATCTGCATTGAGAGGACACACAACATGATAATCGAACATCCTCTTTTGGGTCCACGAGACGCCTCTGAATTCACGTATCTGGGAGACGCCAAATTGATCGACCGCCCCGATTGGCAGGCCGAGACCGCCGCCCGGGACTTTTATGAATACGGGTATATGCGGGACAACCCTGCAGGCTGGCACGAAGAGTTGTGGTTTCACGAAGCCGGAGATCGGTCTTGGCTGGTCGTGACCCGCAATACAGTCACGCATGAAATCAAATCAGTTGAACTTGCCCGCGATGTGGCGCGCAACCGAGGGCGCAGCAAATGACCCAAACAAACCGGTTTTCACAGGGCGGTCAGATTGACCGAAATAGCGAATATTCCTTTACCTTCGATGGTAAGAACTATCAGGGATATTCCGGCGACACGCTTGCTTCGGCTTTGTTGGCCAATGGCGTGCGTTTAATGGGGCGGTCATTCAAATATCATCGCCCGCGCGGAGTGTTGACAGCGGGGTCTGAGGAACCCAATGCGCTTGTCGAACTGCGCACCGGAAATCGACAAGAACCCAACACACGCGCAACCACGGCCGAGCTTTACAATGATCTCGTCGCCAAAAGTCAAAACCGGCTGGGTTCTCTGCGCTTTGACCTTTTGGCCGTCAATGACCGTTTGTCAAATTTCTTGACGGCTGGCTTTTACTACAAAACTTTCATGTGGCCTGCCGCGTTCTGGGAAAAGGTATACGAACCGTTAATCCGCCATGCCGCCGGCCTTGGGTCGCTGTCTTTGGAGGATGATCCCGACGTTTATGACAAAGGTTTCTTGCATTGCGATTTGCTGATTATCGGGGCTGGACCAGCGGGGCTTGCCGCTGCTTTGACGGGGGGGCGTGCGGGGGCGGATGTCATCATCGCGGATGAAGATTTCCGCATGGGTGGACGTCTGAATAGCGAGACATTTTCCCTTGGGGACGAAAGCGGTGCAGATTGGGCGGCTAAGACAGTGGCTGAATTGGAAAGCCTGCCCAATGTCCGAGTGATGCCGCGCACAACAATCATCGGAGCGTTTGATCATGGGATATACGGCGCTGTTGAACGGATTAACGACCATGTTCACACACCACAAACGGGCAAACCGCGTCAGATCCTGTGGCGTATCTATACAAAGCGCACAGTGCTGGCAGCTGGCGCAACAGAACGGCCTATCGCATTTGAAAACAACGACCGGCCTGGAATCATGCTTGGGTCGGCCTTACGCACATATGCCAATAGGTTTTCTGTCACCGCAGACAAACGCGTTGCCATTTTCACCAACAACGATGACGGGCACCGCACGGCAACGGATTTGCACGCCACGGGCATCAAGATCGCGGCAGTTGTGGACGTCCGTGCGGACGCCCCCCGCAGCATGGAATTCGAGGTCTTGCATGGCGAGGTGATCGACACCAGAGGCAGGCTAGGCCTGAGCTTTGTAGATGTACGTTTGTATGATGGATCGACCCGAATTTTGGAATGCGGGGCATTGGGCCTGTCCGGCGGTTGGAACCCGAATGTGCACATGACGTGCCATCAGCGAGGACGCCCAACATGGAACGAAGACCTTTCGGCCTTTGTGCCAGGTGATGACTTGCCGATCGGTATGAACGTAGCTGGTGCCGCGAATGGTGATTTATCTACGGCTGGTGCTTTGAACAGTGGGCGTGCCGCTGCATTAACTGCCCTGGATTTGGAAGTAACACATGTCGATCTCCCCCTTGCAGAAGATGCACCAGTCGCCTTGAAACCCTTCTGGTATGTCGAGGGATGTTCACGCGCGTGGCTCGACCAGCAAAACGATGTGACCGTAAAAGACGTCAAGCTAAGCCATCAAGAAGGTTTCCGTTCTGTCGAGCATCTAAAGCGTTACACCACACTTGGCATGGCAACCGATCAAGGCAAAACGTCGAATATGGGCGGTCTTGCAATCATGGCCGAACTGGCCGGGAAATCCATCCCCGAAGTCGGCACCACGATCTTCCGCCCCCCCTACACACCCACGGCAATTGGAGTCTTTGGCGGACGGCACCGTGGACAAGAATTTCATCCTAAACGCCTAACGCCCAGCCACCAATGGGCCATCGAACAAGGTGCAGTTTTTGTCGAGGTTGGAAATTGGATGCGTGCGCAATGGTTTCCTCGTGACGGCGAAACCACGTGGCGCGAAAGCGTAGACCGCGAGGTGCTGGCAACACGGCAATCGGTTGGGGTTTGCGATGTGACCACTTTGGGCAAGATAGACGTGCAAGGAACAGATGCTGCTGATTTTTTAAATAGGGTCTATTGCAATGGTTTTGCAAAGCTTGCCGTTGGCAAAACCCGGTACGGGTTGATGCTGCGCGAAGACGGCATTGCAATGGACGATGGAACCGCTGCCCGCCTCGCAGAGAACCATTTCGTTGTGACAACGACCACCGCAAACGCCCTGCCCGTCTATCGACACATGGAATTCGTGCGCCAATGTCTATTCCCTGATATGGACGTGCAGCTGATTTCCACCACTGAAGCTTGGGCGCAATATGCAGTGGCCGGTCCGAACAGTCGCAATGTACTGCAAAAGATTGTCGATCAGGACATATCGAACGAGGCCTTCCCATTTATGGCGTGTGCAAACACAACAGTTTGCGACGGCATGCGCGCGCGTTTGTTTCGCATCTCGTTTAGCGGAGAACTTGCGTACGAGATTGCTGTTCCAACAGCATATGGCGATGCGTTGATGCGTAAGATCATGGAGGTTGGAGCCGAATACAACATCACACCGTACGGCACCGAAGCTCTTGGAGTGATGCGCATCGAAAAAGGCCACGCGGCTGGTAACGAATTGAACGGCACGACAACTGCACAAAACCTTGGGATGGGGCGCATGGTGTCCAAGAAAAAAGACAGCATCGGATCAACACTTTCCGAACGCGAAGGCCTGAACATGCCAGATGATCTGCGCCAAATTGGGATCAAACCTGTTGACCCAGAAGCCTCCGTACCGGCCGGGGCGCATCTCATGGCGCTGAAGGGCCCGATAGATGCCGCAAGCGATCAAGGGTATGTCACGTCGGCATGTTATTCGCCGAATTTAGGCCATGCCATTGCGCTTGGTTTTCTCAAAAACGGAAGCGAACGGATGGGCGAGCGAATGCGATTGGTCAGCCCATTAACGCAGGTGGAAACCGAAGTTGAAATTGTCAGTGCTCACTTTATTGACCCTGAGGGAGGACGTCTTCGTGCATGATCTGCAGCCAGTCATGGCCCTTGGCGGGTCAGAGCCGCGTGTTGACACGTTCGATCACGTCGCCATTTTGGAAAACGACGGTCTCGCACTTGCCTCTGTCGCGGCACGGATGGGCCATGAAACGCGTTGCCATAGTATGCTCAAGGACGTGCTGGGTGAAGTCCCCGCCCCTGGGCAAGCAGTTTTACATGATCCCGAGGCTGGGTTCTGGATGGGACCGGATCAGTGGATGATTGGTGCACCAAAAGAAACCCACGATCTGTTGGCGGATCAGCTCAAACAACATTTTGGCGAAACCGCATCCGTAACAGAACAAACAGGCGCATGGGTCTGCTTTGATTTGATCGGTCGTGGGATGCCGGATGTGGTGGAACGGCTTTGCGCGGCACCGATCCGCAAAATGCAGGCTGGCGATGCGCAACGCACCGTTATTCACCAACTGGGTTGTTTTGTGATCCGGCCTGTCGACAAAGATCATCTGCGCATTTTGGGCCCGCGTGCATCGGCAGGCACATTACACCATGCTCTGATCACAGCGGCGCAATCAACGTCTTAATAAGCCAATTGGCCAAGGAATACACGACGTCTGCCAAGGACTGAGAACCATAGAACCGATGACCATCGCGTTTTGTGCATTCGCGTTGTTTGATGATAAGCAAAGAACAAGCGGTCGGTGGTTTTTGAAAAAGCCGTACCAATTGGCGCGGTCATCCGTTCGAGCGTTCCGAACTTCCGAAACATGAAGAAGGCCGGTTCGGTAAACACATCTGAACAATAACTTAGAACTCCATCAGAAATTTGTCAGTATCGAAGCCAACGACCTCGATCGCGGCCGATCATCGAAGTCTGACAGAACATTGGAAAGCTGGGATCAATCAAAAATCTAATGCGTTCGGCTTTACAGATATTCATAAATTTATCCTACTAGGAAAAAATTGATGTTATACTGGTTAACAAAGTTCAAAAAAACTAATCCCTCTACTTGTCAGACCCAAACAAAGCGGTATTGCGATGAATGTAGAAAAACTGGATGTGACAATGGCAAACACTCTTTTGCAGCAAGACCCTCACCGCGTTGATGAAAACCGCGAAAAAGTGCTTGAGGTTGCTATTGGGCGCGAAGTCCGGGCCTATCGCAGGAAACAGGAAATTACAGTGGCCGAGCTGTCTTCGATCACAGGCATTTCTATTGGGATGTTGTCCAAGATTGAAAACGGCAACACATCACCATCTCTGACAACATTGCAAAGCCTCGCCAACGCGCTGTCTGTTCCACTGACTGCCTTCTTTCGACGTTTCGAAGAGTCCCGTACGGCAGTGCATACAAAAGCAGGTGCAGGCGTCGAAATGGAACGCGAAGGTACACGCGCCAATCATCAATATAATCTGTTGGGGCATATCGGCTCAAACGCAAGCGGTGTGATTGTCGAACCTTATCTCATCACGCTGTCGGACGAGGCTGATATATTCCCAACATTCCAACATGCAGGCATCGAAACGATATACATGCTGGAAGGCGTCGTAGATTATCGCCACGGCGATCAAGTGTATAATTTGCAGCCCGGCGACACTTTGTTTTTTGATGCAGATGCACCACATGGTCCGGAAAACCTGATCTCATTACCCGCACGCTATTTGTCCGTCATCAGCTATCCACAGGACGGTTAAAACTCGCTAGCGCCCAACACGGGCAGTTGCAGTTCTCGGATCAACTTTCGGCGCATGGCGTCTGCATAATCGTCATATCCGTTTGCGATCATTGCAAATGACGATGGACCATGGATTACTTCGGTTTCGTAATATCGCAACAAGTCAATTTTTGACTTGCTGTGTTCAGCGTCGTTCCCACCGATGACCAAAGCGTTGACCGTGATCTGTTCAAAAGCGCCACTTTGATAGACTTGGGCAGGTGAAACACCAATATTGTTTTTTCCGTCACCCGACACATCTATCGTTTTCACCCAGCACTGCGACTGAGCGTTAAGCAAAGATGCACCGAAGGATAATGCGGTCCCAAGTGCTGTTTTCAAACCGGCACGGACCTTTTGATGCCTGCGAATGCGATCGATTGCTGCTTGCAATGCGGCGGTAGAGTTCAAAGTCGTCCATGGCTGAATGATAAATTGATGATTGCGCGAGCTCCACTCGTATACGGCAAGAGACACATGTGCGCCTGAGCCGTCCAAAATTTGTGCGCGCACATCCGGATGATCCAAGGCAGAAGCCAACCCAAATACTTGCTGCGCATATTCTGTGGGATCGACTGAGCCGGAGACATCAAGAGCAAGCACCAAGGCCAATCGACAGGATTGCGCATGGGCCGCTGCACTGAAAGCCATCAGAAAGCACAATGCGTGCAGTCCTGCCTTCAAGAAGCTGCACCCTTGCATAGTGACCTACTTTTCAAGCGGTGGTTCGGATTTGAGATCGGGCCAGATGCCGGGTGACGTTGGCAAACCATCATCAAATGCTTTGAGATAGTCCAGCATCATAGGGCGGTTATCAATGAAGCCTTTGTAAGTGGCCAATTCAACCGGCAAATCACGCACAACGCGGTGCAAACGCCGACCCCATTTGGGGACAGTCATGATGTCCTGAAAACTGCACAAATAACACCGGATCGGAAAGACCAAAGCATTGGAACGTGGCAGGCGAAAGAACGTTTGCAATTCAACGCGCAAATGCTGTTTTGAGCCAAGGTTTTCCGGGGTTAGCGTCGTCTTTTGAATGCCCCATTTGTGATAGTTTTCGGGACTCGTGTCGAGCAATGGATTGACCGTCATTGTCCAGTTCAAACGTCGCGCGGGCGCACCTTGCTGAATATTAAGTAGGAATTTCAGTGCACGAACAAAAATACCCTTTTCATGGGCCAGCGGTACAGGCGCATGCCATTCGAAAAAGTTCATGCCAAGGTCGAAATCCAACGACCAATCGGCCTGCGTGGTCACGCAACCTGCGTCCATCCACAGATTGTCGTCGCGTTGATCCAGAACGCAAAAATCACCTTGCGCCTGACGGGTTATGTATTCCATCGGGCCAAATGGCAGCGTGGTTTCATCTAGAAATACAAAGCTGTCGTCGATACCCAAAGGTTTGTTGATCCAGCGCCAGTTATTGCCATCACGATGCAGTTCAAAAAGATCAGGGTAATCTTCGGATTTGGACACCATGATTAGCTCAAGCAGATCCCACCCTGCCAGCGTCATGTGCGGCAAGGATTGGCAGCGTAATGGATCGTCAGCCAAAACCATGGCTCGATCTCGCATTTCGGCGACGTAATGCTCGTCTACATCAAAGCGCATTTCATAAACGGAATCTTTGGGACCCCCGCGATGCTGCTCCATGTTGACCGAGTACATGTAACTGTCTTCATGGAACGGAAACGGGAACCGTTTGATCGCCCGCTCCGAGTTGAAAAAGGAATAATCGTCGCGGAAGGTTTCGTCATTGAATTGAATAGTCATTGTATTTTCTCCTCCCGCCGCGTCAGCGGTCCAAAACCAGTGTCTTGCCTTCAAATCGGCTAACACATGGCATGATCTTTTGGCCACTTTCGTGTTCAGCGTCGTCCAGCCAGTGGTCGCGGTGCAAGAAAGTGCCTGTATAGTCGATCACAGCCGTTTCGCATTGCCCACAAGCCCCACCACGACAGAGGTAAGGGGCATCGATCCCTTCTCGCTCCATAGCTTCCAAAAGGCTTTCCTGTTCACCGACTTGAATGACCTTGTTTGACACGGCCAATTTTACTTCAAACGGCTTGCCCGGTTGCGGCGCTAGAAATTCTTCGTAATGGATCGCTTCGCGTGGCCAACCCTCTTTAGCGGCCGTTTTGCGCACCCATTCGATCATGCCTTTGGGCCCGCAGACGTAAACATGTGTCCCAAGCGGTTGCCCATCCAGTAAGTTCACAAGATCTATCGTTTGATCCTGATCGTCGTAATAGACCTGAGTTTCATTGGGATGGTGGCTGGTCAACGCGTCCACATATGACCCGAGGCTTCTGGATCGGCATGCATAATGAAGATCCCAATGGCCGTTGAAACGCTCAAGCTGCTTGATCTGCGCCAAAAACGGCGTGATCCCAATGCCACCCGCGATAAAGAGATGCTTTTTAGCACGTAAATCAAGGCTGAACAGATTGACTGGATAAGAGATCACCATCTCATCGCCAACTGTCACCTTGTTGTGCATAAACAGTGACCCGCCCCGGCCTTCATCATCGCGGCGCACAGAAATTGTGTATGCCGACTGATCCATTGGGTCAGACATTAACGAATAGGGATTCATCCGTACGATATCGCCATCTTGCATTTGCACGACAGTATGCGCACCGCCCGAAAACGTGGGCAACAATCCACCGTCCGCCCGCTTGAATTCAAACCGGGTAACAAGGTCGTTCAGTGGAACAATGTCTGTGACCGTCACTGCAATCTTTTTTGCGCCGCTCATTCGTAAATCCCCTTGGCCGTTGGCACATTTCCGGGATCTTCGGCATCAATACACACGCCTTGGTAAGCCGCCAAACGGCGCGAGTAATGATCGCGCACAAACAAGTTCAATCCGCAGTGACTGCACACAAATGGATCCGTTTCCACATCTTCGGTTATGCCTTTGCAATGCACACATTGCATGCGGCGCGCGATACTGCCCCGATGTTCTGTTTGAATGGCAGTGTGCGGAATACCGGCCGCCATTGCCGCGTTTTGCACCTGCCCCATCAGCCCTTCGGTTCCAGACAGGTAAACCTGCAAACCCATTTTGGCATCGTTCAGTGCTTTGCGCAGCCGTGGTTCAGCGGCCGAATAACTCGGCCCAGAATAGAATGATGCAGGATTGAGGGCACGCAGACTGTCCTCAAAGGCTTCGCCTTTTGGGACATAGATAATATGCGCATTTTCCATCATAGCAGGCGTCGCAACACCCAAAATCGCCTCAGCTCCGTGGGCATCAGCAACCAACAAATGGGCCGACCCGTCACGTGGCTCAAGTGTGCCATAAACTGGGCGGCTTTTTATACTTTCGGGAAACGTGAATTTCGACATCGTAATCCTTTGAAAAGCAGTTGAGTGCGAGACAGATGCCCGCACTCAAATCAATCAGCCCTTAGCAGTGCGGATCGTTTTGTCTTTGTCGTAGAACGGCATTTCTTCGGCTGTGGCGGCCAATTCGGTTCCATCCGGTTGTTTGACGACCAGCTTTGTACCCGGTTTTGCAACGGATGGATCAAGACGCGCAATTGCAACGCTATAGCTGTTCAGCTCGGAAGACAGACCATAGGTGATCACACCCACATCTTTGCCGTCATGTAAAACGCGCGCATACATTTCCATCTGATCCATGCTGTCGCTCAGCTGAACGCCATAAATCTTGAAACGCTCTTTTCCCTTAGAGGCATAGTGGTTTTCAGCCCCTACAAAGCCCTCTTTGCCGGGCGATACAGTAAAGTCGAGGCCAAGTTCCCACAGGGTATCACCACAGGTTTCGTTTTCGAACGGGAAAGTCTCCGAATTATCACCAGGATAGAACAGCAAATAGCTTTCGATCCGCAACATATCGAGCGTCGAGAATTGGACTGGTCGCACGCCCATGTCCTTGCCAGCGTCCAAAATGCTGTCCCATAAATGAGTTGCGTCTTTTGCACGGCAGAAAATCTCGTATCCGCGCTCGCCGGTATAGCCGGTGCGTGAAATCATGACGTCACGCCCATAAAGACGGGTCTGCATCAAGCCAAAGTAAGCAAGATCACGGACAGCTGGGTTTTCCTTGGCCAGCAGATCAACCGACACCGGCCCCTGCAAAGACATGTCGTGTAGATCGTCATCAAAGAGTATTTCGCAACTTTTTCCAGCAGCAGCGGCTGCAAGCTGCTCCATCCCGGCGCCAGTCCCATGCACAACCAACCACGAATTTACCGCGATGTGATAGATGATGCAGTCATCAATGAACTTTCCTTCGGAATTCAATATCGATGCATAGGTCGAACGGCCCGGTGCGATCTTTTCAACGTTCCGTGTCGTCACTCGGTCAATGACGTAAGCTGCGTCAGCACCAACGACGTGGACTTTCTTCAGTCCCGACACGTCCATCAATCCGGCCTTGGTGCGTACGGCTTCGTAATCTGCTTTTGCCCGCTCGGGTGTATGATCGTAAAACCACGCAGTTCCCATACCGTTCCAGTCTTCCAACTCTCCACCGATCTCAGCGTGGCGGTGTGCAAGTGCAGACGCTCTCCATAGAATGGCCATTGATAGTCCCCTGTTATCGACTCTGTCGTTGTTGAAAGTCATTGAGCCTCAGGCCACTTCAAAAAGCAACATTGTCATGCAACTTTTTTTCCTGGCAGGCAATTAAAGGCAATTGGGGCCGCCTTTCAGCAGCCCCAACAGTCAGTCTGATAAAATCCGTTCACTTGTCGAAGGCTTTGGCCTTGTCGGTTTCAGATTTTTGACCAATTACAAGAACTGCGACGCAGATGATTGCCGCGATCAAGGTCGTCAGACCGGGCAGCGCACCACCCCACCCCATAAACATCGCACCATCAACGACTTCCCAACTTGCTTGTTCGTATGGAAACATAACTTTCTCCTTTGAATGTCGTTATTCAGCTGGATGTGCTGGTGTAACAGGTGCGTCACCGCCCCATTCGGGATAGCCAGCAGCAGGAACTTTCACGAGATCCATACCAGCCAATTCAGCCCCTTCGCGTATCCGTAACATGCCAGCCTTCTTGAGGATGAGCGACACAACATAGCCCGGCACAAATCCCAGCAAGAAGAATACGACCGCACCAACAATCTGGCCAATCAACGAGATCGTAGGCACTTCGCCGGCAGCCCCTTGCAATGCCGGAAAACCAGAGCCCCAGATTCCCAACATCACGACACCGTAGATGCCAATCGTTCCGTGCACCGTAACAGCGCCAACAGCATCGTCGATACCTCTGTTTTCCAGCCAATCCGCGCAAGGCTTCAGGATAACCCCCGCCGAGAAGGCGATGATAAAGGCAAGTGCTGGGAAATAGATGTCTAAGCCAGATGCGGTGGAAATGATCCCAGCAAGTGCACCAGACATCATCCAGAATGGATCGCGCGTGAACAACCATGCCCCAATAATCCCGCCAGCAACAGCCATCAGAATGTTGAAGGACAAGGCGGACAATGTGATTGGCGTACCATAGATCGTCGAAGCTTTGTCTCCGAACCACGACCACGCCTCACCTGGAACGATCACACAAGCCATCAGGAACCCCCAAAAGCCGACAATGATCAGCATAAGACCTGTCACAGTCAGAGGCATATTGTGCCCCGGAATGTGGTTGGCAGATCCATCAGTGTTGAATTTCCCAATCCGTGGACCAAGGTTGATCAAAACGCCAAGCGCAAAGAAACCGGCGACCGCATGCACAAGGCCTGCTGCTCCGAAATCATGTACACCCCATTTTGTCACCAACCAGCCATCCGCGTGCCAGCCCCACGCCGCAGCAACAACCCATGCAAAGGATCCCAACACAACAGCGAGAATGATGAACCCGACGGTTTGGATGCGCTCGATTACCGCGCCCGACATGATAGAGGCTGTCGTAGCTGCAAAAAGAGCAAAGGCACCGAAAAACACACCAGATGCTTGGTCCGCGATATTTGGTCCCATGTATTGAGCACTTTCCCCCCAACCCCATGCGATAGCATTGGCATATTCAACACCAGAAATGCCCGCTGGTCCCGGTGCTCCCGGCAAACCTGTTGGGAACCCCCAGTAAATCCACCAGCCGAAAAAATAGAACGTTGGAATCATAAAAGCGAAAGCCAATATGTTTTTGACGCCCGATGACAGAACGTTTTTAAGGCGCGATGCGCCCATTTCATACGCTAGAAATCCCGCGTGAATCAGTATCATTAGCGGAATTGTCAGATAGTAAAAAGTTTCGGCGAACATTGTGTTGGTGACAGCCGCGCCACCAGCTGCCGCTTCTAACTCAGCCACTTTGGCGGCGAGTTCGGCCAATTGCTCTTCCACGGTATATTCTCCCACGTCGGAATAGGTTGTGATTTTTGATCGACCCTCTTTCGGGGCTCATAACTCAAATGAAGCATATTACGTACGATACGCCTAATGTTTTTTGCCCTCTAAGAAAAAAAGTTTCCTGATGGTTGAGTTTTGTAATTTTAATGATAGCGTCTTTTGTGAAAGCTGGTCTTCGCGACCGGTACCGAGTCGGGAGCATTAAAATGTGCGGAATCGTTGGTCTTTTTTTGAAAGACAAATCACTGGAACCAAATTTGGGCGAAATGCTCACGGCGATGTTGATCACCATGACAGATCGCGGACCTGACAGTGCAGGAATCGCAATTTATGGCGCGGAATCAATAGGTCGCACGAAGATGACTGTTCAGTCAGATCATCCTGAAACTGCATTTGTCGGACTCGACTTGACGCTTAGAGATGCCGTAGATGGATCCGTAACAATGTCTGTCAAAAGCACGCATGCAGTTTTGGATATCCCCGCCGGTTCGACCGCCAATGTGCGTGCTGTTTTGGACGATCTTAACATTCGCGTGATGAGCCGGGGCGATAGCCTCGAAATCTATAAAGAAGTTGGTCTGCCTAAAAATGTGGCAGCTCGGTTCGATCTCGCGACTATGTCCGGCACACACGGCATTGGTCATACACGTATGGCGACAGAATCTGCTGTAACCACGATGGGGGCACATCCGTTTAATACCGGTGATGATCAATGCTTGGTGCACAATGGGTCTTTGTCGAACCACAACTCGTTGCGTCGCAAATTGCGGCGCGAGGGCATCCACATCGAAACCGAAAATGACACCGAAGTTGGAGCTGCGTATTTGACATGGCAAATGCAAAACGGTGCGACACTGGGCGAAGCCTTGACCAGCAGCCTTGATGATCTGGATGGGTTCTTCACCTTTGTTGTGGGAACCAAAGACGGCTTTGGGGTAGTGCGCGATCCGATCGCATGTAAACCCGCCGTGATGGCCGAAACGGATCAATACGTGGCATTCGGGTCTGAATACCGGGCGCTTGTGGACCTGCCCGGGATTGAAAATGCAAAGGTTTGGGAACCTGAACCTGCAACCGTCTATTTCTGGAGCCATAGCGACTCCCCTTCAGCCACAGAGAAAGCGGCCTGATGCAAACAATCGACCTTTCCGAAGTCGGCCTGCATGCGATGAACAAGATGCTTCACGCTCAATCCGAAAACACCAACCAAACCGCGTGGGAGATAGTAAACCCCAAAGGTGCACATGCGATCGCCTGCGGTTTAGACGCCCCTATTGAGGTGACAGTTAAAGGCTCGACCGGGTACTACTGTGCTGGGATGAACCAGCAAGCGACAGTCAACATTCATGGCTCTGCCGGGCCCGGGACTGGCGAAAACATAATGTCGGGCAAGATCATTATCGAAGGCGATGCCAGCCAATATCTTGGTGCTACAGGCCACGGTGGGATGATCGTGGTGAAGGGCAATGCGTCCTCACGTTGCGGGATATCCATGAAAGGTGTGAATATCGTGGTGCAGGGCAATATCGGCCACATGTCCGCGTTTATGGGCCAATCAGGAAACCTTGTTGTGTGCGGAGACGCCGGAGACGCATTGGGGGACAGCTGCTATGAAGCGCGCTTTTTTGTACGGGGAAGCGTGAAGAGTTTGGGCGCGGATTGTGAAAAGAAAGAAATGCGACAAGAGCATTTGACCTTGTTGCAGAGCTTGCTTGATGAGGCCGGAATAGATGCAGATCCTTCTGAATTCACCCGGTACGGATCGGCACGCGGCCTTTATAACTTCGACGTCGACAATGCCTGCGCGTATTAAGGACACCTTTTAGATGAACAAACATGATCCCAAGGGTATCCCCCACACCACGCCGCGCCAGTCAGCGACCTTTACCCATGATATAAATAGTGACATCCGTCGGGCAGCGGCGACAGGTATCTATGACATTCGCGGTGGCGGTGCCAAACGCAAGGTTCCGTCCTTTGATGATCTCTTGTTCATGGGCGCGTCGATCTCGCGCTATCCGCTCGAAGGCTATCGAGAGAAATGTGAAACATCTGTGTCCATCGGTGGATTGCATGCAGAAAATCCGATTGAGCTAGATATTCCGATCACCATTGCAGGCATGTCCTTTGGTGCTCTGTCCGGCCCAGCGAAAGAAGCCTTGGGCCGCGGTGCATCTGCTGCAGGCACGTCGACCACAACTGGCGATGGTGGTATGACCCCCGAAGAACGTGGTCATTCGGACAAGCTGGTCTATCAATACCTTCCATCCAGGTACGGCATGAACCCCAATGACCTGCGCAAGGCAGACGCCATTGAAATTGTCGTGGGTCAAGGAGCCAAACCGGGCGGTGGTGGGATGCTTTTGGGTCAGAAGATTTCGGACCGCGTGGCTGATATGCGCAACCTACCCAAGGGGATCGACCAACGTTCTGCGTGTCGCCATCCTGACTGGACCGGCCCGGATGATCTTGAGATCAAGATCCTTGAATTGCGCGAAATAACCGGTTGGAAGGTACCAATCTATGTCAAAGTTGCGGGTGCGCGCCCGTACTATGACACCACCCTTGCCATCAAAGCCGGAGCAGACGCGGTTGTTCTGGACGGAATGCAAGGTGGAACAGCCGCAACCCAAGACGTCTTTATCGAGCATGTGGGATTGCCAACTCTTGCGATTGTCCGCCCTGCCGTACAAGCCTTGCAAGACCTTGGCATGCACCGCAAAGTGCAGTTGATCCTGTCAGGCGGCATCCGATCTGGGGCCGATGTTGCCAAAGCGATGGCGCTTGGTGCGGACGCGGTGGCCATTGGAACTGCAGCATTGATTGCGCTTGGGGACAATGATCCCAAGTGGGAAGCCGAATACAACGCTCTTGGGACCACTGCAGGCGCCTATGATGACTGGCACGAAGGTCAAGATCCAGCCGGTATCACAACCCAAGATCCAAAATTGATGGCCCGTTTTGATCCGGTCGAGGGCGGTCGCCGCTTGCGTAATTACCTCAAGGTCATGACGCTTGAAGCGCAAACCATCGCAAGGGCATGCGGCAAAAACCACCTTCACAATTTGGAACCAGAAGACCTTGTGGCCCTCACAATGGAGGCCGCCGCTATGGCGAAAGTGCCTTTGGCAGGCACAGAATGGTACCCCGGAAAACCCGGTTCATCCTACTGACCAGCAAAAGGGCGCGGCTGATAGCAGGCAGCGCCCAATTTCTTAGACGACAGGGAAATGAAACGATGGCAACAGACCTCGCAAAATTCGCAAAAGACAACGGCATAAAGTACTTCATGATCTCGTTCACAGATCTTTTCGGCGGACAACGGGCCAAATTGGTCCCTGCCCGCGCAATCGCAGATATGCAAGAAGATGGCGCTGGTTTTGCCGGTTTTGCGACTTGGCTTGATCTGACGCCCGCGCATCCGGACATGCTGGCCGTGCCAGACCCAGAGGCCGTGATCATCCTGCCCTGGAACAAGGAAATCGCTTGGGTACCCGGCAATTGTGTGATGGAAGGCGAAGACGTCGCCCAAGCGCCACGCAACGTTTTGCGTCGCCTGATCGACGAAGCAGCAGCCGAAGGTATGCACGTCAAAACTGGGATTGAAGCCGAGTTCTTTTTGCTGACCCCTGCAGGCGACCAAATCTCGGACGAATTCGATACAGCAGCCAAGCCATGTTATGATCAACAGGCCTTTATGCGACGCCTTGATGTAATCCGCGAAATCTCTGATCACATGCTGGAACTGGGCTGGAACCCCTATCAAAATGACCACGAGGACGCGAACGGCCAATGGGAAATGAACTGGGATTTCGACGACGCGCTTAATACAGCGGACAAGCATTCGTTTTTCAAGTTCATGACCAAATGCGTGGCCGAAAAGCATGGCTATCGTGCGACCTTCATGCCCAAACCGATCGAAGGACTAACGGGCAATGGGTGTCATGCGCATATCTCAGTTTGGGATGCACCCGGCGCTTCTGCAAGAACCAATGTTTTTGCAGGAGAAGGTGAAGGACAAACCGGTGAGTTAGGCCTGTCAGAACGTGGCAAACACTTTCTTGGTGGCATCATGAAACACGCCAGCGCGCTGGCCGCGATCACCAATCCAACCGTGAACAGTTATAAAAGGATCAATGCCCCACGGACGACATCCGGGGCGACTTGGGCCCCCAATACAGTGACATGGACAGGCAATAATCGCACGCACATGGTACGCGTCCCCGGCCCCGGCCGGTTCGAATTGCGTCTGCCCGACGGTGCGGCCAATCCTTATTTGTTGCAGGCCGTGATTATCGCGGCGGGTCTCTCCGGCATTCGATCCAAAGCGGATCCCGGCAAGCGCCACGACATCGACATGTACGCCGAAGGACACAAAGTAAAAGGTGCGCCCAAATTGCCATTGAACATGCTTGATGCTTTGCGTGAGTATGACAAGGACAAGGGCCTCAAAGAAGCAATGGGCGCGGAATTCTCAGCCGCGTACCTCAAAATGAAGCATGAAGAATGGAACGACTATGCGTCCCATTTCTCAGCTTGGGAAAAATCCAACACACTGGACATCTAAACACGCAGCGGCCCGTGCAAATCACAAAGACGCGCGGGCTGTTTGCCCTGTTCTAGCCAAGCCACCCCGAGCGGCGCGCAATGGACGCATACCAAAGCAGAGCCGCGCCAACCAACACAGACAAAATCAACGACGGTGTTAAACCGACAACGCTCAGTGTGAACACGCTCGTGACGATGATACCCATGAGCGATAACACAAAAATCGACAAAGCAACTTTCTTGCGCAACAACAACAAAATGCACCCAACGGCCCCACCAAATACACCAATAGCAAATCCACCCGTCGCCCAACCTGGACGGCCTGCAATAATAAGCTGATATATTTCAGGCATTTGCGCCACGGTTTCCGGGTTCGATTGCACGGTAAAGTTCAAGCATCCCATCAGATTCCACAGCAGACCTGCGCTTGCGATAAGCCAAAAACTGAAATGTGGTTTCGTACCAACCATGTCTCGAACCCTTTCTATATCCATATCATTTTGTACCATGCGACAGCTTTCAATGCTGAGAAGAAATGCATACGCGCGGTTGTTTTCCGAAAGAAGCCAGAGAGGTAGCGCAAGCATCGTTGCTCTTACATTTGGCTCTTTCGGTCCCTACATTTCTGTAAGGGACGAAGAAAAAGCCCTATCGTTTGCGCTACTGAGGATCAACTATGCCAGATTTCAACCGCCGCGGATTTTTGCAACTTGCGGGTGCTGCAGGGATCACACCGCTTTTACCAGCGTTGCCGATGCGCGCCGTAGCAGCAACGACTAGCGCGTCGACCTCAAAGGCATTGTGGGCTGGTATCTACACGAAATCAGGGTCAGTTCCAAAATTCGTTGAAGCCGCGCGCGGCATGGGCTTGTCAAACACAGCCATTCAGGGTGTCAGCGCGCGCTCAGCCGGTATCAAGATCGCCCTTTCCACCGCGACTTCGCCGATCACCCGAATGCACGCAACGACGCGCGCGTCTCTCCCGTCACAAGCCAAAGGCCTGAAAGCAGATCGTAATCTTCTGCGCAATCTTGAAGGTAGATTGCCGTTTGAGACAGACGAGACAAACGTCGAGGCGCTTCAGGGTACGGAAACTCAAGCCTCAGAAACCGGACCCAAGGTTGCGCAAGACTCCGCATCAGAAGTCTGATAACCAGCGAAAGCTAATGTGGGGCGTGAATGTGCGACCCCGCGTTCCGGTCTGCGGACACGGCTTCGCAAAAAAGACTTCACCCTCAAGAATAATTATTGACTTACAGGGCTGTTTTAGATGCAGTGGTTTTGAAAAGAACCAATCGAGGGCACCGCATCATGTCGAAAAGAATTGCTGTTTTGGGAGCCGGGCCGTCGGGCCTTGCTCAACTGCGTGCTTTCCAATCCGCACAAGCCAAAGGCGCAGATATTCCAGAGATCGTTTGCTTTGAAAAACAGGCGAACTGGGGCGGCCTGTGGAACTACACTTGGCGCACCGGTCTCGACCAATACGGCGAACCTGTGCATGGCTCCATGTATCGGTATCTGTGGTCAAACGGCCCCAAAGAAGGTCTTGAATTTGCGGATTACAGCTTTGAAGAACATTTTGGCAAACAAATCGCGTCTTATCCGCCGCGTGCAGTCCTATTCGACTATATTCAGGGCCGTGTTGAAAAAGCTGG
This sequence comes from Paracoccaceae bacterium, assembly GCA_039960995.1. Taxonomy (GTDB): domain Bacteria; phylum Pseudomonadota; class Alphaproteobacteria; order Rhodobacterales; family Rhodobacteraceae; genus JABSSA01. The sequence continues at coordinate 16,437 of JBDVKF010000033.1, read as the reverse complement.
CGTGCGTGACTGGATCCGTTTTGAAACCGCTGTGCGGTGGGTTGAAAAGACCGAAAACGGGTTTGATGTAACGGTCTGTGATTTGCCCAACGATCACACCTATACCGAACATTTTGATCAGGTGATTGTCGCCACCGGGCATTTCAGCACGCCAAACGTCCCCCATTTTGAAGGTTTCGAGACGTTCAAAGGCAGGGTCTTACATGCGCATGATTTTCGCGACGCGATGGAGTTCGCAGACAAAGATGTCTTGATTGTTGGAACGTCCTATTCTGCTGAGGACATTGGTTCGCAATTGTGGAAATACGGTGCCAAGAGCATTACGGTCAGTCACCGAACAGCTCCGATGGGCTATGATTGGCCTGACAACTGGAAAGAAGTGCCTCTGCTAATGAAAGTCGCGGGCAATACCGCACATTTCAAGGATGGGACCACGGCACAGATTGACGCGGTGATCCTTTGCACTGGTTACAAGCATCATTTTCCTTTCCTTCCCGATGCCTTGCGCCTGAAGACGCCAAATGTTCTGGCCTCGGATGATTTGTATAAGGGCACCACATATGTGCACGAACCGAATTTGTTTTATTTGGGCATGCAGGATCAGTGGTTCACGTTCAACATGTTCGACGCTCAAGCGTGGTGGGTGCGTGACGTCATTATGGATCGGATCACCCTACCCGATCACGCCGCAATGATTGCAGATGTGGATGCACGTCAAACTGCAGAAGCCGCCTTAGAAGATGACTATGCCTGTATTTGGTATCAGGGCGATTATACCAAAGAACTGATCGACGAGACAGATTACCCCAGCTTTGATGTTGAAGGCGCGTGTCAGGCGTTCAAGGCGTGGAAAGGTCACAAAAAGAAAGGCATTATGACTTTCCGCAATAATTCTTATACATCAGTGATCACAGGCACGATGGCTCCGGTGCATCACACCCCGTGGAAAGATGCATTGGATGACAGTCTTGAGGTGTATCTCGAAAACTGACGTCTATTACTTGGGCAATGTGACCCTCAAGAATACATAGGTTTCTGACAGCGCGGCTTTGTCTTTCAACGATACCCCAATCTCTTGATCTCCAAGCTGAAAGGTTTGGAGGTCATAAAAATCCGGATGGTTCACATCCAGATCTGCGGTGACCGCAGCGTCTTTGCCCAGACATGCGGAAACGGCCGTCACGAGCTCTTCAAAAGCTTGAGATGCTTCTGGTGCACGATAGGCGAACGGCCAGCCGCAGTGCAGCTGTGACCCGCCTGCAAGCATCAGGGATTGTGTGCAGATTGTCGTGTCATTTGCCCCTGGAAACGCCATCATAATCACATCACCTTTTACATTTAATGTACTAATTTTATTGCAAAAATCTGCCTTTGAAACTGTCCCCATCAAGATTAACATGATGGCGCAACTTGCGGTGCTAACCTTTCCTCTGAATTCAGATTTGGCGCTCATTCCAGTACCAATTGTTGGCCTTCGAGAACCTCAAACAGCGTCGGCGGGGTCGTCTTACTGACCCAATACCAATCCCCTGAAAATTCCATGACAAACCAACCTTCCCAATCCGTATCACCGGGCCAACGACTTTGATATTCTTCACCTTCAACCCGCCATTCGCCCCGTGCAGATCGCGTGTCAGGTTGGGCAAAGATTGTTGATCCGTCCGCGTCAAAATACTGACGATATGGCGTTCCGTTCCATGATCCGACCGCAGTATTCCCACTAAGTAACGCATTGATCTCGGTATCGCGAAGCTTGACTGATTGCGCCTCTGCAGCCCCCGCCAAAACAGCCAATGTCAGCGCAAAACGGATCATGATCGCGGACGTTCTTTTTTCGGATCGAATGCGGCCAGTGTTTCGGCCACCTTTGCAGGCAGTCGCATTTGATGACCGTCCAGTTTGCCAATCTCAACCTCTGTTCCGACATCCGCATGGGCAACGTCGATCCGTGCCAGTGCGATGTTCTTCTTGAGCAAAGGTGAGCGCATTGAGGATGTCACCTCTCCTATTTGTGCGCGCCCAATGTGGATGCAATCGCCATGGCCTACATCCACATTGCTATCGATTTCTAGGCCCACCAGTTTGCGCATTGGATGTTCCTTACGCCGGATCAACGCATCTCGGCCCACAAAATCATCTGTTTTGGATTTCAACGGACAGGTAAACCCGATGCCTGCCTCAAACGGGTCCGTTTGATCCGAGAAATCATAACCTGCAAAGATTAATCCGGCCTCGATCCGCACCATATCCAAAGCTTCCAACCCCATAGGGGTCAGGCCATGTTCTTGGCCCACATTCCAGATCGCACCAAAAATTTCGGCACAATCCTTGGGATGGCAAAAGACTTCGTATCCCAATTCTCCGGTGTAACCTGTGCGACTAAGGACAAAGGGTGTGCCCGCTTCATTGTGCAAGCGCGCCGGCGTAAAGCGGAACCAATCAAGTTGGTCAAATTCCGGATTATGCGGCGCGGTCCAAACGATTTTGCGAAGCAGGTCCCGGCTTTCTGGGCCTTGCACCGCGACATTGTGCATTTGATCCGTCGAGGACCGCACCAGTACTTTCAGGCCATTCTTTTCCGCCAGCTCACGCAACCATTCGCCACCGTAATCAGCCCCGCCAATCCACCGAAAATTATCTTTGCCTAATCGGAAAATCGTGCCGTCATCAATCATGCCACCGTGTTCGTAACACATAGCAGTATAAACAACGCCACCGATGGGAAGCGTTTTCATATTGCGCGTAAAAGCATATTGGCACAAAGATTCGGCGTCCGGCCCAGTGATCTCAAATTTGCGTAAGGGCGACAGATCAAGGATCACCGCCTTTTCGCGGCACGCGTGATATTCCGCAACAGGACCCGCGGCGGCAAAGCAATTCGCCAACCAATAACCGTTATATTCAACGAAATTTCGCGTGTGTTTGGCAAAACTGTCGTGGAAACCTGTTTGCTTGGTCATCTTAGCCTCTGAGTCTGGTGTCGCACGTATTGCGACGGCCTTTTGAAAGGTTTCTTTGCCGCTATAGGTACGGATATGGATATCGGTCGGGTTCCAACCATTGGCGGCTGTTGTATCGTCTGGGCACGCGCTTGAGACGCAGACAATGTCCGTCAATGCACGCAAAAGGACGTAATCTCCGGGGCGGCTCCAAGGTTCGTCAGCAAACATCACACCGTGGTCATCTAGAAATGTGTTGAAAAAGAAGTTGATCGCCATCCAACCAGGGCGTCCGGTTACGTTGAATTCGGCAAGTGCAGTATTGAAGTTCTCAGAACAATTCACGTGCCCCGGATAGCCAATATCATCGTAGTATTTTGCCGAACAGGCCAACGCAAAGGCGTCATGTCGCCCGCAGGTGTCTTGCACCACTTCGACCAACGGAACCATTTCCTGATCATAGTATTTTGCATGCAAACCCGGCATTGGATATGCATGACCCATCAAAGTGCGTGTGGTCGTAACGTCCAGCGCATGTTCGATGCCCTTGTCCAACTTGCGAGCTGAAAAGCACTCGAAATCGGTACATTGTCGCCCATCGACATCCAAAATCTGAATGTAATCACCCGCCTTCACGAAGAAAGCCTCGGCAGTTTGACTGTGGACACGCAAATCGGTCAGTGGATCAGCCAACGGATCTGGCAACGCAAATCGCGTATGGGTTTTCAATTGGGCCCGCTTGATCAAAACGGTTAGCGGTGTCGCGGTATCTTGTGCGTCAAAATCCATCGCAGCGGCGGGTGCTGCGATGATGACGGTTCCGGGACGATCCACCTTGAAAGTCTCTTCTGTCTTTGCTGGCGAGGTGGTTTCAAACAAATTCACGGCAACTGCCGAAGCCAAGTCGACGCCGCGGGCATCAAGCCCCATACGCAACCCCCGCAAAGAATGATTGTCCGAAGTGACCAATGATCGCAACCCGTCAGCGTTGCCGTTGGCTGATGCACCGATAATTCCAGCATCGCTTTTGCCCTTTTTATCAACAACGACAATCTCGCAATGCTGCCCACCTTCATCATTGATGATGGTGATATGGTCACCGGTCTCAACCGGAATCAAAACAGCGCCTTGCCCTTGGACAACATAACGTTCGGTGCCGGGAGGCATTGAAAAGACTTGCGGTTTGATGATCGAACTGGCTTTGGGAGGCCCGGGGCGTACACTGGGATAATCGTCGAGCACTTGGATATTCCCCCACTCATGTTGCATAAACGGAATAATTGTTTAATCATAAGAATACAGACCTTGACCCGTTCAGCAAACAAATTCGGACATCATGAGCAATCATCAGATCAATTTTATAGGCTGGATCCTATTTGTAATCTCAGCACTTGGGTTTGGCATCGCATCAATCGGCAGTTTTTGGGGCATGTTTGGGTCAGTTTTCTTTTTGATCGCCTGCATAGTGTTTTTGATCCCGTTCTTTCGGAACCTGGGATGAATGCGCTTACTCTCGGCTTGGCGGCCGCGCTATGTTGGGGGTTTCATGACTTTTGCATCAGGTTTCTTAGTCGAAAGACCGCCATCAGCGCCTGTATCTTTACAGTTATCCTTACAGGTTTGGTCTTTCACACGGCTTTAACGATTACCTCAGGCACGCTTCAGCCAATGCCAGCCAAAGCTGTGTACATGTCGATTGTTGCGGGTGGCTTTTTTGTCATTGCGACGTTCGGGCTTTATTATGCATTTCAACGTGGCCCAGTTAGACTGGTTGCGCCACTTGTGGCCAGCTACCCTATTCTTTCGGTCGGTTGGGCCTCGGTCCAAGGCGCTCAGGTTTCTGGGGTGCAATGGTTCGCGGTGATCGCAATCGTTTCTGGAGTTTCCGTTGTGGCCGCTTTGTCAGACACAAAAAAGGAAGAAAGCCCGCCCCGAGGTCCAACCATCGGGTTTGCGGTTATTTCAGCTATCGGATTTGCGGGTACATTTGCTTTGGGTCAAAGTGCAGCCACGCTAAGCCATGATATGCCAAGCACCCTTGTGACCCGTATGGTCGCGTTCGTGCTGGTCGTATGTATCGTATTGATCTTTAAGCAACCGATCCGGCCTAGCAAACAAGCGTTGCCTTGGCTTATCGCCATGGGCGTTGCTGATGGCATCGCTTTAATGTGTGTCTTGTCTGCGGGTGCCTTACCGAATGCCAATTACGCGTCTGTTGCCTCTTCTCTTTTTGGAATGCTCACCATTGTTTTGGCTTGGATATTTTTGAGGGAACGAATGTCTCTCCCACAATGGTCTGGTTGCGCTGTAGCTTTTGCAGGTGTTGGGTATCTCGCGTTTTAGGGTCAGGCCATCCAACCAGCATCTCTTTGGCGTGCATGGGCACGAATGGCATTGCGCATCAGGATGGCAACGGTCACAGGGCCGACGCCACCGGGCACAGGTGTAATCCAACCAGCCAATTCCTTGACCCCATCGGTGTCCACATCGCCAACCAATTTTATTGAACCATCATCGGTTTGAATTTGGTTGATCCCGATGTCGATAACAACAGCCCCCGGTTTGACCATGTCCGGGCCGATCAAATGAGCCTTACCCACAGCCACAATCACAACATCTGCACGACGTGAATGCATCGCAACAGATCGGGTCATATGGTGGCACACCGTGACCGTCGCGCCTTCGGCCATTAACATCATGGCCGCAGGCTTACCGACAATCTCAGAATGGCCGACCATCACAACTTCAAGCCCTTTGATGTCTAACCCAGTTTCATGGATCAATTCGACAGCAGCTGCAGCCGTACAAGGTGCCATAGCAACGTCGTTATAGACGATGTTCCCAATGGATGCGGGGTTCATTCCTTCGACATCTTTCAACGGGTGAATGGCCGATTGAAGCGACCGAATATTCAGATGGTTAGGGACAGGACGTTGCAAGATGACACCCAGCACCTCAGGGTCATCATTCATACTCTGAATCAGAGACTTGCAATCTTCTTGCGAAATTTTCCCATTCCAAAGTTGCTGATCAAAGGGCAACCCGGCCCTTTGGGCAGCGTGGGCTTGATTGCGTACATAGACTGCGACTTCGGGCACATCACCTATTGATACTGAAACCAGCTTTCCCACACGCCCCGCAGCCTTCACATATGCGCTGACCTCACTCAGTATGCGGTCTTTGACTGGCCCACCTTTCAGATAGCGTGGGTCATTGCGGCGATCTTTCATGCCGTCAAACCTTCGGGTTCTGCCAGACCATTGGCACGGCAGCACGCAGTGACTGTGTTGGCCAACAAAAAAGCTATTGTCATCGGTCCAACGCCCCCCGGCACGGGCGTGATTGCCCCGGCCGCTTCTGCGCAACTTGCATAATCGCAATCCCCGACCAAGCGAGTTTTCCCCTCGCCTTTTTCTGGGGCGTCGATACGGTTGATACCCACGTCGATGACCGTGGCACCCGGTTTAATCCAATCGCCGGTCACCATCTCGGCACGCCCCACAGCAGCGACGACGATGTCGGCCTTGCCGGTAATGGCCTCGATGTCCTTGGTGCGCGAATGGGCAATGGTGACCGTACAACTGTCGCCCAACAGCAATTGCGCCATTGGTTTGCCCACAATGTTGGAGCGCCCCACCACAATCGCATTCAAACCGGACAAAGATCCATGATGGTCGCGCAGCATCATCAAACAACCCAATGGGGTACACGGCACCATCGATTTTTGCCCAGTGCCCAAAAGACCGACATTCGAGATATGAAACCCATCCACATCCTTGGCCGGATCGATTGAATTGATCACAAGGTCTTCGTTCAAATGGCTCGGCAGCGGCAATTGCACCAAAATTCCATGTATGGCAGGGTCGTTATTCAATCGATCGATCAAGGCAAGCAAATCCGCTTCTGCGGTGTTGGCATCCAGCTTATGCTCGACGCTGTTCATGCCGACTTCGACCGTCATTTTGCCCTTTGACCGCACATACACCTGTGACGCAGGGTCTTCGCCCACTAACACAACGGCCAATCCCGGCGTGATGCCATGTTCGTCCTTCAACCGGGTCACATGTTCAGCGACCTGCCCGCGCACATCGGCAGCAAAGGCCTTTCCATCAATCACGGTTGCACTCATGCCGGGCTCTTTCTTTTTACATCCAATGTGAATGGGCACAGGGTGTACCTGCATCCAAAATTCTATGTCTTTCGCTTAGAACAACCCTTCGATCTGACCATCATCGTTAAGCATGATGTTTTCGGCAGATGGGACGCGCGGTAGACCCGGCATTGTCATGATCTCCCCGCACACCGCTACGATGAAACCAGCGCCCGCTGACAGACGAACTTCGCGCACCGGCACAGAGTGCCCCGTTGGTGCGCCGCGCAGGTTTGGATCGGTCGAGAACGAATACTGAGTTTTCGCCATACACACGGGCAGATGGCCATACCCCTGCTCTTCCCACAGCTTTAATTGATCGCGAATTTTCTTGTCCATCAACGCCTCATCTGCGCGGTAGATCCGTTTTGCGATGGTTTGAATTTTGTCGGCCAACGGCATTTCATCAGGATAGATCGGGGCAAAATTCGCTGTACCCGCATCCGCCAGTTCTGCGACTTTGGTGGCAAGGTCCGCCGATCCCTCGCTGCCCAGCTCCCAGTGACGCGACAAGATGGCCTCGGCCCCTTGCCCGGCTACAAAGTCTTTGACCGCTTGCACTTCGGCATCCGTATCAGTCACAAAGTGGTTGATCGCCACGACCACCGGCACGCCAAACGACTTCAGGTTTTCGATATGACGCCCAAGGTTCGGGCAACCCGCTTTGACCGCATCGACGTTCTCGGCCCCAAGGTCCGCTTTGGCCACGCCACCATTCATTTTCATCGCGCGCACTGTGGCGACGCAGACAACGACCGACGGAGACAAGCCTGCCTTGCGACATTTGATATTCATGAACTTTTCAGCACCCAGATCGGCGCCAAATCCGGCTTCGGTCACCACATAGTCTGCCAATTTCAAGGCTGTTGTCGTGGCGATAACCGAATTGCAACCATGCGCGATATTGGCGAATGGACCACCGTGTACAAAGGCTGGATTGTTTTCCAATGTCTGTACGATATTAGGCTGCATGGCGTCTTTGAGCAGCACGGTCATCGCACCATCCGCCTTGATGTCGCGTGCAAAAACGGGGCTGCGGTCGCGGCGGTACGCCACAATCATATCCCCCAGACGTTTCTGCAAATCCTTCAAGTTATTAGCCAAACACAAGATGGCCATGACTTCGGATGCCACTGTGATGTCAAAACCCGCTTCACGAGGAAAACCGTTTGCCACGCCACCAAGCGATGCTGTGATCTGACGCAAGGCCCGATCGTTCATATCCACCACACGACGCCAAACCACGCGGCGTGTGTCGATTTCCAGCGCATTGCCCCAATAGATGTGATTGTCGATCATCGCACTAAGCAACGAGTGCGCAGACGTGATGGCGTGAAAGTCACCCGTAAAGTGAAGGTTCATCTCCTCCATTGGTACAATCTGTGCATAACCGCCACCTGCAGCACCACCCTTCATACCAAAATTCGGACCTAATGAGGCTTCGCGAATACAGACACAGGCGTTTTTGCCAATGCGGTTCAACCCATCGCCCAAACCAACAGTTGTCGTGGTTTTGCCTTCGCCTGCAGGCGTCGGGTTGATGGCTGTAACTAGGATCAGCTTGCCATCATCGCGCCCCTGAACCGAGTTGATAAAGTCCTGACTGACTTTGGCTTTGTCATGGCCATAAGGCAGCAAGTCATCACTTGAAATTCCCAGCTTGGCCCCAATCTCTTGGATCGGCTTCTTATTCGCTTCGCGAGCAATTTCGATGTCTGATTTATAGGCCATGAAGTAAGTCCTGTTGGATGAGGCAGGCTGACTATTCAGCTGCGATTTTGGTTGCGGGCTCGACGCGAACGGCCGAAAATTTGAATTCAGGAATCTTGCCATAAGGATCGATGGCTGGATTGGTCAGCACGTTTGCTGCGGCTTCGACATAGGCGAAGGGAACAAAAACCATATCTTCGGAAACGGCGCGATCTGCGCGTGCCATGATTTCGATGGACCCACGCCGTGTCGTCAAACGCAGCATGTCGCCCGGTTCGACCCCAAGAGCGCGCAACGTCTTTGGATGGACAGAGCAGTTTGCCTCGGGTTCAACCGCGTCTAACACCCGAGCCCGGCGAGTCATCGAACCGGTGTGCCAATGTTCGAGTTGACGACCTGTGGTTAAGATCATCGGGTAATTGGCATCCGGTGCTTCGTCGGGTGGGATTACAGCGGCAGGTGTGAAGCGTGCACGACCATCCGGACGCGGGAACCCATCACCAAATACAACAGCCTGACCGGGGTCCGTGGGGCTGAGCGAAGGGTAAGTCACCGTTTCTGTTTCCAGCCGTTCCCATGTGATGTTATCCAACGACCCCATAACTTGCTTCATCTCAGCAAAGACCTCGGACACGTCGGTATAGTCCCAGTTCAACCCAAGACGCTGAGCCAATTCCACCGTAATCTGCCAATCCTCGCGAGCGTCGCCTGGCGGAGGCACTGCGGGACGCACCCGCTGGACCTGACGGTTGGTATTGCTGACAGTGCCGTTCTTTTCATAAAGTGCGGACGCAGGCAGGATCACATCTGCAAAACAAGCGGTTTCGGTCAAAAAGATATCTTGCACCACGAGGTGTTCGAGCTTGGCGAATGTGTCGCGGGCATGTTCAACATCCGGATCAGACATCGCGGGGTTTTCACCCTGAATGTACATGCCTTTGATATTTCCAGCATAGGCTTGGTCCACGATTTCGGTCACGGTCAGACCCTTTTGGTTGGACCAGTCCTCGTCCCGGCCCCAAACACTAAAGATGTCTTCGCGCACAGTTTCATCGGTGACCGATCGATAATCGGGCACGAACATCGGAATCAACCCGGCATCTGAGGCGCCTTGAACGTTGTTTTGGCCGCGCAACGGATGCAGGCCAGAACCGGGGCGGCCCACCTGCCCTGTCATCAAAGCAAGGCTGATCAGACAACGCGAATTGTCAGTTCCATGTATGTGCTGACTAACGCCCATCCCCCAAAAGATCATTGCGGCCTTTGCACCAGCAAATGTGCGTGCCACATCACGGATCACGTCGGGTGCAATACCGCAGATCGCCTCCATCGCTTCGGGCGTGAATGACTGGAGGTGTTCTTTTTCGGCGTCCCAATTTTCCGTATAGGCGTCGATATATTGTTTGTCGTACAGCCCTTCTTGAACAATCACGTTCATGATCGCATTCAACATAGACACATCTGCGCCGGGGCGAAATTGCAGCATCTGATAGGCGAACCGTTTAAGACCCTGCCCGCGCGGATCCATCACGATCAACTTGCCACCATTCTTTACGAACTGTTTGAAATAAGTTGCCGCAACCGGGTGATTTTCAACCGGGTTGGCCCCGATGACGATGGCAACATCCGCATTTTCGATCTCGTTAAAGGTCGCAGTGACTGCGCCCGAACCGACATTTTCAATCAAAGCACTGACGGACGACGCGTGGCACAGCCGCGTGCAGTGATCGACATTATTGTGCTTAAACCCCTGGCGAATGAGCTTTTGGAACAGATAGGCTTCTTCGTTGGTGCACTTGGCCGAACCAAACCCCGCAACAGATTGCCCGCCATGCGCTTGGCGCAAATTGGCAAGTCCTCCGGCAGCGGCTTGCATCGCCTCCTCCCAAGTGGCTTCCCGGAAATGCGTTAACACGTCACCCGGATCTACGTTCAATCCTTTTTCCGGCGCATCATCCCGGCGGATCAGCGGTTTGGTCAGCCGGTGTTCGTGGTGAATATAATCAAAGCCAAACCGCCCTTTGACACATAACCGTCCTTCATTCGCCGGGCCATTGATCCCTTCGACGTATTTGATCTTGCTGTCTTTAACCTTGAGGGACACTTTACATCCTACCCCGCAGAACGGGCAGACGCTTTCTGTTTCAGTATCAAAATCATGGCTATCACCAACATGATTTTCGTCGACGACTGTGGCAGGCATCAATGCACCTGTCGGACAGGCCTGCACACATTCCCCACACGCAACACAGGTGCTGTCCCCCATTGGGTCCGCAAAGTCGAACGTGGGATAGGAATCGTGACCTCGGCCAGCCATCCCGATCACATCATTGACCTGCACCTCGCGGCACGCACGTACGCACAGACCGCATTGAATGCAGGCATCCAAGTTCACACTCATTGCGACATGGCTGTCATCTAGCAACGGAATGCGCCCGTCTTCCAACTTTGGAAAACGGCTTTGGTCGATGCCGTTCGCGTCCGCCATATCCCAAAGATGACTCGATTTGTCATGGGCCTGATCGCGTGCGGGCTGATCAGCCACCAACATCTCGACAACCATCTTGCGTGCGTTCTCTGCACGGGCAGAATTTGTAGTGACAACCATACCCTCAACAGGTTCGCGAATGCATGAAGCCGCCAGTGTTCGCTCGCCTTCGATTTCGACCATACAGGCACGACAATTGCCGTCTGGGCGATATCCGGGTGCAGGTTTGTGACACAGGTGTGGAATGACAAGGCCACGACCGTTCGCGACCTCCCAAATAGTCATATCTGTATCTGCCGTGACTATTTCGCCATCCAGCGTAAAGGTGACTTGATCGTTCATTCCCTACACCTCATCCGGAAAGTGTTTCATCGTCAGCCGGATGGGATTGGGGGCCGCCTGACCAAGGCCACAAATCGACGCGTCGACCATCGCTTGGCTCAGTTCTTCTAACAGCTGTTGGTCCCACTGATCGGCTTGCATCAATTTGACCGCTTTCTCGCACCCAACGCGGCACGGCGTGCACTGGCCACAGCTTTCGTCCTCAAAGAAGCGCAACATATTCAATGCTGCATCGCGCGCGCTGTCATGATCGCTTAGGATCACAATCGCAGCGGACCCGATAAACGAGCCGTGGGCTTGAAGCGTGTCAAAATCCATCGCCACATCATTGATCGACGCGGGTAACAAGCCTGCAGATGGCCCCCCTGGTTGATAGGCCTTGAACTTGTGCCCTTCTAACATTCCGCCAGCGGCATCGATCAGATCCAAAATCGTCGAACCGGCAGGCAGCAAGTATACCCCAGGCGCGGCCACTCGTCCTGAAATCGAGTAACTACGCAAACCCACGCGCCCGTTCTTTTCCGTCGCGCTTAACACCTCAGGCCCTTCTCGACATACTCGCGCAACCCAATGCAAAGTTTCGACGTTATGCACCAATGTCGGGCGATCAAAGATACCAACCTGTGCAACAAAAGGCGGGCGATGACGCGGCAATCCCCGCTTGCCTTCAATACTTTCGATCATCGCACTTTCTTCGCCGCAGATGTACGCCCCAGCACCACGGCGCAGATCAATATAACCCTGCCTGACGATGCCAGAATCTTCCAATGCTTTGATTTCAGTGCGCAATATTTGCAGCACAGCCGGATATTCGTCGCGCATGTAGATAAAGCAAGTTTCCGCCTCTACTGCCCATGCGGCAATCAACATGCCTTCCAAAAACAGGTGCGGAGTGCGTTCCAGATAATAACGGTCTTTGAAGGTGCCGGGTTCGCCCTCATCACCGTTCACGGCTAAATAACGCGGGCCAGAATTGGCGCGTACAAAGCCCCATTTCTTGCCCGAAGGAAACCCGGCCCCACCAAGTCCGCGCAGTCCAGAGCTTAGAACATTGTCTTGAACCTTTTCCCAATCCCCCGAATTGCGCAAAGTTTTGAGCGCCTCATACCCCCCCTGCGCCGCGTAATCTGCGATTTCTTCATACTCAGGGATATCCGCATGCGTGTGATCCCCCGCAATTGCGGTTTGCACCTTCGATGGCGTAGCGTGATCAATATGATGATGACCAAGCTCCAATACAGGCGCTGTATCGCAGCGCCCCATGCATGGCGCGCGCATCACGCGTACTTCGGATGGATCGAACCCGTCTTCCAAAGCTGCCTTCAGCTGCTGAGCCCCCGCCAGTTCACATGACAAAGAATCGCAAACCCGGATGGTCAGACTTGGCGGTGGAGTTTCACTTTCTTTAACAGTGTCAAAATGAGCATAAAACGTTGCAACCTCCCAAATCTCGGCCATCGACAAACGCATTTCTTCAGCTAACACACGCATGTGCGCAGAAGACAGGTGGCCAAAGGCGTCTTGAATAAGATGCAGAAACTCAATCAGAAGATCACGACGACGGGGTTGATCACCTAACAATGTTAGAATCTCGGCATGTGCCTTATCGTCCAACTGACGCCCTTTGGGCGTATGACGTCCCCGGCCTTTTCCAGACTTCCAAACACCTTTGCGGTCATCAAGCGCCATTACAGAATCTTCCCTCAGAGCGCATGGAGATGGCGCTATTATTTTACTATGGTGAATATTTTTTGCATCTGCGTCAATCCGTAAATTCGCAAGTCGCGCGCATTTTGTGCAAGATGCAAAATGGATTTCGTAAAGTATTTTGGGCAGGCAGGTTTCCAGTCAAACAGCAGGTTGCGTACCTAGTCATACCCAACCGTTCCGCTCCTTAACGATTAGCGAGATCGTAATCGCCAGGTGCAAAAGAAATTCGCTTTATTCGTAGCGCGCTGCAATTTCTTGAATCAATTTAGAAATCCGCACACATTTTCAGGAAGAAATAGTATACCCTTGCGATTGTAGTGTTTTGACCCAGACCAGTGAGTGGGCAAGACGTCGTCACCGCAAATATTCCTAAAGTTGTGACAACTCATCCGAAGTCTCTAATAGCTGGAAGAGTTTTTGCACTGGCCAAATTTTGGTCGCGGAAGCCGAAGTCAACATCACCCAATTGCGCGCCGGTTGTGGCCTATGTCGCCATGAAACGCGGCGCGGTTCCCAGCTTGGCCAAGCGCGCCCAGAGCGAAGAACAGGCCAAGACAGAGATGCGGGAATTCGAATACAAGTGATGCACCCAAGGGCGAGCTTTTAACTCGCCCACCGATGTTTCCACTCAATGCAGCACTGGATTTTGTGTCACTGCGGCGGCTTCATCGATCAGCTGCTGAATGCGTCGCAACGAGGGCGGATGGCCCTTTGAAGTGGCCGTCACTACGCGTGCGACCAGACAATCCGCAACCTCGTCGAAGATCCGGCTTGCGGAGAGTCTACGGATTAAGTCAACCAGATCCTTTTCTTCTGGGTAACCAATGTGGAACACCCGACAGCGGTCGAGGAGCGGTGCTGGGATGCCGTCCCTTTCGTTCGCGGTCATGATCCAGGTGATTTGACTCATATCGTAAGTCCGGCGCGTAAAGGGGCATTCCCAATTGCAGGACGACGAAGTCTCCAGCAGGCCCAGCAGAGCGTCCGGCAGCGACACGCGCGATCCACTGCTAGACGTCATCATGCCAGCTTTTTCGATTTCGTCGACGATCATGACTGGGTTCGCGATGCCGGACTTGGCGATCTCCTGCAGTGGAATCCCCGCCTGCGCTTTACTCCATGTCGCATCACAGCCCACAACGGCGAAGCTTGCGTTTGATGCGGCCGCATCCAGCGTCCTGACCGGCGTGCCGGACAAAGCCGCTAGTTTGCGCGCGTAAGTCGACTTCCCACAACCGGGCGGGCCGATCAGGATCATGGGCGGTAAGGCGAGCCATGTTTGTCCGGTATTGTAGCGCGCGTGCAGAGCCTTGTAGATCCACGTCGACAAGTCAGACATCCACGGCGAGGACGCGTGCAATTCAGCGATCATTTCATCAACGGCGTGCAATGTCGGCGGCCCTGCTAATTCCGGATGCGATGTCGCAAGCTCTTTCACAAACTTTTGCACCTCTTCCTTCGGCCCAGCGTTTTTCAGCGCGCGGTCATGTTGAGCCGCTTCCATTCGGTGGTGTTCGCGCGCCGCTTCATAAACAAAGCTGACTTGCACAGCATCCTTGACAGCCGCGACAAAATCCTCGTCCGGATCTTCATGCACAAAGCCCAGCAATTCGATCTGATTATGACTGATCAAGCCACGCTGCTGGATGATCTCAGCAACGTTTGCAGTCATGAAGTCGCCGATCTCCTCTTTAACACGGTGCTCAATGGTCTTTTGTGAGACCCCGCGCGCACTGAGGAAGTCTGCAATGCCAACGGCCTCTGCTTGTTGCAGAAAGTCCGCCTTTACCTCTTCAAGGTTGGGGCGCTTGGGAAGGAGTTCGGTGAAAGTCTCAAGGTAATGTGTCATTAGTCCATGCCTTTTGGGGGCCATCAAGTATGGCGTCATCGGCACGACGGATCTGGGATGTTCAGTAGGACACACGTTGATCGGCCAGGCCGATCAGCCTGGGTTTACAGCTGGGGCGCTGCGATAATCGATTGTGTGTGTATCAAAGTCATGGGCTTTATATCCGACTTAGGCGACTTCGTTTCAAGCCCCCTTAGTGCGAGTTTACACAATTTCTTAACCTAGGCTGGGCTCATCACCTTCGACATCGCGCACAATCTTATGGGCGGTCTGTTTCGCTTCCGGCGCGGTATCGTTTCGCTTCAGGAATGCCCGGACTCTGTTGATGTGTTCATCCAGCCGGAAGACCCGCGCGAACAGATTACCTTCAATGAACGCCAAGCGTTTCGCGAGCTTAACGACCTGTGTCCGGAGTTTGGGCGGTGCGGCCTTCACCGGGTTTGGATCCTTCATCGTCGTTTGTCCGGTTTCAGGTTCATAACTGAGAGTTCCATTCTCAGCTTCGGTCAAGACAGCTTCGATTGCTTGCACGCCAGCATCATAGGACTCTTTAGCACGCCGTGCTGCTTCCGCTTGTTCCTGTTCCTGTGCCTGTTTCCTCTCCTCCCTAACAGCCTGTTTCTCAGCCTCTAGCGCCAATCGTTCCCGTTCAATGATGGCTTCAAGCTGTGCCTTTCGAAACTCCAACTGCTCCGTTTCTTTCTTCATTGCCGCCTGTTTCTTCTCAAGTCTTCGGCTATACTTCTTTTTCAGTTTGATCTCTTTCTCTATCAGCTCGGCTTTTTCTGCGACGCCCTTCAGGTGTCGTTCTGTCTTCTCAATCGATGCTGTCTTTTCCCTGAGCTTTTGCGACATCTCTTTGATCTCAGCTTCGAGCGCCGCCTTTTCTTTCGGCAAATCCGCGTGAAATTGCTTCACTCTCCGGTGAAGCGTGTCGGGGTAATCTGCCCCGGCCTTCAGCCGTTCTTTCTTTTTGTGTCCGCGTTCGATCTCTGGTGCAAAGCGCTGTATGACCTCGGCAGCCAGGTCCTGCAGCGCTGACATGTCCCGGTAGCGGGTCGCGTTGCTGATCGGCTCCCCGCTGTCGTTGTACGCCGGCATCGTGAAGTGCGCATGGATTGCGGTTTCGTCCAGATGAACAACCAGTGCTTCCAGGGATGTGTTCAATGTCGCTGCGATCTCTTGGGCCAGTTCTATAAAGGCACGGTCTTGCGTCTCGATCGGCAACCGGTTGAACACATCCTGCGCG
>JBDVKF010000032.1:0-171900 GCA_039960995.1 Paracoccaceae bacterium | reverse complement strand
CGTCGCGAAATTCCGCGAGTTGATTGCAAATGGGTTATCTGGGGTGGTGCGGATCACCAATTATCGCGCTGACGGATCGCTTTTTGTACATGAATGCGATTTTCGTCCGGTGCGGGATGAGAAAGATGCCATCTCGCATTTTGTCGCGATCCAGCGGTTGGTCAGCTGAATGCCGTCCGTCTAGAGCAAGACATAAAGCCGGCTTGGTGCGACACGTCGGGCAGCTTTGGCCCGATGCGGCAGATTTTCTAAATCCTATCAATGGTCCGCGTCATGCAACATGGGCCCAAACGTCAAGCATACCTGACCTTAGCTGCGATCCGCCGCGATGGCCGCTATGCAGGACAAAACAGACCTGGGACCATTTCCGTCGAATGGCTGCTATGGATCACTGCCATACATCTTTCCGAGGGAGGCCGAATGATGCGTTTTCATGAATTTGTGTTGATTAGTGTCGCGTAACGCTCGTCATTTTGTTGCCAGCGTGTGTCGAATTGTCCAACCAAGCAGCCCTAGTGCAACGAGCGTTGCGATTGTAGCTGCCACACTCCCAGCAAGAATGAGGATGACCGCAGAAGTAGCAAAAGTGACAGCAACGATTGCGGCACCCAAAATACGCATTTTCAGGAAAATCAACAACAAGCCACCGATGATCTGAACAGCTCCAAACAAGATAAGAAGAAAGTTCGTGAATCCGTACTTCCCAAAGAACTCCACGTCCTGCGGCATGAGTAGTATTTTGGTCAGTCCCGATGAAATTGCCAGAAACACCAAGAGACCCAGGACTACAGTTGGAAAAAATTTAAATTTATGTCCCCGATGGTGTCGATTTTAGACTCTAGCGTTTTGATCGCGTTTCGTTCGGTGTTTTACTCAATATTCAAACAACCCCAATAACCGCCCAAAGCGCAACGATGGCCAAGACGATGTTGGTAACAAGGCCACCCACAAAAACTATGGTACGTGGTCCGCCTGCGATTTTGCCAACACCACTATAGTAGATGAACCAAAACGCCATGCGGAAGGCAAAGTATATCGCTGCCAGCCAATTCACTAAAATTGGTGAACTTCCAGCAATCACGGCAACAAGAAGTGCCCAACCGAATGCAGGCAAATTTTCTGTAGAATTTGAATAGGTTCGCAACACGCGAAAACTCAGTTTTGTATGGTCAAAGTTGAGTGGCATGCCGGGCACTTGTTCTTCTTTCACGAAGGCCAAAGGCGCACTTAAAAAGTTTTGTATCAATGTAATCAGCGATAGACCCGCGAGTACCATGAAGGCGATTTGGTAGCTGCCCAAAAATGGCAAAGCCTCAAAGAGAGAATTCATATTGATATATCCTTGTCAGTACGACCTACATGTCCATTTCCATGGATTGCGCTATTTCGATTGTGCCGGTGCCACTAAGATGCGGGCAGCTTTTTGCCATACTGATGGCTTGATCCATCGTCTCGGCCTGAATGATTGTAATGCCGGATAGAGGATTGGAGCCACCTCCTTCTAGTACGCCGTCCTGCGATACGGTCATTGACGTGCCGACAGGCATGCCGGGATCCACGACGGCATCTCCTAACCCTTGGCTCCAGTTTTGCCATTTTACCATATGTGCGGCGCCATCTTCCTTGGACGGAATGTCAGGCTTTCCGTGATAGGCGAGGATGAATTTAGGCATATTTAACGCTCCTGTTTGGTTGCATTGGAAGAGTTATGGCAGCGACCTAAATATGTTAAAGAACATATTAAAAATAGCGTTAGGGTGCAGAAAGCGAGGAGTCTTCTTCATGCCCTATAGTGCGAAACACAAAGAAAAAACGCGTGCAAAAATTGTTGAAACAGCTCGAATACTGTTCAACAGGCACGGCTTTCAGAAGGTCACGATCGATATGATTATGACCGGGACGGGCCTGACCCGCGGCGGATTCTATAACCACTTCAAGACCAAGGAAGACCTGTTCAACGAAGCCGTATCGAGTTTTCTGATGGGGCGAGGTGCGAAATGGCGCAGTGATGCAGGGATTGACTTGACCGACCTTAAACCCGAAATGGCCCAGCATATGATTGATGCTTATTTGTCTGTGAAGCACCTTGGTGACTTGGACGGTCAATGTCCTATGATTGCGTTGCCTTCCGACGTCGCGCGCGCCGACAAGTCCACACAAGAGTCATTTCAGCGCTTACTCGAAGCAATGGTTTGGCTTTTCGAGACGAACATGCAACCGCAGTCAGAGAATTCAAGACAAGACGCCCAGTCCATTGCAGCGTTATGTATTGGTGGTATGGTTTTGGCCAAGGCGTTACCAGATTCCGATTTGGCCGAAGGAATTCGTGAAGCCGCTTATTCTACGGCGACGAAACTGTTTCAAGATCGCTCTGTGAGATGACCGGCCCGAAAGCTGCCGTTTGAGCATTCCGCACCATCGGGCAAAAAGGGCTCACAGATGACTTTCGCTGCATTTTGCGCGAAGGTCAGCTTTACGCGTTTTATGAATTTGGGTCAGTGTTGTGACGCGAAAGTAATTATATCTGACGTTCAACATTGGGGAAAAGGGGCGACGAGAGTGCCGCCCCTGATACGTTCTTATTCAGCTTTCATTTCGGTCGCGATGTCGAAGGACAAAACGCCAACAGGAATCGCAAATCCTAACGGAGCCGTGTCAATTTCTGCTTTGGCGTGGAAGCCCAGCCAGTCACCTTTGTAATAGTCAATGAATTTGGCGGTTGGGTGCGCGCCTTGGTGGATCAGTTCGACCTGCAAAGTTGCCGGGATCGTCACGCCCCGCAGGGTTACTTCGCCCTCAACATCGGCTGTGGTGTCGCTGGTTTGCTTAACCGCAGTTGACACGAAACGGATCGTTGGGTGTTCGTCCGCTTTTAGAAAGTCGCCACTTTTGACGTGCTTGTCTAATGGTTCAAAGCCCGTGGACACCGATGCCGCGCTGATCGATACGTCGAGCTTGGCTGAACTTAAATCCTTGGTGTCTATGGACAAGATGCCTTCAGCATTGTCGAATTCGCCGTGTTGGGTGGTGACACCCGCATGGTCCCATCCAAAGCGAACTTCTGTATGACCCGTGTCGCTTTTGTAGGTTCGGGTTTCGGCAAAAGCCGGCAAGGCAAGTGTGGCCAAAAGGGCTGTGGTCAGTAATGCGCGCATGTTGTTCTCCGAATGGTGATGAGTAAGTACTTGATGGCGTCAAGTAAAGGGGCAATAGTCACCGGAATACTAGGGGGCGGCATGGAGGATCACGTGGACGTGACCAATTCCAAGAGCAGTGGCAAAACAGCGCCAAACCCTGACCCAGATCATGTCGCGGTGTGGATTGCGTTAAACCGGTCTCGGGTGGCGCTGATGCGATATGTGGACAAGACGCTGCGCGACACGGGCCTGCCGCCACTGACGTGGTATGATGTGCTGTGGTCCATCGAGAAACGGGGCGGTGTGGCGCGGCCTTCAGAGATCATCGAGGATTTGCTGTTCGAGCCTTCGGCGTTGTCGCACATGCTGAAGCGTATTGAAGCCGCAGGGTTGTTGCAGATACGCATGGTGAAAGAAGACAGGCGCGGGCGCGTGCTGCACATAACGCCGGAAGGCAAAGACGCACGCATCCGTATTTGGCAAATTTACGGGGCCGCGCTTGAAACTCGCCTGGCGCCACTTGGGCAGCTTTGCGATCCCCGTGCTGTTGCGGAGGCGTTGGAACAGGTTGCTGATCCGCATCAAGGTTAACCGCAGTTTGATCTAGCTACTGCAACCTTTCCAAACGCTTATCACAAGGTTCAATAGCGTGGGCGGGCTGATTACCGACACTTGCACCAATCGCCGCGTTGCATAGAAGATCACCGGTCGACAGTCGCAATGCGCTCATTTGGAGGGTCAGGTTAAGCGTGAGCCAGAGAAGGTTGAGTGTTCGAGTGCTATCTCGTGGAGCTCGGGAACCTGGCGCGTGAGATCACGCGCCCTACGGCTTGCTGTAAATTGCCGCAAAGAAAATCACAAAGGAATACGTTACTTTGATCAAAGCATAGCCGCCGATACATAATCAAAGGTGGGTTAAGGCTTGGTGAAAATACCGGGTCAGCTCTTAGTGACACTCAAAAAGCTAATGGAACAATCGCCTAGGCGACCATTGCGGGTCTTGAAATGCATGGAAACAAAATTTCTGTCGCAAAGTACATTCAGTCTCCAGCATATTTCAGCTCACCGTTGGAGAATTCATAGTCACTAAGCAAAAATGACATTTGATCATCAATTAGGCCAAGTGCAGGCATACCTACATAGCACTTGAGTTCACTATATTCTTCACACAAAGTTCTCACTGATATGCTGCTGGTTAGCCTTGAAAAGATGGGTAATATCATATTCGCCAATACGTAAGATAATTCGTTTTTTCTCTCATCGAATGAAAGATCTTCATCAAGAAGAAATAAGTGGTCGAAAGGTTTTGTCCATCCGCGTATCCTTGCTGCGGCGTTTAACCTAAATTTGATTGGGTAGTTCTCCGGCAAAGGGTCCTTACGTCGTAATCTATCTTTCTGCAAATGCTCCATTGGATAAAATGCGATGTTTGCGTAATATTTAGAGGGCTGCTGCCACTGACTTTTTTCTAAAAAGAAACTCCTGAAGCCTCCTGAAGCTTCGTCCCTCCAAGATAACTTGTGTGTACGTGTCAGACCAAAATCCCTTGATATCTCGTCACAAGCGAGAACAATATCGTTGTCTGTTTTCCGAGCCATTTCAGTTATATCGTCCAATAATCTCCGTCCATTTCTTACCGGGATAGGCCTTTCTTAACGCACACAGGTACCTATAGACCTGTGCTTTGTCGCGCGAACGCCGGGTCGGTGGCTTCAATTCAAAAACAATACCCTTTGAGAAGTTTACAGCATCTGCTCTCCCAACACCTTTACCCAGGTTCACTTCGTAGTCCCAATCATCCCCGAGTAATTCCGGAAGTTGGCAGTGCTTTTCCTTTCCTTTTTGAGCAGCCGAACTGTTCCCACTGGTCCTACTTCTAGCATTATGCCCCCAAGCCTCGAACTCACCCGCGAAGTAGGTGTTAGCCCCTGCGATCTCCAAATTGTGGACGATCTGTGGATTGGGGTCAATCTCGATACCAATGACACGCAGTTCTGAAAGGTCAGCGCGACGGATGGCATCGCCAGCGTGAACCTCGTCGGCGACCGTCCAACCTTTGCCTACGACAAACATGGGGTGCCCGCCGGTCAGGCCAAGTCGCGTAGTCGGCCATTTTCAGCCTCGAGTGTGAACCAGCGCAAGTCGGATGACTGAGCCTTCATCACTGCTGTGACTGGGAAAATACCTGATTGATCGGTGTCTTCGTCGCGGGCGACGACCATGTCACCTTACCGCCTCCGCCTCAGAAATGTTGGCCCCTGCGGAACGTACTGCCCCCAGAGCGGAACGATAAGTGCCAATACGGTCTGCTTGCGTGAGCCAGAGACAGCTGGGTGTTCGATTGCCATCCCGTGCAGCACAGGAAAGCGGCGCGTGAAATCACGCGGCCTACGGCGTGCTGAATAAATCGGTCATTCTATGATCACGCTAAGAGGTGCCGAAACGGGAATATTCTTGTCGTCCGACCGGGTGTGGTCAATGAAAACGAATTCCAGCTCATATGATCCAGAAACGTTCAATCGTGCTGAGACTGTAAAACGCTCGGCAAAGTAATCATCTGCCATGGGGTCGGTATTTTCCGGACGGTTCTGATAGGTGTGCACTGGCCGCACTTGTTGCAGCACGCGGCCGTCTTCGTCTTTTATGTTAAAGTAGAGCTCGAGTTCGTTTTGGTTTTCTGGGGTGCCCACGGCCCGTTTCCCAACATTTGCGAGATAAACGACACCTACGATTTCTTCGTTTGTTTGGAATAGGTTGTCCGTGCGGTTCCCATATCCACCCCGCGCGTTACGCGGGGCTGACTTATCGACAAGATAGGCTTCGATAAGACGCAGAGGATCCATCATCGATTGAGCGATATTCAGGTCCGTTACATTGCTTTCGACAAAGCCGACTTTGTTGCCGTCGACTTCAATGACCTGACCATTGATCGGAGAGGTCAAAAAAAAACTGAAACAAGACTAGCGCTTGTTGCCCGCAATAGAGTGTGCATCCGTCTACTCCTTAAACAATGTCATTGCTCAACCAAAAAGAGCTTCAATTCTATTACTTAATTTAAACGGGCGGTGCAGGAATATGGATTCCTATTTTTTTCTGAAACCTTACAGGCGATTTTGCGCCTGCATTGGGTGGTTGTTTACCACAGGCAAGAGATTGTTCATCGGGCGGTGTGATGTATCAAATTAGATTGTATTCAATCCTCGGCCCGAAGAAACAGTGGGGGGCTGTTCCCATCAAGGACGACGGCGGTCAATTGTCCGTAAAAAGCGGCCCCTGTGTCGATGCAAATGCGATTGTGTTTTACGACAGGTTCTTCGGAGGGTGTGTGCCCGTGAATGACCATGCGACCGTGGTCAACGTTGCTGTCCAGAAACCGCGACCTGATCCACAGAAGATCTTGGGGTTGTTGCTGATCAAGCGGCACGTTGGGCACGATACCGGCGTGGACAAACAGGTAAGGGCCAGCCTCGTAAGACAAGGCGAGTGCTTTTAACCAGGCAACGCGGTCAGGGCCCAAAGCATCAGCGAGCTCTTTGGGGTCGCCACCTGCGGCACGTGGGGAAACACCCAATGATAACAGCGTTTCTTCGCCGCCGTTAAACAACCAATTGGTCCATACGTGTTGATTGTCCGTGTCCAAGCATTCAAGCATCATGGCTTCGTGATTGCCCAGCAAACATGTCGATTGAAATCCATCAAGACCAGCCATGGCGCGGTCAATGACTGCGGCGCTGTCCGGCCCGCGATCGATGTAGTCGCCGACGTAAACCAGTTCGGCGTCGCGATGGCTGTGAAGGAGCCGGTGGTGCGCGCAAATGTCGTTGTGCAATTGGGACAGCAAGTCATCCCTGCCATGCACGTCACCGATTGCGTAAATTACCTTATCCATAACTCTCAGTGACCGCCGTTTCGCTTTCGATGCTTTGGTATTTGTCGCGCTTTAATTGATCATTGCCCTGGATATCAAGAGCCCAATAGTAGGTTTGGCTTTAGGGTCGGTCCAGACATTCGATCTATGGTGGATTGGGCATGGTGAATTCGCGTTTGTGTGACACAAGCACATCAATCAAAAGCCGCGGCTATCAATTGCGTGGCACGGTCTTGGCGGGCTTTCCACGTTGCACCCGTGACGTCGTGCCATGACGCGCCGACTTTTTCCAACCAGTGTTTGAGGCGTGCATGGAACCAGTGCCGATCTTCAATGCTTTGGTGGTATCGTGTCCCATCGTCTATCCATTCCATTTCGGGATTAAGCAAAAGGTACAGATCGGGCTTGGGTGCCGCGTTCAAGTCGTCGATTAAGGCCTGTGGGGCCGTACCAAGCAACGCTTCTGACCAGACAACCGTTTGCAACACGTCGGTGTCTTCGACAACGATGGGGCCCGCGTGGGTGGCGATGGCTGAGGCTTGTGCGCGATGGCCCTTGGCAATTGTCAAAAAGTCCTCATCATTCCAATTCGCCCCTTGTTTGAAGGTGGCATCATAGTCTCGACCAAACTCGGGGATTGCCTTGGTGTTGAAATGAGCGCCCAACAGATCTGT
The DNA here is from genome assembly GCA_039960995.1 of Paracoccaceae bacterium. Classification (GTDB taxonomy): domain Bacteria; phylum Pseudomonadota; class Alphaproteobacteria; order Rhodobacterales; family Rhodobacteraceae; genus JABSSA01. The sequence goes on along the minus strand of JBDVKF010000032.1, from coordinate 164,221 downwards.
GAGGGTCGATTTGCCCGTGCTTTCTGGGCCGATTAACGTCACGCGTTTCTGAAAGGCGGGGCGGACAGCGGGGGGGATATGGTCCCAATTCTGACCGGCATTCTTGCGGATCGCGGTTCCTGAGACCGGGACAACTTGCCGAGACTGATCAACGATAAATGGCTTTGCGTTCAGTACGTTTGCCAATTGATGAACGTAAGCTTCGGACCCAAAGACATAGTCAATAGGATCCGGGTGCAGTTCAAAGATTGTGTCTTTCCAAATGGTCCAGAAATCTGGGTGATCTTTCGGTTCTTGTGGAATATCGCGATGCATATGGATGAGGTTATATCCCCAGCCGTCTAAGCAGTCGCGCATCCATTGGGCGCGCAGGTGGCCATCAATAGGTTCCGCATCATGGCTGCACACAAGGACCGTTAATTCATCAACGAAACGTCGGGCGACATCGCACACATAGAGGTGCCCATTGTGTGGGGGCATGAATTTGCCAAGAAAGAACCCTTTGACCATGGGCGTTAAGCGGTGCTTTGAGAGCGGCGCCATTGGACATAGCCAGTGATCGCCAAGCCCAAGAAGACGACATAGAGAGCCGCAGTTGGCTGCAGGTCACGTGTGTAAAATAGTCCAATCGCCAGAATGTCTACGACGATCCACAGGATCCAGCTTTCCAAATGGCGGCGTGACATTAAAAACTGGGCTGTCACACTGAGAGCCGCGACGGCGGCATCCCATCTGGGGGCAGCCGCGTCCGTATAGGTGCCCATCAACCAACTGATCGCGATCCATGCAATTGCTGTCACACCAAGATAGCCGAGCAGGGCTTTGTGGGGCAGGGGAACCACCACCACACGTCCGTCAGATGCACGCCCCTGCAACCAATTCCACAACCCGTAAAACTGGATGACGAAGAAATAGACCTGAAGGAAGGCGTCGCTGTAAAGTTTGAATTCCCAGAATATGAAAAAGTAGAGCACGACCATCACGAAACCGAACGGATAGTTCCAGATGGATCGACGAATGATCAAAACCACATTGGTCAAACCACAGGCGACCGCGATCCATTCGATCAACGAGCCACCGACCATGCCAAAGAAAAATTCGATCACGTTTCACTCCCTCATTGGGCCTAGGGTTTCGCCGGATTTCACAGATCACACCCTTTGCTGTACTTCAACCTCATGACATGGCTCGAAAAGATCGGCGTCAGTCACCAGACGTCATCGAATTGTGGTCAAACGCTTTGGGCAAATGGTCGTGGCCAAGCCCCTAAATTGCCCAAAATTCGCCGTAACCAAGTTCACACACCGCAAGTTTTGCCGCGGCGTCACATTTTTCTTGTGCTTGGGGAGCTTCATTTCAGTGAAAATAAATAGTGTTTAAAAACAGTGTAATAGATTGGTAATTTGAAAAGTTACAGTCGTGTCACGCCGTCATGAGACGCCTTGATTTGAGGGTTTCGCCATTCCCAGTCATGCTGAAGGCAACGCAACACCGGCTTTAAAGGAGCTGAATAATGCAACTTAAATTCAAATCTCCCGTCTTCGCTTTGATTGTCGCTCTTTCAACTATGTCCTTCACAACTGCACCCACCCAAGCCACTGCAAATACCGCTTACGTTGTTGGTCAAACGTACAAAACCACTTCGGGCCACTATGTAAAGTTCATCGGACACGACCGGTTCGGCAAGCCTAAGTTCACCCAGGTTTCACGACGGAAGAAGGTTCACAGTAGCTTTCATTTTAGCAACCGCAGCCATAAGTTTTCCCGTCACGGCAGCTTTTCCCGCCGCAGCCATTTCGGAGGAAACCGCAGCATTCACCGTGGTCATCGCCGCCACTTCAGTCATGGCGGTCACCGTGGGCTTCACAAGCGTCACTGACCCCTCTAATTGACGCTTGATTTCAGAAAACTTGGCGAAGTGTGCTTATGCTTCGCCAAGTTTTTTTGTTCAATGCTTGAAAGGGTTGGTTTGTCCGGTTTAGAGTCACGGGATGTTTGTTTTACCTCTTACGGATCCATTGTGGCACAAGCTTGATGATGCACATCGAGACCGGGACATTCCCAAGATTTTAGGCGATCTGTCACAAGAGTGGGATGAAGCCGTCGCAAATTCACTGTTTTGGGATTGTTTGTGTCATCAGGATACGTGTTACGGCGCGACCTATGCCGCTGTGCCGCATTTGCTGGACATCTCAAAACACACCTCAACGCAAGGAGCTGAGAGTATCGCCCATTTTCTGGGCCATGTTTCTGTGGTGGCCTTTGAAACGGGTGGAGGTTGCGGGGAGGAAGATAGAGAAATTCCACAGGGGTTGGCGCGCACAACGCAGGCTTGGGATCGCAAGCTTGATACCATTCGGTCCTTGGCCGAATATGCACGACAAGACCTGAAGGATCCGGAATTTCCCCGGCCCTTACCTTCGGAGAGTGAACAGCTTGGCCTATTGAGTGCAGAAGTTAAAGATGCGTTGTCTGCGCTGGCGGCAGAAATGAAAATTGACGACAGTGACCAACCAGAGATCCCGCTTACGTATACACGCGAACATCGACGCGCCGAACTTGAGCGTCGTGAAGACCTGCTTGCGCGAGATGCCGTAAACGAGGCCGACCTGCAGGTTATTGCCAAAATCCGCGATGCGTTTTTTCAAGCCCAAGACGCGATATTTGAGCTTTGCATGCAAAGTTACAAAGATACGCAAGATCCATCAAGCCGCGGGTATTTTTTGTCAGGTGCGGCCGCTGCAAAGGGTGATCGACATCTTGCGCAATTCTTGAGTTACGGTGATGAGGGGTGTTTTGGGTGCGGGCACTGCCGCTGTGTGTACGATTTCGTAATGTATGATCAACGCATGGCTTGTTATGCGCCGCAAGACGATATGGATGAAGCTGATCTGCGGGTGCGGTGGAAAAGTCCAATGTTGTTGGATCATAGGGATGGCGCACCCAACCGGGCCGATGGATTTGTTCAACCCTGCACCGACCTGGAACCCGGCAGTCCGGCCCAGACCGTTTTGGCACTCGCTCAGGCGCAGAATGATCCCGGAAACGAGACGAGAGTGCGGTTGTTCAAGGGATCTTATCACTGCACAAATTGCGATACTCTTACACAGTTGGCGCAACCCCAGTATTGAAGACTGGTTATCCGTATATGGACCGTTTGACGACGTTGACCACTACGTCAAAAACTGACCCAAAACCCACGAACCGGACGTGCGGGCAGACGGTAGCGAATGGCGGTTGTGAACCCACGTTGACCAATGCTGCGGCATGTAGGAGGGTCTGCTTATCATAAATTGCACTCTTGCTAACTACCCGTGTTGGAGCCGAAAATGCGATACAACCTAATACTACTGCTCACCCTACTCAGTCCCATATCCGCAACCGCGCAAAACCTTCCACTTGGGTGCTTTACTAGAGATTATTCGGATGAGCATCTGGCAAGAAATCCAGAGCAGGTGGTGGACAGAATTAGTATCCTGTTCAGCCAAGGAGACGGCATTACGAACGCTGACGTCAAGGTTCTTTTGGCAGATCAAGGCCACGCTGGGCGCGCTGGCTTTGGTGGGATGCGCGCCGGGGAAGTTGCCGGAAATTATGAAACGCCGTTGAGATTTGGTGTCGAATGCGACGGAGGCGCTTTCGATGTAATTACGAATGATGCGCATGGTCTTACGGTTGCGACGGATGGATTTCGACTGTCCGATGATAGCTGCTCAGACGGCAAAATCCGCTCAAACTTGTTAGAAGAAGGCAGCTCTTCAACCCGATATCGACTAGATCGATCTGATGAGGCCGCATGCGACTGGTAGCGCAAAGCAGACCTTTGGGACACCGATGCGAATTTGCATTTCGTCCGCATTGCCGACATTTGAACAGATTGCGGTGAATGGCGGGTTCGAGCCTGTTTTTACCAGATGCTGCACCATCAACTGATGGCTGCTTTTAAGTGGCTATCTTGCCAAGCGCGGCAAAGATTGAATGAGCGGCATCTTTAGGCGCTCCTTGAAAGACCGTAACTTGATCTGCGAATGATCTGTATACTGGCAGACGTGCTAAAAATTTCGGATGTTCGATTTCGTGCCTTAAATTGAGGCCGCGTTGAACCTGACGTGCGGCAACAATCTTCACGCATTCATCGTCCTCCGCATGAGGCAAGAGCAAGACTGAATACCCTTTCCCTTTAACTGCAGCCCTGTTCAATTCGACAGTCTCGACTTCAACATCAGCGATCAGGAAGCCAGAAGAAAGAGCGCAAACACAGGGCCGAGAGCGACGAAAGATATGCTCAAAGAACAGTTTAGAGTTTTCACGCACATACCGAGCGTAACCATGATCTTTGATGTAGCGCCCGATGTGTCCCGGGCCCGACATGAAAAGGTCATCCAAATCGACGAACTCGCAACCCACGAGCTTCGCAAGATGAGGTCCGGTTGAAGTCTTGCCAACGCCGCCTGGTCCAATGAGGAAAATATGCCAATCCATGGGAACACCATATGGATATCTGCTGTACTCGCACGCTCGATTTTCTACTGTAAAAACTGGAGCAGACATTCGATATGACATGACCAACCGCTGTTGGTTCTTGTTAGATTTCGGAAGGCTCCACTTGTAGATTGGGTTTGTTTGAAGCCCTTTCTCATGGAGTGCGAGATACGTGCGTTTACGTGTGAGGGTAAAAAGAACAATTCCAACTAAAACTGTTATGAGGGCTAGTGATATCACAAAATTTATCATGCCACGGCCCAGTGTTCGTAGATTATTTCAAACTGTTTAGGCCATATTGGGTGGCTACATCAATAATGTCATCCAAAAACGAGGGTTATTGGAACAGACGAAACCGCCACTACTTGTATTGGCTCAATCAACGATCTCGTCTTGTCTCTCGAAAAATCGATCAGTAACTTAGGCTAATGAAAAAAACTTCGGTTGCTCTAACTCTTTTTACCCTCGTTCTGCTGCTTTTCTATCAAACACTCAGTTCATCAAGCTTGAAGCATCGGTATGACCGCCTTCAATCTGAACAGCAGTTCTATAAAGACGCTGCCACGCAAGTATGTTTGAATCGAGAAGCTGTTATTTATGCAGCTAATGCCCAAGGTTTTTATTACGTTGAGTTTGGTGAAGTTATGGAACAGCAGTTTAATTCCCCTGTTCCTAACGGCACGGTAATATCCGTGGATGTTCATATCAAACCAGATCCGTTTCTCGCCCCCGCTACAGGCGCAGTGTTTCATTTTGGTCAAGATGGTTGTTGGATAAATGGCGAGTGACTAGACCGATCTAATCGCCAACAAAGGCTCTTTCCTACCATTAGCAAACCTCCCCAAAAGGACCGTTTTTCGAACGGCTCGGCAAACCGGACATTGAAACACCAGCAGCGGAGGGCAGCAAAGTCCGCATTGCCCACATTTTGAACAGTTTGCGGCGGATGGCGGGTTTGGGGCGGGGATGCTTGACTGTCGGGCCGATATTGCATGGCACGGATAATGGATATGCGTCCAACAATGCCGCAGCATTGGGTCAAAGACACGAGACGCTCCACATCTTAGCTTTTGCAAAGAGGATACCGCGGCAAGCCGGTCAAAGGGGCGCCGCGGCTTGTTTGGTTACGCGTTGCGGATGCGTTCGATCATTTCGCTGGTGTCTCGGCTGAGATCAGGGGTTTCGGCGATGCGTTCCAGTTCGGATTTGATCAGCGATTGGCGGATGGCGTCATAGCGCCGCCATGTCTGAAAGGCGGTGCACATGCGCGCTGTGGTTTGCGGGTTCAGCGGATCAAGTTTGATCAGCCAGCTGGCCAGCAATGCATAGCCCGAGCCGTCTTTGGCGTGAAACCCGGCGTGGTTCATTGTCAGTGCGCCAAGCGTGGCACGGAACCGGTTTGGGTTTTTCATGTTGAAGGCTGCGTGGCGCGTCAGGGCTGTGGCGGTGTCTGCGGCGTCATCTGGTTTGGCTTCCATCACCTGAATGCCGAACCATTTGTCCATGACAAGGCGATCATCCGTCCATTGCGCTTCAAAGGAGGCAAGGGCGTTGTCGCCTTTGCCAGCGCGTACAAGGCAGGCCAATGCGGCCAGTTGCTGTGTCATGTTATTGGCGGCGTCATATTGGGTTTGGGCCTGTGCACCGCCGTCGATACGGGTCAGTAGGGACAGTGCTGAATTACCAAGGCTGCGCATACCTGATTGCGTGGCGTTTGGGCGATATGTGCGGGTCACTTGATGGTCGCTGTAAAGGGCTGGCAAATCGTCGGCCAGACGCGCAGAAACGGTGTCGCGCAGCCCTTGATGGGCTTGATAGATGGTGTCCGGGTCGGGGGTTTCGCCTTGGCGGTGCAATTCAGCGGCCAGCTCTGATTGACCGGGCAAACCCAACATCAACGCGCGATAGGCCGGATCAAGGTCGTTGTCAGTCACAACAGCGGCAAGCCCATCCAAATACGCCGGGTCGGGGGCGGCCCGTTTGGTGATCATGTTCAGCAACGCATTGCGGCCCAATGTGCGGCCTGCTTCCCATCGGTTGAACGGGTCGGTGTCGTGGGCCAGTAAAAAGGCGTGATCGGCTTGGTAATCCAGAACCACAGGGGCTGAGAAGCCACGCAAAATCGATGCTTTGGGGCGGTCTGACAGGCCGGAAAAGCTGAAGCTTTGGCTGGTTTTGGTCATCTCCAGCATTTGCGTTTTCAGCGCTTCGGAGCCATCGGGGTTCAAAAGGCCAATGGCAATCGGCATCACCTGCGGGCCGGGTTGTGCGGTATAAGAGGACGGTTTGGTGTCTTGGGTGAAGGTCAGGGTGAATGTCCCATCGTCCCATGTTTCCTTTGCAGACAAATGAGGCGTGCCTGCCTGCGCATACCAGCGTTTGAATTGCGTCAGATCGCGTCCGGTGGCGTCTTGAAAGACTTGTATCCAATCCTCGATCGTGGCGGCGTCACCGTCATGGCGGTCAAAATACAGATTGAGTGCGGTTTCATACGCCCGATCACCGACAAGGCGTTTGAGCATACCAATCACTTCGGCGCCTTTTTCATAGACGGTCGCGGTATAGAAGTTGTTGATTTCCTGAAAGCTTTCGGGGCGCACGGGGTGGGCCAGCGGGCCTTGGTCTTCGGGGAATTGGCGCGCGCGCAGGTCGATCACATCCGAGATACGTTTGACCGGTTCAGAGCGCACATCCGAGGTGAATTGCGCATCGCGGAAGACCGTTAATCCTTCTTTGAGGCACAGCTGGAACCAATCCCGACAGGTGATGCGGTTGCCTGTCCAGTTGTGGAAATACTCATGCGCAATGATCGCTTCGATGCGTTCAAAATTGTTGTCGGTGGCGGTTTCTGGGCTGGCCAGTACAGCAGAGGAATTAAAGATGTTCAGGCCTTTGTTTTCCATCGCCCCCATGTTGAAATCGTCGACAGCGACGATGTTGAACACATCAAGGTCATAGGCGCGGCCATAGACTTTTTCGTCCCATTCCATTGACTTGATCAATGCTTCCATCGCGAATTCGCATTTGCCTTCGTCGCCGGGGCGGACCCAGACGGCAAGATCGACATCGCGGCCTTCGCTGGTTTTGAATTTACCGCGATGAGCGATTAAATCGCCGGCCACGAGGGCAAACAGATAGGCCGGTTTTGGCCACGGATCGTGCCATTCTGACCACCCATCCCCTGCCGCGACGTGGTTGCCGTTGGACAACAGCACAGGATGCGGCCCGTTCACGCGCACGGTAAAGGTCGACATGACATCTGGGCGGTCGGGGTAATAGGTGATTTTGCGAAACCCTTCGGCCTCGCATTGGGTGCAATACATACCGTTGGACAGATACAGCCCTTCGAGCGCGGTATTGGCGGCCGGATCGATGCGCACTTCGCTTTCCCATGTGAAGGGGATCGCGGGCACATCGCATGTCAGACCTTCTGGCGTGACGTCGGGTTTGACCGTTTCGCCGTCAATCGTTGCGCGCAAAAGCGTAAGGTTTTCGCCGTGCAGGAAAAACGTTTTGTCGGTTGCATCCAGATTGGGCGCAAAGCGGATGCGCGTGGTGACAATGGTGGCCGATGGGGCCAGATCAAAGGTCAGATTGACGGATTCGACGCGAAAGCCGAAGGGCGAATAGTCTTTGAGGTAGATCGTTTTAGGGGCTGCGTCGCGCATCTGAGTGTCCTTGAATGAGGAACAGGTTTGCGCGGAGCGTAGTGCGGGGTGCGAGGGGCTGCAAGCTGATCTGCTGGGAAGGGGTGGCGCGCGCGGGGTTTTGTGTGTAGCCGCCGGGATAGCGGTCTTGGGATGTTGGATATTTGTGAGGATTGGCACCAAAATCCTGCATTGATAATGGCGGCTATTTTCCAATTTTCCGTAATTGGTAAAATAATTTGACCGAAACTGTTTACGATAGGAAATTTTATCTCTACATGGGTCTGACAGGAATGCAACGGAGGCACCACCCCATGTATGTTGAGCGTAGTGATCTGAATGTCGCGCCAGAGCTGGCGGCGTTTATTGAAGACCAAGCATTGCCAGGCACCGGTGTGGCGAGCGCAGATTTTTGGGCGGGGTTTTCCGCTTTGGTGCATGATCTGGGACCCAAAAACCGTGATCTGTTGGCCAAGCGCGAAGAGATGCAAGCGCAGATCGATGCGTGGCATGTGGCCCGTCGTGGGCAGCCACATGATGCCGCCGAATATACAGCGTTCCTGAAAGAGATCGGGTATCTGTTGCCCGAAGGGCCAGAATTCGAAATCGAAACGGCCAATGTGGATCCCGAAATTGCAACGATACCGGGGCCGCAATTGGTGGTTCCGATCATGAACGCTCGGTTTGCGTTGAACGCTGCAAATGCGCGGTGGGGCAGCCTGTATGACGCGCTGTATGGAACAGATGCGTTGGGGGATTTGCCAAGTGCTGGCGGATATGATGCGGCGCGTGGGGCGCGTGTTATCGCATGGGCTAAAGGATTTTTGGATGACGCGTTACCGCTGCAGGGTGCGTCGTGGGCCGATGTCACGTCTTTGACGTTGGACGGGTCTGTGCCGGTCATTACCGCCAAAGACGCTGTTGTTTCCTTAAAAGATGCGGGAGCATTTGAAGGCGCGCGTCGTGGGGATGGATCGGATCATTATCTGTTCAAGAACAACGGTCTGCGTGTCGAAGTTGTTGTGGATGCATCCAGTGCGATTGGCGCAAGTGATGCCGCTGGAATTTCGGATGTCCGTTTGGAATCCGCGATGTCGACGATCATGGATTGCGAAGATTCCGTGGCGGCGGTCGATGCCGAAGACAAGGTGTTGGCCTATTCCAACTGGCTTGGTCTGATGAAGGGCGATCTGGAAGAAAGCTTTGAAAAGGGCGGCAAGGTTCAGACGCGTCGCATGGCGCCGAACCAGATGTATTCCGATGCAAACGGCGCCGCGTTTGAGGTGAAAACCCGTGCGTTGATGTTGATCCGGAATGTCGGGCATTTGATGACCAACCCAGCGATACAGGACCGTGACGGCCACGAAGTGGGCGAAGGCCTGATGGATGCGATGATCACCACCATGATCGCCAGCCATGATACCCGCGGGCAAGGGATCGGCAATTCGGCACATGGCTCGGTCTATGTCGTAAAACCCAAAATGCACGGGCCGGAAGAGGTTGCGTTTGCGGATGAGATCTTTGGCCGAGTAGAGGCGGTTCTTGGGTTGCCCAAACATACGGTCAAACTGGGCATTATGGATGAAGAGCGGCGCACGAGCGTCAATCTGAAGGAATGTATCCGGGCCGCCAAATCGCGTGTTGCGTTCATTAATACTGGGTTCCTGGATCGCACGGGTGATGAAATTCACACCTCGATGGAAGCGGGCCCGATGGTGCCAAAAGGCGAGATGAAAGGGGCGGCATGGATCGCGTCTTATGAAGATCGCAATGTCGATATCGGTTTGGCTTGTGGTTTGAAGGGCAAAGCGCAGATCGGTAAAGGGATGTGGGCGATGCCCGATCTGATGGCGGATATGTTGGATCAAAAGATTGGCCACCCCAATGCGGGCGCGACTTGCGCTTGGGTGCCATCCCCAACGGCGGCGACATTGCATGCCACGCATTATCACAAGGTGGATGTTCTGGCGCGTCAAGACGCGTTGCGGGCAGGGGGCGCGCGCGGGTCATTGGATGATCTGTTGACGGTGCCGGTCGCGACGGGGCGCAATTTTTCACAAGAAGAGATTGCGCGCGAAGTGGATAATAATGCGCAAGGGATCCTTGGATATGTTGTGCGTTGGGTCGATGCGGGCGTGGGATGTTCCAAAGTGCCTGACATTAATGATGTTGGATTGATGGAAGATCGTGCGACGTGCCGGATTTCGGCGCAAGCTTTGGCCAATTGGTTGCATCATGATGTGATCAGCGCGGATCAAGCATTGGATGGGCTCAAACGGATGGCGGTCACGGTTGATGCGCAAAACGCAGGTGATCCGAGCTATATTCCGATGGCGCCGGGATATGACGGGGTTGCCTTTCAAGCCGCGTGTGATTTGGTGTTGAAAGGGCGGGTGCAGCCGTCTGGATATACAGAACCGGTTTTGCATGAACGTCGGTTGGACGCCAAAGCTGCGGGTTGATGCAAACGACGTCTGTTGCTGTTGGTGCGGAAGTCTGTTGATAACAGTTGTTATGAATATGGGGGGATTGCCCCCATCCCCGAGGATGTCCGGACGGCACTTGGACAAGAGATGAAGGTGAAAGACTATGGTTTCTTTGAATAAGGCACGCACGATTGTGCGAAAAACGATTGAAAAAGGTCGCGCGCTAGAATTGAAACCTTTGTCGGTTATCGTTCTGGACGCAGGAGGTCATGTGATTGCATTCGAACGTTCAGATGGGGCCAGCCCTGGTCGGTTCGCAATTGCGCATGGCAAAGCCTATGGATCAATCATGTTGGGCATCGCAGGGACAGCACAGATGGCGCGTGCGGAGCAGCAGGCGTATTTCATGTCGGCCATGAACGGTGCTTTTGGCGGGCAGGTTGTCCCGGTTCCGGGCGGTATTTTGTTGCATGACAAGCGTGGCCGGGTTCTTGGCGCTGTTGGCGTGACGGGGGATTCGTCCGACAATGATGCAATCGCCGGTCAAGCCGGCATCGAAGCGGCAGGATTGGTGGCAGAAATTTAAGCCATTTTGGACATAAGCAGCCATGCACAGGTGATTGCGCGTGGCTGCGTATGGAAGAGCGCGTGCGGCTGCGCTATACCGACCTCAGTTTAAATGCGAGAGGTCCGAATGGCGCGTCCGATTATTGGTATCATCAGCAATATCCACGTGATCAACGAAGACTACCGTGTGCATGGTGGTGGTGTGATCAACACGTCCGCCGTCGCGGAGGTGTCAGAGGGATTGCCGCTGCTGGTGCCGGCGGATCCGGCTTATGTGTCTATTGAAGATTTGATGGACAGGTGTGCAGGTTTTGTGTTCACCGGAGCGCGGCCCAATGTGCATCCGGAAGAATACGGTGAAGCCGCGACCGAAGCGCATGGTGATTTTGACCGAGAACGCGACGGGTTGGCATTGCCTTTGATCCGAGCGTTGGTCGAACGGGGACAGCCTTTTTTGGGAATCTGTCGTGGATTTCAAGAGGTTAACGTGGCCATGGGGGGGTCGCTTTATCCTGAAATTCGCGATTTGCCGGGGCGCGACAATCACCGCATGCCCCCCGATGGCACGATTGAAGAGAAATTCGCTTTGCGCCATGAAGTCACATTTAGCGAAGGCGGTCCGTTTGAACGGGTGATGGGCGCGCGCAAGGTGATGACCAACACTTTGCACGGTCAAGGCATCAAGGATGCGGGCGAGCGGATTATCGTGGATGGGTACGCGCCAGACGGAACGCCCGAGGCGACCTATATCGATGGCGCGCCGGGGTTCACGTTGTCGGTGCAATGGCATCCTGAATGGAATGCGGCGCAAGATCCGGTGTCGCGACCATTGTTCAAAGCCTTTGGCGCGGCAGTCCGCGACTGGGCCGATCATGGGCGTGCGCGTCCGGTGTTGCGCAGCGCATAGACGTTTTCTGTCTGTTTCGTTTGCTCGCGATCCTTAAGTTAAGTGTGGTGGATCGGCTTGGTGGCTCTCTTTGCTGCGCAAATTCGCCCACCCGCCGACCCTGGCGATGTCATTTCGGTTAGGTTTGACCACCTGCGATTTCTATATTTTGGCCGTTGATGCTGCCCGAGGCAGGGCCGGTGAGCCAGCGGGTGGCGGCGGCGATTTCAGCGACATCCACCAAACGATTGTGGCGGTTGGCGCGGGTCATTGATTTGCGCGCGTCCGCGACGCTGATGCCTGTCTTTTCAGCGATGGCTTTTTCGTTGCGATCCACAATAGGCGTGTCGGTGTAGCCGGGGCAGATCGAATTGAAGGTGATGGGACCGCCCATGTATTCTTCGGACAGGGAGCGGATTAGGCCAATCAATCCATGTTTGGAGGCGGAATAGGCGGCGGCACCGGGCAGGCCGCGCAAGCCCGCGATTGAGCTGACGGCGATCACGCGGCCCCACTCTGTTTCGCGCATAGACGGCAAGCATTCGCGGATCGTCAAAAACGCGCCATCAAGGTTTGTGGCCATGATGTTGCGCCAGAACGCGGACGAGGTTTTGGGGAAGGTGCGCCCTTCGGCGAGGCCAGCATTGGGAATGCAAATCTGGATCGGTCCGCGGGCGGATATGCTGGCGGCGACGGTGTCGCGGATTGCGGCTTCGTCCTGTACATCAAGGGCGGCGGGGTGCAGCCCATTGGTTGCCACGCTTTCCAAAACATCCAAACGCCGTCCGGTGATGGTGACCTGCGCCCCGCGATCGGCCAGGTCGCGGGCAATTGCCAGACCGATGCCGGTGCCGCCACCGGTGACGAATGCGTGCTTGCCTTTGATATCCATGGGAGCCTCCGTTTTTCAAAGCTAGATTACGTTGTTGTAGGGGCGGGGCAAGTCTGCTGTTTGCGTGTCTTGCATTTGGCTGCGGCATTGTGCGCAAGGGAATATGCCGGAACGTTCTTTTTGCGGGTTAGGAGCGTGGGGGGCGTAGGTGCATACGAGTGCGTATTGATAGGCGAAGGCCGGTTTCCGCGTCAGGTTCTTGGAGGTGATATGCAGAACCGAAAACGGATTTGTCGCGTAATTAGATGAGCTTGTTCGCTTAATTTTGGCTTGAGCGGGCATATTGATCAGGTGGCGCGCCTTGTGGGTCAAAAGAACGGATGCGATTGCGGGGTGGCATGACAATCAAGCGATCTGCCTGAAATATGTGCGAAATTGCTTTCGCGTTGACAATTTCTGAGGTGGTGCTTGCGTGGCGGCTTGCTTGAAGTTCGACGCAACGACCTGTAGTGGAACCTCAATATGCTGGGGCTATGAAGGCCCAATATCTTTAGACGGAGGGGATGCGAGCGGTGAAAATCGGGACACCAAAAGAGACATTTGAGGGAGAAGCGCGCGTTGCGATGACCCCAGACAGTGCGGTTGCGCTGCAAAAGCTTGGTCATACGTGTTTGATTGAGAGCGGTGCTGGTCAAGCGGCTGGGTTTTCGGATGCAGCCTATGATAGTGCTGGCGTTGAAGTCGTCAAGACGGCCGCAGCCCTTTGGAAAGGGTCGGATGTTCTGGCCAAGGTGCGTCCACCGGATGGCGGTGAAATGCGTCGCATGCGTGATGGGCTGACGTTGATTTCGTTCTTTTACCCTGCGGCCAATGAAAAGCAGATGGAATCTGCGGCCAAAAAGGGATCAACGGTTATTGCGATGGACATGGTGCCACGCATCAGCCGGGCGCAAAAGATGGATGCGTTGTCATCGATGGCCAATATCGCGGGCTACCGTGCGGTTATTGAGGCGGGCAACAATTTCGGACGTTTCTTTACCGGGCAGGTTACTGCTGCGGGCAAGGTGCCGCCGGCCAAGGTTCTGGTTATTGGCGCTGGTGTTGCTGGTCTTGCAGCAATCGGGACATCAACATCCTTGGGTGCGATCACCTATGCGTTTGATGTGCGCCCAGAAGTGGCCGAACAGATTGAATCGATGGGCGCTGAATTTGTTTTTCTTGAGTTTGGGGAAGAACAAACAGACGGCGCGGCGACTGGAGGCTATGCGGCCCCGTCCAGCCCGGAATTCCGTGACGCTCAGCTGGCCAAGTTCCGTGAATTGGCCCCCGAGATCGACATCGTTATCTGTACCGCTTTGATCCCGAACCGCGATGCGCCGGTTTTGTGGACCAAGGATATGGTCGAGATGATGAAGCCGGGTTCGGTGATTGTGGATCTTGCGGCAGAGCGCGGCGGGAACTGTGAATTGACGGTTCCGGACGACAAGATCGTCAGCGACAATGGCGTGACGATTGTGGGATATACTGATTTCCCAAGCCGTATGGCGACGCAATCGTCGACATTGTACGCAACAAACGTGCGTCACATGTTGACAGATCTGACCCCTGAAAAAGACGGCGTGATCAACCATAACATGGAAGATGACGTGATCCGGGGCGCGACTGTGACCCATGAAAAGGAAGTGACCTGGCCACCGCCAGCACCGAAAATTCAAGCGATCGCAGCCGTGGCGAAAGAAAAGCCAAAAGAGCTGACACCGGAAGAGAAGAAGGCGCAAGAGGCTGCGGCCTTTAAAGCGCAGACGATGTCTCAGGTGAAAATTCTGGGGATTGGTGCGGTTCTGATGGGGCTGCTGGGGCTTGTTGCGCCAGCATCGTTCATGCAGCACTTTATCGTGTTTGTGTTGGCCTGCTTTATCGGGTTCCAAGTGATTTGGAATGTCAGCCACGCGCTGCACACACCGTTGATGGCTGTCACCAATGCGATTTCGGGCATTATCGTTCTTGGGGCGATATTGCAGATCGGATCAAGCAATGGGGTGGTTGTCATACTGGCTGCTGTGTCGGTGTTGATTGCAACGATTAACATTGTTGGGGGTTTTCTGGTGACACGCCGGATGCTCGCAATGTTCCAGAAATCCTAAGCGGAGAGGGCTTAAGTTATGTTCAGTGAACAATTCGTCACTGCCGCGGCCATCACCGCGAGCATTCTGTTCATCCTGTCACTGGGTGGGCTGAACAATCAAGAAAGCGCGAAACGCGCGGTTTGGTATGGCATTGTGGGGATGGCCCTTGCGGTTGTTTTCCTGCTGCTTGGACCTGGCATCGGCAATATTGGCATCATGATTGTCATGATGGTGATCGGCGGCGCAATCGGAACCTATGTGGCGCAAAAGGTCGAAATGACCGAGATGCCTCAGCTGGTTGCGGCGCTGCATTCGTTTGTTGGTTTGGCCGCTGTGTTTGTGGCTTTGAATGCCGAAATGGAGCGTTTGCGGGTTGCGGCCATGAAAGCGTCCGGCGAGGGCACAGCTGAATTGGTTGGCTTTGCGGCTAAGATTGCCAAGAAGTCATCGGCTGAGATTGCGTTCTTGCAGGTCGAAGTGGTCTTGGGTGTCTTTATTGGTGCCGTGACATTTACCGGATCGGTGATTGCCTTTGGTAAGCTGGCCGGACGTGTGGATGGGAAGCCTGCACCGTTGCCCGGTGGCCATATGCTGAATGCTGCGGCGGCAGGGGCCAGTATCCTGTTGGCCATCCTGTATTTGGCCTATGGCGGAATGATCCCGCTGTTCCTGATTATGCTGCTGAGCTTCTTTATCGGTTGGCATCTGATCATGGGCATTGGTGGCGCGGACATGCCTGTCGTTGTGTCGATGTTGAACAGCTATTCAGGCTGGGCGGCAGCTGCGATTGGGTTCACCTTGTCCAACGATCTGCTGATCGTGACGGGTGCGCTTGTCGGGTCGTCCGGGGCGATCTTGTCTTACATCATGTGTAAGGCGATGAACCGGTCCTTTGTCAGCGTTATTCTTGGGGGCTTTGGTGGCCCACAGGGTGAACAAATGGCAGTGGAAGGCGAACAGATCGCAATCGAAGCAGACGGCGTTGCGGCATCATTGAATGATGCGGACAGTGTTGTGATCATTCCGGGATACGGGATGGCCGTGGCACAAGCCCAGCAATCGGTCAGCGAACTGACACGCAAGCTGCGTGCGGCCGGCAAAGAGGTGCGTTTTGCGATCCACCCTGTGGCTGGTCGTTTGCCCGGTCACATGAATGTTCTGCTGGCCGAAGCACGCGTGCCTTATGACATCGTTCTGGAAATGGACGAGATCAACGATGATTTTCCGGAAACGGATGTTGCCATCGTGATCGGGTCAAATGACATCGTGAACCCAGCGGCGCAAGACGATCCAAACAGCCCAATTGCCGGTATGCCGGTTCTGGAATGTTGGAAAGCCAAGCAAGTGTTCGTGTCCAAACGTGGTCAGGGCACTGGGTATTCGGGCATCGAAAACCCGCTGTTTTTCAAAGAAAACACACGCATGTTCTATGGGGATGCCAAGGCGTCGCTTGATAAGCTGTTGCCTTTGATCGACTAATATTCGTTACATCGAATGAGGAAAGCCCCGCAGATTTGCGGGGCTTTTTTTGTGGACGACTGTCCGTTGCGAGCCCATGTTGACCGATGTTGCTGACGACGCCAAGGTCTGCTCATATAAATTGAAAATTTGGAGATAATTTTGAAATCGTTAGTTTTCTCAGTCATCCTCGTCAGTGCGCCCAGCTTATTGATAGCTGAACCACTCTACCCGAATTCTGTCGCATCCAACGATCTTGACTTCATACACGCAAACGATCCCGGAGCTTGTTGGTCGATCACAGAAAGCGAAGGTGGCAGAACAGAAATGTATGATCCAAGACGAGATTTACTGTTTGTCGAAGGTGCACTTCATTTCGATATTACCTTTCCCGATCAACAAATCCGTATCAACGTTCACCCTGAGGTCGGCGACCCGCAACAACGCGCGATGGAAGCTGCCGCATCCATCTCCAGATTGCCGACCTTGATGAGAAACGAATTGCGATATGTGAACATCCTCGATGGCGAAGGTGCAGCATGGGAAGAGGCACAAGGAGGGTTTTTTACCCTTTACGATGGTTTGATGGAACGGCGCCTGGCCGAGCATGACCTAGACGAAACGGTCTTTCACGAGAGCGCGCATGTCGCGCTGGATCCGGTGCTTTCAAACGATCTTGATTGGTTTTCAAATCAGATCGCAGACGACGATTTCATCACACAATATGCGGCCGATAATCGAAATAAAGAAGACATTGCCGAAAGCGCGTTATTCGCTTGGACCATGCTTTACCATCCAGGTCGACTACCCGCAGATGTCGAGGCAGCAGTACGAGATACTATGCCGAACCGGCTGGAGTATCTTGGCAACATGTTGGAAGGCTATGTACCGCCTTTTTGCCCTTCGTAATCATCATCGCAAGTCCGTCAAACCAGATGTTGGAGCGGCAGCTGCGGACGGCAGCAAAGTCCTGCATCCGAGACATTGAGCATGGGTGGCAGTGAAACCCAAGGTGTCTGTCAAAAACTGCGCTCTCGGTCCGCTTGGCCAAATCAGTTCGGTATACGATGGTATTCCGCTAACTATTTGTTTTAAAAGAATTTCTTTTCATTTTGGACGAACCGCCTTACATTGTGTTCGACACTTTCCTGTTAGGACCTGTCTGATGTCCCCACTTGCAGATCATCCGCTGCGCTACAAACTGGCAAACGAGCTTCACGCGCGACCATTCCCATCCATGTCGGCGCCGTGCAGTGCGGCCTATGTCGCGATTAAACAACCTGAACGGGCTGCTGTGCGGGATCGCTCAGAAGATCTGGATCATTTGATCAGGTTATTGGATCGCTATGGTGCACCGCATCCGCAACCGGGGGCCACGCATTATTACGGGCCGATTGGGCGGCGCTGGCTCAAGTGGGAACAGCACACCGAATTTGTGACCTACACAGTCTTTACCGAGGCGTTGGAGCAGCGGCCCTTTGATGCCAGCGCTTTTGATCCGTTTCCCGAAGAATGGTTAAGTGACGCGCCGGGGGAATGTATCACGTCCTGTTTGGTGCGGATTGCGCCGCGCCCGTCAGAAAGGGAGATCGGCAAGCAACTTGCCGCTTGGTTTGTGCCTGAAAGCCTTGCGGTCAGTTCGGTTCTGGACGATGCGGCTGTGGCTGCGGGTGATTTTCGCATCGATGAAAACGGGCATATGCGGTTCGCTGTGTTCGTCGCCCCGGAAACGGGTACGCGTCGGATTGGGCGTATTGTTCAACGGCTGTGCGAGATTGAAACCTATAAGTCAATGTCGATGCTTGGGTTTGCGCGGGTGCGGGATCTGGGGCCACAACTGGGGGCGTTGGATACGCGTTTGACCGATCTTGTTGGTGAAATGAGCGGGGGCGCCACAGGGCCTGAGACGACTTTGCAATCACTGCTTGAGATTTCAGCAGAGCTGGAAACGGTGTCGGCGCAGACCTCTTTTCGGTTTGGTGCGACAGGGGCCTATGAGGCGATTGTGAATCAGCGGATATTGGCGCTGCGCGAAGGCAGATGGCGTGGGCGTCAAATATTCGCAGAGTTTATGATGCGGCGTTACGAACCCGCTATGCGCACGGTGAATTCGGTAGAGCATCGCCTTGATGCGATGAGCGCACGTGCCGTGCGTGCCGCGAATTTGTTGCGTACACGTGTTGACGTGGAACGCAGTGCGCAAAATCAAAAGCTGCTGAAAAGCATGGATCAGCGATCGGATTTGCAACTGCGGTTGCAAAAGACGGTTGAAGGATTGTCGGTGGTGGCCATCAGCTATTACGCGGTCTCGTTGGTGTCCTATGTATTGTACCCGGCGACCGCATTGGTGAACGTCTCAAAGGGGATGTTGACGGCGGCGGTGACTGTCCCGGTTGTTTTGCTGGTCTGGGCTTTGGTGCGTCGCATCCGTCGAAAGATGGAATAACGCCCCCAAGTTACTTGAATTCTAGTTACGGTTATTCGTGGTTAATTTTTCCCCGCGTAAAGTTTTGCGGCCGTACTTATGTTCTTTTCAACGGCGAAGGAGGGGAGAAATGGAAACCATAATTGCACAAGTTATCGGTGGTGCAGTTGGTGGCGTTGGTGGGGCTAAGGTCATGCAAGGTGTTTCCTTTGGGAACACCGGGAATGCAATTACTGGTGCACTTGGTGGCATCGGCGGTGGTCAATTATTAGGTGGTTTGTTGGGCGGTTTAGGCGGTGATGCCGCTGCTGGTATGGATGTTGGTGCAGTTGCAGGTAACCTCGTTGGCGGTGGTATCGCAGGTATGGTTGTGCAGATGGTTGCTGGTTTGGTGATGAAAAAGTTGCGTGGTTAACCAAGATTGGCGGCATCCGGAGCGTTTTGAAATATCTGGTAATTTGTTCCCGCGAGTACAGATGTTTTTTGTCGGATGCGCATTGTTAATTTTAAGTACACATAGCGAGTGACCATTGTACTGAACGTTTTTGGTAAACAGTCTGCCCGGTTCTTTTTGAACCGGGCATTTTCTTTTGTTTCAGCTTTGGATTTTGCGTCAGATTAGCGCCCGCGAATGCGTGGATCCAATGCGTCGCGCAGGCCGTCACCAAGGTAATTGACGGACAGAACTGTCAATGAAATCGCAATACCGGGCAACAAAACGCGTTCTGGATATTCTTCCATCCGCAGCACAGCATCCGCCAACAATTTGCCCCATGTCGGGAAATCTGACGGAAAGCCAACGCCCAAAAAGCTAAGTGCGCTTTCGGTGATGATGGCCGTGGCCAAACCCAAAGTTGCTGACACCATGATGGGGGATAGAACATTGGGCAGCAGGTGACGTGTGATGATTTGTCGGCTGGATGTCCCAATCGATCGCGCCGCCAAAATGAATTCGCGTTCTTTCAAGGCCAGTATGTCACCCCGCACAATTCGCGCGGTTTGCATCCATGATGTCAAAGCGATGACCCCGACAATCAAAATGAACATCCCCGTTTCCGGTCCAAAATTGGCCCTAAGCGGTTGTCGGAACAGTGTCACGGCCACCAAAAGCAAGGGCAGGATCGGAAGCGACAAAACCAGATCGGTAAGGCGCATCAGCCAAAAATCGAGCTTTCGGAAATATCCTGAACACACGCCGATCGCGGTCCCGATGACCAGGCTGAGGATCATTGCAGCCCAGCCCACGGCTAGCGAAGCTTGGCCACCTGCGATCAGGTTTGCCAGATTGTCCCGGCCCAATTGATCGCTGCCCAAAGGTTTGTTCCAGCCTGCCTTGGCTTCACCATCCCAAATCAGCGTCCAGATGGGCCGCATGTCTTTGTTCCGGATGTCCAGCTTTTGCGCATCTACCGTGTATAGATACGGGCCCATCAGAACAAAAAGCGTGATGAACAACAGGAACAAGCCGCCAAACATCGCGCCCTTATGGCGGCGGAATTGACGCCAGACGTCGCTCCATTGGCTGGTCGGGGGTGTCACCGGGCCTGTGTCTTGCAACGCGCCTATCGTTTCTTCTGTGATCGGATCAGTCATAGCGAATCCTTGGGTCGAGCACGCCGTAAAGCACGTCGGCGATCAGGTTGAAGAACACGATGAGGATCGCGAAAATAAAGGTGAAGGTCATGACTGTGGGAATGTCATTGGCAAATAGCGCAATCAGCAGCTGATACCCCAGTCCGTTCACTTTGAAGACGTTTTCGGTGATGATTGCGCCGCCAAAAATCGATGGGATGCCAAGTGCAATAACGGTGATCACAGGGATCATGGAATTGCGTAGGACATGCGCCATGACCACCACGCTTTCGCGCAATCCTTTGGATCGGGCGGTTCGAACGTAATCTTGATTGAGGTTATCCAGCATGGACGAACGCATGTAGCGGCTGATCTGTGCGGTTGTTTGCAGGGCCAGAACCATGACCGGCAAGACCATTTGTTTGAGCTGCAGCACGAACGTGTCCCAATCCACGACCTCAAGAACGGTGTTGTAAACGGATGGCAACCATTCCAGCTGCACGGCAAAGATCACGATCAGCAAAGGCCCGGTGAAAAACGGCGGGATCGAAAAGCCGATCATCGTGATGAAAGTACCGGATTGATCAAACACAGAATACTGACGATAGGCGGAATAGATGCCGATGGGCAAAGCAATCAAGACGCCGACCACATAGGCCATTCCGACAACCCAAATCGTCTGGGGCAGGGATTGCACGACCAGATCCATGACAGGACCACGGGTCTGCCAGGAAATGTTGCGCAACTGACCGTCGTAAAGCTGTGTGTCGGGCAACCAGCCAAACAAATAGCTTTCACGTGTCAGGTAATCGATCAGAACCTGTGGTTCGACCCAGAAAAATTGTACCAGCCATTTCCAATATTGAATGTGGACAGGTTCACCCAGTCCCAATGCTTGGCGCATCTGTTCTTTGACTTCGGGGGGCACGGTCAGCGGGACCTGTGCCATCGGATCGCCCGGAGCCAGTTGGAGAAGCATAAAAATGGCGAGGCTGATAAACAGAAGCGTCGGGATCGACAGGATCAACCGGCGGATCGTGAAGGTCAGCATGCGCGGGGCCTCGTTCAGACTCTTGTCATTATTGGGAACCGCAGCGGGTCAATTTTCCTAAGAAAATTGACCCCTACGATGCGTTGGGTGGGCAAGGTGCCCACCCGTTTTGCTTATTTAGCACGGTGCCAATCGGCAACGTTCCACAATTCGCTATCCCAAACGTTCAGAACAACGCCAGACAGTGAATTCGCATGCGCAGACAAACGACCCCGGTGAACCAGTGGGATCATTCCACCGTTTTCAACAATCATGTCGTTCAGCTTGCGACCAATTTCGGAACGTGCTTCGATACCGGCTGTTTTGGCCAATTCCGCGTGCAGTTCGTCATATTCGGGCAAACAGAAGCGGCTGATGTTTTCGCCTTGCCACTGCGAGTCTGGTCTTGGTGCCTTGTCGCAAAGACCGTTCGCCAGATAGGCTTGCGGATCTGTGCCGTTATACGTGTTCGCGTACATTTCAACATCGGCATAGAACTTTTGGAACGTGTCAGGCGACCCTGGATCACCCCCAAAGAAGACCGATGCATCAAGGTTGCGCAGTTCAGCTTCGATACCAATTTCGCTCCACCATTCTTTGACCAAAGCTTGGAAATCCTGACGCACAGCGTTTGTGGATGTTTGGTACAGAATGCGCAGAGGTACGCCGTCTTTTTCGCGTACGCCGTCGCCGTCTGTGTCCACAATGCCCGCATCATCAAGCATTTTGTTTGCGCCTTCGATGTCTTGAACGTCGCAGGTGCGCGCTGTCGAATTGAAGGCATCCGGTGCAGGAACCCAGTTACAGGTGACTTTACCAGCCTGGCCATATCCAACTTCGACCAGCAAAGGACGGTCGATCGCCATTGACATGGCTTTGTAAACCGCGGGGTCTTTCAGGAATGGGTGAGGATGTGCAGCGGTTGAGCGTTCGCCTTCTGGCAGATCCGGGTTCGGGTCTGTCTGGTTCAGCATGATGCGTTCGACCAATGGGCCAAAGCCTGCAACGGGCGTACCTTTGCCGCCTTCTTCCATCTTTGCGATCACATCGGGCGCAAGCTGTAGGTTCCAAGCGTAATCAAATTCGCCTGTTTCCATAACCGCACGACCGGCTGCAGTGGCATCACCGCCGCCTTTGAACGTCACCGACGCAAATGCTGGCTTGGCCGGATCGCGGTAATTCGGGTTCGCTGACATGAGGATCACGTCATTGGGTTTGAATTCGTCCACAACAAACGGGCCTGTGCCGATAGGACCAAAGTTCGCATCCGTACAGGTCGGAGCATTGGCGCCAAGGCAGTTGGCAAATTGTGCGGCCTGAAGGATCGGGCTTTCGCCGCCAACAAACGGACCATATGGGTTTGGTGTTGGGCCGGCAAAGTTCACAACGACCGTCAGTGGGTCAGGTGTTTCAACGCTTTCAACGCCTTCGAATTTTGTGACCTGCGCACAGCCACCATCGGGGTGGGTGCAATATTCGTAGGTGAATTTCACGTCAGCCGAGGTGAAATCTGATCCGTCCGACCATTTCAATCCGGGCGAAATTTTCCAAGTGATCGACGTCAGGTCAGCGCTGACACCGCCATTGTCTGTTGTGGGCACTTCATTCACGAGCCAAGGGACAAGCTGGCCCTTTTCGTTAAAGCGCGCGAGTGGTTCGATGATCATCGAGGCGGATTCAACATCCTTGGTACCGCCCGAAAGGAACGGGTTTAGGATTGATGGCGCCTGCCAGTAAATGATCGACACGTTCCCGTCGCTACCGCGTTCAGCAAAAGCAGCGGGAGCCATTGCTGTTGCAGCGATTGTACCCATCAGAAGGGTTTTAAGTTTCATGTCATACTCCGTGTTGGACACGTTTTGCGTCAAATGTGCGTCCATTTCTTGGTGAGACGTCACAGGTGATTGCGCGAATGAAGAAAGCTATTTGAAACCGGTTCTTTTTTCAGCCCCGGATATTTGTCGATCCCCACCACGCGAATGCGGCTATCGAAACACCTTTTCAGAAAAATGCAAGCGCTGCATGAAAATGAATTCCAGACAGCGACCCGACAATGCTACCTATGGTGGTTTTTGCGTATTGAGTTGGCAGGTCCACACTCTTGATCCCGTACTGCCCTGACTGCTTTTTACACATCATCTGTTTGACACTGGCACCGGCCGGCGCTTAGCGTTTTAAAAAAATCCGGTCAGGAACAAAAATGCTCGATACGCAAAAGCCAATTGCCGATATTCAGGGCCTTCGGGTTGAATTCCAAACAAAAGATGGTCCTGTCGTCGGGGTTGAGGACGTGTCGTTTTCGATAAATCCGGGCGAAACGGTCTGTGTTGTCGGCGAATCGGGGTCGGGTAAATCGGTCTCGTCCCTGTCTTTGATGCGGCTTGTTGAATTTGGTGGCGGTGAAATCGCAGATGGCCGCCTCATTTTTAATCGTAGCAATGGCGAAGATCTTGACCTGTCCGATGCAGGGCAAGAATTGATGCGCACGATCCGTGGCAATGAGATCGGGATGATCTTTCAAGAGCCGATGACGGCGCTGAACCCTGTGTTCACGGTGGGTCGCCAGTTGACCGAAGGGTTGCGGTTGCACAAAGGTATGAGCAAGTCACAAGCCGAAGAACGGGCGGTGGAATTGCTAAGGCAGGTGCGTATTCCCGAGCCGGAACAACGTCTTAAGCAATATCCACATGAGTTGTCAGGCGGTATGCGTCAACGTGTGGTGATTGCAATGGCCTTGGCGTGCGAACCACGTTTGTTGATTGCCGATGAACCGACGACAGCGTTGGATGTGACTATTCAGGCTGAAATTCTCGCGCTGATGGATCGGTTGAAACGGGAAACTGGCACAGCCGTGATGTTTATCACCCATGATATGGCAGTGGTCGCGCAAATGGCGGACCGTGTGGTTGTTATGTTCCGAGGCAACAAAGTCGAAGAAGGCTCTGTCGAAGAGATTTTTGAGAACCCGCAACATCCCTATACCAAAGCGTTGTTGGCTGCCGTGCCAAAACTGGGTGAAATGCGCGGCAAGACATACCCCGAACCAATGAAGCTGTTGGGCAGCGATCAGAAAGAGATCACGCCGATCACGGGCACAGAAGAACGTTTGCTGACGGTGAAAAACCTGATCACGCGGTTCCCGGTCAAGGGCGGGTTCTTTCGCCGTACCGTTGCGAACGTTCATGCCGTCGAAGATCTGTCTTTCAGTATCAACAAAGGCCAAACCCTAAGTCTTGTTGGCGAATCCGGCTGTGGCAAATCGACGGCTGGGCGGTCGATCCTGCGTTTGATTGAACCGATGTCGGGGGAAATTGATGTTGGTGGTACGGACATTATGGCCTTGGAGCAAAAGCAGCTGCGCGACGCGCGGCGCGATATGCAAATGATCTTTCAAGATCCGTTTGCGTCGCTTAATCCGCAAATGATTTTGTCCGATCAAGTGGCGGAGCCGATCCACAATTTTGGCACGCTGAAAGGGGCGGACATCACAAACCGGGTCGAGATGCTGTTTGACCGGGTGGAATTGCCACGCAGTTTCATGCGGCGTTTTCCGCACGAACTGTCAGGTGGGCAACGTCAACGGGTGGCGATTGCGCGTGCTTTGGCTTTGAACCCGAAGCTGATCATTGCGGATGAGGCCGTGTCGGCGTTGGATGTATCGGTGCAGGCTCAGGTTTTGAATCTGATGATGGAATTGCAAGCCGAACTGGGTTTGTCGTTTTTGTTCATCAGCCACGATATGGCCGTTGTGGAACGCGTAAGCCACTATGTCGGCGTGATGTATCTGGGGCGAATTGTCGAAATGGGCCCACGCGCCCGCGTGTTTGAAAACCCGCAACATGCATATACCCAAGCGTTGATGTCGGCGGTTCCAATCGCTGACCCGCGCCAGCGTAAGGATGAAAAAGATTTGAATTTCAAACCGATCCCGTCGCCGATTCATCCATTAAGTTATGAAGCTGAGCCATCAGAATACAACGAAGTAGAACCGGGCCATTTCGTTTTGACAACGGATAGTGGGTATTGATGGCGGATCATCTAGCGCCGCGCGACATCCTTGCGAAACTGGTGTCTTTCCCAACGGTCAGCCGGGATACAAATCTGCCTTTGATCGAGTGGGTGGAAACCTATCTTGGGGAACATGGCATCACGTCACATCGCTGGCCTGATCCTGATCAACCGCATAAGGCTGCGTTATTCGCGCATGTCGGGCCGCGGGAAGAAGGCGCCATCGTTCTGTCTGGTCACACGGATGTGGTTCCGGTGGATGGGCAACCTTGGGACAGCGATCCATTTGAATTGGTCGAACGCGACGGCAAATTGTTCGGGCGTGGCAGCACTGATATGAAAGGCTTCGATGCGCTGGCCATCTGGGCGCTGGTCGAAGCGCATAAGCGCGGCGTGGCCAAACCGTTACAATTGGCCCTCAGTTTTGACGAAGAAATTGGCTGCACCGGAGCGCCGCCGATGATCGAGGCGATGCAGCCGGTGTTGCCCAAAGGGGCCGCCGTGATTGTGGGTGAGCCATCGATGATGAAGGCGGTGACCGGTCATAAAGGCGGCGTTGGGTTTCACACCCATGTCATTGGTTTCGAAGTGCATTCGTCCATTGCCTATCAAGGTGTCAGCGCCATCCACGAAGCTGCGCGTCTGATACAGTGGTCAAATGAAATAAATGAAGCCGCCGCAGCCGCTGAACCGCAAGGCGTCGCGGCAATGTTTGATCCGCCTTATACCACGTGGCATGTGGGCACGATCCAAGGTGGGACGGCCAACAATATCACGGCCAAGGATTGTTCATTTGTCATGGGGTATCGCGTTGTGCCCGGTGACGATCTTGCGGTTTTGGAACGACTTTGGCTGGACAAGGTTGCCGAGGTGCAAGCAGCAATGCAAGCGGTGCACCCTGACACCGAAATCCGCCTGACTCCGCATTATGATGTGCCTCCATTGCGACCCGAAACCGAGGGGGCGGCGGAAACATTGGCGCGCGCCTTGACGGGGGACAACGGAACCCATGTGGTCAGTTACGGAACCGAAGCAGGTCAGTTTCAGGCGGCAGGGTATTCGGCGGTTGTCTGTGGTCCGGGAGACATCGCGCAGGCGCATCAGCCCAATGAATTCATCACCGTGGAACAGTTCAATGCGGGGCATGAATTCATGATCAAGTTGATCGATACGCTGACGTAGCGACTCTTTCTGCACGTTCTTGGTGAACCTGCTTGAATGTTGCGGAACACGCGTCATAAGACGTCGCGTATGACGTTCCCGATATCCGAAATGACCCCTGTTCGATGGTCCGAGCCTCTGCCTGAAAAGGCGGATGTTGTGGTGATCGGTGGTGGGATTATTGGCGTTTGCACTGCTTTGTTTCTGGCCCGAGAAGGGGTGCAGGTTCTATTGCTGGAAAAGGGCCGGATCGCGGGGGAACAATCCAGCCGGAATTGGGGGTGGATTCGTCAACAGGGGCGCGATCCAGACGAATTGCCGATCATGATTGACTCCAATCATCTGTGGCAAGAATTGGCGACACAGACCAATGAGGATTTTGGTCTGGTTAAGGGCGGTGTCGCCTATGTTGCGCGCACGCAAGCCAAGCTTGAAAAATTCTCGAAATGGATGACCTATGCGGATGTGCATGGCATCGACACGCGCATGTTGGATGTCTCGCAAACCTATGGATTGTTGCCGGGCCTTAGCGGATCTGTGGCCGGGGCGCTTTATACCCCGTCTGATATGCGGGCCGAACCCTGGTTGGCGACATCTGCGTTGGCCGGTATTGCCAAGCGGGACGGCGTTCGCTTGGTCGAGGATTGCGCCGTGCGCAGCCTTGATGTGACAGCGGGGCAAGTTGTGGGTGTACACACAGAAAAAGGGCATGTTCAGGCGTCAGAAATCGTTTTGGCCGGGGGCGCGTGGTCCGCATTGTTTTTGGCACGGCACGGGGTTTTTCTGCCTCAGTTGTCTGTGCGTTCGACCGTTGCGGCGACGACGCGTGTGCCAGCCAGCTTTAATGCGGCGGCGTCCGAGGGCGAGCTGAGCTTTCGTCCCCGTCTCGATGGGGGTTTGTCGTTGTCAGCCGGCGGGTTGCACGAGCTGTTTGTCGGCCCGCATGCGATCAAGGCGCTGCCGTCGTTCCTTACTCAGCTGCGCCATGATCCATTTGGAACGCGGATTTTGCCGGCTGCGCCGTGTGGATATCCTGATGCATGGGGCACCCCGCGCCGCTGGGACGAAGATCAAACCAGCCCGTTCGAAAATATGCGCGTTCTGAATCCGGCGCCAAATGCTGCGAATGTAACTAGCATTTCGCAGGCACTTGCGCGGGTCTTTCCGCATTTGGGCCCGGTTCAATTGCGAACGACTTGGGCCGGGATGATTGACACGATGCCTGACATTGTGCCGGTGATTGATCGTGTGCGGGCCTTACCGGGATTGACGTTGGGCACGGGGCTTTCTGGACATGGGTTTGGAATTGGACCGGGCGTCGGGCGCGTCTTGGCCCGATTGGTGATGGGCGAAGCGCCCGGGCATGACTTGGGCCGGTTTCGGTTCGATCGATTTGCAGATGGCAGCCCGATGGATCTGGGTCCAGCGTTATAGGTGACAGATTTAGAGGCGATTGGTCCGTTGGACGAATTTGATCAATTGGTCTTATCGATTTGCCATTTCAATTGCTTTTCTATGCGCTACGTTCACCTTTAAATCGCGACATGTCTTTGGTGTATTCAAACGCGTCGCGGTCCTTATTTTTAATGGAGGCACGCTCGAATGGCGGTCAAGAATCGGTTTGCTGAATTGCACAACGAAATCACGGAGTGGCGTCGGGATTTACATGAGAATCCCGAGATACTTTTTGAAACGCATCGCACATCCGCGATGGTTGCGGAAAAATTGCGCGCTTTTGGATGTGAAGAGGTGGTCGAAGGTATTGGCCGCACCGGTGTTGTTGGTGTGATCAAAGGACGCGAAACCGGGTCGGGCAAGGTCATTGGGTTGCGTGCAGACATGGATGCGTTGCCCATTCTTGAAGAAACAGGTGTGGAATATGCGTCCAAAACGCCGGGAGCGATGCATGCATGTGGGCATGACGGTCATACCGCCATGCTATTGGGTGCCGCCAAATACCTGAGTGAAACGCGCAATTTTGACGGCACCGTTGTGGTCATTTTCCAACCTGCCGAAGAAGGCGGCGGTGGTGGACGCGAAATGTGTGAAGACGGCATGATGGAGCGTTGGAACATTCAAGAAGTGTATGGCATGCACAATTGGCCGGGACGGCCGGTGGGTGAATTTGCAATCCGTCCCGGGGCGTTTTTCGCAGCAACAGATTTGTTGCAGATCGAGTTTGAAGGTTTGGGTGGCCACGCTGCCAAGCCGCATGAGACAATCGACACGACATTAATGACGGCGCAAGCTATTACCGCTTTGCAATCTATCGTCAGCCGTAATGTCGATCCGATTGCCAATGTGGTTGTGTCGATCACATCGGTGGAAACCTCGTCCAAAGCGTTCAACGTGATCCCGCAAAAGGTTAAATTGATGGGCACGGTTCGCACCATGTCAAATGAAATGCGTGATTTGGCCGAAAAGCGGGTTCACGAAATTTGCGAGGGTATTGCGACCACATTTGGCGGCAAGGCGGTTGTGGATTACGATCGCAATTATCCGGTGATGGTCAATCATGAGGTCCAGACGGATTTCGCGGCGGATGTTGCGCGCTCGATCACCGGACAATGCGACGAAGCGCCATTGGTTATGGGCGGCGAAGATTTCGCCTTTATGCTCGAAGAGCGGCCCGGCGCGTATATTCTGGTGGGCAATGGCGACACGGCTATGGTGCATCACCCCAAATACAATTTCAACGACGAGGCTATTCCTGCGGGGTGTTCGTGGTGGGCCGAAATTGTAGAACAAAGGATGCCTGCGGCCTAATCCGAAGCTTGACTTAAAAGGAGCGCCTGCGGCGCATTAGATATTTTGCGCTCAGGCCACGCAGGCCTCGGGGACATCCCCGAACCCCGATCTGGATCGTCTGATTATTTGATCTGGCGCAGGGCTTCTTTGCGGGCGAAGGGTTTCATTGCCGATCCATGTGCATCCATGAATGCGTGCACGCGGTCTGGGTCGTGTTTGGACAGGTCACGCAACCACCACGCGATTGCTTTTTGGATGAACCAATTGTGGTCTTCCACCTGTGTTGCAGCCCATCCAAGGACACGGTCGCGGATCGCGAAATCATTGGGCGAGGGGTGATTTTGTTTGGTCCATGGCAATGTAATGACAAAGGCCGCGCGACGGGTCCACATATGGGGGGCATTGGACCAGGTTTCGACAGTGTCGATGCGGGATGGATCGGCGATCAGGCGTCGTTGCCCTGCCATGCAAGCGTGATCGGCGATAGCCCAACTGTCAAAATCGGTCACCCAGTTTTGGATCAAGTTCCAAGCATCCGTGTCGTCGGGGCGCAATCTGGCTTGGGTCAGTAACTTGGCGGCGGCGAGGCGCGCCTCAAAAATATCTGTGCCCCACAATGCATGGGCAAGATCAATGCGTGCAGGTAAATCCAGTGTTTGTCGCCATGTTTTGGTGAGATCGTTCAAAACTGGATTGGGTGTGCCAAGATGCAGGCGTTTGGATTTATGGTACTTGGCCGCACCGCTGGCCCGGGTTTCATCAGCATGCGCGCGAATTTGATCCAGGGCTTCGTCAAGCGTCATGTGTTTGGCATCGGCGTGTATGTCGGGGCGCCGTCCAATGTGGTCTGATTTTGGGTGGTCCAATAGTCATGTATCCCGGCTGTGCCTTTGTCTTTGGTCCATTGTTTCAGGGTTGGACGTTCGCCTTGGTGTTCCATAAAGGGCACTGCGTATCCACAGGAGCTTTGGACCAGATCGATCGTCACGTCATAGATTTGCCGTGCGCCGATATCGTCTGGGAACAGATCATTGTACTTTGCAAAGTCTGCATGATCGATATGCAAAGTGTCCGCTGTTCCGTAAGCCCTTAATATCAAGGGGCGATTTTCGAACCCACACCACATCAATGTCATGCGATTAATTTGACGCAAATGTCCGGCGGTTTCGTTGCCCGAGCCCGTGAGGTTGCGCCAGATGATCCGGTTCGGCCCGAGAACGCGTAAGCTGTCCATGCCTTTTGGGGACATGTTCACGCGGCCATCTGCAGCCGCAGTGGCCACGAAAAACATAGGTTGGGCCGAGATGAATTTTTGAAACTCATCGCTGAGAGACGGGAATTGCTTTGCCATATGGCGTTCTTATTCCACGGTCACCGATTTTGCCAGATTGCGCGGTTGATCCACATCTGTGCCTTTGGCCACCGCCGTATGATAGGCCAGCAGCTGCGCCGGCACAGCGTAAACGATGGGCGCGACGATATCAGGGCATCTTGGCATTTCGATTTCCGCCCAAATCCCATCGCGGGCTTCGTCCAGACCTTCGGCATCGGAGATCAGTAAGACTTTACCTTTGCGGGCCATGACTTCTTGCATGTTCGATACGGTCTTGTCGAACAGCGCATCACTCGGCGCCATGACGATGACAGGCATGTTCTGATCGATCAAAGCGATGGGACCATGTTTCAATTCGCCAGAGGCATAGGCTTCTGCATGAATGTAGCTGATTTCCTTAAGCTTCAGCGCACCTTCCAGCGCGAGAGGGAACATTTGGCCGCGCCCCAGGAACAGCGCGTCACGTGCATCTTCGGCGAGATCGCGCGCCGCTTGCAAGATAACGTCATTTTGCGCAATGGACTGGGTGATCAGGCTTGGGACACTGCGCAAAGAGGCAATGTGATCTTCCAAGTCTTGCGATGACACTTCACCGCGGGCTTTGGCCGCCTCGAGCACCAAGGCAAGCAGAACGGTCAACTGGCATGTAAACGCTTTGGTTGATGCGACGCCAACTTCGACACCGGCATAAATCGGCAATGCCAGATCGCTTTCGCGCGCGATCGAGCTTTCGGGGACGTTGACGATTGAGACGATCTTGTCCGCTTTGCCATGCATGTAGCGTAGGGCAGCCAATGTATCGGCGGTTTCGCCGGATTGGCTGACAAAAATCGCAAGGGTGCGGGCAGGGACCGGGGGTTCGCGATACCGGAATTCTGAGGCAACATCGACTTCGACTGGGATGCGCGCCAGTTGTTCAAACCAGTATTTGGCGGTGAGGCATGCATAAAAGGCGGTGCCACAAGCGACCATGACCACGCGGTCAAAATCGGCGAAATTGATGCTTGGGTCGGGCAGGGTGATTTCACCGTTATCGGAGAGGTAATTCGCAATCGCCTGTCCCAGAACGCTGGGCTGTTCTGTGATCTCTTTGGACATAAAGTGCTTATGCCCCTGTTTGTCGGCGGTCATATTTCCAAGCTGGATTTCGCGAAGTTCGCGATTGACCAGACGTCCAGCCGCATCGGTTATTTCCGCACCTTCGCGTGTGATCACAGCGCGATCACCTTCTTCGAGATACGTGATTTTGTTGGTCATTGGAGCCAGCGCAATTGCATCTGATCCGATAAACATTTCGCCGTCGCCATGCCCGATGGCCAATGGCGACCCTTTGCGGGCGACCACGATCAGATCAGCGTGACCTTCGAACAAGAAGGCAAGAGCAAATGCGCCTTCTAATTTGTCGATGGTGGCAAAAGCTGCGTCTTTTGGAGATAGGCCGCCATCCATCAAATGACGGGCCATAAGCGCGACAGTTTCCGTGTCAGTTTCGGTTTCAAAATCTATCCCGTTTTCGGCCAATTCAGCGCGCAATTCGCGGAAATTCTCGACAATCCCATTGTGGACGACCGCGACCGGACCAGATTGATGAGGATGCGCGTTCAAGACGGTTGGACCGCCATGGGTGGCCCAGCGGGTGTGCCCGATCCCTGATTTGCCGGCCAAAGGTTCGTGCACAAGTTTGTCCGACAGGTTGACCAGTTTGCCCACCGACCGGCGCCGTTCAAGCTTGCCATCGTTTACGGTTGCAATACCCGCGCTGTCATATCCGCGATATTCAAGCCGTCTTAGCGCGTCGACCAAAAGTGGGGCTGCTTCGTGACTGCCCAGAACGCCTACAATTCCGCACATCTCAATTACTCCGGTCTTTTTGAGCTTTTCTCGCCCGTAACATTTCTAATAATTTGCGCGCCATGCCCGGTTTTTCGACCTGGGGCGCGCGGGAAATTGCAAGTGCGTCCGGTTCAACATCGGACGTGATCACAGATCCACTGCCCGTCATGGATCCGCTGCCCAAGGTCACCGGTGCGACCAACATTGTGTTGGATCCGATAAAGGCATCTGCGCCGATTTCGGTTTGGTGTTTCATCACACCATCATAATTACAGGTGATTGTGCCGGCCCCGACATTGGTTCGGGACCCAATGCGCGCATCGCCAATATAGCTGAGATGGTTGATTTTTGCGCCTTCTGCGACGACGGCGTTTTTGATTTCGACGAAATTTCCGACATGGACATGTTCTGATAATTCGGCACCAGGGCGCAGTCGGGCATAGGGGCCTACGGTTGCGCCGCGCGAAACATGTGCCCCTTCAAGGTGGGAAAATGCACGGATGCGTGCATCGCTTTCGACGGTCACGCCAAGGCCGAAAACCACATTGGGCTCAACGCTGGCACCGCGTCCGATTTCAGTATCAAACGCGAGCTGGACGGTATCCGGCGCTTGCATGTAAACGCCGTCTTCCATCAGGGATCTGCGTCTTGATCCCTGCCAGATTTGTTCGGCATCCGACAATTCGGCCAACGTGTTGACGCCCAATGTCTCGGCCTCGTCGCACAGGACAACGCCTGCGGAGTATCCATTTTTGCGCGCTAATGCAGGCAATTCTGTCAGGTAAAATTCACTGGCGTCGTTGGTGTCTGACAATTCAAAAATAAGGTCGTTTAACAGCGTTGATGAAATGCACATAACACCTGAATTACAAAGTGTTATATTGCGTTCTTCAGGTGATGCATCTTTCCATTCGACAATGCGTTCTAGTGCGTCTCCGTTTGAGACGACCCGCCCGTAGCGTCCTGGATCCGCTGCATCAAAAGCTAAAATGGTGATGTCGGATGTCGCCGCCATCAGGTTTTGCATCGTTTCGGGTTGAATGAACGGTGTGTCGCCAAACAAAACGACCACGCGCCCTTCAAACCCATCCAACAGCGGAGCGGCCATTTGGACCGCGTGCCCTGTGCCCAATTGTTCTTGCTGATTGGCGATTTGCACATCGGCGTCAAAATCGCGTGCGGCGGCTGCGACGGCTTCGGCCTGATGACCGGTGACGACGATATCAAGCGTGGGTTCAAGGGTGGCTGCAGTTGCCATCGCATGGTGCAACATTGGCACGTTGGCAATCGGGTGAAGGACCTTGGCCAGATCGGAATTCATCCGTGTCCCTTTGCCCGCGGCCAAAATTATCGTTGCAATACTCATATGAAAACTCTTTGAATTCCAGTTCCGCCCGTTCTATCCGCATTCCCGGGCCACGCAAGTGCATGTTCCGTCACACATGATTTCAGTTTGCAACAGGGGGAAAAAGATGCGCGCAGTGATTTTTGATCTGGATGGGACATTGGCCGATACCAGTGGCGATTTACTTGCGGCTGCGAATTTCTGTTTTCGCGACATGGGTTTGGGGGATCTGCTTGGGCCACAGGACGCGGGGGTCGCATTGCGCGGCGGACGGCGCATGTTGACTGTCGGATTGAAACGCGCATCGCGCTTTGACGCCAATTTGGTAGACCAATATTATCCGGTTCTTTTGGAGGCCTATGGAAAAGCGATCGCGCATCATACGGTTCTTTATCCCGGCGCAATGGATGCGGTTGAGGCATTGAAATCGGCCGGGATGCAAGTGGGCATTTGTACCAATAAGCCCGAAGGCTTGGCCGAAACATTGATGCAGGAACTGGGGGTTCGGGATGCATTTGGTGCTTTGGTCGGGGCGGATACGCTGCCGGTTCGAAAGCCAAACCCAGAGCCATTGCACGAAACAGCTCGTCGGCTTGGCGCGTCGCAGTATTTGTTGGTTGGGGATACTGACACAGACCGTAAAACGGCGGCCGCCGCCAAAGTACCCAGTGTTCTCGTGACCTTTGGGCCATCAGGCGGGGATATGGCCGCACTTGAGCCCGAAGCGTTGATCGATAGGTTTGACGAATTGCCTGCCGTGGCGGCGCGATTGCTGGGGGAACGGTAAGCGACCGCTTGACGGGCAGGGGGAAGCCATTCCAGATAGCTCTATGACAGAGCGATTCACCGGTAGTTTTACCCAGCAAGAACCCATCCCCGAAGCAAGCATCGCCGCAGCGCTGCGCGTAATGCAGTCTGGACGTCTGCATCGATATAACACCAGTGACGGCGAACTTAGCGAAACGGTGCAGCTGGAACAGGAATTCGCCAAATACGTTGGCGCGAAATTCTGCTTGGGGGTTGCGTCGGGGGGATATGCAATTGCCACGGGTTTGCGGGCCGTCGGGGCCAAAGCAGGGGACGCGGTTCTAACCAACGCCTTTACGTTGGCTCCGGTGCCGGGGGCCATCGCGAGTTTGGGTGCAAACCCTGTGTTTGTTGGGGTTACCAAAAGCCTGACAATTGATCTGGACGATCTTGAAGCAAAAGCAGATCAGGCGAATTATCTGCTGCTCAGCCATATGCGGGGTCACTTATGTGACATGGATCGGCTGATGCAGATCTGCGACGCGGCCGATATCATTGTCGTCGAAGATTGCGCACACACTATGGGGTCCTTTTGGCGCGACATCCCATCGGGGCGGTTCGGCGCGGTTGGATGCTATTCAACGCAAACCTATAAGCACATGAATTCGGGCGAAGGCGGTTTATTGGTTACGGATGATCCGCAGATTGCCGCGCGCTCCATCATGTTGTCCGGATCCTATATGCTGTATGAAACCCATCTGGCGGGCCCGCCTGCATCGGTGTTTGAAACCATTAAATACGACACACCCAATATTTCTGGACGTATGGACAATCTGCGGGCGGCAATTTTGCGCCCCCAGCTGCAGGATCTGGATACGCAGGTTGAACGTTGGAACGAACGCTATCGCGCAATGGAAGCGGGATTGCGCGAAGTGCCTGGCCTGTGGGTGATCGACCGGCCCGAACAAGAACGGATTGTCGGGTCGTCTTTTCAATTCTTGTTGCTGGATTGGGATGCGGGCAAAGTCCAAGATGTCGTGCGTCGATGTGGCGAAAGAGGGGTGGAATTGAAATGGTTCGGCACACCTGAACCGCAAGGGTTCACCAGTCGTTACGACAGTTGGCGCTATGCCCAATCAGCACCAATGCCAGCCAGTGATCATGTGCTGGCGGGTGTGCTGGATGTTCGCATTCCTTTGACGTTCAGTGTTGAGGATTGTGCGCAGATCGCGCGTATTATCCGCGCTGAAGTTGGCGTGGTTTATCAATCTTAGCACTGGGGGACTCGACAGAAGGGGTCTGTCTACCTATTATATGAACACTTGTTCAATAAAAGGCGAGGCGAACGGATGTTCACCCACTCTATGCGGTTTGACCTTGGTGAAGACGTAAACGCAATGCGCGACGTGGTGCATGCGTGGGCGCAAGAGCGCCTCAAGCCGTTGGCGGCGCAAACGGATGACACCAACGAATTTCCATCCGAGCTTTGGACGGAATTGGGCGCGCTTGGCTTGCTGGGCGTGACCGTGGACGAACAATATGGCGGTGCGGGAATGGGGTATCTGGCCCATGTTGTGGCGATCGAAGAAATCGCACGCGCCTCTGCGTCTGTTGCGTTGTCCTATGGCGCGCATTCCAACCTCTGTGTGAATCAGATCAATCTGAATGGAACAGATCAGCAGCGTGAAAAATATCTGCCGGGTTTGATCAGTGGTTCGCATGTCGGCGCGCTGGCCATGTCCGAAGCTGGGGCCGGATCGGACGTTGTGTCGATGAAATTGCGGGCCGAAAAGCGCAACGATCATTACCGTCTGAACGGGACCAAATATTGGATTACGAACGGCCCGGATGCAGACACGTTGGTTGTGTATGCCAAGACGGATATTGATGCCGGTTCACGCGGAATGACCGCGTTTATTGTGGAAAAAGAAATGTCTGGCTTTTCCACATCTGCACATTTCGACAAATTGGGAATGCGGGGGTCGAACACCGCTGAGTTGATCTTTGAGGACGTAGAAGTGCCGTTTGACAATGTGTTAGGCGAAGAAGGCAAGGGCGTCGCCGTGTTGATGTCCGGCCTTGATTACGAACGGGTTGTATTGTCAGGCATTGGCACGGGCATCATGGCCGCATGTCTGGATGAGGTCATGCCTTATGTGTCCCAACGCAAGCAGTTTGGTGAACCAGTGGGTAATTTCCAACTGATGCAGGGCAAAATTGCGGACATGTACACCGCGATGAATTCTGCGCGTGCCTATGTTTACGAAGTGGCGAAGGCCTGTGATCGAGGCGAAGTGACTCGTCAGGACGCAGCAGGATGTGTGTTATACGCATCAGAAGAAGCGATGAAGGTTGCCCACCAAGCTGTGCAAGCTATGGGAGGAACCGGCTTTATGAATGACAGCCCAGTCAGCCGAATTTTCCGCGACGCAAAATTGATGGAAATCGGCGCGGGTACGTCTGAAATCCGACGGATGCTGATTGGTCGCGAGATGATGGGGCACATGCTCTGATGTCACGTGGGATTGTCCTTTCCACTGTATTCCTCGCGACCTTTGCCGCGATTGGCGGATATCTGTTGGGTACGCGACACGCGACATTGGACGAAAGCGCAATCATCAACGCCGTGGTTCGTGCACATTTGGACACCTATGGAGGTCAGCCGGACGATTGCATCGCTGTGCCTGGACAGGGCCGGATTTGGCTGCGCGTGACCTGCAATCAAGTGTCGTATGACGTGAACCGGCAGGGCGCAATTGTCCAAGATTCCGGATCAAGCACATGAACATGGCAGCGCAATGTTTGGACAAGGCACCAGATCAATGCGCGATTATTGATCTGACCGGGGGTGAGCGTCGGGATGTTAATTTTGCTGAGTTGGCCCAAATGACTGACAATTTGGCCAGCGCATTGATGCAATCTATTCAGCCCGGGGATCGGGTCGGTGTTTTGCTGACGCAATCGCCCTATTGTGCGGCGGCTCATTTGGCCATTTGGAAAATCGGCGCTATTTCAGTGCCTTTGTTTAAACTGTTTCAGCACGACGCTTTGAAGACCCGAATAGATGACGCGGGATGTGCAATAGTTGTGACTGACGATGACGGCGCAAAGCAGATCGGACAGCTTGCCCCTGTTTTTAAGGTGGGTTCTGTTGGGCAGGCAATGTCAGACATTCCGATTTTTGATGCCAAACCAGACACGCCCGCTGTGCTGATTTATACATCAGGCACCACCGGAACGCCCAAAGGGGCGTTGCATGGGCATCGTATTTTGGACGGCCATATTCCCGGCGTTTCGATCAGCCATGACGGTTTGGGGCACCCCAATGATTGTCTGTGGACGCCTGCCGATTGGGCGTGGATTGGCGGTCTTTTTGATGTGTTGATGCCCGGCCTCGCGCTTGGCGTTCCCGTTGTTGCATCCCGGATGCCCAAGTTTTCGCCAGAGGCGTGCCAGCAAATTGTGGATACCGGCAACGTGCGCAACGTGTTCTTTCCGCCAACAGCTTTGCGCATGCTGAAAGCGGGTGGTTTCGCGGTGACTGGTTTGCGATCCGTGGCGTCGGGGGGCGAACCGTTGGGCGCAGAAATGCTGGCTTGGGGACAAGACGCATTGGGCGTGACGATCAACGAATTTTACGGTCAAACCGAATGCAACATGGTGGTGTCCTCCTGCGGGTCTCAATTTGATCCGCGACCTGGATGCATGGGACGCGCTGTGCCGGGCTTTCATGTCGAAGTCATCGACGAAACTGGAGACGCGACACAGGGCGAAGGCGACATCGCCATTCGATTTGACGCCCCTTCGATGATGTTGAAATACTGGAACCGTCCTGAAGAAACGGCCGCGAAATTTCGAGGGGATTGGTTACTCACCGGGGATAGGGGGCGGCGCGAAGACGACTTTATCCGGTTTGTTGGTCGCGAGGATGACGTGATTACCTCGTCTGGGTATCGCATTGGCCCATCAGAGATCGAAGACTGCCTGATGACTCATCCTGACGTCGCAACTGTTGGGGTTGTGGGCAAACCAGATGCGCTGCGAACTGAGCTTGTCAAAGCCTATGTGGTTTTGAATGATAATGCGTCCGCCACGGCGCAGGATTTGCAAAATCATGTTAAAGATCGACTTGCAAGTTATTCATATCCAAGGGAAATCGAATTTGTCAGTCATTTACCCATGACCGTAACAGGAAAAGTGATCCGAAAAGAATTGAAAGCGCACGCAGCGGCGGAACTGACGACATGACGGGTTGTTTTTTACTCAAATATCGGCGCGTCCTGTTCGCCATGCATTCGGTGCAAAAGGTAAAGTTATGAAGTTGAAATCGGCAATCTCGACCTCGTCTGAAACGTTTCAAGCCAATCAGGCGGCGCATCTGACAGCGCTTTCAGACATTCAGAACGCGGCGATTGCGGCCGCAGAAGGTGGTGGTGAACGGTCGCGTGCGCGGCATGTGTCGCGCGGGAAAATGCTGCCGCGGGATCGCGTTGCCAATTTGCTGGATCCGGGATCGCCCTTTCTTGAAATCGGTGCGACGGCTGCGCATGCGATGTATGACGGTGTAGCCCCTTGCGCGGGTGTTGTGGCCGGTGTGGGCAAAATCCACGGCCAAGATGTCATGGTCGTTTGCAATGATGCGACGGTCAAAGGGGGCACCTATTACCCCATGACCGTGAAAAAGCACCTGCGCGCGCAGGAAATAGCCGAGCAAAACCACCTGCCATGCGTTTATTTGGTTGATAGCGGCGGTGCGAACCTCCCTAATCAGGACGAGGTGTTTCCCGACCGTGATCACTTTGGGCGGATATTTTTCAATCAGGCCCAGATGAGCGCGAAAGGCATCCCACAGATTGCGGTTGTCATGGGGTCGTGTACAGCGGGCGGTGCCTATGTGCCTGCAATGTCTGACATTACAATTATTGTGAAAGATCAAGGTACTATATTCTTGGCGGGGCCCCCATTGGTGAAGGCCGCAACCGGAGAAGAGGTCACAGCCGAAGATTTGGGTGGCGGTGATGTCCACACCCGTCTGTCTGGAGTAGCTGATTACCTCGCCGAAGATGACAGGCATGCGCTGGCTTTGGCGCGGGATGCGGTGCGCGGGCTTAACCGCAAAAAACCACAAACCGTGGAATGGGCAACACCGGAAGACCCTGCCTATGATCCTTCGGAAATTCTGGGTGTTGTGCCTGCGGATTTGCGCACGCCCTACGACATCCGCGAGGTCATCGCGCGCCTCGTCGACGGATCGCGGTTTGACGAATTTAAGGCCCGGTACGGCGAAACGTTGGTGACGGGGTTTGCCCATATCAAAGGGTGCCCAATTGGGATCATTGCGAATAACGGTGTGTTGTTCAGCAAGGCCGCGCAAAAGGGCGCGCATTTCATCGAACTGTGTTCTCAGCGTCATATCCCATTGGTGTTTTTGCAAAACATCACCGGATTTATGGTTGGGCGGAAATATGAAAACGAGGGGATCGCGCGCCACGGTGCAAAAATGGTCACGGCCGTCGCAACGACCTCGGTTCCCAAAATTACGATGCTTGTGGGCGGATCGTTTGGCGCCGGAAATTACGGGATGGCCGGGCGGGCGTATGATCCGCGTTTCCTGTGGAGCTGGCCAAATTCCCGCATCAGCGTGATGGGCGGGGCACAGGCCGCCGGTGTTTTGGCGACGGTGAAACGGTCGGGGATCGAAGCCAAAGGCGGCAGTTGGAGCGTGGACGACGAAGAAGAATTCAAACGTCCGACAATTGAGATGTTCGAAACGCAATCGCATCCGCTTTATGCATCCGCGCGATTGTGGGACGACGGTATCATTGATCCACGCAAGTCGCGCGACGTGCTGTTTCTAAGTCTATGCGCGTCGTTGAACGCACCCATTTCCGACACGCGCTTTGGCGTGTTCCGCATGTGATCAGGGCAGGATTAAATAATGTTTGATACGATCTTGATTGCGAACCGGGGCGAAATCGCGTGTCGCGTGATAAAAACTGCGCGGGCTTTGGGCGTCAAAACGGTCGCTGTTCATTCCAACATTGATAAAGGCGCGTTGCACGTCGAAATGGCGGATTATGCGGTTTCGCTTGGAGGGCGAACACCTGCGGAAAGTTACCTGCGCGGCGACGCGATCATCGAAGCGGCTTTGCAATCCGGGGCGCAGGCGATCCATCCAGGTTATGGGTTCTTGTCGGAAAACCCTGATTTTGTAGATGCCGTTGAGGCGGCTGGATTGGTGTTCATTGGTCCAAGTGGGGACGCGATCCGCGCGATGGGTTTGAAGGACGCGGCCAAGAAGTTAATGATCAAAGCGGGCGTGCCTGTTGTGCCGGGGTATCACGGGGACGACCAAAGCAATGTGACCTTGACGAACGAGGCTGCGCGGATCGGGTATCCGGTGCTGATTAAGGCCGTTGCGGGCGGGGGCGGTAAGGGCATGCGTTTGGTCGAGGCCGAGACCGAATTTCTGACGTCATTGGCATCCGCACAAAGTGAGGCCAAAGCGGCATTCGGCAACAGCGACGTTCTGATCGAAAAATTTGTCACCAAGCCACGCCATATCGAAGTTCAGGTTTTTGGGGATGGTTCAGAAGCCGTTCATTTGTTCGAACGGGACTGTTCGCTGCAAAGGCGACATCAAAAGGTCATCGAGGAAGCACCAGCACCGGGTATGACAGACGCGATGCGCCAAGCCATGTGCCAAGCGGCAGTCACGGCGGCAAAGGCAATTGGATATTCTGGGGCGGGTACAATTGAGTTCATTGCGGATTCCAGCAATGGGCTGCAAACGGATCAGTTCTGGTTCATGGAAATGAACACGCGGTTGCAAGTTGAACATCCCGTTACAGAAGCCATTACCGGTGTTGATCTGGTCGAATGGCAATTGCGGGTAGCCGCCGGGGAGACTTTGCAAAGTTTGAAAACCGATTTGCAAATTCAAGGGCACGCCTTTGAAGCACGGCTTTATGCAGAAGATGTTCCCAGCGGGTTTTTACCTGCGACCGGAATGCTGACTAGCGTTCGTTTTCCAACAGAGGTGCGGTCAGACAGCGGTGTTCGGGCCGGTGATGTGATCAGCCCGTTTTATGATCCAATGATTGCCAAAGTCATTGTTCACGGACCAACGCGCGAGATTGCATTGTCGCGGTTGCGACGCGCATTGGCGGAAACGGCCATTGCGGGAACAACGACAAATATCGCGTTTCTCGGAGCTTTGGCGGGCCATACAGGGTTCGCCGCGGGCGACGTTGATACCGGTCTGATAGGTCGGGATCTTGATGCACTGACTGCGCATTCTCAACCGACGGCAATTCAAATGATTGCGGCGGGGATGGCCTTGGCTGAGTTGAACCAACCGGATCAGGTCCGTGGGTTTTACCTTTGGCGTCCTTTGAGCCAAACAATAGGTGTGGCGAATGGCGACGAACAGGTTGATCTGCAAGTGTCTGTGCAAAGCGCGGCTCATCAAGATTGGACCGTAGAGGATAATGTATATTCAGTGCTGAATGTGGCAGGTGTTTGGTCACTGAACGGAGAACGGCTGCCAGAAACATTTGTCGATGCGTCCGGTGTGACTGTATTCGGAGCCGAGCCGCAATATTTCGGGCGCATCGATCCTTTGGACGTTTTGTCAACAGCGGGGGGCGACGATGATGTGATCACAGCGCCGATGCCGGGTTTGGTGAAAGCAATATTTGCAAAGTCAGGGCAGGCAGTTTGCAAAGGTGATCCGCTGGCCATTCTGGAAGCTATGAAAATGGAGCACACATTGGTGGCCGCCCGCGACGGGGTTGTGTGCGAGGTCTGCGCCAAAGCCAATGATCAAGTGGAAGCTGGTGCATATCTTGTGCGCCTTGTGGCAAAGGGTGAAGACACATGATCATCTTGCATCACTGTCCGCAATCGCGATCCATGCGAACCTTATGGCTTTTGCATGAATTAGATATTTCATTTGATGTCCGAATCTATCCCTTTGACAAAACGTTGCGCCGTCCTGAATTTCTTGAACTCAGCCCTGCAGGTCGCGTCCCTGCGTTGCAGATCGATGGATTGCAGATGTTTGAAACTGGTGCGATCACCCAGTATTTATGTGAACAATTTTCTCCAGATGTTTTGGGCCGCCCTGTTGGTCACAAGGATCGGGCGGATTGGTTGATCTGGGTGCATTTCGCAGAAACGATCAGTCAGCATGTCGCGGCCCTGACGCAGCAACATATTGCTTTGTATGATGACGCGATGCGCAGTCCGATCGTGATGCGTTTGGAAGCCGCACGTATTGGGAAATGCTATGATGCGCTGGAAGCGCGACTGACGGATCACGGCTTTCTTGTAGGGGATGCGTTCACAGCGGCAGATGTGAGCGTCGGGCAAGCCGTTGCGATGGCGAAATTGTTCCATGTATTGGACGAACATCCGTGTTTGGCCAATTGGTTTGCCCGGATCAGTGCCCGCCCGGCATATCAAAAAAGCCTGCCTGCGCCAGGTGAAGAATTGTATTCCAAGCCGTTCTATCCTGCTTGGCCGACGGAGTAGGCGCTGTGGCAGAATATGTCGAAATATTCGAAGTCGGCCCTCGGGATGGGCTGCAAAACGAACCAGCAGAGATTTCGGTGTCGGACAAGGTGGCTTTGGTCGACCAACTGAGCCGCGCAGGATTTCGCCGGATCGAATGCGCATCGTTTGTGAGCCCAAAGTGGGTGCCGCAAATGGCTGGGAGCGCCGAGGTTTTGGGACACATCCACCGCGCAAACGCTGTTCGGTACACGGCACTTACGCCCAATATGCGTGGTTTCGATGACGCCATGCTTGCGGGGGCAGATGAGGTGGCGGTTTTTGGATCTGCGTCGGAAGGGTTTTCGAAAGCCAACATAAACGCCAATATTGCGGAAAGTCTGGAGCGTTTTGCACCCGTTGCGGCGGCGGCAAGGGACCGAAACATCCCCGTGCGTGGTTACGTTTCCTGTGTTGTGGAATGCCCCTATGATGGATCGGTCGCACCTGCGGATACTGCACGGGTCGCCAAGGCCTTGTTTGACATGGGGTGCAGTGAAATTTCGTTGGGTGACACCATTGGACAGGGGAGCCCAGATGCGGTGCGCGCAATGCTGATGGCGGTTAAGAACGTGGTTCCTGTCGGCATTTTGGCGGGGCATTTTCATGACACGGGTGGGCATGCACTGGACAATATCGATGTGTCTTTGGACATGGGGCTTCGCGTGTTTGATGCAGCGGTCGGGGGGCTGGGGGGATGTCCTTATGCGCCAGGTGCTGCGGGCAATGTCGCAACTGAGGTTGTGGACGCCCATTTGAAAGCGCGTGGCTTTGAGACAAATCTGGATGCAAAAGCTATTGAACAGGCAGCAATCATGGCACGGGCCATGCGAAAAGCCTGACTTTGCAAATTCGATTGGATCGCTTTGCAAAGTAGGAATGGCCTATCATGGGCGTCGCCGGTTCAGATGCGACCTGCGGGGATGAAACTGGGGTGAATGATGAGCAATTTTGAAACGATTACTGTTGATTTGGATGACCGTGGTGTCGCCACTCTGACCCTGAGCCGGCCGGATAAGCACAATGCGATGTCAGGTCTGATGTTGACTGAATTAACAGATGTGGCTGGACACCTAGGGCAAGATCCGTCGGTGCGTGTCGTGGTTTTGACTGGTGCTGGGCCATCGTTTTGTGCGGGTGGCGATTTAGGCTGGATGCAGGATCAAATGCAGGCGGACGCCCAAACCCGTGCGCAAGAGGCGGGAAAGCTTGCTTATATGTTGCAAGCGTTGAACACTATGCCCAAGCCGTTGATCGGGCGCTTGCAAGGCAATGCGTTTGGGGGCGGCGTGGGGCTTGCCTGTGTGTGCGATGTTGCCATTGGTGTGGATGGTTCGAAATTGGGCCTGACCGAAGTGCGGTTGGGTTTGATCCCTGCCACCATTGGACCTTATGTCATTGCACGCATGGGCGAGGCACGGGCGAGGCGGGTATTTTTCTCGGGGCGTTTGTTTGCCGCGCAAGAAGCTGTGGAATTGGGAGTGCTGTCGCGAATCGTGCAGTCAGATCAGCTTGAAGGCGCAATTGAACAAGAAATTAGTCCCTATCTTTCTGCAGCGCCGGGGGCCGTGGCAGAAGCCAAGGCGTTGGCCCGTGCGTTGGGTCCTGTGATTGATGATGCCACCATAAGTATGACAATTGATGCGTTGCGTGCGCGGTGGGAAACAGAAGAGGCGACGGGCGGCATTGTTGCGTT
Organism: Paracoccaceae bacterium; assembly: GCA_039960995.1. Classification (GTDB taxonomy): domain Bacteria; phylum Pseudomonadota; class Alphaproteobacteria; order Rhodobacterales; family Rhodobacteraceae; genus JABSSA01. The sequence continues at coordinate 119,346 of JBDVKF010000032.1, read as the reverse complement.
CTTTGCAAAAAAGCCTGCGCCTTGGATGAAATAAGCCTCCATTATTGAAGCTGCTCGCTCTGACTTGGCGGGTGCCGCGTTGTACTGGTCGATCTTGTGTTCACCTAGAATGAGCCTAAACCCATAAAAACAGATTCAAGTCACGGGATCGCATTTGATACGCTTAACGTACGTTTAACATGTTCGTTATCATGGTGATTTCTGTAAAGTTGCGTCGATATGCCGATACAATTTAATGAGATAAGCGGTGTCTGATTATTGACCCTTTAGTGTCACACGCGTAGGAACGCGTGAAGAGCCAAGCACATGTGCGCGCGGTCCCGCGCGAGAAAGGGAACCGAACGTGGAAGAGATGCTGAGGGAATACCTCCCGATCCTCGTTTTTTTGGGTGTGGCCATTGGGTTGGGGATTGTCCTGATCTTGGCGGCGATTGTGGTTGCTGTACGCAACCCTGACCCGGAAAAAGTGTCAGCCTACGAATGCGGGTTTAACGCGTTCGATGATGCACGTATGAAATTCGACGTCCGGTTCTATCTGGTGTCGATTTTGTTCATCATTTTCGATTTGGAAATCGCCTTTTTGTTCCCTTGGGCTGTTGCCTTTGGGGATATCTCGATGGCCGGATTTTGGTCGATGATGGTTTTCCTGGCTGTTCTGACGATTGGGTTTGCGTACGAATGGAAAAAAGGGGCGCTTGAATGGCAATAGCCACCGGAGCAAACGTCGCGGGCATGGACCGCGACGTCGCCACGCAGGAGCTGAACCGTGAATTGCAGGACAAAGGGTTCCTGCTGACGTCAACGGAAGACATTATCAATTGGGCGCGGACGGGTTCGCTGCACTGGATGACGTTTGGACTGGCGTGCTGTGCCGTCGAGATGATGCACACATCTATGCCGCGCTATGACCTTGAACGCTTTGGAACTGCGCCCCGAGCAAGCCCGCGGCAATCGGATTTGATGATCGTTGCGGGTACGCTGACCAACAAAATGGCACCGGCTTTGCGCAAGGTGTATGACCAGATGCCGGAACCACGCTATGTGATTTCGATGGGATCATGCGCCAATGGCGGCGGGTATTACCACTATTCCTATTCTGTCGTGCGGGGCTGTGATCGCATTGTCCCTGTGGATGTTTACGTGCCTGGATGCCCACCCACAGCCGAAGCATTGCTGTACGGGATCATGGCGCTTCAGAAAAAGATCCGCCGGACCGGAACGATTGTACGCTAGGGGGCGATGATGACCGAAGCATTGAAAGAACTTGGGGCGCATATCGAGCTTAAGCGACCCGATTGTGTGCTGGCATGGGACATCACGCATGACGAGCTGAACGTTGATGTGGCGCCTGCCAATATTGTCGACTTTGTCGAGTTCTTGAAAACAGACGCAACTTGCGCATTTTCCTCTTTGGTCGATATCACAGGTGTTGATTATCCGGGGCGCGCAAAACGCTTTGATGTCGTTTATCATTTTCTGTCGATGTATCAGAACCACCGCGTGCGGCTTCGGGTCAGCATTCGTGAAGAAGATGTTTTGCCGTCGATTGTGACAGTGCATCCGTCGGCCAATTGGTTTGAACGCGAAATCTTTGACATGTTCGGGATTTTATTCTCGGGTCACCCGGATTTGCGCCGCATCCTGACGGATTATGGGTTCCGCGGATATCCGTTGCGCAAGGACTTTCCGACCACCGGTTACACCGAAGTGCGATATGATGAAGTGCAAAAGCGGGTTGTGTATGAGCCAGTTAATCTGGTGCAGGAATACCGCCAATTTGATTTCATGTCCCCATGGGAAGGCGCGGAATATATCCTACCGGGAGATGAGAAAAAAGAAGAGGCGGGGTGACCGAGATGTTGATCTGGCTCGCCATTGCGGCGTTATCCATCATCCCGTTCTTCAAGATTCTCCCACATTTTGGGATCAATCAATATTGGGCGTTTCTCAGCATTTTGCCGATCGGCACCATCGCATTGTTGTGGTGGATCGCGGTCAAATTGCAAGACATGGAGCGTCGGTGATCAAATGATGCAATTTCTTTTGTTTATCCTGTTGGATCCGATTTGCGTTTTGGCGGCTGTGTCGGCCGCCTTGTTTGGTCTGACGCGCTTGTGCACGCGCACGCTTGACGCATGCCCGGTGCGGGTCTGTGACAAACTTTCAAAGAAAGGACCTGGACAATGATGGATGGATCAAAAGGGTTCGAAGACGCGCTGACCGGCGAACAAAAAATCCGGAACTTCAACATCAATTTTGGCCCACAGCACCCTGCGGCCCACGGGGTTTTGCGGTTGGTTCTGGAGCTAGACGGCGAAATCGTCGAACGGTGCGATCCGCATATTGGTTTGCTGCACCGTGGTACTGAAAAACTGATGGAAAGCCGCACCTATCTGCAAAACCTGCCGTATTTTGACCGGTTGGATTACGTCGCACCGATGAATCAGGAACACGCTTGGTGTCTTGCAATTGAAAAGCTGTGTGGTGTCGAAGTGCCACGCCGTGCATCGTTGATCCGGGTTTTATATTCGGAAATCGGCCGCATTCTTAATCATCTCCTGAATGTGACGACGCAAGCGATGGACGTTGGCGCTCTGACGCCTCCGCTTTGGGGCTTTGAAGAGCGTGAAAAGCTGATGATCTTTTACGAACGGGCGTGTGGGGCGCGGTTGCATGCTGCGTATTTCCGCCCGGGCGGCGTGCATCAGGATTTGCCGCCTGATTTGATCGATGACATTGACACTTGGGCCGATGAATTTCCCAAGGCGCTGAATGACATCGACGGATTGCTGACTGAAAACCGGATTTTCAAGCAGCGCAACGCCGATATTGGTGTTGTGACCGAGGAAGACATCCTTGAATGGGGATTCTCAGGCGTCATGGTGCGCGGATCAGGTTTGGCGTGGGATTTGCGCCGCTCGCAACCGTATGAATGTTATGATGAATTCGATTTCCAAATTCCGGTTGGCAAAAACGGCGATTGTTATGATCGGTATTTGTGCCGCATGGCTGAAATGCGCGAAAGCCTGAAAATCGTGAAGCAAGCGATTGAAAAGTTGCGCAATGAACCCGGTGATGTGTTGACGCGCGGGAAATTGACCCCGCCATCACGCGGCGACATGAAGACGTCTATGGAAGCTTTGATCCACCACTTTAAGCTTTATACCGAAGGATTTCACGTGCCCGAAGGGGAAGTGTATTGCGCGGTCGAAGCGCCTAAAGGCGAGTTTGGCGTGTATCTTGTGGCGGATGGGTCGAACAAGCCATACCGCGCCAAGCTGCGTGCGCCCGGCTTCCTGCATTTGCAGGCGATGGATTACATATCGAAAGGTCACCAGCTGGCCGACGTCGCCGCCATCATCGGCACTATGGACGTGGTATTTGGGGAGATTGATAGATGATCAGACTTGCAGGTTTTTTAACACTGACTTTGGCGATGCCAGTTTTTGCTGATGGTCATCAGCCGGATATTTCTGATCTCGTCGCGGATTCGGTTGGGTATGTGAATATCCGCGAAAACGTTGTTATTTTGGAAGGGGATGAAATGGAAACTTTCATCTGTAAATTCGACGTTCCTGATGCAGCTTTTGAGGCTTACGCGAATGCCGGTAGTTTGGGTGGCAATGATATTGGTTACGTGTGCATCCCTATCAAGGAATTTGGAAACTAATGCTTCGCCGTCTTCATCCTGAACAACCCGACAGCTTTGCGTTTTCTCCGGCCAATCAGGCATGGGCCGAAGCGCAAATAACGAAATACCCAGAAGGGCGCGAGGCATCGGCTATTATCCCGTTGCTGTGGCGTGCGCAGGAGCAAGAAGGTTGGTTGACGCGTCCGGCGATTGAAACGATCGCCGATATGCTGAATTTGGCATATATCCGAGCCTTGGAAGTGGCTTCGTTTTACTTTATGTTTCAGCTGCAACCTGTTGGTTCTGTTGCACATATTCAAGTTTGCGGAACGACATCCTGCATGATTTGTGGTGCCGAAGACCTTGTCGCGGTGTGCAAAGACAAGATTGCGTCCAAAGCCCATCAATTGTCAGACGACGGCAAATTCAGTTGGGAAGAGGTTGAATGCCTTGGCGCCTGTGCCAATGCGCCAATGGCTCAGATTGGCAAAGATTACTTCGAGGATCTGACTGCCGCGCGTATTGGCGAAATTATTGACGAGTTGGGCGCTGGCAAGGTTCCAACACCGGGTCCACAAAATGGACGTTATGCAGCAGAACCATTGAGCGGTTTGACCTCTCTGCAAGACTTTGAAAGTGGCAAAACGGCGTATAATGCGTCGGTGCAACTGGCAGCGGATATTGGCGATACGGTCAAACGGATCGACGGGACAGAAGTGCCGCTGCTTGCGCCGTGGCAGGGAACGTCGGGCAAGACTGTCTCGAAGCCTGCTGCGAACGCGACGGAAGCCCCGACCAAACCTGAAGCGGCAGCCAAACCCAAAGCTCCAGCGAAATCGAAGGCCCCAGCCAAGCCTAAAACGGCAGCCAAGCCAGAGGCCAAACCGGAACCAATTGTCAAAGCAGCCGAAAGTGCGGGCACCAAACCGAAGGTCATGAAGAAAGCCCGAAAAGGTGGAGCGGATGATCTTAAGCTGATCAAGGGTGTCGGGCCAAAGCTCGAAGGGCTGTTGAACACGCTTGGATTTTTTCATTTTGACCAGGTCGCGTCCTGGACCGCCGACGAAGTGTCATGGGTTGATCAAAACCTAGAAGGCTTTAAAGGCAGGGTGGTGCGCGACAACTGGGTCGAACAAGCAAAAACCCTTTCAGGGGGAGGATCGACAGATTTTTCCCAACGCGCCAAAAAAGACGGTATCTATAAGTAGATGACGTCTAAATTTTTTTTGGGAGGTGGATGATCATGAGCGACTTTGGTGAAAATATGTCCTGCACACGCGGCTGCTGGTTGGCTGCATTGGTTGCAGGAATTTTATCGTTAATTCTATTGATGGCGATATGGGGTTGGGGTTTCTTCTCCGCGCTGTTGATGGGTCTCATTATTTTTGTGATTGCTGGTTTTGTTTTGAATTGGCTGCTGTGTTCGCAACGATCTGAAACCACTGCATCTGGGACACACGGATCGCATTCGACATCTGGCACCGGAGCATCATCGTCCTCGACATCGAGTGCAGCACCTGCCGCTGCCCCCGCTGCTGCTGCTGCCGCAACGGCTGCTACCGCAACGAGCGAACCAGCCAGTAAACCTGAAACTGCTGCACCTGCGGAAACGGCGAAAGCCGCCGAAGCGCCAGCTGCGGACACGCCTTCTGAACCATTGGTGAAACCATCCAAGGCTTTGGAGGGTGAAGCGGATTTGGCCGAACGCAAGGGCGATTGGAAATACGAAGCCGAGGCGAAACCCGCTGAACCTGCGGCAAAACCAAAGGCAGCCAAACCAAAAGCGGCTAAACCTAAGGCAGAAAAATCTAAGACTGCTAAGCCAAAGGCGGAACCGAAGGCGGCTGCCACACCGACCGAAGATCAGGCGGCATCAGCAGATTTCACACCCGATTACGACAATGACGGAATTTTCGAAGGTGAGAACGAAGGTCAAAAGCCTGCGACTTTGGATGGTCCACGTGACGGAAAAGCCGATAATCTTAAGGAAATTAAGGGTATTGGTCCGAAGCTTGAAAAGCTTTGTAATGTTATGGGCTTTTATCACTTTGACCAAATCGCGGCTTGGTCTCCGGCCGAAGTTGCATGGGTCAACGCCAACTTGGAAGGGTTCAAGGGGCGTGTGAGCCGTGACAAATGGGTTGAACAAGCTGGCGTTCTGGCTGCGGGCGGAGAGACTGAATTCTCTAAGCGCGTAGAGGGAGGCGGCGTCTACAAGTGACGCTGTGACGAATATGGTTGAGGGCCAAGACAAATCTTCGAAGGCAGGACAGCGCCTTGCGCTGGTGATTGCTGGAACGGGTGTGGCTTGGGTTCTTGCAAATATGTTGGGTGCGCATTTCGGTTGGTCAAACCGGGTGCGCGCTCTTTTTGATCTGGTGGCCTTGGCAGGATTTGCTTGGGCCATCTTCGTGGCCATCGGTATCTGGCGGAAACGTCAGGACAATTAAGGAAGACGCGCAATGCTCGCTGATCAGGACCGGATCTTTACCAACATTTACGGTATGCACGACCGCACGCTGAAAGGCGCGCAGGCGCGTGGCCATTGGGACGGAACGGACAAGCTCATCGAAAAAGGGCGCGATTGGATCGTTCAGGAAATGAAAGATTCCGGTCTGCGTGGTCGCGGCGGCGCGGGCTTTCCGACTGGCTTGAAATGGTCGTTCATGCCCAAGGAAAGCGACGGGCGCCCGGCTTATTTGGTTGTGAACGCCGACGAATCAGAACCGGGCACCTGCAAAGACCGTGAGATCATGCGTCATGATCCTCATACGTTGATCGAAGGGTGTCTGATCGCTAGTTTCGCGATGAATGCGCATGCCTGCTATATTTACATTCGCGGTGAGTACATTCGTGAAAAAGAAGCACTGCAAAACGCAATCGACGAAGCGTATGAGGCTGGATTGCTGGGCAAGAACGCAGCCGGATCTGGCTGGGATTTTGATCTGTATCTGCATCATGGGGCAGGCGCATACATCTGCGGCGAAGAAACGGCATTGCTGGAAAGTCTTGAGGGACGCAAAGGCATGCCACGCATGAAGCCGCCGTTCCCGGCGGGTGCGGGCCTTTATGGTTGTCCGACAACGGTGAACAATGTGGAATCCATTGCCGTTGTGCCAACGATTTTGCGCCGGGGCGGGGCTTGGTTTGCTGGATTTGGTCGGCCAAACAATGCAGGGACCAAGCTGTTCGCGGTGTCAGGTCACGTGAACAACCCGTGCGTCGTGGAAGAAGAAATGTCGATCAGCTTTGAAGAACTGATCGAAAAACACTGCGGTGGCATTCGGGGCGGTTGGGATAACCTGTTGGCCGTTATTCCGGGTGGGTCGTCGGTGCCCTGTGTGCGCGGCGAAAAGATGAAAGACGCCATCATGGATTTTGACTATTTGCGGAATGATCTGCAGTCAGGTCTGGGTACGGCCGCTGTGATTGTCATGGACAAACAGACTGATATCGTCAAAGCGATCTGGCGTTTGTCCAAGTTCTACAAACACGAAAGCTGTGGCCAATGTACGCCATGCCGTGAGGGCACAGGCTGGATGATGCGCGTGATGGAGCGCTTGGTTCAGGGCGATGCGTCCGTAGAAGAAATCGACATGCTGTTCGATGTGACCAAACAAGTCGAAGGCCACACGATTTGCGCATTGGGCGATGCGGCTGCTTGGCCAATCCAAGGGTTGATCCGCAATTTCCGGGACGTGATCGAAGACCGGATCAACGGGGCAAAAATCGCCGCTGAGTGATGTGAGAATGACGGTGCAACGTACAATAGTAGTTTTCTTGTCTCATCTTTGGCAGGCTGTCTGACCGACGACTCTGTCATATATCAACCCATGAACCTCATTGGCGGGGAAGTTGAAGCAGAGGTTGAAGCACTGGCTGTTCGAGTAGCGTTCAAGCCCATTGGGGGAATCCTCTGCAAAGAAGAAGGTCCGGCACGCTGCGAGTTTGCGGAAGGCTTGCCCATTGTTGACGTTGCGCGCTTGGATGGATGACCGCTGCGTATGGAACAAGAAGTGTCGGCTCGCGCTTCGGCGTCGCGAGCGTGCGATCAAAACGCGAACTAAATCTGAGCAAGTTCAACTATAACGGTGAGCAATTTGCCGATCGCCGACTCATCCGTCGAGCTGCCAGAAGCAAAGGTAATTCCTTTTTGGTTGAAGGAGTTCGGATCTTTTTCACTCTTTGCGAATAGAGGGATCAGGATGGTCGAGCCGCCTTGGCGTTCTTGAATGTGATCGTGCATGGTGGGCTATCGTAGTGCCTTGCCATTTTCGCCAAGTGGTGGAAAGTTGGGCGAGAGCATGGAAAACACGGTGGAATACGGCGGAATGATGAAAAGCTATCTTAGTCTGTTGTCAATTGTTGTGGCTGTAGCAGGCTGTTCGGACCGTTTGCCGCCGCCAGCGCGTGATTTTGATGATCAAGCTGTTCTGCGGTTATTCGCGCAACCGATCCCCGAATATTATGCCAATCTGAGGCTCGCTCGGAATATTGCGGCAAGTTGCAATCGATATCGTTATGACCAAAGCCTTGATTTGCAAATCAGCGAGCGGCGAAATCAAGAGGGACGCGGATCTTTGGCAGCACTCAGAGAGCGTTCTTCGATTGATGCGATGACCGATATCAGGACACGCGAGTTCCGCGCAAAGTACGGAGTTGCACCAGGCGAGGGTGACGTTTGCGACGCCGCGGATCAGGAAACGGCCCAGGAAACCGCCTTGTCGGCTGTTCTCGTTCCCGAAACTTGAATTTGGTTTCGAATGAGGGATTGGAGTGTTTTGGCACGCCCGTCGTCGGCATCTGGTGTGAGAGTGATCCGGTTGGGAAACTACGGCTTGATCATGTCAGACATTTTTGGGGCAGGTTTTGCGCAATGACCCACTTTGGTGATCCAAGGCAAATGGTCGTTGTGAAATGAAACACCTTGCGGAATTTAACATTGGTGTCCTGCGTTACGACTGGGATGATCGGCGCCTCCCGGATTTTCAGAACAATCTGGATCGCGTTTATAAGATCGCAGAACGGACTGCGGGGTATGTTTGGCATTTGGATCCGGCGCTAATGGAAACGGCGCAACTGGACGCGAACGGTGCAATCGGGGGGAACCCACGCGCCGCGTCAACATTGTCGGTTTGGAAAGATGCAAAAAGTTTGCGGGATTTTACCTATAATACCGTGCACAAGCATTTCTATGACCGCAAATCGGAATGGTACGATCCTGCGGATCAATTATGGAGCGGTCATCGGTTAGTGATGTGGTGGGTCGAAAAAGGTCATCGCCCAACAGTCGCTGAAGCGGTGGATCGTTTGAACGCTTTGGAATCACATGGGCAAACGGATGCCGCATTTTCTTGGGATCATCTGTCACCAACAAGTTGATCACGGTGTGCTTGCGTGGCCTCTTTTCGATGAGCATTGCGTTCGTTTTGATCGCTGTACTGGTCGCAGAGTGGCATTGCGTGTTTGACCAAAGCGTTTGCAGGTTTGCAAACTTGGTCACTTTGGCGTAGCCATAACGCTCTAGTCACGCTGCCACTAAAGAAGACAAAATTACGCCTATGACCCAGTCTGTTACTGTCTCTGAAAAATCTAATGACCTGCGCCGTTTTCTTTTGATGGGGTTGGTCATGATCTCTGCTTTGATTCTAGTGGCCTGTAGCCGAAGTGATGCTGTGACATTCGACGGTCAAGTATATCGGGCTAAGCTGTCGAAAGTTGACCGGCAATTGGTCGAATTTTCTGTAGAAGTTTCGCCAATCTCCGCCAGTTTTGAAGGCGCTTTGGAGGCAGGTCGGTTCGAAGCGACGCGTCATTGTATCGAGAATTTTGGAACGTCGGTTATCGATTGGGAAACAGGCCCAGACGACGATCCAGAAACGCTTGCTGTCGTTAAAGATACTTTAAGTTTTCAAGGTTCTTGTCGTTTCTAATCCTGGCTTGTGATCACATCCTTGTAAAAGGCGACAATTTGCGCGCTCGTGCCTTGCGGAAACGCTTGTTATTGCATAGCAGTAGGGCGCTTTCTCATGTGTGTCACGAGACGCACTGAAGGAGAAGCGAGATGCGCATACTGACCATGGCTATGATCTTTTCTCTCATTGCCGGAAGCGTTCCGGCTCAACCTCCTTTGGGGGAGGTGGATGAGATTGATGGTGCATTGCTGGCAATTGGATTGGCCGATGAGATTCGAAAAAAGTGTCCTGAAATCTCGGGGCGGACGCTCAAAGGGTATCGAATAATTTTGGGTTTGCGGGACCGAGCGCGCGAATTAGGGTATTCGGATGCACAAATTGATGCATATCGGAAATCAGATGTTGAGAAATCTAGGCTTAAAGCTGAAGGCGCGGCCTATGTCCGTGCGCAGGGGCTTGATATGACTGTTCCTGCAGATTGGTGTAAACTCGGCAAATCCGAGATCGCAAAGAAAAGCCAGATTGGCGTATTACTGAGGGTGAATTGACGCATGAGCGACCTTCGCAAGATCGTTATCGACGGACAAGAAGTCGAAGTTGATGGGGCAATGACCCTGATTCAGGCCTGTGAAGAGGTCGGGGTCGAAGTTCCTAGATTCTGTTACCATGAACGTTTGTCGATTGCGGGCAACTGCCGGATGTGTCTGGTCGAGGTTGTTGGCGGTCCGCCAAAACCGGCGGCGTCATGTGCGATGCAGGTCCGCGATCTGCGTCCCGGTCCAGAGGGACAGGCGCCGGTCGTTAAGACGAATTCGCCGATGGTCAAAAAGGCCCGCGAAGGGGTGATGGAATTTCTATTGATCAATCACCCGCTGGATTGCCCGATTTGCGATCAGGGTGGGGAATGCGATCTGCAAGATCAGGCGATGGCATATGGCGTGGATTTTTCGCGCTTCCGCGAAGCCAAGCGCGCCGTTGATGATCTGGATTTGGGACCATTGGTCGAAACCCACATGACGCGCTGTATCTCGTGCACGCGATGTGTCCGGTTCACGACCGAGGTCGCGGGTATCACGCAGATGGGTCAGACCGGTCGAGGTGAAGATGCAGAGATCACGTCTTATCTTGGCGAAACATTGAATTCGAATTTGCAGGGCAACATCATTGATTTGTGTCCTGTCGGCGCTTTGGTTTCAAAACCCTATGCGTTCACGGCACGCCCATGGGAGCTGACCAAAACGGAATCCATTGATGTTATGGACGCGCTTGGGTCAGCGATCCGCGTGGATACAAAGGGCCGCGAAGTGATGCGGTTCTTGCCGTTGAACAATGATGGTGTGAACGAAGAGTGGATTTCGGACAAAACACGGTTTGTGTGGGATGGCTTGCGTCGTCAGCGTCTGGACAAACCTTATGTCCGCGAAAACGGCAAACTGCGTCCCGCCACTTGGGGCGAAGCGCTTGGTAAGGTTGCGCAAGCTGTCAAAGGCGCGAAAAAGCTGGCCGGATTGGTGGGGGATCTTGCACCTGTTGAGGCCGCTTTTGCGCTGAAGCAACTGATCGAAGGACAAGGCGGCGTTGTGGAATGCCGCACCGATGGTGCCAAACTTCCGTCGGACAACCGCTCGGCTTATGTCGGGACGGCAAAGATCGAAGATATCGATGAGGCCGAAGCGATCATGTTGATCGGATCGAACCCACGTGATGAAGCCCCGGTATTGAACGCACGCTTGCGCAAAGCGTGGTCACGAGGGGCCACGGTCGGCGTCATCGGCCCGGCTGTTGATCTGACGTTTGAATACAACCACATCGGCACGGGTGCAGATACTCTTACTGAATTACTGGGCCGTGATCATTCAGATGTCGCGGACAAGCCGTCACTGATCATCGTAGGTCAGGGTGCGTTACAACGTGCGGACGGTGAAGCGGTTTTGAAAGCGGCGATGGAGCTTGCTGCATCGACGAAATCCGGATTTATGGTGTTGCACACCGCGGCCGGACGCGTGGGCGCGATGGATGTTGGTGCGACCAACCCGGATGCGATGAATGCGGTTCAGGGCGCGGATGTGATTTACAACCTTGGTGCCGACGAAATCGAAATCGCAGACGGTGCGTTTGTGATTTACCAAGGCAGCCATGGGGATCGTGGGGCGCACCGCGCTGACGTGATTTTGCCAGGTGCGGCTTATACCGAAGAAAACGCATTGTTTGTGAACACCGAAGGGCGCCCGCAATTGGCGCATCGCGCGGGATTCGCGCCGGGCGAAGCCAAAGAAAACTGGGCGATTTTACGAGCTTTGTCTGCAGAAATGGACGCTCAGCAACCGTGGGACAGCATTGCGCAACTGCGTCAGGCGATTGTTTCGGAACATCCGCATCTGAAAGGTGTTGACCAAGTTGCTGAAAATGAATGGAAACTACCTAAGGGCGGCAAGCTGGCCAAAGGTGACTTCGAGACGGCAACGAAAGATTTCTATCTGACAAACCCGGTGGCGCGTGCCAGCGAATTGATGGCTGATTTATCTGCTCAGGCCAAAGACCGAGCAACCGAGGCAATGGCCGCTGAATGATCGCTTTTGCGCTGATAATGCCGCTGACGGCTTGTTCTGCACCAGAGATCGCAGCCGAGCAGGTGAGTCTGGACAACCCCGGAATCGAAGCGATGCAGATTGCAGACAATCTGATGAATTATCGGGTCGAAATGCCAAATACGCTTTCCTCGCCGGGCAGTGCGGATTACGCGCAATATACGGCTAAGGGTTACGTGTTAATCCAAGGTTGGGATTTTGCACGGCATGTATGTTCGAGTGTTGAGCGGGACAAAAATATCTGGACAGCAGATGCGTATTACACGATCTCCGAGGAACTGCCGCGTGGGATCAAGACAATCAAGGCAGAGACCGTAGCAATGGCTTTTGCTGAGCGCGGAATACCGACCGTATGAGGGACCATGGCTGACTTTTTCTCAACGCCGGGCGGCATCGCCCTGATCATTCTGGCCCAGGTTTTGGCCATGGTGGCCTTTGTGATGGTGTCACTTTTGTTCCTTGTTTACGGGGATCGCAAGATTTGGGCGGCGGTGCAAATGCGCCGTGGTCCAAACGTGGTTGGCGTGTTTGGCCTGCTGCAAACGGTGGCCGATGCGGTGAAATACATCGTGAAAGAGGTTGTTATCCCGGCGGGCGCTGACAAGACCGTTTTCATGTTGGCCCCTTTGACCAGCTTTGTGCTGGCGATGGTGGCTTGGGCGGTTATTCCGTTCAACGACTCATGGGTCGTCAGCAACCTGAACGTCGCCGTTCTGTTCGTGTTCGCAGTCTCCTCGCTTGAGGTTTACGGCGTTATCATGGGCGGATGGGCGTCCAATTCAAAATACCCGTTTCTGGGGTCGTTGCGCTCTGCCGCGCAGATGATTTCCTACGAAGTCTCTATCGGCCTGATCATTGTCGGCGTTATCTTGTCCACAAACTCCATGAATTTCGGCGATATCGTACGGGCGCAAGATGGGGCCGCTGGTCTATTTTCGTGGTACTGGTTGCCGCATTTCCCGATGGTCTTCTTGTTCTTTATCTCAGCATTGGCTGAAACCAACCGGCCGCCATTTGATCTGCCCGAGGCTGAATCAGAATTGGTGGCGGGTTATCAGGTTGAATATTCCTCGACGCCATTCCTGTTGTTTATGGCCGGCGAATACATCGCGATCTTCTTGATGTGCGCTTTGATTACATTGCTGTTCTTTGGCGGCTGGCTGTCACCCATTCCGTTTTTGCCAGATGGCGCGTTGTGGATGGTTGCAAAGATGGGGTTCTTCTTCTTCTTGTTTGCCATGGTGAAAGCGATCACACCCCGTTACCGCTATGACCAATTGATGCGGATCGGTTGGAAAGTGTTCTTGCCGTTTTCGCTGGCCTGGGTCGTGTTCGTTGCGTTTGCTGCTAAATTCGGTTGGTTCTGGGGCGTTTACGCGCGCTGGACCGTGGGAGGATAAAGTGGGATTAGCCAACGCCATATCCGCTGCAAAATCACGAGAATTGTCAGACCTTTCCGCCTATGTCGCGAGTGAAATCGAGATGGAAGGTGTGAATGTCGGCGAAGGTGATCATCGCGCCATTGCACCCGAAGCGATTGCCGCGGCCCTCAAGGCTTGGGCTTACATGCAACAAAACACTGCCGACGGGGACGTCTGAACCATGACTCAGATCGACTATAATCGCGCCGCTAAATATTTCCTGCTGCAGGACTTTTGGAACGGTATGAAACTGGGCCTAAAGTACTTTTTTGCGCCGAAAGCCACGCTGAACTATCCGCATGAAAAAGGACCGCTGTCGCCACGTTTTCGGGGCGAACACGCATTGCGGCGTTATCCCAGTGGGGAAGAACGCTGTATCGCGTGCAAGCTGTGTGAAGCGGTTTGTCCGGCACAGGCGATCACCATTGATGCGGAACCCCGCGATGATGGATCACGCCGCACGACACGTTATGACATTGATATGACAAAATGCATCTATTGCGGTTTTTGTCAGGAAGCGTGTCCGGTGGATGCCATTGTCGAAGGTCCAAATTTCGAATTCGCGACCGAAACGCGCGAAGAATTATACTATGACAAGGACAAATTGCTGGCCAACGGAGATCGTTGGGAAGCTGAAATTGCGCGCAACCTCGAAACCGACGCGCCGTATAGGTAACGACAATGGGCGCATGGGGCATAGGCATATTCGAAAATGATGATGCGATGGACTGGATCGTCGAGTTCGCTCAGGTCGGGGCTGTGGCGATTACGGGTGCGATTGCAGACGTGAATGAGAGTGCACAAAACGGTTATATCGAAGTGGATGCAGGATCCCGTCTTTTGGCTGCGTGCGAAATCACTGCTGCGGTACGCGGATTTCCACCATCGCCCAAACCGGATTTTACAGGCGCGATAGATGTCGACGCGTTCTGGGAATATGTCGAAGAAAAGTTATCTGCTGATCCTCAAGACGCGCAGGACTGTGCGGATGCGGTCAAACTTGTTACAGACAATTCTTCCGTTTCAGAGTTGAAAGGTCTTTGGGAAGACGGCGGCGATGCAAGCTTGCAGCCATTTTTGGCAACAGTGGATGATCTTCAAAAGCGGCTGGCGGAGGCGAGCAAATGAACGATACTCCGAACCCCTTTGCCGCGATGATGGAGCAAGTGCGGGAAATGGCGAAATCCTTTCCGCAGATGAATGCGTTTGATCCAAAGGCGATGGAGGCGATGTGGCCAACCATGCCCAAGGATGCAATGGACGCCATGTTTGGAAACGCGTTCAATGAAAACGGTCTGGACGCCAAAACGCGTCTGTTGATCACGTTGGCTGGATTAACCATGCAGGGCGCGCAAAACCCGTCTGCAGTGCGTCAAACGGTCAAACACGCGCGCGAAGCTGGGGCGCATGATCAACAAATACTCGAAACATTGGGGATGATGAGCTTGTTTGCTGGTGTTCCCGCCATGACGCGCGCGATGGAAATTGCCCGCGAAGTCATGGGTGGCGATGAAACAGGGGACGACACATGACGGTCTTTGCCTTCTATCTTTTTGCAATCAGTGTGATTGCTGGAGGATTGCTTACAGTGATCAGCCGCAATCCGGTGCATTCAGTGCTGTGGTTGATTTTGTCGTTTTTGTCAGCGGCAGGGCTGTTTGTCCTGCTCGGGGCAGAATTTGTCGCGATGTTGCTGATCATTGTCTATGTCGGCGCGGTCGCGGTTTTGTTCCTGTTCGTTGTCATGATGTTGGACGTGGATTTCGCCGAACTGAAGGCTGAAATGGCGCGTTACATGCCACTGGCCTTGCTGATTGGTGTGGTGATCCTGATGCAATTCGCGCTGGCTTTTGGTGCTTGGGAAAGCAACGCAGCGGCCGATAGTTTGCGTTTGCAGGCCACACCGCTGGATGAACACAACACGCGGGCTCTTGGGCTGATCCTCTATGATCAGTATTTCCTGTTGTTCCAATTGGCCGGTCTGATCCTTTTGGTCGCCATGATTGGTGCGATCGTTCTGACATTGCGCCATCGTACGGACGTTAAACGTCAGGATGTTCTGGCCCAAATGTACCGCGACCCGGCGGCGGCTATGGAATTGAAAGACGTCAAACCGGGGCAGGGTCTTTGATCCGCCAACTTCTCATAAGCTGTGGCATCTGTTTGCTCGGGGCCTTGCCTGCACTGGCGTGCAGCATCCCTCACTTCTCTTCTGCCGAATTGCGCCAGCAAAATCGTGATGCGCGCGCAGCCAGCAAGCCCGTTGTCACGGGAGCGGATTGTTCGTTCGTGAATGCCGGGCTGAACGACCGTTTGTCAGGCGGTCCAGCAATTCGCTTGGAAAATAGTCGTATCTATCATGTGCTCGGGACAGTGAAGGGCGCGGTCAGTGATGTCATGGTAGTGGATTGCGACGGTCGGTCCGCGACACGCGTGCAGTCTGAATATATCCAGAATGACAACTATTCACTGGATACCTGCGGCGGAGAGCACGGCGACCTCTATCCGCTTCTTGCGCCTAAAGGGCCGCTGTCCTTGACCGAGGGGAGCAATTTGGCTGCCTTTGAGGGCATTGCCAAAAAGACCGGCACGGTGGGAGTGGATGGCAATATGCGAGCATTTTTCAAGGATCGTTTGGACAAGCCTTTACCGCGCAAGGATCGTCTGGATTTTCTGTGCGGCTGCCGAATATATTATCCGCAAAGCGCGGGGGGGAAATCATGATTGCCCGCACTTTTGAGATGGACGCTGAGCCTTTTGCCTGCGCCGCGCTTTACCCAGCAGACCGGGGCCAAAAGACGGAGTTCAAGCTTCGGGGTTAACCCGAATGCCAGAATAGGAAAGACCGATGATCGGACTAGAACACTACCTTATTGTTGCGGCGACGCTGTTCGTCATCGGCATTTTTGGGCTTTTTCTGAACCGCAAGAATGTCATCATCCTGCTGATGTCCATCGAACTGATGTTGTTGGCGGTGAATATCAATCTGGTTGCTTTCTCGAGTTTCTTAGGGGACTTGGTCGGGCAGGTGTTCACGTTATTTGTGCTGACGGTTGCCGCCGCTGAGGCGGCGATTGGTTTGGCCATTCTAGTCTGTTTCTTCCGAAACCGCGGCACGATCGCGGTTGAAGATGTCAACGTGATGAAGGGGTAACGTCACATGGAAACCACGATTCTCTTTGCCCCTCTGATTGGCGCGATCTTATGCGGCTTTGGCTGGCGTTTGTTCGGCGAAGCAGCTGCGCAATGGATTGCGACGGGGCTGTTGTTCTTGTCTGCTCTTTTGTCGTGGGTTGTGTTCCTCAGCTTTGACGGCGTCACTGAACACATCCAAATCTTGCGCTTTATCGAAAGCGGCAGCTTAAGCACCGATTGGTCCATTAGACTGGATCGTCTGACGGCTATCATGTTGATCGTGATCACGACGGTATCCAGTCTCGTGCATCTCTATTCCTTTGGCTACATGGAAAACGATCCGCAATGGCGCGAAGGCGAAAGCTATAAGCCGCGTTTCTTTGCGTATTTGTCATTCTTTACATTTGCGATGCTGATGCTGGTCACGTCTGACAACCTGGTTCAGATGTTCTTTGGCTGGGAAGGCGTGGGCGTTGCGTCCTATTTGCTGATTGGGTTTTACTATCGCAAACCATCGGCGAATGCGGCTGCGATCAAGGCCTTTGTGGTCAACCGTGTAGGCGACTTTGGATTTGCCTTGGGGATCTTCGCGCTGTTCTTCTTGACGGATTCGATCCGCTTTGACGATGTATTTGCTGCGGCACCTGAGCTGGCAGAAACGCAATTGTCGTTCCTGTGGACGGAATGGAATGCAGCGGAACTGGCGGCCTTTTTGTTGTTCATCGGCGCGATGGGTAAATCAGCGCAGTTGATCCTGCACACGTGGTTGCCGGACGCGATGGAAGGCCCGACGCCTGTTTCCGCACTTATCCACGCAGCGACTATGGTGACGGCGGGTGTCTTCCTTGTGTGCCGGATGTCTCCGGTCATGGAATTTGCACCAATGGCCACTGGCTTTATCACGGTGCTTGGTGCCGCGACGGCCTTTTTCGCGGCGACGGTTGGCCTTGTGCAGACCGACATCAAACGTGTGATTGCCTATTCGACATGCTCGCAGCTGGGTTACATGTTCGTGGCGGCCGGTGTTGGGATGTATTCTGCGGCGATGTTCCACCTGTTCACGCACGCGTTTTTCAAAGCGATGTTGTTCCTTGGGGCAGGGTCGGTCATCCACGCGATGCATCATGAACAAGACATGATGAACTATGGCGGATTGCGCAAAAAGATACCTTATACGTTCGCAGCGATGATGATTGGCACATTGGCCATCACGGGTGTTGGCATTCCGCTGACACATATCGGGTTCGCGGGCTTCCTGTCTAAGGATGCGATTATCGAAAGCGCTTATGCAAGCGGAACTGGCTTTGCGTTTTGGGCCTTGGTGATTGCCGCGCTGATGACAAGCTTTTACTCATGGCGCTTGATTTTCCTGACGTTCTTTGGTGAAGCGCGCGGCGACAAGCATACACATGAACATGCACATGAAAGCCCGATGACAATGCTGATCCCCTTGGGTGTGTTGGCTTTGGGCGCGGTATTTTCTGGGATGATCTGGTTTAATTCCTTCTTTGGTCACACTGACAAGGTCGCAAAGTTCTATGGCATTCCCTATGCCGAGGCTGAGGCGCATCACGATGATGCCGCAGATGGCCATTCAGATGATGATCACGCAGACGACGGTCATGGAGATGATGCGGCTAAGGACGGCGAACATCACTATGCCTTTGCGGGCAAACCGGGTGACGGCGCGCTCTATATGGGGCCGGACAATACGGTTCTTGATGACGCGCATGCAGTTCCAGCCTGGGTCAAGTTGTCTCCGTTCGTGGCAATGTTGATCGGTCTGATCACCGCGTATGTGTTCTATATTGTAAACCCCGAACTGCCCAAGCGTTTGGCCGAAAACCAACGCCCGCTGTACCTGTTCTTTAAGAACAAGTGGTACTTTGACGAAGTGTACGATTTCGTCTTTGTCAAACCGGCCCTGTGGATCGGACGGCAACTTTGGAAGAAGGGGGATGGCAACGTCATTGACGGAACCATCAACGGCGTCTCGATGGGTATTGTGCCCTTTGTGACCCGCCTCGCTGGCAAAGCCCAATCCGGTTATATCTTTACCTATGCGTTTGCCATGGTTATCGGGATCGCGATCTTGGTCACTTGGATGAGTCTGAGCGGAGGCGCCCACTAATGTTCAATAACCTCCTCTCGTTTGTCACATTCACGCCAGCACTGGCCGCTATTATCATGGCGTTGTTCCTGCGCGGCGATGATGAAGCCGCACAACGCAACAGCAAATGGTTGGCGTTGTTTGCAACATCTATGACCTTCCTTGTGTCGCTGTTCATACTCGCCGGGTTTGACAGTCAGGACACAGGGTTCCAATTCGTTGAAGAAAGCGATTGGATCATGGGTCTGTCTTACAAAATGGGTGTCGATGGCATATCGATCCTGTTTGTGATGCTGACGACGTTCATGATGCCTTTGGTCATTATCGCAAGTTGGAACGTCACGACGCGGCTTAAGGAATACATGATCGCGTTCTTGCTTTTGGAAACGCTGATGCTGGGTGTCTTTATGGCGCTTGATCTGGTGTTGTTCTATCTGTTCTTCGAGGCTGGGCTGATCCCGATGTTCCTGATCATTGGGATTTGGGGCGGGGCGAACCGCATCTATGCCAGCTTCAAATTCTTCCTTTATACGTTCCTTGGATCAGTTTTGATGCTCGTTGCCATGGTCGGCATGTATGTCGATGCAGGCACATCTGATATCGAGCAGTTGTTGCTGCACAATTTTGGATCCGAAACATTCAGTTTGATGGGCATTCAGGTTGTCGGCGGATTGCAGACTTTGATGTTCATTGCGTTCTTTGCAAGTTTTGCAGTGAAAATGCCGATGTGGCCGGTTCACACTTGGCTTCCGGACGCGCACGTTCAAGCCCCAACTGCCGGGTCGGTCGTACTGGCTGCGATTTTGTTGAAGATGGGGGGCTATGGGTTCTTGCGGTTCTCGATCCCTATGTTTCCGATCGGATCCGAGGTTATGGCGCCATTGGTGCTGTGGATGTCAGCGATTGCGATCGTCTACACCTCGCTTGTTGCATTGGTGCAAGAAGACATGAAAAAGCTGATTGCCTATTCGTCCGTCGCCCATATGGGGTTTGTGACGATGGGTATTTTTGCCGGAAACGAGCAAGGAATTGATGGCGCCATTTTCCAGATGATCAGTCACGGATTTATTTCCGCTGCATTGTTCCTGTGCGTTGGCGTGATCTATGACCGGATGCATACGCGGGACATCGAAGCTTACGGCGGGTTGGTTAATCGCATGCCGGCTTATGCATTGATCTTTATGTTGTTCACGATGGCCAATGTTGGCCTGCCCGGAACGTCCGGATTTGTCGGAGAATTCCTAACACTGATGGCGGTGTTCCAAGTGAATACTTGGGTCGCGCTTGTCGCAACATCGGGTGTTATCTTCTCAGCCTGTTATGCGCTGTGGCTGTATCGTCGGGTTGTATTTGGCGATCTGATCAAGGAAAGCCTGAAATCCATTACGGACATGACCAACCGTGAAAAGGCAATCTTTGCCCCATTGGTTGTTATGACGCTTCTCTTGGGCATCTATCCCGCGTTGGCTTTGGATATCATCGGGCCATCCACGGCGGCTTTGGTCGCAGATTATCAGACAGCCTTGTCAGCGGTAGAGTCCGCGACACAGCTGGCATCGAAATAAGGAGGCGCGGGATACATGAGCGCAGATCTCTCTCTCATCCTGCCGGAAATTCTGCTTTCCTGCTTTGCCATGCTGGGTCTTGTCAGCGCGGTCTACACATCTAAAGACGGGCTGGCGTCAACGTTGCTTTGGGCGACAGTTGCTGTCTTCGTCGTTCTGGCGATTTGGATCGGCGCGACAGGCGAGGGCGCGAATGCGGCCTTTGGTGGTATGTTCCTAGACGATGCGTTTTCGCGCTTTGCCAAGGTTGTGATCTTGCTTTCAGCCGCAGCCGTTCTGTTGATGAGCGAAAGCTATATGTCGCGACGCGGATTGTTGAAGTTTGAATACCCGATGCTGGTCGCACTGGCTGTTGTCGGGATGATGATGATGGTTAGCGCGGGCGATTTGATGTCGCTTTACATGGGATTGGAATTGCAATCTTTGGCGCTTTACGTCGTTGCCGCATTGCGTCGCGACAGCGTCAAGTCAACAGAAGCGGGCCTGAAATATTTTGTGCTGGGCGCTTTGTCCTCGGGCTTACTGCTTTATGGTGCGTCGCTTGTTTACGGTTACGCGGGCACAACGTTGTTCAGCGGTATCATTCAGACGGCACAACATGGCGAAGTTTCACTGGGGCTGCTGTTTGGTCTGGTGTTCTTGACCGCAGGGTTTGCGTTCAAAGTGTCGGCCGTTCCATTCCACATGTGGACGCCGGATGTGTATGAAGGGTCGCCCACACCTGTGACGGCCTTTTTCGCGACCGCGCCCAAAGTGGCCGCGATGGGATTGTTTGCTCGAGTGATGCATGACGCCTTTGGCGGCGCTGTGAAAGACTGGCAACAGATCATTGCATTGCTGTCTGTGTGTTCCATGTTCCTTGGGGCATTTGCCGCTATCGGCCAGACGAATATCAAACGTTTGATGGCGTTCTCGTCTATCGCACATATGGGATATGCGCTGATGGGTTTGGCCGCGGGCACGGCTTTGGGTGTTCAGTCGATGCTGGTCTATATGGCGATTTATGTGACGATGAATGTCGGAACGTTTGCGTTCATCCTGATGATGGAAAAAGATGGTCAACCTGTCGTCGAAATCTCGTCTTTGCATCAATATGGCAAGACCGAACCGACTAAGGCGTTTGGGATGCTGGTTTTGATGTTCTCCTTGACGGGCGTGCCGCCGATGCTGGGCTTCTTTGGTAAATTCTATGTTCTTCAAGCGGCTTATGATGCGGGCTTGGTTTGGCTGGCTGTTCTGGGCGTAATCGCGTCGGTGATTGGCGCGTATTACTATTTGCGCATCGTGTTCTTCATGTATTTCGGAGAAGAGCAGGAAGACGCATTGAACGGCGGAAAGAACCCGGTTCTATCCCTGATGCTTGGGGTGTCGGTTGGTATCATCCTGCTGGCGGTTCTGCCGATCTTCAATATGTTTGGTGTGGATGCGGCAGCAGCAGCAGCGGCAGAAGTGCTCGTACGCTGATTCGGCCAAGCTCTTGTCATGTCTAAGATGTAGGATCAGATGAACGGCGGAACGTGGCCAGAAGGGTATGGACGGCGCGTTCTTGTTTCTGTCGATTCGACGTTGGACGAGGGGCGGCGCTTAGCACCTGAACTTGCCGGACCAGAATGGATACTGGCGTTGGAACAAACTGCGGCGCGCGGGAGGCGCGGACGTGCTTGGGCCAGTCTTGACGGGAACTTTGCAGCAACGCTGGTTTTGCCACTTTCTGAACCTCCGGCACATGCGGCATTGCGATCTTTTGTGACGTCATTGGCGCTGCGCGAAGCGCTTGTTGGCCTAAGTGGGCGGGATGAAGTGTTTAAGCTGAAGTGGCCCAATGACGTGCTGCTGCATGGTCAAAAAGTTGCGGGCATTTTGCTCGAAAGTATCGGGCAGGGCAGTCAGATCAGTCACTTAGCCATTGGGGTCGGCGTCAATCTTGCACATGCTCCAGAAATTGAAACGTTGGAACCCCGCGCATTGACGCCCGCGGCCTTGCGCCCCGCACTTGGGGTTGAAACAAGCCCCGAGGTGTTTTTAGACACATTGGCGCAATCTTATGCGCGGCTCGAGACCCAATTTCGGACATTTGGATTTGGCCCAATTCGGCAGGCTTGGCTGGCGAATGCCGCCCGTTTGGGTGAGGCTGTTGTGGCACGAACGTCACGTGAAGAAACCCAAGGAACGTTTGTGGATGTGGACGACACGGGTCAACTTGTTCTAGAGACCCCCAAAGGCCGCGCAACTATCCCAGCGGCGGATGTCTATTACTGAAGGCTTGTCATGCTTCTGGCCATTGACTGCGGCAACACAAATACTGTTTTTTCGATTTGGGACGGCTCGTCTTTTATCAGCACGTGGCGCACGTCTACGGAACATCAGCGCACGGCGGATCAATATTACGTCTGGCTGTCATCGCTGATGGGGTTCCAAAAAATCGATGTTGATATCACGGACGTCATCATTTCGTCTACGGTGCCCCGAGTTGTGTTCAACTTGCGGGTCTTGTGTGATCGGTACTTTAACACGCGGCCGTTGGTCGTGGGGAAACCGGATTGCCTGTTGCCAAAACTGCCGCGTGTGGACGAAGGCACTCAGGTCGGACCGGATCGTTTGGTCAATGCCGCCGGGGCTTTTGATCGCCATGGGGGCGACGTGGTCGTTGTCGACTTTGGAACGGCGACAACCTTTGATGTCGTCGCACATGATGGCGCTTATATTGGCGGTGTGATTTCGCCCGGGGTAAATCTGTCATTGGAAGCATTGCACCAAGCGGCAGCGGCCTTGCCACATGTTGACGTGACCAAGCCGCAAAAGGTCATAGGAACAAACACGGTTGCTTGTATGCAAGCAGGCGTTTTCTGGGGGTATGTCGGACTGGTCCGCGAAATTTGTGCCCGTATCAAAGGCGAACATGATCGTCCGATGCGGGTGATCGGGACTGGCGGGCTTGCCCCATTATTTAATCAAGGTGATCAGTTGTTCGATGTGTTCGACGATGACCTGACCATGCATGGCCTGACGGTCATCTACAGATATAACAAGGACAATATGTAAGTGAGCACTGAACGCTTGATCTACCTACCCCTCGGAGGGGCGGGTGAAATTGGAATGAATGCCTATGTGTATGGGTATGGACCGGCGGACAAGGAACGCCTGATCGTTGTCGATCTGGGGGTTACGTTCCCGGATATGGACGGAACGCCCGGTGTGGATCTGATCCTGCCGGATATCAGTTGGTTGAAAGAACGCCGTGATCGGATCGATGCGATCTTTGTCACACACGCGCACGAAGACCACGTGGGCGCGATTGCGCATACATTCGATGATTTGGGTGTGCCGATCTATGCGCGTCCGTTCACCGCGAATATAGCGCGACGCAAAATGGAGGAACACGGGCATCCGGTCGACGCTGTTCGTGTTGTGGCAAGCTGGCCAGAACAAACTGAGGCAGGGGCCTTCAAGGTCGGCTTTTTGCCGATGTCGCATTCGATCCCCGAAAGTGCAGCCCTTATTATTGATACGCCAGACGGGCGCGTCATTCACACGGGCGACTTTAAATTGGACACGGCGCCTATTGTTGGCGAACCGTTTGATCCCGATCTTTGGGCGGATGTGTCCAAGGATGGTGTCAAAGCGCTGGTGTGCGACAGCACCAACGTGTTTTCGCCCGCCGCAGGGCGCAGCGAATCCACGCTTGGGCCGGATATTCAAAAGCTGTTGGTCGACGCGCCGGGCATGGTTGTGGCAACGACATTTGCATCAAATGTTGCACGGTTAAAAACACTGGCAGAGGCCGGACAGGCGGCAGGCCGTTCGATTTGCCTGTTGGGCCGGGCCATGCGCCGGATGGTCGAGGCGGCTGTTGAAACCAATGTCCTGAAAGACTTCCCGAAAACCGTCAGTCCTGAGGACGCCAAGAACATTCCGCGTGAAAACCTGATGTTGCTTGTAACTGGATCGCAAGGCGAACGCCGGGCGGCGTCGGCGCAATTGGCCAATGGGAAATTCCTTGGGCTTGAGCTGAAAGAAGGCGATCTGTTCCTGTTTTCGTCCAAGACCATTCCCGGGAACGAAAAGGGTGTCATTCGCATCATGAACGCCTTTTCAGAAAAGGGTGTGGATGTGGTTGATGACAGCTCAGGTTTGTATCACGTGTCTGGTCACGCGAACCGTCCAGATATTCTGCGCCTGCAAGACATTGTGAATCCGCAAATTGTTATTCCGATGCACGGCGAACATCGGCATCTGCGTGAACACGTTAAGCTGGCCGAAGGCAAAGGCCGCGTTGGCGTTCTGGCTGTGAACGGAATGATGATCGATCTGTCTGGCAACGCGCCAAGGGTTGCGGGATACGTTGACACTGGGCGCACGTATTTGGACGGTACTGTTAAAATCGGCGCGATGGACGGCGTTGTACGTGATCGAATCCGCATGGCTTTGAACGGGCATGTCTTGGTCACGTTGATCGTCGATGAAGAAGACGAACCATTGGGTGATCCGTGGTGTGAATTGCGAGGCTTACCGGAAACAGGGACATCTAACGCGCCATTGGTTGATGTGCTGGAAGAAGATTTGAATCAATTCTTGGGCCGCGCAAAAGCTAAAACGCTAAAAGACGACGATGCCTTGACGGAATCCTTGCGCCGCATTGTGCGCAATTCTTCGATGTTTGAGATTGGCAAAAAGCCCGAAGTCACGATTGTCATCAGTCGCTTGAGCGCCTGATATAGAAAAAGCGGCCACATCAAAGTGTGGCCGCCTTTGCACCGATCTGGATGATCCTGTCGCTTACATCCCGTAAAAGAACTCTTCTTTGGAAATTTTTCCAGCGGACACAGTATAAAGCGCGACTTCTTTCATGTCCTCGACAACGCCCGTTTCTTTGTTCTTTGCTTTCATTTCAAAGATGACGGCAAACCGGTCTTCGCCGTGGGGCATAGGATCCGAGACGTTGGCCTCTAGAACCTCAAAAGCACTGTCCCACCATTCGTGTTTGCCTTTGATGCCCGCGATGCCTTGGGTTTCGCGCCCGTTGCCCATGTCAGCGGCTTCGACGGAAACGGCGTCAGTGGCATAAATCGTATCAAGGTTGGTCATGGTCCGGTTTTCGCGGCAACCTGCGACCAGTTCAGCAGCAACTTCGTTAAATGTCATTTTCAATCTCCTGTCATTCGATGTCTGTAGGGTAGCTGGTGCTGGTGACAGTTTTTGTCATGAGCTTACATCGCATCGACAAGTGCAGGATCCCAAAAGACGGTGGCAGAGAGTGTTCGTTTTTTAAGGTGACATTTGGCGTTCATTTAGAAGACCAAGACAAATGCCTTGAGGCGGCTTGCTCGATCAGGGTCGCGCGGATATATGCGCATCATGTTAGACACAGCTTCAAATCGCCCCGAATTGCCCCCTGAAATTGCGCGACGTCGTACGTTTGCGATTATTTCTCACCCGGACGCTGGTAAGACCACGTTGACGGAAAAGTTCCTGTTGTTTGGCGGGGCGATCCAGATGGCCGGTCAGGTGCGTGCAAAAGGCGAAGCGCGCCGGACACGTTCGGATTTCATGGCCATGGAAAAGGACCGCGGTATTTCGGTCAGCGCCTCGGCCATGTCGTTCGATTACCGCGAATTTCGGTTCAACCTTGTGGATACACCCGGCCACTCGGATTTCTCGGAAGATACGTATCGCACATTAACGGCCGTGGATGCGGCGGTGATGGTGATCGATGGGGCAAAGGGTGTGGAAAGCCAAACGCGTAAACTGTTCGAAGTGTGCCGATTACGCGATCTCCCTATTCTGACTTTCTGTAACAAGATGGACCGTGAAAGCCGCGACACATTTGAAATCATTGACGAAATACAAGAAAACCTTGCCATTGATGTCACGCCAGCCAGTTGGCCAATTGGGCAGGGGCGCGACTTTCTTGGGTGTTATGATATCCTGCGGGACCGCCTTGAACTGATGGACCGCGCCGATCGAAACCGCGTTGCGGAATCGATCGAAATTAATGGTCTGGACGATCCAGAACTTGCAAAATACGTGCCGCAGCACCTGTTGGAAAAGCTGCGTGAAGATTTGGAGATGGCCCGCGAATTGCTGCCTCCTTTGGATCGTGAAGCCATGCTTGAAGGCACATTGACGCCGATCTGGTTTGGATCAGCGATCAATTCGTTTGGTGTCAAAGAGCTGATGGAAGGGATTGCGGTTTACGGGCCAGAGCCTCAGGTTCAATCAGCGCAACCGCGTCAGATCCTGCCCGAAGAGACCAAGGTGACTGGGTTTGTCTTTAAGGTGCAGGCCAATATGGACCCCAAACACAGGGACCGCGTTGCGTTTGTGCGCTTGGCCTCGGGGCATTTCAAACGCGGTATGAAACTGATGCATGTGCGGGCGAAAAAGCCGATGGCCATTTCGAACCCTGTGCTGTTTCTGGCGTCTGATCGGGAATTGGCCGAGGAGGCGTGGGCTGGCGACATCATCGGCATTCCGAACCACGGGCAGCTGCGCATTGGCGATACCTTGACCGAAGGGGAAGCATTGCGGGCATCAGGCATTCCGTCTTTCGCGCCAGAATTGCTGCAATCTGTCCGGGCAGGTGATCCGCTAAAGGCAAAACACCTTGAAAAAGCACTGATGCAGTTTGCAGAAGAAGGTGCTGCCAAAGTGTTCAAACCGTCGATTGGATCCGGTTTTGTTGTCGGTGTCGTGGGGGCTTTGCAATTTGAGGTGTTGGCCAGCCGGATCGAATTGGAATACGGGCTGCCGGTGCGGTTTGACACGTCTCAATTTACATCTGCGCGTTGGGTGTCTGGTGAAAAGGCCGCCGTTGAGAGCTTTGTAGACAAAAACAAACAACACATCAGTTACGATCATGATGGCGATATCGTCTATTTGACCCGCTTACAGTGGGATATTGATCGCGTGGAACGGGATTACCCGGATGTCAAATTGACCGCGACAAAGGAAATGATGGTGTAATGCCGGATGTGCGTTGGGGAATTGTTTCAACAATCAAAGCTCCGGCGCAGGATGTTCTTAAATTTGCGACCTATCATATTGATGCTGGCGCGGCGCACGTGATCATTTTTCTGGATGAGCCCAATCCAGTTGCGGAAAAAGCGTTGCGCAACCATCCTATGGCGCGGGTGATTGTGTGTGACGATGAACACTGGGCAGGACGCGGTCGACGTCCGAAACGTCACCAAAAGCGTCAATCCCATAATGCGACGCGTGCGTATCACAAACATGGCGATCTAGATTGGATCGGCCATGTGGATGTGGACGAATTTGTATTGGCTGAAGGCGGTATTGGTGCTGCATTGGCGCGGGTCCCGGACGATGTCGAAAGCATACGGGTCCGTCCGATCGAACGGCTGGCAGGGGGCGACGGCAAAGCATATAAGCAATATATCCCACGCAGCGAAAACCGATTGGAGCAGGTGTCCAACCTCTATCCGGAATTTGGACAGTTTCTGGCCGGTGGTTTCCTAAGCCACATGGCTGGGAAGCTATTTGTTCGCCCTGGCAACGATGATCTAAAGCTCCGAATTCATCGAATATTTGTGGGCGATGATGTGACATCCAATTCTTTGGATTATCCCGACATGACTGTGGCCCATGTTCATGCGCGTTCATACGACGAATGGCGTGCCCATTTCGACTTTCGACACAGCGTAGGATCGTACCGCGACGAACTTTCACCTGCGTTCCCCCGCGACAAGGGGGGATGACGCTGCACGATGTTTTTGCGGCGCTGTTGGAGTTCGAAGGTGAAAAAGGTTTGCGCAAATTCTTTGATGAAGTCGTCGGAGACAGCCCAGAGTTGAGAGCGCGTCTGAAAGAGCGGAATTTATTGCAATTGCATGACCTTAAGCTAAACGAGGTATTAAGCCGCCAATTCCCGGATGTGGTGGGCATGGGCATTTGACGCACTAGGCTCAAGCTGTTAATGACGCGCATCATGCCGAGCATTTTTGCTCTTCGTGGCGTTAGGCCTGGCATCATACGCGAAGGCGGGCCGGGTGAGTGTCCGCAAATGTTACGGACACAAATGACAAAGTTTTCTGATTTAAACCTGAATCCAAAAGTTCTGAAAGCTGTAGAGGAAGCTGGCTATGAAAGCCCGACTCCTATTCAGGCTGGTGCCATCCCTTCCGCATTGGAAGGACGGGATGTCTTGGGAATAGCGCAGACCGGAACGGGTAAAACGGCCAGTTTCACCCTGCCGATGCTATCCCTTTTGGCACGTGGACGCGCGCGGGCTCGGATGCCGCGCAGCTTGGTTCTGTGCCCGACGCGCGAATTGGCGGCGCAAGTGGCCGAAAATTTCGACTCGTATTCGAAATACCTCAAATTGACCAAAGCCCTGTTGATCGGTGGCGTCAGTTTTCGCGAACAAGAAGTAATTATCGACAAGGGTGTGGATGTTCTGATCGCGACTCCGGGGCGATTGTTGGACCATTTCGAACGCGGCAAGCTTATTTTGTCTGACGTCAAGGTCATGGTCGTCGACGAAGCGGACCGGATGCTGGACATGGGGTTCATCCCCGATATCGAACGCATCTTTGGTCTGACACCATTTACCCGCCAAACTCTGTTCTTTTCAGCGACAATGGCGCCAGAGATTGAGCGGATCACCAACACCTTTTTATCCGCTCCTGCGCGGGTCGAAGTGGCACGTCAGGCGACTGCGTCTGAAACCATCGAACAGGGTGTCGTGATGTTCAAAGCCTCGCGGCGTGATCGTGAAGGCAGCGAAAAGCGTAAATTGTTGCGGGCGTTGATCGACAAAGAAGGCGATGCGTGCACAAACGCCATTATTTTCTGTAACCGAAAAACGGACGTGGATATTTGTGCCAAGTCATTGAAAAAATACGGATATAATGCATCGCCGATCCATGGCGATCTTGAGCAATCGCAACGCATGAAAACGTTGGAAGGATTTCGTGAAGGCGAAATTCGTTTGCTTGTCGCATCAGATGTTGCGGCGCGCGGTTTGGACGTTCCAAGTGTAAGCCATGTGTTTAACTTTGATGTGCCGGGGCACCCAGAAGATTACGTTCATCGGATCGGGCGCACGGGTCGTGCGGGTCGTGATGGCAAAGCTTTGATGATTTGTTCGTCGCGGGATGAAAAAGCCTTTGATGCAGTTAAAAAGCTGATCCAAAAGGAAATTCCACGGCTTGAAAATCCTGTGAAATCAGAGCGTGAATCTGAGCCCAAGAAGTCTGAAGCGCCAAAAGAAACACAAAAAGCGCAATCTGAAGACACAGAAAGCAAGTCATCCAGCCGGTCGCGTAGTCGATCGTCCAACAAACAGCCGCAACGTGACAACAGCAAACCACGTTCGGACAGCAAACCACGTTCGGACAACAAGAATCGCGATGACAACAGGCGTGATAACAATAAGGCCCCCGTGGTTGGTCTTGGGGATCATCTTCCGGGCTTTATTGCGCTCAGCTTTGAAAAACGCCGCGTGAGCTAATCGCAAATGTGCCTAAGAACGGGTGCGAGATGATCGGCGCAGCGTTTCGGCGGCATCCGGTCGGTCCAACAACGTCTCATCGACATCAAGACCGCTCACTTTGTCGGAGTTGGGTGCAATCATCTGTGAGACATCATCGGGGACAGCAGAGCGCGTGCGCAAGTCGATCAACATTGATTCCGCTGCGATCCCCTCTGCATAGATAATTTGATGGGCGTCAAATAGCAGTTGAAAGTAATCAACAAACCCACCTGCTTGGACGGTTATACTGTCATCGTTGATCAAGTGACGTGCCTTGACCAACAGTTCGGATCGGCCAGCGCCTAAACTGTCTTGGCGTTGATAAATGAACAACCGGTGATCTGGACTGACGATCAAATCGCCTGAATTGTGTAAAGTACCTGCTTTAATACAAATCGGGGCAAAATCCCCAGTGGCGCGGACGGTGGATTCTCCGATCCAACGCAATTCTTGCGGACCATCGTCGCGTGTCAAAATGCGATCACCGATGCGCAAGGATTCGATAGGGCGTTGTTCGCCTGAATGTACCGTGATGTGAGTGCCACGGGTGAAACGGGCACACGCGAGTTGCGCCAGCTTGGCCGAAGCGGCCTCAGGGTCAATTCCAACCAATGCGTAGGGGACACCAGTTGCCAAAGCGGCCAACGGCAAAAAAAAGATCTCCTCGATGGATCCTTCGCTATCGGTTTCGACCAGAACAAGGGCATCTGTGGTTTGTCCGTCGCGTGACATCAACGTCAAGACGCAATCCAAATGCAGAGTAGCACCGGGATGACCCAGTTTGCTGTCTTCTGTAACGCTGTAACATCCGTCCTGATTGACAGCCATGCACAGTTGCTGAGCGACGGAATCGCGGCGCAGACAGTATACGTCGTCCAACATCAAGTCCTCAGCGTAAGATATTGGGTCACCTAAGTTTGCACCTTCCATGACACGAAACTGATCGGCGCAGAACACTGGCAGACTGTGCGCAGGAATCAAATGGTTCGAAATGTTCATGTGAGGCTCAAGATCATTAACACGCTGTTTACATTAGGTACGACCATTGATTGGGTCAATCCGACGGCGTTTTGCTGGCAAAGCATGCAGGGCGTGTGTATCCATTTAGTAAACAATTAACGGAGAAAGAGTGATGGATCTTGGAATCGGCGGAAAAACGGCATTGGTGTGTGCGTCTTCCAAGGGGCTAGGGCTTGGATGCGCGCAGGCTTTGGCAGCTGCGGGTGTTAATTTGGTCATGAATGCGCGTGGGGCTGACGCACTGGAGGCGGCGGCTGAGGGTATTCGTGCAGCACATGGAGTGTCCGTTCAGGCGGTTGCCGCCGATATCACGAGCGAAGCTGGTCGTGACACGGTTCTCAAGGCCGCCGGAACACCGGACATTTTGGTGAATAATGCAGGTGGTCCGCCTCCGGGCTTGTGGTCAGATTGGGACCGCGACGACTTTATCGCGGCGTTGGACGCAAACATGCTGACCCCGATTGCGCTGATGAAAGCCAGTTTGCCGGGGATGATGGACCGAGGTTGGGGTCGGGTGGTCAATATCACATCGCAGTCCGTAAAGGCGCCTATTCCACAATTGGGTTTATCCAATGCTGCGCGTACGGGCTTGACAGGATATGTCGCGGGCACTGCGCGGCAGGTTGCAGGGCAAGGTGTGACAATCAACAATCTGCTTCCGGGCATCCATGCGACCGACAGGGCCAACGCACTGGACGGACCTGTGGCCGAACGGGACGGTATTTCGCTGGATGAGGCGCGTGCGCGTCGGTCAGCAACCATTCCGGCGGGACGATACGGAACTATTGAAGATTTCGGCGCGACTTGTGCTTTTCTGTGTTCCGTGCATGCGGGCTTTATCGTTGGACAGAATATTCTGTTAGATGGCGGTGCCACAAACGCGACGATCTGATGGCAGAAAAGAATTTTTCGCTCAAGGACCGCTTGTTTAATGCGGACAGCCTGAGTCGGCTCAGTGTTGAATACGCAAATGGTTTGCCTGGATTTGACGCGGTTACCTTTGCAGCATTGGTGTTGTCCGGTGTTGAGGATCGCAGTTTAATGGCCTGTCTGGATTGGTTCGCGGATTGTCTGGAGCCACACCTGGCACAAGATTTTCCGATGATGGCTGATCAACTAGAAGCGATGATGCCAGAGCGATTGGATCCGACGTTGCGCGATGATGATTTCGGACATTTTGTGCATGCGGTCCCGGGCGTATTGGCGGTTCGGCACGGCATGGAAGCACATCGCGAGCGGGCGTTGGATTTGCTGTATGAGGCGACCCAACGGTTTTCGATGGAGTTTTACATTCGGGCCTTCCTGAACCGCTGGCCAAGCGAGACCTTGGAACGCATGCGGGTTTGGGCGGAAGATGAGAATTATCACGTGCGGCGGTTGGTCAGCGAAGGTCTGCGGCCAAAATTGCCTTGGGCTCAGGCGATTGTCGTTGGGCACGAGGATGCGATTCCCTTTTTGACGCAGTTGCATGCGGATTCGACCCGGTTTGTCACACGGTCTGTGGCCAATCATTTGAACGACATTTCGAAGAAACATCCAAAGGTTGTGGTGGAATGTTTATCGCAATGGCAAGGCTTGGGATTGCAAAAGGAAAGCGAGTTGAACTGGATGCGGCGTCATGCGTTGCGCGGTCTTATCAAGTCAGGTGATTCAAGTGCATTGGCGCATCTGGGGTATTCCCGAGAAATCGACGTCAAAGCTCATTTGGACATTGAAACGGTGCAGGCACAGATTGGGGATGCATTGAAATTTAAGGTGTCGGTGACGGCGGATGTCGATTTGCCGGTGATCGTTGATTACCGGATCGGTTTTCATCGCCCTACAGGTCGGCCGAGTGAAAAAGTATTCAAGCTTAAGGTGGGGCAATTGAAGGCCGGGCAGACGGTTGTTTATGAGAAAATGCATAAGTTAAAAGGCAATGCGACGACCTTTGCGCTGTATCCGGGTCCGCATTCCCTGACCGTACAAGTGAACGGCGTTGATCGGGCGAAGGGGTCATTTGAATTGGTTTGAGGGTCGTGAGTGGTCTGTTTGGCCTTTGGCCAAAGGCGCCCACCCACCAACCCTGAGGCTTCTTGGTCTTGCATGAATTTTGGAATAGCTAGGGCTGCTGCTCGCATCGCTTTTTCAGGAAATCGGGAAATCTGGGTGACGGATTGCGTGCGGAGATTTGTTCGAGTTTTTGGTTTGCTGTGACGCTTGCAGGGGCGCGCCGGGCCTGATAGTGCCTAAGCGTTTTTATCGGGAATGAGCGACCCTTTTGGACCAGACGATCCAGCAGATCCCGCGGCTTGAGATACGCAAGCTTATGCGCAGCTTTGAGGGCAGGCGTGTCGTAGATGACGTGTCGTTGTCCATTTTACCGGGACAGGTGACCTGCTTGCTGGGGCCTTCGGGGTGTGGAAAGTCGACGACATTGCGCATGATTGCAGGCGTCGAAATGCAGGATTCTGGTGAGATTTACGTTGATGGCAAACTGATTTGCGACACGATTTTTCGTGTCCCGCCAGAGCGGCGTGAAATTGGTCTGATGTTTCAGGATTTTGCCTTGTTCCCGCACTTAAGTGTTGCTGCGAATGTGGCCTATGGGTTGCGTGGCACGGCGACGGAAAAAGATGCGCGGGTCGACGAGATGTTGGCGCGGATCCACATGAGTGGGCACAAAGGGGCATTCCCCCATCAATTGTCAGGTGGAGAACAACAGCGCGTGGCATTGGCGCGCGCGTTGGCCCCCAAGCCTCGGATTATGTTGATGGACGAACCTTTTTCCGGCTTGGACAATCGATTGCGTGATGGCATTCGCGACGAGACTCTGGCCATCCTCAAGGAAGAGGGCACTTCGGTTTTGCTGGTTACGCATGAACCCGAAGAAGCCATGCGTATGGCCGATGAAATTGCTCTTATGCGAGATGGTCAGATTGTACAGCAGGGCGCGCCTTACAATGTCTACACGCGCCCGGCGGACAAAGCGGCCGTTGCGTTCTTTTCGGATGCCAACAAATTGGACGCGCTGGTGGAAGGTGCATTGGCGATCACCCCATTTGGGCGGTTTCTTGCGCCGGGCGTACAGGATGGAACACGGGTTCAGATTGTCTTTCGACCGCAGCATCTGCGCATTGATTTCGATCGGGCCAATACACCGGCTCCGACGGCCTCCGAAGGGACACCGGCGCGGGCGTTTGTGACTCGGGCACGGTTTATGGGCAATGAAAGTCTGGTGGAGTTTCAGTTAGAACAAGAAGGCACTTTGTTAAAAGCGACGGTGCCAAATGTGTTCCTGCCACAACCTGGTACAGCAATGTGGCTTCGGGTGCCACGTGATCGTTGTTTTGTTTTTCCGATTGAGGGTCTCTGAGATGGGCGCACCGCTTGTTATGGAATTTGGGTGGGGCTCTTCGCTGCGACGTGGGGATTACACACAAGCGGCTGAAAAGGCAGTACGTCATGCGTTGTGGCGAAATTCGATCAACTTGGCGGAATTGTTTGGTTTCGAAAAAACGGACATGCGAATTGCTGTTCAAATCGGCGCGGATGACCCTGATCGCGTTGATGTCAACGCCATCCGCGCAATCTTTCCCTATGGCACGCCAGAAATCACGGTGGTCAAAGGGGGGCTGACCATTCCGCGTCCCGAAGGCGTGGGGCAGCCGACAGTTATGGTGCAGGCCGCGTTAACGGTATCTTTTGATATGGAGCGCGCCAATGACTGAGCAGCGTTTGATCATTGAAATGGGGCAGGGGATTGATCTGCATGGCAAGGACGCAACCAAGGCGGCGCGGCGCGCAGTCGAAGACGCGATGCGCGGATCTTCTTTGCCAATATTTGGATCCACGGGATTGAACCCGAATGATATGCGCGTGCAGGTCACTGTTGCAGTTCCGACCCCTAGCGACGTGGATTGCGATGCGGTCGCGAAAACCTTGCCTTACGGTTCTGTTTCCGTGCGCGCGGTTCAGGGCGGCATGCAAGTGCCGGCGCGGGATGACCCGGTTCTGATGGCGATGGCTTCGGTCGAAGTGTTCTTGCCGAAACAAACTGGCTGGAAGATACGTTAAGAACCGATCCGCAGCGACGGTTTTACAGAGACACCCATTAAACGTTGGATAAACAGCTCCCAGAGCCGTTATCTTGGGCCGATAAAACGGCGGAAACGCCCCCAGATGTTACTTGCTGCGATACCAAACAGAATTCCCCCGACAAATAGAGTCAACATCGCGAAAAAGTACCAGATATACGTCCAAATGGCTTGCGGGACTGTCATCTCTGGTGTGACAGTCAGAACTGAAAACACCAAGCTTATAGAAATCGCTGTCGCTCCGTGTTCCTGTGCCTGCTCGGCGAGGACGGGTGGTAGATACTTTTCAAAAAACAGTCGTGGGATTGTCTTTTCCAGCCAATACATAAGTGGCAGCCAGATGGCGAAAGCGGCATAAAATAAGTTGGACGAAAAATCCCGTTCGTGGAACCCTTTGATGTAGAAAAAGACAAGCGCAATTGCGATTGGAACAAGTACAACAGCCAATGCCACCTTAACGCCAGTTTTGGTCGAAGGCGGCGCGTCTGTCTGACCTATGGTGCCTTGATCGTTCATGCGTCAACTCTAGCGAGATTCTGTGGCAAGAGTTGGTCGCGCATGGGTCAAAGGCTTGGTATTTGGAGCTGCCTACAGGCTGTCCATGTAGTCCTGAAAGTTCTTTCCAGGTTCGTCCGCAAACAGTTCGGGCAGGGCTTGGGCGCTTTGGATCAGATCGATCCGAAATACACGAAACGCGTCGCGGGTTTCACACCATGCGGTCAGGGTCCAGACACGGCCCCAGTATTCCATATGAAGCGGGCGAATAATGCGCGTTGTTATCCGGTCATCCTTAGAATGATAAACGAGGCGCAATTTTTGACGGGCTCGGATTGCAGCACGTAACGTTGACATATGGGAAAAGCCGCGCGCTGCGTCTTGGAATGGGTAAACGGCGAATTTCCATGCATCTGCTGCACTTGTAACGCGTTCAGGCAGGACGGCATCGATTTTGGCAGCAAGGCTATTCGCCGCCGCCTTGAGATCAGCGTCTGCGGCTTCGGCCACAATGGCCATACCAAGGTTCAATGCTTCCAGTTCGGCGACTGTTAGGTTCAGGGGCGGTAAACTGATCGGAGCGGTGACCATATAACCGACTCCGCGTTCGCCTTCGACCGGGACGCCAGAGGCTTGCAGCGTTTCCATATCCCGATAGATGGTCCGCACCGACACTTCGAGCTTTTCCGCGATGTCATTTGCGCGATGAAGATGTCCATCGCGCAATATCTGAATGATCTCGAACAGGCGGTCGGTGCGGCGCATGTTATCCTTGTGTGATCAAGATGTCCGCGTGGCGCATGGTGACGCTGCTTTCATCGATGTGTGACATGAACGGACCGGCTTCGGGGCGTTGCATCATTGCCACCGCCGCATCTTTGGCGGCTTGCA
This sequence comes from Paracoccaceae bacterium, assembly GCA_039960995.1. Classification (GTDB taxonomy): domain Bacteria; phylum Pseudomonadota; class Alphaproteobacteria; order Rhodobacterales; family Rhodobacteraceae; genus JABSSA01. The sequence continues at coordinate 83,009 of JBDVKF010000032.1, read as the reverse complement.
TGGATGTCCATTCGATGTGGCCTGTCCAAATGCCGTCTTTCCCATATGACAGGCTGCGTTTCACCATTGCACCTGTGGATTGTAAGAATGGCTCCATGCCTTTTGCCGCTTCGACGAATTGGGTTCGGTCCGCATCTTTGATCAGTTGGAAAGTTACGATCTCGGCGACGTGTGAATTGCTCATCTTTGGTTCCTTTCAGTTTTTGGATGAGCCTGTGTTATCCAAGTCCAACTGACATAAACCTGTCAGTTGTGTTGAGCAAGCTTTTAGAAAAGCCTCAAACGCTGTGCAATTTCACGTACTGGATGAGTCTATGTCTTTCCGTCCATCGGGGATGGGAGTAGATCAATAATTGACCTAGTGGCGCACGCGCCATTTTAGAACGTAAGGAGTAACACACATGTTGAACAATATTGGCCTACCCGGCATCTTGCTGATTGCCGTCGTTGTGCTGGTTCTATTTGGACGCGGCAAGATTTCGAGCCTCATGGGCGAAGTGGGCAAAGGTATCACAAGCTTTAAAAAGGGTATCAGCGAAGGCAAGGAAGAGTTGGAGCAGGCAGCCGCGGATGAAGCTGTGGACGTGACTCCAGAGACCGACAAAGACAAGGCTTAAGGCATATGTTGGATCTCGGTTGGACCGAGCTTCTGGTCATCGGCGTTGTAGCCCTGATTGTGGTTGGCCCCAAAGATTTGCCTGTTCTGTTTCGTAATGTGGGACGGTTTGTGGGCAAAGCCAAAGGGATGGCACGCGAATTTTCCAGCGCGATGAATCAAGCGGCGGATGATGCGGGTGTCAAAGATATCCAAAACACGCTGAATACGGCAACCAATCCGATTGGTTCGGCGATGGACAGCGTCAAGGATGCGACCAAGGATTTGACGTCCAACCTGACAAATATCGACCCCGACAGCGAAACAGGTAAACTTTCTGCTGAACGGGCTGAGGTGGCCAAGAAAATTCAAGCATCGACCGCACGCGCAACTGCAGAACGCAAAGCGCGTGAAGCGGCCGAAGCGATGAAAAAAGCTGAAGAACTGGAAGCGGCCGTAAAGGTCGACGCGCCAAAAGAGGGCTAAATGAGCCAGACCGAAAATGAATTAAACGACAGCGCTGCGCCGCTGATCGAGCATTTAGCTGAGCTGCGCACACGTTTGATCCGTTCGGTCATTGCGTTTGTGATTGGTATTGTTGTGGCCTTTACGGTTGCCGAACCAATTCTGCAATTCCTGCTCAGCCCCATTGAGGAAACGTTGCGTGAATTGGGCGATCCGTCCCCGACGATGCAATACACATCCCCTCAGGAATATCTGTTCACATTGTTCCGGATATCGATGGTCTTTGGTTTTGCCTTATCGTTCCCGGTTATCGGACACCAGTTGTGGCGGTTTGTGGCACCAGGGTTGTATCGCACGGAAAAGAACGCCTTTTTGCCGTTCCTTATCGCGTCGCCTGTGATGTTCTTATTGGGCGCGTCATTCGCACATTTCGTGGTGACACCGTTGGCGATGGCCTTTTTTCTTGGCTTTGTCGATGTTTCGTCGATCTTTACAAGTCTGATTGCCAATTCCGGTGTCGGTGGTGCCAACGATGTTGTGGTAAACGACAATTTGAGTGTCCCACAAACAAGCGAAGGCATTCAAATTACCTTCTTTGGCAAGGTTAATGAATCGCTCGATATTACGCTGAAATTTATCATGGCCTTTGGCATGTGCTTTCAGCTTCCGGTTTTGTTGACGCTCATGGGCAAGGCAGGGCTGGTCAGCGCTGAAGGGCTGGGCAATGTGCGCAAATACGCGGTTATAGCCATTTTGGTCCTAGCAGCTTTGGTGACCCCACCTGATGTCATTACGCAATTGATTTTGTTTACGGTTGTTTACGGCCTTTATGAAATATCGATCCAACTTGTGAAGCGCGTCGAGATGAAACGGGAATCGGATTTGCGTGCTGAAGGGCTCTGGGATGATGACGAGGATAACGAGTGAGTGATGACCCTATGGAGCGTATTGCGGCGGCGTTAGAACGATTTGCGCCCGCGCCTTTGGATGCGCCGGATTTTTCCAAGGCCGCTGGTTTTGTTTGGCATGTTGATCCTGACCGTCTTGAGCCAGTTGAACACATAAACCGTGTATCTTTGGACCTGCTGGTTGGCGTTGATCGATCGCGTGACACTTTGTTGGAAAACACTCGTCAGTTTGCATCTGGATTGCCGGCCAACAACGCGTTGCTTTGGGGTGCGCGGGGTATGGGTAAATCCAGCCTTGTCAAAGCAGTTCATGCCGATGTTTACGAGGCTTTTCCTGACCTAAAGATCGTAGAATTGCAAAGAGAAGACTTGCCATCCGTGGGGCGCCTTTTGAATTTGCTAAGGGGCGGACCGGCACGATTTGTTCTGTTTTGTGATGATTTGTCTTTTGGACATGACGACGAACACTACAAAAGCCTCAAGGCTGTTTTGGATGGCGGAATTGAGGGACGCCCGGAAAACGTAGTGCTATATGCGACGTCCAATCGACGCCACCTTATGCCGCGCGACATGATCGAAAATGAACGAGGCAGTGCGATTAACCCATCGGAAGCCGTGGAAGAAAAAGTGTCTTTGTCAGATCGCTTTGGCTTATGGCTTGGGTTCCACCCCTGTGATCAAGACCAGTATCTGGACATGATCCGAGGTTACTGCGCTGCGTATGGCGTGTCAGTCGATCCAGACAGATTGGTCGCAGAAGCCATTGAATGGCAAGCGACGCGTGGGTCGCGATCAGGCCGCGTCGCGTGGCAGTTCTTTACGGACTTGTCTGGACGCGAAGGCGTGAAAATCTGATCCAGAACGACTTTTGCCTCCTCGGGTGACAAACATAGGGTTGCACGTGGGCCATAATCGCGAAGTTTAGGAATTTCGTTTCGGAAATGGCGCCGTGTGAGACGACCAAACCGTTCCAGCGCGATGGCATCTGGATGCAGCGTTTCTGTCCAAAGACCATCGACGTTTATCAATGCATGGCTGTCCAAAACGATAAATGTCTGGTCAAATGGTTCAGGTTCTTTGACCGAAACACCTGTGCGCCCAATAAGGTCCTGCGCACAGATCAGGATATCATATTGCCCAACCGCCAATTCAGTAGACCAATGTTGCACGACAAGTGACTGATCCGACAGCACGGTCAGTGCCGACGAATTTCCAATCGTTCCGGGCTGAATGTGCAAGACGGAAGGTGCGTAACCCTCGGTTTGTGCTGTGGTGTGCGTGCTAACAACGCGCCGAGGACCATGATCCCGGGTAATTACGATATCATCGATTAGCAGAGCGTCCGCGCGTTTCGGGCCTTGTGTGGTCAAAACCGTTGCACTGGCTTGGACACATGGCGCAATGAGATCGCGGGGCACAGAGTTCGGAATATCGGAAAACTGTTCCAGCAGGCCCTCAATTGTGACGGGCTTGGAAACGTCAGGTGCAGCATCCGCCGAAGAGGCTGGATTGGCATTGCCTGGTATGAAACGTGCGTTGAAATCCACGACTACCTACTAAAAAAACTCAGAACTGCTGAACCAAGCATAACTGTCAAACGTGAAAACATTGCGGCAAGATAGCCTAACTTGAGGTTTTTCTTGTAAAAATTAACACAAAATAGATACCTTTCGTTGGCGCTTTCACGTGCGGCGCGAAGTGCCACACGTTCCAGTATGCCCCTGCTACTGTAGATAGGTGTTTGGATCAACACTATCGAATCCCTGTCGAACTTCGAAGTGAACAAAGGATTGGTCACCATCGCGCAGTTTTGCAATTGAACTGCCTCGTTTCACGCTGTCGCCTTTTTTCACCGAAACGTTTTCGACATTTGCGTAGACCGTCAACACGTTGTCCGGGTGACGCAGAACGATAATGGGAACACCTTCGGCGCTTTTGGTAATGGCGGCGACTGTTCCATCAGCAGCAGCGGCAACCGGTCCACCGGGCGCTCCTTTGATGTCGATGCCTTCATTGCGTCCTTTGGTGTATTCGCGAATGATTGTTCCGTCGACGGGCTTGGACATCGCCGCCTGTGTGGATGTCGTTGTTTGACCAATATCCGGAGCAGGAGGTGCCGCGACAACCTGATCGCTATCGTCGACGGGCAGGGGTCTTGATGCGCTTGGCGGCGTTGGGGTTTCAGTACCTTCGCCAGGAGCTGTCACCGCTTCCTCTTGTTGCACTGCTGAGCCGACTTGTGGCGGAGCCGTTTGTGCAACGGGGATGAGCAGGAATTGACCTTCACGCACGGCGAAATCTGAGCCCAAACCATTCCATTCTGCCAAGGATCGCACTGGAACGTTGTACAGTCGCGCGATTGTAAATGCCGTTTCGCCGCGTTCGACACGGTGTTGGACAGGCTCGTCGCCAGTTTGAGGAAGCGGTGTCGTGATCGGCCTGGCCGCCGCAACTTGTGTCGATGTATCGGGTGAATTGTCGATTGCTTGACCAGCCAACGTCGTCACATCAACAGAAGAGGGTTGAATTGGGCCGGTTCCTAACGCGCCAGTTAGGGGTGATGGTTCCGACACGCGATTGGGCAAGGCCAGAATTTCACCGTCGCGCAACGATGCGTCAGTCGCGATCCCATTATAGCTGGCCAGATCGGCGGCTGGCAGACCAACTCGGCTGGCCACTTGTGCAAGCGTGTCTCCGCGTTGGGCAACGGCAACTTGGTAATTGGGATAAGAAATCACACCGCGATTGTCCGGTTGTGGTCTATCCGCTGTTGCTGTTCGCGCTGCATTGGTCGTGGAAAAAGCCCCCAATTGACCGCGAAGGTCAAAATCGAGCGGTTCGGCACAGGCCGTGAGCGAAAATACGCCCATTAAGGCCCAACCAGCTTTCTGTGGCAGGATCATCTGCTTTGTCCTCTCATCGGCCCCTCTTTTTGACGGGGGCTCGTTTCATATGCCTGTTTCAGCCCGTCTCGTCGCGTCCAAGCCCTTCTAGCAATGGAACAAAACGCACTGTGCGCAATTCGTCATAGTCCAGTCCCGTTTCAGTTTTTCGCACGCGGATCAAGCTTTGAACCGTGTCCGATTGCCCGACGGGTACGACCATAATACCGCCAATCTTCAATTGCGCCAATAGGGGGCCGGGGGGGTCTTCTGCAGCTGCAGTCACAATTATGCGGTCAAAGGGGGCTTGGTCGGGTAATCCATGGCTGCCGTCGCCCGTTATAGTTGTGATTGTATGCAAATCCAACGCATCAAATACTGACTTTGCTTGTTGAACCAATCGTTTGTGGCGATCAACTGTGTAGACCCGGCGTGCCAGTTTGGCGAGTACGGCGGCCTGATAGCCTGATCCGGTGCCGACCTCGAGAACTTTGTCGCGCGGACTGACGGCCAAGGCTTGGGTCATAAGGCCAACCACTGAGGGCTGTGAAATGGTCTGGCCACATGCGATTGGCAATGGCGTGTCGTCATAAGCACGTTCGGCAAACAACCCGGTCAGAAAGACTCCGCGGTCGACTTCTTCCATGGCTTGCAAGACGCGTTTGTCGGTTACGCCTTTTGAACGCAATGCAAACAAGAATTGCATTTTACGTTCTGCATCAAGCGTCATGTGGCAATTCCTTGCAATTCGCGAACGGCCGCATGATCGGTAAGATCCGCGCGCATTGGAGTCACCGAAATAAAGCCATCTAAATTCACTGCGGCGTCTGTGTCGGGTGCGGTCGCAACTTGTTGGTTCCCACCTTTTATCCAAAGAAACTTGCGTCCGTTCGGAGCTTGGGTCGCTTCGGTGTGAAACCCGGTTCCGGGACGCAACCCTTGAGATACCACACGGATACCTGAGACATCAGCAGATGCGACAGGTGGAAAGTTGACGTTAAAGAACAACTTATAGCCGTCATCCTGAGGTTTCAGTGTCGCAAGTATGCGACGAATAACGTCTTCGCCGTGATCGCGCGCAGTCTCAAACGGGTCATCAAGGTCACGGTTCGCTGGTCCAAAGTACTGGGATAGACCGATTGACGTAATCCCTTGCAAAGCGCCTTCGATTGCAGCGCCTAACGTGCCGGAATAAAGTGCATTTTCTGCGGAATTGTTGCCACGGTTGACGCCAGACAGAATGAGGTCTGGCGGCGCATCGCGCATGAATTCGTGCACACCGGCCAACACGCAATCTGCTGGGCTGCCTTCGCAGGCAATCCGGCGATCCGCAAGGCGTTGCACCATCATCGGTTTGGAGTAACTGATGCAATGGCCGACACCGGATTGTTCAAAGGCCGGTGCAACAGTCCAGACGTCTTCGGGGGTATCAGCAAGCTGCGTTGCAATTTGTTGCAAAGTGTCCAGCCCCGGTGCTGAAATCCCGTCGTCATTTGTAATGAGAATACGCATAGGGCCCCCTTGATTGCTTTACTATGCGAGGGGGCGAAAGGCGGCAAGATGTCGTGACGACGTGGCGAAGTTCAAAGGCGAGCGTTGCGCGACTACGTCACGGCCAAGATCGGAGGTAAGACCGAGGTCGGAGTTGTTCTGTTTGGCCGATGGCCAAATGCGCCCACCCACCGACCCTAGATCGATCCAGAACCGGTCCACTGCAACGCTATACGATTTCCGATACCAGCCGTTCGGCTTGCGAGGCGCAATCAGACAGCGTATCGCGATCTTCTCCGGGAAAGAAGCGGGCTCTTGTCGCGGTAGGCATCGCGTCGGGGGTGAGAACTGAAACCTTTGGACCAGTGCGTTCTGTTTCGATCGCCCAAGAGCGGGCCAATGCAATTTGCGCCGACTTGGTTGCGCCGTAGGACCCAAAGAACTTTTCACCAGCGCGGATATCCTCGAAGAACACGGCGTGCCCGTCTTGGCCCAGCAGTGGGGATACATATCCGATCAATCGCGCCACAGCTGTCAGGTTTGTATCAACAGATTTGGCCATGTCTTTGAAATCAATATGATCCGCCGGTGCCAAAGGTGCGGCGTAAACAGCGGTATGCAGCCACAGATCCAATGAACCCCAGCGATCAAATATACCGCGGCAAAGAGTGGCCATAGCGCCTTCGTTGTTGATGTCCATTGGGGCCAGCGTGGCGGCGCCGCCTTGCGCCTTGATCTGATCATCAAGTTCTTCTAGGGCGCCGGTGGTTTTGGCAACAGCAACAATGTGGTGCGTTTTGCACAGCTCAAGAGCAAGTGCGTTTCCAAGACCCCGAGAGGCGCCAGTGATAAGTGCGAGCTTTTCTGTCATTTCTGTCATCTGGCCTGACAGGGGCCTCGGGTCAAGAGGGGACGAGATGTGCTTGGTTCAAATACCTGACCAGCGTTTTCATTTCGGCCTCGGTTGAAGGCAGGCTGGCTTGATTTGCCAGGTCAAACGCGGGCACGCGTCGTTGGTAAAACACTTTTAAAAGTGTTTCTTCTTGTTTCGAGAATACCATGACGGCAAATTCGCCAGTGTCCGGGGTGTCCAGAAAGGATGGACACAGGAGCATGAAAACCTGGCGTTCTTCGGATTGCACAATCGGCGCAAGCACAGCATTTTGACAGGCTTGCTGATATTGTTTGGCGGCATGGTCTCGATGACCCATTGCGCTGCCAAACAACGGGGTTTCTGCTTTTACCCCGTAAATCTCGCTCCAGTCTTCGAAATTTTCGCCTTTGGGAACATATGTGCGGACCAAAACATCTGTGCCGCTATCGGACAGCGCCCGTGTCCAATTGGATTCAGTTTCGCGTGCGATCCGTGTGATCACAGTCCAAGGAGGGGCCGGGAATGATGCGGTCACGTCCAATGTGCGCATGACAATTGGAGCCTCGGCAATTGCTGAAATTGGGAGCAAAGACAGGGCGAGGGCGAGTAGTTTTTGGCAACGTGACATGGAACGAACGTCACAGGCCGGGGCAACAAGGTCAACCTTTTGACATTGTTTTGCCGCAGTTGAGCATGGAAATTCACTGTTTCCAAGTGGCGGGTTGAGGCGGGAAAAGCCTCAAGAATGGCCCAATATCACTAGGCGCTATTTGCGTTCGGAAAGGTCAAAATCTCAGTTGAGGGACCGCGTGTTAGCAGGATCCGGTCATGCGAAATGGCGGAAACGGTTGCATTGCCCAAATGCATGCCGCGTTTGACGCATCTGATTGCTCCGCTGTCCGTGCGCACCAGACATTCAAGGTTGCTGTCTGAGCCAAATATACCAATCAGAACCAGCTTTCCCGCCGGAAGTGCAGCTTGATCCGTGGCTGCAATGGCTGTTGTCTCATTTGTTGTGGTGCCCATCTCGTATCCTTGCGAATTCGCGATGATGGGCGATTGCCATGTGGCCGGGTAACGTACAATGCACGAGGTCGTGTAGTCGCGCCGGCCTGCATTGGATTGGCAGAATTAGGCCGATGCTAGTGAACTGGGATCACGCGTTTATAGCGAAATGCGATCCGGGCGAGGTGCGTTATCGCTGGGGTCGGGACCGGCTGAGCAAGGGGCAGATACATGGCGCGCGGCGCGACAAACCGAAAGTCGTCTGGGAAGTCTGATTGCATACGTACGCATAGATCGCTTTTGCAATCGACGAATAGACCCAATTCATTTGGCGCTTTTGTCGACCAGGACGCGCGCAATGTTGTTCCACCTTTTCGGGGGCGCCACGCGGGTTCTCCCCATTTCAAGCTTTCTTCAAGATCGCGGGCGTCGAAGTCTTGGGCGCTTTGTATAAACAAGGCGCGAATTTCACTTGCATATTGAGCCGCATTTGCGGGCCAGCTTTGAAATTTGTGGGCGAGGTCTGGATGGATATCTGTCATAGATCGATTGATACCGATGGTTGCTGCGAAAAACTGACAGCAGAACATAAGTTCCGCCTTGTATGATCGGCTGCGATTATTCCGCAGCCTTCATTTGGAACCCTTTTTCAATCATGTCAGCCGGTTCGACCGGGTATTCACCGGAAAAACACGCATCGCAATATTGTGGGCATTTGCTGTTGCGGCCTTCAGCTTCGCCAACGGCACGATACAGTCCATCCAATGAAATGAACTTGAGGCTATCAACGGCGAGATGTTGGCGCATCTCTTCTTCACTCATCGTCGCGGCAAGCAGTTTTTCCCGCTGTGGCGTGTCGACCCCATAAAAACAAGGCCACGCCGTAGGCGGGGATGCGATCCGGAAGTGAACTTCCTTTGCGCCAGCATCAAGGATCATTTCCTTGATTTTGCGTGAGGTTGTTCCGCGGACAACGCTGTCATCCACCAGAATAACGCGTTTTCCACGGATCAAGGCACGGTTCACATTCAATTTCAGACGAACGCCCATGTTCCGAATTTGCTCGGTTGGTTCGATGAACGTGCGGCCCATATATTGATTTCGAATGATACCCATGCCGTATGGAATGCCGCTTTCGCGTGCGAACCCAATGGCTGCAGGCGTTCCGCTGTCTGGCACAGGGCAAACGATATCGGCATCAACCGGGCTTTCCTTCGCAAGTTCCACACCGATGGATTCGCGGGTTTCATAGACGGATCGTTTGCCTAGAATAGAATCAGGTCGCGAGAAGTAGACATGTTCGAAGATGCAGAACCGCGACGAGGCTGACCGGAACGGTCTGTGGGATTCGATACCTTTTTCGGTAATCACAACCATCTCACCGGGTTCGATTTCACGGATGAATTCAGCGCCGATGATATCCAAAGCACAGGATTCAGAGCTGAGCGCCCAGGCGTTGTCGCTGAGGCGACCCAAAACCAAAGGCCGCACACCCCTAGGATCACGCACGCCAATCAATTTGGTGCGCGTCATGGCCACAACAGAAAAGGCACCTTCGACACGGCGAAGGGCGTCTTCCATGCGTTCAGGAATATTGCGTTGAAGCGAACGGGCCATCAGATGAATGATGCATTCGCTGTCAGACGAAGACTGAAAGATTGATCCACGCTCAATCAATTCGCGGCGCAAGGCATCTGCGTTTGTAATATTGCCATTATGCGCAATCGCAGCACCGCCCATGGAGAATTCCCCAAAGAACGGTTGTACGTCACGGATGGCCGTATTGCCTTTGGATCCTGCCGTGGAATAGCGCACATGACCAATGGCCACAGCGCCGGGCAGGGTGTCCATCACCGATTTAGAGGTGAAATTGTCGCGTACATATCCAAATCTGCGCGCAGAATTGAAACCGTGTTCGGTATCATGGGCGACGATGCCACCGGCTTCTTGCCCACGATGCTGAAGCGCATGCAAACCCAGCGCGACGAAATTTGAAGAATCCGGCGTCCCGATGACACCGAAAACCCCGCATTCCTCACGCAATTTATCATCATCAAACGCGTGGGCGGGGGGCATTGTTAATTGCGTCACTGGCAGCAGCTCCGAATCCAGTCAAGGCATAGCAAGCCCTTTAACAAGCCTTACCTAGTCTGTCATCCAAGTATCATACTTTGTTACTGTTCGTGCGTCAGAAAGATTAGGTTCGCGGCGTGAATGATCAACCAGGGCGAGAATTGCCCGAATTTCATCGTAAAGTAGTGACGTGAAAAATCCTTCGCCAACATGATGTAGGTGCAACATCACGCCAGTTTGCGCCCCGATGGTTTCTTCTTCGTTGAAATCCAAAGCCAGCGTGTTGCGCAGGCCGAATAGTGTTGAACGAATACCCCGGTACGATCTTACGTCAGGGATAAACCCGCTAACAAAGGGGGCATCAGCCGCACACAGGGCGCGTAAAGAGGACAAAAGAACTAAGTATTGGCTGACAGAAGCAAATCTGCGCAGTTGGGATACTGCCCCTTTTTATCGCGTGGAAAGGGACAGCTCGCCGATCAAAAATGAAAGTCATGCTAGGAGAACGCTTAACTCTCGCAGCTGCCGATCAGGCCGTTCACTTGTGCTTGAACCCAACCCACAGCTTCTTCTGGGTTTTGATTTTCGATCTGACCACTGAATTGGCTAAAGACTTCTGCCGAGCGGCTTTCATCTACGACAGTGAATTTCTGACCGGTGATTACTGTGTCATAGACAAAGAAGGCAATCGCAACCAAGAGAATGCCGCGCGCTACGCCAAAGAGAAACCCAAGTGCTTGGTCAATACCACCAAGGACAGATCGCTGAACCACAGACGAAAACAAAGGCGTGAACAAAGAAAACAGGATCAAAGCACCAACGAGGACAACCGCGAACGAGAAGACGATGCTGATCTCATTACAGTTAACACCCATCAATTCGCCAATCACAGGCAGTTCGCGCATCATGGGTTCGATTTGCGGAGCAAACAAGAATCCGAGGAAGGCAGCGCCAATCCAACCCGCAATCGCAAGAGATTCTCGGACCAGCCCACGTCCGTATGCCAAAAGGGCCGACAAAACGACGACAGCGGCCACGATGCCGTCAACTATCGTTAGATCTTCCATGGCCGCGTTCCTTCCTTGTCCTGAGCCGTGTGCAGGACTTCTTTACTAGCCAGCGCCAAAGGTGTCGCCAACAAAACTACTTAAATCGCCAAAATGGCGCATTGCTATGTCGTTCCCGCCACTGGTTTTCCCACCCGTTGGCGCGATAGCTGCCGTGAAACCAAGTTTTTGCGCTTCTTTCAACCTGTTTTCCGTCTGTGAGGCCGGTCTTAGGGCTCCTGAGAGGCTAATTTCGCCAAATACAACAGTATCGGAGGGCAGGCTGGCGTCTTCCCGCGCGGAAATGAGCGCGGCTGCAACGGCAAGATCGGCGGCAGGTTCATTGATTTTCATTCCACCGGCTACGTTTAGATACACATCCAGACCAGTGAACGGAATTCCACAGCGTGCTTCCAAAACCGCGAGGATCATGGCCAATCGACCGCTATCCCATCCAACAACGGTTCGGCGCGGTTGGCTGTGAGGGGATGGGGCAACAAGCGCTTGAAGTTCCGTTAGAACGGGACGTGTCCCTTCGATGCCCGCAAAAACCACTGAGCCGGGGCTGGGTGTGCCGCGTTCAGAAAGAAAAAGCGCGGAGGGATTGGCGACTTCTTCCAATCCACGCCCGGTCATTTCGAATACTCCGATTTCATCGGCTGGGCCGAATCGGTTTTTTACGGCACGCAAGATGCGAAACTGATGACCGCGCTCGCCTTCGAAATACAAAACAGTGTCCACCATGTGTTCGACGACACGTGGTCCTGCGATTTGACCTTCTTTTGTCACGTGGCCAACCAATACAACACTGATGCCGCGTCTTTTGGCGAAAGTGGTCAATTCGTGAGCTGCAGCGCGGACCTGACTGACGGACCCCGGCGCGCTATCGACTGTATCAAGCCACATGGTTTGAATGGAATCGATGATCGCGAGGCCGGGCGCTTCGGTTTCGAGCGTGGTCAGTATGTTGCGCAGGTTGGTTTCTGAGGCCAGTTGCACCGGGGCTTGGGTCAGACCAAGGCGCTGTGCACGCATGCGCACTTGAGCACTGGCTTCTTCGCCGCTGATGTAGATCGTTTTCAGACCCGTCTCTGCAAACCGAGCGGCCGCCTGCAAAAGCAGGGTGGATTTTCCGATGCCGGGATCACCCCCGACTAGAATGGCTGAGGCAGGCACCAAGCCGCCACCCAACACACGATCCAATTCCTCAAGTCCCGCGAGAGTTCGGGGGGGTGGCGTTTCATGCGTGCTGAGGTCAGTTAGGACAATTCCTTTGCCTCGTTTGTTGCCCAATGCCTTTGCGCCGGGACCAGACGTTAAACCGGTGTCTTCGGTTATGGTATTCCATTCGCCACAGCTATCGCAGCGCCCGGACCATTTTGAAAATGTCGCAGCACACGCGGTGCAAATGTATGAAGGGGTCTTGGCCATGCGCGAGGGGGTACCTTTATCCGTCCGAGGTGTCACGTGTTTTGGGAGCCGTGGCCCAACTGATCCAGATCGACGCAAGGATGCAGGCGGTAAAGAGATACAGCCCCCAAGCGGTTTCAACCTTAGCAAACCCCACGCCTTTGATCACGACTATATAAAGAGCAATTAAAAACACGTCTCCCATTGCGAGCTTTCCGAGGATTTCGAGCGCCTTTAGAGCTTTGCGTCGCATCACGCCAAAATGGATGCAAGCCAGTCCGATTGTTTTCAGGAAGGGTGAAAAGATCGCAAGGAATGTCACAATAAGAGCCAGGAAAACATCGCTTTTCCACAAGGCTTGCAGGCCGGAAATGACAGAGATTTCTTTCAGATCGAACAGAGGCAATGGGATACCTGCACGCATGAGAGGCGCAAACCAAGCAATTGGAAATACGATCATCAGAGCAAGATTAAGGTAACGATACATTCGGTTCACTTTTGTGGCTGTGCGTCAGCATGTGGGGGCAATGCGCGTATTCTCATAGGTCAACTTCGGGATTTCGACAAAGAGTTGCGCAAATCGCACAAACAGGGGTACGTGAGGTCTTTGGTTGGCTCTGTTTGACCCAAGGGTCAAATGCGCCCACCCACCGACCCCGGGATGTGTTGAATGCGATTTCGGATTATGGAAAAGTGGCGTCATGTTTTTCAGACGCAAATCCTCGGCCATTAGTGATGACATGGCGCATTGGATCACAGAGTGTTTCGATTGGTATGAGACCAATTTCATGACCTGTGAGGGGCCGGTTTTGCCGAACAAGACTTTTTTCAAAGCTGGAAAAGGCAAGGATCAAGCAACAGCCGAAGCTGTGTTGACGGATGTGACTGGGTTGATCGGGTTTGATTTGCCGATAGATTTGGTTCCTTTGGAGCGCCTTCCTGAGGAGTTTAGGCATTCGTATCAATCGTATTCAGAAGTTGCTGGGACATATCGCGAAAGCGAAGGTGCACGCATGATTGAATACGCACAAGAGAGGATGTCGCGACCGATCGAATTTATCAACACCATGGCGCATGAGGTGATGCATGCCCAATTGTGGGGACTCGAAGATCAAATGCCGGGTGGTATTGAGATGCACGAGTTGGCCACCGATCTCTGTGCGATCATCGCCGGGTTTGGCGTGTTCCAAATGCAAGGTGCCGATCAAAGCGGGTGGGCCGGGTATTTGACGCAAGAGACGCGAGGGGCTGCGTTGGCCTATTACCTCAAGAAACGCGAATTGACTGATGCGGTTGTTGAGCCTTATTTGTCGAGCCGGTGCCAGAAGTATTTGCGGCGTGGTTGGGCGACGTGGTGATCAAGTACAGGTTGTCAGGTGCTGTGGTTTAGCGCACAGCCTCAATTGGACCTTCAGCTCGGCCGTGGATGAATTGATCGACATATGGATCATTAGATTCGTCCATGTCGGCCACCGGGCCGGTCCAGCGAATTTTTCCACCGTGTAGCATTGCGATATTGTCGGCAATTGCGCGCACTGAGGTCATGTCATGGGTGATGGTCATGGCGGTTGCGCCCATTTCTGTCACGATCTCGCGGATCAGATCATTGATGACGCCAGCCATGATCGGATCAAGCCCGGTTGTGGGTTCATCAAAAAAGATGATTTCCGGGTCGGCCGCGATGGCCCGCGCGAGGCCGACTCGTTTTTGCATACCGCCTGACAATTCTGCAGGCAGGCGGTCCGCCACATCTGCTGTCAGCCCGACGCGTCGCAATTTATCGATGGCGATGTCTTTGGCGTCCGCTTTTGAGCGTTTCAAAGATCCGCGTAACAGGCGAAAGGCGACATTTTGCCAAACGGGCAGGCTGTCAAATAGCGCAGCGCCCTGAAACAACATGCCAAAGCGCGCAAGAAAGGCGTCACGATCACCGCTGTCAACATTCAGGCCATCGACCGTTATGTGACCGCTGTCTGGCGGGATGAGGCCAAGAATTGCTTTTAACATCACAGATTTACCGGTGCCCGATCCCCCGATTATGACCATTGATGTGCCTTTTTCGATGTTCAGATCGACGCCGCGCAAAACGTGGTTCGGACCAAAGGACTTGCTGACTTGGGAAAGCGTGATCATAGCGAAAAGAACACTCCGGTCAGAACGAAGTTTGCGGCAAGGATCAACACGGCGGCTGCCTCAACTGACCCTTTCGTGGCGGCCCCCACACCTTGTGCGCCACGTCCTGATTGCATCCCAAAATAGCAGCCCATTAAGGCAGCGATAAAGCCAAAAACAGCACCCTTGGCCAATGATGAGCTGATGTCGCGCAGTTCAAGGAAGTCCACTGTGTTTTGAACATAGGTCGCTGCATTAAACCCCAGCGTTCCGGTCGCAACGGCATATCCACCAAAAATGCCGATCACATCGCCAACGCCGACAAGAAGGGGAACCACCAAGGTTGCGGCCAGAACCCGTGGCACCGTCAGATATTTCATCGGATGCGTTGATAAGGTCACCAAAGCATCAATTTGTTCCGTGACCTTCATCGTGGCAATCTCTGCGGCGATTGAAGATGTGACACGCGCCGCGATCATAAGACCAACTAGAACAGGCCCAAGTTCGCGCACCATCCCGATGGCTACAATCTGCGGGACGACGGCTTCGGCGTTAAAGCGGGCGCCGCCGGCGTAAATCTGCAGGGCGAGGGCCCCGCCGGTAAAGATGGCCGTGAGCCCGACAACCGGTAGGGATAGCCAGCCAATATTGAACAAGGCGACAAGCCATTCGCGTGTGTAAAAGGGCGGGCGGAACAGATGTGTCAGGGTGCCCCATGCAAAAATGGCGATGCGTCCAATGCGGGCCAAAACGCCAAGAGCAGCCCGACCAATATGCGCCAAGAGGTTCATTCAGAGTAAACTCGATTATAACGTGCGCCAAGAGAGGTCAGGATTTCATATCCAATTGTTCCAGCAAAATCTGCGGCGGTGTCTACGGATTGATGCGCGCCCAGCAGTTGGAGATTATCAGGATCTTCGCCCAAATCAGTGACGTCCACACTGATCAGGTCCATCGAAACGCGACCCAAAACGGGGCAAGGTATGTCGCCTGCGTGCAGATGCGCTTTGGGTCCCATTGCGCGGATCAGCCCATCAGCATATCCGGCAGAAATTGTAGCGGCGCGTGTTGGTCGTTTCGCAGTCCATGTGTTGCCGTAGCCAACGGTTTCTCCGACAGCGACATCGCGCACCTGAATAACGGGGATATCCAACGTGACAACGGGATGTGCGTCGACATTAGGCAGACCACCATAAAGACCGACACCCGGACGGGTCATGTCAAAATGATATTGTTCGCCCAGCAATACGCCACCGGTTGCAGCCAGAGATCGCGGAATCTCAAGCTCGTCGGTCATTGCGCGAAACGTCTCAAGTTGGATTGCATTCATTGGGTGAGCGGGGTCATCGGCACATGCCAAATGGGACATGATCAAAGTTGGACGTTGCGCCACTGCGATGGTTCGGATCGCTTCCCATTCTGCGGGCTCCATCCCCAAACGGTTCATGCCGCTGTCTAGCTGAATCCCAAACGGGTGACCGGGTAACGCTTCGACATGGCGCAGCATCTGATCCACAGAATTGAGGATTGGTGTCAGACGGGCATCTCGGCACAATGCTGTATCTCCAAGCATATGGCCCGAAAAAACATAGATTGCAGGCCCAAGACCCAAAGTGGCGCGTAAACGTGCGCCTTCCTCAGCGGTCGCAACGAAGAACGTGCGCGCGCCTGCACGGGCCAAAGCACGCGCAACCGACGGCGCGCCAAGGCCATACGCGTTGGCCTTAACCACTGCAGCGGTTTCGCAATTCGATTTGGCATCTAGATTGCGCCAATTTCGCGCAACAGCCTGAAGGTCTATGGTCAAAGTTGCAGTACCCATAAGGGGTTCATGACAGGATGCGTGCGCGCGTCAAGAGGGGGCTTGCTTGGGCGAGGATTTCCTTGCTTGTATCCGTGCGCACGTCTGTGTTTTTGTGCGCGCCAGCAGGTAGCGGCCAATGACAGGGAAATTCCTGAGCATAGGAGTGAATGTCGCGGGATTGATCTCAAAGTTGGTGGCAGAGTTTGAGCGACCCCGCGAAAAGCGCCCTTTGGGCAGTGGGTGGCTGTCTGGCACATTGTCAATTTTGGCTGGATTGGCTGGGCTGGCCTTGGTCATCGTACGCAATTTTCCGGAAACATTCACGATGCCAGAATTGGCAGTGGTCCTTGAAAGCGGGTCGCTTACAACGGCGCTGCGCTTGGTTTTGTTGTTGGGATACGTTCTTTCGATTTTGAGCGTGATATTGTGTCGGCGCAAATTGTTGGGATGGACAGGATTGGCCATCGTCGTCACAGCGTCCCTTTTGGGGACTGGCGCGGGCGGAGATATTGGTGTGTCACGGCAATCGCTTTATTTTGGGCTCGACTATTTTGTGATTAACGTCCTTTTCGTTGGGTTTCTATTCTTGCCGTTCGAACGTGTGTTTCCAGCCCGTGGGGCGCAAACGGTCTTTCGCCCGGAATGGCAAGAAGACATGTTTTATTACCTGATCAGCTCGATGTTGGTGCAGGTTCTGGGGTTTTCGACGTTGGCGCCCACGAATATCGTCAACGGACTTTTTGATCTTACAGGGACTCGCGAAGCGATCTCAGCCATCCCATTCTGGTTGCAGGTCGTGATCATCATGGCTGCGACAGATTTTGTGCAATATTGGGTTCATCGCGCGTTTCACACCTTTCCCGTTCTGTGGCGATTCCATTCGATTCACCATTCAACCAAACAGATGGATTGGTTGGCTGGCGCGCGCATGCACATCATTGAAATCGCGATCTAGCGTGGCCTTGCTGCGATCCCAATGTTCTCGTTGGGCTTTCAGCCTGAAGCGATCCAAGGGTATTTGCTGATTGTGTATTTTTATTCGTCCTTCACCCACGTCAATGTTGGATTGCACTTTGGATTTGTTGAACGGTTTTTCGTGACGCCGCGATTCCACCATTGGCACCATGGCAGTGATCGGGACGCGATTGATATCAACTATGCGTCACATTTCCCGATTTACGACTGGTTGTTCGGCACACATCATTTGCCGACAGAGGATTGGCCAGAATATTACGGTGTGGTTGGTGACAACGTGCCAAAAGGGTATTGGCGCTAGTTGTTGCACCCGTTCAAACGGGAAAGTTAATCGGCGAACCTGACCCAAACGGCGCGCGCGATGCGCGCATATGATGTTTTGCGTTCACCACGCAGGCCAAAAGGGGCAGACCCCTTTTGAAACCCCGTCCTCTTAAAATCCGCCCACCCTCGAGTTGGATTAGGGCAGTGTCATCAGATCCATGTTGCGCCGCCAGATTTCTTCGCCGATGCGGCAATTGTATGAGGTTTGCGATTGAACCCGCCAGATCGGCAGTGGGTCTTGGGCAATTTCCAAAACAAGTTTGCGACGCACAGCATCAGCGAAATTGTCCCAATCGTCGACGGGTATAACGAATGCGCCGGGGCCACCGATGACGCAGGACTGGTAATAAACGTCCAAATCCGGAATACCCCAACGCGCATAAGGCCCGTTTGGGTTGTGGGTCATCAAAGGCAAGCCGTTTATCGTGATACCCTGAGCAACGATAGCGTCTCGGGCTGTGGAAACCGTTCCGCCGGAATTGTTCGGACCATCGCCCGAAATATCAATGACACGCCGCAAGCCATCATATTCATTCTGTTTGATCAGATACGCTGAATAATCGAGAGCGGAGGTAACGGATGTCCTGCGCAATCCTTCGTCAAAATGTGCTGTCACCTTGTCGGCTACTTGCTCCGCATCTTTTCGGGTTTCGATCAATGTCCACGGAACGATAATGCGTTGCGTCCCAAAGCCAGCCCATTCGACATAAGTGATCGCAATTCGTTGCAACAATCCGCGTTGAATAGCTGCCCAAACCGCGTCACTGCGCAGGGCTTCGGCATAGCCGCGTCTTTGAATTTCCAATTCCCAAGGTTCCATTGAGCGCGAGACATCGACGGCAAGAACCAATTCGACATCGACTTCGGTCGTTTGCGCAGCGCCGAGAATTGGCCACCACACAAGTATGAGAGCGAGAATAAAACGCATACCACAATTGGTTTCAGACAAGGTGCGCATCTGTAAAGTCACAAATACGCGCGCGGTTGCCGGAAATTAGGTCAAAAACCGGTATCGTTGCTGCCACCGTTTTGCTGCCAAGGTTGCACAAGGTTTCCAAAGCGCGTGAAACGACCTTCAAAGCTGAGGTCTACGGTGCCAATCGGGCCATGGCGCTGCTTGCCGATGATAACTTCGGCGCGTCCATGCAAGCGTTCCATTTCTTCTTGCCACGAGGCCATGGCATCCAGATCGTGATCACCGGGTTTTTCGCGTTCTTTGTAATATTCTTCTCGGAACACAAACATGACGACGTCTGCGTCTTGCTCAATAGAGCCTGATTCACGAAGATCCGACAGTTGAGGACGTTTGTCTTCGCGATTTTCGACCTGACGAGACAGCTGGGACAGCGCGATGACGGGGATGTTCAATTCCTTGGCGATGGCTTTCAGGCCCATGGAAATCTCACCGATTTCCTGAACCCGGTTTTCGGCCACGCCGCGCACCAGCTGCAAATAATCCACGATCAACACATCAAGCCCGTGTGTACGTTTTAGACGGCGGGCACGGGCGGCCAGTTGAGCAATTGGGATCGCCGGCGTGTCATCGATATAGAGTGGACAGGCCTCAAGCGCTTTGGCCGCGTCCACAAAGCGTCGGAATTCGGTTTCGGTCATGTCACCGCGGCGGATGTTTTCGGATGGGATTTCAGCCGCTTCTGACAAAATCCGTGCCGCCAATTGTTCCGCGCTCATCTCCAGCGAGTAAAACCCGACAACGCCGCCTTCGATTGCGCCTTCTGATCCGTCCGGTTTGACGCCTTTTTTGAAGGCTTTCGCAATATTGAACGCGATATTGGTCGCAAGCGAGGTCTTTCCCATTGAGGGGCGACCGGCGAGGATCAACAAATCTGAGGGGTGCAAACCGCCAAGCTTTTTGTCCATATCCATCAGTCCGGTGGAAATGCCTGCAAGGCCGCCTTCGCGTTGATACGCGGCATTGGCGACATTAACAGCGTCTGTTACAGCTTTGAGAAAGCTCTGAAATCCGCCTTCTGTCGTGCCTTGTTCGGCCAGTTTGTACAGCGCTTGTTCGGCTTCGACGATCTGTTCTTTGGGTTCAGAGCTGACATCAACCTTGGAGGCCTTCGCTGAAATATCTCGGCCCAGATTGATAAGGTCACGACGCACCGCCAGATCATAGATCATTTGAGCGTAATCGCGCACCGCAAATGCTGACACGGCAGCACCTGCCAAGCGGGCCAAATACGCGGGGCCGCCCAGTTCTTTGAGCCCTTCGTCGTCTTCCATGAACGCCTTCAGCGTTACAGGGCTGGCCAGATTGTTTTTAGCGATCCGTGCAGACGCGATGTCGAAAATGCGTGCATGGACTGGATCGTAAAAGTGTTTGGGGCCGATAATTGCAGCCACGCGGTCATAGACATCATTGTTGGTCAAAATCGCGCCAAGCAGCTGCTGTTCCGCTTCGATCGAATGCGGCATCGTTTCTGCGTCTTGGATTGCCGCGCCAGTCGGATTAATGGCTGCTATTTCGTTCACTGCTCACCCCTGAAGTCTGCCCCGTGGAAGGCTCGTGACACATCTTCGCATGTCTGGAAATATAGAACATCTTTGGGGATGTCCTTGGGGATAAGCCTGTAAACCCCCAAGTTGAAATCCAGATTATGCGTCTAGTGAGGTCAACCTTACCATATGTTGTTCGTCATGTGTTAAAGAATCGTTATTGTACACAGGATGTCCACTGGTGACTGTCCACAGATTCGGTCAAGACATCCACAGTCATCGCTGATTGTTAAACCTGAGCGGGTAATTTCGTTATTTCGCCCGCGCGTTTTGCCACTTTCGAGGATCATTTAGGAACGACTCGACCTCTTTGAGGGTCTCAGAATCGAAGGCACCAGAGGATTTCGCCTCGGCCAGCACATCCCACCACGTGCATAAATGATGCAATGCGATTCCATGATCGCCCAGTGTTTTTTCGGTGTCTGGGAAAATGCCGTAATAGAAAATCACGGCTGTATGCGCGCAGGATGCACCTGTTTCACGAATAGCATCCACAAAGGAGAGCTTAGAACCGCCATCGGTTGTCAAATCTTCCACCAAAAGAACCCGGTCGCCTTCGGACATGGTGCCTTCGATACGCGCGTTGCGTCCATATCCTTTGGGTTTTTTACGCACATAGGTCATCGGCAGGGCCATGCGTTCCGCGACCAGTGCTGCAAAAGGAATCCCAGCGGTTTCGCCGCCTGCAATGTTGTCGAACGCCTCGAAACCGGCATTTCGCATGACAGTAACTGTCAGAAAATCCATCAATGTACTGCGAATGCGTGGATACGAGATCAGCTTGCGGCAATCGATATACGTCGGAGACGGAAGACCCGACGACAAGATGAATGGATCTTTTGAGTTTAGGTGGACCGCTTCGATTTCAAGCAACATACGTGCGGAAAGGCGGGCAATTTCACGTGCGTCCGGATAGCTGGAAGGGATCAACGCAAAGCTCCTTGGTGCAATTTATCAATTTGGGTTCGTCTCTAATCACGAAACGTGCCAATGAACAGGGTGGCCGGGATCGAAAACCGTGACAGACGTGCCGCCCTGCACAGGAATTGGAGCAGGGATTTCGATAGGATCGCTCTTGGTTAAGGTGATGCGGTCGTCATTGACAGGCAAGTTGTAAAAGGTTGGGCCATTTACGGATGTAAATGCCTCAAGTTTCTCAAGGGCATTTGAATCTTCGAAAACTTGGGCAAGGCAGGACATTGCAATGGGGGCCGTAAAGCAACCCGCGCATCCACAGGCGTTTTCTTTGGTATGTGTCGCATGTGGGGCGCTGTCAGTACCTAGAAAAAAGCGCGAGATTCCGGAAGTTGCCGCGGTGACCAATGCGTCGCGGTGCAGGCCACGTTTTAGGATAGGCAAACAATAGTAATGTGGGCGAATGCCGCCGACCAACATATCATTCCGGTCCAGCATCAGATGTTGAACTGTTATGGTCGCGCCGAGGGTTTTGTCCTGCTCGGAAGCGTAGTCTACCGCGTCTTTTGTTGTGATGTGTTCCATGACGACACGTAGGCCCGGTGTTGCCCTTCGAATGGGATCCAATACACGATCAATAAAAACGGCTTCGCGATCAAAAATGTCGATATCTGAATCGACGACTTCACCGTGCACACATAAGGGCAGGCCGATGTCAGCCATACGCTCCAAAACCGGGCGGACCTTGTCAAAGTTTGCAACACCAGACGAAGAATTGGTCGTGGCCCCGGCCGGGTAAAGTTTCACAGACGTGACCAGTCCGGATTCATATGCCTTTGCAACATCTTCTGGGTCAGTCTCTTCGGTTAGATACAAGGTCATCAGTGGTTGAAAGGTCGAACCATCCGGGCGCGCGGCTAAAATGCGATCTCGGTACGCAGCCGCTTGCGCGCCTGTCACCACAGGCGGCACAAGATTGGGCATAATGATGGCGCGTCCAAAATGGCGAGAACTTTCGGGCAAGACAGCCTGCATCATCGCGTTATCGCGTAAATGTAGGTGCCAATCGTCGGGGCGGCGGATGCTTAAAGAGGTCATGAACCTCCTCTACTGGGCCTCGCCGTCGTTGCCAAGTTTTGCATTCAATTCTGCAAGTTGTCGCTGGCTTCGCGGCGTTTTCATTTTTTGTGTCACATGGCGGGAAAGACGCAAAGCCAATTCATCCCGACCGTCTGCATTAAGAAATGACAGCAGATGATAAAGGTATGGCGGATGTTCGCGCCGCGCACGGAACAGCTTTGCAAAACTGTTGGCTGATAACTTTCCGGATTCCGCTTGCATCAGAATTCGGTTGAGAATTTTCATTTCCATCAAATCAGATTGCAGCGCACTGCCCAAATGCCTAAGCCGGAGGCTACACACATTTGGCCTGTGAAACAATGCTGCGTGCATCGCGTCCAAATGTTCATTTGGATCAAACAATACGAACACGCGTTCAGCTGCGTCGATCATTTCCGGGGCAAACCCATAACGTGACGTAAAATCTAAACGACGTTGGTCGAAAAACCGATCGTCCCAGGCTGTGACACGCGGATCCAATGTGGCTTGGGGTTGAACCACGACAACCGTACAGCCAGGGGCGGCCACGGAAAACGTTGCCGCAGCATACCCGCATGAGCCTGCGCCATAGAAAATAATGCGATCAAACTCGTCAAAAAAACCTTCATCGACCAGCTCATCGATATAAACCCATACAGCATTGTCGCGAAACCACGTGTCCCCATCAGAGGCAACACATAGATTCGACCAACCCAATGACTTCGTAAGTTCCCAACCCAAAGGTTGAGCAGAGTCGGTCAGCGCGCGAATCCCTTGAACGGTTTCAAACGTGACAAGAAGGGTTTCATCACCCTCTAGATACGCTGAAAAATGGGCGTTGTTTAAGGTGCGATAGGTTCCATAATCCTCTGTGATTTCAGAGAATTTCTTCAACCAATCGGCCTTGTTCAGTCCAGCCAACGGCTGGCCCGATGTATCCGAAACATCTTGCATAAATTATCAAGGCGAACGCAAAAACACATTGCGAAAACCGCCACCTCACTAGTTAACAACTGCAAAGTGAATTATTTTTTAACGTTTGTCACGCGAACATTTAAGGATCAGTGTTTGCGGCGGTCGCGTGCTTGATCAGAAACTGCGTTGCGGTTCGTGTGAATGGGATTGATGGCTGGGCCATACGTAAGCGTCCAAAGGGAATACGATAGGGTTTGTGAGTCATCATCACGTCAAAGCGTCCTTGGCAGTGTTTGACGGCTCACCCCCATAAATTCCGAAAAATGCTGTCGGCCATCAAATCCGTTAATGTAAATCCCGATTGGATGCGTAACGTGAAATGTTGGATTCAAGGTCAGGTTTGAAATTTCGTTCGACCCAATAATCAAGCTCGAGGGCGTCTGATGAGTGCGCCGCCCGTCCTTGATCACTGAATGACCACACTACAAATCTGGAGTATGAGACCGCTTGAATTGACCGATGATGGGTTCGTCAACGAAAGCCTTGCCCCATCATGTGTAAAGAATTGAAAGTTAAGGCTGATGGCCTGAAGGTTCGCACAGGCATCGATGAGAGCGGGCATTCTGTGATGCTCTAGGTGGTATTCCGGCCGTCTATGGGATTGAAAAATGTTGCAAACCACATCGTTTGGCCAAGGCATAAAGGATCGCATCCGTACCATCGGAGCAGTCATTGAATTAGAATAGAAGATAAGTCACGCCTCAAAGGCGGTTACAGACGGTCCATTCCAACAAAAGTGGGCCTTCATTTTAAACACAGGTGACGGCGGCTATGTGTATTTCGACCATCCTTGTGCACACTTAAGTGTTGAGCCCATGCAATGTTTCGCCTCGGCGGGTTCACCAACAGAAACAACCTGAACCTCTTTTCGTTGTTTTAACAAGAATAGCCAGAACGCCGGAATCACGTCGTGGGTAGCAGGGCTTGACGCGCTTGGCCTAGCATGCAGGACTGCGCGATATGACGACACCCAGTTCCATTGATGAGGTCCAGCAGCTTCTGGCAGACCAAAATTACGTTTGTGGACGTAGTTTGGCGACCGTTACGTTTCTTTCGTTACGCTTGGGTCGACCACTGTTTCTTGAAGGAGAGGCGGGGGTCGGAAAAACGGAGATCGCAAAAGCCATCGCCGCGGCACTTGGCCGGCGTCTGATCCGGTTGCAATGCTACGAGGGGCTTGATGCGTCAACGGCCGTTTATGAATGGAATTTTGCGGCACAAATGGTGGCCATCCGAACAGCAGAAGCATCGGGTGAGTCAGACCGGGCGTCCCTGCAGACGGAATTGTTCAGCCCTGATTACTTAATTGAACGTCCATTGTTAGAAGCGATGCGCCCTCAGGAAGGTGGTGCACCTGTGCTGCTTATTGATGAACTGGACCGCACGGATGAACCTTTTGAGGCGTTTCTGCTTGAAGCTTTGAGCGACTTTCAAGTGACGATCCCGGAACTGGGCACGATCAAAGCGCCTGAGCCACCCATTGTCATACTGACATCCAACCGAACGCGCGAAGTGCACGACGCTTTGAAACGACGCTGTTTGTATCATTGGGTTGATTACCCGGATTTCGAGCGCGAGATGCAGATATTACAGGCTCGCGCACCGGAAGCTGCAGACACGTTAAGTCGTGAAGTCGTGGCCTTTGTTCAAAAACTCCGCACAGAAGATCTGTTTAAAAAGCCGGGTGTTGCAGAAACGATTGATTGGGCGAAATGTCTGTTGGCTTTGGATATGATTAACCTGAGCCCAGAAGTCATTGCAGATACGCTTGGGGCAATCTTGAAATATCAGGATGATATCCAAAAGCTGCAAGGATCAGAAGCCAAGCGCATTCTTGATGAGGCAAAGGCTTCTCTTGATCCGGTGTAGTAAGGCACATCGGTCACGGGCATTGAACGGGTTGGGGATGACAGTGGTTTTGCAAATTGCCTGAATACGCCCCATTGAACTTGCCAGAAAACCCACGTTTGGCTGGCAATATCACACATTTCGCACGTGCACTGCGACGTGCCGGGCTGCCCATTGGTCCGGGACGCGTCATTGACGCGATCTGTGCCGTTGAGGCGGCTGGATTTACCGATCGCATGGATTTTTTTTGGACGTTGCATGCGTGTTTTGTGAACAGACCGGAACATCGCGCGACCTTCAACCAAGTGTTTCGTCTATATTGGCGCGACCCGCAATATCTTGAACATATGATGGCGGCGATGTTGCCGGCGATGCGCGGTGTGCAAGAAGACCGCACAGCTAAGGCGGCAGAAAAACGCGCTGCTGAAGCTTTGCTCGCAGGCGTCGACCCTGAAGGGCCGCCCCCTGAACAAGAGGATGGCGGTAATGAAATTGAGATTGATGCGTCGCTTACGATGTCCGTGGAAGAGCGTTTGAAAACACTTGATTTTGAACAAATGAGCGTGGACGAAATGGCAGCTGCAAAGCGGATGTTGTCCCGTTTGACCTTGCCAATCGACCCCACGCCGACACGGAGGATGCGACGATCCATTCGCGGAAAGATCGATCCTGCAGCGACGATGCGCGCATCAATGCGACAGGGCGGAGAGATGCGGGATTTGAAATACAAAGAACCGCATAAACGCTGGCCCAATCTGGTGGTGCTATGCGATATTTCAGGATCGATGAGCCAATACAGCCGGATTGTTCTTCATTTCTTACATGCGGTGGCGAATGCCAAAGGGCAGGGGTGGTCAAAGGTGCACGCCTTTACGTTTGGGACGCGTTTGACAAATATTACGCGACATTTGGCGACCAGAGATGTTGATCAGGCGTTAAAGATGGCAGGAGCTGAGGCGCAAGACTGGGAAGGGGGCACGCGTATTGGTGCATGCCTTGAAACCTTCAATCGTGACTGGTCGAGACGTGTTTTGGGGCAAGGCGCTGTTGTTATGGTGATCACTGATGGCTTGGATCGCGGCGCACCCGAGGATTTAGCCCGTCAGATGGAGCGCCTGCATCTTTCTGCAAAACGATTGATCTGGCTTAATCCGTTGCTGCGTTGGGAAGGGTTTGCGCCGAAGGCGACAGGCATCGCGGCGATGTTGCCGCATGTGGACAGTTTCCGGGCCGGGCATTCTGTGGCGTCGCTTGAAGACTTGGCGTCCGTGATTTCCAAACGAGATGACGTAGGTGAAAAAGCGCGGTTGATGGCACTTTTGTCAAATTGAGCGCGCTGTTAGCGCGCACGCCAAACTGGAGAGCTAAGCCAACGTTCTGAGGTCAAAGTATAGGTTTCCGTTTGGTTTAGGCGACCGCATCCGCAAAGCTTTGACGATAGATATTTGCGAGTTCAGCAAGCAGGGCTTCGCTGTTCCCGAATTTGACGGCGTCGCCGGTAAAGCGTCCAACGGATTCGATGTACAACCCGGCTTGACCGGCTGCGATCATCAAAGCTTCGGCCTGATCAAAGTTGCAGGCAATGAGATAGCGCCCCTGATCTTCGCCAAACAAGAGCTCCATGTCGTCGGTGTCCAGTTGAACCCCGACTTCTGTTGCCTCGGCCAATTCAAAGGCGGCCAGTGCAAGCCCGCCATCTGATACATCAGTGCATGCGGTGATGAGGTCCCGGTTGGCGCGGACGAATTCGCCTGCGCGTCGTTCTGCGTCGAGATCAACAGGGGGGGCGTCGCCTTCGGCCCGTCCGAAAACCTCGGCCAGTAAGGCCGATTGCCCCAGATGACCTGTGGTTTCGCCAAGGACCAATGCGACATGACCTTCGCGCACGTCCGTTCCAATGACCTGATCGCTGTGTTCCAAAAGACCTACGGCACCGATGGTTGGCGTGGGTAAGATCGCGTCACCGTCTGTTTCATTATAAAGGGACACATTGCCTGACACGATTGGCATATCCAGCGCTTGACAGGCTTGACCAATACCGTCCAAGGCAAAAACAAACTGACCCATGATCGACGGCTTTTCAGGATTACCAAAGTTCAGATTGTCTGTTGTCGCCAATGGTTTGGCGCCAACTGCGCAGAGGTTGCGATAGGCTTCGGCTACCGCTTGTTTGCCGCCCTCAAGAGGATTGGCGGCCACATAGCGTGGTGTCACGTCGGATGTGAAAGCCAGCGCTTTGTCGGTGTCATGCACACGTATGATACCTGCGCCAATTCCGGGGACGCGGGCGCTGTCGGCCATAACCATCGTGTCGTATTGCTCATAGACCCACTGTTTCGCGGCGTAATTCGGGCTGGAAATCAGCGCTTTGAGGCCGTCAATCGGATCGACACGTGGGACATCGCCAAGTTCGACGGCGGGCGCAGGTGTTTCCCAAGGACGATCATATTCCGGTGCTTCGGATGACAGTTTGGACAAGGGCAAATCCGCTTTGACCTCACCGTTGTGACAAATCAAAAAACGATCCTCAGCCACGGTTTCACCGACAATCGCGAAATCGAGATCCCATTTGTCAAAGACGGCTTTCGCTTCTGCTTCAAGTTCGGGTTTCAAGACCATCAACATGCGTTCTTGGGATTCTGACAACATCATTTCATATGCTGACATGTTCTCTTCACGAACGGGCACTTTTTCCAGATCAAGACGCACGCCCAATCCGCCTTTGTCGCCCATTTCGACCGCTGAACAAGTCAAACCCGCAGCACCCATATCTTGAATAGAAATCACAGCGCCGGTTTGCATCAGCTCGAGCGTGGCTTCCATAAGCCGCTTTTCGGTGAATGGATCGCCAACTTGAACTGTGGGGCGCTTTTCTTCGATAGTGCCGTCAAATTCTGCTGAGGCCATGGTCGCACCACCGACGCCGTCACGTCCGGTTTTGGCGCCCAAATAGACCACAGGCATGCCGATACCGGATGCAGCCGAATAGAAAATCTTGTCCGCGTCAGCCAGACCTGCTGCAAACGCGTTGACCAAACAGTTTCCGTTGTAGGCAGGATCAAATCGCACTTCGCCGCCCGCGCAAGGGACACCAAAGCAGTTTCCATAGCCACCGACGCCTGCGACCACACCGTTCACAAGTTGGCGTGTTTTGTGATGGTCAGGTTCGCCAAAACTGAGCGAATTCATGGATGCGATTGGACGTGCGCCCATTGTAAAAACGTCACGCAGAATGCCGCCCACGCCGGTTGCGGCCCCTTGATAGGGTTCGATGTAACTGGGGTGGTTGTGGCTTTCCATTTTGAAAACAACGGCCTGCCCATCACCGATATCGACAACACCCGCATTTTCACCCGGCCCGCAAATCACTTGTGGGCCCGTGGTCGGCAGTTTTTTGAGGTGCAATTTAGAGGATTTATAGGAGCAATGCTCGTTCCACATAGCCGAGAAAATTCCGAGCTCCGTAAACGTTGGTTCACGCCCGATAATGTCAAGGATACGCGCATATTCATCAGCGTTGATACCGTGTGACGCAATCAATTCGTCGGTAATTTTTGGTTCTTGCATGCGTATCCCCCGGGAGTTTGCGCGCTTCTTAGTGCAAGGGCGCCTTAGGGGGAAGAGGGGATGCACAGAGGAGGGCCTTTACCTATGTTTGCTTGAGTGTTCTGCACGAAATCGATCAGCCCAGTCTTGGTTGATCTGATCTGCGAGCTTAGCGACACCTATGGTGATCTCGTTGACGTTAGCGATCGTTTGCCCCAATGCGGTTAGGATGTGGGCGAGTGTTGCTCTTGGGTGCTCTGACAAATCGGCGTAGGTCACTTGTAACGGATCTAGCTTTTGCTCTGCGAACCATTTGATCCAAGCTTCTTCCAAGGTATTCATTCTTTTGAGTTCGTGCGCGATTGCGACACCATCGTAAACAAGCGGCCTCGGTTGCGCGGTGCGTTCAATTTCGGTGCCATCGCTCGCCAGATGCCAAAGACCAGATTGATGGGCTTTGACCAAAGAAATGGCCTGATCCAATTTGTTAGCACGTGTCAGATGTATGAAAAGGGTTTCTCCGAAGGCGGTATGAATACGCTGTCGGTCGTTTGACTGTTCTGGATGCAGTTTTTTCAGTTGTTTAAGAAAGGAGGGAAGACTTTGCCCCTGAAGTCGTAATCCAAACACACCTGTTGTTCCGGTTCCTCTATTTTGGGCAGCTTCCAATATTGCTTTCAGGGCGGATTGTTCATTGTCGAAATTGTCCGCGTTTAGATCAAAGCTTGAAAGCCATTTGGCAATGGATGGCGCATGGAAATACGAGTCTGGATGCCCTGCGACGCCAGTTTCGGACAGCATTTTGCACAACATTGTGCTGCCACTTCGGGGTGAAGTGCAAATTACGTAGGTTTTGTAGCGCTTCATGTGGGGTCGTCTTCGGCTGAGGCTTCATTCTGATCGAAGTATTACTGGCTTCGAACAAATGATCTTGCCGGGTTCAATGGATCAAGATCAACAGGAATTTGCTGAACGCAAGGTCTTGCAAATCTGATTCAAGCCGTTGTTGCTGCGCGAAATCTAAAAGCTTGAGAGATTGATTGGTCTTCGCGAAAGGCGTGAACCGTTGGCGGTGTGCCGGGATTGGTTCGTGTGTGGGTGATATGTTGAAGCACACGAAAACGCCGCGCTTTAGGTCAAGCACGGCGTCGTCTTGTATTGAGAAGGTCGCGGTGATTTTGCAAATTCAACAAGCTCTTTAGTTGCGTAACAAAACGATGTCCGCGGGCGCGCTCACATCGGAACCCGATTTTTGCGTGCGCTGACGGATGAAATTGCGGCTGGCGTCGACGACGATGTTACCACCCTTTACGGTTAGCAAATCTTGCCGTGTGGTAAGGATGACTTGGCGGCCGCGCAGGGAACGGATCGATCTGTTGCGTGCATTGATAAAGACGCGAACGCGTCCATTGCCCATCAGACGAATGCCGTTCAGATTGCCCAAGAGTGCCCCATCGGAAGATATTATTTTAGCGCTGCGGGATGTTTTGATTGAATCGATTTCGCTGGCGGAAATGTCGGCATAGGCGGGGACCGCCGCGATGGATAGCGCCGCAAACCCTGCGACCATTAGAGTTTTCAAACGTTGCATGGATAACCTCATATAGTTGCTCGTAATGATGTGGGACGCGCGCGCGCAAACCAAAAGAGAGTGTCACGTGGTTGTGTGTCTTCGCGATGAATGGAGTTTTAATATCCGCATGAAACGTTGATCCTCACAAAGCGATGAAACGGCTTGTTTCTTCACACAAATTGGTTAATCACCCGGTTTTGACCCTGCTGGTGCTTCTTCCGTCATTTCTTGGGCTGCTTGCGTGGCGGCTGCTGAAATGGCGGTTTTATCATCTTCGGTTAAGCTATCATTGTCATCCAAGCCCGGAAGGGCGACGCGAACTTCGCGGCGTGCAAACTCCAAACCGTTTTCCGCAAATGCTGCATTAACGCGGTTGTAAATCTCTTTCCTAAGAACAAATTGCGTCCCTGGCTTAGCCATGAACTTACCGCGGATCACGATGCCAACGTCATCAAAAGCAAACACGCCCTGTGATTTAAAGGGTTGCAAAAAGTCTTCTTTGAACTCAGGCAGCGCAAGCATTTCTTGGCCAATTTTCTTGAATATCTTTTTGACCTTGTTGGGATCTGTTCCGAAAGGAACCGTGAAACGCAGCTTCATGATGACCCAATCTCGACTGAAATTGGTGATCTTTGGGATTTCGCCATAAGGGAGTGTATGCACCGGTCCCTTGTGATGGCGTAGCTGCATTGAACGGATCGAGATTTTTTCAACGGTGCCCATAGTACCTTCGACTTCGACATATTCACCTGTTCGGAAGGCGTCATCAATCAGGAAGAAGATGCCCGAAACCACGTCAGTGACCAGCTTTTGAGCACCAAAACCAATGGCCAAACCGATGATACCAGCACCAGCCAACAATGGGGTTGTGTCGACGCCGACATTGCCCAGTCCCAACAATATGAAAACGATTGCGATGGTTGCTCGAGACACACCAAGGATCAAAGGTAGGACAGTAGACAACCGTGAACCTCCGGCACCACCACCGTCGCCCCCACCCATTTCTTCGTTTTCGGGGTCATAGCCAGAGGCGGTTTGTTCCGCGGCCAACTTGCGATTTATCCAAAGCGAAACAACCTCATAGACGAGGTACCCGATGGACAAAATCATCAGAAACTCGATTAGGTTGGCAGCAAAACGTTCGCCGACACCGGCAGTTGCAATGGTGGAAGGGGTCATTCCCCAAAATCCAGCAATCATCATCAGTACTATGCCAAAGACCACGACGCGACCAATTCGGATATAGGATCGTTTTGTCGACGCATAGGCGCGTTCAGCAACGGCACCTTCACCTGTCATGGCGGGCGCGAGGTGGCGCACCATTCCGCGGATCAAAGTGTCCATTGCTGGCGCAAACAACATGAGTGCCATTGTTTTGTAATGTGGGGTGCTGGCAAGCAGCTGGAAATTTCCATAACTGGCGACGATGTTGACGACCCACCATGTCCCCATACAAACCAATATGCCGAAATACGGAAATGCACTCGCAATCCGTTCTTCCAACGGGCTGACGTCGGGATCTTTCCCACGCATCATCATGATCATGCCCTCGCGATATCGCCAGATCACAATCGCTGCGTAGACGTGCACAGAAAAGTTGATCCAAAAACCAATGCGGGATTCCCCAACTGGCACACCATTGGCTGCGTTAAACGGAATGATGACGGCACCGACGCCAATCAAAAACGCGAACCAGAAATTGTGGAAAACAACGGCCTTCGCAGTTCTGTCGTCAGAATGAACAAATCGATAATGTGGATTGTTGGGAGCCATGATAAATCGACCAACTGCAACCGCCATACGGGGAAGTCCGATCAGCAATGGGCCGACAAGAAGCATGAGAGGGTGATAATATTTAGGAACGAAATAAAGAGTCAGTAGACGGGCAACCAAAATGAATAGTGCGACGGCCAAAATCTCGCTGGTTAGGCGTGCGAGCAGTCGAACAACGGATTGACGCATTGTTGGGTTTTCTTCGGCCTTTTTTGGCAAAACCAACCATTTCCGGATCGTGAACCGAAAAATTAATTCCACGATCAATGCACCAGTGAGGACCATCAACATGTAACCGGCCGTTTTTAACAATCCGTTGCTTCCGACGAAACCGTAGAAGTTGGAAAAGGCTTTGGCTTGGCTGCTGTACAGTACAGGTAGCTTGGCAACGGATTCAGTGACGACTTTGATGGAGCCAGAAGTCGCGTGATAGAGAAAATCGGAAAGTCCGTTGGACTCTTCGTCGTCCGCAACCGCCTGCGTATTGAGTTGTTCCAGCAAAAGATCACGCACCTGAGCGTCGGAGAGACGAGATAACAACGCGTTTGCTGTTTCGGGTGTGAGGGGGTCAGGTAACGTTACTTGCGTGTCGGTGTCCGTGGATCCGGTTAAGCTCACCTGTGCGAAGGCAGGCGTGCAAAGCCAAAGTAGAATTACAATTGCTCGGAAAAACATGTGCCCATCCCTCGTTTACACTTTTTTGCACCGTGACGGAATTTTCGGGGCGGCCACAAGTGAAAAGTCAAAAAAAAGGCCGAGCAATGCTCGGCCAAGTCCAACAGGGAGGTATGAAGATGACGCGCCTAAGCGATCATCGTCTTCTCCACTGGAATTAAGGATGCGTTAGGATTCTCGCAAGGTGCATTTGGATGAAAATTAATCAAACCTGATATGCAAACTGCGCATAGCTTAGGCGTTTTGGCTCTAAACCGCCTCTTTTTCACGCTGTTTCTTACGGTCGACCGCAATCTCTGCTTGGACGAAATCGCGGAAGGCCGAGATGCGCTTGGATTGCCTTAGTTCTTCGGGGTAGGCGAGGAAAACGGGGACTTCGGCGCTTTCGACGTCTGGTAGGACGCGTACAAGTTCCGGAGAATTCATCGCAACATAACCTGGTAGGACACCTAGTCCTAAATTGTTTTTCACGGCCTGAAGCACACCATAATAGTGGTTCACTGTCAGCTTTGACTGAATTGGGTAAGTCATCAGCATCTGAACCAGACTTAAACCGGCCGCCACTTGGCTGGAATTCGTGTTTTGACACACAAGACGATGATTGCTCAGCTCTTCAAGAGAACTTGGGTTGCCGATTTTATCAAGGTAAGTTTGCGTCGCATAAATGCGCATGCGAATGCTCATGAGACGTTTGCGAATAAGATCAGCTTGGCTGGGTTCCTTCATGCGAATGGCCACGTCAGCTTCGCGCATGGGCAAGTCCAATACACGTTCTTCCAACATCAGATCCACACTGAGGTCGGGATATTGTTCGTATAATTTTGGCAATCGCGGGGCCAGCCATAATGTGCCAAACCCGGTTGTCGTCGTGACGCGAAGATCGCCAAACACTTCTTCTTCGCTGTCACGAATACGTGCAGCCGCCGCATCCAATCGTTTGTTCATGGCGACAGTTGCGTCAAACAACAGTTCGCCCTGTTCTGTCAGAATTAGGCCTCGCGCATGTCTGTGAAACAGCGTTGCACCAAGTGATTCTTCCAAGGCGCGCACCTGACGGCTGACTGCGGATTGGCTGAGATTCAACTTGTCGCCAGCGTGAGTCAAACTTCCCGCGTCGGCGACAGCGTGAAATATTCTAAGTTTGTCCCAATCCATAACGCACCTTCGCTGCAGTTGGGGGGTAATAGAACGAAAAGTTCTTATATTCTATCTAGATCAACACAACTTGTACGGTTATGCGCAGATTTTTCTAGGCAGGTCAGCATTTGTGACCTATTATTAGATGAAAGATGTGCCAAAGTGATCGCAGCAGGGGAGGCCAGTCGATGACAACCCAGAAAATTTCGTTGAATGATCGCTATGATCTGGAAAAGAGCCCGGTTTTATTGAACGGCACCCAAGCTTTGGTGCGCCTGACAATGATGCAAAGGGCGCGTGACCTAAAAGCGGGCTTCAATACGGCGGGGTTGGTCACGGGGTATCGCGGTTCTCCTTTGGGGGCGGTGGACATGCAAATGACGCGCACCTTAAAACCGTTGGCAGCGCACGATATCGTATTTCAACCGGGGCTAAACGAAGATCTTGCGGCCACGGCCCTTTGGGGCGCGCAACAGGCCGAGTTGCGCGGCGAAGGTTCGCATGACGGCGTCTTTGGTCTTTGGTACGGAAAAGGACCTGGGGTTGATCGGTCGGGTGACGCATTCAAACACGCGAACATGGCTGGAACGTCCGCATTAGGTGGCGTTCTGGTTGCAATGGGCGATGACCACACAGGCGAAAGCTCGACAGTTTTGCACCAATCAGAATGGGCGTTGATTGATGCATATATGCCAGTTGTGTCCCCGGCGGGCGTTCAGGAAATCATGGATTATGGTCTTTATGGTTGGGCTCTCAGCAGGTTTTCAGGTCTGTGGGTCGGGTTGAAAACGATGAAGGACACGGTTGAGGCAACCAGTGTTGTCGATGGTGACCCGTTCCGCATGACGTTTGAAACGCCAGAATATGCGATGCCGGGGGGCGGTCTGAATATTCGATTGGTCGACACGCCGACAGAGCAAGAAAGCAGAATGATCGATCACAAACGGTTTGCGGCAGAAGCGTTCAGTCGCGCAAATCAGATGGATCAGCGGAAATGGGGCAAGGCTGGTGCAAAAATCGGTTTCGTTGCGGCGGGCAAAAACTGGCTTGATCTGGTGCATTCCATGCATTTGCTGGGCATTGACGAAGCGGAGGCTGAACGTCTTGGTGTGACGCTTTATAAGGTTGGCCAAACCTTCCCGCTTGATATGCAGAGCTTTCAGGAATGGGCCGAAGGGCTCGATTTGATTGTTGTCGTCGAAGAAAAGCGCAAATTGATCGAAGTGCAGATCAAAGAAGCCATATTCGATGACCGTCGCGGGCGACGCGTCTTTGGTTGGTATAAAGGCGGTGCAGGTGGAATGCATCGCGAAGAATTGTTTCCGACTCGCGGCGCGTTGGACCCGATCATGATCGCGGAAAAGCTTGGGCAAATTTTGCTTGAAGAAGGGCGGGAAACGGATCGGATCAAAGGTGGTCTTGCCAAACTGGCCGACGCACGCCGTTCGGATAATGCCGAAGATATCGCGGCTCGCATTCCATATTTTTGTTCGGGCTGTCCGCACAATTCGTCGACAAAAGTGCCGGACGGATCGCGCGCATATGCCGGGATCGGTTGCCACTACATGGTGCAATGGATGGACCGCGAGACGGTCGGCTATACGCATATGGGGGCAGAAGGTGCCAATTGGATTGGTGAGGCGCCGTTTTCAACGCGCGAGCACGTTTTCCAAAATCTTGGTGATGGCACATATAACCATTCTGGGGTTCAGGCAATTCGCGCGGCTTTGGCCAGTGGTGCCAATATGACCTATAAAATTCTGTATAATGACGCTGTTGCGATGACCGGCGGCCAGGGAAATGACGGTGATTTAAGCCCCTATCGTATCGTGGATGAAGTGCGGGCCATGGGCTGTGAAAATATCGCTGTGGTTTACGACGAAAAAGAAGACGTCGATTTTGCGCGTTTACCAAAAGCTGTGCCGCATCACGAACGCGCAGACTTGCAAACGGTGCAAGAACGGTTTGCCAAGATTCAGGGCGTATCGGTTATCGTCTATATACAAACATGTGCCGCTGAAAAACGGCGGAGGCGCAAACGCGGAACATTTCCTGATCCGGACAAGCGGGTCTTTATCAACACCGATGTTTGTGAAGGATGCGGAGATTGCGGTGTGCAGTCAAACTGTGTGTCCATCGTTCCGAAAGAGACGGAATTGGGACGCAAGCGCGCGATTGATCAATCAAGCTGCAACAAAGATTTTTCCTGTGTCAAAGGATTTTGCCCGTCTTTTGTGACGCTAAATGGGGCGCAGGTGAAAAAACAGGCGACCAAAACGCTGGATCTGCCGGACATGCCGGAACCTGAATTGCCAGCAATGGATGGTACTTGGAACGTCGTTATCACCGGCGTGGGTGGCACGGGTGTTGTGACCATTGGTGCCGTCTTGGCGCAGGCAGCGCATATCGACGGCAAGGGCGCTGGCATGATGGAAATGGCTGGCCTTGCGCAAAAAGGCGGCGCTGTTCACATACATTGCCGACTGGCTGAAAAACCAGAGCATATCAGTGCCATTCGTGTCGCCACCGGTGAGGCTGATGCATTGATCGGCGGCGATCTTGTCGTCAGTGCAGGGGCCAAAACCTTGGGGCTGACATCTGCTGGCCGGACGGGAGCCGTTGTAAACAGCCATGAAATTGTGACGGGCGATTTTACCCGCGATACTGAGTTTTCGTTGCCGTCTGACCGGCTGGGCCTTGCCCTCGAAGCGCGGATGCGTGACCGGCTTGATATGTTCGATGCGTCGGATTTGGCCCGCGCCACTATGGGCGACAGCATCTTTTCGAACATGATGATTTTTGGCGCTGCATGGCAGCGTGGTTTGGTTCCCATAAGCCTTGACGCGATCATGCAGGCGATTGATCTGAACGGGGCGGCGGTCGAAAAGAACCAAAGAGCGTTTGATATTGGTCGCTGGGCCGTTCTGTATCCAGAACAGGCGCAAGACGTAACTGAACCGAAAGTCATTTCCCTGCCGCAAACTCTTGAAGAGAAAATCACCTTTCGCGCTGATCATTTGGTCAAGTATCAAGGAAACCGATTGGCAAAACGATATCGCAAACGATTGGCTGATATCGAAGATACTGGCGTGCGCGAAGCCGTCGCCAAAGGGTATCATAAGCTGCTGGCCTATAAAGACGAATACGAAGTGGCTCGCCTGCATTTGGAGACGTACGATAAAGCATCCGAACAGTTTGAAGGCGATTTCAGCATGACCTTTCATCTGGCACCGCCAATGACGTCCAAGGATGGTCCTGACGGTCGGCCGATCAAAAAGGAATACGGCCAAGGCATGCTCCGCTGGTTCCGCCTCTTGGCGCGCATGAAAAGACTGCGCGGCACGCCTTTGGATATCTTTGGACGCACAGCTGAACGCAAGATGGAGCGGTCTTTGATCAAACAATACGAAGCGGATCTGAAAAAGGTGCTGCCAAAATTGGACGCTGGCACGCGTGATGCGATCATTGCACTGGCCGAGTTACCTTTGCAAATCCGCGGTTTTGGTCCCGTTAAGTTGGCCAACGAACAAAAAGCCGCAAAACGGCGCGAAGAATTGTTGAGCACTATTTCGGCGGGAGGGCCTGAGTTGGCGAAAGCGGCTGAGTAGGATGGTCACATTCACTACATTCAGCCTTTGCAGGACGATCTTCGGGTACTAAGTACTGCGCACAGTCGCCCCTTTTGTTGAGACGCTATGCCTTCTTCGAACCGTCAGATTGCTCGGGACATTTCTTACGCTTACTCGGCGGAGACCAAGAGTGGACGAGCCATGATCCGCTTGATGGAAAATACAACTGGGCGATTGCGTTTGATAAAACGCGCAGAAGGATACGAACGCGAAGTCGCAGAGGGTCGTGATTTTTGGCAAGTCATGGTGGAACGCTATGGGCTGTCATTGGATGTGATTTCTGGCAGCTTAAAGTCGATCCCATGCGAGGGGCCGCTGATCCTGATTGCCAACCACCCTTACGGCATTCTTGACGGGTTGATGATGGGGTACATCCTAAGCACAACACGTGGCGATTTTCGAATTTTGGCCAATTCTGTGTTTCGCAAAGCCGAAGATTTGAACCGGATTGTTTTGCCGATTTCATTTGATGAAACCAAAGACGCGGTGCGGCAAAATATTCAGACGCGTAAAGTGGCTTTGGATTACCTGAACAATGGTGGTGCGCTTGGCGTTTTTCCCGGCGGAACAGTGAGCACAGGGCAAAAACCTTTTTCGAAACCCATGGATCCGGGGTGGCGCAGTTTCACGGCACGGATGGTTGCGAAATCAAATGCGACCGTGGTCCCGATTTACTTCGAAGGTCACACCAGTCGGTTGTTCCAAGTCGCCAGCCACATGCACACAACTCTGCGCATGGGTTTGTTGATCCGGGAATTCCGGGAACGTGTGGATGCGCCGGTCAAAATTGCTGTCGGGGAACCGATAGAGCGCGCTAAACTTGACCCACTTCGACAAGATCCAAAAGGGATGATGGATTTCCTTAGAAAATCCACCTATGAGCTGTCGCCAAGCCCTGAAAAGAACTTCGATTTGGGGTATGAATTTGAAGACAAACATCGCTCAACTGGGGCGTAAAGGTTCAAAACGACATGGCTGTTGGTATATTTGATTCCGGGCTTGGTGGATTGACCGTGCTTGACGCTGCACAAAAGCGCTTGCCCGACGTGGACTTCACCTATCTCGCGGACAGTGCGCATGCGCCATACGGTGTGCGTACAGCGGACGATATTTTTGATCTGACAACGGATGCGGTGAGTCGTTTGTTTGATGCTGGATGTGACTTGGTCATTTTGGCATGCAACACAGCGTCGGCAGCCGCGTTACGGCGCATGCAAGAATCGTGGGTGCCTAATGACAAACGGGTGCTGGGCGTTTTTGTCCCCATGATCGAGGCACTGACAGAACGCCAGTGGGGGGATAATTCCCCCCCGCGCGAAGTCGCAGTCCAGCATGTTGCATTGTTTGCGACGCCTGCAACGGTATCAAGCCGAGCATTTCAACGTGAATTGGCGTTTCGCGCAATTGGCGTGGATGTCGAAGCACAAGCGTGTGGCGGTGTTGTTGATGCGATTGAAGATGGCGATATGATTTTGGCCGAAGCGTTGGTGCGCTCACATGTTGATGCGCTGAAACGCAAGATGCCAGAGCCGGGAGCCGCCATTTTGGGCTGCACACATTACCCATTGATGGAAGACATTTTCCAAAAGGCCCTTGGGCCAGAGGTGAAAGTGTTCAGCCAAGGCAGCTTGGTTGCCGACAGTTTGGCGGATTACCTTGAACGCCATCCGGGTAAATTGGGGCAGGGTGAAAGCGCGTTTTTGACAACGGGCAAGCCCGAACAAGTGAGTGATCGTGCGACCCAATTCTTGCGACGACGGATCGAGTTTCAAGCCGCTTGATCCAATCCTTTGCAAGAGACAATTGACATGACACATAACATCGCAATTCTAGGTGCTTCTGGCTACACAGGGGCGGAGCTGATCCGGCTTATTGCTGAGCATTCATCGATCCAAATCAAAGCCCTTGGGGCGCATTCCAAAGCTGGCCAAAGCATGGCGCAGGTGTTCCCGCATCTGCGTCACCTGGATCTGCCTGATTTGGTCCGTTTTGATGAGATTGATTTTACGGACATCGATCTATGTTTTTGTGCGTTGCCGCATAAAACCTCGCAAGAGGTGATTTCGGGGTTGCCGCGTGACTTGAAGATCGTGGATTTAAGCGCTGACTTCCGGTTGGAAGATCCAGAAGAGTATTTGAAATGGTACGGAAACCCGCATTCTGCGATCTCCATGCAATCCGAAGCTGTCTACGGGCTGACCGAGTTTTACCGGTCACAGATTAAAGATGCGCGGTTGGTTGCAGGAACGGGTTGCAATGCGGCAACTGGCCAATTTGCGTTGCGGCCTTTGATCAAGGCTGGTGTCATCGATCTAGATAACATCATTATGGATCTGAAAGCGGCCGTTTCCGGAGCTGGGCGCGCGCTTAAGGAAAACTTGCTGCATTCAGAATTGTCCGAAGGGTATCATGGATACGCTCTTGGTGGGCAGCACCGGCATTTGGGTGAATTTGATCAAGAATTTTCAAAGATCGCGGGTCGCCCGGTGCATGTGCAATTTGCACCACATCTGCTCCCGGCCAATCGCGGCATTCTTGTTACGTCTTATGTGATCGGTGACGCATCAGAAATTCACACCACTTTGACACAGGCTTACGCGTCTGAACCCTTCATCGAAGTTCTTCCTGTGGGCGAAACTCCAAGCACGCGCCATGTCAGAGGATCGAATTTTTGTCATGTCGGAGTGGTCGCAGATCGTATCGAAGGGCGGGCTGTCGTTGTGTCCGCGCTGGACAATCTGACAAAAGGTTCATCCGGGCAGGCATTGCAGAACGCCAACTTAATGCTAGGTATTGCTGAGACAGAAGGGCTGATGATGGCGCCTTTGTTCCCTTAGGATGCGACGAACGACCTGATGAAAACGCTGAAAAAACAAAGACGAATCCAAATCATAATCGTCACCTTTGTCGCCCTTGGTTTGTCCACCGGGCTGATTGGCTACGCATTGAAGGATGGGATCAACTTTTTCCGTGCGCCCAGTCAAATTGTTGCCGAACCACCATCCCCCAGCGAGACCTTTCGAATTGGCGGTTTGGTTGAAGAAGGCACTTTGATCCGTGGAGACGGAGAAACCATCCGCTTTAGTGTCACAGATGGTGGCGCATCTGTACCGGTCACCTATACCGGGGTTTTGCCTGATTTGTTCGGTGAAAACGAAGGCATGGTGGGTACAGGAAAGTACGTCAATGGTGTCTTCCAAGCGACTGAAATATTGGCAAAACATGATGAAACTTATATGCCAAAAGAAGTTGTGGATGCGCTCAAGGAACAGGGCGTTTACCGCGAACCTGAATCCTAATGGTTAACCGTCACTGAATGTGGCGACCGGGCCTGTCGAACCTTTTTCACCAATTTAACGCTTTTCTTTCCGTACCGAACGGACAAGAGGCGCATAAGATATGCAAAGCGTACATGAAATCGCACAAGACATCGTTGTTCGCGAAGGCGGATATGTAAACGATCCAGATGATCCCGGCGGGGCCACGAATTACGGGGTCACGATCCACACGATGCGGCGGCTCGGGCTTGATCTGGATGGGGATGGCGATGTCGATACAGCCGACGTTAAGGCCTTAAGCCGTGCTCAGGCTGTTGACATATTTGTGCAGCATTACTTTGAGCGCCCCAAAATCTCGCGACTGCCGTCAATCTTGCATGCCACAGTTTTTGACATGTACGTCAATGCCGGTGGGAACGCTGTCAAAATCCTACAAAGGCTTTTGGTCGATATGGGATATGCGATTTCTGTTGATGGGGCGTTGGGGCCGCAGACCGTAGGTGCCGCACAAAGTGCACAGAAAAAAGCGCCTGACCATTTGGCCGATGCTTATGGAATAGCACGGCGCAATTACTATTTCCGCATTGCGGACCGACGCCCGGCAAGCCGTAAATATGCCCGTACCCGTAATGGCGGGAAAGGGGGATGGATCAAGCGCGCCGAAGAGTTCATTTCCTCGCAATATCACATGAGCGCGGCAGAGTTTTCCCGGAGGGTTGCATCATGGGCTTGATCGAACAGGCACTGTCCTTGGTTTTTGGCGGTGGGCGGAACGCAATCCGCGAGACAGTCGAAGTTTTTCGCGAGAATGCAGAGGCAGGCGCGACACGCGGCGCAGAAGTTCAGACGCAAGCCATGAAACAATATGGAGATGAGTTTGTCGTACCACGGCATGGCTGGTTTGACCGCTTTATGGATGGGTTGAACAGGTTGCCGCGCCCATTATTGGCTTTGGGTACGTTGGGATTGTTTGTGTCGGCCATGATTGAACCTTTGTGGTTTGCAGAACGGATGCAGGGTATTGCATTGGTTCCCGAGCCCCTGTGGTGGTTATTGGGTGTTATTGTCAGCTTCTATTTTGGTGCGCGGCATCAAGTGAAAGCACAACAATTTCAGCGCAAAATCGTTTCCAGCATCAAACATGTCCCGGCGGTTATAGAAAACGTAGCAAAGATACGAGCAATGCGGGCAACAACACCGGGTGTTGCAGGTACTGGGACTGATGCTGTCCTTGCATTGGTCAGTGTTGAACCTGAGGAAAATGCAGCATTGAGGGATTGGAAGCGCGTCGCATGACGCGTTGTAGGCGGGCTTTGCCGTACAAGTTGGGCCGCCACCCGGATGGATTAGAGCGGCCTCTCATACCCGCGACATTGTGATCCGGGGCCATTGGCGGACCGCTCAGCGCTGTCTATAGTCCGCACTATGATTACAGAACTTGGTCACTTTGCACTTGTCACCGCATTTGTTGTTGCTTTGATCGGGGCCGTCGTTCCGATGATTGGAGCGTGGCGCCGCGACAGCGCCTGGATGGCCGTTGCCGATCCAGCCGCAAGTGTTCAATTTATGCTGACGGGGTTCTCGTTTGCGGCCCTGATGTGGGCGTTCATTACATCTGATTTCAGCTTGCGTTTGGTCGTCTTGAACAGCCATTCGGCCAAACCGATGCTGTACAAAATCTCGGGAACGTGGGGGAACCACGAAGGGTCCATGTTGCTTTGGGTGCTTATTGTCACCCTGTTTGGCGCAATGGCGTCCTGGTTCGGGGGGAACTTGCCACCCACTTTGCGTGCGCGCGTTCTCAGCGTGCAATCCGCAATTGCTGTGGCGTTCTTTGCCTTTATCTTGTTCACATCAAATCCGTTTGTGCGCCTTTCGGTTCCGCCCTTTGACGGTCAAGATTTGAACCCGCTTCTTCAGGATCCCGGGCTCGCCTTTCATCCACCGTTTTTGTACCTTGGATATGTTGGCCTCAGCATGTCGTTTAGCTTTGCTGTCGCCGCATTGATCGAAGGTCGCGTTGATGCCGCTTGGGGGCGTTGGGTGCGCCCGTGGACTTTGGCGGCTTGGGTCTTTCTGACTATTGGAATCGCACTTGGATCATGGTGGGCCTATTATGAATTGGGCTGGGGTGGATTTTGGTTCTGGGACCCGGTTGAAAACGCATCCTTTATGCCATGGCTTTTGGCGGCTGCCTTGCTGCATTCCGCCATTGTCGTTGAAAAACGAGAGTCGTTGAAAAGCTGGACGATCCTTTTGGCGATACTGGCCTTTGGCTTTTCACTGATTGGAACATTCATTGTGCGATCCGGATTGCTGACGTCAGTCCATGCTTTTGCCAATGATCCAGAACGCGGTGTGTTCATATTGGGTATCCTTGCGTTCTTTATGGGGGGCGCATTGATATTGTTTACCTTCCGTGCCGGCACGATGGAGGCGAAAGGTGTCTTTGGAATGGTCAGCCGCGAAAGCGCGTTGGTGTTGAATAACTTGCTGCTGGCTGTTGCTTGCTTTGTCGTTTTTGTCGGGACCATGTGGCCATTGGTGGCAGAAATGTTCTTTGATCGAAAACTGAGCGTTGGACCGCCTTTCTTCAACCTAGCCTTCACGCCCTTCATGGTCTTGTTGGGGTTGGTTTTGCCAATCGGGGCAATGATGCCGTGGAAACGTGGACAGATTTCACGTGCCATGCGTCCGCTGCGGTATGTGTTCATGCTGGCATTGGCCTTTGGCGGATTGGCATGGGCCATGAACACGGGGCGCAGTTTGACCGGACCGATGGGCGCGTTCCTGGGGTCATGGCTGGTTATGGGTGCAGCCGTCGATCTGTGGAGCAGGACAGGAAAATCGGGTGCTTCCCGGTTGTTCCGCCTGCCACGTGCGGATTGGGGCAAAGCGGTTGCGCATGGTGGTCTTGGCATAACGATGCTTGGGGTTGCGGGGCTGACCGCTTGGCAAACTGAAGATATTCGCGTTGCAAAAATTGGCGAACCGTTCACGGTTGGTGGTTATACGCTGACCTTGGATGACGTGCAGGACATACAGGGCCCTAATTACCTGTCATCCATGGGGTTCATCACGCTTAACCAAGATGGACAAGAAATTGCGCAGCTGCGGCCCGAGAAACGTATTTACCCGGTTGCGCAAATGCCGACGACTGAAGCGGGCATAGATTATGATTTGGCACG
Source organism: Paracoccaceae bacterium (assembly GCA_039960995.1). Classification (GTDB taxonomy): domain Bacteria; phylum Pseudomonadota; class Alphaproteobacteria; order Rhodobacterales; family Rhodobacteraceae; genus JABSSA01. The sequence continues at coordinate 38,890 of JBDVKF010000032.1, read as the reverse complement.
CGACGTTTATGTGGTCATCGGAGATGAGCAAGTCGGCGGCGGTTGGGCGGTACGCACCTATATCAAACCTCTGACAAATTGGATTTGGATTGGGTGCGGTTTGATGGCGCTGGGCGGATTGCTATCACTGTCTGATCGACGGTTCCGAGTGGCGGCCGGGGAACGTAAGACGGTCCAGAAAAATGCGGTACCGGCGGAATGAGACGTGTCATTTCCGTTCTTGTCGCCCTGTGTTTGGCGTTGCCGGTTTGGGCGTTGGATCCATCGGAAAAGCTGGATGACCCTGTATTGGAAGAACGTGCACGCGGGTTAGATCACGAAATTCGCTGTGTCCAATGTCAATCCGAAGCGGTTGCATCGTCAAATGCAAATTGGGCGCAAGATGCACGAAAGGTCATCCGAGAACGTATCTTGGCCGGGGATTCCGACGCGCAGGTCAAATCTTTTTTCGTCGAACGCTATGGCGAATTTGTTTTGATGGACCCGCCCAAGACCGGTTCAAATCTCTTGCTGTGGGCGGCTGGTCCTTTGATGGCTTTGTTGGGCGTTTTCGGAGGGTTGAGTTACCTGCGCGCACGGGCCAAGTCCCCGGCGATTCCAGAGGCGGAATTGACACAGGACGAACGTGATCGGCTGAAAGGCATTCTTGAACGCGGCGAATGACGTGCGGTTGCTCTTTCCTCTGACGAGATGATGCGTATTTATGTCCCTGACTGAACAGAGGGGCCGACCAATGCGCTATGAAACATTAACGTTCGACATCAACGAGGGACTGGCCCTTGTCACTTTGAACCGTCCCGACACGCTGAATGGTCTGACGACGCAGATGCGCGCGGAAATCCAACATGCGATGACAGATGCCGGGCAACGGGCTCGTGTCGTGGTTTTGACTGGGGCAGGGCGCGCCTTTTGTTCAGGGCAAGATTTGGGTGACAATGCGAATGCAGCAGATCTGGATCTGGAACGCACATTGCGCGATGAATATGCGCCTATGTTGGACGCTGTCGTAAATTGCCCCATTCCGACAATTGCGGCTGTGAATGGCGCGGCGGCCGGGGCCGGGGCCAATCTGGCATTGTCTTGCGATGTCGTGATCGCGACGGAAAGCGCGTATTTCATGCAGGCGTTTTCGCGCATCGGGTTGATCCCAGACGCTGGCGGAACCTATGTCATGCCGCGCACGGTCGGTATGGCCAAAGCGATGGGAGCAGCGCTTTTTGCGGATAAGATAACTGCGAAGCAGGCGGATCAATGGGGGTTGATCTGGGAATCTGTTTCAGACGCTGAATTTGAAGGACATTGGCGCAAACGCGCGATGCATCTGGCAAAGGGACCAACGCAAGCTTATGGCGCGATAAAACGCGTTATTCGGGCGAGCTGGTCAAATGACCTTCAGGATCAACTGCTGCTTGAGGCTCAAGAGCAAGGCTCATGCGGCAAGTCCCGCGACTTCATGGAGGGCGTCATGGCCTTTATGCAAAAGCGTCCTGCCGAATTTGAGGGCCGGTAACACGCGTCAAGCTTTCGAGCCGTAGCGCTGAGAGAAAACGAATGTGTCAGTGTCTGGCGTTTCCTGCTTTGGCGTTACTTTGATGATTGTGCGTCGTTGATGAAATGTTGGGGCGGTTTGATCGTCATTCTTGTCGCCTTTCATTTCTTGGAAATCGTTTTCCTGATCATCAAAGCTTAAATCCGCAAGAGAGCAGGGCGTGTCTTCACATGTGAACCCATCCGGAATGACGGCAGGTGTGAAGGTTTCGATATGTGGCGTAAATTTGGTATCTGATAAGACTATTTGGTGCGAGTTATCCTCGCCTAAAATCTCATTTGCCCAATCTTCAGCGGCTTCGGACCAGTTGTAGGATTTATCACGCATTTGGGACGTCCTCGCAAGTTTTCAACCGAACGCACGATGGACGCGCCCATGGATGACATATTAGGAAGCGACCACGAATAAGGGGATCACCCTGCGATGATCCCCTTAAGATTTCGTTAAAAACTTGGAAGTTTTAGCGGTTTTCTATGTCGATATAGTCACGCTCGGTATCGCCAAGGTACAACTGACGCGGACGTCCAATTTTGTTTTGTGGATCTGCGATCATTTCTTTCCACTGGCTAACCCAGCCAACGGTACGGCTTAGCGCAAAGATCGGCGTGAACATAGATGTCGGGAAACCCATCGCTTCAAGAATGATACCTGAATAGAAATCGACATTCGGGAACAGTTTCTTTTCCGCGAAATACGGATCGGCCAAGGCTGCGGCTTCAAGCTCTTTGGCTGTGGCGAGGATTGGGTTGTTTTCGACGCCCAACAATTCCAACACTTCGTCCGCAGATTGTTTCATGACCGTCGCGCGAGGATCAAAGTTCTTGTAGACGCGGTGACCAAAGCCCATCAGGCGGAATGGGTCATTCTTGTCTTTGGCACGCGCGATGTATTCTGGAATACGATCTGGTGTGCCGATTTCGTTCAGCATTTCCAAACAAGCTTGGTTCGCGCCACCATGTGCTGGTCCCCACAGGCACGCAATGCCCGCAGCAATACACGCAAACGGGTTCGCGCCAGAAGACGAGGCCAAGCGGACTGTGGATGTGGATGCGTTTTGTTCATGGTCGGCATGCAGTGTGAAAATCCGATCCATCGCGCGCGACAAAATCGGGTTCACTTCGTATTCCTCTGCAGGAACACTGAAGCACATACGCAAGAAATTCGATGCGTAATCCAGATCATTGCGTGGATAAACGAAAGGTTGTCCAATCGAATATTTATAAGCCCAAGCCGCAATGGTCGGCATCTTGGCGATCAGGCGGTGGCTTGCAATTTCGCGCTGACGTTCATCGGTGACATCAGTTGAATCGTGATAAAAGGCAGACATTGCTCCAACGACGCCAACCATGATGGCCATAGGATGGGCATCGCGGCGGAATCCACGGAAGAAATTGACCATCTGTTCATGCAGCATCGTGTGCCGCGTGATCGTGCTTTCGAAATTCTCGAGCTCTTTTGCTGTCGGCAGTTCACCGTACAGCAGCAAATAGCAAACTTCGAGATAATGCGATTTGCCTGCCAGTTGATCAATTGGGTAACCACGGTGCAGCAATTCGCCTTTGCCGCCATCAATGAACGTAATCGTGCTGTCACAGCTGGCAGTTGAGGTAAAGCCTGGGTCGTAAGTAAATACCCCGGCTTGTCCATACAGCTTGCGAATGTCGATGACGTCTGGGCCCGTTGTGGGCGAATGGATCGGCAAGTCGTAGCTTGCTCCATCAATGGTCAATGTTGCGGATTTAGTAGTGTCGGCCATGACTGTATTCCTTCCATCATCAAGCGGCGGACAAGCCGCCGGGACCTTCTGGTCCTTCGTTACGCACGGCCTGTAAAAAAGAAGTGAACCTTTTTACTAGGCCGACGCTTCTTGCAGTCGGGCCAGACTTTCATCGCGTCCCAAAACAAGCATCATATCAAACACCGAAGGAGTAACTGCGCGTCCAGCCAGTGCTGCGCGCAATGGTCCAGCCAGTTTTCCAAACTTGACGTTTTGCGCTTCGGCGAAAGCCCCAAGCGCTGCCTCCAGATGTTCCCGATCCCACCTAACGGTTTGCAACTGCGGCGTCAATTCCCGCAGTATACTAATGGATACTGAATCAAGAGATTTTGATGACTTCTCATCCGGAGTTATGGGACGCTCGGTCAGTGCAAAATATGACTTTTCAATCAGTTCAGGCAGGGTTTTGGCACGCCCCATTACGTGCGGTAAAGCAGCCTCAAAACCGGATACTTGCTTTGTGGTAAATTGCGGTTTTCCGCTAGCAGCAAGGAATTCGGCGACTTCACGCTGCAATGCGGCAGGGTCAGCCGATGCAATGTGTTGCCCTGACAAATGCTCAAGTTTCTTTGTGTCAAAACGCGCAGGCGCTTTGCCGATTCCACTCAAATCAAACCACTCAAGTGCTTGTTCATCAGTGAAAAACTCGTCGTCCCCGTGACTCCACCCGAGGCGCGCAAGATAGTTGCGCATGCCGGCCGCTGGATATCCCATGATCTGATATTCCTGTGCGCCCAATGCGCCGTGGCGTTTGGACAGTTTTTTACCGTCAGGGCCGTGAATAAGAGGAATATGCGCCCAAACAGGGATGTCCCAACCCATTGCTGAATAAATCATCATTTGTCGAGCCGCGTTGTTGAGATGGTCATCTCCACGGATCACATGTGTCACGCCCATATCGTGATCATCGACGACAACAGCCAACATATATACTGGCGTGCCGTCTGAACGTAACAGCACCATGTCGTCCAATTGATCATTGCGGATTGTGACATCGCCTTGAACTTGATCACGGATGATCGTTTCACCAGATTGAGGTGCTTTAATCCGAACCACAGACGGCGCGTCCGGATGATCCGCTTCTGCCACATCCCGCCAAGGCGATTGAAACAGGGTTGAACGCCCTTCGGCGCGTGCTTTTTCACGAAACGCGGCGATTTCGTCTTGAGTCGAAAAACACCTGTACGCTTTACCCTCAGCCAGCAATTGATGCGCAACCTCAGCATGCCGATCTGCGTTCTCGAACTGGCTGATCGGATCACCATCCCAGTCAAGACCCAACCACGTCAGGCCTGTCAAAATTGCCGCTGTTGCTTCGGGAGTTGATCGTTCGCGGTCTGTGTCCTCGATCCGCAGCAAGAACTGACCGCCACGACCGCGTGCATACAGCCAATTAAATAAGGCGGTGCGTGCGCCGCCAATATGAAGGAAGCCTGTGGGCGAAGGGGCAAAGCGGGTTACGACGGACATCAGGAGTTTACCTTGTGCTAACCATGTTGGGTTTAGGTTTACGCCTCTACTATCCAGCACGGGCAAAGGGGGCAAGATGGGCTGGCTATCTGGCGTTCTTGCTGTGCAGCGCGGATATTTGTTTCCGTGGCTTGCAGTTGGGCTGGCAATGGGGATTGGACTGTACTTTTCTTTGCGGTTTGAGCCTGACGCGGTGATGCTTGGTGCAAAAGCTGCTTTTACCACTTTCAGCTTTGTGTTGGCTCATTTCCTACGTTTTGGCACTGGGCCGCTTTGGATGCTTGTTGGAATGGTGGGTTTGGGGGTCTTGCTGGCGTCGGGTCGTGCGCATATGGTGTCTGGTCCCGTGCTTGATTGGCATTACTATGGCGGCATCGAAGGCCGGGTCGTTGGGTTGGATCGATCTGCATCTGATGCGGTTCGAATAACGTTGGATCAAGTCGTTCTGTCCAACGTCTCGCCCAAGAAAACGCCGATCCGGGTGCGGGTGTCGATGCATGGGGATGCGGCACTGGGTGTTGTCCCAAACCCTGGTATGCGTATCATGACAACAGGGCATTTGTCCCCACCGGGTGGTCCTGTTGAGCCGGGAGGCTTCGATTTTCAACGCCATGCATGGTTCCTGAAACTTGGTGGCGTGGGGTATACTCGTGTGCCGGTTCTGTCTGTGGCACCGCCCGACAAGGGCTGGTCACTGTGGGTCTTTAGAATGCGAATGGCGATATCCGGGCATGTCCGAACTTTGTTGCCCGATGATGTCGGTGGATTTGCCGCCGCCGTTACAACCGGTGATCGCAGCGGGATGAGTCCGCAAGCCCTTGATAATTTGCGCGCGGCGAATACGGCCCATTTATTGGCCATCTCGGGTCTGCATATGGGATTGCTCAGCGGATTTATCTTTGGCCTGCTTCGCATTGTGTTCGCTTTCATTCCACCGGTCGCGCTGCGATGGCCGACTCGCAAACTGGCAGCCGGGGGAGCATTGATCGCAGCGGCGTTCTATTTGTCATTATCAGGCGGCAGTGTTTCAACGGAACGTGCTTTTGTTATGGCGGCTGTTGCCTTGGTTGCAATCATGCTGGATCGCCGCGCCCTCAGCTTGCGGTCTGTGGCGATTGCGGCCCTTATCGTTTTGACCTTACGACCCGAAGCATTGTTAAGCCCAGGCTTTCAAATGTCCTTTGCCGCCACCGCAGCGTTGGTGGCCGTTTTTCAACATCTGCGTGGCGTAGACCTGAGTTTCGGCTTGCCACTGGTTGCCGGAACGCTTGGCGTGTTAATTTCCTCGGCGGTTGCTGGGCTTGCCACAGCGCCGATTGGGGCTGCACATTTCAATGCTGTGTCACATTATGGGCTGATCGCAAATCTTGTCAGCGTGCCGCTAATGGGAATCATTGTGATTCCGGCAGCTGTTCTGGCCGCTGTCCTCGCACCATTTGGATTGGAGTTTTTGGGGCTCTGGACCATGGGGGTCGGTCTGCGTTTGATCCTTGGTGTTTCGCATTGGGTCGCCGCGCTGGACGGCGCGCGCAGTTTTGTGCCGGGACCAGGCCCCGAAGTCTTGCCACTTTTGTGTTTTGGCGCAGTCTTTGTGATCCTATGGCGGGGGCGTGCGCGCTGGATAGGCGTCGTTCCCGTCGTTGCGGCCATCGCACTTTGGACCCAAGTGGACCGACCGGGTGTTTTGATCGCTGATCAGGGCAATCTTGTTGGGGTCATGACCGACGAAGGGCGCGCATTGTCCAAGCCAAAGGGCGCAGGGTTCATCGCAAAGAATTGGTTAGAAAACGATGGTGAACGTGTGGCGCAAGAGGATGCAGCCACGCGCTGGCCCAAAGAGGGAGCGTTTATGGGGGACTTGAACGTTGTGCATCTAAATGGAAAACGCGCCATCGCAGCGTTTGATAGATGTGCAGCAGATCAAGTGATCATAGCATCGACCGCGTTAGATTTGGAGAATTGCGTGGTTATCGATCCCGACAAGTTATCTCAATCAGGTGCCTTGGCGATGATGATGGGGCCGGATGGAATTTACATCCGTAGTGTCCGCGATGTGACCGGGACACGTCATTGGTCGCAATGGCCAAATCAAAAAACGCAGCCTGGTTGGTGGGCCAAGCTGCGTTTTGCGAAAGATAGCGGATTGAAACGTTAGTACGTGCGGATCAGGCCGACAAGTTTGCCTTGCACACGTACTTTCCCGGCTGGGAACACGCGGGTTTCATAGGCCGGGTTTGCAGCTTCCAATGCGATTGTGCTGCCTTGACGCCGATACCGTTTCAACGTCGCCTCGTAATCTTCGACCACGGCCACAACGATATCGCCATTGTCGGCATTGCTGGTTTCTTCGATCACCACGACATCACCGTGATTGATCCCGGCATCGATCATTGAATCGCCTTTGACCTCAAGAGCGTAATGTTCGCCACGTCCCGACAGCATTTGCCCCGGCACCGCAACGGAATGCGATGGTTCGGAAATGGCCGAAATTGGAACACCTGCCGCGATACGGCCCATAACAGGAAGCTCGACGGCGTGCACCTCAACCGGAATGGCATTTTCAGGGGCTGGAATATCAGGTTTGCTGCCTTCGATCACGCGCGGTTTGAAACCGCCGGTTGGTGGTGCTTCTTGCAGGCTTTCTGGAAGACGGACAACTTCGATTGCGCGCGCACGATGGGCGAGGCGTCGAATAAATCCACGTTCTTCCAAAGCTGTGATCAACCGATGAATTCCGGACTTGGATCGAAGGTCCAATGCCTCTTTCATTTCATCAAAACTGGGCGGCACACCGTCACGTTGAACACGCTTGTGGATGAATTCCAGCAAATCCAGCTGCTTTTTCGTTAACATTCTGCTCTCCAATCCCCGTTGGCTTGGATTTGTTCTACTCTTGTTCACGTTTTGTGTCAACAGCACTCGTTTAAGGGGAATACTTATCCACGGTTGCGTTCAAAGGTTAACGAAAGGTTAACGGACTGGAGGGGAAGGATTTTCTTACAGTGAGATGTAACTGACGGTTTCACCAACGTCGCGTGGAACGTCGTGAGGCGGGCGCACAAGAAGAACATTTGCGGATGCGAGTACGGTCAGCAGGCTGGAATCTTGGCGATCAAAGGCTGATATCTGACCGTTCTGCAGGTGCGCGCGCATGTAATGTTCGCGTGGTCCGTTTTGGTCGAGTGGACGTGACAGCGTCGCCGCAAACCGCGTTGGTGCAGCTTCGCCCAGACCGAGCATCTTTTGAATGACAGGCACCAGAAACAATCGGCCACAGACAAGAGCGGATACGGGGTTGCCCGGCAGACCCATCATCGGCGTATCGCCCAAGCGGCCTGCCATCAGCGGTTTGCCAGGACGCATCGCGATCTTGTAAAAGGCCTGTTCCATGCCAAGGTCGGCCGCGACATCGGCCACCAGATCATGATCCCCAACAGATGCGCCGCCAATCGTCACGATCAGATCTGCGCCTTCTGCCAGCTCAAATGTTTGTTGCAGAGAGGGCTTAGTGTCCCGCGCAATTGGCAATATCCGTGTTTGCGCGCCATTTGCTTCCAGCATCGCGGCAAGACCAAAGGTATTTGACGCAATAATCTGGTCTGGACCGGGCGTTTCACCGGGCATGACAAGTTCATCCCCCGTCGAAATGAGAGCGACCACGGGGCGGCGCATCACCGGCACAGACGCAATATTCATTGATGCAAGCAATGCAACATCCGAGGCGTTCAAAACGCGTGGCCCGGTCAAAGGGTCGCCTTTGTGAAAATCACCACCTGCCGGGCGTACATGCGTGGCCCCCCGCGTGTCGCCGGTTACGGTGATCAAATCGCCTTTACGCGCGACGTCTTCCTGAATGACCACACAATCGGAACCGGCGGGCAGGGGCGCGCCTGTGAAAATGCGTACCGCTTGTCCCGCGCCCAATAGTCCGGCCCATGCATGCCCTGCGGCGGCCTCTCCGACGACTTTGAACAAGCAGTCGCGTTCGACTTCTTGCGCCTTCACCGCATAGCCATCCATGGCAGAGGCGGCAAAGGGCGGTTGCGTGCGGTTTGACGTGACCGTTTCCGCCAGAACCCGTCCAGCAGCCTCGCGCAAGGGCGCCGTTTCAGCAGAAAGCGGGGCAACGATGCGAAAAAGGTGATCTAGGGCTTCGCTGACAGGGATCATGAGGCTTCAAAGCGACCTGATTTGCCACCGTCTTTCAAGACGACACGTAACCCACCAATTTCCATGCCGCGATCAACCGCTTTGCACATATCATAAACTGTCAGCGCCGCGGTCGAGGCTGCGGCCAATGCTTCCATTTCGACCCCGGTTTGGCCGGTTGTTTTGACCGTTGCGCGCACTTGAATGCCGGGTAGGTCGGCGTCGGGCACCAGATCAATGCTGACTTTTGCAATGGCCAATGGATGGCACAAAGGGATCAGATCCGAAGTTTTCTTTGCCCCCATGATGCCGGCCAGCCGCGCAACACCCAGAACGTCACCCTTTTTGGCGCGACCTTCATTAATAATTTCAAACGTTTCCGGAAGCATCTTAATGTACGCTTCTGCTACGGCGACACGGTCAGTATGGTCCTTTTCGGACACATCAACCATATGGGCGCGACCTTCGCCGTCGAAATGTGTGAGAGGCATTTTACATTCCCCCGGGTGCGACCAGCGGATTGGCTAGCAAGTCGCGCGTTGCAACTGTGACATCGTCTTGACGCATCAGGCTTTCCCCAATCAAGAATGTCCGCGCACCATACATCGCGATATCGCGCAAATCATCAGGTGTCGACAATCCGGATTCCGAAACGATTGTCCGATCTGCGGGTACCAGTTTGGATAGGTTTTTCGTTGTGTCCAGCGTGGTTTCAAAGGTGTGCAGATTGCGGTTGTTGATCCCGATCAACGGGCTTTTCAAAAAGCCGGCGCGTTCCAGTTCTTCGCTATCATGGACTTCGATCAGAACATCCATACCCCATTCAAAGGCAGCGGCTTCCAATTCTGCCGCCTGGGCATCAGACACAGACGCCATGATGATCAATATGCAATCGGCACCCAACGCACGGGCTTCGGCCACTTGATAGGTGTCGTACATGAAATCCTTGCGCAGAGCAGGCAGATCACATGCGGCGCGTGCTTTGGTCAAAAAGGATTTTGCCCCCTGAAAGGACGGGGTGTCCGTCAGAACCGAAAGACATGATGCCCCGCCGTCTGCGTAAGCCTTGGCCAGCGCTTCTGGGTCAAAGTCCGCGCGAATGAGACCCTTGGATGGGCTAGCTTTCTTGATCTCAGCAATCAGGCCATATCCTTGGCGACTGGCTTGATTAAGGCTTTCAGCAAAGGGGCGAATTGGGTCCGCCTCACGTGCTTCTGCTTCGACATCTGCCAAGGATTTAGAGGCCTTGTCAGCAGCGACTTCTTCCAGTTTGTAAGCTTTGATGCGGTCCAGAATAGTTTCGCTCATGTGGGCTCCTGCGTGACTTGTGCGACCTTGCGGATTTTTTCACGGGCGGCACCGCTGTCGATACTGGTTTTGGCCATTTCGACCCCTTGTTTCAAATCGCTGGATGCATCCGCAACCACAAGGGCCGCCGCTGCATTCAACAGCACAGCGTCACGATACGCGGATGGTTCCCCATCCAAAAGTGCCCCAAACGCCTTGGCGTTGTCTTCGGGGCTTCCGCCGATGATGGATTCGAAAGGATGCGGCGTTAAACCAGCGTCTTCGGGATGCAATTCACGGTCAACCACAGCGTCACCTTCCAATGCAGCGATCCAACTGACGCCCGTGATGGTCAGCTCATCAGTCCCGTCTGAGCCGTGAACCAGCCATGCTTTGTCAGATCCCAATTGTTGCAATGTTTCAGCCATCGGTCGAATAAGATCTCGCGAAAAAGCGCCCGTCAGCTGACGTTTTACACCAGCCGGGTTGGTCAATGGTCCAAGGATGTTAAAAATCGTCCGGGTGCCCAGTTCAGCACGTGTTGGCATAACGTGTGCGATGGCCGGGTGGTGCATTGGGGCCATCATGAACCCGATCCCGGTTTCCTTCAACGCTCGTTCGACGACGGCAGGGCCAACCATGACGTTTAAACCCATTTGGGTTAGCGCATCAGCAGCACCTGATTTCGAAGACAGGTTGCGATTGCCATGTTTGGCCACTGTGACGCCAGCGCCCGCCACCACAAAGGCGGTTGCGGTTGAAATGTTTAATGTCCCTTTGCCGTCACCGCCAGTGCCGACAATGTCCATGGCACCCTCAGGGGCATGTACGGCATTGCACTTGGATCGCATGACGGCGGCGGCGGCGGCGTATTCATCCACAGTTTCGCCACGGGTTCGCAAGGCCATCAATAGACCGCCAATTTGGCTTGGCGTTGCGGCACCGTTAAAGAGAATCTCGAACGCTTCCTCCGCTTGTGGCCGCGAAAGGGGCCCATTTGCTGCGGCATCGATCAAAGGCTTGAGTGCGTCGCTCATTTTTCTACCTGCGCAATTTTTTGCCGTAACGGACGGGTTGATATTCTCAAAAAAGACGTAAGCGCTTGCCGTGCAAGAGTAAACACCTTGTGGCCTGATGTTGCTTGTTGGGTGTTCTTAGGCGGTGGTCCAGATAACGGATGCAAAAAGTTTTGCTGCACAGGCGAGTTCGCTTTCAAAAGGGCTGGAGGGTAAGGCCTCCTTTACCCTATAATCCGCAATATAGATGTTCAGGCTTGGGGGCGCGGGTCAAGTGCGTGTCAGGTCAAAGGCAACAAGCAAAGAACGCAAACGATTATCGGGTGGAGGCCCTGGGCAGTGGCACGTGGATTTTTAAGCGGCGCAATCTTAGGTGGTGTTGTCAGCATCGCTGGGGCAAGCGCGATTTCCGTAGTTGCGGGGTTGCCTGAGCAACCCAATGTCAACTCGGATTCACCAATTAATGCGCATGCACCTGATGTTGCAGAACGCGAGGCACAAGCCAGCCTTGGTGATGCGGATATTGTGACGGAAGAAAGCGCAACGCAAGTTGCGCTGCCCAAAGAGGAAGATACAGCACCTGCATCGCTTGCTGGGCAAGATACAGCACCGAAACCAGAAACTGTCGTTGCGGCTTTGGTGCCGGACGCGCTGACAGACGTGGCACAGTCTTCTGATGTGGCTCCAGCATTGGATGAACCAGTTCTGCCAAGCCCGCTAGCGGCAATTCCAACGGTACCGGGTGCAGAAGAAAACCTTTCTATTTCAACGGACCCGGCCCAACCGCTTATACCGAAGGTGGATGAAACAGAAATCACGGCAACAGATGCGCCTGCAGGATTGCCCGAGCTCACCACAGATGAAAGCCCGGTGGATACGCGTGCCCCGCAAACGGATGTTGCAACACCTGAACAGCCGGAAACCCCTGACCTCGATGTCGCGGATCAAAGCGATGTAAAGGAACGGTCCGCTGAGATTGCAGCGTTGATCGACATAAACGAGCAAGACCGTCAGCGCGCGGGGCGTCCTGCCACTTCGCTTATTGAGCGTGAATCAACGACCGAGCCAGCCGAAACGGTGGCAACCGTTGAAGACGCGGATGCGGAAACGACAGACGCCAACACTGAAGCTGCGTCCGACGAGCCACCCCTTGAATACTATGCGACGGCTTTCGAAAACCCAGATGACAAACCCTTGATGTCAATCGTGCTGATTGATTCGGGCGCTGACATTTCGAGCGGCGCAATCGGGATCGAAGCTTTGCGCAGTTTTCCGTATCCGCTCAGTTTTGCAGTTGATGTCACATTGCCTGACGCAAATGAGCGGATGAACGCTTATCGTAGCGAAGGGTTTGAGGTGTTGGCGTTGTTGGATCTACCAACCGGCGCGACGGCAACGGATGCAGAAATAAATTTGAGCGCGGCGTTTGATGCCGTTCCAGAAGCAGTAGGCTTGATTGAAGGCTTGGGAGCAGGTTTGCAGCACAGCCGCGAAGCCTCAGATCAAGTGATTGCTGCACTCAAAGAAAGTGGGCACGGATTTGTATTGCAAGCCAAAGGTCTGAACACGGTCCAAAAGCTTGCCGCACGCGAGGGGCTGCCTGCGGGGCTGGTGTTCCGTGATTTTGACAGTGCCGGACAGACGCCGTCTGCGATCCGGAGATTTCTGGATCAGGCTGCGTTTCGGGCTGATCAAGAAGGCGGCGTAATCATGATGGGCCGCTTACGACCTGATACGGTCTCGGCGTTGCTGCTATGGGGATTGCAGGATAGATCGCGCCGGGTTGCACTGGCACCGGTTTCAGCCACGCTTAAAATCAAAGCAGGTACCTCAGAATGAAAAAACCGGCGCCAAGGCGCCGGCTTTTTTTACTCTGACCATTGTTTTGATGGATCAGTGAAAGTTTGCGTGGACCGCTTCTAAGGTATTGAAGTCAATTTCTTGTCCCGCACGCAACATCGCGTCCTGCGCAAAGATTGTATAAAGATTGCGAGCCAAAGTTTGATCCATTTGTTCAGACAACTGGTCTCTGAGCTGTTGCGCTTGCTCGTTTTCGCTGGCTGGATTGATCGCGTTCAACTGAACGACAAGGACACTGCCAAAGCTTTCGATGACTTTGACTTCGCCAACGTCCATGCTGAACACCTCGGACATAAAGGCAGGCGGAGTGCCGGCAATAAATCCTGATCGGTCAATGTCTTCTTCTTCAACAGCCTCTAATGAAACCCCGGAAAACGTTTTGCCCGATTGCAGTTCCGGCAATAGCGCATTGGCTTTGACCATCAGCAACTCTTCCGCACGATCTGCTTCCCAGTTGGCGCGAACGCCTTCGGTCGACTCTTCGTAAGGGGAAGGGCGCGGAGCGAGAATTTCATCCAAACGCATGGCAAAGATCGCCCCGTCTTCTAACGGTATTATGCTCGGGAAATCATCCGCCTGCAATCGCGCGGCAGCCGAACGAAACTCGGGATAGGCCGCGATTCCATCGCCAACACCTGGGAACCAGTCGATTTGCCCAAGTTCCATATCGGAACCGTTGGCTAAATCTTCGATCGTTGAACCACCTGCAAGAATATCTTCCAGATCTTCGGCTTGGGATGCAATCAAACGACGTGCTCGATCCATGGCCAAATTTGTACGAAGCAACGGTTCTGCGGATTCAAAGCTTGTGTTTTGTGCAGGCAAGATACCATTCACACGAAACAAGGCCGGTCCAAGACCGGTTTGCAATGGCCCAACAACGTCACCAACTTCTGCGTTAAAGACGGCTTCTCCTGCGGCATCAAGTTCAAGGCGACCGACATCACCCATATCAATATCTGCCAAAGCAAGGCCGCGCTCTTCAACAAGTGCTTCGAAGGTCGTGCCCTCGACTTCCAATTGGGCGGCGGCTGCATCTGCTGCAGCGTCGTCCAAGAACGCTAGACGCTCTACTAGGCGACGCTCTGGTTGGTTAAATTGAGCAGAGCGCGCTTCGTATTCTCTTTCAAGCTCTTCTGTCGGGATAATAATCGAGTCTACAACTCTCGACGGGCGCAAAACGGCAAATGTGATGCGTTTCGTTTCCGGCAGACCAAAGTCGTCGATATTTTCATCATAATAGCTGCGCAATTCGTCTTCAGTTGGTTCCGCAAGCGTGTCGTCCAGATCGGTTTCGTCTAGGCGTGCCCAAGAAAAGTCGCGCGTTTCAGCCACATAATTGACCAAGGTTCGCGTATACGTGTCTGGCATGGTCACACCAGTCAGAACGGCACCCTGCAAAATGGTCCGCGATGTTTCTTCGCGTAGACGATTTTCAAAGGCCGCTTCGGACAATCCGCTGTTTTGCAACGCATACCGGTAACCATCGCGATCAAAGGATCCATCGACACCCTGAAAGGCTGGTATGGTCAATATCTGGTCGCGCAGGTTTTCATCTCCGATGGAAATGCCCAATTCGCTGGCTTCGTGATCCAAGGCGCGTTCAGTCACCAATCGGTTCAAAACAGCTGCGTCCAGGCCGATGGCGCGCGCTTGTTCCATGCTGACAGTTTCACCGCGTGCTTGGCTTTCTGTCGACAGCGCGGATTGCATCGCACGGAAGTATGTTTGAACGTCGACGTCTTTGTCGCCAACACGTGCAACCCTGCTTTGGGATCCGTTAACGATACCGTCGATGCCAAAGCCTCCAAGGCCAAGGATCAAAAGACCCATCAAGATCCACATCGCCGTACGCGATATCGAATTGCCTTCTTTCGCCATTTTACCTGCTCTCCCTAGTTTGGGTCTGAATACCGTTGTGTTTGCCTTGCTACAAGCGTTGTTCGTTCACGTTCACAAGACGATCAAACAGTTCTGAAATGCCGTCCACGTCCAAATTGGCGAACGCGACGCGAATTTCTTGCGCGCCATTGGGGTCATCGGTTGGGCGGAACATGGTCCCGGGCAAACAGAGAACCCCAGCGGTTTTCACCAATTTCGGTGCTAACTTGTCCGATGACACGGCAAAGGGGTGGCGCACATATGCAAAATACGCACCTAACCCTAAAAGCTCCCAACCGTTCTGAGCCAGCGCTGAAAATCCATCAGAAATCGCCGTGCGGCGTGCTAAAATTTCGTCGCGTTCACCGGCAACCCATTGACCAAGGTTGTTTAACCCCCAAAGGGCTGCGCGTTGACCGATTTGTCCGGGGCAGATGGCAACCGTATCCAGAAACTTCTCGGTTTGTGCCAGTCGTTCCGTTGATCCGGCCAATGCGCCGACGCGGTGACCGGTCAATCGATAGGCCTTGGAAAAGCTGTACAGATGCACCAGCGTGTCATCCCAGCCCTCTTTTTGAAACAAAGTATGTGGCGGGCCAGATCGGCTGTCAAAGTCCCGATATGTTTCATCAACCAACAAAGCGATGCCATGGGACTGTGCAAGATCGAAAAAAGCCTCCAGCAGGTCGCTGGGGTATTCGACACCCGCTGGATTGTTTGGTGTGACCAATGTGATGGCGCGCGTTCGGTCCGTAATGAGGCTGGCCGCGGCTGAAATGTCGGGCAACAGATCAGGACCCGTAGGGAGTGGAATGGCCTTAACTCCGGACATATCCAACCACATTTTATGATTGAAATACCATGGGGTTGGCAGCAGAACTTCGTCGCCTTCGTCACATAATGTGGCAATCGTCGCAGCAAAAGCTTGATTGCACCCAGACGTGATCGCGATTTTGTCACCACTGACCTGCGCGCCGTAATGCGCGCTGATCTGCTCGGCGAGGCTGTTTCGCAAATCTGGTAGCCCCAGAACTGGACCATAAAGATGAGCGGAATCGTCGTTTAGCGCCGCATCTGCCATCGCTTGGCGCATTGCTGCCGGGGGTGGATCAACTGGGGCGGCCTGGCTGACGTTTATCAGTGGTCGATCTGGTGGAAATTCAACACCGTCTAACCATCGCCGCGCCTCCATGACGGGAGGGGCATCTGTCGCTTTGATTTGATTCGAAAAACTCATGTCGGGCCTTAATGACTTGCGCAAAGCAAACGCTAGCTGTGGGGCCGGATCAGTGCAACACAAGATCGAACCACGATGCCATGTTCAATCTGGAGGAATGCGCAGGCGTTCTGGCGCGGAACTTTTGGTCAGTCTTTGCCACGAAAGGGTTCGACATATTGCAGCGCCATATCCCACGGAAAGAAAATCCACGTGTCCTGACTGACGCCGGTGATAAAATCATGAACCTGCGGTTCACCTTGTGGTTTCGCATAAACTGTGGCGAAATGTGCATGCGGATATAACGATCTAACCAGCTCAAGCGTTTTGCCACTGTCGACCAGATCGTCAATCACCAAGATACCGGTTCCGTCACCCATCATGTCTTTGTCCGGGGCCTTTAACACTTGGGCTTCGTCCCGAGATTGGTGGTCATAAGATTTGACGCTGATCGTGTCGACAGTACGAATATCAAGCTCACGTGCAACGATCATGGCCGGGGCCATACCCCCTCGCGTGATCGCAACGATTGCTTTCCATGCGCCGTCGTTGGGGCCTTTGCCATCAAGACGCCACGCCAAAGCGCGACTATCGCGATGAATTTGATCCCAGCTGACGTGAAACCCTTTTTCGTGGGGCAGGCGGGCGGAATCGTCAGTCATGTTATCTCTCCACAATCAGGCGAAGACCGAAGGCACCCAATAGGGTTGCAGCAATGCGGTCGAAAACAGGTTTGAATCCAAGATATCCTTTACGGGCCGAATCTGAACTTAAAGCGGTGGCGCACAACGTATAAAACAAGATTTCAAGGAGCCAGTGATTTGCCACGATCAGGCCGATGTCACGCGCGTCCAAGCCTTTGGGGAACACAACGACGATGACCGCCGCCGCAAATAACGCGGATTTCGGGTTGCCTAGATTAACCAAAAGGCCACCAAGAAACGCACGTGATCTTGGGGTAGGTGCATCACCCATCGGGCGTTTGGCATGCCGCCATGTCTGAACAGCCAGCCAGATCAAATAAAGCGCACCCCCAAGTTTCAACGCCGTGTAGGTCCATGGGAACAGGCGGAAAACACTCTCTAACCCGAGCAATGCGGCCAAAGTCCAAATTGCGGCCATCGTGCCCAGGCCCATCCCTGTCGCGATACCTGCGGCGCGCCCTGAGGAGATACTTGTGCGCAAGATATAAAGAAACGCCGCACCCGGTGACGCAAGGGCCGCAAGTAAGATACCGTTAAAAGCAAGCAGGCTTTCCCAACTCATGCCTTGCTCATGTCTGGTGCATCTACGGCTTTCATGCCGACAACATGATATCCTGCATCCACGTGCAGACATTCCCCTGTGACGCCAGCGCTAAGATCAGACAATAAATACAATGCTGATCCGCCAACATCGTCGATTGTGACATTGCGGCGCAAAGGCGAATTGTATTCATTCCATTTCATAATATAGCGAAAATCGCCAATTCCAGAGGCGGCCAGAGTTTTGATTGGACCCGCGCTGATCGAATTGACGCGAATTCCGTCCTTGCCCAAATCTTCGGCCATATACTGAACGGATGCTTCCAACGCTGCTTTGGCCACACCCATGACGTTATAATGTGGCATGACTTTTTCAGCGCCGTAATAGGTCAGCGTCAAAGCACTGCCACCGGGGTTCATCATCTTTTCAGCACGCTGCATTACGGCGGTGAAAGAATAGACCGAGATGTCCATTGAAAGCGCGAAATTCGCGCGGCTGGTGTCGACGTATCGCCCACGCAATTCGTTTTTGTCCGAAAAGCCGATCGCATGAACGATAAAATCCAAGCTGCCCCAGCGTTCCTTGAGATCTGCGAACACCGCGTCAATTGACGCTTCGTCTCCGACGTCACATGGCAGAACAATATCGCTGCCCAATTGTGCAGCCAGCGGATCGACCCGCTTTTTCAAGGCATCACCCTGATAAGAGAAAGCCAGTTCTGCCCCTGCCGCGTGCAGTGCTTTCGCAATGCCCCACGCAATAGACTTATCATTGGCTAGCCCCATTATTAAGCCGCGCTTGCCTGCCATTAGCGTATTCGTCATACCGTGTTCCCGCCCATCCGTCCGTGTCTGGATGGATTTGCTTTAGGCGATTGACTATGGCGCTTCAAGGCCAACAGCCCTTGTGAAAGCTCTTGTCGACCCGTTCCAAAGGTTTTAGCTGCTAAAAAAGAGCGTGGAGTAGGCTGATGACTGATCGAACCGGAATTTTTGCGGGTGATGATCCTTTCGACATCGTACGCACATGGATGGCCGAAGCAGAAATAAGCGAGCCGAATGATCCCAATGCGATAGCGTTAAGCACGGTGGACCCCAATGGGCTTCCAAATGTGCGCATGGTTTTGCTGAAAGATATAGAAGACGACGCGTTTGTTTTTTACACCAATTACGGAAGCGCAAAGGCGAATGAGCTGGATTCAGCTGGCGCTGCGGCCTTTGTTTTGCATTGGAAAACACTGAGGCGTCAAATTCGGGTTCGCGGTCATGTGACGCGTGAAGAAGGGGCGAAAGCTGACGAATATTACGCGTCCCGTTCGCTTCAAAGTCGCCTAGGTGCATGGGCGTCAAAGCAAAGTACACATTTGCCCAATCGCGCGCATCTCGTTGCTGACGTTGCGAAAGTGACTGCACAACACAAAATCAATCCTGAGCGCCCCAAATTTTGGGGCGGGTACAGGTTAAAGCCAATAGAGATAGAATTTTGGGCTGACGGCGCATTTCGCCTGCATGACCGTTTTCGTTGGACAAGGGACTCTGTTCAAGGAAATTGGAATACCCATAGGTTGTATCCCTGACATAAGTTTCGCCTATTAAAGCAACTTGTTCGCGCCAAAGTGCGATTGCGCTTGATCCTGAGGATAAAGTCCTGAACACTAGTTTTACCTTGTAACAACGATTTGAACAACTTTTTGAAAGACCACACGTGACCGAAGAAGCAAATACTGGGCGGGAAGTTGCCGGCACTGTCAAATGGTTTGACCCTGTAAAAGGCTTTGGATTTGTCGTATCCGATGAAGGTGGACCAGATATTCTGCTCCACGTAAATGTTTTGCGTAATTTCGGACAAAGCTCTATCGCTGATGGGGCACGTCTGGCGGCAGTCGTTCAAGACACACCGCGCGGAGCACAAGCAATCGCCGTCTTGACGATCGATCCACCAGAAGTCGAAGAAGCGGCGCCGCTTTCCGATTTTGAAGGGCTAGATTCTACTGATATGGCCACGCTCCCATTAGAGCCTGGTCGTGTAAAATGGTTCGACAAGGGAAAAGGATTTGGGTTTGCCAATATTTTTGGTCGCTCAGATGATGTCTTTTTGCATGTCGAAGTACTGCGTCGTTCCGGATTGGCGGACTTGCAGCCGGGTGAAGCATTGGCTTTGCGCGTTATTGAAGGGCGACGTGGCCAAATGGCTGCCGAAGTGCATGCGTGGGAAGCCGCGCTGCCAAAATTCGAAGAATGATCGCGCGTTGGATCGTAGGCAGTTGGCTTGTTTCGGCAGGCCTCGCAAGCGCAGCTTGCTCTGACAACGCGGTAATGGTGCGCGGCGATTTTGGCCAGGCCCGGTTTACCGTCGAGGTGGCTGACGATGCCCAGGAACGATCGCAGGGATTAATGCATCGCGAATCCATGGCTCAATCTTCAGGCATGCTGTTTTTGTACGAACGTACGGCAGAGCTTAGTTTTTGGATGCGCAACACGTTGATCGAATTGGATATGCTGTTCATCGACGACAAAGGTGTCGTTCAACACATCCATCATCGCGCACAGCCGTTGGACGAAACGCCGATTCCCGGTGGACGTGGAATTGCTGTTTTGGAAATCAACGGTGGATTGGCAAAACGGATGGGGATCGAAGTCGGTTCAGAAATCCAACATTCTTACTTTGGGGCCGATGCCGCCTGGTCCTGCTAGTCTAAGCTTTGGCTGAGATTGTAAGATAAGTTTCAGGTCTGATACGGCTGCGCCGGAAAAAATTCGCACCACTTGGACCCTTCGTGGTCTTTTTGCTCTTTTCAAGCGGACAATCCGGCGCTAAACGAGCCGAACGGTCGGAGCGTGGCGCAGCCTGGTAGCGCACCTGTTTTGGGTACAGGGGGTCGGAGGTTCGAATCCTCTCGCTCCGACCAATTTCACCAGATAGCAAAATACCACCGGGGCTTGTCGACTGATGAGCGTGTTCAGATGGGTGTTCCACCGAAGGCTTGGAACAATTGATCAATGTTTTGATCGATCCGGGGCGAACGCAAATAAACCTTTTGCTGGTTTCCTGTTTTCAAAGGAACGCTCGCAAAATAGTCAAATGTCACGATGAAACTGTCGCCGTCTTTGCGCGTTCGCCGTTTGATAAAGATGTATGGAATTTCCAACGCACCGTCGAATCGCAACAAAAGTGGTGCAGCTACATCTGGTGGTGGCAGAATACGGCATTGGGCAGAGCCATCGCGCAATTCTGTATAAACGTCCTTTGGCCCGTCGCACGCTGCTTCGAATGCTTGGAACAATCGTTCGGGCTGTTCTGTGAACCGCGCTTCGTTGACAGGAGCGCTTTGCCCAGGCTCAAGCCGAGTCTCTGTATATTGTGGTGCACAAGCTGCACATAAGAGGGCTAACCCCAATATATTGAATCGCATTCGGTCTTCTCCGATATTGATTTGTCGCACCGAAGCACAATTTCGCACGCGCAGCAAAGTAAGTCCATTGATGGGATTAACCTGTGGATAACTTCATGTGCCGCCTCACCTATTTGAGCTAAGTCTGCCGAAGATTACGAAAAATTGATCATTGTCTCTGGGGGCGCTTTTTTCTCAAAAAAATGCGACGTTAACGAAGTGAATCATTTCTTAAGGCTGGCTGTCGAAACCGGTCATCACGTCAAGACAAAAGTTGTCAAAAAAAATCAAAAAACTCGTTGACGCAAGTGGGTGATATACGCCAATTTGTGCGAACCAAGCGGGTGACCACAATATCTAGTGTTGGATCATAAGTGGAGCTGGCGCGGTACGAGGGGCAAATTTCTAGACTAAATCATCGAATAATCGGTGGGATTTCGCGGCTTTCAAGCAGCGAATTCTGGAGGTTTGGACTGATCAACAGGGGAATTCTGCTGCGCGCAACGACGCGTTGGCATGAATATGCGGCAACAGAGGCGACGCAATGAAAATTGAACGGAAGTTTACCACCGCTGGAAAAGACGCCTACGAAGGCATCGATTTCGTCAAGACAACATCAGAAATCCGCAATCCAGATGGCACGATCGTGTTCAAGTTGGATGACGTGGAAGTACCAGCAAAGTGGAGTCAGGTGGCAAGCGATGTCATCGCGCAGAAATACTTCCGTAAGGCGGGTGTCCCAAGTGTTCTGAAACGCGTGGAAGAACCCGATGTCCCAGCTTTCTTGTGGAAAGCAGAAGCAGCCAAAGGCGCAGACATCGAAGGTGAAACATCCGCGAAACAAGTGTTTGACCGCTTGGCCGGTGCGTGGGCGTATTGGGGATGGAAGGGCGGCTACTTTACGTCTGAAGACGACGCTCAGTCATATTTTGATGAAATGCGGTATATGTTGGCGACACAAATGGCCGCGCCAAATTCGCCTCAGTGGTTCAACACTGGTTTGCATTGGGCGTATGGGATCGATGGACCAAGCCAAGGTCACCACTATGTTGACTATAAAACAGGTCGCTTGACGAAATCCAAATCCGCGTATGAGCATCCACAGCCACATGCGTGCTTTATCCAATCTGTCGCCGATGATCTGGTCAACGAAGGCGGAATCATGGACCTGTGGGTGCGTGAAGCGCGTTTGTTCAAATACGGGTCGGGCACAGGCACCAACTTTTCGTCTTTGCGGGCCGCAAGCGAACCACTGTCGGGCGGCGGCAAATCTTCGGGCTTGATGGGGTTCTTGAAAATCGGCGATCGCGCTGCTGGGGCCATCAAGTCAGGTGGAACGACGCGACGCGCCGCGAAAATGGTGATCGTGGATGCGGATCACCCGGACATCGAAGACTTTATCAACTGGAAAGTCATCGAAGAGCAGAAAGTGGCGTCCATCGTTGCTGGCTCTAAGATGCACGAAGAAAAGCTGAACGGCATTTTCGCGGCGATCAAAGCTTGGGATGGTGCAGCAGAAGACGCATATGATCCAAAAGCGAACCAAAGTCTGAAAGAGGCGATCCGGGCGGCTAAAAAGGTCGCTATCCCTGAAACATACGTCAAACGCGTGTTGGATTATGCAAAGCAGGGCCACACGAGCATCGAATTCCCGACCTATGATACGGATTGGGACAGCGAAGCTTACAGCTCGGTTTCGGGTCAAAATTCAAACAACTCGATCCGCGTCACAAACGCATTCCTGACAGCTGTAAAGAAAGACGCAGACTGGGAATTGATCAGCCGCGTGGATGGCAGTGTCATCAAAACAGTCAAAGCACGTGATCTCTGGGAAAAGGTTGGACACGCGGCGTGGGCCTGTGCCGATCCGGGCATTCAGTATCACGACACGGTCAATGATTGGCACACCTGCCCAGAAGACGGTCAGATCCGCGGATCAAACCCGTGTTCCGAATATATGTTCTTGGATGATACCGCATGTAACTTGGCATCGATGAATTTGCTGACCTTCCTTAAGGACGGTGAATTCCAGGTCGACAACTATATGCATGCCACGCGGTTGTGGACTTTGACGTTGGAAGTGTCGGTCATGATGGCCCAGTTCCCGTCAAAAGAAATTGCGCAATTGTCCTATAATTTCCGCACCTTAGGTCTGGGATACGCAAATATCGGCGGCCTTTTGATGAATATGGGCCACGGGTATGACAGCGTTGAGGGCCGTGCATTATGTGGTGCGCTGACCGCTGTGATGACAGGTGTGGCATACGCGACATCTGCTGAAATTGCTGGTGAGCTGGGCGCGTTCTCGGGATACGAGCGCAATGCGGATCACATGTTGCGGGTTATGCGCAATCACCGTAACGCGGCTTATGGCGCGACAGATGGGTACGAAAAACTGGCTGTAAAACCTGTTCCATTGGATCATGCCAATTGCCCGGACAGCCGTTTGGTTGATATCGCCATGGCAAGCTGGGACGAAGCGCTGAAGCTTGGCGAAAAGCACGGGTATCGTAATGCGCAGTCGACTGTGATTGCACCAACCGGCACCATTGGTTTGGTGATGGACTGCGACACAACCGGCATCGAACCTGATTTTGCTTTGGTCAAGTTCAAGAAGCTGGCCGGCGGCGGTTATTTCAAAATTATCAACCGTTCCGTTCCAGCGGCTTTGGAAAAGCAAGGGTATTCCAGCGCGCAAATCGAAGAGATCGTCAGCTATGCTGTTGGTCACGGAACGATTGGCAACGCGCCTGCGATCAACCACACCTCTCTTTCGGGACATGGGTTCGGGGTCAATGAATTGGCCAAGGTCGATGCAGCCTTGGAAAGCGCGTTTGATATCCGGTTTGTGTTCAACCAATGGACCTTGGGCGAAGAATTCTGCACCGGCGTTCTTGGGATACCTGCGGAAAAGTTGAATGATCCAACATTCGATCTGCTGCGCCATCTTGGATATTCCAAAGCGGATATTGACGCGGCAAATGATCATGTGTGTGGAACAATGACGCTGGAAAACGCGCCGCATCTGAAAGAAGAGCATTATAAGATCTTCGATTGCGCCAATCCTTGCGGTAAAAAAGGCAAGCGTTTCCTGAACGTTGACAGCCACATTACTATGATGGCAGCGGCACAGTCGTTCATCTCGGGCGCGATTTCCAAGACGATCAATATGCCAAATGACGCAACCATCGAGGATTGCCAAAAGGCCTATGAACTCAGCTGGTCGTTGGGTGTGAAAGCCAATGCGTTGTATCGCGACGGTTCCAAACTGTCCCAACCACTGGCCGCAGCCTTGGTCGAAGACGACGATGAGGCAGCCGAAATCTTGGAAAGCGGCTCGCCGCAGGAAAAGGCAGTCGTTCTGGCGGAAAAAGTCATCGAAAAGGTGATCGTCAAAGAGATGGTGCGCAGCCACCGCGAAAAGATGCCGGATCGGCGCAAAGGATACACACAAAAAGCCGTTGTTGGCGGTCACAAAGTGTATTTGCGGACGGGCGAGTTTGAAGACGGCCAACTGGGCGAAATCTTCATCGACATGCACAAAGAAGGTGCAGGCTTTCGGGCGATGATGAACAACTTTGCAATCGCTGTGTCTGTGGGTCTGCAATATGGCGTGCCATTGGAAGAATTTGTGGATGCATTCACATTCACCAAATTTGAACCGGCCGGAATGGTCCAAGGCAATGACAGCATTAAAAACGCAACGTCGATCCTTGATTACATTTTCCGGGAATTGGCCGTGTCCTACCTTGATCGTACCGATCTGGCGCATGTGGCACCCGAAGGTCCTGCATTCGACGACTTGGGGCGTGGCGAAGAAGAAGGCGTTTCAAACGTGAAAGAGCTAAGCGAAACAGCAGCTTCGCGGTCTTTGGAAGTTCTTAAACAGATCAGCTCGACCGGGTATTTGCGCAAACGTATGCCGCAAGATTTGGTTGTCTTGCAGGGCGGAGTTTCGACAACATCCTTAAATCCGGCTGCAGACCTTGAAACGCTTGTGCCCGAAGTGGCGGTTGCAAGCGGCGGCACGACAGTCGCATCGGGCGCAAGCGCAACCTCTATGGACGCGCGCGTCAAAGCCAAAATGCAAGGCTATGAAGGCGAAGCCTGCGGTGATTGCGGAAACTATACGTTGGTGCGCAATGGGACCTGTATGAAATGCAACACCTGTGGTGCAACAAGCGGGTGCAGCTGACGAGATAACGCGCTCCGACACGGGCGCGAAGGGGGGCTGGGTAACCCAAGACTTATCTCCAGCCTCCCGACGAACACCGGGACAAGACGACGTTCTTGTTCTGGCCACACGGGGCGGGTGCGCTCGCCCCTGACGACATCCAGGCCGCAGGCAAAAAAACACCGAGCGGTTAACAAATTGAGCTTGGATGGCGAAACTCTAACGGGGGGCTACGGCCCCCCGTTTTTTATTTCCGGGATACTGTCAGAAGCCGTATTTGTGTCGGAATTTCAAAATTCGACGTAATTCGGTGTCAAGAAATAGGCTGGTTGCAGAAGGCCAAACTTTTGAAAATATCCCTTTCCGCCAGATATTTAGCGGTAAGGGTATCAGTAAAGATAGGATCCGGGGCGGGTGCGCTCGCCCTCGGCGCGGTTCGGACCGCAGGCAAAAAACTTCGAGCGGTATAATTCGAGCCCGAACAGCAAAACTCATGGGGTCCCTTCGGGGGCCCCTTTTTTACGTCTTCCGTCCAAGCAGAAGGTTATGATGTTGGCGTCTGCCCTTGTGGCGCGCTTTCTTCTCTGCAACATCCAAGACCATGAGATTGAAGATGTGAGATTTCAAAATTTTTTACGAAATTTTGAAACTCGTCGAAAAATGGATGCTGAAAGCTAGGCTGAATATCGAGGATGCTTTGCAAGGGAACGACGGAGATGTCAGAAGCCGTAATTTTGTCGGAATTTCAAAATTGGATCCAAGGCGGTGTCAAGAAATAGTTGGAGTGAGAAGTCCATTTTTGGGGAGAATGACGAAAAATAACTTATAATGGGCGTTCTTTGGAGTTCGCCGACGATGAGTATGGTGGGATCGTATTGTTTGGAAACCGTCAGGAGACAAGAAGTAGGTGCGCTTGCTCCAGGCAAAGACTGAGTCAAAGGCATAAAACAACCCGGGCGGTAAACTAGTGAGCTCAGTCATTCGAACCTCGGAGTGCCCTTGTGGCCATCATTTTTCTTTGCAACATCCGCAACCATGAGATTGAAGAACACGGTTCCACTCCACTCTGATGAGACAACAACATCGTTCGTATCCCGTTTGGCGTTCGCGAATGGGGTTCCGACAATAGCAGATCTTTTGATGGATGCTGAGCTGACCATGGCGCAATTTCTAAAGGGTGACTTACAAACCTTCGAGGTTTTGTCTGTTCTGTCAGGTGTGAGCGTCCATGATCTAATGCAACACGCATTCATCCCAGCAAAGACGTTTGCGTACCAAATTTTTGGACATGTACTAGGGCGGAAACACTTGTTGCGAGGCGAAAGTCGAGTTTGTCCCGCATGTCTTCGTCAGGATACTGGGTCGCAATTGAACCCAGCTGCTATGGTGGATGCTTACAGTCGAACGCTATGGGCAATAACGTCTGCGCGAGTTTGTCCTGTTCATAAGCTGGCGTTGGTTTTACCGCCGGAAGCGTCAGTGAAGCATGAGTTTATTGATACATGGCTTCCGTGGATGTTTGAAATCGTTGAGAAGGACCTCGATCAGGAGATCTCTGGCGGCGGTCTTTTCGAAGACCATGTAGTGCGCCGGCTTTCCGGAGATCTACCAGAAGGTTGGGCCAGTAGTTTTCCGATAGGTGTTTTGGGCGCAATTTGCGAGATGTTGGGTGTGTCAGTGAAGCATGGAAAGAGTTCGACTTTAGGAGAGGTTTCTCAAACTGACATGGCCGTCGCGACATCTGCAGGTTTTCGACTACTAAATGCCGGACAATCTGAAGTGGTCGACTACTTTGAAAGCCTCAGAACTGGCGCGGGCAAGCCACAAGATCGACCTCAAGCGCGTTATGGGCGGATATATGATTGGTTGAAACGCGGAGCGGGGAGTGGCCCTGAATTTGAACCATTCCGGGAGGCTTTGCGTCAGCACATATTGGATAGCTGGCCACTTGGGGTTGGTGAACAAGCACTCGACTACGTTTTGACCGAACGGTGCCTGCATTCGATTAGGACCGCGGCGAAGACCCACGATCTTCACCCGAAGCGTTTGCGACGTATTTTGATCGACGCTGACATCATACAGGATAACGATCTGGCTGACTTCGAGGTTATCTTTGACGCAGTAGAAGTGCGTGAAGTTCTCGAGCAGGCAAGTGGTTCAGTCGCATTCACTGCGGCACAAAAGAGGTTGGGACTAACCCGCGGCCAGATGGAAACGCTAATTAGAGCCGAGATCCTGAAACCTGGTGAAGGAGGCGATTTAGCCCGTCCAAGGTTCACAGAGGCGACAATAAAGTATTGGTTAGGGGTATTCGGGTCATTTCCTGAATCAAATAAGTGGGAGACATTAACCAGTATCGCCGATGCGGTTAGAAAATACGGGGCATCTACCGATCGAATTCTGAACCTCATCTTAGAAGGTCGGGCAAAGAAAGTTGTCAGATTGAAAGGCCAGAACGTCTTTTCCGCGATTCTGATCGACAAACATGAAGTTGCTGTGCTTCTTCGAAACGACGAGAGCACCGATGATACTACATAGTGGTAAGGCAAAAGAGCGGATTCTGGCCTTCTTCGCTTCCGCGATCATGCCGTCAACCCCACAGCGACCTACTCAGTAGGCGGAAACCTGATGGAGCAGGAAGCACAGGACTTAGCTGATACGCTTGCTGGCTCCGACATGACAATTCTTCACGGTGAGGATGCTAGCCCGTCATGCGGAGATCACACTCTGAGACGAGTGACGAGTACCAGTGTACTTTGGCTGATTTGTGAAGTATTTCCACTTAAATATCCGGCGCGCCAGTTAAAAATGTCGGATACGATCTGTCGGAAAAGCCCTGCAAAAATGAAAATTGTTGAAAGCCACCAACTCTCATTAATTTATACCCTTGAAGGCGTCGATTCAGGAGAGCTGACAGCACGCGTTGTAAAGCACAGCCCTTTAATAGATATACTACCAGTCGATCTTACCGATGCCGTGGTCAGAGAACTCGAAGACGCGACTACGTGGGTAGCTGATCCAGCTTCCGGTGCCAACGGCAACGTCGATCGGTTTTCCTCTGATTTGGCAGCACCTGTTCGAAACCTTCTTTCCGGCGCCAGCATTGGTCAGTTGCAACGTTTAGTGCTTTCTCCAGAGTGCGCTCAGATTCTGCAGTTTGGTGATTTGCCTTCAAAATACGACCTGTCACTGTCCAAGAAAATGATTTGCCTTGAGCTGGGAAAAAGGGCCACCGAAAGACTGGCCGAGCAGGGTATTACGGCCAGACCACTTTGGATCAATCCCACTCAGACAGAATTACTTCAATTCGGTACCGGTGCATCAATCGTGGTTGTTCAGGTTGAGATTATGCGCCTCAAAAATCCTGAACTATCCGCGCAAGATGACCAGCGAGATCTCAGCTTTGTTGAGCTGCAAGAAGCAGTTCACGCGCTCTCTCGTTTTAACACATGCAGATGGTACGATCGCAGCACATCCAATCCCATTGCCGGAAAAGAGTTTTCTTTCGGTTTGATGGTCCAGGGGCTTGTGCGGGACAAGGCCCCCACAGCAACTCACTTTACAAGAGTACACACCCATACATTTGCACGTTTTGCTCAGACAGTTATCCCTGAAATTCTGGAGCAACATGCGGCTAGTCTCGCCCGTCGGTACACCTCTGACTATCAATTTTCCAAAGAAGAGGCGAGCGTTCGCTACATCCGCGATTTCATCGACCTGCGCCACGCGGTCACTGCAGAAGGATTTGCATCCGTTCAATGCAAACGTGCTGACCATCCAGAAACGGAGTTCTCAAAAAACTGGAAAGCCGGACCATTGGCAGCGGTCTATCTTCCTATTTATATCCTGCTCTTACATGAAAACTGGTTTCTGTCGGAACGACAAAAGGGGGCAGCAGCGGCCGAGAAAGAGGATGAATTGCTTGAAGCACTCGAACAGGTGATCGACGATGCGGTCCTGTTCCAGCTTTATTATCGGTTTCCCTCCTTCAGCCAAATTTCGATGCATCAGCAGGCTGCCGAAGCAATGCGCAAAGAGCTACGGTTAGATGCGAAATTTGCGATGCTTACCAGTGCAGTGTCTCAAGTTTCCGAGCGGCTTAGAGCGGCGCAAACCGAGAAAGAGGCAGAGGAAAGGCGAGAGAGAAACAAGCTTTTCAATCTTATTGCCACGTTCGGGACGGCAGGGCTTGTTGGTGTAACGGCCTATACCGTTTTCAAGGATTTTTTATTGTTACTCGCTTTGACATTTGATTTCAGTAGCATTTACCCCGCTGCTACAGCTGATACGAAAGACGTTGTTGCAGGTTGGGGGGCATTCGGTTTGTCCGCTGTCATGGCAGCGATCACATTTTTCATTGTCCGACACTTCGCCCCAGAGCAAAAAGACAGGGGAAAATCCGCGCGAATTGTGTTGTTGAACCGCCTTGCCGCGCACCTCCGTCGAGGCGGATCGTAACGTCCTGCCTGCTCTACGCCATCCAATAAATTGAAAAACAATTTCGTTTTAGTGGCTTCAGTCTGCCGTCAAAAAGGCAGTCATGCTGAACAAAGCCAATTAGGCTTTTTATTAAGGAGGGTCTCAGTCTGCCGTCAAAAAGGCAGTCATGCTGAACCCTGCATAACTTATATGACCTTATGGTCAAGTCTCAGTCTGCCGTCAAAAAGGCAGTCATGCTGAACATCTTTAGTTTTTTTGGAGGAACACAATGTCGTCTCAGTCTGCCGTCAAAAAGGCAGTCATGCTGAACTTACATTCCGCAAGCCGTTGAAACAAAATTGGTATTATCCAAAATTTTGTAGCTGATGCTGTATTTTATCAAATTTAATGCCTCCGAGGTTTAATTATTGAACTGTATGCAAGTTTTATTTATTAATATCAATTACTAATATCTTTTTCGTAGGCGAAAATGAGTTTTGTTGCTGCTTTTACATCACCGGCTTCAATTCCAACCGCCTTAACTTAAGCCTGCGGATACAGCAAGATTGTGGTCTCTGGGTTTTTCTCGGGTTGGTCTACAGCAATACCGCTTTTGCCAAAATCAAATATCGCCTGAACCATAGACGTTAGCCGCACCGATGCTTTCGGCAATAGGATCGGCTCGGACGGTGCATCCTTGCGGCGCAACATTTTCAGGTGTTGTTCGGCGAATGGATAAACAATGGGCTTGCTCAGGCGGTCCTCCTTCATTCGCCATTCGATTGTCAGGCCTTCTTCCGCTAAGATTCTTTTTACAGATTTAACCACAGCGTTCTTTTGCTTTTGATCATAGGACATGAGACTGCGCACTGCATTCATAAGATACGTCAAGTTGATGCCAGCCCCATTGCGGATCACCTCTAGATGCGCAAGCTCATTCCGAATGGTTTCTTTCTGTTTGCGGTTTTTACCGCGCTGCCCTGGTTTTCCCCGCGCCATCTCCCCTTTGGAGACAGCGATCGCATCTGCACGTGTGTCGGCAGGATTTTGTCGCGCCACTTCGATGAACGCGTTTCGAAACAATGCACGATCATGGCGTGGCAAAAGACCTGAATTCGCGTCGAATTGTGGTGCTAGAAATCCGCGGTCGTCTTCGATCAGGGGAATGAAATGCTCTCCTTTGTCGGGCTTTTGTCGCTGGCCTTTCGTTTTGGATACGTCGATCACAAATCCAATTCGAGTGATTGTCCGACCGTTCTCTTTTTCAGCCCGTTCCGCTACTTCAAACCCAGAGTACCCCATGGACCGATAGAGCATGCCAAAATATGCAAACGCTAGGTCGCGCTCCCACATAAGAGCATAGTCGGTGAATTTTGCGACAACCGACATGAGAACACGATGCAGGCGCACGTGGTCTGTTAGGCGTGCCGCATTCGAGTGAAAGTTGTGGGTAGCAACAGCCAGCGCGCTTTCTTTATAGAGCGCGACATTGCTTGGTAGGGCGGCCACTTGATTTGCGACTTTCTTGTCCCGGCTTGAACGATCAGATAATGACGCTGCCAAAATATCTTTGCGCAATTGCTGGTGGTCTTCGAACAGCTTCTTTGTTTCAGCAGAAGTCACAGTCGTGAAGGTCGCAACTTCGGCATCTGTTATCGGATGTTTTCGGAAGTATGGCTCTAATGTTGCCATATCCCCGTAACGGACAATTTGCCTTAGCCCCCTACGGGTGCCAGGGAATGATTGAAGGTGATCTTTGTTGTCGGGGGAATATACTGTTCCAAAATGTTCGGGACTCTCATAAAGGTAGTCGTTGTTTTCAAGTGCCTTGATATGCTCGTTATCGCCAAATCCGGCCGCCTCGACCTGAAGATAAAGACCCATGAGGCGATCCATCTGTCGAAGCATATCTATCGCTTCCAAATCTGTCTCTGTGGGGCTTTTGACCTCGAGGACAGCAGATTTGCGCATTTGATGTCTTAGTTTGGACAGTTCATTTGGTGGCACAAGGTAAAGCCAAGTATAAAATTGGGCGTGCCATGGTTTGGTTTTTTCAAATGAAGGATCACTGAACGATGCCATGGCGTTGTCAAGAAAGCTCAATACTGTTGGCTGCTGATCACAGATGTCTGCAATAAAGCCGAACTCTTTGTCCTTCAGGTAGCGACAGAACAGATGGGCGAAGACTTCTTGCCGAAACAATTCAATTCGGTTTGCAGTCTCACTTTGAACTGCCCGATCGGGGCGATAACGGATGTCTTGATCAGTTTCCCGGATTGCTTGTTCAGCCAGCGCTTTGAAAAGTGATTGGAATGTCTGGTGTTCATGGAGGCCAAGGTTGTCTGCCATCTCTGATGGAATCGGAATATTTTTCTTGCGAACAATCCTTTGAAAAGCCTCCGCTCTGTCATTTTTCTGATCAATAACGAGGGTGATTACATCCGTAAAAAGCTCCTCATTCAGAGCCCTATCGGCGAACCACGCCGAGAAACCCGATTGATACAACATCTGAAGCAAGCCCTTGCGGCACGTATTATCTGCCGTCGATGTAACTTGTGGCGTTTGCTTTTGAACGGTCAACAGCGTGTCGAGATCGGAATGGACGACAGTATCATCGTTTTCGTCAAGCGCTTGCACACGGCTGATCACGGCGGTGAAACGTGGCGGGGCGATGGTCTTGAAATCGGCCACTCCTCCCATCTCTTTGACGATCGCCTTGAGCTCCTCCTCATTCAAAAACTCATGGGCATTCAGAGCTTCAAGCTGAAGGCGTGTGGCTTCCTTACGCATTTTGATGTCGAAGCCGAGCAGGTTTTCCATCGCCGCAACAGAGCCCTTGCTCACCCACATTTGGGTCTGGTTAGACGATTTACGATTGCTGATCGGCCCCGGATTTTCTTGAGCTAAAACTACGCCATTCTTCAACGTGTCCAAAAGACGGGATCGAACATTGAAGTGTTGAACTGCGTTGCGGATACCCGCGCCAAGACGAATAAGGGCCCAGACTCTGTCACGCTGAACGTCGTCGTCACCATCAAGAAAAATCGCAGCTCGGTTTTCCCCTCCGTCGAAGCTCATGTCTTTCGAGCCGAAAATTATTGGCAGTTGCCCACGCATATGCTCGATATCACCGGCTGCAGCCTCTCGACTCTCGTTGACCGAAGTAACGTCACGCTTCTTGTAGTTTGTGAGACCGGTCAGGGTGCGGCCTGTTACCGCAACGCTCTGCCGCCAAATACGGGCGAATATTTCCACACGTTTGATCTCACTTTGCCCAGCACTAGTTGCTAAATATGAAATCTGATCCGCGAACGAACGACCACCAATACTGTCAAACTTCGCCATAGAGGCGGCATGAACAAGCAGTTTCCCCAAGCGGATTGCTTCACTCATGCTAGCGTTTTCATTGCTGGCGGTAAGCCGATGGAGCAGTTGATCCTTATCATTCGGCAACAAAGATTGCAGTTTTTCGCGGGCTGAACGATAGGCTTCAGAAGTCTCATATTCCCTGTTCTGTTCAGCTTCACGCAAGGCGCGGCGGAATTTCTCAGATGTCGCAAGCCGCTTATAATAGCTGCGCACCGCATTATGGAGATTCCAGACCTTTTGGCGCGCCTTTTGTTCTTCTGGAAGTCCGTCAATCGCCCGAAAGTGCTCGAACGTTTTGTCGCCAAACCAGGCATTGTAAACGCGCTCATTTCGTCCTTGAATATCAAGGACGCCATCGAAAATGGTTTTAGCAACGTCTCCATTGCGAAAATAGTGCAGCTCCGCATCGGGACGTATGTCTTCGCTCCCTTCTTGCTTCTCTTTCTTTCGTAGGCTGTTATCTTCCCATGTTTTAATGCGCTTGTTCGAGGGCTGCCTTGGATCGCTTGTGCTGTGCGATGCAGTTAGCCCGCGCGCCAACATCAAACCGTTCTGTGTGGGCCGCGGGCTCACGGGGCGGCCTCTTTTGACCAAACGAGGCTTACCTTCGTGAATGGTCACTTCTTGTACTGTCAGGTGGTTAAAAATGTTGGATGCGATTTCTGTGTGGTCAATGGGCTTGCCTGCCTTGGGCCAAAGCGCATGCTCTTTTCCCCATTTTCCCAGCTTTTCAGAAAGCGGTGGCTTGCCATCTTCCTCTTCGCGGTTCTGGATTTCTAGATAGTTTTTGTCTAAACGTGGGTTCAATGGTTCCACCCCATACTTGTCATAGGGATGGACCTTTGCATTCCATTTACGGCGCAATTCTATAAGCGCTTCCTTGTCCGCTCCATCGTCAGAAAACTTCCCTTTCAAAAGGTTCCAAAGCGCCTCTCCCAAAAGAACGCGATGAACATATTGATCAGAACTCATACCGCGAAGGGTCAGAGACTTTTGCAGAATTTTGTCCAATACGCTGATCGTTTGACGCAAAACCAGACGACATTCATTTGAAACATATCCAGGCAATTCAGCGGGTGTTTTGAAAACCTCCTTTGTATCCGGTTTCAGCAAACCACGGCCAAGCCGTTGTTTGTCTTTATCCGTATATTGGGTATGACTTTCGGAAATCGAGTGCAGTATTTTGGACATGGTCGTTCCCCTCTTTCTAGAGCTGGTATCGGCAGCGCTATGCAGACTCTGCTTCCGCAGGTCCATAAAATCGAGGACAGGACTGCCAAATTTTTCCGCGAAGAAACCGCCCAAACTGGGCAGAAAGACAAAATTGCAATTAAATCGCCTACAAAAAACAAACAAAATACTGAATATATTCAATAAAATTACTCATGGAGAGATTTTTTGAGTAACATTTAGTTGGTGACTTATCAATTATGACGACCTGCTACATAGTATTACGCTATTGCTTATTTATTTTCAAGGATATACAGAGTGTGGGTTCTGAATGGCTGCCTTTTTGACGGCAGACCGAGACTCCGGTTTCAAAAAAAGCTTAATTAGCTTTGTTCTGAATGGCTGCCTTTTTGACGGCAGACCGAGACTTGAGGCCTTTCAGCCATGGAGGGTAGTGGTTCTGAATGGCTGCCTTTTTGACGGCAGACCGAGACTTGCTTCCCATTAGTTGCCTCCTTTTGCTTCGTTCTGAATGGCTGCCTTTTTGACGGCAGACCGAGACCTCTGAATTATGGACAAAGTCCGTTGGAAACTGTTCTGAATGGCTGCCTTTTTGACGGCAGATCAACTTGCTAATTTCTCGAGAGACAGAAAATTCAACCTGTATGGAGAGTTCGAATGCCTGATCCAAGGCCCGATCTTTGGCAACAAGCCACCAGTTTCGAAGCATTACAGTTGGCTTGGGCAAAAGTTGATCACAATCAGGGCTCGGCCGGTGGCGATGCGGTGTCGCGAAAAGAATTTCGGGATGACGTTTTTGCCCGCCTCAATCAATTGCGAGCTGACCTTTTGCGGGGATCCTACCAATCTCGTCCGTTCCGAAAAGTCAGCGTGCCCAAGAAAAAACCAGGCTACCGTATTCTGACAATTCCCTCGATCCGCGATCGCGTCTTGCATACAGCGATTGCTTCCACGCTCGAGCCTCATTTTGAAGCCGAGTTTGAGGAAAGCTCGTTCGCGTATCGAAAAGGTCGAGGGGTTCAAAAGGCCGTTGCGCGTATCGAGCATTGGCGCGACCGTGGATACGATGTCGTGATCGAAGCGGATATTGTCAGCTACTTTGACAATGTGCAGCATGACTTATTGCTTGAAAAAATTGAAGCTGTCGTAGGGCAACAGCCCGGCTTTGGGTCCCTAATTGCGCTGATTTCATCAATTCTGGAGGATCAGGCAAGCGCTTTGGGCTCTTCTGGTATCGGCATCGCGCAAGGGTCCCCGCTGTCCCCGCTATTGGCCAATCTTTATCTTGATGCGCTGGACGAGGCGATTGATGCGCAGGGGGTCAAGATTGTTCGTTTTGCCGACGACTTTGTCATTTTGTGTAAATCAGAAAAGAAGGCCACAAAGGTACTGGCCCATGCTGTTGATGTTTTGGGAGCGCATGGCTTGCGTTTGAACGATATTGGAACGCGGATCGTCAGCTTTGACTCGGGCTTTGACTTTATCGGGTATCTATTCGTGCGCAGTCTCGCATTGCAAAAAGCTTCGAAAGGGCAACATGCGTCCACTCCGAAGGCGATCAAATCTGAAGTAACAGACGAGGGTGTTATCCGGCTTGAGGATGAAGGCTCGCGGTTCGACCAAGGTGGGAGGGTATTGTATGTGCTGGACGCCGATCATTGTCTGGATATTCGCAACCGAAGCTTTTCAGTTCGTCAGGAAGACGGGAACGAATTGATCGCGATACCTCACCGTCGGGTTTGCCGCATTGAGGCGGGTCCTGAGGTGAGGATCAGTCAAAAAGCAATCGAGCTGGCGACCACGTCTAGTACCGATCTAGCTTTGATTGATAGGTTCGGGCAAACCAAAGGCAGTTTAATCGGTAGGCAATCGCGCCACGGTGGACTGCATCTAAAGCAAGCCGCAGCCGTTCTTGATGAAGGACGACGGATACCGATTGCGCGGGCTCTCGTGAAAGCACGTGTTGCGAACCAAAGAGAGCAACTACAGCGCTTGAACAGGCGGCAAAAGCTGGAAACTGTTGTGCATATCATTCGCAAGATACGCCCACTTTTGATTAAAGTAGAGCATGCAGCATCAAATAACGAATTAATGGGGCTCGAGGGGGCCGTTGCAGCCCTGTATTGGAACGCTATTGGGCAGCTACTTGGAGCGAGCAACGAAGTTCCCTTTGTACGCAGCAGGCCTGCTACTGATCCCATAAATGCCTCGATTAATTACCTAACAGCAATTTTGGAAAGGGATACGAGGTCTGCGGCGCAAACTGCCGGTTTACACCTGGGATTTGCGTTTCTACACGGTTCCCGAAACCGGCACGATGGTCTGGTTTTTGATTTAATGGAGCCTTTTCGAGCACCGTTGACTGCTGGTCTTGCTGTTTTCTTGTTTCGTGCAAAGCGATTACGCCCGGAAATGTTCTCACAGAGTCCAGATGATAAAACGTTTATCTCCAAGGAAGGACGATATGCAATCGTGCACGGTTATGAGGCTGCAGTCGCTAAGTTGGTCGCTAAGCCCGACGGCAAAGGCCGCCTCGGCTGGCGGGCGATGATGATTTACCAGGCAAGATCACTAGCAGCCGCATTAACCGCCGAAAATGAAACTGTGTTTTTTCCTTTCCGACTTGCGGGAGCTGACTCAAAATGAGCCGGAGTGAAGGGTTATGGATCGTCAGCTATGATATCTCCGACAACAAGTGTCGGCGAAGAGTAGCAAGTAAATTGGAAGATGAAATGACGCGTGTACAGCGATCAGTCTTTGAGGGGAGATTGACAGAAATTCGTGTTAACAAACTGATCAAAGAGATTTCTAAGATGATTGCAAAAGGGGACAACCTGAGGGTCTATTCAATTAGTAAAGTCGGAGAGCGTCGTTGCCGTGTCGAAGGTGATGGTGTACCGATTGAGCGGAATGCCGGGTATTGGTTGATTTGACTAATTGAAAGCCAGTGTAAAAAATTCATTCCTCGGTATGAAAGCTCATTTGTTGGCGCGTCCGACCCAAAATTCATCAATCTCATCGCTCCCAATGTGAGCCGAGGAGTTCCTAGATGCACGACGATGAGCAGGGCTCAGAAGAACTGCGCGTTGTCGCGGTCCAGCCTGAGATATTAAAATAGGCCCACCGTTGATGATGCATTGCGCCTTGGTTGGTGAGCGTCCGTTGAACCCGCCCTAACGATGGTTTGGTGAATGTTCTAAGTGTCCATTTAGATGAGTGGACACTAAGGGGCACATTATGAGGAAGCGTCGCAGCTTGTCGGATGAAGAGAAGCTGGAGATTTGCCAGTAGACGATGCTCCCAGGGGTTTCAGTCGCGCAGGT
Source organism: Paracoccaceae bacterium (assembly GCA_039960995.1). Lineage (GTDB taxonomy): Bacteria > Pseudomonadota > Alphaproteobacteria > Rhodobacterales > Rhodobacteraceae > JABSSA01. Next base: position 1,573 of record JBDVKF010000032.1, on the reverse strand, counting down.
CGCACGGCGCTATACAATGAATGCGAACATGATCCACAATTGGCTCAAGGATCCGCGCTTTGCGCCGCCAGCGGTTGCTCCTGAGGATGCGGTTGAAGAGGCGCATTTCATTGAAATGGCGATGCCCTCGCCAGATTTACCACTTGCCGTTGATGCCATCGGGCCATCTCCCGTTGATCTGCTATTGGCCACGCGTGTCGATATCGCACTTTCAGATGGTCGCCGTGTTCTGATCGAAGGTCCAACATCGCTTCTGGCCGTTGTTGGTTTGGTGCAGGGACTGTCGATCTGATCCCCGTTCCGAGCAACACACGTGTTTGGCTTGCTGCTGGCGTGACGGATGTCTTCACTCGTATTTCCGCGTTCGCCACGTGGCAGATTTGCAGGAACAGGCGGCTGCGCCGTCTGACCTCCAAATCGCCCCCGATTTTCAGGCTAGTATACGGGATCAAAACGAAACAACCCGCGCGGGTTCGGGAAGGGATCAGGTCAGTTTATGACGCAAAGGTCAAAGTCATATGACGTTCAACAACAATGGTACAAAATGAAGCGAACGGCAGGTGTAGAGCCCTCATTACCAAATTTCTGCGATGCAGCTAATGTCCTTTATCGTGTGGCTGTCAAAAACCTTCAACAACCACCGAGGTTTTGAACGGGATTTTTGACAGCGCAAATCGAGACGGTTTGCGGCCATGTCAAAAAAGAGGGTTTTGGTCAATGGGATAGAACCTATACCATGTAACCTAATGGGAAGGGATGAAGAAGATGGCAAAGGGCGGGTATAATGGGGGATCAACACTCATCAGGCCTGGATCTAGTTGGTTCAGCAAAGGTAAGCCGAAGGCCAAGAAAAAAACGCCTTTAGTCCTTTCGGAAGCTTCTCGGCAGCAACGTATTGAACAAGCTGCGGAGAAGCTTGCGCGGACACAATCGGATTTTGATTGTGGTCGCATGAAGCCTAATCCGCCGAATCCCAGCCCTTTAAGAATAGGGAAGAAGAAGCGCAAAAAGCTAAAGTTGGCGGCAAAACGTGCCAAAAAATTAGCCAAAAACGATTGATTCAAACTTCTTCCAAAAACCACCGTTTTTGGAAGGGCTCACCAAACCGACTATTGATGCTTGCGCTGCGAAGTTCTGAAAAGTCCCGCAATGCCGCCATAGCGGCTACCAAAGTTGAATGTCGGGTTTGGTGCTGGGGTTCAATGCAGCGGTATGATCAGGTTTGATGATCAGGCATGTCGGTTAATGTGATTGCCCGCAACGATACTGGTCGCCAGCCAAAAGTCGTCGGGTCGGATAGTCCGAAGCGGAAAATAACTGCGGGCCAGCCAAGTCCAGTAGGCCATAACATATTTAGTTTTTAGCCGCTTTCGAGCTATGATTTTTGCAGAGCCGCTGTTCGCTGCAGCGCATCGGAGGAACAGATTGGGCTTATTCTGTTGAAAAACTCCAATGTCGAGCATTTTGAGTAAATCCGGCAGAATAATATTCCGAAATGCAGGTTTTTCTTTCACATTTTGCGGCATGTTTAGATGAGCGGAGAACAGTGTTCTGGTTTCAGAAAATTTGCAGT
>JBDVKF010000031.1:0-17739 GCA_039960995.1 Paracoccaceae bacterium | reverse complement strand
GCTGTCATGCTGCCCTTGATTGTCCAAAACCATCCGTACGGCACGTTCGCGCACTTCTGGGGAATATTTGTTCGTCGTTTTGTTCATGATGCTCCATCCTACTCATGAGTTGGAGCCTCCGGCAAACCCGGCGCGGTTCAAATCTCTGTAGGATCAACATCCGACCATGGTCTCTGATAACTGTTAAGAGCGTCGACCATGGCCTCAAAATTCGTGCTGTCGAAATCACTGCCAACTGAATTCAGAATAACATGGGTTTCTTCCGCGACTTTGAGCGGTTTCAAACTCGGTGATAGATCCGTCAGTCTTTCTAAGGTATCATTCCATAATTCATGTGACTTAACCCCGATTTCAAACCTGCTGCGGCCTTCATCGGTCCGAAATGTACCGGCAGTCACCTCACAAAAGCACCCCAGCATTGCGCCAGCAGCCTGGCTTGCTCCACCCAATCGGTGACTTGGGCCAACGACAGTGATGTCGTTAGTCGTGCCCCGCCTTGAGAGTTCTTCAGCGAGGAAAAGTGCCAACGCACCATTGCCTATTATCAGTGTATCGGTTCGGCGATTTTTTAGGGGCATTTCTTATTTTCCTCATATGTGACCTTTGGCTAAGCGAATGGTGTGAATCGAACCCTTCGCCACCCGAAGCCGATGCTAACCACATCGAAATTTCTGAGCTTGAGAATGAGCTCGATTTAACTGATCTTGGACGCTAAATTTCTCGATATTCTGTACTCGAAAACCTATTGACTGGTTGAATTTGCCAAAAACGGAAAGCACAGCCAGCTTGTTTTTTGTGCTCAGTAACCCGACGCAACCGCATCACGGTTTTTGTGGCTTTCCTGGCCAGTCAGCGGAGGATTAAAAACGCAAATCAGGCGTAAGTCAGTCTCGGCGCTTAACACGTGCTTGTCATGCTGATCGAGCGCATACATCGAACCTGGATATAGATCGTATGTGTCCCTAACTGTCTCGACGGTACCGCGTCCTTCGATGCAATAGCAGGCTTCAAGATGCCTGTCGTAGTGCATCGCCGTAACCGTTCCGGCTTCAATCAAAGTATCAGTTAGGGAGAATCCCATCCCGTCCTTTTCGATCAGAAATCGGCGGCTAAATCCGTTGCCACAATCGACGTTCAGGTCAGATTGCTGGATGTCGGCTAAAGTTCTATAGATCATCGGTCAAATCCTTTTGGTTTAGTTTAGTTTAGTTTGGTGTTGGGGCTACAGTGAGCCGATGTTCAGTTAACGATCCGTAGAGGAAGATCGGTACGGCCAGCATGACGGTTCCAAAGGCAATGAGTCTTTCAAGCGTGATCGGTTCATCGAAAAGGCCAACGGCGATAACGAACTGCGTCACGGGAGTGAGGTATTGAAGAAACCCCAGAGTGGCGTATTCCAGACGGCGTGCGGCTATCACCATGCTGAGAAGCGGGATCAGAGTCATCACTCCAGCCAGCATCAACAGTACGGCTATTGGAGAGGGTTGCGCCCCCAGAGGGACACCAAATAGTGCGATGTATCCAAGAGCAGCAGGACCTAGCAGAAGAGTTTCCAGGAACAGGCCAGTCGGACTGTCCAGTGGTGAAAGCTTGCGAACCATGCCATATGATCCGAAGCTAAGCGCAATCGACAGTGCGATTACTGGCACAGCCCCAGAGATCAAAAACACAACAGCAATGCCTGAGAACGCGACCGCAACTGCCAGTCTTTTTGCCGCATTCAGCGCTTCTCCGAGAAACAATGCGCCAAACAAAGCGTTGACAACGGGGATCAAAAAATAACCGAGGCTGGCTTCTAGTATTTGGTCGTTTGTGACGGCATAGATGAAACAAAACCAGTTGACCGAGATCAGTGATGCGCTAACCAAGGCAATGCCAATGTTGCGTCTATTGCCAAACGCTCGCAGGCTTGCCCTTGGACCCAAGGTCAAAAGGAAACCGGCGGCCAATATTATGCAAGACCACAGTACACGATGGGCCAGTATCTCTATCGGCGCAACAGAGCTGAGCAATTTGAAAAACAACGGGTAAAGCCCCCAAGTTAGGAAGGCGATGACTGCCGCCACTAGTCCGGTCGAATGAGAACTTTGCATTTTCGAAGCTTTCATTAAGGCCATGACAGGGACGAAAGCTACGCCTCCGCCCCTGTCTCGCTCAACAGCAAGTGAACTCGATAAACAACATATCTCGCTCGGCGGGTTCATCAGGATGTGCGGGAGTTATTGGGGTCACATCGTGATAGAATGCAGCGTCCTCGAAGATGATTATGTCGCTTGTCTTTGTGAGTGTTGTACTGAAGAGCGGTTCCTTGTTATTGTCGAACATCAGGTTCTCGGCACCCGCCACGTTCCGGCGCTTTACGCAGAAGAGAGTCGTGTAAGTCACTCCGTCCTTATGAAGACCTTCCGGCGCGGGTTTGCCCTCCATTCCGTCATTGGCTGTGATGCGCACCTGATGAAAATTGATCGCCCAGCGATTGCACCCAGTCAGTTCGGAAAAAGTGGTCGCATGTTGGCGGATCATTGCGGCTGTAATTGGGTGATTGGCAATAAACGGGGTGATTGGCGAAAACTTGCGATCAACACCGCCATTCAATGTATTGATTTCGGCCGACTGATAAAAAGGTCTGTGTTTCTGGGCATGCAGTTCGGCCGCTGCATTGTCGTAATAGAATTCGGTAAAACGGCGACTGCGGTAGCGGCCCCCGTCAGCCATGAACTGATCTTGCTCCAGATCGTTCCAGCTGTCGGCAAAGTCGTCCCAATGATCCATAAGCCCGTCGGGCAAACCAATGTCTTCGAAGTAGTTGCCGATCCAGTGGTGTCGTTGAGAAAGACTTAACTCTATTGGCCAGACACCTGCAATGAATGGATCAATCGGTTCATGGTGAGTTTTCGGCAATGAATGTGTGTCAAGTTGCATGAGAAATTTCCTTATCTGGGTTGTGGAAGTTCCAACGGGTTATCCTAAGTCGTCTTCTACCAAGGCGAGAATTCTAGATGGGCTGCCCGTTCCGCCGACTATGGGCAAAGGCGATGTTACGATCACTGCGCCTACGGGTGGCAGGCGTGTCAGGTTCTGAAGCTGGGTGATCCCGTATTTTCCTGCGCCCTGAAAATACCAATGACAGGGGAAGGGTTGCTCAAAGGTGGCTGCTTGACCTGCATCGGTCCCGACCGGTTCAACACCGAGGCCGATTATTCCGGTCTCCTCCGCCAGCCAACGGGCACATTCTGGTTCAATCCCAGGCCAATGATTTCCGTTCATAAAAGCCTGCGGGTCAGATCTGCGTCCTGCCCACCCGGTGCGGTACAACAACCAAGCACCCTCGGGTAATTCTCCATGAACCTCACACCAGGTTTCGACATGGTTTCGTGTCATCAAGAAATCTGGGTCCGCAGTTGCCTCTTGAGTGAAATCCAGCACCACAGCAGGTCTGATCAAGCGATCAGGGGCAATTGACGCTATATCTTCGCCGTCACGGCCACTGATCCAGTGGATCGGTGCATCGAAGTGGGTGCCAGTATGCTCTGACATACGGATATTGTGCCAGTAAACTTCGGGGCCCGCCGTGTCGTATTGGCTGATTACTTCGCGCTGGAACGGCCATGGTTGGCCACGTTCAGGCGGAAGTTTTATCACCGAAGTCTCTTCGTCAAGCGGTGCCGTCAGATCGATGACCTGTACGGCCCCCGTCGCCATATTGGTAACAAGTTCAGCTAGCAGGGACATCGAGCATCTCCTTTGTTGACAATACAGAAGCGGCTGGCGCGATGTCATACACAGGCAAGTTCCAGCCATCTGCGTCTGCGTTTCCGCGCGCGGCGTAGTCAAAATGCGTCTGAAGCTCTCGGGTCAATTTTCCGGGCTCACCTGTGCCAACGACCTGACGATCAACCGAGGTAATCGGTTGAATCTCTGACAGGGTACCCGCGATAAACACCTCATCAGCGAGGTAAAGTTCGGTCCGGTCGATTTCGCGCTTGATCGTCTCAACGCCCAAACAACCGCGGGCAAGACTTATGATCGACTGAACCGTGATCCCCTCGAGAACTCCGCTGGTGCTGGGGGGGGTACACAGCTCGTTATCGCGCAAAACCATCACACAGGCACCCGGTGCCTCGGCCAGAGTTCCCCGGCTATTGAGGAAGAACGCCGTATCATAACCGTTGCGCGTAGCCTCGTGCTGCGCCAACCGCGAATTGTGATAATTCGCGCCTGTCTTGATCCTTGGCGGCATCGCATCGTCGCTAATCCGCCGCCAGCTGGATGTGCAGGCCGAGGCACCACTTTCGAATTTGGGAGAGCGGCCAAGGGGAACAGCGGTGATATGAACCCCGGTTTCTTCAGTATGACACATTGGGTCGAAATTTGGCCCCATGCCAAAGTAGGCAACAAGGACGATATGTGTGTCTTCGCGCACCTTGTTGGCCCGTAAAAGGTCCAGCGTCGCCTTCGTAAGCTCTGCATCAGAATAAATGATCTCCATGCCGACGCATTTCATCGACGCACGCAATCGGGTCAGGTGATCTTGAAGACGGAAGACCTCCAATTGACCGGTTGTTTCGTTCCAATAGGCACGTACACCTTCAAAGACATTTGCGCCCCAGAAAGCGGCTTGGCTTCGGGCGTGCAAGACGCAGTCTTCCCAAGCGACGATTTTGCCGTTGAACCAGCTGAATTTAGGATGGGTGTGCATTTTTTCTTCCTCAATCTGGGGTTTACTCTGCTGCTGAAATTACTGACGTAGGCTGTTGGGCCACGAAGGGGGCAGACGCTCTTTGGCTGTAACCGGAGGCGATGAAGAATGCGCGCCGTGCTGAGACCATATCCGCAAGTTCGCCCATGGCCGCGATATGACCATCAGGGCGCACCAACAGCCAATTGTCGCCAGCGCTCTCATAGGCTTGTGCGTCAGTCGGGGAATACAACGCCGTATCGATGCCATCAGGTACTTTTGTTACATCACTGCCCTTCGGCAAAAGCGCGAGAACACGCAGGCCTTGGCTCACAGATAGTGCACGCCAACTATCGGCTAATCTGGCCACGGCCATATCGTCATTACAAAAAGCAATGGCGGTGAAATCGGACCCAAAACAGCGGCGTAGTCTGGTGTCGCCACGACTGCCCTCCACCGCCAGATCTGGTGCGAACGCACCGAGCAATGGTCCAGCCATCGGATCTGCAATCAAGGCAGAGTTCTGGTACCGGAAAGGTTCAGCCATTTTACCGCTGTTCAGCAGTTTGCGTGCCCAAGGTTGCCGCTCTGACAACCACAGTAAGAAGTCCCGCCAAGTCCGATGTGCCCACGTCGGAGGAACCATAAAACGGATCGTCGCTTCAGTAATTCTTAGATTTTCTTTGGCTGCGCTAAAGCGTTCCGTATGGTAGCTGTCGAGCAGTGTTTCTTCGGCCCTACCATGCAATACAGCTGCCATTTTCCAGGCAAGATTGTCTGCGTCTTGAATGCCGCTGTTCATCCCACGTGAACCGTAAGGCGGCAACGCATGGGCAGCATCACCGGCAAGAAACACCGATCCTACCCTAAAACGCTCAGCGACGCGCTGGTTAAAACGATATGTGGAAAGCCAGTCAATCTTGTAATCAACGTTACCAATAACGGCCCGGATGCGTTTGTCCAATGCTCCAGTTTGTTGTTCGCGTTCAATGTCGGTATCGGGGGCTAACTGCCAATCGATGCGCCACATATCATTTGGTTGTGGATGCATCACAAGCTGTCGGCCCCGGTTGAAATTTGGGTCGAAATGGAAGTGGCGTTCTTTTGCTAATGGGAGCTTTACGTTTATGTCAGTGATCAGAAACCGGTCTTTGTGCGTGTAGCCGGTCCAGTCGATGTTCATTGCGTTGCGGATCTGGCTATGGATGCCGTCGCAACCCACGACATAACGAAACTCCATTTCACGATCACCTTCCGGTGTTTCGATTGACAGCCGCGCTCCGTGATCCGTCGGTGTTATCCCTTGGATTTTATGACCCCAACGCAGATCGCATAACGGTTCAACATTTAGCCTTTCAAGCATGATTTGCTCGATGCGAAATTGAGAAATATTGACGAATTCACTATATCCGGGGCGCTTGGAGTATTCCATCCGCGACACTTCTTTGTTGCGGATGTAGGTGTGACCAATCCGCCATGCGATGCCTTCGCGACCGACCTGTTCTCCGCAGCCGAATTTATCCAAAATTTCAACTACGTCGCCTTGGATGAGACAGGCCTTTGAGCCCTGCTTAACCTGATGTGGCTTGGCGTCCATCAAAACTGACGGAATACCCAAAACGGCAAGGCGGAGCGCAAGAGCAATGCCAACAGGGCCGGCACCAATAATTGCGACGGGAGGCAATTCATTTAGCATCTCAGATCTCCTGACGGGATTGTTTTGAAAACGGGAATGGAACGGACAGCATTGAGATAAGGCGTACCTTCGGTCGCACCTGTGCCTGGTGTCGCCTCGCCCAGCATCTTGACTGCAAGACGGAAGTGAATTTGGCGCCATTGCTGTAGCGTATTGGAAAATGCTTCCATGGCTGTGCAGATCTCGGCTTCGATCTCAGGTGTCAGATCCTTCTCGGCTCGGGCTGCAGCGAGCGCGTCATCCAGATTGGGTTGACCACGCTTTACGAGGTCGCGTATCTCGGGAACCGACCTATAAGCTGGCCCATCGCGACGGGTTTCATCGGGTGTGCGACAGAGGCTTTCCACCAGTTTGTAGTTGCGCGACTGGATGGCTGATGCACCCTCTGTATATATCCGGAAACCTTGGAACGCGTCGCGTTGAAGAGTGGCGAGTACAGGAAAGAACCTCGAGGCTTCGCGGTACATCCGGTTTGCATCCGCGATCAGTGGCGCCACTTGTGAACGATCAGACTGAAAGGCGGCAATGGCGCTTTGCAGGCGGATTGCCATCCAGGCGAAGTTTGTCTCGAATAATTGCAGAACGCGCAGGAACATGTATTCGTCATGCACGACATACACCGGCTGCATTGTCAGTTTCAGAGCCTTCTTTTCCTCAACTGAAAGCATCGACTGAACCAGATCGCAGAGTTTTTCTGCTTCGGCTTCAAAGTCTTTGGCCGTGCAATCAATCGGCAGGTTCAAACGTTCAACCGCGTAGCGGGCGGAATGGAGGCCCATTCGAACCCGTTTTTCATAGACAAACGCGTCAGGACGCATTTCGGGCATGATATTTATCCTGCCCTGACGGGTATTCAGTTCGAATTGCAAGAAATCCACTGTCAAAGCTAGAAGCTGGCGATCACGCAATACATCGATCTTGTCCAGATCTGGGCTCGCGCCGGGATGTGTCGGAAGTGGCCACAACGGCAGTGCGCAATAGCTTGAATATTCATAGGTATCATCAAACTTGTCGAGCGCTACGTCTAGGAATTGTACCAATTTGCGGCGCTTGGTGATGTCGGGAACAAGGTCCTGAGCTGCACTGCGGATCGCATCAAGTTGCGAAAGCAGCGGTTTGCTGACGAATTCTTTGCCCTTTTCATGAAACGCCGCGATAATGGTTGGGTAAGGAAACGCGGTAGAGTTTGGCGCATCTTGCCACTTTGACAGTAATGCTTGGGCCATAAAACCCGGTGAAACCCGGCAGGCCGCTGCATCACCATTCGTTTCTCTGAGCCCGCATCTTTGATTGCACGACTTGATCGTATGATATTGCTTGATCCGCTTGCAGACAGCATCGGCGTCTTCGATCGTATTGTAATAATGAAACGCTAGCCGGGCGAGATCACCACGCGGCGAAATGCGGATTCCTTGGTCGGAGAGATGCGTCTCAAGCGAAGCTGACTGCTTATCGTAAATCGCTACATGAGCACCGCGTTGCGCACTATCAGTGGGCCCCAAACATTGGATGCCAGCAGCTCCCAGCTGGTCTTGAACATGGTCTACCAATCCGGAGATATGATTTCGCACTTGCTCCATATCCAGATCGAGAAGCAGATCCAGGCCAGCATTCGCGGCGTAGAGCGCGGGCACCGATGGGGTTCCCGTTTCATAACGGCGCGCATCAGTGGCGAAATCCAACTTTTGGGGATCGAAAGCAAAAGGGTTTTTCCGCCCAAACCAACCGGTCAACTGCGGCTCGCAATCGCCCTGACTTCGGGTTCGTTCATACACGAACGCTACCCCAGGAAGACCAAGCAAGTATTTTGAAGCTCCTGCAACCAAATAGTCACAACCCATCGCATTGACATCTAGGGGCTCCACACCCAGAGCCTGATAAGCGTCAACGAATACACGCGCACCGTTCGCATGGGCGGCATCAGTAATTGATTTAACATCAAGCCTCTGTCCGTCGGAATAGGCGATCACAGGAACAGAAACCAACCCGGTCTGCGCATTTATTGACTGGGCGAAAGCCGTCTCTTCAACGGCCGGGGTGAAAACCACCTTAGCGCCGCGCTCCTTCTGGGCTAGCCAAACATGTGCGATCGAAGGAAACTCGGCCACAGAGGTCAAGATTTCAGGCCTGTCGGACCAATCCATACAAGAGGCGATTTGGTAAGCTCCAACAGAAGCATTGGGCATGACTGCAATCTGTTCCGGACGCGCTCCGATTAATCGAGCAAATTTTTCCCGTGAGGCGGCCAACTGCTCTTCGAATAGACGCCAAGCGCCAGCGCCATCCGACATTGCGTCCAGCATGTCAGCAATAGATTGATCTAGCTGGCTCGACCGCGCTCCTAGGCTGCAGCTGGATAAGTAAACGGTGTCCTTTAGGATCGGGAAATTCTTGCGGAAAGATTGTGGGTTTACATGGGGCATATCGGACCCTCTGTCTCGGAAGCGGGCTTTAGATTACCCAAAGGACCCGTCATGGTCAGTTCTGAGCGGACCTGCCAAAGATGCGGGTAGAAATTGCGACTTATCAGACGAAACAAGTGCTCCACCGGAGTGCCTTTTGTCCCGACCGCCTGAATACCAATCGTGCGCACTGCAATACGGAAATGACGTACGCGCCAAAGTGCGATGCGTTCGTCCCATTCAACCAATGCTTCGGCCAGCCGATAGATAGGGGTGTGTATGCTCTCGCTGTAAAGCGTCAGCAATTCGATCTTATTTTTTTCGCATAGACGATCAAATGCCTGTCCCAGCCTCGGGCTGACTTCGGATACGCCCTTCCAACCTGGCGATTCAAAGCCGGACCCGTTGCCAAGCTCGGGTCGGACTTTCTGAAAATCTGCCGGTGTCAGGTGGGACATCATTTCCAACTGGGTGCAGATCAACTCGGCGCCGGTTGCAGCACGCAAAACATATGCGATGGCCTGTTCAACTTGATCGCAATTGATCTCGTGAATCGCACGCTCTATTTCGAAACAAGCATGATTTAACCAAAGCTCTGTCGACTGATGGACAGTCTGAAAAAGCAGTTCATCGTGATGGACCATTTCCTCCGGTTGACGTTGAAGCGACAACAGCTCGTCTGTCCGCATATAGCGTGCATAGTCCGTATCTCCTGGTCCCTCCAGGACGGGTTGAGAATAGTCCATTTCGTTCTGATCCTCTCATTGTCTTATCGCTAGACATGCAAACTAAAGTTTGGCTCGGTGCCGGACGATCACTAAAAACAGGTGTGATTTTAGTGTAGCGATCAATGAAATACGGCTGTGTTCTCGAAACGGTTTGAACTGTTCACAATATGTGAACACAAATTAATTTTCGGGTATTTTTGGTGTCTAAAAGCAAAAGAGCCGCCTCTTTAGGCAGCTCTTTTTTGGCTTTAAATCAGTAGGATATGGTGATTTCTATGGCAGCAACATCGCAGCGGATCCCATCAGCAATAATCCCATCAGAGTGTCGAATCTTCGCTTAGAATTCGCATCGAGTAGCCAGTTGGAAATCAGTTTTCCGGCTATCCCCCAAATGGTAAGGCAAAGCCCCATTACCACCACGAAGATCAACATGAGCGATACCATGCTGGCCAAAGTTTCGCCCGCAGCCGAGACTGCAGTGATTACCAAAACCCAGCTTTTCGGGTTGAACAACTGAAAGCTAGCAACTCCCCATACTGTCTCGGGCAATGCAAGATCAGTCGAATCTTGAGCCGGCCGGTTTGCTGCCCTGATAAGACAAAAACCAAGCCAAACAAGATAGGTGCCACCAGCTATCCGAAGCATGGATTGGGTTTCCGGAATTATCTCAAATAATGTACCGGCACCTGCCCAGATCAGAACGAGTAAAGCAATCGATCCGCCGATCACGCCGGTCATCGCGGGCAAGGCCGCTGCAACGCCGCCACGTGCTGCGGCGGACATTACTATGAAGTTGTTCGGGCCAGGTGTGACGGCAGCAATAGTCACAAGGGTCAAGACTGCGAAGAACGAAGTCATTTCGAGCTTTCCTTCATTTCATTGGGAAAAAGAGTCGTTGGTTCGAATTCGTGTGCTCCACCGTTTCTCAAGCCAACTAGCGGTGCACCAAACCCACCCCGCGAATGTGGTGCATGCCAATTGCTATCTGGGCGTTCGGAGATAATGCCGTAGGGATTGTGGTCTCCGTCATTGTGGAAATAGCCAGTTTGAATTGCTGCGAAATCCACGTCACGCGCAAAAGTCTCCCACGCATAGAGATCGCATGCATAAGCCCAGATCATAGGGTAATCTACTAGACGGTGTCGCGTGCACCGAAATAGCGTGTTGTAAACAATATCGAACCTTATGAGGACTGGGAACAGTACGAGATCCGACAGGGTCAAGAGTCGCCCAAACAGAAACCGGCCGCGAGCCAAGCGCGTCTCAAGGCGGTCGAGTGTCTCGAAGACATCCGCAACAGCATCGTCATAGTGACGCTGTGCGCGCGCTAGACCAGCACGATAGACGCTATTCGCAAGACCTGCAAAAATCTGGTTGTTGAGCTCGTCAATTTCATGCCGAATGTCCTCTGGATAAAGAGTGATCTCATCATGCGAATTGCAAGATTCAACACGGTCAAAGGCTTTCATAATCTCTAGTGAATCGTTCGAGACCACCTGCAGTTTTACGCTGTCCCACAGAACAGGAACACTGGCACGCCCCGTGTAGGTGTCATCCGAGGTGATATAGATTTCATAAACGTAAGTGATATCGCGAGTGGTGCCTGGAAGGCGCCACTCGCGATTGTCATTAACTGGATACCCTTTAGTCCGTTGACCGGATGCGAATTGAACCGGCACCAACGTTTCCAAAGATTTGAACCTGTGTGCAATCAATGCGCGGTGCGACCACGGACAGCTCAGAGATGCTATCAACCGAAAGCGACCGGGCTCTTTCGTAATTGCGGCGATGACGCTGCTGGAAATCTCTTCGGCATAACCTGATTTCAGACGCGCAAAACTACCGTTTCGGATCAGATCCGCATCATCTTCAATCCATTGCCCTTTGACTATTCTGCCCATTCTACTCGTTTCCAGTTATTTCCATAACTTTAACGGCATGGACAGGCGGTGAGGGGTCTAAAGAATGGAGTTAGTGGTCTCTTTTTTCGACCATTGTGCCGGCTTGGCACATTGTTCCTTGAGCCAGTTGACGAAGGTCTTAACAGCAATTCGGTCTGCAGATTCAGACTGCTCGAGTATCCAATATGCGCCCGGAATCTTAATTTCATTGGGGGCAGCAAGACGGATCAAACTTCCTTCAAGCAGTTCGCGTTCAGCCATCCGGCCACGTGCCAGCGCCACACCTAACCCTTTGGAAGACGCATCAAGCACCATATCGGTCGATGTAAAGCGAGGTCCTAGTGTAGAATCGAACCAATCTAGATTGAAAGTCGTGCGCCAAACATCCCAAGAAGTTTGAGAATCTCTGTCGTGCAATAACTTGGCTTTTTTCAGGAAGCTGAGATCATTCGTATTCCCAAGTCGTTTCGCATAACCCGGACTAGAGACTGGGAATAAAGTGTCGTCCATCAACAGCCGGTATTCACATTCTGCCCAAGCTCCATCGCCAATCCGGATCCCGATATCGGCACCTTGATCGGCGGGTTTTGTTAGCTGCTGATCAACCAGAACAGAAACCTCGATCCATGGGTATTTCTTATTAAATTCATGGATCTTTTCCATCAACCAGCGTGAAGCAAAGCTGGGCGCAGTCGAAATAATGATCGAATTTGGTTGGTGGTCTTCGCTGATGTTGATGATCGCATTGCTCAGCAGCAAGAGCGCTTCCGTAGTGGACTGGCCCAGCCGTTCGCCTTGCACGGTGAAACTCAGGCTCCGCTGGTTCTGGTCGCGATCAATCAAGGCCACCCCAAGCGAGTCTTCAAGAAAACGGAGATGGCGACTAATCGAGGAATGGGTAACATCCAGCGTTCGTGCAGCGGAACGGATACCACCTGTCTCGTAAATTGCTGCGAACGCGCGCAATGCGTTCAAAGGGAGATTTTGATTTTGCATCTGGCGCACGTACTTTCGGTATCAGCCAATATCGCACCCACGCAGTGTTACAGAACGCTCCATTAAGTCAAGTAAATCAAATTGGTCTTATTTTTCATGGTCCGGTCTCTCCAAGGTATTGCCAAGTTGAATATCGAAGGCCACGATTTGGGGAGAGTGGCGCGTTTATGGCTTTTGACGCCCCTATGTGCAGCACAACTGCATCACGAAGTGAAGTGTTGCGAAATTTTTTATTGCAAACACAATACGTTAAAAAAAGCTTACCGGGAATCCTACCATCCCAGCCAACTTTCTTCTAAGTCTCTGATTTCTAAGAATCGCTCGCTGTTGGCTGCGGTGGATTTCCCCACTGCATCACATCTATGCATCACATTGGTGCGTAACGCGGCTGATTGCATGTAAATACGCCAGAACCCGTCCGTTCTATCGGAGGGGCTCAATGGAGCATCTAAATCACGTATCACGTCGAGGCGCAGTCTACGTTTGGCGGCGGCGACTGCCTGAAGATTGCACCGGAAAAGATGGCCAATTTATTCAGGTGAGCCTGAGAACTAAGAGTTTATCCACAGCTAAAGTAGTCGCAGCTCTAGTAAACTCTGCCTTCGCGACCTGTATCCTCTTTGTGAAGAACAAAAGGATCACTCGCGCCGAAGCTCAGGCATTTCTAGCTGAAGTCGTTTCCACGGAGTTGGAACGGATCGAAGAAGAAAGGTATTTTGAGCCTCAGGCCATTTCGCCAGCTGCATGGCGGCAGCGCAATCTTGCGGAGCGCAACCGCGCAATCGCGATTGAGCGCGTTGCTTCCATGGGGCATGCAGCTGCCTTGTTTGACGAGGATCGTGCCGTTCTTTCGAAACAAGGGTATTCGGAGGATGATCTTAGACAGGTCGAATCCTCTATTACTGAATGCGTCGCGCAAACCCAATCTCCGGATTTCCACGAGGCGACTACAGAGTTAGCGCGACGCGTCCTGCCTGACTATGCGCTTTCTGAGGTTGATCTGAATGTTCTAACGCGTGTTCGACTATCCGGACAAGCCGAAGCACTAATGCAGAGTGATCGGCGTTTTCAAACGACGCCATTCGTGGGTTTGCAGTCCGACACTGATCCGGTTGAACCCGTGCCAGTTGCCCCTGCGCCGCAAAGAGACGAAGCGCATGAAGTTGAGCGGCGTCCGGGCTATTCGGACAGCTTCGAAGACTTGCAGGCCGCCTATATTGCACAAGACTTTAAAGACCTTGATGATCCCGCAGAGCAACGTAAACGCTTGAAAACCCGCCGCCAAACAGAAGCAGTCCTCACGCAATTCCGGCATGCAACCGGCGTCCTGAACCTGCGGGACCTGAAGCAAGAAGACTTGTACTACTATTGCACTGTTCTGGATCGACTTCCCAAGATTTATGGGCGCAGCGCAGCGGATCGTGCTCTGAGCCTACAAGAAATTTTGGAACGCGGTGAGAATTTGAGCGAAGATCAGATCGGATTAAGCGCCGCAACGATCAACCGGAATCTCTCACATATCCGAAACTTCCTAAAATTTGCCCGTTCGCGTGGTTCTCGCCCCGCAGAAGAGCTGTACCTTGCGGATTTACGACGCCAAGAAGACGGTGACGAACGCAGCGCACGTTTGGCGTTTTCCGATGAAGACGTCGAACTTCTGTTTAGACATCCCGTTTGGCAAGGTTGTCGAAATGACGCGCGCAGAAACCTTCCAGGCGGCGAAGTTATTCAGGATGGTTTGTACTGGGGGCCCCTGATCGCGGCCGCAAGTGGAGCGCGACGCGAGGAAATCATGGGATTGGAACAATCTGATGTTGTTCTGGATCACGCGGTTCCACATTTTCTGATCCGGAAGAACCGAAACCGGTGTCTGAAGAATGCAGGTTCACAGCGCAAGATTCCGATTCATAGCAAGCTTATCGAACTTGGTTTTCCCGACTATGTAGAGGCGATGGCCAACAAAGGAGCGGAAGACCTGTTCCCCGAATTCCGGCCAAGCTCAGAATCTGAGACATTCGGGAACGTTTTCTACAAGCCCTGGAAGACGGTCCTAGATCAACAATTAGGCCCGTCATCCGCACGAAAGACGTTTCACTCGTTCCGGCACCGGACAATCACGACACTACGGCATGATCCGGACATTCCGAAATCCTGGGTGAAAGATTTGGTCGGACATAAGCATGGAGATGTCACCGATGGACGTTATCGCGATCCAACTCCACTTGGGCAGTTGCAGGTAGTTGTAGAGACGCTATCCATTGGTATCTGAAAGCCTTCAATGAAGCGTTGCGCCGCTCCACCACGCAATGGATTGGAATTGGGTTGGGGGCACCCCACACCCCGATCAATGACAAAAGAGCCATGGGAAACGAGCAAATGAAGGCCAATCTCAAAAAAGGAGGAGTCAGGAAACGTTCGCCCGGAATATTGGCAAGCATACCTTGAAGTTGAACAGACTAGCGTTATTCGAATTATGGTTAAACGATCATCAGTGGTTGTTTAACGATCAGGCAAGGGGCCTTGGCCTCGCGCAGTTGTTTTGGCACAAAACGACGGAGCGCCTCCCCGGCGTTAGGGGCAGACGGGTAGCTCTCAAAGCTACCTACAGTCTGTCTCTATGGGTAGGAAATCCGGACTCAACTTATCGGTTATCCACATAATTCAGATCGCCATTCACTAAAGGCACGAAATCCAGTTTTGAACTTTCATGAACCTCACCGAGCCTTTCTGTAATGCAACAGAAAGGAACGATGATGGCCTATCAATTCATCCATATCGAGACATACTCAACCGCTCAGACTAAGGTTAAGGGAACGGACAACCATTTCAACTCCGCTGCTCAGGTATTCGGAGAGGCACGGCGGGAACCCAAGTATTCTAGCCATGTCGGAGAGGCCGGAAAGGTCTACCGCCTCGGAGGCCCATACAGCGTGGCCCAACTTGAGGCTCGGCATACTGCCTTGCTGAAAGACCTGAAGGAGACGGTCACCCGCAAAGATGGCAGCACCTATAAGCGCAAGCTGCGCAAAGATGCGGCGACGCTTTATACGGAAATCCATTCGCATCCCCTGCCCACCTCCTCGTTTCTGGCGGACAAGAAAACTCACGGACCCGAGATTCAGAAATGGATCAAGCTGGCCTTGGAGGATTTTCAGGCTCGCATGCCAGAGGGCATCGAATGGACCGCCGTTATGCATGTCGATGAAAGTCATGTGCATTTTCATATCCTGGCGATCAATCCAAACGATCCGAAGCTAGACGCCAACAAACTCCACACAGGGAAAGCCGCGGCAGCAAAACTCCGCAACGCATTGGATGCCCCGACAGCGATCCCAGCACTTCCAAAGCCTAAGCTACAGAAACGCCCAAGGAAACCCAAGCAACCACGCCCCTCAAAGAACCGCGAAACGCAGCGCAAGAATGAGATCAAGCGCGAGGCTCAACTGGCAGCGTGGGAAAAGGAGTGCCGTGATGTTGAAGCCCACAATGCTACGTTGCTGGCGGACTGGAATACGGCCAACGCTGCCCACCTCAAATCTGCACGCAAACAACGCGGCGCAATCCCGGAAAAGGATGTTTACACAGCTGCAATGAAAGCGCTGCAAGATCGGTATTATGAACAGGTCGGGAAACCTTTTGGCCTCTTGCGGGACGGCCCCAGAGCAGAACGTCTGAGCACTGTTGAATATGAGACCAGGAAGCAAAAGGCGCAAAGGATGGCTGCTGATATTGAAAGTGTTGAAAAGGATCGCGATCGTGTCGATCAGGAAATCGATATGGTCGAGGGCATCAAAGCCACGCATTCAGATGCGCTGGAGGAGCTGGTAGAGGAACGGGCGGAATTGGATGAAGGCGTGAAAGCCATAGCGACACTGGTCACTCAGTTGGAGACAGGCGAGGCGATCATCTCGGGTGGCGTAATCCAAATGCAAAAACCGCCCCACTTTCTCAAACGTCTTTTCCAGAAGAAGCCCCATGAAAGCAATACGAATGGTATATTCAGACGACTTGTTAAACTGATCGTCCGGGGAGTTGATAGCCGGCGCAACGTGGTCGAAACCACGCCAGAGCTCAATGAGCTTGAATTTTAGAGAGTGGCCCAAAGCGGATGAGGTGGGTGGCTCCTTTCCTAGCAGTCGTTGATAACTGCACTTTGGCACATTCGAGGCCGGTGGAGCAGGAGCCACCCACCTCATCCGCAATGGGCCGTCCGTCGCAGGGGTCGACGGATCAGTTGGGCAAAATGTTGCGCTCGATCTAATGACGGCAGAGAGCCCGCTTCGCCATTTTCTGCGGTGCAGCCAGCGATTGATTAAAACTGCTATACAGGATGCGGCATGCAGGATATTTTTGCAAAAAATAGAGCAATAGCGATAAAAGTGGAGTATGCGAATGACGGTTAATTTCCGAGACGTTGCAACTGTTGATATCAGAAATTGGTTTCGCCAATCTAGCCTGCTGACCTTTGTCGCTTATGCTTTGCTGGGTATTTTCCTGAGCGCACAATTAACTCGCGCGGACCCTGATTTTGCCCTGTCAGAAAAGGCTTTTGTTGGAGCATGGTATTCAACAAGAGCTGAAACAGTCATTGAAATCAATATAGATGGAACGTGGCATATTCCGGAAAGCAATCAAACAGGTTGGTGGGCTCTCGACACCAATCAGTTCGTTTGGATGTATTATGAGCGCGACATCGAAAGTGCAGATGATATTAACATGATATTGTCATACAATGAGAGCGAGTTCACTCTTCAAGAGTTGGATAACACGGAAACTACATTTTCGCGGGTTGATTGAAGGTCATTAATCACATTTCACGGCCTGAATTCTGGATATTGAAAGGCTTTTCTGGTGGGCGTTTAGATTGCAACCATAGAGCCCGTCCCTTTCGTCATAAGGTTTGCCATTGGTATGGCTGGGGCAAATGACTGAAAAGTCCCGCATTGCAATCATCGGCCATGTCAAAATGCTGCGCTCCATTACCAATGTCCGCTTCGGGGAAGCTGCAGCGCAGCATAGCGTAGTCTCGGTCAATGTCCTGTGTGGGTGGGCTTTGTTGCACAAATCACTTCGGGGATTCACTGTATGAATCCAGCATGATAGCTGGGGGGCATGAGCAGTTGGCACCCTACTAAGTACAAAACCACGAACTGGCCGGCTTACAATGATGCACTGAAGCAGCGCGGATCGTTGACGGTTGGCTCGATCCCGAGATGACTTGGCGGCCACCCCCGACTGGCAAGCGTGGTCGACAACCGCAGTTCAGCGATGCCGCGATCCAGACCTGTCTAACCATGAAAGTCTTGTTCGGCATGCCCTTGAGGCAGACGACTGGATT
>JBDVKF010000030.1:0-28637 GCA_039960995.1 Paracoccaceae bacterium | reverse complement strand
CCCATCCACTGCCTGGCAGGGCATTGCAAAGCAATGTCCCGAGAGGGGGGCCAGCAGCCGTGTGCGCTGCGCAAACAGGCCTCTCTCATGGTTTGCAAGCAAACCACTGCCGGGCAGCGGGAACACATGACTGCTTCTGACCAGTGTACAGATTATCTCAAATATATATTGCTATGCAGGAGCAATGGTATGGACCCCGTCGCCCTCAGGCGGCGTATCTTCAAAAAGAAAGATGGAGGATCATATCATGCAAATAAAAAGGATCGGCCTTGATCTGGCCAAATACGTTTTTGAAGTTCACGCAGTCGATGATGATGACCAGGTTGTGCTTCGAAAAACTCTCAGGCGCGATGCCGTCGCACAGTACTTTGCAGAGCTAGAACCTTGCATCGTCGGGATGGAAGCCTGCTGCGGATCGCACTATTGGGCGCGGGTTCTGACGGATCTTGGACACGAAGTACGATTGATCTCGCCTCAGTTCGTCAAGCCCTACGTCAAGTCAAACAAGAATGATCGCAATGATGCCGAGGCAATTTGTGAAGCGGTTGGCAGGCCATCAATGCGGTTCGTGCCGCCGAAGTCGGCCGAGCAGTTGGAAATACAGGCGGTCCACCGGATCCGCCAGCGGGTGGTCGCAAACCGCACGCGGTTGGTGAACCAAGTTCGCGGTTTACTGGGAGAACACGGTGTTGTGGTTGCACGGGATATCACGCGAATCCGCCGCGCACTCGGTGAGATCGCCGACAGCTACGAGCACACGTTTGGGGATATCTTCGTTGAAATGCTGCGCGACATGCGTGACGAATTAGCGGAACTCGACAGTCGGCTTGCGGATTACAATCGTCGGATCAAAACTCTCTTCCGCTCGAATGGGATGTGCCAACGCATTAGCCGAATTGAAGGTGTTGGTCCAATCACAGCAACAGCTCTAGTCGCCGCAATCGGTGATAAGTCCTGCTTCAAGAACGGCCGTCAATTTGCAGCTTGGTTGGGCCTGGTTCCAAAGCAACGATCAAGCGGCGGAAAGGCTCGATTGTTCGGAATCAGCAAACGTGGCGATCGGTACTTGCGAACATTGCTCATTCATGGTGCGCGAGCTGTGCTCAGCCGCGCTGCCGGCAAAACCGATGCGCGCAGTCAATGGATTGGCCGGATGCGGGAACGACGGCACCCAAACGTGGTGGCTGTTGCGCTAGCCAACAAGAACGCCAGAATTATATGGTCGCTTCTATCAAAAGATCAGGAGTACCACCCGGCTCATGAGGTGTAATTCAACTAAAAACCAAATCGATGGGCCGACATAAGGGGGGCTATCTCAGGAATATTGCAACATCTGCCAGGAGATGGAAAAGGGTCACACCCGTTGCTTCTCGAACCTGATGTGTGGATCGGCAAGGTCAACATCGCTGCCTTAGGGGCGATGAGGGGGAAGCAGGCGGAAATCCATCGGGGCTCGCGGCTACGATATATCGGGCCGCCCAAAGAAGCCGGATATACATCAGCAATCGCGACCTCGAAACCAGAACCAAACAGACCGCTGCAATTAGGCGGGGTCCATATACAACCACACAGGACCTTCGCTGCATCCTGTCGAATGAGCAGATTGGGCTCAGAGAAGACATTCGCGGCTTGACGTACCAATGTCCGGGTCTTCTAAATAAATGATCACTTGGCGATATGGGCAAATCCCGTCACCTGCGGCGTCGCGCCTTAGGCTGATGCCTGAAGACACTCTGCGTTATGTGTCACAGTCACTTTTGCAATTGGTCCAACTGTGACGGTTGGGCCCGTTTCGTTTGACGTTCAATGATGATGTCGAAACGGGTCAGGTCTTGGGGGTGTCCAGCTCACAGCTCTGTGAGTTGGGCCTGTGTCTCTGCTAAGGTAACGTCAATCCAACCACAACATGCAACAGGAGGCAGACCGTTGTCCAAGTCATTTAGAACCTTCATTTTCGCCGTCGCCACGACGCTTGCCGCAGGAGCTGCTGTTGCGCAGGACATCCCCCGCGCGATTCAAAAAGTCGCCGGTGATGTCTACCGGTTTCAAAACAATCGGCATTACGCCTTGGTCACGGTGACGGATGCGGGTGTTGTCGTTGTCGACCCGATCAATGCAGACGCGGCGACTTGGCTTAAGGATAATCTGAGCGAGATCACCGACAAGCCGATCACGCATCTTATTTACAGCCACAGCCACGGCGATCACGCATCTGGCGGGGCGGCTCTTGGTGCGGAAACAGTTGTGGCGCATGAGAATTCACCACCCCAGATCGACGGCGTTGCGCCAACCGTGCGGATTGGCGACACCCATGCTATGGAAGTGGGCGGTAAGACATTTGAGATGACCTATCTTGGCAAAGGACATGGCGAGGATTTGATCGCCGTAGTTGTGCGCCCTGAAAATGTCGGGTTCATCACGGATGTTGCTGCCCCCAAGCGTTTACCGTTCCGGACGATGCCAAGTTCAAGCGTGGATGCATGGATTGAGCAGGTGCGCAAAGTCGACACGCTGGATTTTGAAATCTTTGCGCCTGCGCATGGCAATGTCGGTGTGCGCAGTGATGTGGGTGATGTGATCACCTATATGGAAACGCTGCGCTCCGAAGTGCTGGCCGGATTGAAAGAAGGAAAATCGATCCGTGACTTGCAAGCATCCGTCACAATGGACGCGTATAGCGATTGGTTGGGATATGAGCTGATGCGCCCGCAGAATGTTCTGGGCATGGCCGAATATCTGATCAGCGCCAACAAAGTGAACTAAGCGAAAGACCGTGAGCGGGGCATCAGGTGATGTCCCGTGCGGCGTCCCGTTAGATGTCTCGTGCAGATGCGCTGAGGCGTTCGCATTCGTTCCAGATTTCTGCACCGTCTTCTAATTGCAATACCCATGAAAGCGGTATGCCTGTTGGCGTTGCGACGCCATGAATGCGCGCCATGATGGCCCCGATCATTATGGCACGTCCGGCGTTGTCGCCGCCGGCCAGAATGTTGCGTTCTATGGCGGATTGATATGAGGTGCTGTGTTTGAGGATGTGAAACATCACCGGCCCGGCCGAAGGCAAATAGCAGGCGCGCCCCATCAGACCCGTCAGCCCGGCAAAGACGGTTGTGTCGTCTTCTGACGTAGACAGGGCTTCGATCAATTCATCTTTGATGGACGTATCTGCGGATTGCGCTGCAGTCTCAAGCGCGTCGTGCAGGGGTTCGTCTTGCATCACGCGGGCCAAGACATCGGCAAACACCGCATTATAGGCGGTGGCGGTGTCGTTCACGTTGGTGACTTCCATCGCGTTCAGGATCATGTCCGGCAAGTCCTGTTGGCCGTGATAGCGCACAAGGATGGCAGGCAATCGCGTCAGTGCTGGCGTTTGATTGTCGTCGATGCCGGAGGGCGTGACCTCGGCGGCGATATTGGCAAGTGCGCCGCGGGTTGGGCCGTCCATGAACCCTTGATACGCACCACCAGCCCCAAAGAAGGCCGCGAAGGCGGATTGGTAGGCAGCGACGTCAAAGGCGCCGCCATTTGCGTTCATGGATTGGATGGTCAGCCGCAGCACTTCGCCAATTTGGGTGAACATACCGTTGTGGCGGGTTTTATGGGCAAATGTTTTGACGCCTTCAAAGTTGCGGGCCTCAACAGGTGTGAACGCGCATTGCCCGTTTTGGCGGGCGGTCACTTCGGCAATCCGATCGACGTTATAGATCCAATGCAGGCCAAGGCAGGCAGCGTCGGCCACAAGTGCCCCCAAAAGCAATTCTGCATTTTTAGTCATGATCGATCCTTCAAAGGTGGTGTTATGTATCCAAGAGTGGGAGGCGTTGGTTAATTTTGGGTTATGCGGCTTTTCAAAAGAAGCACGGCATTGTCAAACAAAGCGAGATCTTCCTGAGCGCGGGCTGCAAGTTGTGCGCCTTCAAACAACGACAGGGCTGCGGCGGCTTCTTGTGTTGGGTCTTGGACATGTGTGATCGTGCCGTCAGAATGGCCAAGCTGAAATGCATCCTCGAGCCATTCGGTGATCATCGTGCGAAAGCGGCGGACCAGCTGGCTGACTTCGGTGGGCAGGCTTTCGCGGCTGGCGGTGAAGGACACGCACAGGCACAGGCTTTTGCCGCCATCCAAACCGGCGCGGTAATTGTCGATCACGGTGGACAATTGAACACCACCCGATTTTGGCGTTTCTTTAAATTCGGCGCGCAATGCTTCGAATTTCGCCAAATAGCGCTGCATCAATTCGACAGACAAGTTTGCTTTGGACGGGAAATGGTGGTGGATGCTGGCCTTTCGAATACCGACATCTTCGGCCAAATCCGCATAGCTAAAGCCGTCAAACCCAACGGTGCGCGCGGCCCGTTCGGCGGAATCCAATAGGGCGGTCTTGGTGTCGATAGGCATTGCGGGGCGCTCCTTTGAAATACATGAGCTTGGTGGTTCGTCAGCTTTACCTTGTTCTGACATTTATGGCATCTTTTGCAGTATTTTAGAAAACTGCCTTCCAATAGGTAGGTTTTGCTTTATGTGATGATAAAGCGCCAAAAGCAATGGGAAATGGTACACGTTTGTTTGAATGCGGTACGAACCCGAGCTGGGTGTGTGTGAACATTGGTCAGGAATGATGGAATGAAGTTTTACGACAGTCTTGGATTGCCAAACCCCGATCGCGTGCGGATTGCGCTGGCTGAAAAAGGTGCGTTGGGGTCGGTCGACATAATTCAGGTAAACCTGTGGGAAGGTGAACACCGCACAGCTGCGTTCAAGGCGAAAAACCCAAGTGTGACCGTCCCGTTATTAGAGTTGGACAACGGCGTTGCGATTTCGGAAACCACGGCGATCACCGAATATATTGATCACGCGTTTGACGGCATTGCACTGACCGGGCGCGGGGCCGAAGAACGTGCTGTTGTGCACATGATGCAACGTCGGGGTGAACAAAAGATCGTTGATGCGATTGGGGCCTATTTTCACCATGCTACGCCCGGGTTCGGGCCCGAGATTGAGTTGAATCAAAACAAAGCTTGGGGCGAGGCGCATCTGCAAAAGACGCTGGATGGTATGGCGTATTTTGATGCAGTCCTGCGCGATCATCCTTATATCGCGGGTGCACACTATTCGATGGCTGATATCACGGTGTTTACCGGCCTTAACTTTGCAGAAACGTATCCAAAGGTTATGGTGCCACAAACCTTGACGGCCCTGACCGAATGGCGTGAGCGCATTGCGGATCGGGAAAGCTGTGCGTTTGTGCCTGAAACGATGAAAGGACGCCGATGACTGATCCTATTCGCCCTGAATATCTGATCAAGGATATCCCTGAGTTCCGCGAACGGTATGGCGATACGACACATGTTATCTATGACAAATCCGCGCCGTTTCTAAGCGAGCCGATGCAGGACTTTGTGCGTCTGTCGCCGTTCTGTGTTGTGTCCTCGCAAGATGCGGACGGGCACACCGATATTTCGCCGCGCGGTGATCCGGCTGGGTTTGTCGAAATCATCACGCCCAAGTATCTGTTGATCCCGGATCGGCCGGGCAATCAACGGTTCGATACGTTCCGCAATATCTTGACCCATCCGCCGGTGTCGTTGCTGTTTTTGATCCCCGGTGTGTTGGACACGCTGCGTGTCAATGGCCGTGGATTTGCAACGCGCGATCCTGAATTGCTGGAACGGTGCGCCATCAATGGTCGCGTGCCGCCTGTTGGATTGTTGATCGAGATCGACGAAGCCTATGGCCATTGTTCCAAGGCGATCCGCCGGTCTGGTTTGTGGGACAGCAAGACGCAAATTGATCGCAAAACAGCGCCAAGCCTTACGGATATGATGTCCGCCCATCTCAGTTATTCGCCGGAAAAGCTGGACGAGATGGAAGGCCGTATCCAACGGGACATAAAAACGAATATGTATTGAATGCGTCATTCCCCATTCTGCGGGATGACAATCGTGTGAAAGCGTAAGTTTTGCTTGCGCTAGAATGCCCAACCTTCTAGTAGGTTGGGAGAAATGAACCCAAAAGGAGAGACCCATGATTGGTTATACAACAATCGGCGTGAATGACATGGACCAGGCCAAGCAATTCTATTGCGATCTGTTGGGCGCATCAGTCCAAGTCGACATTGGCCGTTTGGCGATGATCGGCAAGACCAACGACCAGCCAATGGTCGCTGTATGCCAACCCTTTGATGGCAATTCGCCGTCATGCGGGAATGGTGCGATGATCGCATTCCCGGGGTCTTCAAAAGACGAAGTCAACGCGATGTATGCCAAGGCAATGGAATTGGGCGCGACATCTGAAGGCGAACCAGGTCAGCGCATCGATGATGTTTTCTATGGTGCCTATGTCCGTGATCCAGACGGCAACAAGCTGGCATTCTATATCTTCGGATAAGTCTTTAGGCCGCGCGCGTCCCCGTTGGGAATGCGCGCGGCCTTTTTTGATTAAGTTTGGGTTTTGTCAATCGGTGTCGAAACCAGATTTCAGTTCGTCTATGACGTCTGCTGCCGCTTTGGCCTGACCGATCTGCCAATTTTCCCCAGCCCACATTGCCACAAAATCCTCTGATCCTTGCGTTGCCGTTCTCAGCGGTGCGACGGCTGACATGGCCATAGGAAAGGTTTGAACGTTTGGATTGATGGGTCCGACCTCTTGCACCAGTTTATTCACAAACCCACGGGCAGGGCGTCCAGTAAACACATTTGTAATCGCCGTTTCGCGGTCGGATTCCCCTTCAAGGATAGACCGGTGAAGGGGTGGGATTGTGGATTCAGGTGTTTTCAAAAACCGGGTGCCAATTTGCGTTCCGGCGGCCCCTGCATCGATTGCAGATCGAATTGTTGCGGCGTCGGCAATGCCACCTGCGGCAATCAACGGGACGGTCAATTCAGTCGCACATTGCGCCAGCAGATCCATCAAAGGCAGTGGCTCGGACTCTGGATTTGGAAGAAAGATACCTTGGTGGCCACCCGCTTCGCGCCCTTGCACAATGACGGCGTCGCATCCTTGATCTTCGAGGTATCGCGCCTCTTTCAAAGTCGTCGCGGTTGCGATGATTTTTGACCCCGCCGCCCGAATGCAATCGACAATGGCCTGAGATGGCAGGCCGAAATGAAAGCTGACGATTTCGGGTTTTAGTGTGCAGACGATGTCCGCCAAAGCCCCATCAATGGGATAAAGCGTGACGTCGGTGGGATACATCGTGGTCAAATCGAGTGCGTTGTAAAAGCCGCGCAGCTCATTCAGCCACAGCGCTTCTTGCAAGGGATCACGCGGCACGACGTCATGGCAAAAGAAATTCAGGTTCAACGGGCCGGATGTGTGTTCCCGAAACCGCTTTACGGATGCGGTGATTTCGGAGGGCTGCAATCGTGCGCATGCAATGGACCCGATGGCGCCTTTTTGCGCCACGGCAATGGCCAGTGTTTCATCTTGCGCACCAGCCATTGGGGCTTGGACAAGCGGTATAGCTGCGCCGACGTCTTTGAAAAAGGGATGCAAGGTGGGGATGCTCCTTTTGTGTGTTTTGTGGTCGATCAAGTGATGCCAAATTCGGCCAGCACCTCATCCGTATGTTCGCCCAATGCGGGGGCGGGTCGTCTGAAGGTTGCAGGGGTTTTCGAAAACTGGGACGGATGCTTGGCCTGACGCAACATGCCCGCGATGGGGTGAGGCGTTTCGACGATGATTTTGTTTGCTTGGACTTGGGGATGTTTCCGCATCTGGGTTCTGGACAGAACCGGCGCGTTGGGGACGTTTTCCGCGTCCAGCAAAGCAACCAAGGCATCAGCGTTATAGTCTTTGACAGCGTCCTGAATGGCATTCAAACGCGCGTCGCGGTTGGTTTCGCGCAGTTCGGGCGTTGCAAAACGGGCATCATCCAACAGATCGGGGCGGTTCACCGCGGTGGCAAAGCCGCGCCATTGTTTGTCCTGCATCACGGCGATGCTGACAAACCCATCCTTAACCTCATAGATCAGATCGATGTATGATTGCGCCTCTTCGCGCTCAAGCTCGTCGCCCACAAAGGTGTGGCCGTTCATGTCCGAGCTCCATAAAAACGCGATGATCACATCCAGCATCGAAATTTGAATATGCTGCCCTTCGTCAGATTTTTCGCGGGCATATAGGGCGGCTGCGATGGCTTGGCTGGTTTGGATGCCGGTCAGCTTGTCGGGTAAGATCGTGCGGACAAGACGGGGGCGATCTTCGTCTGATCCGGCCTGAACCGTGGTTAGGGACGATATCGCTTGGATCAACGGGTCATAGACGGGTTGCTGCGCAAGCGGTCCGCTGTGTCCAAAGCCCGCGATCGAGACGTAGATCAAGCGTCGATTGAGCTTTGATAGGGTGCCATATCCCAACCCCAACCGTTCGGCGACGCCGGGTCTGAAGTTTTGAATAAACACATCTGATTTCGCGGCCATCTTTTGTACGGCAACCAACCCTGCATCGGTTTTCAAGTCCAAGGTGACGGATCGTTTGTTGCGGTTGTTGTTAAGGAACGACGCGGAAAATCCTGCGCGCCGGGTTGCAACCTTGCGGGAAAAGTCACCGCCATTTGGTTGCTCAATTTTGATAACGTCTGCCCCCTGATCGCCCAGAGTCATTGTGGCCAACGGGCCGGAGATGACTGTTGTCAGGTCAATCACGCGGATATCAGCGAGGGGTCCGATCATATAGATCTCCTATTTGTTTCTGGTACTGATTAACCTAAGCTCGATATAGGAAACGACAATACGACGTGATCCAACGTCATTTTAAAATTAATGAAATATCAAGGAATTGTGTAAATCCCCGTGAGCATTGATGCGCCCACGGGGTGAGTTTTTAGGCCTTGGGGAACAAGAACAGGTTTTGGATATCGACCAAAGCTGCTGCAAGGTAGGATGGGTAATGATCCAAAATTGCGGCTTTCAGTTCGTCACCAGTTGCTGCTTTGGCATAGGATTTTTGGACGTGATCCAGATAAACCAGCGCATCATCCATCGCCTGACGTGATCCAGAGGTTGGGCCGTGTCCAGGCAGAACAAGGTCATAGGACGTGTCGTTGCGCATATCGCCCAGACCTTTTTTCCAGCCGTCAAAGTTGCCGTGACCACAGAACAGGTGACAGTTGTTGTACAACATGTCCTGCGCGATCAGCACTTTTTGATCCGGCAGATAAATCGTCATCATGTTGTCGGATTCAGCGTCCGTGACATGACGGAATTCAAAGGTAACGCCGTCGATGACTTCGGTTGCGCCATGTTGGATCAGGTGAGTTGGAACAACCTTGGTTGGTGGAACATGCTTGCCCAGTGATTCAATGCTGATTTCGATAAAGAAATCACCAAGCTGGTCAATTTCGCCTTGGGTTTCAGCAAAGGAATAGATCGGCACATCGCGGAATTGATACGCGCCAAACCAGTGATCGGGGTGCAAATGTGAGATGATCATGCGATCGACAGGCTTGCCGGTTTTTTCAGCGTAATCGCGGATTTCTTGTCCATAGATGACAGAACGCTGACCATCCACAAACACAAGACGTTCAGGTGTTTCGATCACGTGTGTGGTCACACAGCCAGTCAAGTCAGGGCTTTGGTAGCTGTGGATTTTCACGTCACCAAAGTCAGCGACTGTAACGATCCCATGTTCCAGTGGCGTTGTGCCCTGACCCAATGGGCCACCGCCCAAAGTGTTCGCACTCAGAATCGTTGGCGCGGCCAATGTGCTGGCGGCAGTTCCAGCCAACAAAGAGCGGCGGTTCAAGATGAAATTCGACATTTGAGTTCCTTGTCTATCAAGTACTAGGTAGGCAGAAGATTTGACATTGTCGCTTATAACTGTCAAGCTCTATCTAGTACTTGGTAGACAAAGAGATTGTGATGGCTCAGGCAAACTCCTCTGATAAAGCGGTTGCCATATTGGATTCGGCGCGCGTTCTGATGATGGATCGTGGTTATAATGGGTTTAGTTTCCGCGATGTCGCCGCTGAGGTTGGCATCAAAAGCGCAAGCATTCATTATCATTATTCGACGAAAGCCGATTTGGCCGAAGCAACGGCCAAGGCGTATCGACTGGCTTTTGTGGATGCGATTGACGGGCTTACGGCCGCGACGGCCCCTGATCTTTTGCGGGCTTATGGCGCGTTATTTGTCGCTTCATTGCGCGAACAAGGCGGGTTGTGCCTTGGTGGTGTGCTGGCTGCTGATTCCGAAACTTTGCCTGATCAAGTCCGCGATGAGGTGGTTCTGTTTTTTGATTCTCAGCATCAATGGTTGGCAGAAGTCTTGCGAGAAGGACAGGAGCGGGGCGAAATTCGCGCGGATCTCAGCGCAGAAGATTTTGCCTCAATGTTTGTGTCCAGCCTTGAAGGTTCGATGATGGTGTCGCGTGGCATCAAGCGCCCGCAAGACCTTGAAACCGCATTGGACATTCTGATCCAGCTTGCCAAAACCTGAGGCGTGTCCCGCTTTTTTCAGCACCGCCTGCGGTGCTGTCTTTGGGGGATGGGCAAAGGCCGCGATGTGTGGCCGACGTTCTGATACGTTTGAAATCTTGACGCTTCCAACTATACCTTAAGTCACGTGCGCTTGTATGAACGCCTGACGATTGGAAGAGTCATTGCTTTGAAACCTGATACACCACCCATTAAACGTCAGCATTTGCATGATATCCGCAGTAACAATAGATCCAGAATTTTGCAGGCGCTGCGCAGTTCGGATTCGATTTCAAGACAAGAATTGGCCAAGCAACTTGATCTGACGCCAGCATCCTTGTCGCGCATTTCCAAAGAACTGATCGCTGATGGGATCTGCATCGAAGCTCCGATCACACGGGAAGACGGCCAACGGGGCCGACCCGGTGTTGCCCTTCAGATCAACCCAAAGGGGGGGTATTTGATCGCGATCAGCATCTCGTCATTTTCACGGCTCATCTCGATCATTGATCTTTGTGGAAAGCCGCTGATGCAACGGGAAATCCCCAAGCAAGTGACGGTATCGGGTTCAGATACAGTTGCGTTCATCGCTGATTGTGTTGACGGTTTAGTGCGCGACAATGTCCTGCAACGTCACCTGATACTTGGGGCGTCGTTCACCATACCGGGTTCGATCAACGTAGAATCTGGGTTTCTGACCAAGTCGATTTTGTTGAACTGGCCGGATTTCCCGATCAAGGAACGCCTTGTCGAAAAGCTGCAATGCCCGGTGCGGGTGGAAAACAATGGTGATGCGTTGTGTCGGCATTATCTCGACAACAAAGTCGCGGCTGGAAAAGATCGATCAAACGTTTTCCTGGCTCACGTGTCCGAAGGGATGGGGGCCAGTATTGCCATCGGCGGGCGCATTGTGAGGCGGTTGGCCGATGAGGGGTGGATCAACGACCTTCCTGTGTTCTCAAAAGAAAAGGACGAACACAAAGTCAGGAAGCTTAGCCAAATCGCCTCGGGCAAAGCCATTTTGACAGAATTGCCAACTGTCCAAGAAAAGGCAGACCAAGTCGGCACGGAATTTAGCCAAATGCTGCAATCTGCGGTGTCCATGGCCAATCAAAAATGTGGCAAGGAACACGACACTTTTTTTGATGCGGGGCGTGTGCTGGGGGCAAATCTGGTCACGCTGACGGTTGCGATTGCGCCGGAAACGATTGTTTTGGCCGGGCCGGTGTTGCAAGCACATGCATATTCCAAAGGCGTGCAGTCCGGTTATGAAAAGGCTGTTGCTGAGATGGACATTCAGCCAAGTCGAATCGTCGTCAGCGGTGCCAGCTATATCGATGCATCAGAAAGCCTGGCCGTGCATGATTACTTTTTGACAGGTGCGTACGGCGCTTAAGCGTTGCAGGGTAGGGGGGCAAATTGGATGCCCTTTGACGCTTTAAAACTGCAATCAAATCAAAAGCTGAGCGCCTAAAAAAGGACCAAAGTCACAGACTATTGATGGGTCAGTTTTGGCTGATCCTAGAAATTTCTTGACAGGATTGATTTTAGAAACTTAGATTAATTACATGATGTAATAAAAGATGGAAAACTTCAAATCCACTCCAGACATCGAATTGTCAATGATGGCTGCGTTTCTAAGGCAGAAGCGCGGAACATTCGAATCCAGGGAAACAAAACATGCTTTCAAGAAGAAAACTGCTTAAGTCCAGTGCGATGCTTGCAACAGCCGGCGTGGCATCACCATTCGTCATCACGTCCGCGCGTGCGGCTGCGGAACACAGACTGACATTCGGGCACACATTTGGTGCGGCCACAGAAAAATACATGATCACGGGTCTGTCCCAGTTCAAAGCGGCTGCCGAAAAGTATTCGGACGGGGCGCTTGAAGTTGACATTCACGAAGCGGGCAGCCTGGGCGGACAAAACGTGCTTCCGCAAAAAGTGCTGACCGGCGCGGTCCAAGGATGCCAGCTTTCGACTGGTAACTTTGTGAACTATTCCGAAGTGTACAACATTCTTGATTTGCCGTTCTTGTTCAGCTCGAATGACGCATTCGAAAATACGATCCAAACAGACGCATTCCGCAATTCCGACTTTATCAGCCGTCCCGCAGACAGCGGTTTCCAGGTTGTTCCGGGCATGTGGGCAAACGCAGGTTTCCGTGTTTTGGGCATCAGCAACAAAGTGGATCGCGTTGTGCGCCGGCCGGGTGACCTTGAGGGTCTGAAAGTCCGCACCAACGGCACACGTGTTGAAGACGTTATGTTCAAATTGACAGCTGCGAACCCTGTTTCGATTGCATGGGGCGAAGCGTATCAGGCGATGCAACAAGGTGCAGCTGATGCGCTGAGCGTTGGGTTGGGTCCGCTGACTGCGACTAAAATCCACGAAACCCTCAGCAGTGCTACATTGTACGAGTTGAACTTTAACTGTCACATCACTGTTCTGGATCGCAATTGGTACGCCGCATTGCCGGATGATGTGCAAGCCGCGATCATGAAGGCCGGTGCGGAAAGCTATGAATTCCAGCGCGCACAACAGTTGGCTGCGAATGAAGAGATGATCAAACTTTGGACTGACGCGGGTATCGAAGTCGTGACTTTGAACGATGATGAAAAGTCAGAATGGGTCTCTGCCATGGGTCATCAGCGCAGCGAATACGACGCGTTGAAAGACGCATTTGGTCGTGACGCGCTTGCCACGGTTATGAACGCGCAAGGTTAAAACTGAATGGCGGGGTTTGCCTGTGCAATCCCCGCCGCTTGTGCCCCCTAAGTTGATCTCTTGCGAAAGACTCCCGCTCAGATGCAAATTTCATCCAACAACAACAGGTTTGTGCGATTTATCGACGGACCGTTTGTGCAGATCGTGGTCGTTTTGGCCTATGCATATTTCTTTCTGATCATCCTGTCAGAAGTCTTCATGCGCTATTTCTTTCAGCACTCCACCAATTGGGGTGAGATGACCGCGCGATACGCCTTTGTGTATTTCGCCTATATCGCAGCCGCCGAAGCCTTTCGTCACGATGAACATATCCGCATTGACTTGCTGCCCAACAAGATGGGTGAAACCGGACGCAAGGCACTGGAAACATACGGTGATTTCCTGTGTATCTTGATCTCAATCGCGGTGATTTATTATTCGCTTAGCCTGATGGAAGTTCAGCAACGCGCCAATATTCGTATGCACGCTTTGCCGGTGAATATGTCCTGGGCGCAGCTGGCTTTGCCCGTCGGCTGGGGTCTGATGATCATCCGTATTCTGCAACGTGTACGCCGCCGGTTCTTTACCGCAGCGACACCTAAAGCGGAGCTTGTAACATGATTGATCTAAGCAACATGCAAGTCGCCACCATCGTGATCGTACTGATGCTGATCCATCTGGTGATTGGTCTGCCCTTGTTCATCGTGCTGGCGATGGGGTCGATATCCCTCATCATCCTAACGGGCGCGTATTCCCTGAGCAGTCTCAGCACGACATTGTTTGCATCCCTGGACAGTTGGGCGCTTTTGGCGATGCCATTGTTCATCCTTGCCGGTGAAATCATATCCCGGGGACGCATAGCACGCGATCTTGTCGGCCTAGGCGAAGCGTTGGTGGGCTGGATTAAAGGCGGCTTGGGTATGGCCACGATCTTTGGCTGTTTCTTCTTTGCCGGGACCAGCGGGTCCAGCTCTGCTGATACGGCGACTATTGGTAAAATCATGGTTCCGGCCCTAAAGGACCGTGGATACGACAAAAGCTATGCGGCGTCGCTTGCGGCTTCTGGCGGTATTTTGGGTGTGATCGTGCCCCCAAGCCTGATCTTTATTATCTATGGGATCGCGACGGGAACATCTGTTGGTGATCTGTTTATCGCTGGCGTTCTTCCGGGCTTGTTGATTGCCTTGGGTCTGTGCATTGCGAATTACATCGTGTGTTCGTTCTCGACTTGGGGGGCCACGGAAAGCACGCCATTCTCAGGCTCGAAAGCGTTGTCTGCCATTTGGCAAGCGCGTTACGGATTTGGTGCACCGGTTGTGATCCTTGGCGGTATTTACGGTGGGTTCTTTACCCCAACCGAAGCCGCCGCAGTTGCTGTGTTCTATGTGTTCGTGGTCGAATTGTTGATCGTCCGCGAGGTCGATTTCCGCGACCTTGGAAACATCTTTCTGGCAGCCTCTAAAACGACAGGCATTCTGGCTCCGATCATCGCGTTTTCGATCCTCTTTGCCGAGGTTCTGGCGATCCTGCGGGTCCCCGGCGCCATTGTCGAAGCGTTCACATCCTTTGGCACCGGCCCCTATCTTTCGGTCGTGTTGATTGTGGCCATGTTGTTGCTGGTCGGGTGTTTGCTGGAACCTATCGCCGCCATTCTAGTGATCATGCCGATCCTGTTCCCAATTGGTGAACAACTTGGCTTTGATCAGGTCCACTTTGGCGTCTTTGTTGTGGCAACTCTGTCTGTGGGTTTCATCACGCCGCCGGTGGGGATCAACCTGTTTGCCGCCGCCGCGGTCAGCGGCGAACCCTTTATGAACATCGCTTACAAAGCCATTCCAGCCTTCATCGCCTTGATCGCGGTCTGTTTTGTCATCGCGTTCTCACCTTCGCTGATCCTGTGGTTCCGCTGACCCCAACAGGTCACGGCCCCCGTCAAGATCTCAAGATCACATACGCAACCCGTTTGCGTACTCATTCCAAGACTACCTAAAGGAGACATTCAATGGCCACTGAAAAGACGATAAACCACTTGAAATATGCGGATCTGCCTCAGGTCAAACGTGGCATCGGCATCGTGAACCAACCCATTGCCAGCAAAGGCATCGGCGCCCGTTCGCTGCATTCCGGTATCACCGTCATGCCTGCCCGTTCAGCTGTTCCGCCCCACACGCACAACGCCGAAGAACAGGTCACCGTTCTGGAAGGCACGATGCGTATTATTCTGGACGGCGACCAAGAAGTCTTTTGCAGCAAATACGACTCGACCTTTATTTCGCCGGGTGTGCAGCACGAGCTGATCAATGACACCGATGAAGAGGTCATTGCGATGGTCATTTATGGCAGCGCAAATGTGAACCGCACGTTCTCAGAGACGGGCGAAACTGTCGAAATTGGCTCTGATCGCGACAAATTTCCTGCGACCTAAGCCACGACAAGCAGAGATGCGACGTTGTCTCCCCGGCGTGGCATCTCTGCTCATAAGGAGACCCCAGTGACAGTTGAAACGGTTGGCCAAAAGGGTGGGCTTTACTGCTACCTGATTACGCCTTTTGATCCTACGGGTCAGGTAGATCACGAAGTTCTTGAAACCTATACAGATGCGATCATCAAAAGTGGTGCAGATGGCGTGACCTGTGTCGCCAGCACGACCGAAGGTGTTTATCTGACCGAAGCCGAGCGTTTGGCGGTTGTGGAAACCGTTTGTGACACCACGGCGGGTCGCGTGCCGGTTAATGTTGCCGTTGGGGATCTGTCCACGCGCCAAGTTCTGCATTGGGCCGAACATGCCCAGAAGGCTGGGGCGGCGACGATGATGTTGGAAATGCAGACCTATCTGCCCGACATCTATTTCGCAGATGTGATGCGCCACTATGAAACTGTCTCGACAGAAATCGATATCCCGATCCGGCTGTACAACATCCCGCGCACGACACGGTATGATATGACACCAGAAATGATCGCGGAAATGGCGGCCATTGATGGGATCGATTCCGTCAAAGACGCGACGGGCGATCCCCAACGTGTCCGCGATATCAGAGCGCTGACGGGGGACCGTTTCGCCCTGTATACGGGCCTGCATTTCGTTGCGCGCGAAAGCTATCGATATGGCGCAATCGGATGGGAAGCCGCGTTCCACCCGTTGTTTTCATACGACATGGTAACGCTGCATCGTCTGCTGCGCGAAGGCAATCCGGCAAGCGGCACCTTGTACAAAAAGATGGAACCGCTGTTTGTCTTTTTCCGTCGCTACGGCGTTCCACAATGTGTGCGCGCGATGTCTGAATGGTCTGATCTGAAACTTGGGCGGGCGCGTGCGCCACTGCCAAACCTGACCGAATTACAATCCGCTCAGCTCAAGTCGCTGATGACGGATCTTGAATATATCTAATATCTGATCGGGCTTTTTCCGCTAACCAATATGACGGCTGAAACGATCGGACCCAAACCCGATGGAGACTATGATTATGCAAACCACGACCCATTTCGTGAACAATTCCAGCTGGGCCGGTACCAGCCACAGAACGTCTGACGTCATCAATCCGGCAACGGGTGCAGTGTCCAGTTCCGTCACTTTGGCCTCGGCCCAAGACGTGGATGCTGTCGTTCAAGTCGCGGCCAAAGCGTTGCCTGCATGGGCGGCAACGCCGCCCGCCAAACGCGCATTGGTGATGTTTGAATTTCGCGATCTGCTGAAAAAGCACACTGACGAGTTGGCTGAACTGCTGTCCGCCGAACACGGCAAAACACTGCCTGACGCCAAAGGCGAAATTGCACGTGGTATCGAAGTTGTCGAATTTGTCTGTGGCATCCCGCAATTGCTGAAAGGCGAATATTCCGAAGCTGTGGCCGCTAATGTCGACAGCTTTTCCGTGCGTCAACCTGTTGGTGTTGTGGCCGGGATCACACCGTTTAATTTTCCAGCAATGGTGCCGCTTTGGATGTACCCGGTGGCAATCGCCTGCGGGAATACGTTCATCCTGAAACCGTCCGAAAAAGACCCCAGCGTGGTGATGCGCATCGCCGAATTGTTCGCCGAAGCCGGTTTGCCCGCAGGTGTGTTCAATGTGGTGAATGGCGACAAAGAAGCCGTTGATGCCCTGTTGGATCACCCCACCGTCGAGGCGATCAGCTTTGTCGGGTCGACCGCGATTGGTGAATACATCTATGGGCGCGGCACCGGAAACGGCAAACGTGTCCAAGCATTGTGTGGTGCGAAAAACCACCTTGTTGTGATGCCAGATGCAGATATGGACCAAGTCGTAGATGCCTTGATCGGGTCGGCCTATGGATCGGCTGGCGAACGCTGCATGGCGATTTCCGTGGCTGTGCCCGTCGGCGAAGAAACCGCAGATCGTTTGGTCGAAGCCCTGACCCCACGCATCCAAGCTCTCAAGGTCGCACCATACACCGATCCAGACTCCGAGCTTGGGCCAGTGATCAGCAAACAGAGCTTTGACAAGATCAACGATCTGATTGCGCAAGGCGTGGACAAAGGCGCCAAATTGGTTGTCGATGGACGTGGCATAGCCTTGCAAGGGTACGAGGGCGGATATTTTATCGGGGGCTGTCTTTTTGACGGCGTCACCACCGATATGTCGATCTATACCGACGAGATTTTCGGTCCGGTTCTTAGCGTTGTGCGTGCGCAAACCTACGAAGAAGCGGTCAACATGGTGAATGATCACGAATACGGAAACGGCACCGCGATTTTTACCCGCGACGGTGACGCGGCCCGTGATTTCTGGGCCCGTGCGCGCATTGGCATGGTCGGCGTCAACGTCCCAATCCCAGTGCCGGTTGCCTATCATTCCTTTGGCGGTTGGAAGCGGTCCTTGTTCGGCGATCACCACATCCACGGCATGGAAGGCGTGCGGTTTTACACGCGCTTGAAAACCATGACGACCCGCTGGCCGTCGGGCATTCGGTCCGGCGCTGAATTCAACTTTACCGGCGGTAAAGACGTTTAAGCGCGGCCTCTTTCTAGCGGTCAAAACCATGCGTGGATCAGAAATGGTCCACGCGATGCGCCGCGCAATTGAAAGCCCAGCCAAATGATCAGCTATGTGGACACCATCCACGCTTTCGCCAAATCGGCCCACGCCAAGGCGATCCATGTCCGCAAAGATCTGGTGGGTTTTTTGATCTTGACTGCCATGGCTGGGTCCTATGTCGGCTTTGGCATATTGCTGATCTTTTCCGTGGGCCAAGGCGTTGATG
Source organism: Paracoccaceae bacterium (assembly GCA_039960995.1). Classification (GTDB taxonomy): domain Bacteria; phylum Pseudomonadota; class Alphaproteobacteria; order Rhodobacterales; family Rhodobacteraceae; genus JABSSA01. The sequence goes on along the minus strand of JBDVKF010000030.1, from coordinate 10,300 downwards.
CATCGATCCGCCCGATTGTGATGGGGGCCAGTTTTGGTCTGGCTTTGATGTTGGTCATTTTCGCCGGGTCCGAGCTGTTCACAGGTCACACAATGTACATGACTTTTGGTGCTCTTACTGGGCGGACGGGTCTGTCCGATCTGGCGATGTGCCTCAGCGCAAGTTGGATCGGCAACCTGATCGGCGCCGCGTTCTTGGGCGCGTTGTTTGTCTATGGCGGCGGCGGATTGATCCTATCGGGTGACGGGGCAAACCTGCTGCACACCGTTGCAGAAAAGAAGATGCACGCCAGCGCAATGATCCTGACCCTGAACGCTGTGTTATGCAATTGGTTGGTGTGCCTTGCGATTTGGATGTCAGAGCGAGTGACAACAGACATCGCCAAAATCGTATTGATCTGGTTCTGCCTTTACGCCTTCATCGCCGCGGGGTTTGAACATTCAGTCGCAAACATGACCATCTTTAGCGTGGCGCTTTTATCAGAGCACAGCCGCGACATAACGTTTGCAGGTGCGGCCTATAATTTTCTGTTCGTATCCATCGGAAACACCATCGCCGGAGCGGGCATCATGGGCGTGGGATACTGGCTGGCAGCAGGCCGTCCACATATTGCAGATCATACGCGCGACAACAGCTGATCATTCCACAGCGCTTAACACATCGGCAGTAGAGTTGGATCGTGGATGCGTATCCACGGTATAAATACATAATGTGGATTATAAGATTTAATTTGTTGTGCCACTTTTTGAAGAACTCGACCAAATCGACGAATGTACCAGGATCTCGCACGACAAACCTTTGTTCAATTTGACTTTGCCCATTTTACTCCAGATGCCGGAAATACAGGTGTGAAAACATCGCGAATCATCTGTCAAGTAAGGAGAACCGCAATTCGATTACCTAGACGCAGTGGCACCGAACTCCTACAGTTTCCAGTATTATACGAATTAAATTTACGATAATTTTTGGAGAGACCGTTGTGCAATTGGTCTTACAATTGAAGCTGTATGGTCAGACGTCTGCAGATATTGCTGGAGCGGGGTATACACAAATCAAAGGTCGGAAACACAAGGCGTTGCTCTTTCTGCTTGCCAAGTCTGTTGACGGCAAAATGCGTCGCGCGGATTTGCAAGCCATGCTTTGGGGGCAAGCAGCCTATGACTGCGGCCATCAGAACGTTCGCCGTGCGTTGTCAGATTTACGCGGTCAGTGTGGCGTAGCTTTCAATCAGATCCTTGATGTCAGCAACGACGAAATCGCCATAAATCTCGAATTCATCCAATTTGTCGGAGGGCCCGCCGACGGCGCGTTCCTCGAAGATTTGGAAATCCCCCATCCCAATTTTCGCGAATGGGTCGCGCGGATTAGAGACACAACGACAAAAGATGAGCACGGTAAAAGTGCAACGTTGACGTCTACGCAGCCAAAGATTGCGTTTCTTCCTTTGGTGCACCTTGGTAATGATGCCACCTTAGCAGCTGTCGGCGACTGGATAAGCCAGCATTGCTGTCGGATTTTGTCCCGATCGAAACTTTTGACAGTCATTTCACACCTTTCCAGCCGTGAGTTGACCCATCAGACTTATGATATCTCAAACATGAAATCTGATCTTGGCGCTGACTTTGTGCTTTGCGGTTCATTGCAGCGCGTCGGGGGCGGTCTGGTCGCTGACGTAGATTTCATTGACACCGCGACCGGTGATATCATGTGGAGCGAGCGACTGGCGTGTTGCGGTGTATCCGACCTTAACCAAATTGTCGCCTCACTCCTGCAGATGTCTCAAAAGGTCAGCATTTCCATTGGGCGCCAAATTATTTCGTCGATTCAATCACGTGCCCTCGCCGAAGTCGCTAACCACCATCTGATTATTGCTGGCACCAACCTGATGCATCGTCGCACATTACGTAACTTCTTGTCAGCCCGCAGCTACCTTGATGAGGCGCATTGCCGGAACAAGAATGCGTCTGAACCGCTGGTTTGGTTGGCGAAATGGTATGTGCTGAATGTCATGAATGGCTATTCTCTCGATGTCAGAAAGGACGCAGCGAATGCAGAAGGCCTATGCAACCAGGCGTTGGACCATGATCCGGAATCAAGCTTAGCTCTTGCGATGGAAGGTTTTGTCAAAAACAACCTGATTGGGGACTTTGAAATGGCAGGTCACAGTTTTGATGCTGCCTTGTCGATAAATCCCAACGAAAGCCTCGCTTGGCTGTTGCGTGGAACACAAAAAGCGTTTTCCGGCGATGGTAAGGCGGCCGTGGCGGCGACAATGAAAGCGCGGGAGTTATCACCAATCGACCCGTTCGGATACTATTACGACAGTCTCGCCAGCACGGCACACCTCGCGTCGGGCGAGTTCTCAAAGGCACTCGAGTTTGCTAATAAATCCTTGTCCCGCAACGCTCGACACATTTCGACGCATCGCGCAAAGATTACGGCTTTGCATAACCTTGATCGCGGTGATGATGCCAAACTGGCAGCCGTGGAAATGCGTAAAGTTGCACCAGACTTCAGTTTGGCGCGCTATCGAGAAAACTACCCGGTTGCACAACACCATCTGGGTCATCTTGTGATCGATGCACTCGGCGCGGCAGGCATTCACTGAATTGACGAAACAGCAATAAGGAGAAACGAAATGACACAGTTCGGAGGGGTAGGCGGTGTCGGAGGCGTTGGCGGAGTTGGTGGTGTCGGAGGAGTAGGTGGTGTCGGAGGCGTCACTGGTCTGGGGGGCTTTCTGGGCGCTGGAGATACGGGTGGTTACGGTCCGGCAACAACAGTAGGTTTACAAACAACGGCGGAAGCACTTGCGCACTTGAATGAGCAAGGATCCGCACAACCCAGCACGTCACTTGCTTTCAATAGTACCGACAACAACAATCGTTGGGCTACGTGGGTACGTGGTTCTCTCTACATATCAGAATTTCTGTCACAGCTCGCATATGAAACCAGTGACGTAGCCGGTGAAAAATCTGTCGAAATTCGCTTTGCAGGGGATGGGTTGGCTCGCATTGCACTTCCCTCCGATGATCTGCTCGCGCGTCAGTGCGCCCATGTTCTCGCTTATGCCGACCTGCGGGCCGACCGTGGAACCGAAGTCATCTCTCAACTCGGTTTCCCGACGGAGTATTTTGCGATGATCCTTGGGATGCACGCAAGCCAGCACCAGAATACATTTGAATTGATAACGGCCACGCAAGTGATTTCTGCGCATGTCGCGATGATTGCCAAGCACGTTCTTGCGATCCGCCGTCCCGATCAAATCGATGGGCGCATTTTACCGATGATTCCAACGCCTGGACACGGCAGCTTCCCGTCAGCCCACGCGACCGAGGCTTATGCCGCTGCAACCGTTTTGATTGCTATGGTCGACAGATGGGACAGTTTCTCGGATCGTAACAATCGAGTCGCTATGTTGCGCGGACTGGCAGAACGTATCTCGGTCAACCGCACGATCGCAGGGGTACATTATCCTATCGACAGTTGCGCAGGTGCTGTGCTTGGCACCGCCATTGGTGAGGCCATTCTAGGGCTTTGCGGGCATCGGGTCGACCAAAAGCGCAAATACAACTTGGCGGCGGCGGATCAGGATTTCTTTGACCAAGTCTTTCGCGATGATCCGGCAACACTCGGAATTACGGATGAACAGAGGGCAGACATTGCCCCATCACCGCATTTCAGTTGGATGTGGGATCGGGCTGTTTCTGACACGCAGAAAGTCGTCTGAGATGTCAGAGCCGCAACTCGGCACACACAAGCCAATCGAACGTTACACAGGTCCTTACGAACGTTGGGTTTTTTCCGAAGACCTCGGACGTCCGTATTCCTTTCCGCTGATCGCGCAAGGCAATTCGACGATCTACACGGCCCTGTTTGAGGGGCTCAATATGGCCTTGTTTGAGGACAGAGGCGATTTTGAGTCTGTTTCTGGAAAATTCTCAATCCGCGTACCTTTGCTCTGGTCCGCAGGTTCTGTTCTGCAAAAATTCACCCCATTCTTGATCCGTTCAAAGCTCGGCCAAGACCGATCCTTGAGAAGCGAAACCGTTGTACTGGATGAAATCCTGCAAGAGCTAACAAAGCCCAGTTTCAACACGCAGACCAGTATCAGCGCAGAAGGCGACACCGACCCGGTGCGCAGGATCAAAAAGCCTCGTTTTCGGTTGAACTTTCCTGTTTCGCCGTCGTCATGGGTCGAGAATTTTGAACATACTGAACCACCAGCACACTGGACCGTTCCAAGCACGCCGCCTAAAGCGATCATTGCAGTAATTGATGATGGTTTGCCATTTGCGCACCGGGCCTTTCTAGGAACAGATGGAATGACCAAAATCAGCCATTGCTGGTTGCAATCAGGACGTGCAGAAGCGTTTGCTCATGTCCCTTTTGGTCGCGAAATGACCAACGCTGAAATTGATGAGCTACGCGCGCTCCATCCCACCGACGACACTGCGATTTATCGACTTTCTGGGGCGACAGACCCTCACAATCTTGAATTGGGAAACAACCTGCGCCGTCACGCGACCCACGGGTCGCATGTCATGGGAATCGCCGCAGGCAACGACAGTCTGTTTGAAGGGGAGACGTTGGGCGACGACATTCAGATCATTTGTGTCCAGCTCCCAAATACGATTGCATGGGACACGTCAGGTTTCGGCAAAGAAATGTATATGCTCTCTGCCATCCACTATGTTTTCGAACGCGCGCGCCAGATCGCGAGGGCAATTGGCGAGGAAGAATTGCCCCTTATTGTAAATTTCTCCTATGGGTGGAGCGCGGGACGTCACGACGGCAAATCAGAAATGGAAACAGCCATTCAAGATTTGCTAGAAGCGCGCAAGGCCAAACAGACTACCGAATTTGTCATGCCATCGGGGAACAATTTTGAATCTCGGATGCATGCAAGGCTAAACGAAGGTCAGTTCTCTGCCAGTACGGCGCAAATCGGTTGGCATTTGCAACCTGACGACCGGACGTCCAGTTTTCTGGAACTTTGGTTTCCCGACGGTTTTGACCCTGCGGGCTACAATATCATTCTGTCGCCCCCAAACGGTGTGACATTGGATGATCAAGCCGAAATTTCGGCAGTCGGAATCGTCACTTCGGACGGTGATCCGCGCACCTTTGTCGATATCAGAATGGCAGGTGAAAACATCGGCCAAATGTCAATGGATCAGCATTTGGGGAACCGTTGGCGTATCATGCTTGCCTTGATCCCAACGGTCTATACACGTGGACAAGCCCGGCGCGCGCCGGCAGGGCTTTGGACGGTATCGGTCACACGCGACACCACAGCACGGGCTTTGGGAGAATTGGATGATATTCTCATTTGGCTCCAACGTGACGATGATCCGGCATATCTGAAGTCTTTGGGTCGACAAAGCTATCTCGTGTCACTTTCTACCAGCGATCAAGGAGACCCTATTACCGGTTTTGGGGCACTTAATGCTGTGGCGTCTTCGAAAGATACAATCCGTGTGGGCGGGCTAGACCAAAACAGCGGTCGACCAGCCCCTTATTCCGGGGCCGGGGGGGTCCGAACATTGGCAGACGGGACCCAAACAACCTGGGGTGAGCAAGTTCTTGTATCCGCTGTTTCCGACGTTAGCACACATCGCCCCGGTGTGCCCTCAATCGGCGTTCTTTCTGGTGCAAGGTCCCGGTTGATCGGAACAAGCGGAGCAGCGCCAATTGTTGCGCGGCAATTGGTTCTTAACGCAGCATCGGGGCGCGTTGTGTGGGATGGTTTTGCAAGTCGCGAGCCGGAAATTGCGGAACAACAAGAAGGTCCACTACCATTCGATCAGAATACTGCCCGACTAGGCCTCTTTACTGCAGCTGATTTCCACAAACGATCCTAACAAAGACGCCTTCCGGGTTTCCAAGCGCACTGTACCGCTGAACGTGACCGCACGTCGGTCGCATTTTTTTGTGTCATCGAAAATGCGGATTTCACGGTGGCGTCCAAGAATTTCACACCTGTTTCACTCCGCGCATCCACGCCGAAAGGTTAGCGTGTCCTCAACAGCTTGATCCACAACACCATGCGATCGCCAGCATAGGTGGACAGGCAAACATTTAGGGATGGGCTTTGGCGCATCCGTAACACCGTTCGCAAGTGAAGGCCCACGTGATGTACGATCTTGATGCCCAAAGAAATTCACTCCGCCAGCTTCGCAAGCGAGCTCGCTTCGGAAGTGGCGTCAAAGTCGCCGTACTGGATGGTGCGATTGATCCGACACATCCCGACTTGGTCGCCCACCAGATTGAACCCGCAACCCATGGCAATAGAACCATGCATGGCACGGCCGTCGCCAGTATCATTGCGGGCAAAAAGACTGGTGTTGCTCCGTCTGCTAAAATTCTCCCCTTCTCAGTGTTTGAGGGAGATCAAAATGGCACTTTGCGTGGATGCTCTGAAAGAACTCTCGCCAAAGCTATAAAATCTGCTGTTGAGGCAGGCGCACATATCATCAACGTAAGCGGAGCGCATCTGACAAACACCGGCCAGCCGTCCGATGAGATGCGCGCGTCGATAGATGCCTGTGTCGAGTCAAACGTTCAACTGATAGCCGCTGTTGGTAATGATGGGCTAGAGGTTGATACGGTTCCTGCATGCGTGCGCCAAGTTTTGGCTATCGGTGCGCACGATATTCACGGACATGCGGCGGCGTTTAACAACGTTGGCCCGTTACTGTGTAAGAAGATGCTTCTGGCGCCGGGCGTAGACATCCGTTTCTTCGATGAAAACAGAAATTCCTCAATTTCAGGAAGCAGTTTTTCAGCCCCCGTTGTGAGTGGGATCGTCGCACTGATGCGGTCGATTGATCCCATGATGACGCCCGAAACCATTCAAAACCTTCTAATTCAGTCTTGTGTCCCCTGCCAGCCGAGTCACACGGGAGACGACAAGTCAGCCGTCGCAAGGCGGCTAGACCTGGTGCAATTGCACGAAAATCTGCGGCCTATTGAAACCGCGTCCGTGACTCCCCCCATTCATACATTAGAAAGGAATTTGACGATGTCGGACCCTGATACTTCGCCCGAAATGGTTACTCCCGCCGGTGAAACCGGTATAACGGATGCCGTCGTACTCGCGGCAGCCGAAGAGCCTGCTGAGGCTTCTACAGATTTTGCTGCTGGGCTTGATATCCAGCCACCGGTCATGCCCGAACCCACCCCAATCCAAGATCCGGCCCCACACAATTTTGTTCACGCCAATCCGACCGAAGTCCAACCCTCTGGGGTCACATCAAACCTTATTGCAGACGAAAAAGTCTTTGCTTTTGGAACGGTTGGTTACGATTTCGTAAATGAAACCAACCGCGATTACTTTCAGCAATTGATGTCAAACGTGGTGCGGAACGACCCCAACGTTGATTCCATGTTCCCGAACGATCACCTTGATATGGCTCGCCTTTTACGGCGACCAGAGTTTGCGAATGCGGCAACAGCACTAGAATGGACCCTCAAGATCGATGGAATCGACTGCTTCGCCATCCGTCCGCAGAACCAGTTCGCGATCCTTGAATTTTCCCAGTTGGTTAATTTCCTCGTGCAGCAAGAGGGCGCAACGCTAGAAGTTCTTGATAAACCAGAGATGACGACTGAGGCCAAGTTGAAACTCCGGAAGGAAAAGACGGTCGATAACCCCAACCTTATTGACCGGGTATCCATCGCAGGCAGCATTGTCGGCGAAACGCGGCTCTATAACGGTCACGTCGTGCCAGTCATTTCGCCTATTCTGCGCGGTATGTTCTCGTGGAATTCGGCTGCCTTGGCCGAAGCGAACGTGAATTCGAAAAGCGCGGCCAGCGCTCAAAAGGAAAAGGATGCCCTGCGGAACTTCCTAGATCGGGTCTACTATGAACTGCGTAACAAGGGCGTCGAACCTTATCATCGTGCCCTGAACTACGCGGCCACCAATGCGTTCACCGCTGGCGAAGTCTTTGCCGATGCGCTGGATAGCAAACTTGAGTTGAACAAGATCATGGTTGAGCGCAGCCCAATCAGCCGCCCAGGATCCGATTTCTGGGATGTGGTGATGGAATTTTTCAACCCGCACAAGCGCGAGGAAGAGGCCCGCAAGCTCTACCGTTATACCATTGATGTAAGTGGCCTGATGCCGGTGACCTTTGGACCACTACGTCAATGGCGTGCCTACTGATTGGCGGGCGTCCCTCAATCACGATCATTACAATGCGTCGCAGCTAGGCTTCTGGCAAGGCTGCGGCACGTAGCCGACATGGCTTTGCTATGTCTTCCCGGGCAGCAGCCCACAACCTTTGAAAGGAGAGAAACAATGAATCTGCCTTATCAATCCCCCTCCATAGATCGGACTGACCGCATGGGTAACGCCATTGCTCACGGTGTTGATCCGGCCATATTTGGCTTGGACTGGGACGATATCCGTGGCGGCGTTGGCTCGGTTATGAGTTACCTCGCACCACATGCTGCAAGCGCAGCAAAGCAATTCGCAGTCGACGCCGTTGAAGGGCTCTAAGCCTGGCGCCGCACAGCGGATAGACCAACCTAAACTTAATTTATATTGGAGACTATCATGAACCTTCCATATCAATCCGCAGCTGTCGATCGCGAAGATTTTGTTGGTGCCGCGGTAGACCAGAACGTCGACCCAGCTTTCCTTGGCGCACTGGCACCTATCGCGGGCATGGCCCTGAAGGCCGCAGCCCCATCGCTGATCCAAGGCGCTGGTAAATTGATCGGACGTTTCTTCTAACGTTCGGCTACCCGGTGCGGCGGATCACTTGGTTGGCCGCACCACTAACGAAACCCCGGATCCTCCCTCCGGGGTTTTGTGTGTTCGGAGCCCGGTCGCGAGGCAGTCACTCAAAACGTTTCCATTTTGCAAATCTTTAATAATTGAACGTCCTGTGCTTGCGGAGAATTCTGTTCAGGTGAACCTTAATGCACGCATCCTCTTTCCAAAGAATAAACAAAAACGTTGCAATTGCGGCAAAGGTCGGCAAAGAGCCGATTTCGTTGAAAAAGTCGTTGGTTTTGACGTTGCACTTTGAACCGGTGCGCTGATTTTGTTGAACGACCTGTGTCTCGTCCTGTTTTCAGCCGGTGGCGGGCACCATTGGCTTGAGTTTTGCTAGTTTGCGAAGGTTTTGGGCAGTAGCTGCGAGTGTAAATTCGTCTTGGACGCCACATGGGCCTCGTAATCGGAGTCGACCCAGACCAAGGATGGCCCGTGTCCTCAAGCGCCATAAGTCCACGATCTTTCGAGAGATCAAACACAATTTCTTATCCTAGGCTGGGCTCATCACCTTCGACATCTCGCACAATCTTATGGGCGGTCTGTTTCGCTTCCGGCGCGATATCGTTTCGCTTCAGGAATGCCCGGACTCTGTTGATGTGTTCGTCCAATCGGAAGATACGCGTGAACAGTTTACTTTCAATGAACGCGAGACGCTTGACGAGTTTCATAATCTGTGTCCGGAGTTTCGGTGGTGCGGCATTCACCGGTTTTGGATCCTGCATCGTCGTTTGTCCGGTCTCTGGCTCATAGCTGAGCGTGTTATTTTCAGCCTCGGACAACACCGCTTCGATTGCACTCACACCACTTTCATAGGACGCTTTTGCGCGCAGCGCAGCTGCCGTTAGTTCCTGCGCTTTCTTCCGGTCCGCCTTCACCTTGTTCTTTTCGGTTTCAATGGCCTCTGCCTCACGCACCAGCGTTGCCGCCAGCTCGACCTGCCGAGCCTCCAACCTCTTCATGTCTTCAGCCATCTCCGCCTGCTTCTTTTCCAGCCGCTTTCTGTAGGTCTCTTTCCTTTTGATCTCTTTTTCCGTCAGTTCCCTTTTTTCCTCCAACTTCGCTAGGTATTTTCGTGTCTTTTCCACTGACGCCCTTTGTTCATTGATCTCTTCTTGCTTTGCCGCGATCTCAGCCTCCATCGCGGCCTTCTCCTGCGGCAAATCCTCGTGCAGTTGCTTCACTGTCCGGTGAAGCGTGTCCGGGTAGTTTGCACCGGCCTCAAGCCGATCTTTCTTTTTGTGTCCGCGTTCGATTTCCGGCGCGTAACGTTGCATAACCTCAGCCGCTAAATCCTGTATTCTGGACAGATCACTTAGCTTCGTCGCATCGCTGAGAGGGTCTCCGTCATCGTTGTAAGCCCTCATTGTGAAATGCGCATGGATTGCGGTTTCGTCCAGATGAACAACCAGTGCTTCCAGGGATGTGTTCAATGTCGCTGCGATCTCTTGGGCCAGTTCTATAAAGGCACGGTCTTGCGTCTCGATCGGCAACCGGTTGAACACATCCTGCGCG